>JACZRS010000009.1 GCA_022574595.1 Planctomycetota bacterium | reverse complement strand
CCCAAATCGCCCCCTACAAAGCTGCAGTTTTACCACTCATGAAAAAACCGGAGCTGATGAGCAAAGCCAATCAAGTTTTCGATCTCCTCAAAAACGAGTTTGTAATGGATTTTGACGTAACCGGTAGCATTGGAAAGCGCTATCGCCGCCAGGATGAAATCGGCACCCCTTATGCCATCACCATCGACTTCGACGCGGAGCAGTCAACATTCGTTTCAGGGACTGGCGAAGTGGTGTTCAGTTATGTTGGAAGAAATACTGGGGTTGACGTTATAGAAATTGTAGAAAACGACTTTGAAGCATTTAGGCGTCTGGCAATTGTGGAGGTGAATTGGACGGCTGAGGCCGATTTGGTTGTTCCGCTGTTTGCACCGCCACTGGTATTCGCGAGTGAGAATGACACAATCTTCATCACGGAAACTACATCTAATGTTGGAACCGTTGACGTAGTAGCGCCCAGTGCTACCAGTTATTACATCACAGACACAGACAATATTACCGCAGACAACATTGATACGGCGTCATTCCTCGGCGAACGGATCATCCCACCATTAGCCGCCGGAGAATCTAGTCACGCGTCGGAGCAAGAATTTGTTATTCCAAGTGGATTTACCGGAGATGTACATTTCTTGGCAGCTTGCGCAGACGACGATGAGGAGATCGTTGAGTCGAACGAAGAAAATAATTGTTCGTATACTGAAG
Organism: Planctomycetota bacterium; assembly: GCA_022574595.1. Classification (GTDB taxonomy): domain Bacteria; phylum Planctomycetota; class Phycisphaerae; order Phycisphaerales; family SM1A02; genus JACZRS01. The sequence continues at coordinate 155,504 of JACZRS010000009.1, read as the reverse complement.
TCGAGCGTGTTTTCGATGTTGGTGTATTGATTGAAGATCCAAACGCGAATAATCCGCCATTAGCGAATGATCAAGTTGTTGTTACCGATCAGGACAATCCTGTTTCCGTAACGCTGACCGGTCAAGACAACGACGGTGACACATTGACGTTCAGCATCAATTCTGGTCCCGTAAATGGCGCATTGTCTGGCACGGCCCGGTAGAAGAACTTGATAATTCCGGCAATGAATATGTAGAGCAATTCATAAACGGTAATGCAGAAGGCCCGATTACCGATGATAATGAACAGATAGCCCAAGCTATGGGTTAGGGTTTAATAGCGAAGTTTTATATTGGTGGCTCATCTGGTCCCGGACCTGAATCCGGACCCTTCAAAGACCAGAATGTACGTTTTCTTTCCAGTATATAGCTTTTCAGTGAAGTGCCAGCATTTGTGATAGCAATATCAGGATCGACAAACATTGGGTCGGCATCTATGTTACCAAGGCCTACATATCCACCTTGGACATTGCTGAATAACACTGTCGTGACTCCTGGCCCTCCAAAGTGTCCGAAATCACTGCCCCTTATAATCGAGTTAGATATTATTACGCTGCTATCTTCAATGTTGTAAGTCTCATTACCCTCTATAATTGCAGTATTGTTTAATAATGTGCATCCGCTCAAGGCAATTTGACTGTCATCCCATGCGTATATTACACCACCTAAGTTAGCGGAATTAAGTCTGAAAACTGTATTGATAATTCTAGGTAGACCGGTCCGTGTATGCATTGCTCCACCATTGGCGCCACTCAAATTTCCAATGAATTGGCAGTTTGTTATTAAAGGATGACTGGAATAGCGGTTAAACATGCCTCCACCATCACTTACCGCTGAGTTACTTAGAAATAGGCAATTATCAATAGTTGCGCTTGCTTCCTGATCGTTGGTTATTCCAGCACCATATTGTCCGGCTGTATTTTCAACAAATGTACAGTTTCTGATAATGGGTTCACTATTCTTATTGATTATGCCGCCGCCGTCCATTGTTGCCGAATTTCCGACGAATTGGCAGTTAATAATTGACGTGTTTGAGAAAACGTTATGTATACCGCCACCAAAATCTGCGGAATTTCCATTGAAATTACAGCCTACAATTGTAGGATTGTTTTCAAATACTCGGATTCCACCACCAAGATGGACGGCAGTATTCTCCGTAAGAGTGCAATTGATTATTGTGGGGGCATTTCCACTATTGTGAACATAAATCGCACCGCCATCTTGCATTGAAAAATTTGAATTCATTGTGCACGAGTCGATCAAGACTGAAGGACCATTGCCTTGCTCAATATCTGAGACCATATTAGTTGCTACAGCACCACCATCTTGCTCGGACAGGTTTCCTATGAATGTTGAATTGCAGATAAGAACACTAGCAGTGTCAAGGCAGCATACTCCGCCGCCTTCAAGACTTGATGAATTACCAATAAATATGCAATCTGTAATTGTCGCTGCGCTTGAATCACCGCACCAGACTCCACCGCCGCCACCTCCCTGGGTTGGTCCGCCATAGAATGTCATGTTACCGTCGAAAAGACAGTTAATAATTGTAGGTGTGCTGGAATCTGCACATGCAATTGCACCTCCACCAATATCTGTCCAATTATTAATAAAAGTACAGTCAATAATTACCGGATTACTGTTTGATGCACAACAGATTGCGCCTCCGAAGCCAGGTCCTGGACCTACTCCACTATCCTCAAATACACAGTTTACGATTGTAGGACTGCTGTCAATGCAGAAAATGGAACCGCCCATGTACGTGAATGAAACAAGATGGGCTCTTCCCCTGAGGATAGTAAAGCCTTCGAGTCGTGAGTCATTAGTTTCTGCATTTTGAAAGATGAACCCACGCGCTGCCAACTCGCAGTCGATAATGCAATTGGCCGGACCGTTTTCGCTTCGAACCGTGATGAGCTTTCCAGTGAAATCCAGGTTGCGGTTTTCTGCTCCTGCATAGATTCCATCGGCAACGACAACTTCATCTCCATTTATTGCGGCGCGGATTCCAGCTTGAATGGTTGGCTGATCACCGGGCACATTGATAATGTCAGCCTTCGCATTCGTTAGAATTGCAATTGTTAATAATGCAGCAAGATGATCGACAATTTTTAATCTTAATGACATTCCTCAGTCTCCTGGAGTTTGTGTTTTTTACACAACAATTGCTAATTCGAGAACAAAATGAGTTTATCTCAAGTCTCTACCGCGATTTTCCCTTCAATTAAGTAGGTTCCTTGCGCGACATGGTTCTCACTAACGCCTCTGCCAAATGTGGCAGACACTCCATTTCCTGAAAGATTGAGCTTGTCTGCCTCTTTACACGAGATTGGGTAATAGCTTTATTATTATCTCTTTGTTTCAATTTATGTCAATGCTAACAAACAGAAAAGTTAGGGCTTTATTGAGTAAGAAAGGGCAAAACTAGATATTTGTGCTTTTATACCTATGTAATAAGAACCCACTGATTGCAATCCATGGGCGTCGGGTGGTTTCAATCTTCACCAATGCCAAGTGCCAAGTGCCTTCTTTATTTACACACTCCCCAATTAGCGAAGAGGATGAGCAGGTCGGTTGTATTGACAGTACCGCTTAGATCCAGGTCGGCTAGGCAACATCCTATTGCGCAATCACCCCAGTCAGCGAAAAGTGAAAGTAAGTCGAGAGTATTTACTGCGTTATCACCGGTGAGGTCTGCGAATGTGATTTGATCAACCGGATCGAATTGATATTCGTAAGCGCCCATGTCTACAACGACGGGTACGCCGCAACCTGGATCGAAATCTGCTTCATCTGCATTGAAGCGTGGATTGCCATCCAGATCGACTGGGAACAGTTCGCACAAAATGCCATCTTCATCGAAATCGTTTGCATCCACAGGCACATACCAGTTATGACCAGCGTCAATACAAGGTGAGCCGGATGAAAGGCGATAGTCGCCATTTCCGGGATTAACAAACATCGGATCGGAATCTATGTTGTTCGCGCCCGCACCAACCCAACCACCTTGTACGTTGCTGTAATTTACCGTGGTTACGGCTGCATCCTCATCCACAATTGGCTCAGGACCGTTGTCCCACAAAATGCAGTTGGTTAGCAAAGGTTCACTACTGTTTAAGCTATGGAATGCACCGCCTAGTTTAGTAGCAGTGTTTCCAATAATTGTGCAATCTATATATGTAGCAGTTGCATTTACGTTGTTGATTCCGCCCCCGTTTTCTGCTGTGTTTTCAGCTACCACGCAATTGATAAATTTTGCGTTGCCATTCTGTGCTGTGATTGCGCCGCCAAGAGTTCCAATCGGAGAAATGCAAGAATTTCCACTAAACTGACAATTAACAATACTTTTGTTTGGTCCTGCAATTGCTAATCCTCCGCCAACAGCGAATTTGTCCAAGCTACTGACTGAATTGTTGAAGAAGCTACAACCCTGAATCAAAACGGTTTTGAGTGTAGCGAAAACTACTATGCCGCCACCACCCACAGCGCCCCAAGAAGGACCAATTGCTATATTCGTCTCAAAAGTACAGTTTGTAATTGTTACACCGCCGCCAGGCTTCGATGAAGTTAAGTACTCAAGACCGCCGCCAGCATTTGTTGCTGAATTTCCAATAAAGGTGCAGCTATCGACTGTCGGAGATCCGAATTTATCGAATCCATATATCGCCACTCCGCCGCCACCATTTGAGACGGGTTCCCTGTAAACTTTGTTCTCCAAGAAAGTCGAATGATGTAAGTTGAGGCTTCCATTTCGTGAATATATTCCACCGCCAGTATAGGTGCCGAAATTCTTTTCAAACTCACAGAATGCAATCGTCGCATCGGTAGGGTTAGCATAGAAGCCTCCACCACGATCTTTTCCTTCTCCCGCAAATCCGTTGCCGTTACCTGCTGTGATAGTGAAGCCTTCGAGCAGAGCTGTGTTATCATTATCAGTTCCCACCGTAACGTGGTAACTGTTCTCATCGTTATTAACGAAGTCAGGCTCATCATTGCCGGACAGATCGCCTGATAGGATTGTTTCATATAACTCAATATCCCGTGCATCGTGGTCTTTCGCACCAATGCCTGCATAACCACCCATCAAAGCTACTCCGTTTAGTAAGTGGAAAGTTACTTCCCTAATCCCCGTACCAACAGGGTTTGCTTCATCACGGTCGGGCTTGTAGACGCCTTGCCCAACATGAATCTCACTTATGCCGCCGCCTGATGCATCAGTAAGTGCATCTTGTAAAAACCGATATGCGGTATCCCAGCTTGTACCATCCCCGCCTGCCGAAGCATCATCATCAACATACAAAGTACCGCCTGCGGTTGCGTTTGATGTTATTGCAAACATCATAAACATAGCGATAGCGAGTGTTGAGATTTTATTTGTGAGTTTGGGCATGTCTGCCCCTCTTTTTGCGAGTTTGGGTCAGTTGCCACATATTATCCCGCTTTTTATATTTCGCGTCAACCCCTTAACAAGCAGAATAACGATGGCTTTATCCAGTATTAAGGCAGTATCGTGCATTCTTCCATAACGCAGCGGGCAGCGGGTCAAGCCCGCTCGCTAAACGGGTAGTTCACGATGCCACGCTGCCATGATGCCATGTTGCCTTGATGCCTTGATGCCTTGTTGCCATTTATTAAGAACCCTATGGATTGCTATCCATAGGCGTCGGGGTTATGTTCTTAACAAGTGCCAAGTGCCAAGTGCCTATTGCCTTCTCCCAGACTTCTCCCCCATGCTCCTACTTATTGATAATTACGATTCGTTTACTTACAACCTTGTGCAGCGAATTGGTGAGTTAGATCCCAAGCTTGAAATGAAGGTTGTGCGTAATGACAAGATCACAGCTAAAGAAGCTGATGTGCTAAATCCAACTCATTTATTACTTTCACCCGGGCCTTGCACGCCAAAAGATTCTGGTATTTGTCCAGAGTTAATAGAATATTTCCGAGGTCGCATTCCCATACTTGGCGTTTGCCTGGGCCATCAAGCAATAGCCGATGTCCACGGCATGACTGTCCATCGCCACGATATTCTGATGCATGGAAAAACATCACAGATATATCATGATGGGCGAGGGATCTTCGAGGGGCTAAGCAATCCATTTACCGCAACCCGATATCACTCGCTAATCGTTGATCGAGATACCATTAGCGATGAATTTGAGATCAGTGCCTGGACAGACCGCGATGAGATAATGGGGCTAAGGCTAAAAAATATTAATTCTGCAATTTCGCCATTAGATGGTGTACAATTCCATCCTGAGAGTTTCTTAACGGTTGAGGGACCAATAATGCTCGCTAATTTTCTTGGCCTACCCAGGCCGCAGATAATAGAGAAGATTGAAACAGCTAATTAGAATGGTGAAGGAGTTTATAGTGAAACGATCAGCATACGCAATAGTTTTATTATCAGTGTTGGGTTTGGTATCAGTCGATGCCATGGCGCAGCGTAAGCCGCCGGGATCTGAAGCTGGGAAAATGACAGCCAGTGGTGGTCGGCGCCCAAAGGTTGTAGAGAAACCCGAAACTCCCGTTGAAAATGAAGATGATGATTCGATCATGGTATTGCGGGATATTGTCTACTCTACAGCACAAGGTAAAGATGGAGAATCAATTGGCTTAAAACTTGATGTTGCGTTTCCCAAAACAACAAATGGCAAACCATTGCCAGTTGTTGTGTACATTCATGGTGGCGGATACAAGACGGGTTCCAAGTCGGATGGATTAGAATTAATTAAGTTATTTGCACAAGGCAAATATTTTGCGGTATCAATCGATTATCGCTTGTCAGATGTCGCGCCATTTCCTGCTGCGATTTATGATTGCAAGGCTGCGATTAGATTCTTACGCGCAAATTCCAAGGATTTAGGAATTGATTCGAATCGCATCGGTGTCTTTGGCCACTCAGCAGGCGGACACCTTAGCGCGCTATTAGCCGTATCCAGCAATGACAGAGCTTTCGAAGGCAATCTTGCGCCCAAGAGCGAAAGTTCAGCTGTTAAGTGTGTTGTAGATGTTTCTGGACCGATTGATTTTCTTGCATTCAATGAGGAGACCCGCAAACGCACTCTTGCAGCATGGTTAGGCACGGACAAGGAAACATACGAAAAGAATGCAGAGGCAGCTAGTCCACTAACTTACATTGATAGCGAAGACCCGCCGATTCTTATAATTCACGGTGTGGATGATAAGATCGTGCCTATTGAACATGCGATAAAGTTTAATAAGGCTCTAAAAGAAGCCGGCGTAAAGGCTCGTTTCTTTGTTAAAGATAATTCTGGGCACATGATAAATGATGCTGATACCCTAACGATGATTTCGCACTTCATGGACAAGCATTTGCGCGGAGCTGCGGGTGCTGTGTTTGAAGACAAAGTTAGAAATACAGAATTTGGCAAAAACTTAATGAATGAAGATTCCCAAAAAGAGCCCCCTGCATCACAACCCGTAGTGCCTGTTGATCCAGGTGATTCATAATTTTGATTTAAAGATGATTTACTAAGGAAGTAATTAATTGACTACCAAAGTTCAAGCAAACGAGATCGCACGTTTTGTACTTGAGGAAATAACTGACGATAGGTTAGTGCTTAAAGTGCCGGGTACAAATTATAAATTGCAGTTAGCAACCTCGAGTAATGGCACAAGCATTACTGCTGAGCCAGGCAAGAGAATTAAGGGAATTATTCACGCAAAGGCAATGCAAATGCATAGCGCTAAGGCTGGCGGGAAGTTTATCGAGCCAGTTTGGGGTGAGCCGAGAATAGTAAGCGGCTTAGTGCTAGCGGTTGATGAATCAAAGAATCGTCTGCTTGTTGATGTATCTTTGCCCATGTGGGTCGAGGTTTATGAGGGGCAGCAAGCGCTGCAATTCGCAGTTGGGCAGATGGTGAATTTTTATGTTCAAAGCGCTATGGAGTTTGAGCAGATTCAATAAATATCAGACGCCTGCGGATAGCAATCCGTAGGGTTGAAATTAGCATTATGAGCAGTGTTATCACAAAAACCAACGTGCCGTTAATTATAAGCCCTGATACCTTGCGTGGCGGAGGTAATCCCGCAATGCGCACACCACCCGGACAAGCATTGACCAAGAAGTGGCCTGTACTTCACTTTGGTGCGGCTCCACACATTGAAATTGCTACGTGGGAGCTGCGCGTTTTTGGGCTGTGCGAGAATCCTTATACCCTTAACTGGGAAGAGTTTTTGCAGCTACCTCAAATTGATGTTAAATGCGATATTCACTGTGTTACACACTGGTCGCGTTTGGATAACGTGTTTAGAGGTATACCAACTAAAATTCTAATTGATCTTGCCAAACCGACTAGTGATGCAAAGTTTGTGATGCAGCACGCAGCTTCTGAGCCTAACGATGATTTTACGGTTAACGTTCCACTCGATGAGTTCACGCAAGACGATTGTGTTCTTGCATATCTTCATGATGGTGAGCCATTGGAAAAAGATCACGGATATCCTGTTAGGGGAATCGTGCCACAGCTATATTTCTGGAAAGGTGCGAAATGGATCACAGGCATCGAGCTGCGCGCAACGGATAGCCCGGGCTTTTGGGAATTAAACGGTTATCACATGCACGGCAATCCTTGGACTGAAGAGCGCTACGCTTGGTAATAAATTCCAACTATTAATCCTGATCGGCTACGTGAATACCCCGTATCATCGCTAAGTAATCTTCTTCGTTGGCTTTAACCGTAGCTGATTGGCCCACTAGTCTGATAAAGAGATTGCCTTGGGGCAATTCAATAATCGCAGCTAAAAAAATCTGATCTGGCTTAAACGTAAGAGTTCCCCTTTCTTTCCATTGACCTGACAGTTCGATCATTGTAACTGCAAGTGAATTTACCTCAAATCGGTTTACGATCGGCTCTGGTAAGGATCCATCATCATCGACTTGAAATTGACTTTGCCAACGTGCGATATTCCCCTCAACCGTTCCACCTTGGCCTTGTCCAAAGTAATGAGCAACAATATGGGCAGCCTCGTTACCATCTCGGCCGGGGATTGTGTAGTTGGCAATTCGCCCCATACCCGATGGTGGATGCTCGATCCAGCTTGCTGATTTAGGCGCAACATAATTAAGGAATCGCGCAATTGTCGGATCATCCGAGGGAGCCCACGCGAGTGGCGCAGAAGATGTATCTAATTCAGCTGCAAGTGCTGGCTGGCTTGTTGGCTGAGCGGGTGTTTCCTGCGCATTTGTGATTGGCGTTGTTGCCTTATCACATGAAGCAAGCAATAACGCACAAATCACACAACAGAAAGAGATAGTTAAAATTCGCATTGTCAGCGGCCTCCATAAGTTCTATTAAGCGATACCATAACAACATAATAGATCCTTGGGCAAATCAAACTGCATACCATCACTAACATCTAGTATTCTCAATAGATCTTTTATTGCTTTGCAGTTGTAGCATCGGGAGGCAATCTATCGATGAGCGGCGAATTAACACACCTGGATGAACATGGCCGAGCATCAATGGTAGATGTTGGCAGCAAAGATCCCATGAGGCGTGAGGCTATTGCGGAGGGTTTTTTCTGTGCTGCTGCTGAAACCTTGGATATGGTCGAATCAGGCGATATGCCTAAAGGTGAAGCTTTAGCCGTGGCTCGCATTGCGGGTATCCAAGCTGCTAAACGATGTGAATCATTGATTCCCCTTTGCCATCAGTTACCGCTTGATTCTGTGGCAATAGATTTTAGCCGCACAGATCCGCAACGGATTAAAGTCACAGCAACGGTATCAACAACTGCTAAGACCGGCGTGGAGATGGAAGCACTGACAGCGGTGAGTATTGCAGCACTTACCCTTTGGGATATGACCAAAGCTGTGGATAAGAAATTGCGGATCGAAGGAATTACTTTAGTAAGCAAGCAAAAAACGCCAGTTTAATTATCACCATTAATCCCGATAAACTTCATTATCCGCTTTGATAACTGCTTCACAAAACGCATGAATTAGTGCTGGATCTTTTTCGCCCGGCGCTGTTTCTACTGCACTTGATACATCAACACAAAACGGGCGAACTGTTCGAATCGCGTCGCCAACATTCTCCGTATTTAGGCCACCGGCGAGGATAATAGGTTTTTCAATAGTCGGCATCATCTGTGCAAGCTGCTGGTGATCAAATGATTCACCCTTACCTCCAGATGATCCATCAATGAGCAGAACATCTATGTGAGGATCCGCATTCCATCGCTTAACTTGCTCAATATCAAAACGAAAACCCTTAATCACATGCTTGGTCTTTGCAAACTCAGCTACTGTCTGCTCATCTTCATCGCCATGTAGCTGCACCCAAGTGCTGGGAATTTGCTCGGCAATTTGTGCTGATTCATTTTGCATTACTACAACAACCATAGTTTGTGGAGGCAGCGCTTTGGCGATTTCCTGGGCTTTTTCAATACTTAAGTTTCGAGGTGATGCTGGGACATTAACCATTAACCCAATTATGTCCGCACCAGCATTGGTAGCTACATTAGCTATCTCAATAGAGGTTATCCCACAGATCTTTATTCGCGTTGTTCGGGAGCTCACGATTCAAGCTCGCTAAGAAGTTGATCCGCCAGTTCAGTATGATCCTTATTGTGTAAGGCGTCTTTGGCCTTTTCAATAAGTTCCTTAGCTTGCTGAGGCTTATTTAGTTTTCGTATATAGAGAAGGCCCAGAAGTAATCGTACCTCATTAGCTTTGTGTGATGATCTATAGCGAGCCAAAAATAATTCGTATGCTTGTGCAGCATCTTCAGATTCGCCTTGTTCATAAAGCTTGTTGGCAACATCTAATTGATGCGATTCGTTTAGTGTGGCATCAGGCGAATCTTTTAGAAGCAGTTGATACTTACTTGCAGCTTCTGATAGATCGTGAGCAGCAATGAGGCTACCGATTTCGCGGCGCTGCTCAAGTTGGCGCTTATCAATCTCACTTTGCGGTTTAGCCATTGCGCTAGTTTTTTCAAGGCGTTTACTTGTATCCGCCTGAGCGGAAGACCACATTCCCGCAGGTTTTTGTTTGGATGCGCTGCGGAAAGCTTTGCGCCGCTTGGCCTGCTTGAACAAATAAAACACATCAAACTCTTCGTGCTTTATGATTTTTGTTGCAAGCAGGGTAAAGCCGACGGCAAAACCATAAAAATACCCAGCAATATGGGCCATGTACGCAACGTCGCTTTTAGAACTTGAAAATATTTGGCGAGCTACATCTATAAAGAAATAGAAGCCGATGAACCACAAACTCGGTATGTAATACAACCCAATGATGAAAAAGAAAAATAGTATCTGAATTCTGCTGCGTGGGAATAGCGCTAAAAACGCACCGGTTACTGCGGCGATTGATCCGCTTGCGCCAATTACTGGATTTTGTGACGCTATACCGTGCGCTATACCAGCCACCATCCCTCCCATTAAATAAAACGCTAGAAAGCCGGGTCTGCTTAAGCGGTCTTCAACTGCTGCCCCGAATACCCAAAGAAAGAGCATGTTAAAAGCGATGTGTGAAATCCCGTTGGGATCATGTATGAATTGATAGGTAAATAACTGCCAGAATTTGAAGTCACGAGGCACATAGTGGCCGAAGGCAACCACAGCATCTGCATCGAATTTATCTAAAAACGAACCGCTAACGCCTATTAGATAAATCAGCAAATTAATAACGATCAGCGCCTCAGTCACTATGGGCCTTCGTTTAGGCGGTCGATCTGTTCTTAACGGTATCAGCATAAATTTCCTGTTTAGCCAGTGGGTTTAACCCACTGTCAAGCGTTAGTGTTAGCCGAGTCTTCATCAACCACGAGTTTGCCATTCAGTACGCGGTTCTTGATGTAATTATCATCCCATGTATATATCAATTGTTCGATTAAATGTTCATCAATTTCAAATGGTAGTTTAAGTAATAATAAGTCCGCAAACGCGCCAACTTCGATTCGTCCGGAATCCGACCAGCCAAGTGCATTAGCATTTCCGCGCGTTATCATTTCCCAAGCCTCAGCCGGCGAAGGGATATAAGCATCGGGATCTATGTCATCAGCGCGCATCTTTGCTGTTTCTATCATCGACCTTGCAACAATTGGCATTGCAAATTCCGGACCGGCTGCGACATCTGATCCGAGCGCTAACCGTACTCCAAAAGATTTAGCAGCTTTAAGATCAAAAACGCCACTATTTAGAAAAGCGTTGGCAGTGGGGCAGTGAACTACAACGCATTGCCGCTTGGCGATCAATTGCCACTGCGCATCGTCAAGCTGCAGACAATGTGCTAGTAGTGTTCTCTCAGTTAAAAGCCCATGCCGATCGTAAACTTCGGTGTAGTTCGCATCATTTGGAAAAAGCTCCGCAACCGTCTCACATTCCTTTTTAGATTCAGCAAGATGCGTTTGGATGAATGCGTTATCTCTGCTTGCTGCTCTTCCCTTTGCAGTATCAAGCATTTCATCACTACAACAAATGGCAAAGCGTGGATTAACACTTAGTTCAGCTCGCCCGCGTTCGGACTTGGCTAGTTTCGCCAGCTCATGGCTGAGCAATTCACTGGGTGCATTACGATCCATCAATACCTGACCAGCTATGGCTCTAAGAGGGATCTCATGCGAAGCCTTAAGCAGGGCAACTGCTGCATTTATGTGGCTAGTCAGATAGCCTGCGTAGCCAGTAGTGCCAGATCGCAGCATTCTCTTATGGGCTCTAATAGCCATTTCGCCGGCAAATGTGGCATCTGCCCATCGAGATTCAGCGGGGTAGATAACCCGTTCCAGCCAATCCATCAATGCCAGCCCGTCATGGCCAATCGAGTCTATCTGAGATAGGTGCAAATGAGCGTCGATAAAACCTGGACAAATTAGCCAATCAATATCCCCAGCATCGGGCTGCTGAGGTGGCTCGCCTCGCCCGATATCCATGATTCGTCCTTGCCCGACCCGCACCCATCCTAAAGATGGTGCTTGAAAAGGGTCCGTAAGTAGTCTTCCTTGAAGAATCATAGTGCTGAGGTCGATCCATTTAGTAGCTGGGCTGATTGCGAAGCTCAGTTATAGTCCCTAGTATCAAACGAGGTGGAAGCCTCTTTCAAGTAATAATCCTTGAAGGCCAAAGTCCCGGAAATTGTATTGGCAGCAACGTTTGCAGCCGCATTCGATGGATTCTTGTAGCCTAATTCACTATTGAGGGGGTTCGCCATGACTGCTACTGCTTCAAAGCCCATGATTGATAAAGGTCTTGCCAGCACGATCGCCGCAGAATCTGCCATGTCGTATATCGACGGCGAGAAGGGCGTTTTGGAATACGTAGGCATAGATATCGATGACCTGGCGCGTAATTCCACCTTCGAAGAAACTGTCTATCTCCTTTGGCATTTGCGTTTACCTACTAAAAGTGAACTCGAAACCTTTAGCCAACAGATCCGAGCTGAATACGAATTACCTGAGCCCATGTGGGATCTCATCGGCAATTTACCGAAAACCGCTTCTCCTATGCATGCGATTCGAACTCTGATTTCTGCATTAGCCTTGCATGACCCGGAAGCTGATGTTCACTCGCCCGAAGCCAACACCCGAAAAGGCATTCGCATTCTTGCGAAAACGCCAGCTTTGATCGCTAACTTTGATCGGCATCGCAAGGGTTTGGATTTTATTAAGCCTGATAAATCCATGGATATGGCTACTGCATTTTTAACAATGCTTAATGGTGAAAAGCCAACCGATACCATGGCAAAAGCGCTTGATGTTTGTTTGATCCTTCATGCAGACCATGGCTTTAATGCTTCAACATTCGCATCATTGGTAACTATCTCAACTCTAAGCGATATGTATTCTGCGGTTACCACAGCAGTTGGAACGCTAAAAGGCCCGCTGCATGGCGGAGCAAATGAAGCGGTAATGCACACCCTAAAAGAGCTGAACGATGTCAGCGAAGTCGAAGATTGGGTAAAGGGCAAACTCGAGCGCAAAGAACGAATCATGGGGTTCGGCCATCGTGTTTACAAAGCTTACGACCCACGAGCGACCTACTTAAAGACATTCGCCAAGCAACTCGCAGAAGATACCGGCAACCAGAAGCTCTACGAAATGAGTAGCCGCATAGAAGAAATCATGGATGAAGCGGTAGGCTCCAAAGGCATATACCCCAACGTTGATTTTTATTCTGCGACTTCGTATTACGCCATCGGTTTGGATATTGATTTGTTCACACCAATGTTCGTCTTAGCCCGCAACGCCGGCTGGGTCGGCCACTGCATTGAATATTTGGAAGGCAACAAACTCATCCGTCCAAGGTGCGAATACACAGGCCCACACAAAGCACCATATGTTCCCATAAACGAGCGGTAAAAGTTAGTTAACAATCTGACCCGACGCCCATGGATAAAATTCATGGGTTTTTTTATCCTCCCGACGTCAATGGATAGCAATCCATTGGGTTATTCATAGATGGAATCAATGCATTTGTAAGAAAAAGGGATAATGACTGCGCTATGAGTCGTGTTTAGCCACGACCTAAAGGGGAGCGTTAGCCGTGGTTGAACCACTATATTTATATTTATTAAAGGGTTGACTTAAATTGGCACATTGAGATAATTAAATGTATGTGACCCAAACTAGCGAATGGAGTGGCAAGCATGTCTAAACTCACAAATAATATCTCAATTCTCACTATCGCACTATTTATGATGTTTGCAATAGCATCTCAAGCAACCGCAGGCGGCACTTTGTATGTAGATGATGATGCCCCAGCAGCTGGCGATGGCGCAATCTGGGATACTGCATATCGATTCTTACAAGATGCACTTACAGATGCAGCGGGCGGTGGTATCAGTGAGATTCATGTCGCACAGGGAACTTATCAACCCGATCGTGATGAAGCAAATCCCGATGGTACGGGTAATAGAGAAGCAACTTTCCACTTGCTAAATGGTGTGGCGCTGATGGGTGGCTATGCAGGCCTTGGCGCTAAAGACCCCAATACCCGGGATATTGAACTTTACGAAACTATCCTTTCCGGCGATCTACTCGGCAACGATGAGCCAGATTTCGTTAATAACGATGAGAACAGTTATCATGTTACGATGGGAAGTGATACTGATAACACGACATTACTCGAAGGATTCACAATCACAGCAGGTAATGCCAATGGAGAAGGTCAAAACGAGCGCGGCGGGGGCTTCTATGCTTCCCCGACTGATGCAACGATTATCCAATGCAAATTTGAAACGAATTTCTGTAACTTACTTGGTGGCGGCCTCTATTCACTAGATGGCAGCCCGGTAATAATAAACAGCACATTCCTAAACAATAAAGCAGGTGATGGTAACCCTGCCGATGGAGGTGGAGCAGCATTCAGATTTGATAGCTTCGGCGCACCCACAATCAGTGGCTGCAACTTCATTGGAAATTCCGCCACAAATGTTGGAGGTGGCTTAGAGTTCTTGGGATCGTTTGAGGACGGTGTGATAATTACGAATTGCGCATTTGAAGGTAATATGGTGAATGGCCCGTCTGTTCAAGCTTTGGGCGGAGGCGGTATTGGGATTTTCCCTGCGAATGGTATTATGCAGATCCTAAACTGCACATTTACGAATAACTCTGTTAATAACCCGAACGAATCCTTCGCTGCCTTGGGTGCAGGCTTGGTGCTAATTGGATCAGAAGGCAAAGTTTTTAATTGTGATTTTCGTGGTAATTCTGCCGGTGGATTGTTAGGAGGCTTTGGCGGCGCTGTCCATGTACAAGGTAGCGGCAGTGAATTCGTCAATTGTTTGGTAGTTAGTAATTCCGCAGATTTCGGGGGTGGAAGTAGCTTATTAGGTACTACAAGTTATATAGACTGTACGATTGTTGGAAATAGTGCAACGAGACTTGGTGGGGCAGCCCATAGCCTTGGAGGCGCTGGTATTCTGACTAATTGTATTTTGTGGGATAACGGACTTGAGCCAATTGTAGACGCGGGCAGCGGTGTTACGACAGTGAACCATAGCGATTTTCAAGGCGGATGGACTGGCAAGGGCTCAAACAACATAGATTTAGATCCCATGTTCGTTGATCCGGTAAATGGTGATTATAGCCTATTGGCAAACTCACCTTGTATAGACGCAGCGGATAGTTCAGCGGTTCCAGAAGATATCGACATTGATCTTGATGGCAATCCGCGTTTCCTCAATGATCCCAACACACCGGATACAGGGCAAGGCCCCTGCCCGATCGTGGATATGGGAGCCTACGAATTCCAAGTTGGAACATCCGATTGCTGCACATGGGATCTTGATGGCTCCGGATCCGTCGATACCGGCGACCTACTAGAACTCTTCGCTCAATGGGGAACAGACGGAACTGCGGACTTTGATGGTGATGGCACTGTTAATACAGTGGATTTACTAATACTCTTCGCAAATTGGGGGTTGTGTGGGTGAACATTACACAATGTACTAGTTAAGATGGTCAGAACGTGTGATATCAGCGATAAAACTCTTACGGAGAATAATCTCGATGATCCAAAATGTTGAAAATGCAAGACACATGGTGGCACGTAAAATCATGGCTCCAATTAGCGTTGGTGTGTTGGGCTTATTAAGTCTGTGCACAAACGTCGCCGGGCAATGTGACCCAGGCGAAATGTTTTTGGATGTTAACCCCACGTATGATGTGGGTATTGGCCCGTGGTCAGTTGCGATAGGCGACTTCGACAATGACAGCGTTCCCGACCTCGTAATAGCAAATAATGCCACCAACAACCTCAGTGTGCTAATGGGCAACGGCGACGGCACATTCGCCGACCAAGTTACATATGATGTGGGCGGCGGCCCACATTCCATCGCAACCCTTGATTTCGACGGTGACGGCATACTTGACCTCGTCACGGCTAACCGATTTACCTTTAACGTGAGCGTGCTGATAGGCAACGGCGACGGCACATTCGCCTCCCAAGTTGCCTATAATGTTGGTAGATCCCCGTGGTCAGTCGCGAGCGACGACCTCGACGGCGATGGTGTGCCCGACCTTGCCGTTGCCAACGCCCAAGATCATAGCGTGAGCGTGCTGATAGGCAACGGCAACGGTACATTCGACTCCCAAGTCACCTATGAAGCGAATAGCCCGATCTATGTCGCTATCAGAGACCTCGACGGTGACAACATCCTCGATCTCGTCGTACCAAACTTCGATAACAATGACGTGAGCGTGCTGATTGGCAACGGCGATGGCACATTCGCCCCCCAAGTCTCATATGGAGTGGGTAGCACGCCGTTATCAGTCGCGATCGCCGACCTCGATGGCGACGGTGTCCTCGACCTCGTCGTAGCAAACCTCGTCAGTGAAGACATAAGCGTTCTAATAGGCATCGGTGACGGCACCTTCGCTATCGACGTCACCTATATCGTGAGTGACGTAGTTAGAGCCGCAATTAGCGACCTCAACGGTGACGGGATCCCGGATCTAGTCGTAGCCCACAACTCAATAGAGGGCTATGTGAGCGTGATGATAGGCAACGGCGACGGTACATTTGCTGCAGGCGTCACACATGGCGTTGGTAGTTTTCCGATATCAGTCGCGATAGGTGACCTTGACGGCGATGCCGTTCCTGATCTTGCCGTGGTCAATGGGAGTAGCGACAACATGAGCGTCCTGTTGAACCAATGCGACTTCAACTACTGCCCTTCCGATCTTGATGGCTCCGGCTCCGTTGACACCGGCGATCTATTAGCACTCTTCGCCCAATGGGGAACCCCCGGATCTGCGGACTTTGATGGTGATGGAACTGTCAACACAGTCGACTTACTCATACTTTTCGCCAACTGGGGTCCGTGTGAGTAAAGAAGGCACTTGGTTATACTAAAGAATAAACCCCCCGACGCCCATGGATAGCAATCCATGGGTTTTTATTTTTGTAGCGGTGACAGCCAGATGCACTACACGAATACTACTGGTTGATACAATACTCCCCACGAGTCGCGATAACTCAGACGTAGCTAAACTTTGGCGGACCAATACCTTTGAAAGTAATGGAGAACACACCAGCCTGGCCCGAGAACAAGCGATTTGCGTTTACCATTTGTGACGATACTGATCACGCAACGGTGCAGCGCGTCAAACCGATTTACGATTTATTGGGAGATCTGGGATTATGGTGTACCAAAACACTGTGGGTGTATCCCACTGATCCAAACGAACATTATGAATCCGCCCAGACACTTGAGGACGAGACCTACCGCCAGTTTATACTCGAACTCCAGTCTAAGGGTTTCGAGATCGCCTTGCATTGTGTGCGCGGCTGCAGTTCAAAGCGAAAAATCATTCAAGCTGGAATCGAGCGCTTCCGCGAAGTTCTAGGCGACTACCCATCAGTTCATATCAACCACGCTCACAACCTTGACAATCTCTATTGGGGTCGCGCCAAGCTATCACGATTTCGCAGAAGATTACGACTCTATCGCGGTCAACCATCCGACAGCTTCGGCCACGACAACAATAGCCCATACTTCTGGGGTGATTTGGCACAATCTAAAATCCGTTATGTGAGAGACATAGTGTTTAGTCAACTAAATACGCTGAAGTGTGATCCGTTCATGCCCTACACCGATCCACAGCGTCCGTTTGTTCGGTCGTGGTTTTCCTCATCTGACGGTGCCAATGCAGTTAAGTTTATTGAGCTGCTCAATGATGAGAACCAGCAACGACTGGAACAAGAAGGCGGACTGGCTATCGTATACACGCATTTCGGAACCAATCAGTTCATAGACAGCTCCGGCCAGGTCAACAAGGAAGTCGCGCAATGCCTTACTTCTCTTTCCAAGCGCAACGGATGGTTCCGCCCGGTGAGCGAGATACTCGATCATATCAGCGGGGGCAAGATCACCAAGCTAAACTGGCGCCGGCGTACTGTGTTACTGGCAAATAAGTGGATGCGATAGTCATGACAACAGACACATACCCCCAAACCTCGGGCTTAGGCGAATCGCGGCGGAATCTACCAGATTTCGTCGTGATAGGCGCTATGAAAGCCGGCACCACCAGCTTTCATTCATATCTCGATGAACATCCCGAGATTTGCATGTCCAGGCAAAAAGACGTTAACTTCTTCTCGCCACGCCATGCCTGGGATAAAGGCCCTGCATGGTATCAAACCTTGTTTTCCGATCATTCCAAACTGCTGGGAGATACATCCGCAGGTTATTCGCAACATCCCGGCGTGCCGAATGTACCGCACAATATAGCTTCCTTCAACCCATCAGCAAAGATCATTTATCTCGTCCGTGATCCAATTCGTCGAATCCTCTCGCACTATTCCCACAATGTAGCGCAAGGTCGTGAAAAGAGATCGCTCGACGAGGCTCTGAAGAATCTTAACAGCAATCACTACGTCAATGGCAGCCGATACTTTATGCAGTTGCGTCAATACCTGGAGTTTTTCGATAAGTCGCAAATACTCGTACTCACCTCTGAAGCACTGGCAGATCAACGCGCAGCAACGCTTGAGCGAGCATTCCGATTCCTGGACGTAGACGACAGTTTCACGTCAAGAACATTCGAAAAAGTTCTGCACCAAACCGCCAAACTTCGCCGCAACTCGGTATTAGGTGATGTGCTCGATGGCATTCCATTGCTGCGCCGACTCAAGTCGCGCATTCCCTTTGCCGGCCTGCGACTGACCACGCCCAAGCTTATGCAACCGCTCGAACGCCGCCTGGCCCAATCGCTGCAAGAGGATGTATCAGCATTGGAAACCTTCACCGGCGAAGAATACCAATCATGGACAACATTCCGCAACGCAATCTCCTGAGGAGTGAGGGGTTCACGCGCAACCCCAAAACCAAGTTTAGCGGGAGACGCGCAGCGTCCCATCTTGGCAATATGGATGCGCCACAAAAACCGTTTAACCCCGACTAAAGAAAAGGGGAGCGGCTACATTCTTTTCTATTTGTACTGGTATAGCTGCTTATTTTGCTTCTTATTCCCTCGGAATGGGCCGCACAGCAGACCCTACGACTGGTAGATGCTCTACACCGATACGCCTGAGTTGGCCCATGCCAAGATGCGACCGGTCCCGATTCCATCGGGACGGCTTTATGGCGCATGGCTCAAGACTCACCCCTCCCCTACGCTGCCGCGGCCTCTTCTTCGCGATCGGCTCGGCGTATCTTCGATTGTTGAAGAACAATACCCATGATAGCGGCTGCACTAACTAGCAAGGGAATAAGAAGTTGGTTGGCAGCTAAGTTACTTTGAACAGAATCCTTCCACGCAGGCACATGCATCATCAAAGTAATGGAGCCCAGCACAACCATGGCTGCTCCACCAATTGAAGTAAACGTAACCACGACAATTCGGAAAATTAGAAACGTAGCAAGGCCCATGGCAATAAAGCCCATGGCTGCACCGGCTAGATGCGAATCTGGCGAGGTGGTAAACGCAGTCCACAGGTTTGCGCCAATAAATGCGCCGGTTAAGCCACCAAAGATCGCAACTGCAAAGCGCAACATTGGCGCCGCAACAATGGCACAAAGTAGTCCCAATACGGCAACCACGATCCACGAGTCACCCATTTGTTTGCTTAGCAAATTACCAAGTCCTAAGCCGGCAAGAAGTGCGCAGATGATTACAACGCCTTTGTGCCACTTGTATCCATTAATTACACAAAGCAATCCTACAACAACAAATACTGATGCCCACACAACGTGCAGGTTTGCTAATGCGCTCAGCAATTCATCGGGGTGGTTAAGAATATCCAGACGACTAACTGCTTCGTTAGCAATTGCCATTGGTCCTGAACCATCTGCTGTTGTATTTGTAGTTTGTGCGAGAAGTAAAGGAAGATTTAGCATGAAATATCTCTACCTGTGTTTTATCCAGTTGGTGAAGACTTGCCTTGATACACTGGGCACGCGCCCCGGACTTTCAACAGGCAACTTTGACAGTTTGTCTTCTAAGACTGGTAGTAATTGTGGTATTAGTCGGCGGACTTATCGGCGCGCTTGCGGTGCATTGTCCACTGAATAGCAAGGCCGATAACTGCTGTGACCATCCACCACATCAACCAACTAGCTGATGAGCCCGGCATCCATGGCCCCTCAGGTACGCCTAGGTGGTTTGCAAGCGTCCAGGCACAGCCCAGCCACAATAGAGATCCGCCAAATGCTGTGACTACAACGGTGCTGAAATTTTTGGCCAACACTCCCAAAAGCATCCCAAGCAACAATCCGACAATGCCTGAACCAACTACCACAGACCTGGAAGTAGAAGGTGTGTTTTCCCAGTTTGTTTCAACGCTGGTTATGAGCTGATTAGCAATATGTTTGATGTGATCTACATAAAGCTGAGCTTCCTCTGGGATTTCAAGTTTTTCGCCCAAAGCTGCTGCGCCAAGTTCCATTGGCAAATCAGCTGTAAAAGGCTCATCAGGCGGTTTTTCAGCATCTTCATCTGCGGGTGATGGTGTCTTGGAATTGTTATCAGGATTATAGTTTTTTAGCCAATCAGCTACTTCATCTGGAAGTGGCAGAGTCTCAAGCTCCGCATCCGTAATAGGAGGAGAGCTTTCTTGCCCAGAATCAGCCGTATCTGCCATTTGAGAGATGGTCATAGTCGCCAGTGGAGCAGCGATTCCCAAAGTCAGCGCCAATGCCAATGCGATGACCAATCTAGATGCAAGAGCAGCAATACAGGCAAAAATCGCGCCTCCCACTATTGTTGGGATCCAAATTTCCATCCCCTCAAGCCCAATCAGCTCACCAATCACCCATCCGGCAGCGACGCCAATAATCAGGCCTATAACCGCAAATGCATACAGCAGAATTTTTCTGCCGGCCGCCCACAGCAACAAACCAGTGATCAGTGCCAATACCACCGGAATCATTCCGGCGGTGGGCATATCGTTAATGGCCTGGGCTATGTTGTCGACCTGCTCCATAGGTATATTCTCGGCTTTTTACATTACTTTTTCGGATTTAGCCGTTGGATATTCGATCTGAGGCTATGCTCGGTCGATTTTACACGTAACACAATGCGGAAGCTTAATCGATGTCACCAGACGATACGCCAAACAACAAACCGACCTCCGATAGCCCCACAGCCCCATCCCAGGCTGAATTGGCTGAATTTCGCAAGAAAATAGATGAGATAGACAAGCGTTTAGTACAGACTTTAAGTGAGCGGGCTCAGGTGGTAGTAGAAATCGGCAAGGCCAAGCGTGGCTCGGGTGCTCCTATCTATGCTCCGCATCGTGAGCAGGAAGTCTTAGCTAAAGCTTTGGCGAATAATCCTGGGCCACTTAAGGATCGAACAATCGAGGCAATATACCGTGAGTTAATGTCGGGGAGTTTCAGCCTGGAGCTTCCTTTGCGTGTGGGATATTTGGGGCCGGCCGGATCTTTTAGCCACTTGGCAGCCGTCCGCCACTTTGGCTCATCCGTGGAATGGGATGATCTTCACGAGATCGAGCACGTTTTCGAGGAAGTTGCTGCCAAGCGTTGTAACTACGGACTCGTTCCCTATGAAAATTCCATTGGTGGCGGTATCACAGATACTCTTGATGCGTTTCAGAAATATGATGTAAACGTTTATGCTGAAGCGCTGATTGATGTATCCCAAACATTGCTTGGTAATTGTCAGCCCAATGAGATAAAACGCATTTACTCCAAGCCACAGATATTCAGTCAGTGCAGGAATTGGCTATCAAAGCATTATCCAGAAGCTGAGTTAATTCCCATGGCCAGTTCATCTGCTGCGGTTCGACATGCTGCGGATGAATCAAATGCGGCTGCGATCGGTTCGGAATTGGCGGGTAAGATCTATGGCGTAAAGCCGTTGTTTGGCCATATAGAAGATAAGCCCAACAATGTCACGAGATTCTTAATCATCGCTAAAGAAGAAGCGCAGCCGAGCAAAGATGATAAGACAACTATTATGTTTGTAACAGCACATAAACCCGGAGCATTAGTGGATGTGCTAGGCGTGTTTCGTGATGCGGATATCAACCTGAGCCACATAGATAAAAGACCCAGCGGACGAACTAATTGGGAATACACGTTTTTTATTGATTGCGATGCTCATTTAAGTAATTCGAATATGGCCACAGCGATTAAAGAGGCCCGTACCCATTGCGTATCTCTAACGGTACTCGGGTCATACCCCAAGGCGCAGCGAATTCTATAAAAGAAGTACAAATTAGGCTTTACTTAGCTTTATAAAGCAGGAATCTTTTGTGGATGGGGTTAGTTGAGCCTAGCATGTAGCTATGTCAATTAACCACAACACTTTGTTATATATTGCTGCTGCAAGCGCTACAATAGCTGCACTTGCTGCAATAGCTACAACGAATTTCTTTCAAGATAACGATAGCAAGGCGATTGGAGAGAATATGTCCGTAAAGGCACATGCTTCTGAGCAAGAGGCTGAGGGGCATAAACACACTAATCGACTTATAAATGAAACGAGTCCGTATTTATTGCAGCATGCACATAATCCGGTGAATTGGTATGCCTGGGGACCGGATGCGTTTGAAGCAGCACGAGAGCAGAACAAACCAATCTTTTTAAGCATTGGTTATTCAACATGCTATTGGTGTCACGTTATGGAGCGTGAGAGTTTTGAAACAGAGGTAGTCGCTACGGTCTTAAATGAGCACTTCATTGCCATAAAGGTTGATAGGGAAGAGCGCCCTGATGTAGATGACATATATATGGCTGCGGTGCAGGCAATCACAGGTAGAGGTGGTTGGCCTATGTCGGTATTTCTTGAGCCGGAGAATCTCAAGCCGTTCTATGGCGGGACTTATTTTCCGCAGAAAGATTTCATTGATCTGCTTGGAAAAGTAAATGAAGTATGGATTACGCGAAGGGATGATATTGTCGGTGACGCAAATCGGTTGGCAGATGCTATTGCTATTCAATTGAAATCAACCGCATCGCCAATGCCAATTGGCGAACAACAGTTGCAGATAGCGCAAGACACTCTTATGCGTATATATGACAAGGTAAACGCTGGCTTTGGTGATGGTGGGCCACGTAGCAATAAGTTCCCCATGCCGGTCTATCTTGAATTGCTCATGGCTGTTGGTTGGGATAATCCTTCAGCAAAAAATGCAATAACCCACACACTGGACAGAATGGCAATGGGGGGGATGTACGATCAAATCGGGGGCGGATTCCATCGCTATAGCACTGATCCAAAATGGTTGGTGCCCCACTTTGAAAAAATGACCTATGACAATGGGCAGTTAGCGTCTGTGTATGCGGAAGCATATTCTCGTACCAATGATTCCTATTACGCAGAAATAGTTAGAGAAACGCTTGATTATGTTCTGCGCGAAATGACAGATTCACAAGGCGGGTTCTTCAGCGCACAGGATGCAGAAGTCAACGCACGCGAAGGGCAGAACTATATTTGGCTGGAAAGTGAAGTGCGTGAAGCACTGACAAATGCAGGCATGAAAGATGATATTGATTTTACGCTGAAAGTTTATGGCATTGAAGCGGGAACCAATTTTACGGACCCGCATCATCCAGAGGATGGCTCTAAAAATGTAGTGCATTTAATAAATAGGCCTGATGAAATTGCAAAGAATCTTGGGCTCGAACTAAATGGTTTTAATGAGCGATTAGAAGCTATTAATAAGGCTTTGCTAAAGGTACGGGATCAACGAGATCAACCCGGCACAGATGACAAAATACTCTCAGGGTGGAACGGTTTGATGATTGCAGGGTTGGCGGATGGCGGGAGAGTTCTTAACGCAGCAAAATATATAAGTGCAGCACGCAGAGCATCGGATTTCGTTCTGAAAACCATGCGCAGTGAAGATGGTGGATTGCTTCGAACATATCGAGATGGCCAAGCCAAGATTGATGCGGTGTTTGAAGATTATGCGTTTGTAGTTAAGGGATTAATATCTCTACACCGCGCAACTGATGAACAAAGATTTGTTGATCAAGCAACTGAGATTGCGGAAATTGCGCGCGAGAGATTTTGGGATTATAGACTCGGCGGGTACTTTGATACTTTATCTGATCAAAGCGATTTATTTGTGCGCAGTAAATCAACATATGATGGAGCTGTGCCTTGTGGCAATTCGGTCATGGCTCTTAACTTGTTAGATTTGTATGAACTAACTAATGATGAAAAATATTTGGATGATGCAGTAGCTTTACTAAGGGGTATTAGTAGTCAATTATCTCAAAATCCTGTTTCTTCAGCACTTGCAACTGTAGCATTGAAGAGATTGCTTGATAAATATCCGCAAAGGCTTCTTGCGCTTGCTACAGTAACGCCAGCGGTTCCTGATGTAGTAAAGATAATTGTTGATGCTCGGGAAGTTAATGTTTCAGAGGAAACGCCTGGGGAGTTTTTAGTAAAGTTTGAAATCTCTGATGACTATCACATCAATGCGCATAATCCTGGACAGGAATTCTTAGTTGGTTTGCAGATTCATCTTGTTTCAGCTCGTGGGTATGTGCTTGAAGCAAAGTATCCGCAAGGCGAGTTATTTCAGGACGAAATTCGCATTTATGAAGGTTCGGTCACTGTGCCGGTTAAGGTAACAAAGACTGGCCCCATTGAAGGTGAACCGGAAATAGTTGTGACATATCAAGTTTGTACAGACCGGCTATGTTTGGCTCCAAGCACAAAAACACTGGAGATTAAGATCCTGGAGACATCTCCAGGCCAGAAGAACCACTAAGGTCCGGATAATGTTGCGACAAATTGTGACTTTACCCAGATGATCTGTTAGTCTGTCGCTTCGCATTTACTTTCATCAGGAGCAACCAAATATGAGCAAGTACCGCGAGACGCCGGAACTAACAAAACGGATGCCAGGTGGTATCCCGTACATTATCGGCAATGAGTTGGCGGAGCGGTTCTCGTTCTATGGGATGAAAGGGATTCTCGTAATCTTCATGACCAAGCATTTGCTTGATCGAGCGGGTGATCCTGCGTACATGGGGGAAGAGCAAGCTAAAACAGTTTATCACCTATTTACCGCAGCGGCATATTTCTTCCCACTTCTTGGTGCACTACTTTCGGATATTGTTCTTGGTAAATATCGAACAATAATTGTTCTTTCGTTGGGGTATTGCCTGGGGCATGCTGTCCTGGCTTTGATGGATATGGGCGCTTGGGACATGAAACCCTTTCTCTATGTTGGCCTCATCCTGATAGCGATTGGAGCAGGAGGAGTTAAGCCTTGCGTATCTGCGCATGTGGGCGATCAGTTTGGCGCTAACAACAAGCATCTGATCACAAAGATATTCCACTGGTTCTATTTCTCGATAAATGTTGGTGCTACTCTTAGTATATTACTTACCCCTATTTTCCTGAAAGTATATGGACCGTGGCTTGCATTTGGTGTACCTGGGGTGTTAATGGCAATCGCGTTATTTGTATTCTGGCTGGGGCGGCACAAGTTTGTTCATATAGCGCCTTCAGGTTGGAAGAAGTTTAAAGAGGAAACATTTAGTCCTGAAGGTAAACGTGCGCTGCTGAACCTTACACCAATCTTTCTTATATGTGTGCCAATGTTCTGGGCATTATTTGACCAAACCGGATCTGCGTGGGTATTGCAATCAGACAAAATGAACCGTGATGTGATGGGTGTCACAATCCTTCAATCACAGATTCAGGCAGCGAATCCAATTCTCATCCTTATTCTTATCCCACTGTTCTCATATGTGATATATCCCTGGGTTGGCAGGTTTATAAAGGTTACAGCTCTGCGAAAGATTTCGGTTGGCTTGTTCGTTACAGTCGTAGCGTTTGCAATCTCCGCATTGATAGAGATGCGTATTGGAGTGACCGCGCCTGCAGCGGCTGAAGCTCTTTGGACAGCGCTTGGCACAACAGGCCGACTTGATTCATATGGATTAGAGCTAGCACTTCAGAAAGCTGCCGAAGTTAAGTTGGATGACAAGATAATAGCAAGCTGCTTAGCCGACATGCCTGTAATAGCCTGGCAAATCCTCGCTTATATAGTGATTACTATTGCGGAAGTAATGGTATCAATTACGACTTTGGAATTTGCTTATACACAATCTCCAAAGAGGATGAAGTCATTTATTATGGGTGTCTATTTCCTTGGTATTAGTATTGGCAATTTGCTCACGGCTGCGGTTAATAAATTTATTCAAAATGAGGAAGGACCAGCTGACTTAGAAGGAGCCTCTTACTACTGGTTCTTTACCATCTCAATGGCTGTGACCGCAGTTGCATTTGTTTTCTACACAAAGAGGTACAAAGGCCAAACTTACATACATGGCGATGATCATAATGGCGGCGATACTACTAAATCAGAATCAGAAGCTGAAGGTATAGGTAATGTGTGATGTGAACAATTGATATTTAACAAGCTCAGGGTATATCACCCTGAGCTTTTTTTATTATGGTTTTCTATTTGACCACAATGCAGTCAAGGCCCCAGTAGTAGTGTGGTGCACGTGAATTTGTGTGTGTGCCGATCACCTCTACGCGCAGGGTGAACGTTGTTTCGGTTAAGTTAAACGAGCCTAGCGAATAGGGGCTGGGTATGGTGGTCCGATCAGGGTTTTTGACATTGTAAGTATCAATAGGCTCACCTGCTTTTTCACCATTGACATAAAACTGCAAAATGCCGTAATCCCAGCTAAGAGTTGGATAAACAATTACTTCACGTCTTCCCGGTTTAGCAACAGGTACAATAAGATCCACCCAATCGCCTGGTTTTTTTGATTTACACAAGAGATGATGCATGTCGCTCCAAGTGCCTTCAGATCCTTGACCACGTCGCTGAACTTCTAAGATGCTAGTTTTTGTTTTTGCAAGTACCTCAAGTTTCTCTGCTTCGACAGCATCTTTTCTTAGCCAGATGTCGAGTACAAGTTTAGGAAGTACGAGTAAATCAGGATTTTCAGCCGTAGGCACATTGTGCGTTGCGCCTGGCATTGCATAGAAGTAGCTAGTTGCAGCGTAGTAGATACCTACATCCATCCAGTGCCACACTTCCATATCGAATTTTAGAGATTTCTTAAATGGGATGGCATCAAGGAAGCGGAATCGGTTTACCGAAGTGAAACCAAAATTGCGTGGCCCATCACTTCGCGTTTGATTATGAAATGGAGATTCAAATAATTCAGTCGAGCCCCATCCGTAACCATAATAGTCTTCAGTACCCGTACCGAAGTGTGATGGGAATTTTTCACCATCCACATAGATCTTTTCATCACCTTCACCCCACCATATCTTATCGGGATTTGCGATTGATAATGCATCGCCTACCCAGACACCCTGGCCTTGGATTGTTGCGTAGTTCCAATCACGTCTAGGCTTGGTAGGAATGGGGCCTTCTGCGCGCCACAAAGCATGAAAGTGCATTGATCGATCGTTCCATTTATAGGGAGCGATCCTAACAAGACCTGTAATAGTCACTGGCTTGTCGGTGAGATTAGTGAGGCTAAATTTACCATCGCGCTCAAAGGGCATAATCCATCGGCTTGTAAGTAGGCCACTCTCGGAAATTGATAACATACGAGATGTGTATGCATTGAGTCCCGGAGCACTGCCAAAGAAGTCACCTATTGGGCAGTTGATAGTTTGGTTATTGTCAAACTCACCTTTAATTATACATTGGCGCAGCGCTTCATCAATGTCATGGCTTTTTAGAGTTAGTTCAATAGAGTTAATTGCGCCCATAGAATCGACATGAAATAATTCAGCAGTCTCGCCTGGTTCTATCGTGTTATTAATTGAAGTTTGAGCATGTATAGGTGGTAATGGAGATTGTAATATGGAGTTTGTGCGCTCAATAAGATCTGCTTTTTCATCGAGCGTGTCTTCTGTGAAACTCTCAACTGATGTGGCATCAGGATATGTTCGGTAATTAATTTGATAGTAAAACATTTTCATTTTGTCACATGTAATCTTGCAATGTTTGGCGTAAGGGATCGGCAAGTACAAATTAGAGCCGCGTCCTCTTAGTGCGGATAGAGGTGAGGCAACCGAACCCAATCCTGTCATAAATTCCTTCATGGGAGCTTCTATGACCGGGACTTCCGATCCATCAAGATATATCCGCAAGGTTCCCCTAGGATTTGCTGACCAAATGCGCACAACTGCGCCCGGTCCATCAACATCCATCATCACTGCTTCGGTGCCCTGATAGTGTTCTTCAAAGCGTATGTACTGGCCACGGTCCTGATTTGCAAACCATGTGTCTTCATCCCATTGTGTGGTTGAGGCACGATCGTAACTGCTGAACAGCTTACATGTATATGGCGGATCTGGATATTCTGCCAGCAGAGTATGATCAACCATATCAGTTAGCAATGATTCAAAAGTTACTTGTTTTTGAGATTGAGCTTGTGCTGCGATCGTGTTAGCGAGCAAGCAAACTACTGTGTATATTGCTAACTTCAAAATGGAATGGTTTTTCATATCTTTATCCTTACTCTGTTTACGCAGCATTTAGTTTGCATTAATCATCCAACTCAATCAATCGCATTGCAGTGAGATCCACAACTCCCTCAGAAGGCGCTGCTAGCACGTATGGCCACGAAGCTGAATCGATAGGCCGGAGTATTTGAATGCCCGGCACAATACGCCTTTGATCATTTGGGTTGATAAGATTTTGTAATATAAGACCATTTGCATCAGTTAGGAGTGCTTGTGTGCTATTATGGATTAATCCTGCGGTTGTATGATCTGCTAATAATATGCTGGCATCAGAACCGCGAGATAGTGGCTGCCACATCGCAAGACGTAATGATCCTGGATGGAAGAATACCAGATGTTCGATTGCGGTTCTATTCGAAGTTGCTGAGGAAATAGTAGCCGCCAAGCACTGATAAGCATCGCGAATTGTTGCTTTTGACATCAGCTTTAAATGCTTCATTGACTTATGCGCTGCATTAGAGTTAGAAGCGTCCATGTGTGTCGCTTGAAGCACACCATTTTCAAGTCGGAAGACAAATAATCCATTAGCGTGCCCGCTCCATTTGGGCATGAGCCAATCTTCACCTTGGGAGACTATGGTCCACTGTAGCTCTCCAAGTTTTACTACCAGATCAAAGTGTTCGCCATCAAGAGACCTGCGTGACCATGCGAGTTGGTTATTAGGCCCTAGATCTGCAAATGCGTTAACATTCTCATCTGCGGCGGGCCAATTTATAATGCCAGTAGTCCAAGATACGTGCCCAATCCACCTGGAGCCGTCATTTCTTGGTGATTCAATGAGGAATCCATTGTAATCGCACGAACGCCCCAACATAGCGGGTTCGCGTAATTGTTTGAATAAGCTAGCCTCGCTGGAATCCCAGCCTAGCTCAAAAATGGAAATTGATGTGTTGCTTAGGCCAGATGCGTTTGCTTGAGCTAAGACAGTAGACCAAGGTGGGGGTGAACCTGTTTGAGTAGCTGCCCAATTGCCGCTTGGACTTACTATGGGTAGAGCAAACCCATCATATGGAACGGTTCCTAAGGGGCGAATCGCAGCTGCAATGTGTTTGGTCTTACTTGGCGCAAGAGTCAAGCTGGTTATTCGATTGCTTCGACTGTTAGTTGTGTGCAATTGCTGAGATTGTTGAGGCGCATCGCACCCGCAGATGGTGAGCGCTATCAAAGAGGTACAGATGCTTTTGATGGTTATTGTTCGATTCACCCGTCGTTGTCGTTAAGGTTATTTACATCTGCCTCAGATCCACTATCTGGTTCAGTATAGTGTTTGTTTAACAATCTTGATCGCAAATCATCACTATGCAGGCGTAGATTACGTTTTTGTTCATCAAGCGGAAGCATTAGATCATTGAGGCGTTCAAGGTCCTGACGGTTGAAGTTATCGTCATTATCCGAAGGATTGGCAACAATGATTGGAGTGATAAATGCAATGAGCTCTCGCCTAATGGTTGTGGTTTCGTGTGATTGAAACAGTGCGCCAATAATTGGAATATCGCCAAGTAGAGGCAGGCCTCGAGTAACCTTCGATTCCAGTTCTTTCATTATTCCGGAAAGGACAATGGTTTGGCCGTTTTTGACGATTATCTGTGTAGTTGTTTCGCGTCTATCGAAAATAGGCGAATTGAACAGTGTGGCTCCGGGAACGATATTTGATATTACAAGGTTTAGTTCTAGATCAATTTCACCTTCTTCAGTAATTCGAGGGCGTACATTCAGACCTACTCCGACCTGTCGATATACGATCGTCTCGTTGATAACACCTTGAGGTGTAGTTTGGGCAGTTTCAAGAATAGGTACATCCTGGCCTTCAAAGAAACTTGCTTCTTGATTATCCGAAGTGAAGATTCGCGGTTCCTGAAGGATGCGAATATTTGTTTTCTGGTCAAGAGCTTGAATTACTGCGGTTAAGCTTATATTTACATCAAGCACAGAAGTGTCGAAAAGATTATCAAACAGTGGGTCCTCTTGACCCGTAAAACCGAATGTGCCGCCAATACGGTTATCTACAAGCGTACCACTTAAGATGGAATCGCTGTTAGAAAGGCGTAAACCAAATGCGAACTCATCTTTAAGCTCGATTTCTGCTATAATCGCCGAGATCATTACTTGCCTGCCTGGGCTATCCAGTACATCCACAATAAAGTCACGAACAGCATCGCGATATTCAAGCGGCGCAAGAATCATTACCGCATTCTGGCGATGTATGGGAACGACGCGCACCTTGCCAATAAGAGGTGAAGGTGGGGTTTCGTCTTCTGTTTGTCTGGTTTGTTGCCAGGGGAATGTAATATTAGTCCCAGTCTCACCCTCGCGTCCACTTTCAGCGGCACCACCACCATCTGTAGGCCCTGAAATATCGAAACCTATTAGGCCTGAATCCTTACGTCGAATGTCGGCTCGCGTTCCTGCAGGTGCCAGAAGCACATTTACTTCGTCAGCAACCTCCTCAGCATCAGCGTGCTTAAGCGCTACAACCAAAGGCAATTGTGGAATTACCGGCTGATCCAACTGCTCAATAATGCTGTCAAGGAATTTAAAATTCTCTTCTGTCTTACAAATTACAAGCAGACTGTTGGAATCCGGATATGCCTGTATTTGGTAGATACCGCTGACAAGATCACCAACCTGTGATGGCCCCGCAGCGCCACCTGCTCTTCCTCGTCCTTGTCCGAGACCTCTACCACTGCCGCCTCCTTCACCCAACAAGTCCTGCAACATATCACGAATTTTTACGGGATCGGTATATTTAAGTGTATAGACTTTTGCGGTTCCTTCGGCGCGGGGTAAATCCCATTGTGTGGAAATTAGTACTGCTACTTGATCAACTATCGTTGGCTCACCCACTACAGTCACTGAGTTTTGTTGGACGTCTACTGTAACACGAAGCTCTAAAGGTTGACCGCCGAGACTCTCGGTTCCACCTTTGATCGAAGATCGCGGCAATGCTTGATTACGTCTTCCTGCCTGGCTTGAAGATCGGCGTGAACTCGATTGATTACGGCTGCCGCTTCGGCTAGATGAAGTATTAGTCTCTTCAAATAAATCGTAAATATGTTGCATTACTTCGTTAGCGTCTGCAAACGCCAAGGTGAAGGTTTGCATTTTTGGCTTTTTGAAAACTTGATCTAATTGATTAACAATCAATTGTATACGTTGGCATAATCCAATATCACCTTGCACAATGATTTGATTAGAGCTTGCATCCACGGTCAGTGTGGCCCAATCAGGCTTTATCTCATCTATACTTTCAGATACTGTTGCAGCGTCTGCGTATTTCAAGCGGTAAAACTTGGTAATGATAGTACCGAGGTTGGTATCATCCATTATGTCAACATCTGCGCCAATCACAGGTGGCTCAAATTGCAAAATCTCACTTAAAAGCGCGATGATGATTCGATCTTCTTTCTCGATGACGCCTATTTCGTTGAGTCTAAACGCCTGAAATAGTAGATCCAACGCTTGAGATTGATCGAGCAGCCTATCAACCATCAGCGTAATTTTCTTTGTCCTAAGCGTGGTATTTAAATCGATTGGGATAACGACCTTGCCAGTTACTTCGACGATCAGTTTCAATGTTTCTTCAACTGATACATCGTTAAGATTGACCATAATCTTGGTGGGATCCCCAAGGCGACGGTTTGATCCGTTATCCTTAGATAGGGGCTGTTCAATATCATCATCTTGTATTGGGCTTGGTCCATTTGCGGGTAATGGGCTTGGCCTACCATTTTGCGCATCTGCGGGAGCGGTAACAATGGTCAATCCCAGTATTATTATGCTGAGTAGTTTTATTGTAAGTGTTGGGTATTGCCTTGTCACGATATCACCTTTCTACGTTATTGCCAAGGAGTTAATACAACTCCTCTTTGTTCAGATATAAAAGACAAACGTTCAATTCGTCTTGTTATTGCTGAACTCTTTCTCTCTTTACTTTATCCCTCGAATTCCCTGCATCCCCCGCATCCTCCGAGTCTGCGGGGTCATCATCATAAGTAATTCCAGGTATTGACTTCAGCTTTAAGGGATTAGAAAATTCATCACTGTCTGTAAGTCGATCGCTGAAAATAGGTACATCATATTCTCCGTCTTTGTGAGCCAATTTAACTGTCCAAGGCGCATTGATCTGCAGGACTTTTACACCATCATTTTCTTCACCAACGGGGATTTTAAGATTGTCCTTAAACCACACTTCGTTTCCATAAACTCCGATTACCTTGGGACCGTTATATGTACTAGGTGGGCCAAGGTCTGGTTGTATTACTATTGGCTCAGGAGTGTCTATGCGTGGTGGGGCAGGTGTTGGGAATGGTGATGGACGAAAAAACAGTGATCTACCTTCAAACCTGTTAAGGTAAGTATCAAGATCCTCTTCGTGGCTAGTCAACAGTGCGTTTAAATTGTCTTGACCGCTTTGGCTAGTAAGACTCGATGCAAAAATAGCAGAAGCCAAAGAAGGCACAGTTAGTAATAGTGAACCAATTGCTAGTGCAATAGTGGCTAATCCTATTAGAGTTCTTGTATTGGTTTGCTTTTGACTCATTATTGCAATATACCTCCACCTCGCCGAGTAGCAGATGTATAAACCCATGAATCTATAGTCAAGCGCACACTGAGTTTTTTTGCTCCTGACAATTTGGTTAGACGCACGTGGCTTATTGATTCAATATCAGGACTGCTCTCTAACTCGGAAATGATTGCCATAGCTGTTTGGACATTAGCTTCAAATTTCAATTCAACTGAAAGGCTCTCTACGCGATTGCCAGTGCCTTCAGTAAGCTTCGCTAAAGTTTGTGGTGGCATCCTTGTAGGTGGACTTGCTCTAAAATCTTCTTTTACCGAATGGGCTTTTAAGATTGTGTTAATAGTTTGAGTGAGAGCAGCGTTTGCATCATCAATATCTTTTTGAGGTTCCTCTACAGGGCCTAAGCCTCTGATTAGCGAACTCATACCAATTATGCCTCTTGTCCGGTTACCCTTGTTATGTGCATTTTTTATTCGCGCTTCAATCGCATCTGCTTTGGTGTTCCAAACATCCGCATTTACCAATACATAATCTGAATAAGCCAAGAAAGTGATAAGTGAAACCGCAGCGATCACTGCCCACTGCATCCATCGTGGTAGATTGGTAAATTTCTGCCACATTGTTGGAGTATCATTCATTTCAGTGCCCTCTTGCGTTCCCATAAAATACTGAATTCTTCTTTCAATCTTGTTTTGGTTTCAGGATCAGGATGACCTCGATGCAATGCAGTTGCGCGCTGACTGATAGCCTCATTGACTTCATCTACAGTTAATACTTCGATCTGTCCTGGACTTAATGGCTCAGGAATATTGCGCCCAGATGGCGATCTTGAGGGACCATCTCGATCATCAATACCAGGTAGTAGACCAGGAGGTCTTGAGCGTCGTGGAAATCTAGGCTCTTGACG
Organism: Planctomycetota bacterium; assembly: GCA_022574595.1. GTDB lineage: Bacteria > Planctomycetota > Phycisphaerae > Phycisphaerales > SM1A02 > JACZRS01. Next base: position 121,636 of record JACZRS010000009.1, on the reverse strand, counting down.
CTGTAGCCCTTTTCGAGGATTAGGTCCTTTGGCCACAGCCCCGCTGGGTTGTTCAATAGTTGGAGTTTCAATTGTAACTGGATCTTTAGAAGCAACTTCGATTGGTGGTGTCGTATCTGGAAGTGCTCCGTCAGCTTCGTCAATTGAAGCAGACGCCAAATCTTCGGTATCGTCTAATTCGCCTGGTTGGAAATTGGGTTTATACAAACGATCTCTAAGCGTCCATGCACCGAAATCTAATTCAATAGGATAATCATAGATATTGTAAGGTTGGACGATTTTGCTGGAGAATGAGAACTCGTAGGTTCCAAAATTATTTGGATTATCCACTGTAAGATAAATGTCAGAGAAAATACCAGTGTTGAGCAAATTCTCTTGCATCAGCGCCACCACTTCATGTGCAGAAAGATCATCGTTTGGTTTGGCAGTGCCTGATATAGTAAGCATTTCACCTACGTGCTTAAGATCGATCATTTGAATATTTATGCTGCGCGGCGTATTGCAAGCTATGTCTGACAATAACTTTGTCATTGGCCAAGCGTGTTTTTTTAATTCTTGATACATCTCAAGCTTGGCCTTTTCTTGGCGAGCCTGAGATTCGAGTTGCTTAAGTTCATGATATGGGAATTTCAGCTCTAATGCAGTTAGGCGTATACGTGCTGCAACAAGTGGCCAAATCATGGCGATAACCAAACACGAAGTAATAATTGCAGTCGCAGTTTTTTTGTTTGAAAAATGATTAGCGACTCTGCTGGCAATAGAAGGAGTTTGCACAGGAGCTTCTTGCAACAGTTTAGTTAGCGGTGATAATTGACTTGAATTGGCAAGCAGGATACCGACACCTAAGCCGTAGGTTTGCCACCAACTATCTTCAACAGGTGCGCCTCGTACTCTTAACTCAGCGTGGTCAAATATTTCATTAGGTGCTAATAATGCAGCGGAGTCGTTATCAAGACCTTTAATAAAGGCCTTAGTCGAATCTACTAATTCCTCGGTGAATTGCGCGGTGTGCCCTGCATCAAGGGCAGTTTCTGCAAGAACACGTTCAACGCCATTTTGCCACTGCTCGGTATATCTAGCTAGTTCGCGTGTTGCTCGAAATGCTGCTCCCGCTGCGTGGGTGATTGCTATTGCTACTGATCCATCAGTTTGATCAAGCCAAAGCAATGGTTTTGACGGACGATGTTCATCAAGTAGTGCTGCAAGTGCAGCAATATCTGGTGCGTAACAAACCGGGAGATTGATCTTTGGAATTGTAAATTGTGCAGATTCTGGCCACGAGACCATAATGCCTGTTCTGTTGGCGTCACCTGGAGCGTTTTCAAGAACAGCCATTGCTTGACGGTAGGTTGCTGATGAATCTGGCAAATGCGATTCAGCCTGTAATTGTAATGCTAGCTCGAGCTGGGTTTTGTCGGTATCAGGCAGGGAACATGTTCTGCAAATCACAGTCGATGCGGGGAGGACGCCTATGACGCTTGTTGCCCCGTGCTTAGCCAGCCAAGTATCTATTTGACTAAGTCTCGAAGCATCAAACTCTTCCCAGGCAAGTAATCGAGGCTTTTTACCGTTAATTTCAGCGATCAATCCGCGCCACTTCTTGCCTGCACGGAAGAGTACACCAGTTATGCCGTTAGATTGTCTGTTTGCTCGTTGTTTCACTGTTCTCTGTACTCAAGTATTCGTATGGGTAAAGTTGAACGATCAACCACCACAGTTATTTCAGTTTCTACGCCACCCGAAGCAGATCTTCCGACTGCAGTGATGCTGTATACGCTGCTTGTTGTATCCATTGATCTCGCAACAAAGCTCAATGTATCGGGATCTTCTTGGAAAACAGGGATGTCTACAAGATCAACCATGCTTGTGATGCCTTCTTTTCTGCTATTACGCTGAAAGATTATTTCATCTACAAAATGCGGATTCTCAAAGAAAATCTGCTCCAGCAACTGTTCGGAAACCGTATTGATATTTATTTTCCCTGGAAGGCGAAGGGCCAAATTATTAATAGAGGTCTCTGCCAATACTGCGCGCAGTTGATCTTCATCTAATAATGGAACTGTGGTGCCGCCAGTCGGATTTTGCGTGCCATTGTTGCTGCCACTATTGATATCTTGCGATTGTGCATATGCCTCTAAAAGCTGCACCATATCACTGTTTTGGTTTCTTCCGAAGTTGATTAGCTCCTGCGCTAGAACTTCATCAACTCCTACTCGTTCTTGCAATTCCACCAGGTCTGCTTCACCTAATCGAATCTTTGGTAATCCCAGCAACCCCATATTATTCTGAGTAGATGAGGCTGTGAGGTATGCCGACCATCGGGCATCAAGGACGTTATCAGGTTCATCATCAGGCCAGGAGAGATCTGCATCATTCTCATTTGCATCAAGTCTGCCGTTGAGATTCCAATCTTCACCGCGCAAATACTCTGGCCATATACCCGCAACAAGTTCGATCTCAGCGGTATTTCTCATAAAACCGTTTCTTGGTTCATAAGGATTCGACAGGCTCAGATAATAATCCCGTTCTGCCCCAAAGGGTTGTGGATCATCATCCTCATCCAGCCAATCAATTATCGCAGCAACAACATCGATGGTCATGTCATAGAGCGATATGAGAATCTGTTGTTCACTCGGCGTCCTGTTAATGTTAAACTTTGAATGTTCATCAGTAGGACCGGGCCTGTCGTGACCGTCAGTATGATGGCGAATGTCATAACTTGCGTTTAGCAGATCGCCGGGAATGCTTGTTGAGACGTATTCCATATCACGAATCATGGCAAATGCATCATCGGGTACGGGATTCTTTGTGTGATCCGCCATTACAGCAATTATGTATTCAATACCCCCACGTGCTGCCCAACGTGATTGGACTTTCGCAAGGGTTTCGGTCCCGATAACTTTTTGGCGGTATCCAACTAATTGTACTGAACTAACAATTAGTGCAGAAATACCGATAGCCCACAGCACAACGACTATGACAGAGCCACGTCGATCAGGAGAATAAGATATGTGCCTAGATGTAATCAATTATTTCCTACTCCAAACGTTGATGTTCCTGTGTTTCTATTACCAGTGGAATTTCCACGACCGCTACCTGTATTAGAATTGCCTCTACCGCCGGTACTAGAACCACCACGTGTGGGGGGCCTTAGCGGGTCAGTGGCCCCGTCTCCTTGTGAGCCTGTTGATCCAATGCCACTTGTACCATCATCGAGTAGCGCTCCACCCATATCTGCGGCTGGTAGCGCATTATCCTCTGGAATATCCGTTGGCAATAAGACTCTGTCTATTGCTACAACAGTTCTCATAATGGCAATAGGTATATATTTATCGTACGCATCTGTTCCAAGAGCATGCCCACTTGCAGTAACAGTTATGCGCACAGCAACGGGCAAGCCATCGCGATCAGAATCCCATTTTTCATACCACAACTGACCGTCATAAACTTCAAAGTTAAGAGCTAAAATCCCTTCAACGATTGGAGTTGCCGTTCCTCCACCTCTTGGGAATTCGTCAGGCGAAGCATCCCGACGTTGCCATAGCACCGGGCCGCTACTGTCATCATCAATACGATATTGCGTTTCGTATTCGATTCCTTCGCCCGTGAAGTTAATAGGGTGAATAGGCCTTAACTTTGTACTAAAAAGAAGTAAGTTATCGCGATCAAGCGTCCCAAGCGAACTTGCCGCCGAATCATCATTGAGCAAGAATCTTGTCCAAAATAGATCAGGGTCTCGTATTACTGATGCGATATCTTGACGTATGGCTTCAAGTGCAGCGTTTGCGCGCATGTGCGCAGCTAAACGTGACTTTGTCGATGACTTTGCGCTGGTTAATTGCGACAAGCTCAAGCTCAACGAACCAAGCACAAATGAAGTGATCAAGCCCGCGATCAGCATTTCAATCAGGGTGAACCCCCGGATATCCCGGATCCCCCGGATCCCTCGGTGATGTGATGTGAGATTATTCTTCATCATCGTACCACCTTGAAATACGATCAATTGGTTCTAACGGCAATCGATCTTCATATGGCTCATCATTGCGCAAAGCAATGTAAGTCTGAGCCTGTACTTGTCGAGTACTATGTCCCATCGCCCAACGAACGGTAGCAGTAACTAGAAATGGTTGGCCTATACCTAAATCTTCAAGATTGACATCGAACTCATAACTATCAAATGGTGGATCAAATTTCCCGCGTGTAGCTTGAACATGTGAAAACTCTACCGGCCCTTCAACCAAGACCATGCTCAGCAATTCATCTAAAAGCCAGGCAGCGGTCATTTGTTTCTCACCGTTTGATTGTGCAGTAATTGATCGTGAAGCAATGGATAGCGTTACGGCAAGACCTATGCCTAGCATTACACCACCGATAAGAACATCCATAAGCGCAAAGCCTTTGCGCGCATTTGGTCGATGCATGCGACTATGTCTAGCGTACTGATACATCACTTACCAATCCTCCTGTCGTCTGCCTGTTGCATCAAGATCAATTGCCAGTCTGATTGCGCTAGTCTCCGCAGCATTATCAAGCTGCACCGGTGTAAGCGAGTGGCCTTTCAGTAACAAGGTTTTGGTTCGTCCAGTATCATCAGTAAATGAAATCTGGATTTCAGTTCGAGGTTGGCCGGGCCTTGTTGCAATAGGCCAGCGTTGAAAGTCAACCGCTTCTCCATCTTGCATACCAAAGACGGTTGTTCTATCGACAGAATCTGGAAGTTTAATAGGTTGCACAAAGCGATCGATTTGCCATTGGGGTGGATCGTTTGGAGTTGCGGGATCAATATCCATAACTAATAGAACAATCCAGTTGCGATCATAATCATGCCAAATGGCAATTGGTCTGTGTTCTGTCGCGGCATGATGCGCAAACATTGTCAACATGTCTGCAAGTTCATCTGCTGCATTCTGCAATTTACGTCCATCTGAGTTACTCAATCGAGGCAGTGTGATAGCCATGATGATCGACATAACAATCATTACGACTACGAGTTCGATCAGTGTGAATGCTCTTGGAATTGGTTTGCTGGATAGATTCATTTAGTAATATCAATTTGTAATGTCGTCTTCAGTTCCAAATTGTCCATCTTTGCCGATCGAGATAATGTCAAAGTCATAATTAACTTCACCTGGGATGCGAATTACATATGCATTTTTCCAAGGATCAAATAGATCATCATTCTTTTTAAGGTATGGTCCCTCAGGGCCTCCTCCATCATCAGGGGGAAGCAAGAGATCATTCAAATCGAATCCATCGTTAAGTTGTATGCTTGCATCCATTGTGTATGCGGTAACTGCCAGGGCAATTGATTTTACGTCTGCTCTAGCTGCGTTCTCCTTGGCCCAATCAATTCGTCCGAATAAACGTGGTGCAATAACCGCAGCCAACAAAGCAATAATCGTTACGACAACGATTATTTCTATTAAGGTAAATGCTCGTCTAACGGGACGATTTTTACGCATTTGGTTTCTAGTCTTCATTTGAAGATCTCCGATTGTTGCTGATCATCTATCAGCATGTATTTATTCAATTAGAACGCTGCCTGAAGTTCAAGTAGCGGTAAAAGAACAGCAGATAACACAAACCCACCGATTGCTGCCATGATTATTATTAAAACGGGTGGCAAGGCTTTGGTGAACAATTTTATTGAGCTATTAACTTGCCGATCAAACGCACCGGCCGCGTGCAACAGCATACTTTCAAGGCGACCTGATCGTTCGCCAAGATTTACTACTTGGATAAGTAGTGGGGGGAACAATCCAGATCGCTCTAGCGGTTCGGCAAGTGATTTTCCTGCCGCCACACTTTCACTTACTAAATCAATTTCTTGTTGTAATGCTTTATTGCCTAGTGTGTCTCTTGTTACTTTTAGAGCATCAAGAATTGGTATGCCAGATGTTACTAGTGTGCCTAGGGTTCTGGTAAACCTGGCAACCGCAACATCGCGGAGTAATCGCCCAAGTATTGGTGATCGAAGTTTGAATGTATCGTACCTGATACGATTCTGCGGAACATCTACCCACAGTTTCCAGCTAAGCCAAATCGCAGCTATACCAATAATGCAAATCAGCCAATAGCTTCCAAGGAAGGTAGCCATACTTAGAAGAATCTGAGTAGGCAGGGGCATTGTCATTGTCCCAGCCATTGGTTCAATGAGTCGTGGAACTAGAACCGTAACTAGAATAACCACGCTGACTGCGATTAAGCCGGCCAGGATCATGGGATACATCGTGGCGCCTAAAATTTCACGACGAAGTTCCAGGGAGCGATCAAGAAGATCCGCTAATTGATGAAGAACCTCAGTCATTTCGCCTGATGCATCAGCTGCACGCAACATTCCGACTATCAAATCATCAAAGGGGTCACCATATTCCGCAGCCGCCTGGTATAGTGGCGCGCCTGCTTCAACTCGCGCGATGAGATGATCAAGAACATGTTCAAGTGACTTGCTGGAACACTGTCTACGCACAGTACGCAAACCCTGCATGATAGGTAGTCCAGCTTCAATGACGGTTGCTAGTTCTCGAATTAGTGTAGCCATCTCAGCACGGCTAACTGAACCCTTGCGGACACTAAGCTGCAAGAATGCGGGCAATTTGCTTTGCGATAGATTTGCAGAGGTCGCTGCCTTTGCTAAACCATTGTTGGAATTCTTTCTTGACTGCGGACTTTTTCCTTGATCGAGGGGATTAATTTTTGTCGCCGTTTCACCTCTACCTAAAAGCAATCTTACAGCCGCAGCTCGGCTATCAGCAGTGATCACTCCTTGCTGAACCTGGCCTTCGTTGGTCATGCTTTGATATTGAAATGAAGCCATAATTTCTTAATCACCAAAATCGTCTGTATCTTGTGTTGCTCGAAGCACTTCTTCGATCGTAGTCTGTCCTGCTGCTGCTTTTGCAAGTCCATCAGTTCGCATATTTGTGAAAGAGTCATTTAATGCTGCAGTAAGTTCTGCAATTGGGCGGTTTTCTGAAATTGCTTTGCGAAGAGAAGATGTAATCTTGACCAGTTCAAAGAATCCGATTCGTCCAAAGTATCCGGATTCGTTGCACTTAGAGCAGCCTGAGCCTCGCGCAACTTCTCCGCTAAATAGTTCCAACTCTTTAGCAGATAGGCGATGGCTAATATCTTCAGTAATTGGGTGTTTCTGTAAACAATGTGGACAGACTCTGCGACCGAGTCGCTGAGCTAGCGCGCCTTCAAGAACCGATGCAAGCAGATAGGGTTCAACACCCATATCGATAAGTCGTCCTATCGAGCTGATAGAATCGTTTGTATGCAAGGTGGAAAAGATGAGGTGACCTGTTAAAGCTGAGCGTATGGCAATCTCTGCGGTTTCTGGATCTCGAATTTCCCCAACGAAAATCACATCCGGGTCCTGACGAAGAATGTGTCGCAAGCCTGTCGCAAAGGTCAAACCTCGCTTGGGATTTACCGGTATTTGATTGATTCCAGATAATTCATATTCGATGGGATCTTCGATGGTTATGATTTTCTTTCTGGGATCATAAAGCTTACTTAGAGCTGCATAAAGGGTTGTGGTTTTGCCCGAACCGGTAGGTCCAGTTACAAGAACAAGCCCATGCGGCGTGTCTATTAGCAAATCAAGTTGAGATTGAAGAGGCTTACTCATTCCCAGCGTATCAAAGTCAAGCTGCATTGCGCTCTTATCAAGAATTCGCATCACAACCGATTCGCCATACAGCGTGGGGATTGTTGAAACGCGCATATCAACCTTTCGCCCTTCGAAGCGCAAAGTTATATGCCCATCTTGAGGAATGTAACGCTCAGCGATATTCATACCAGCCATGATTTTCAGTCGGCCAGTAAGTGCGGGTTGCAAATGCTTGGGAGGTGGAGTCTGTTCGACTAGAACACCATCAATCCTGAACTTGATTTTGAGTTCGTTTTCAAATGGTTCAACGTGAACATCAGATGCGCGCGATTGAATAGCCTCTAAAAGGATCAGGTTTACCAGGTTGATAAGCGTTGGCTGCTCAGCCATGCGGTGGATATCAGCAGCCTCGATTGTATCGAGATTGTGTTCAATATCAGTAGCGGACTCATCTACATCGCCTGCCAGGCTTTCAGCAATACGAGCAGCAGTAGTGCCGTAGTGTGCCCGCATTAATTCCGAAAACGGTTGCTGTTCCAAGCCAACACGACTTATAGCGTGGCCTGTAATTGTGGAGACCTCATCCGCCGCGGCAATATCAAGTGGATCGATCATCGCAACAATCAGACGACCATCTGAGATCACTAGAGGAACAACGTGCAGCCTGACTGCGCTTTCAGGATCTAACAGCGAAATAGCATCTTCTGAAACAGTGGGTATTTCTTCAATCCAATCTATCCCAAGCAAAGCGCACCTTTCACGCAACGATGAGCTTGCCACTTTAGAGTGGTTAGATATTTCGATTATGCTTGCATCTAGATTGGCTGAAGATTCCTGGACCATGTTGAAGTTGCTGTCATTCTTGGAGTAATAAAAAAGAAATTATTATTCGAAATTGGTCTTGAAACCTGCGCTGGACTCAACTGTTTGCTGCAATCAAGCGCAGGCTCAAGAGCCGAATGTGTTTTTCTAACCTGAGAGATTCATTTCAGGCTTCATACGCTATTGGTAATAAATCTCCTCTTAAGAACCGTCTGTGCTGTCATCTTTCGACTCATCGCCACCCGTGCCTAAGTTTCTACTGCCTCTTCGCAGTGCTTCAATTTTCTTGCGTCGAGAAGCATCAATAGCTCTGTTTTTCGGATTGTCTTTTCTAGCAATGCCACTAAAACTCGCTGGGCCACCGATACCAACACCTGGAAGCGATGCGTACTGCTCAGGAGTTAAAAGGTTTTCAAGCATCACGATGTAACGTAGATCAAGATCACGTCTTTTGCTGAACTTACTGTTAGTTTGGTTTTCTGGTTTTTCGAGCTTTTCGCCAGTTGATCGAGCCTGTGTGGCTTTAACCTTGTACAGAAGATCCACAGGTTCTTGCGCTTTGATTAAACGAACCAGATCCTCATTGATGATCCTGAGTTCTACAAGAAAATCAACTTCCAAACTTTCAATAGCTTGAAGGTTTTCAGCTTCAAGTCCCTTAATTTCTTTAGCCGCTTTTATTGTGCGCTGTCCACGAGTAGGACGATACACACGCGCAAATGTCCGCATTTGCACTTTTTCGACAAAGCTCTCTTGTAAATCCTCCGGCAAAGCAGCGGAGAATTCTGCTGTATAGCGTTCGTTGACATCACGAATACCTTTACGCAATACTAGTTCACGCTCTTTTTGAGAAATAATGGACTCAGGAGTTTCACCATCCAAAGAAGGTCCAATTCTGCCCTGTGAACTCTTTATATAATCTTCTCGTTTCCTAAGAGCATTATCCAGTTCGATTTCATAAGATTCCATTAGTGAGGATATTTCTTCAGTTTGACCTTCAGACAGATTTAACTCACGAAGCACAACCAGAAGATCTAGTCGCTCGCCGGTAAGTTTGGCATTCTTTAGCTGCTTAAGGCGGAACAATCGCCGATCAAACGATGGCCAAAGCTTTATTTGCTCTTCGTTAAGTACGCTCTTTAAGTCGTCAAAGAAGCGATCAGCAAGCTGTTCATTCTCAACTTGCCACTCATTAAAGGGTTTGAGAATAAGTACCAATACATTCTCGCCGCTTTTACCCTTGGCCATTATTTCTTCACGCATATCCTCAATCTTGCGACTTAAGTTCGCCTGACTATCTTTAAGCGCGTTTTCATAGTCCTCAAAAAGTGTGCTAACAATGTAGCCTTGCGTATCATCTAACTGCAAAGCATCGACCGCGACCTGAATATCGCGGCTAGTGAAGCTGGGCTGACCCTGTCCTGGACCTCTAAGTCCTAATTGAGCTGAGGCAGCGTCAGTGAGCGAAAATGTCGCAGCCAATGCCAATGCCCCTAGGCTGAATGCCATCCTGCGAACGATTTGTCTTGAAACTCTCATTACAACATCTCCTTGGACCAATTTTTGCCTATGTGGGGAAATCCCACAGGGTTTTTTAAATACCTACCGCAGTTGAACGTAGCAGGCGGAGTTTTATGGCATGAATTCCATACTTCCTCGCGATTTGTGCAGATATGGATGACTGGGCAAGCTCAAATAAACTATTTGTACCGGTTGTAGGACCTTCCTAGAGTTAATAAACAGCCCTGGCGTACTCTAAAGGCTATTTACTGTATTTCGCTCTAAGAGTCCGCCGCATAACTTTATTGGAAGCAGTTCGGGGCAAAGTATCGATGCACCGTACCTCAAAGATGCGAAAAAGAGGGTTGAGCCGCTGTTTGATGGATTCCTGCATTGCTATTTGGAGTTGGCCGGGATCGCTCGAAGCTCCATCCTTTATAACAGCAAATATCACCAAGCGTTCTGGGCCGCCACCTTCTGGGGTGACGGTTATTGCAGCTGTCTCGGTAACGCCCGGCATCCCATTTAGCACCCTTTCTATTTCTGCGGAACTGGTCTTGATCCCACCAAGATTCATCGTGTCATCCGCGCGACCTTGAGCCTGGAAGTATTCTCCGGCCAGCCTTCTTATTTCATCACCATGACGGCGTAGGAGTTCACCGTTTGGTCCAGTAGGCGTACCCTTAAAGTACACCTCGTGATGGTCGAGGTTCAGCAATTCGTTGGACAGCCCAATAGATGGGCCAATTAGAAAAAGCTCCCCAGCCTCCGCTTGTTCACCTTGCTCATCAAGTATCACTAACCCTAACCCAAGAGCTGGTGTGGAAAATGTAGCGGGAGAAGCTGGCTGAACCATGGTGCCTGTGATATACCCACCCCCGATTTCCGTGCCGCCACAATATTCAATAATTGGCTTGTAGCCAGCCCGCGACATGAGCCAAAACATATCATCAGCGTTGGAGCATTCACCGGTCGAGCTGAAAGCTCGTATTGATGACCAATCAAGACCATTAATGAGATCGTTAGTTCGCCAGGCGCTAACAAGGCTGGGCACAACTCCAAGCATCGTTACCTTTGCGTCTTGTACAAACTTACAAAATCCTTGCGTGTTAGGCGCACCTTCATACAGTGCGATTGTCGCTTTATTTATTAGTGATGCATAAATAAGCCAAGGCCCCATCATCCAACCAAGATTCGTTGGCCAGGCAACGACATCGCCCGGTTTAATATCATGATGCAGCCAACCGTCCGCAGCGCATTTTATAGGAGTAGTGTGCGTCCAGGGAATTGCCTTAGGTTCGCCAGTTGTACCTGAAGAAAAAAGTATGTTGCACGGATCATGTGGTTGGCAACTGATTGAATCAAACGATTCATTATCACTAAGAAAATCCGACCAGTGTAAATCACAATCTCGAAGTACAATACTTAATATATCAGCAGCAGGTAGAACGATTGCTTTTAACGCATCTGCCTCTACGACTTTTTCATACAACGGTAACTGCTTACCACCTCGCGATATAAAATCTTGTGTGAAAATAGCCTTGGCATTGGCTATGCGCAGTCGAGTTGCAATCTCCTGTGGCGCGAAGCTGTCCGCAATCGAAACCACAACGCAACCAGCCTTGATGATGCCTAAATAAATCGCTACAGACTCGACGGTCATCAGCATATCAACCGCAACCGCATCGCCTGGCTTTAATCCTAATTCAACCAATCCGTTGGCAACGCGGTTTGTAAGTGCAAAAAGTTCGCCTACAGGTACTTTCTTAATTGCGCCATCATCGCTGGCATAAACAATTGCAGTTCTACCACTATCCATCTCAAAGCAGCTATCTGCGATATTTAACTTTGCCCCCGGAAGCCAGACTGGTGTTTCGATTTCATTATCATCACCAACGATTTTCTCAGGTTCCTTATCAAAGCAAATACCAAGTTGCTTAATCATCTTTTCCCAAAAGCTAAAGCGCTCAGTAATCGACCACTTATATAATTCATCGTAATTACCAATCCCACACTCGCGCATCAATGAACCGAGATTTGTGTGCTTTATAGATTCTTCTGATGGAGACCACACTGGCGCAGGCCCGGATGCTTCATCCCATTTAGCAAATAATAATTCATGGGCGCGCTTGTGTACCGCAAACGGCTGATCAGGGTTGAGCAATTCACGGCAAATACGATCCCAGCCTATTTGCAGATCACTATTAGCTCGATGGGTTAGAATAGCTTCAGATAATGTAGCTGCCGCCTCGCCTGCAAGGCCTATTGCCAAAAGTTCATCTTGTATTAAAGAGGACTGGTTCGTAGTCATGTCAATATCTCAAAATAGAATCGCAATAGGATACACGCTAGGGCCATGTTGTTGCTTTAGAAGTCTTAAATGGCTGCTAATAGCTCAGAACAAGGTTTGAACTCATTTGGCTTAAGTTGGTAAACTATCAGCTATGGCTGACTTGGAAAATCCTAAACCATCGGCCGGTTCAAATGTCCCTCCTTTGTCTACGTCAATGTCAACTTCAGGCCGTTGTCATTGGTGTGGCTATCAACTAAAAGGCCTACCTATTCTTGGCGAATGTCCGGAATGTGGCACATACGGCAAATGTCCGGAGTGTGGTAAAGCTTATACTGCAAAATCTGCGGCGCGACTTCAACCCTGGCCAAGCGCATATGTGATTTGCCTGAGGCTTGGTTGGCCCATTGTTGGATTAGTCATATCGGGTATCTTGACTGTGTCCACAGACAGTTATGATCTTCAGGGCTGGGTAATGGGCTTTGGTTACTTTATGGCCGTGGCGATAGCTATAAACAGCTACTTCCAAGTGAGGTCAATGCTGCGCCGAAGCCTACCTGAGCAGATCCGAACAAAAGGACCAGTTGCGATCTGGCGCAAGATTGGAACAACAATCTGTGTAATCATCCTCCTTGTATTTATTGGCGGACCACTAGGTATTAGTGTGGCTTGCCTTATTATGCTCTCGAATTATTAAGTAGTGGGACCGATATTGTGGACGAAGAGAAAGACATAGAGCCAAGCAACGAATCTGCTCCTCCCCAGTCGCCAACAAGAACTATTGGGGAAGGCGTCTGTCCAATTTGCGGGTACGAGCTAAAGGGTCAGCCCGTCCCAGGTATCTGTCCTGAGTGTGGGAAAAAATACGCTAGCCAATCTGAGCTACCCATGCGCGCAAAGCCATCTGCACTTAAAATCTGTTTGTTATATGGTTGGCCTCTATTGGCGCTTACCCTTTCATTTGGAATGCTAATTGATACCAGCAATGATCCTTACGCACCTCTTGGGTGGATGATTATTTGTCTTTTCATTTTCGCAGGGTCGGCCTTTAACGGCGGGATAGTGACGATCTGGCTTCTTAAACGGCACTTGCCACACGATAGATCACATCTTGTCGGTTTGAACAAGCGCATGGGTTTTGTTGGCGGTCTTGTTATATTAATGTTCTATATGATGGTTGTGCTTCCACTTGTAATCGGAGGTGGGTGCACGCTCATAATGTTTGGATTAGCTTCATGACACCACTAGACCTTCTTAACACATCAACATTATTAAAACGAACCATCAGCAGATGTCCGAAGTGCTTGGCATCAATACCTGCTGAAGTGATTCAGCGCGATGGTCAAGTTGTAATGCTCAAGAAGTGCAATGATCACGGTAGATTCGAAACTGTACTCGCAAATGATCCAAGGTTTTATCATCTATCACAAGGCTCACCTGATAACGCTGCATGTTGCGAATCAACATGCGATTGTTCATCAACGCAACAAGCAGATCAAGACCACGATCCCTTTGAAGTCCTCTCATCCTGTGTAGCTCTAATAGAGATCGTTGATTCTTGTAATCTCAAATGTCCAACTTGCTACGCAGCTTCACCTTGGGGTATAGATGACAAAGTAGATTGCATTAGTTTCGAGAATTTCCGGGGGCGAGTGCAAGGCGTTATAGATCGAAAGGGTTTTATCGATATCCTCCAACTATCCGGTGGCGAGCCAACCATTCACCCTCAATTTATCGAGATACTTCAATGGTCGCTTGATAATAAAGAGATCGGTTATGTCCTTGTTAACACCAACCTGGTACGAATTGCTAAGGATGAGGAGTTTCGAAACATTCTTGGCAAAATGCGCCAATGCCAGGGGAAATTTGAGCTATATGCGCAATTTGATGGGATTCAAGAACTAGGTCAGGTTGAACTTCGTGGTGCGGACCTACGGCAAACTCGACGCCAGGCAATTGATTCGATCGGCAAGCTAGGGGTTCCAACTACTTTAGTTATGGTTGTTACTCCACAAACCATTCCATATCTAGGCGAGGCATTTCGTTTTGGCTTGCAGCGCCCACATTGTCGAGGCATCGTTTTTCAACCCATGTTCAACTCAGGCCGGAGTCCTAACGTCGAATCATCGTTGCCCATGGCAAACGAATCCGCATCACCGATATCTGTCGGAGACGTGATCCTCAATTTAGTTGAGCAGGCAGAGGGATTGATGTCGTATGAAGACTTCACGCCTTTACCCTGCGCAGATCCAAATTGTCACACTATCGGCTACCTGCTGCGCACGCCAAACGGCCCAGTTGGTGTTAGCAAGTTGATTGATCTACCTTCAATGCAGGGTTTTCTAAAGAATCGCATCAACTTCAACATTGAAGATTTAGCCAAGTGCGGATGTGAGACTGAACCTTTAGGTGAAATTTTAAAACAATTCGAGATCGGCCCCGATCAGCCGTTCCGCATCTTCATTAAACCCTTTATGGATGCATCAACTTACGATCAGGATCGAATCGACCGCTGCTGCACTCATGTCATTCGTCCGGATGGAAAGCTAGATTCATTCTGTCACTACTACCTTAATGGTGGTGCGTCCGGTCTAGGACTTAAATGAATTGGCAGCTTGTAAATATCTATGGAGCGATGGCACTTATTGGGATTTTGATTACTGCTTATGTATGGGGCAAAATCAACAGCAAAGACGGCCGACATGATAGTAGACTAACAATTATCTATTTCTGTGGCTTATTTGGAGCGTTGGTCGGTGCCAAACTTGCTTTTCTTATTGCGGAAGGTTGGTTCTACCGTAACGATTGGCTTGCATTAATTAGTGGACGAAGTGTTACTGGAGGTTTGCTGGGTGGATATATCGCGGTCGAGATTGCAAAAAGATACCTTAAGTACACACGAACAACCGGCGATGTGTTTGCAATCATTGCCCCAATTGGTCTTGCGCTTGGCAGGATTGGATGCCTTTTTGCAGGTTGCTGTAAAGGAATTATTTGTGAGCAAAATTGGTGGACTTTGATAGATGGCGAAGGACTTGCGCGTTGGCCGGCTGTACCCATCGAATTTCTATTTAATCTCGCGTTCCTTGCATGGGCGCTTCCCGCAACACGATTTAATTGGCAAACTGGTAATCGATTTCACATCTATCTTATGGCGTATGGCCTGTTTAGATTTAGCCACGAGTTTCTGCGCGCTGATTCGAAAATCATCGGCCCACTTAGTGGCTATCATTTCTTAGCCTTGCTGCTGCTAACATTTGGAACAATTAGATATTTACAACGTCGAAAAACGCAAAGCCATGATCTTGTGCAAGACAACAGTCTTAAAACTGCTATGAATATCTAATCCATTTTATTAGCTGAAGCGGCGATGGGGGTTTGCCGTACATCAACACACCTACACGGAAGATCTTTGCTGCTAACCAGATCATGGCGAATACGCAGAAATATCCCCAAATAATGCTGACTGGGATTTGCCATAATGGGACCGCCTCTTCTGCTGCGAGGCGAAGAATCATTGCAAAGGGAATGGCTGGGGGAATGAACGAAAATGCTGTTGCGATAGTGCCGTTTGGATCCTGAATTATGGGCATCCAAAGCATCAATGGAATCATTAGAATCATCATTATTGGCGTAACAAGTGTGTTGGCTTCTCTAATATCGCTGACAGCACTTCCTACCGCAGCCATTATTGATGCAATCATAAAATAAGCCATGAAGTAGAAGACAGCTAGATATACAAGATCCATTGGATCTATAAGGTGAAAAAACGAAGACGCTATTAGTCCAGCTATTGCGACAGATGAATAAATACCTACGATTAATAGCCCCACACCACCGTGGCCTAGAATTTTCCCTGTCATTAGTTGCAGAGGACTTACAGCACTAAGCAACACTTCCATTACGCGGTTGGATTTTTCTTCAATTGTGGACATCATCAAGTGTTGGCTTGATACCATTGTCCCCATCCAAATGAGCATCATGAAAACTAAGGGAATCATTTGTTTTAGTTTGCGAACTACTTTGGACTCACTAGCATCTTCGCCATCCTTTAATGTGCGCGTAGTCTTGGCGGTCGGGTACTTGAGCATCGCAATAGCAACATCTGGATCGTATCCTGCCCGCTCAGCTCTTACTCGAACTACAGCTGCACCAATGCGCCTCTCAATAAGACCAACATGATCTGAGTCAAGTTCTTCACCAACAGAAAGATCGAATGTGCTGCGAACATCACCCGAATTTTCATCCCCAATCTTTGCTGTGGAAATAGTTTCTGGAGTAATTATAACGGCTGCAATAAAATCACCTACCCTAACCCGATCGTTTAGTTCACTAACAAGCTGTTCGTTGGATGCATCAATACTTTCAACCGTAATATCTACATCACCACGCGTAGGCATCTGAGGCATAGAGCCTATATTTCCTGGTGAAGCGACGCCGCCTTTCATTGCATCAAGAGATTGTTCCTGCATTTGCTTTAACTGAAGCTGTTGATCTCGGCGAATGCGCTCAGCGTCAAATTCAATCTTCGCAGCCTTCACAACTTCTCCGGTACTATCAACTATAGCGATGGTTCCAACCAATGGTGGCTCTTCGTGCTGAACCATCATGTAACCAGCAAGAATCATTACTCCTACAATTAGCACCGGGATACCAAGTACGCCGAGGATGAAAACCTTGCGAAATACAGTCAGTTTAAACTCACGCCAGGCAATTATAATGGTTTTAGACAAGGCTCAACTCCTCGCGCGCAAGTTCAGCAGCCTCTTTACCAACATCTTGCTGCACCACCTGAATAAATACTTCATCCAAACTTAAACGTCGAAGTTCAACAGATCGCATAGGTTTCTCTGAGAGCACGCATTGCATTATAATTTGGGGATTTGCTCCAATATCAATTTCTAATTCATACGCAGCCGAGTGCGGGAGTTTGCGAGATGATTTTATACCCGGAATATTATTGCTGGGCGGATTATCATCAAACGGCTCAGCAAGTATAGTTCTTGGATCAAAACGCTCACGTATTTGTTCAAGTGTTGCGTCGAGAATTTTTACACCTTTATTGATTAAGAAGATTCGGTCACAAATTTGCTCTGCCTGATGCAAGACATGTGTTGAGAAAATAATTGTCGTACCTTGTTGGCTCAGCTCTCTAATAAGCTTGTTAAGCAGTTCTGTATTAACTGGATCCAAGCCAGAAAACGGTTCATCAAGGATCAGTAACTCTGGCTCGTGAAGGATTGATGTCAGGAACTGAATTTTCTGCTGCATACCTTTGGATAGTTCCTCACATTTTTTTGAGAAAACATCAGGCAGATCAATTCGCTTGAGCCATCCTTTTATATAAGTTCGCAGATCAGGTCTTGTGATTCCTTTGAGGGTGGCCATATATTCCAGAAAATCTCCCACGCGCATCTTGCGGTATAGGCCTCGTTCTTCAGGTAGATAACCAATGCGGTCCTTTGAGCTAAGTGCGTTACCACCAAGAACTTCAATTGAGCCATGATCCGGATAGATAATGGACATTATCATGCGGATAGTGGTTGTCTTGCCCGCACCATTTGGGCCAAGAAAGCCGCATAAACTGCCCTTAGGAACGGTCAGATCAAGATCACGCACCGCATGGGTTGAGCCAAATAGCTTATTTACCTTCTTGAGATTGATGGCATTTTCGTTCATTCTTACCTCTATTATATATACATAATCAGGCTCGATAAGGTCCGATCATAGACCTCGTAAGACAGTTAAGATGGCACCCAGACGCGATAGGGCAATATAAAGACGCTATTTATCCGTTCATCCGGATTAAGTGTTGAATGAAATCAAGCCGAAGGGTATAATGCTGCCATGACATGCCGCTTTCTTCAAGAGCTTGATCGCCGATTGCTCGTCTTTGACGGGTCTATGGGTGCGACGATTCAGGCCATGCCTCTGGATATTGAGCGAGATTATCTGGGGCATGAAAACTGTGTTGATCTTCTGGTTAAATCTCGTCCTGAGCTAATCCAGGAAATCCACGAATCATTCCTTTCTGTGGGGGCCGATTGTGTTGAAACCAATACTTTTGGGGCCAACAAGCTCGTCTTCAGTGAATTTGATGCTGATGTGGTTAGTTGGACATATGAAATAAATAAAAATGCAGCTGAAATCGCCCGAGCTGCTTGCGCGCGATTTTCATCAAATGATAAGCCGCGATTTGTAATTGGATCATTTGGGCCGGGCACTAAGCTTGTCAGTTTGGGTCAGACAACTTGGGATGAAATGCATGATAGTTATCAAGAGCAAGCGCGAGGCCTAATCGATGGCGGGGTCGATGCACTATTACTCGAAACTTGTCAAGACTTACTACAAGTTAAATGTGCAATCAATTCATGTTTAGATGCGTTATCTCAAAAGAACAAGACTACTGATGATATTCCAATCCTAGTCAGCGTTACTATTGAAACTACAGATACCATGCTGCTTGGAACTGAAATCGAGGCAGCAGCCAACGCACTTTCCATGTTCCCCATAGCTTCGCTCGGCTTAAACTGCGCAACAGGCCCAACGGAAATGGGTGAACATCTTGCGTGGCTTACTAAACATTGGAATGGTCCAGTTTCGGTAATTCCAAATGCGGGTTTGCCTGTTTTAGTAGAAGGGCGAACTGAATATCCACTTGGACCCCAGCCATTCGTCGAAGCGATGATGCGATTCGTCGAAGAGTTTGGCGTAAATATAGTAGGTGGTTGCTGCGGCACAACGCCTGAACATATCAAACTACTAGCCGAAGCAGTAGGCGATCGCGCTCCTGCAAAACGTGTAGTGGTAAAACCCAACGCTGGATGTTCGAGCTTATACAGCCAGGTTGATTTCAAGCAGGATAAGTCTTTTCTAATAATAGCTGAGCGCACAAATGCAAATGGTTCGCGCAAATTCAAACGTTTACTAGATGAAGAAGATTACGATGGACTGGTTTCCATGGCCCGTGATGAAGTAAAGCACGGTTCGCATCTACTGGATGTTTGTGTTGATTATGTTGGACGCGATGGTGTTAAAGATATCAGTGAAGTCGTTAGCAGATATGTTCGCCAAGTAAACGTACCAATCATGATTGATTCGACCGAAACGCCGGTACTTGAAGCAGCACTAAAAATAGCAGGCGGTAAGTGCATTGTTAACTCTATCAATCTCGAAGATGGCGAGAAGCGTTTTGATGATGTTTGTCCTTTACTTAAGCGCTACGGCGCTGCTTGCGTCGCCTTAACTATTGATGAAGATCCACAAGCGGGAATGGCCAAGACCGCAGTGCGCAAGCTTGAAATAGCTGAGCGCATGCACGACCTGTTTACTAACAAATGGGGTCTTGATGAACAGGATATGCTCTTTGATCCGCTTACATTTACTGTAGCTACGGGTATTGAGGATGATCGTAAGCTAGGGCATGAAACACTAGAGGGGATTAGACTTATTAGCGAGCGTTTTCCTAACTGCGGAATATTGCTGGGACTATCGAATATAAGTTTCGGTTTGAAACAGCCTTCTCGGGTTGTACTAAATTCAGCCTTCCTGCATGAAGCAATGAAGAGAGGCCTTACCGCGGCCATCGTTCATGCCAGCAAGATTCTTCCACGCAATAAAATTGAAGATGAAAAATGGGATGCAGCTCAGTGGCTAATCTTCGATAAACGCGGCGATGATCGGCCTGAAAATATGCCCGCGGATTTTGATCCGTTACTACATTTCATCAGTCTTTTTTCTGATGATGATGAAACCAAAGATGAAGTTGATATCGAGACTCTTTCATTAGAAGAACAGCTTCAGCGGCACATTGTTGATGGTGAAGATAAAAATCTCAATGATCATCTCGATCTAGCGATGGGTAAATACTCCCCGCTTGAAATCATAAACGAGCATTTGCTTATGGGAATGAAAACTGTCGGCGACTTATTTGGCTCAGGTCAAATGCAGCTTCCCTTCGTTTTACAATCCGCAGAGGTTATGAAAAAAGCGGTTGCATATTTAGAGCCGCACATGGCCAAAGGCGAAGGCGAGGCAAGCGCCAAGGCGAAGATCATTATTGCAACCGTAGCCGGTGATGTTCACGATATTGGCAAGAATCTTGTTGATATCATCCTGACTAATAACGGTTATGAAGTACATAACCTGGGAATCAAGCAGCACATTCATAAGATCATAGAAGCATATAATGACATCAAAGCTGATGCGATCGGTATGTCGGGGCTGTTAGTGAAATCAGTTACAGTAATGGAGCAGAATCTCAAAGAACTTAATGCACTTAATATCAAAGTTCCTATCCTGCTGGGTGGGGCAGCTTTAACACGCCACTATGGCGAATCACATTTACGGTCAATATATAACGGCCCACTTTATTACGGCCGTGATGCTTTTGAAGGGCTGCGCATTTGTGATCACTTAGCGGACAAGCAGCTTGACACCATAGATAATGAGATAGATACTCGCCTTACAAAACGCGCAGAAAGCGCTGCCAAGAGTGAAGCAAAGAAGGGCGCTGATAAAGGTAAAGCAAGTAAGCAAGTTGCCGTTGCTGAGCGATCAAGTGTTAGTACTGAAGTTATTATCCCCAAAGTGCCGTTCTTCGGAGATCGATTAATCGAAGATATTGAGCTTGATGAAATCTACCCTTACGTAAATACTGTCGCTCTATTCCGGGGGCAGTGGGGGTTTAAGAAAGGGGCTTCATCGCGAGATGAATATGAAATCTTAATTAAAGATACAGTTGAGCCGATCTTTGATCGTATAAAAGCTCAGTGCAAGGATGAGAAAATCCTGCGTCCACAGCTTGTTTATGGGTATTGGCCTTGCAATTCCCAGGGCGATGATCTTATTATCTTTGATGCTGAGGATCATGATAAGGAAATTGAGAGATTCAGTTTCCCCAGACAGGAAGATCGACGTCGATTATGTATCAGTGATTATTTTCGCAGTGTAGACTCAGGTGAGGGAGATGTGATTGGTTTTTCGTGTGTAACTATGGGCGCGGAAATAAGTCACAGGGCCAGGCAATTATTTGAGCGAAACGAGTACACAGAATATCTCTACTTACACGGGATTGGCGTTGAAGGCGCAGAGGCTCTTGCGGAGATTTGGCACAAACGCATGAGAGCGGAGATGGGTATTGGAAACGATGATTCGCCGGTTATCCGCAAGCTATTCACGCAGAAATATCGAGGAAGCCGCTATAGTTTTGGTTACCCCGCATGTCCGGAATTGAGTGATCAGGAGAAGCTGTTTAGATTGCTACAACCACAGCGCATTGGCTGCATTCTAACAGAGAATTGGCAGATCGACCCCGAACAAAGCACCAGCGCCATAATCGTCCACCACCCTGAAGCCAAGTATTTTAACGTATAATCTTCAAGAATCGTGTTGATTATTAATGTTGTCTTGTTGAGTAGCTATCTGCATATGCTCGCCAAGCTCTTTGGCTAATTGCAAACCAACTTGTTGTTCTTCATCGACCACAACATCAGCGCCGGCTATTTGAAGTTCCCAACGATAAATGTGGTATCTCGCTCTGGCGATAATGTGTACACCAGGCGCCAGACCACGTGCTAACTCAACAATGCTGCGCACAGCAGTAGGATCAGGCAGCGTTATCACAATCGTAGCAGCCGTTGTAATATGAGCGTGCTGCAGCACTTCTGCTTGTCGTGCATCACCGATGTGTGCATTGAAGCCGCGACTGCGTGCGGAATGTATGGCGTTGGAATTAAGGTCAATAATCGTAACCGAAGATCGCTGCTCATTAAGAGTTTCACAGATCTCTTTACCCGCAGGCCCAAACCCCACCACGATAATATGTTCCTGCAATATCAATGTAGGGTGCGGCGGCTCAGGCAATGAGCGTTTAGCTAAACCAGTTTTCTCAAGGAATTTAACAATTGTCGTTGAGATAGGCGTAGCGCCCGCAATTAGATAAGGTGTTAAGAACAGCGATAATAATGTTGCCGATACGATCAGGTTAAATACTTCAGCGGTGATAATGCTGGTGCTTGCGCCGTCGGCTGTAGCTATTGTTGCAGCTGCTAGAAGCACAAATGAAAACTCACCAACTTGTGCTAAACATAAGCCGCTGCGGATAGCGTTGGTGTGTGTTTTCTTGAAGAATCGTAATACTAACCAAACGATTGTTGCTTTACCCACAATAATCGCAAATACAAGTGCGACGATCGAAAACCAATTGTTCAGCATCCATGCTGGATTGCCGAGCATACCGATCGAGCTGAAGAATAGTGTTAGCAATACGGTTCTCAGCGAAGAGATATCGGATCGAATTTGTGTTGCAAATGGAGATTCTCCCAGCAACATTCCTGCGATAAATGCGCCAAGTGCAGGGGAGAAGCCCAAATTATGTGCAGTCCATGCAGATCCCAAGCCCACAACAATAGCTAGCAGAATCGGCAGATCACGATTCTTTTGCATCATGTGCGTGCCAAGAACTGCGGGCACGATGTAATTAAACAGCAAGTAAAAGCCACTAAGCAAAACTGCCCCAAGCAGGATCATTAGCAGGATATTCCCTGATGCGCTGCCGCTGCCTCCGCCTCCACTCATCAGACTCACCATTATCACAAGCGGGACCACAGCCATATCTTGAACCAGCAATATGCCAAGTGCGAAGCGTCCATGAACGCTTTCAATTTCAGATCTTGCCATTAAAATGCGCAGCACGCTTGCGGTACTACTAAGGGCAATCACTGCACCGATTGTCAGAGCTGGCTTTATATCTAACCCCAGTCCATAGGCTGCCCCGCAAGCCACTAGCATTGTTATGATTACTTGTGCAATTCCTCCTCCCAAAGCTGTTCTTCCCATTCGCCTTAAGCGTCCCCAGGAAAACTCGAGGCCGATGGTGAATAGCAGCAGGGCAACACCCAGTTCTGCCAGAGTCTTCACGCTTTCTTCATTGGAGATCCAGTGCAGCGCATTAGGCCCAAGCAGTGTGCCTGCAAGGAGATAGCCCAGTATCGCACTCTGGCGAAATCGCTCGAAGATAGCCCCTAGGACCAGGGCTGCTGCGAGCAAAATAATCACATCAAGTAATGAGTTCCAAAGGTCCACATACGTTAATCGGCAACTGCCAATAAAGGACTCGAAAGCAGAGCCAAGTTGTCCAATTGCCACCGCTCGGTTAGAAAGTGTGCATGGCCCTTCGCTTCATAGAAATCAGTGTGCCTGCGGATCTCGCACAAGCGGTGACTATTTGAGTGAATTTAATCACTTTATTGATTTTGTGATCAAGAACTAGCAAGTTTCGTGTCATCCATTTGGCTACCGTGACCGTCATCCTTGTGAGCTTTCAACTTTTTCTAGCGGGAGGTCACACTATGACCATGAAAAATCATTTCGCAATCGCTTTAACTATTGGGATAGCACTTTTGCTGCTCGGCTGTCTTGAGCGCAAGGAGCATATCACCGTTAAAGCTGACGCAACTGTGGTAATCCAGGCTGACTTCTCAACGGATTCTATCAACGAGCTTTTGGAAGGTGATGCGCTTCCATCTATCCAGGCAGGTTGGCTTGCTGAAGACTCGGTCGAAGAGGATGACAAAGGCAAAAAGACATTCCGCATTAGTGCGCTGGCAATCTTTCCTCCTAATGTTGAGCTTCCGCGTAATTATGCCGCATTCGACGATATGAATCCCGATCTGTATCTGCAATTTCCTACTACGCTAAAGATTGAGCAGCGTGATGATGGAACCTACTACCATTTTCACCGCAAATATGAAAGGCGATCCTGGGCTAACCTTGAAACACTAAAAAAACAACTTCTAAATGACCCTCTAAAAGAACTCGAAGGAAAGGGTATTGAGGATCTCGCTAAGAATGATCGAAGTAAACTGTTAAAAGCTTTTGTCGATTTTGAATCCGCTAAGCTTATAACCTTTGCTCGAAAAGCTTTCCTGGAAGTATTGCCAGACTTGCCACAGGACTCCTGGCTGAACGTTCATCAAAGCATGAATCAATTCAAGAATGAGGTGAATTACGATCGGCTATTAACTTTAATGGAAATTCCTGATAAGGAGGAGCGCGACGAGGCAATTGAGGAGGAAGCCGAGCAGTGGGAGCTGGCAACAATTAACAGGCTACGCAAGGCGTTAAGAGAGCATTGTTATTTGGGTGGCTCGCAAATAAAAACTTTTATGCAGCGATACAACTGGCACAGCCGCTACTATAAAATTACAGAGGATTTGGGCGATGATACATTTGAGATCACCGTCGAAATGCCTGGCCAGATAGTTGCTAGTAATGCGGATTCAGTCAAGGGCAACGAGGCAACCTGGAAATTCGATGGCACACAGATCCGAGATCGCGATTTGGAACTAATGGTGACATCACGCTTATTCCAGTGAGTAAAATGTTTCTTATGTCAACTACCCAATCAAAGGATCGAGATACTGCGTTTGAACTGTATAGGGGTGAGATCTATACCTGGGCATATAGATTGGTTGGCCGACACCATGATGCGCTTGATGTTGTGCAGGATGTGTTTCTGCGCTGGATTCAGAACGATGATAGATCAACATTGCGTAATCCACGGGCCTGGCTGCGTCGTGTTACGATACATCGGGCTATCGATTTCGCTCGATCCCGAAGTGCTGATCGCAAACGCGAACGCAAATCCGCAAAGAGCGAAGTTGGTAGTTTCACGGATCAAACTCAACAAGATGAATTGCGAGCTGATCTCGTAGCCGCGCTTGATAAACTTAGTGATATGCAGAGAAGCGTTTTGATTGCAAAGGTATTTGATGGTCTTACGTTTGCACGAATCGCAGCAGAGATGGAGATAGCGGTATCTACAGCCAAGACACATTATTTGCGCGCATTAACCACTATGCGCCATCGCCTAGGGAATCGATGGGAGAACTAAAAGGATTAATAAATGACACACGATGAACTAAAGCCAATGTTAGCTGATTATCTCGGCGATGAATTAAATGCCGAGCAACGCCAACAATTTGAAGCTGCACTTGATATTGATCCAGAGTTTGCTGCTGAGGTGGATGGTTTAAGACAGACACTGCAAACGATACGTTCGTTGGATGAGCCTGTAGTAGCGATAGTAAAACAGGATAAAGCAGCTCGACCTGCAATTATGCCTAGCCTGCTTCGTTACGCAGCTGTACTAGTATTCGCTTTTGTCGGTGGCTACCTGGTGCGCGGTCCGCAAACTGTGCAACCCCAATTAGTACAGCAGAACAACACGTCAAACGTAAGCGATTGGCAACTAAAATTCGCTAAACGATATTCCGAACACCCAAGCGATTCCAGCTTAGCCCGTTCACTAGTGGCACTAGCCAGATCTTCAGATTGATTACATAACGGTTGCTTTGTGCTTCTTACGTCTTCGTTTACGAATGCTCGGTTCTATCCAAAGCCACAAACCACTAAAAACCATAAATAGAAGTGCGAAACTGACAAACGGCATTACCCAATCGTGTATCCAATCACTCCAAAACGATCCATCATGGATTTGCTCAATTAGATCCGATGGCCGCCACGAGCTATTTAGCATTTCGCCAGTAACTGCGGAAATTTGAAGTTCGCTATGGTTATGCTCGGATCGCACCTTAAAGACTTGCTGATTAGGACGAAAATCAACGCGGTTAATATCTTCTATCGATTGAAAATCTGCATGATCTTGTGAAAACACAATTTCAAAAAGCTCTTGATTAGTTATAAAGCTTTCGATCCCACCTTCACCACCATCCATGGTTGGCGGTTGAATCCACGCAACTCTCTTTTTAATCAGCAGCATAAAACCGGTCGTTGCGGTAACTGCAAAGAATGAAGCAGCAATTAAGCCGGTCCATTTATGTAAATTCCAAAATAGCTTAAAAGAACTCATACGATCCTCTATCAGTGTCTCAACGATATCGGTTAGTGGTGGGGGGTTCTAGCGGTTTTATTCTCAGACTTGTTCAGTTTGGACGCGTGGAACCTGTGGCAAGGTCCATCGCCCCGCAACTGGAGCCGGCGCTGTGCAGCCTGTTACCTGAGGGAGTGTAATAGCGATTCCATCAGCACATAGGACTCCAAGCACCGCAATGGCCATGGCTTCTCGTGCCTGAGCAGCAACACCTAATCGGTCGCTTGTTATTACAGACGCATCGCAGCAATTTGATAGCTCATTCACCATTGCAGCATTTAGCACTCCTCCGCCAGCTAAGATTACTTCATGTATACTCGATTTGTTTAGCTTCTCGCTGATACATTGCGTGATCGCAGATACAGCCGTTGCTGCCAGATCATTCACCTTAACTTCATCGCAGTGCGCTCTTGCCCATGCTGTAAGTTCATCACCACTACCTAGCGATCTATTAGCATTAGACTGCAATAACAACTTGCTTTTAAGTTCTTCAGTTAGTGTTGAATTTGCTTGACCTGCCAGTGCAGCTTTGCCACCGTCATCATATGGTTTATCAAGCAATGTCCTTGCAACTTCATCAAGCACATGGTTGCACGCACAAACATCGAAGCCTTCTATTTGAGAAAGCGGATCATCCATCTCACTGCAAGGAAGAATCGTTACGTTGCAGAATCCGCCAAGATTTACAATCGCGCGCCTTTTATTAGCATCACGAAACGCAATCCAATCTGCAAGTGGCGTAATTGGTGCCCCCTGTCCGCCTGCTGCTAGGTCGGCTTGGCGTAAGTCACTAATTACAGGAACACTGAATCGTCGCGCAATCGGCGTTGGATTGATAAGCTGCCAGGAGATAGGCGGTTGATGAAAAATTGTTTGTCCATGAACCGTTATAAGATCGATGGTTTTTCCAAGTACAGATAATTGCTCAATAGCCTCAACATGCAACTCTCCCAGAATTAGTGCAAGCTTGGCAAATTGCTCAGCGTTCATCGCTTCCCCATTAGCTGCACGACGAAGATCAGCCGCCAACGGCCCTAAACTCATCCCAGAATGGGCTAGTAGCTCAATATCCATGCCAAGCCCACAACCAAACACCCTTACCAAGGCAACGTCTATACCATCAATACTTGTGCCGGTCATCGCTCCAACCACCAGCCGTTGTTGTTTAGAACTTAATGACATGTCAAGATCATCCATATAATCGTCGAATCCATCAAAGAGCGTATCATCACAATCTTATCCTACCCTGAATCCCGACTCCTTAATCCTGACCCCTTCCCCATCCATGATCAAACGAATACTCATTACCGGCGGAGCGGGCTTTCTCGGCTCACATCTCTGTGATCGGCTGGTCAAAGCCGAACAGGATGTTATCTGCGTGGATAATTTCTTCACATCGCAGAAATCAAATATCAAACATCTGCTGGATGAGCCGAATTTCGAACTAATTCGCCATGATGTAATTTATCCACTGTTCTTGGAAGTGGATGAGATTTATAACCTCGCCTGTCCCGCAGCCCCAGGCCACTACCAGTTCAATCCCATCAAGACCACAAAGACATCCGTAATGGGCGCCATAAATATGCTGGGCCTGGCAAAGCGCGTTAAAGCCAAGATACTTCACACATCCACTAGCGAAATATATGGCGACCCCGATGTTCACCCGCAACCTGAATCGTATCGAGGCAACGTAAATCCCATCGGCCCTCGTGCTTGTTACGATGAAGGCAAACGCGCTGCTGAAACCTTGATGTTCGATTACCGCCGACAAAACAAAGTTAACATTCGAGTGGTGAGAATTTTTAATACCTATGGCCCGCGTATGCATCCATATGATGGCCGCGTTGTTAGCAATTTTATCCGGCAGGCAATGGCAGGTGAAGATATAACAATCTACGGCGACGGCTCACAATCAAGATCTTTTTGTTTCGTAGATGATCTTATAGATGGATTGCTAAAGATGATGAATGCACCTGATGAACTTTGTGGCCCGATAAATCTCGGCAATCCGGGTGAGTTTACAATACGCGAGCTAGCGGAATTGGTTGTAGAGCTTACAGGCTCAACGTCGAAGATAATCAGTGATCGGCCTCAGCCACAGGATGATCCCAAGCAGAGATGTCCTGATATTACCCTGGCGAAGGAAAAACTCGGTTGGGAACCGCAAATAGCCCTCAAAGAGGGGTTAGCCAAGACCATCGATTGGTTTAAGAGTATCGACATATCGCAATATCGTGCCCCCACGCCGAATTATTAATGATGGCTCCCCGACGCCAATGGATAGCAATCCATTGGGTTGCAACGGTAGAAGGCACCAAGCATCAGCTGGGAGGCATCAAGTTTAACCCCGTTTAGCCGGCGGGCTTGACCCGCAGCGTCAAGCAAACTTCGTGCCAGTACAAAGTGAATAATTCGGAAAATCAAGCTGATTTGCCTCTTGCAAAGCTGTACTTCTAGCTATAATGCGGCAAATCGAAAGGACGCATCATGTCTATCAACAATCTTCTCTGGTCGATAGCAGCAGTAGCTTTAGCCTCCAATTCCCACGCGTCGCTCATCAGTGTTGAGATTATTGCAGGGGCCAACCAGCACCCCGATGGCATGCATGACACCTGGCAGGTCATTGCAATATTCGATGATGAAAATGACAGATTGCTAGGTGTTGGTGGACAAGGGATATTATCTATAGACTTTACTACCGGCGGTGGTGAACTCTATAACCAAGCTCTGTATTCAGGTTTACCATTCAACGATTTTCCTTCTGCAGGAGGGCTAGGCGGCGAGCTGTATGATAGCTACGCTACAACAGGCGCAACGATATTTCCTGCAAATACTCAGTTTACTGGTGACTTCGCCGATTGGGATGGAAATGTCATTGCGGGTAGTTCTTTTAGCGGACTTGGCGGCTGGTTTTACATTGGAGATCCACCACCGGTTGGTTTCTTTGACATCATCCCCGATAATGAAACGTTTGATGTAGTTATTGCTCAGTTTACCATTGATAAAGGAGTAGGCTTTCATCTAAGCGGCAGCATCGCCTGGAAGGACGTTGGGGACGAAAATAACACACCGTTTTCGGTGGACAATATTCCCGCTCCCAGCGCGGCTGCGCTACTTGGAATTGTGGCCTTAACCACCACACGCCGACGTCGAAGGTAAGTTGCAGGAATTTTTCGCACAATCGGTTCTAAATCACTATGAACCATATCTTAATAGGGAAATGTCTCTGTCTTGCCTTCAGAGGTGTTTTACCTGTCTCGCCCCAAAAATTTATAGCTAAATGGGTTCTTAAGCCGAAGCTTCTCAGTTGATCTAACTGTGTTCCTGTCTGGGGGCCTTTTTATTCGAGCCTAATGATCTCAAATTGGAGAGCTTTAATGGCCACACTACTACCGTGCGGGCGTGATGCTGTAAGTGCGCAGCGTTTAGCGCTAATAGGACTAATTGCTGCTGGAGCCATATGTATAGGGCAAAGCAGGGCCTATGCGGATGGCGGCGAAAATTGCGATAATGCTGCGGTAATCACAGCCCTGCCTTTTATAGATGCGGGTGATACAAACTTCTTCGCTAACGATTATCAGCTTACATGCGTTTTCGGAGAAGCAGGAGATTCAAACGCGCGCGATGTGGTGTACAAATACACACCCAAACAGGATGAATCTGTATCCATAAGCCTCAGTGGGTCAGCTTACGATACCGAGCTTTATGTATTTGAAGGAGCATGCCCCGATGAAGATTTGCCAATCGCATGCAGTGATGATGACGCATTCGGACCTGATGGCAGAAACTTCAATGCACACATAGCCAACGTGGAGCTATCCGCAGGCATCACCTATTACATCGTGATAGATGGCTATCTCGATGAGCGCGGCTTATATGTGATAACAATGGATTCATCAGATTGTGGCAGCTGCATCGATGGAGCAACGCTCGAGAATGAACCTAACTGCGGGTTAGGTGAAGACGGCCTACCCGATGATTTTATTAACGGCGGATGTAACTCTGAAATTCCTATCTTCATGTCAATGGTTGATGGCGAAACTATCTGTGGTTCAATAGCTTCCAATCCAGTAACCGGAGCACGCGATACAGATTGGTATGAGTTGGTATTAACAGAAACTCGCATAGTTACCTGGATAGTAAGTGCAGAATTCCGCACTCAATTTGGAATCATCGATACCGGTGGAGTTGCCGACTGCGAAGCAGCAAGCTGCTTCCTCACGTTTACTGAATCCGCAGCCTGTCAGCCGAGCTATGTTTCAACTCAACTTGATGAAGGTACATGGTGGTTCTATGTTGCTCCATTTTTCCAGGATGAAGGCGCATGCGAATCAGATTACACCGCAACGATTCTTACAATATTGCCAGCCGATTTTAACGGCGACGGTGTAGTCAATACTTCTGATCTACTTATTCTTCTAGGATATTGGGGGCCATGCCCCGAGCAACCCAACCCGTGTGCGCCCGACCTAAATGGCGATGGCATTGTCAACACAAGCGATCTTCTAATCCTATTTGCAAGTTGGGAGTGATGCGGTGAAGTTAATTTATTTACAAGTGAAACATTTCAGATTGCCAATTCAACTAAATATACTTCGAGCCATTGCTCCTGTTTGCATAGCTACAACATTGTTGGTTGTGGGTAATGCTCAAGCTCAGTGCGACTTAGAGAAACTGCTAGCATCAGATGCAGCGCAAGGAGATAACTTCAGTCGTTCGGTTGCAATTGACGGAGTCAGGATGATCGTTGGTGCACCCGGCCATGATGGCAACGGAAGTAGCTCCGGCGCAGCTTATATATATAAACGCCAAGGCAATAACTGGATTGAAGAGACGAAGTTATTGGCTGCTGACTCAGAAGGTTTTGATAAGTTCGGGTATTCAGTTGATATCAGTGGAGACTTTGCGATCGTAGGTGCATACCACAATGATCAAGGAGGATATAATGCTGGAGCTGCCTACATTTTTAGGTATGATGAAGATCTCGATGAATGGGTACAACAACTCCAGCAAAAGCTTTTAGCCCCTGATAGCCATACAGGTGCAGAATTTGGCGCCTCTGTTGCCATCAAAAATAACCTTGCGATTATAGGCGCCCCCAAACAGCTACACGGCACTGTCAGCACTGGAGCAGCGTATGCATTTCAATTCAGCGATGATGATGCTGCAACATGGAATTTTCGTGCCAAGCTGATTGCAACAACGGGTTTTAGTGGGGACTTATTTGGCTGGTCTGTCGATATCGATGGCGATCACATACTCGTAGGTGCCATTGGCGCTTTCGTTTACGGACCTGATTCTGGTGCGGCCTACGTTTTTCAAGAGCATGTGAATGAGTTTGAATTCTTCTGGCTTGAACAGAGTATGCTAGCACCATCTGATGGCGAGGAAGACGATTGGTTTGGAGTGTCCGTAGCAATAAGCGGAGACAAACTAGTCGTTGGAGCAGTCTTTGATGACATCCTAAGCTTAAGTGGAGGAGTGCATGCAGGTTCGGCTTATGTATTTCATTACGACGCTAATTCTGAACAATGGATTGAGCAAGCAAAGCTAGTTGCATTTGATGGTACTGCACATGATCATTTCGGTAGAGTTGCTATAGAAGACGACATAATTATTGTTGGAGCTCCGGACCATGATCTGCCGGTAGACAATGGAGGTGGTGCATACGCCTACCAATATATTGCCGAGAGTAATTCATGGATTTATCATGGCAAACTTATTGCACCCAACATCAGTTGGGGAGACGATTTCGGCGCGCGAGTTGACATTTGTAATGGCATAGGGATAGTTTCTGCTCCACGGCATGATGAGCCTGAGAATTCTGCGGGTGCAGCATTTGTGTTTGATGTTTTGGCCAATCAAGACAACAACGCCAACGGTGTCATAGATGCTTGTGAAATTGGATTTGCAGATCTTAATGCTGATGGTGTTGTAGATCTGTCTGATCTTATTATTCTTCTGGGATTTTGGGGCCCTTGCCCGAATCCACCCATCGAATGCCAAGCTGATCTATTCAGTGATGGGATTGTAAATACACAAGATCTTCTAATCCTTTTTGCTAGCTGGAGGTGATGTTGTGATATCAATAAAACTATACAAATTTCGAACATATGCTCTAGCCTGTTTGGTTACAACATTTCTAGTTAATGGTAACGTGCAAGCTCAGTGCGTGACAGAGAAATTGATTGCATCAGATGCTTATCAGGAAGATATTTTCAGTCGTTCAGTTGCTATTGATGGAAACAGACTAATCGTTGGTGCCAGCCGCAATGATGATAACGGATATAGCTCTGGCGCAGCTTATGTTTTTAAGCGCCAAGGCAATCATTGGATTGAAGAACAAAAGCTCCTAGCTTATGACGCAAAAGCATATGATGAGTTCGGATTCTCAGTTGATATAAGCGGAGACATTGCAATCGTAGGCGCATGGAAAAGTGATCAAGGCAGTATAAACAATGGTGCAGCATACATATTTAGATACTTTTCTGCAGCTGATGAATGGATACTGCTACAAAAGCTGCTTGCGCCTGATGGCTTTGAAGAAGCAAGGTTTGGCTTTTCTGTTTCAATCAGTTCTAACCTAGCAGTAATCGGTGCTCCATATCAATATTATAATCCTAGCTTTCGTGGGGCTGCATATGCATTTGACTTAAACAGCGTTACCCAATTGTGGGACTATCGCAGTAAGCTATTGTCATCAGCAACTTCATATGGTGATGATCTTTTTGGCGTGTCAGTAGATATCTGTGGTGATATCGTAATCGTTGGAGCTAGAGGCGTTGATGCTAATGGAGAGGATTCAGGTGCAGCCTATGCATTTAGAAAGGGTGTGAATGAAATTGACATGTTGTGGCTTGAACAGAGTGTGTTGACACCTCAAGACGGTGATGCTGGCGATAGGTTTGGGGTGTCTGTTGCAATAAGCGGAGACAATGTCGTAGTAGGCGCAACCAGAGATACCAATATGCTCGGCATGAATGCGGGAGCAGCATATCTATTTCATTACGACTCTGTAAATGAACAATGGTTGGAGGAATGTAAGTTACTTCCATTTGATGGTTTTGCGCATGATCATTTCGGTAGAGTAGCTATAGAAGATGATGTAATTATAGTTGGAGCGCCTGAACATGATCTGCCATCATACGGCAATGGTGCTGCATATGTATACCGTTATAGTATCAAAAGTCAATCTTGGCTTAGCCATGGAAAACTTCTTGCAAATGATCTCGACTGGCAACACGGTATTGGGGCGCGAGTTGCTATAAGCAATGGCATAGGGATAGTTTCTGATCAGTACAATGGTGAAGCAGGCAATACTGCGGGAGCTGCACATATATTTGATGTTCTCGACAATGAAGATATTAACGGCAACGGCATAATAGATTCCTGTGAAATTGGTTTCGCAGATCTTAATTCTGACGGAATCACTAACGAGTCTGATTTGTTGATTCTATTGGGATTTTGGGGGCCATGTCCCTATCCGCCAATCGAATGTCAAGCAGATCTATTTAGTGATGGAATTGTTAATACTCAAGATCTACTTGTTCTGCTGGCAAATTGGGGTTGAAATCATAGGTAAAGGGAAAGTATTAATTAGTTTTATTCCGTGTCTGCTTTGCATCCCACAACGCAGGGAGATAAACATTGACTACTCAGAAACGCTCTATTGTTGGTAAGAAAACAGCGAGGTTAAAAGCCAAGAAACGTGATTCAGCTCTGGCAATAAGGCTACAAAACCTTGCCACGAGCATATTTATTACCGGATTCACCGGGGCTATTGTCGCAACTCGTTTACTTGGCGCAACTAGTGGCGCTAATGTTAAGCATAGGCCATTGACTTCTGATTTAGGTGTTGCTTCACAAACATTTGTTGCAGATTCAAGCTCAACTACTAATGCTCAAATGCAATTACAAAAGACGCGCGGGTTACTTCTTGAGTTGCGCAATACAATCGAGTTAATGAACGATTCTTCAAGTGAGGACAAGCAACAATTACAGATGCAAGCTCGTAATATTGCCCGATCCTTATCGGTTATTGCCCGTATTGTGCCTACTACACCTTACCGAAATCGATCATTTCCTGCGCAAGGTTTCTGCGCCCAATCGGCGGAAGCGGCTGTGCTATATCTTTCCGCGACAATCGGGAGTTTGGCAAATGGAGCTGCAATTGGAATCCAGGGCACAAGTGGGTCACATGATTTTAGTTTTGCATCAGGAACATCACAGGCAGGGCTAATTCAAGCCATTAACAGTTTTAGCAAAACTCTTGGTGTCGAAGCAGAGCAGAGCAATCTAAATCCTCATCGTGTTGAAATACATTCATTAGAAGTTGGTGCAGATGAATTTGTTCAGATGTCAAGACTTACAGGCGGGGTATATGTATTTACTTCTCCTATGGGAGGTCAATTCTCCAATGATTTCAAAGACTACGGAAAGAATGCCATAACTTTGCAGAATATTTCAGATTAACTATGAGTAATCTTGCCAAACCTAAATACATCTCAAAGCAAAACACTCTAACATCGAGATTGCAACAAATCGCAACTTCGGTGTTAGTAATAGGATTTGCAGCAACTGTTGCCATTTCTCGAATAGCACATTCGATTGATGGCGCATCTAAAGGCCTAAGGGTTTCTGATTCATCATCTCCATACCTGGCACCGCCAAGAAACGCTTCAAGTAATACAAAACTAGACTCTACACGCAGTAGATTGTTAAATACTCAGCAACTTCTCAATGAGTTAGTTCAACAAATACGAAATACTCCTTCAAGCGCAGGCCCTGAGCGGGAAAATGCACTAAAACGTGCTAGAACAATCGCAAGAAGCCTCCAAGTCTTTAATCGCATATCAAGCGTTCCAACAAGACGCATTGCAGATGGCGCAATGTTTAGTATGTGCGCAACGCCTGAAGATTCTGCAGTTGCATTCCTTTCAACTGGAAGTACCTTTAATGGTGGCAGTTCTAATAATGGCGCTCTTACTATAAGCTTAGCTGGCAATCAAGGCGCGCATCAATTCACTCTTGCAAGCGGTACAACTCAGGCAAGTATCATTAATGCGTTCAACTCTTTTACAAAACAAACTGGTGTCCAGGCCAGCCAAAGCATTGAGAATAATGCACGAATTCAAATCAATGCTGTGGATGTCGGCCCGGATGGCCTTGTTCATGTGCGCGAACTTGATGGGCCAGCAGGATCAAACTTTATTTTCACACAACCAATCGGCGGACTTGCACTTGAAGATCTCAAAGACTACGGCTCAAATGCCATAACATTACAAGCGCTTAAGAATGATCCTTAACAAGTTTGAATTACTTATTTAGGTGATTGTTTTTCAAGCAGCGCGATAAATTGTGGCGGCATTTTATGGCCCAGCGCTTCTGCTGCGTTGGTGTGTTGCCACGATGTTTGGTAATCACCAAGGTAATAACTCCAAACCGCAATACGTTCATGGCCAATGGTGTTTTCCGTATCAGTTTCAAGCACCTCATTCATAAGCTCGATTGCCTCGACTCTATTTCCCGTCATACCAAGATGAAGCGCGATGTTGTATTTCGCTTCAATTAGATTCTCATCTAGCGCTAGAGCTGTGCGATAAGACGCCGAGGCGTAGTCTGCTTCACCTTCTGCAAGTAAGGCTTTGCCTAAACTGTTGTATGCAACCGCCAAATCTGGAGCGGCATGAACAGCTTTATTAAACAGGGTAAGCGAATCTATTACACGATTTACAGAGAAGGCTTCTAGCCCTTGCTCGTAAAATTCCTTACCTAACTTGGTGTTTGATCTTCGCCTGTTGGGTTCAACAACGACTAAGCCTGTATCAAACGAAAGGCCTTGAATCGCCTCATGAAAACGAGCTTCCTTAACGTTTTCAACAGTATCAGGCGGCCTTGTACCTCCACTATCCGACGAGGTAATCTGGGTAGATTGGCAACTAACAGCGATTACTGCAAAACTAAAGAAGCTGCATAAACAGGCCATTTTACGATAAATCGAACTCACTGAACTTCTCCAAATTCCCAGAATTAGTCTTACGGCGTATAGAATAGGCTAACTTTACCACGGAAATCAGTTTACGACTGCATAAATTGTTAATAACTATTTCCAGTTGACAAATAATTTTGCTCATAGATAGTTTTCAAACTCGCCTCAAGCTCTTTGGCGTGTATGCTGGGAGCTAATGCCCGCGGCAAAGGTGGGGTAAAGCCACTTAAACCTGCCAATAGGCCCTGGAAGCGATTTATATTAAAGGACAGAGTATGGGACGCAAGTTTAGTCATTATGCAGTAGCACTCCTTGCCATTATGCCGGTTTCTTTTGCTGTGGCGGGTGAAAAACCTATCGTTGGCCCTCAAATACGAATTGATATTGGCGGGGGAACAGCTGCAGCAAATGAAACAACCTGTAGCCTGAGTAAGCTCGACCCCAACGTGGCTATTGCGGGCTGGAATGACTATCGAGATCCTAGTTTTATCCTAGCTGCCTTCAGCACTACATTCGATGGTGGTAAGACCTGGAGTGATTTCATCTTGAGGCCGCCAGCTCAATTTCAATCTGCTATTGAGGGAGATCCATTCACAGCCTTCGATGATCGAACTGGAACACTCTGGGCTGGAGCAATCAGCTTCGGCAACAACGGAGGCCTTTACGTAGCTAGACTAGACCCAGGTGAAACTCAGCTTAATACTCCAGTAATGGCTGATATTGATGGTGATGTGGATAAGGCTTGGATGGTTACAGGACCAACCCCAGATGATCTAGAAACAACACGACTTTATATTACTTACAACTTCGGCGTCATTCAATCAAACAACATGGGAGACAGTTGGACTGATCCTGTAAGTCTTGGATTCGGTATTGGCTTTCTACCTCGAATTGGCCCTGGAGGTGAAGTCTATGTAGCGTATTGGGATCTCGGGACAGGCATGATGCTCAAGCGCAGCCTCAACGGAGGAGCTTCATTTGTTACTCGAACTATTGCTACGCGAATGGATGTTTGGCCGGTACAAGACGGTTCGAGATTTCCCGGTCAATTTAGAGTTCCAGCGAATTGCTACTTGGATGTCGATGACAACACAGGCGTGCTTTATGCAGTCTATTTTGATACCACCAACATCGTATTCGGCAATGCCAATGTCGATCTGTATTTTACAAAATCTGAAGATCGCGGAGATACATGGACCACGCCAATTGTAATTAATCAAGATGCTGCAATCCCTGGCGATCAGTTCTTTCCCTGGATAGAAGTAGATGAAGAAGGAAGGCTCCACATCGTCTATATTGATTCACGTAACACCGTGCAGGATGATGATGTACTGCATGGCATGTTCGATGTTTACTACATCTTTAGCGAAGATGGTGGCGACAATTGGTTGGAATTTCGCTTGACACCCAAGCCATGGGATAGTGCATTAGCTGGTAACGGAACTTTCATTGGTGATTACTTGGGCCTGGCGGCAGGCGGGAATCGTATTTATCCAATCTATCTTGATACCCATAACGGTGATGGAGATATTTATACAAACGTAATCATCATTCCCGTTTTTGCTGATCTAGATGGAAACGGAACGGTTGATATTAACGATCTACTTATTCTGCTTGCAAATTGGGGGCCGTGCGCTGATTGCAACGATTGCCCTGCGGACCTCAACGATGACTGCTCTGTTTCAACAGCTGATCTATTGCTACTATTCAGCAATTGGGGATGATTCTCCCCCGACGCCAATGGATAGCAATCCATTGGGTTCTTGAAGATGACAACACCATCCACCCCAAAAACTAAAACCCAACCAATTCCAAAAATTAACCCAATCACCGCTCGCAGCTTCGCGCAATCGCGGCACAAAGAGTAAACTCGTTTAGCTGTCTATCTTAAGCCTACAGCCTTGTATGGATGAAAAAGGCGGCAGGGAACCTTGGCATCATAGTAAGCTAACATTCTTCTTATCCCCTTTTGCCGTAGAGAGGGCTAGGATTAGGGCCTTCTCTCTTAATTCCTTGAGTTCAGGTGAGACCCCCGTCCCCTCCTATCTTTTCGCTCCACCCACTCAGTAAGCGGATAATTTTTCTAACACTTTTTCTTATAGTTTACACACAAATGTCTTTATTCGGGTACAAGACCTCGGCTGACCGATTCTCAAGATGTATAATGAGTGTTATGATTTTACATCGTTCTGCAGGCTGCAACTGGAGAATCATTATGATGCCATATCTTCGAGTCCTTTTGTTGGGTTGTTACTTCTTGCTCACCTCTGCTGCGGCCGGCCAATGCCTCCCAATAGAGCTCTATCCTTCGGATACTCACTTTTGGCAACTCTTTGGAGCATCGGTGTCATCCTCACTCAACGGTGACACGATCGTGATTGGTGCGCGTCAGGATAATGACGCTGCCGGTGTCGCTGGTGCGGGGTATATCTGGGTGCGTGATGGCAAATCCTGGATTGTGCAGGCCAAATTAATCGGTTCAGATACATTATACGGAGATTACCTTGGGGCCTCCGCATCCATCTCCGCCGACGGCAATACAGTTCTGATCGGAGCGTACCGAGCTGACGAAGTGCGTGGTGCTGCATACGTGTTTGTCCGCACAGGCTCAACCTGGAGCCAACAAACAAAGCTCAGTGTGTCAGATGCAGAACCCGGAGCTTTCTCAGGATCAAAACTGAGCCTCTCGGCGGACGGCAACATCGCGATCTTGAATAATTATCGCGATGGTGAAATCGATGATTATGCAGGTGCCGCCCATATTTTCGTTCGAGTGGGAACGAAGTGGACGCACCAACAAAAACTCCTGGCGAATGATGGAGCGGCCGGCGATAATTTTGGATGGTCTGTTGATATCTCAGCGGACGGATCAGCGGTCATTGTCGGCGCAAAATGACATCAGGACGGCGGCTTTGTATCAGGTGCAGCATACATATTCGTATGGTCACCCGAGACCTCCAACTGGATACAACAAGCGAAGCTCAACGCCAGTGATGCGGAAGCGGGAGACCACTTCGGATGGTCTGTTTCGATCTCAGGAGATGGATCGCTCGCCGTGGTTGGGGCAGATGCCAATGATCCCGGTGGATCTGCCTACCTGTTCACTCGAAACGGATCATTGTGGACCGAACGGGCGCAAGTCATACCGTTGGGCAATCGTCCAAGTGCCCATTTTGGTACGAGAGTAGATCTTTCTAACGACGGTGTGACGGCCGTGATATCAGCAGATCTCGAAGCTGGCGTTCCGCAGTTTTCCGGTTCAGCCTACGTCTTTGAGTGGCAAGATGAACAATGGTCTGAAGTATCTCCTATTCAGCGTTGCAAAGGTGAAGTCTTTAGCTTCTACGGCCAAGCCGTCGCTATCTCTCCTGAAGGCAACGTAGCCATAGTAGGTGCCTACTGGGAGAATACGACATTTGAGAATGGGGGTGAAGCGTTTGTCTTCGACCTTACAACACCGCCTTGTATCGGAGACGTGAATTGTGATGGAACAGTGGATATCCAGGACCTAGCTCTGTTGCTCTTTTATTGGGGCCAATGTCAAGACTGCGTCGATTGTGCGTGGGATCTTGATCAAAACTGTACGGTTGGTACAAGCGATTTGCTCATACTCTTCAGTCATTGGGGATAAGAACTCCCAGCGCCGTAAAGTACTAGGGTTGGCGCATGCGGGCTGGATAATGTGCCAGGATGCTTTATTGACATTTCTTTCACAGGCAAGTCTCCTTAAGTTATCGTGCCTTTGGCAGCTTCGCATATGCCACCGACTCGCCTTGCCACCAGCCTATTACAGGCGTCCCTATTCATCTGACGGCTGATGGATGAATGCTGACTGCTATCTTCTGACTCCCGCCTCAGCGGATTCCGAGCAACCTAAATTCTTCTCGCCACACCAAAACGTACACGTTTGTGCCTGGAACCGCTCAAAAAACAAGAAAATTGACAATTTTGGAAAAAATACCTAAAATTCTCCTAACATCCCCTTGACAAAGCCGATGAAATCGCAATCCTATCATAAACCGAACATTGACCTTAAAAGAGGATTTAGCTATGGTGTCAGCAACAGTACGAAGAAACTCGAAAACTACCTTAAACGGCAAGGGAGACCGAAATATGCCTAAGGCCAAAGCCGTAATTGAAGACAAGGGCCGCCTCCAGGCACTGGAAAGTGCTCTAGGGCAGATTGAAAAGAACTTCGGCAAGGGTTCCATCATGCGTCTGGATGAAGCTGCAACGCTGGCAATTCCAGGAATATCAACCGGTGCATTGAGCCTGGATATAGCCCTCGGTGGCAGAGGCTTGCCGCGTGGCCGCGTGGTTGAAATCTTTGGCCCCGAAGCATCCGGCAAAACCACACTCGCTCTAACTGTAGTCGCAAACGCTCAGAAGGACGGCGGAGTGGCAGCATTCATTGATGCGGAACATGCTCTAAATCCAACATGGGCGCGAAAGATCGGCGTCAATCTAGAAGAGATGCTGGTTTCGCAGCCAGATACCGGCGAGCAGGCCCTGGAAATCTGTGAACTGCTTGTGCGATCAAACGCAGTTGATGTGATTGTCATCGATTCGGTGGCTGCACTCATCCCGCGTGCGGAAATTGAAGGTGATATGGGTGATTCGCATATGGGACTTCAAGCTAGGCTTATGAGTCAAGCTCTGCGCAAACTAGCCGGCGCTATTTCTAAGAGCAAGACCATAGTCATCTTTATCAATCAACTCCGCGAGAAGATTGGCGTGATGTTTGGCTCACCTGAAACTACCCCAGGCGGACGGGCCTTGAAATTCTATTCTTCAATACGTCTTGATATTCGCAGAATTGGCGCAATAAAGGATGCGGAAAACAATATTGGTAACCGTGTTCGCGTGCGAGTGGTAAAGAACAAGGTCGCACCACCTTTTAGGGATACCGAATTTGACATCATGTTCGATGAAGGGATCAGTATCACAGGAGATCTTGTGGACTTAGCCGTCGATGACAAAATAATCGAAAAGGCAGGATCATGGTTCAGTTATGGTGAAGTAAGGCTCGGCCAGGGACGTGAAAACGTCAAGCTGTTCCTTCGAGAGAACCCGGATTTGTTTGATGAAATTCGCCAGCAGGTAATGAAAGAGCGAGGTCTAATTCCCAAGGATGACAAAGACGAAGCAGAAGTTAAGGAGACAGAAACCCAGAAGGCATAAGAATAAAAACCTTGCATAGTTCAGTGGTAGAAATACGTTTAGCCGTAGGGCTTGACCCTACGCAGGATGGTAAAAAATCGTAAGCCAAGCCGGACCTGAGGCTTTGCGAAGTCGCTGATCCACCTATGGCGGGGTCCGGGTCAGAGGCAGGTCGCGCGACGGCGCAGTTCCACAATCAGACCACGTCGGATTGCGAAGACGTAGATTCACTATCAAAGCACGCCGGACCTGAGGCTTTGCGAAGTCGTAGATCCGCTTGTGGAGGAGTCCGGGTCTAAGGCATTGCGAAATCGCAGATCCGCCTATGGCGGAGTCCGGGTCTCAGAGCAGCAAGCAGCAAAGTGTCTTCCACAGACCAATACTTTCATTTAACAGTAACGCGGGTATCATTCGTCGCAGTTTCGCGGCTGTGGCGAAATTGGTAGACGCGCTAGACTCAGAATCTAGTGGGAGTTAATCCCGTGGAGGTTCGAATCCTCTCAGCCGCATTATTTTTATTATTATTGCCGTCTCAATTACGTGGGACGGCTTTTCATTGCACGATGAATTGCCATGAAAAGTAAACTATTAAAACGCGGCTACATTTCACTCATCTGCACACAATTCTTTGGTGCAGCAAATGATAATCTCCTGAAGGGCGTACTGACCTTTATGGTGATTGATGGCGTATGGCGCGGAAAACTTGGTGATGGTGGTCAAGGCCTGGTCGGCTTGCTATTTACTTTGCCATTCATTTTGCTTTCAGGATATGCCGGACAATTCGCAGATCGCAATAGCAAACGTTACGTAAGCGTTCTCGTAAAGGTCATAGAAATTCCAATCGCAGCCATAGCATTGCTGGGGTTCTGGACTGGTAACCTTTGGATCACTTTGGGAGCTCTCATAGCATTGAGTTGTCAAAGCGCATTCTTTGGCCCGGCAAAATATGGCATGATCCCAGAACTTGTTGATGAGGGTGATCTAAGTCGCGCCAACGGTTTCATCAACATGATGACAAATATCGCAGTCATTGCAGGAACTTTACTAGCAGGTGAAATTGCCGATCGATATAACCCGCTCCCCAGCAGTGACGGTTCAGTTGTTGACGCTTTGCCCTGGCTTCCAGGTGTTGCAATGGTGCTGCTCGCATGCG
Organism: Planctomycetota bacterium; assembly: GCA_022574595.1. Lineage (GTDB taxonomy): Bacteria > Planctomycetota > Phycisphaerae > Phycisphaerales > SM1A02 > JACZRS01. The sequence continues at coordinate 79,211 of JACZRS010000009.1, read as the reverse complement.
CCGGACTGATTGCTGTAATATTCTTAGTGAAATTAGAACCGGGTGATAAGAATTTGCGATACACAGCAAATCCATTTAAAACTTATATCGCAGCTATTAAGGAAATGTCACAAACACCACTACTTATGGTGATGCTTGCATGGGGTTATTTCTATCTATTAGCAGGCTTGGCCTTATTCATAGTTCCCGAGTACACCGTCGTTCTAAATATAGATAGAAGTCAAGCAAGCGTACTAATGGGAATTCTTGGTCTTTCCATTGGGCTGGGAAGTGTTGTTGCGGGTTTGATATCTGGTCACAAAATTGAACCGAGGCTAATTCCCATCGGTGCCTTAGGATTGTCGGTGTTCTTTTTCCTACTGGGAATTGTTAAGCCAAGTGTTCCACCGGATCCAACAAAGCTTCAGGTAGCACTTTCAAATGTTTCGTTATTTTTATTAGGCGCGGGCTTCTTTGCGGGCTTTTATATTGTTCCATTACAGGCATTGTTGCAAAAGCTTTCGCCGGATGATGAGCGAGGGCGATTTCTTGGAACAGCAAACGGCGTTTCATTCATGTTTCTCGCTGCTGCATCACTTTTATATTGGGTAATTAAGCCCCTATTTGGTAATGCGCCGCAACGGATCTTTATTCTCAGCGCCATCATGATGTTAGTAGGAGCTGCGTTCTTTCTCTTTAAGCTTAGGCGGCTTGCCTTTACAACAGAATCAAAATAGGGCATTGGTGATTACTGATTGTCGAGCCTAAAATGTTTGGCAATGAACTTGATCTACCTTGACAACAATGCCACGACTGAGCTTGATTCGCAGGTTATTTCTGCGATGGCCGAGGCTGTGCAAAATGCGTGGGGCAATCCATCAAGCATTCACCGAGTTGGTCAAGCAGCGCGAAGGCAAGTTGATCTGGCCCGCCAAACAATTTGCGATTTAATTGGATGCGAAGATCGGGAACTGGTTTTCACAAGCGGCGGAACTGAGTCCGTCAATCTTGCAATTCGTGGTTCATTAGAAGCGCATCGAAGAAAGAAAGTATTTGTAACCAGTCGCTTAGAGCATAGTTCAGTGCGCGATCTGGCAGAGAAACTAGAAAAAAATGGCACCGAAGTAGTTTGGCTTAAAAATGCTAATAACGGCTTAATTGATCTTAATTGCCTTAAAGAACTCTTATCCGCGCGAAGTGATGAGATCGCTCTTGTTTCAATTATGTGGGCCAACAATGAGACCGGAGTGATCCAACCGATTGCTGAGATTGGTTCAATTTGCCAGGAGTTGGGCGTACATTTTCATACAGATGCGACGCAATGGGTGGGCAAGATGCCCACCGACTTGTCATCTTTGCCGATAGATTTACTTTCATTTGCAGCGCATAAATTTCATGGGCCTTTAGGTGCTGGTGGATTATTTATTAAGCGCGGTGTGAGGATTGAACCACAGATATTTGGTGGCGGGCATGAACGAGGCTTGCGCGCGGGTACGGAAAATGTTGCAGGCATTGTTGGCATGGCGGTTGCAGCAAAACTGGCAAAGCAATGGCTAGAAACCAATGGCCGCGAGCAAGTTGCATTATTGAGAGATATATTTGAGCAGGCAATTGTTAACGCAAGTGATGGGGCATCAATAAACGGTTATTCTGCACCGAGAATGTGGGATGTTACGAATATAGGATTTGCGAGATTAGAAGCGGAGGCTATTTTGATGATGTTGTCTGAACAAGGAGTATGTGCATCAGCGGGTGCAGCTTGTTCCTCTGGTTCAATCGAGCCTTCTGCTGTGCTGCTAGCTATGGGCATAGATCCGTCCATTGCTTATGGCTCACTTCGCTTTAGCCTTTCGCGCGAGACAACTGAAAGTGAAATGCAAGAAGCTGCTGAGATTGTTATCGGTGTAGTTACAAAACTGCGACGAAGCTTGGCATCGGTGTAATTATGTGCAGTAAGCTATGAAAATTCGTGATAGTGGCATGCCGCAAGAGGAAGTGTGGGAGTCGTTCTTTGATCCACTGAAAACGCTGCAACAGTTGGGTTTAACTAATAAATGCAGCGACCTTGTGGAGTTCGGTTGCGGCTTTGGAACATTTACAATTCCAGCTGCGCAGATAATTTCAGGATGTGTTTATACATTTGATATTGAACCAGAAATGATAGCTGCAACCAAAGCCCGTGTAATTGAAACAAAGCTATCTAATGTAGTATTTGCTGAGCGTGACTTTGTTGATAAGGGTACAGGTCTTGCAGATGGCTTATGCGATTACGCTTTACTATTAAACTTGTTGCATGGTGAAAATCCAGTTGTACTATTGGCTGAAGCGTATCGCAATTTGCGTAGTGGGGGGCTAGTAGGGGTGATGCACTGGAATTATGATGCATCGACTCCGCGCGGACCGCAGATGCACATGCGCTCAAAGCCCGAGCAAATAATGAATTGGTCAAAGGAAGCTGGCTTTGTTTTAGGTAGTGATGGAGTTATTGATTTTCCACCATATCACTATGGGATGGTGCTTCTAAAACCAATTTAATAATTGTTATTGTGATTCTTTCCACGCCTCAGCCACTGCCTTTGCGACTCTTGTGTGCATTGTTTGATCGAGCATGTCCGGCAATAGCTGCTCTTTAGCAGCATCAGCGAGTGCTTGTGCAGCGGCGTTTTTCATCTGGGGCGTAATGCGTTTGGCTCTTGCATCTAAAGTGCCTTTGAAAATTCCTGGATATGCCAGTGCGTTATTCATGCCGCGCCCATCGACAGCCACAGCTGCACCGGCTTCGGTGGCATCTTCAACGGATATTTCGCTTACAGGATTTGCCAGTGCGAATACTATTGAATCCTTAGACATGGATGCAACCATTTTCTTGCTGACGACTCTTGGTCGAGCTACGCCTATAAAGAGATTCTTGCCTTTAATGATTTGCTCAAGCGAGCCTTGCTCATTTTCCTTGTTAGTAACTTCAGCAATTTTAACTTTCCAGGGATTCATACGTTTGGTTCGTCCTCGGTAAATTGCACCTTGACTATCACAGACAACAACATTGCCAATTCCAAAGTCAATTAGAAATTTCGTGATCGCCAAACCTGCTGCACCCGCACCTAAAATTACAGCATTACAATCGCTAGCTTTGCGGTGAGTTTGCTTAAGCGCATTTATCAGCCCAGCCACTACAACGGTTGCGGTACCATGTTGATCATCGTGAAAGACTGGAACATCCAGCATTTCCTGGAGTCTGTCTTCGATCTCAAAGCAAGCGGGCGCAGCAATATCTTCAAGTTGTATAGCTCCATAATAGCATGCAAGCTTAGCAACTATGCTGATGATCTCATCTGTATCTTTGGAGTCGATAAGTATGGGGTCAGCAGAAACTCCCACAAAGTGCGCGAGAATCGCAGCCTTACCTTCCATTACGGGCAGAGATGCAAGTGGACCAATATCGCCCAGCCCCAACACCGCGGTTCCGTTGGTTACGATGGCGATACGGTTCCCTTTGCTGGTATATTTCCACGCCTGCTCTGGTTTATCTGCAATAAGTTGACAGACACTTGCCACGCCGGGCGTATAAACCATGCGCAAGTCCATCATTGTATTTAGCGGAACACAAGCTTTGGTTTCGATTGCACCGTGGCGATGAATTTCCAGAACTTCATCGGTGATTGATAAAATCTCTATCTCAGGCAATTCCCTAAGAGCATCGACAGCTACGTCGAGGTGTTCTTCTTCTACGAGAAATAGCTGAATATCACGAATTTTGTGTTGGCGGTCAGCTCCAACAATTCGGATATCGCCGACCATTGCACCAACATCTGCTATTACATTAAGTACGCTGGCGAGATTGCCTGGTGCATCAAGCACGCGTATGCGCAGGGTGATGATGAATTTCGCATTATATCGTTCTTGCCAGTTTGGGAGAGTTTTTTTCATAGACGTATTCCATTCCTCTGGGCTAAGGTTCGCAGGAAATGCAGATCTTGGCAACTACGGCCGGAAATATCTCTGAAATGCCCTTACGAAAATGCTGAGCTAGAATCGCTTGCCATGGAAGCTGATAATCGACCAACACTTCGCATAGGATTCAGTCCGGACCCGGATGATGCATTCATGTGGTGGGCCTTGGTTACTTGCGAAGGTTCAGCTGGGGAATTTGATACAGGCGAATTTCAATATGAAGCTGTAATCAGTGATATTGAATCGCTTAATCAGAGATCAATAATCGGTGATTTAGAAATCACTGCTATGAGCTGCGCTCAATATCCATTTGTAAGCGATCATTATGCGATTACCGCTTGTGGATCATCTATGGGCGATGCATATGGCCCTAAGCTTGTTGGGCGAAAAGGAATTCAGCTTGATGATCTAAAACGAGGCGAGGCCGTTATTGCAATCCCAGGAGAGCGAACCAGCGCATTTGCAGCTACTAATTTACTACTTGGGCCGGGCAGTTTTAAGCATGAAGTGGTTGATTTTAAGGCGATTATAGATCGTGTCGCTGCGGGCGAATTCGATGCAGGCCTGGTAATTCACGAAGGGCAGTTGACGTACGAATCTGTGGGATTGGCACAAATAGTAGATTTGGGCCAATGGTGGGTCAGTCAACACCAAGGCTTACCACTGCCTTTGGGTGTAAATACGATTAGGCGCGATCTTGATGAGAGGTTTGGCCCAAGGACAAAATCGCTAATTACCTCGGTTCTTTTAAGATCACTAGAGTTCGCATTAGCGCATCGAGAAGAAGCTCTGGCGTATGCGATGCAGTTTGCAGGTGATACATCTGCTGATTTGGCGGACAAGTTTGTGGCTATGTATGTGAATAAATGGACTCTGGACTTCGGGCTGCGTGGCAGGGAAGCTGTGCGGACATTTTTGGGCCAAATGCATGATGCTGGGCTTGCCCCGGAGGTGGATGAAATTGATTTTATTGATCCAATTACTGAAAAAGAGGTAGCAGCAGACAAATAGCTGTGAAGATAGGTGATTTTTCTCTTGCTTTAGTGAGGTAACTTTGGTTATCCTAGTATAGTTAGGCCGCTGGACTCGGCCAAAATAGCCAATTAAGGTAAGTAGGAGGGGAGTCCAGCAAGGATTTTCATGAACGAACTTGTTCCTCTGGAGACAACACAGGGCTACAGCCCACCGACAGTAAGGCAATTCAGTGTCTTTCTCGATAACAAAGTCGGAAAGCTGCTGGAGTTGGTCGGTCTTTTCGATGAGGCTCCCAACGTACATTTATGTGCGTTTAGTGTTCTGGAATCCTCTGATCACGCGGTCGTGAGGATTATCCCCAACAACGCAGATGCTGCTAGAGGGTTGCTAAGGAAAAACTCCCTGGCGTTTTCAGAGTTTGATTTGCTGATCGTTGAGCTTGTATCTGATCACAATCTCACGAGTATGTGTCTTTACCTTCTGGGTGCGGAGCTAAGCATTCGCTTTGCTTATCCATTGATGCTGCGGCCTGACGGCACGCCGACGATTGCACTAGCGGTAGATGATCAGGTTTTAGCTGGCCAGGTTCTTCGCAAGAAAAACTTTCGTTTGCTAGGTGAAGGCGATTTGCCTTAGTTGTTTGCAAGATCATTAAGTTACTTATTGAAGCAAAAATAAAAACGCCGACCAAATGGCCGGCGTTATTTTCTTTTCGCTTTTACAAGTAAAACGCGATCAGGCAGCTCGACGACGAGCCGTGCGGCTGCGGCTGCTGCGTGGGAACTTGTAGACGCGTGCACTGCTGGTCTTGCGACGTCTGCTGGCTGCAGTGGATTTACGCTTACGAGCGGTTGTCGTTTTGCGCTTGCGTGCAGTGGTTTTCCTCTTGGCGGTCTTTCGTTTGCTCTTGCTCTTTGAAGCAGTTGCTGGGCCGAACTGCTTGGCGAAGAACTTACGGCACCAAGTCATGAACTCCTTCTGGCTGGAGCAGTGTTTGTGCATTTGCTCGGGCTTGCACCATCCATTGCAGATGATCCAGTCAACGAAGCATTGCCACATATCAGTGTGACATGGTTTCCATTTGGCTGATGCACACTTCTTGCCGTTTACTGGCCAGAAGACGAAATGGCTGTTGAACTTCTGACGGAAGCACATGCCTGCTCGCCATAGTGAATTTCCAACGACGCTGGGGCTTTTGCCACATCGTTTGGCAATGTTGGCGATCGCAACACCACATGGGGTGCCGCTTTTGATGGCTGAGTTAAATGAAGGTCCGAAAGGTGATTTGCTATTGTTCGGCATAGTTGATTCTCTCCTACGCTTGCCTGGCCCATTAGTCGCGAATGTTACAAAACACCTTCGCGAGCAGTAGGGCAAAATAACGTCCACTTCGGCTAATTAGACCGAATGACCGACCAACATCGGCTTTCATAGTGCTTCAAATCAGACCTTATAGGAAATCGTGAAAAAAAACGTATTTATCGGTACAAGCTGCGCGCACTTGCACCGGTTCGCTAAGCAAAATTGCCATGAAAACATAATGGCTCGGCAAGGTGGGAGTGATCAGCCGGGATCAGACTGCTGATCTACAACGGATTGGCGCTTGGCATCGTAGGTATATAGCGTCCCAGCAGCTTCATCGCGGCATTTAGAATGAGAGCCATCACAGAGAGGGAGATTCTGGCTTAATCCACAAGCGCAGATGAAAACAGGTTTTTCCTGTGGGTCTACTTTTAGCGGCTTTGTAGCTTCATGTCGCACCATACGGGCCATATTTACTCTCCAAAATAGATAATCGCATCATTTATCAATATTAATCGGTAAGCCCAATGAGGATCCTGTTGAAGAAGAAGCGGTTGGATCATCAAGCGTCTTGAAAAGGTACTCGTGATCACGTTTACGCAATACCTTGGCAGATTGCAGCACATCATCAACTTCCAAGCTGCGAGCAACGTCCAATCCCTCAAGGATACGTCCGAAAACCGTGTGCTTGCCGTTGAGATCAATGGTTGGTCTATGCGTAAGGAAGAATTGGCAACCTGCTGTATCAGGTGCTGGAGACTTAGCCATTGAGAGACTGCCAGCAAAGTGATTTCTTGAGTTACTCAAATTGTGTTCATCAGCAATACGGTAACCGGGACTACCTTTGCCTGGTTCTCCGGTACCTCCGGGCTTGGTATTTGGATCTCCGCCTTGGGCCATAAAATCAGGAATAACCCGGTGGAATTTACTTAGATCATAAAAACCTGCTTCGACCAACGTGATGAAGTTTGCCACTGTGTAGCGAGCTTCATTCTCAAAGAGTTCGACAACAATTCGACCTTTATCAGTTATTAGTTCAACCCGAGGCAGATCGTCTTCAAAGAGTTCAGTCGCACGAATTTCTTCTTCTTTTACCCAAAACTGAAGTGTACTTTCACGTTCATTTAAGACTCTTGATATTTGGGTGCCAAGAACCATTAGCAGTGGAGCGCCGAGTGTTGCTCCACTGGGGATTGCATCTAAAACATCAACAGCCTCTTGGAAGCGATTCTCAGCAAACAAACAGTCCGAGTATAATAAGGCAGCTCTTGGATCCTTTTCTGGGTCATAAGGCTCAGCCTCAAGGATATCGATTGCTAGCAAGTAGTTGTTCTTCTTCTTATGAATTGTCGCCCAAGCGGTTCGAAGCGGTTGACGCTCATCAGCTACATCAATGAGTTTGGTATAAAGCGAATCGATAATTTTATCATCACCAAGCCACATCGCAAGTTGCAGTTCGTTTGCAATTCCTGCGCGATTCCTTGGATGCTTATTGTTAAAACTAGCGAATTGCTCACGTAAGTTTTCTATGAATTTATGGGACGCATCAGAAATACCGCCAAGAGCCAGGAGAGACTTATTCAAGTTGGTGAATTTCTGACGAAGCGCCTTAAGCTCCTTGTCAGCTTCTGATGTGAGAGTGGAATTAACTGAAACATCGTCTGGAGAATTTTGCGCAGTTAATCCTAAGAGCAATGGCATTGATAAGGTGAGTGTTGCAGCTATCTTGAACATAGGTCTTTGTTTCCTAAAGAAATTCTTGTAATATCCCCAGACAGATAGGGTAGCAGTCCCAGCGGGTTCGGCCAGTACCCAGCTAACACCCTGGTAATTAACTAAATGGTTGTTGCGGGATAGGTGCAGCTGGATTTTTCAGTCTCCCAGATCGTAACCCTAGCTAGTTGGGCTCCAGCCTCATTTATTGGCTCAGACAGCAAGCCGTAACATACCTTGGCAATATGCTCGACAGAGGGATTAAGCTGGGCAAACTCAGATGTGTCGAGATTTAGATTCGTGTGATCAAATCGCTTAATTATTTGCTCATCAACGATTCGCTCGAGCTTACTGACACAAAAAAGGTCCAGATCATCCGTGTCCGGAATAGGCGCAGAAACAACCGCTTCTATACGGTAGTTGTGGCCATGACCATGCGGATTGTTGCATTTGCCAAAAGTATTGCGGTTTTCCTCTTCGCTTAGCTGACCAATATGCAGCCTATGGGCGGCTGAAAACTCGAATTGTTGGCTTATAAGTACTCGATCCATAGCGTGAGATCTCACAGCAACCCAATAGTAGGGGGTCAACTTCCAGCATACACCCGAAACAGAATCTCCTAGGTATTCTTGCAGTGCTGGCAGCACATTAAGCAATACCAGTCCTGGATGAGTCTCAGGCTTATTTCGCATTGCATCAACCAGCAGGCCAATCGCCACTTTGTGTACCGCCTGATCGATAATAGAGATGTTGAGCAAGTAGCCAGTTTGTGGATCAACATCACCACGGTAGCTGACCTCAATCTCCCAAAAGGTTCCGATTCCCTTCATAGTTGGCCAGCCTGCATAAGCACTGCGAGGTCTTCGTACCTCTTCTTCCTTTGAATCAAAAGAGGAGCTACTTACGCAGAACCTCACTCGGCGGGTTAATTCATACATGATCAAAATTATCGTAGCTAATGCTTAGCAGTGGTCGATAAGAGTTTTACCCGAACGAAACCCTATCGAAGTAGTATTTTTTTAATATATTGACACCAATTGCAATTGCTTGCATGAGCCAGAGCCTCTGGTATACTTTTGTTAACTAATTTTGCCCCCGGAAGGGCTCGGTATGAGGTTTACCCTCTGCCGGGCCTTTTTTCTGCAAGATAATTGAGAGCTTAAAATGCTGCTGCGGAGTTTCCGTTTTAATCACAAGATTAATGCATCGCGTTTAAGCTACCTGAAAGACATGATTAACAATTTACGATTTATTTGTGTTCTATTTCTTGCTGTATTGGTTTTCGGTTGTGCTGGGGATTCTGCACTTAATTACAAAGGCATTACTGTTTACCGCAATAGTCATGTAGTAGAAATAAAAGCATGGACTTGCCTTGAAGCAGGATGGCTTGAGCAGATTGCGTGCAGCCCAAATAGCCGTGAGCATGAAACGTTGGTTGTTGTAGAATCAGTGCCTAGCGATATTCATGCTGCACTATTATTAGCAGGGTTTGATTCAGGTTCGCCTGGCAATTGGTATTACCAAGATGGCGAGCTTAAATTCAAGCAGCCAACCGGAACTAGTTTGACAATTCAGGCTCGTTACACAACCAGCGATGGCAGAAAGATACAAGAGCCTATTGCTGAGTGGATTCGCAATCCGGTTAATCAAAACAAATTTCCAAATGAGCCTTGGGTGTTCGGCGGGTCCGAGTTTCGTCAAAATACTGAATCAATGGGGCCGGGCCAACATTATGTCGCAGATTTTACAGGTTCAATAATTGGTCTTGTTACCTTCGGTGATGAAGTAATTGGTTTTAAGCGCATTATTTCAGATCAGGAAACTGTCCACGCTCCACAGTGGGAAGTGAATACCGATAGCATTCCACCACTTGGAACCGAGGTAACTCTGATCATTCGACAAGCGAATTAAGTAGTTGCCAATCGCCTGGTAGCGCATAACGCAATGGCTATTGCGTCTGCAACATCATGTGGAGTTGGCAGTTCTTGTAACCTGCATTGGCTCATTACCGCCTGTTGCATTTGTGCTTTGGTTGCATGTCCGTGCCCGGTAATGGCTTTTTTAACTTCCGTAGGCATAAGCTCATCAAGCTCTACACCCTTTAGCTGAGCCGCTAACAGAACTACTCCACGGGCGTGACCCATTAAAATTGATGTTCGTACGTGCTTGTAGTGTGAGAATAATTGCTCAACCACCATAAGATCAGGTTTGAGTTGATCCAATAATTCGCCCAGATCATCATGTAGTTGTGCAAGGCGATAAGCCATCGACGATCTTGCTTTTAAGCGAAGCACGCCACCTTCAATTAGTTTTGGTTCTATTTCACCATCGACAAGCTCAACACAACCGTAGCCGGTGATACTTAAACCGGGATCGATACCAAGTACGCGCATTGATTTAAGGATATCGGATCAGCGGCTGCTTGTGCGTTGAATACGCCTTTGGACTACGTCGCTTTCAATTTCGCCATCAGAAAGACGGATGATGCGCTCGCAGTGATCCGCCACTCTATTATCATGTGTTACAACGATGATGGTTAGCCCCTTTTTGTGAAGCTCAGCCATCAGATTCAGGATTTCCGCACCGGTTTTGGTGTCCAAATTTCCGGTAGGCTCATCGGCCATGATTATCGAAGGGTTATTGACGAGTGCTCGAGCAATAGCTACGCGCTGCTGCTGGCCACCGGATAGTTCTGCAGGCCTATGCGAGAGGCGGTCGCCCAGACCCACCATTTCAAGCTGTTCTTTGGCACGGCGATGACGTTCATGGCGATGAACACCATGATAAAACAGCGGAACTTCGACATTTTCTATCATATTCAGTTGGCTTATGAGATTAAACGCTTGGAAGATGAAGCCGATTTTCTCGCGGCGAACTCGGCTCAGTTCATCATCATCCATGGTCGAAACGTCGCGCCCATCCAGTAGATAGGTTCCATCAGTAGCCTGATCCAGGCAGCCTAGGATATTCATCAGGGTACTTTTACCAGACCCTGATGCTCCCATAATCGCGATATACTCACCCTCTTCAATGCGAAGATCAAGGCCACGTAGAGCCTCGACCATTATCGAGCCATCTGGCTTGTAATAGAACTTATCGATCTTGGTCAGATCTGCGACAGCTTTTCTGCCATTGGATGTAGGACTAGAGGTACTCATATAGGAGGCTCGCACGGTTCGAGACAAGCTTACCAGTGATTCTACCGATCGGCATATACCGGTGTTAACCAAATCCGATGCATAACTTAACTTATTCAATATGACCTGTATGGACCTTAAATCATTTGGCAAACTGGCACAACAGGGCAATCTTGTGCCCCTTGTTCGTAGGCTGATGAGCGATCATCTGACTCCGGTACTTGCCTACCGCAGATTGGTCTCAGCAGATGAGCGGACTGCTCCAAGCTTCCTATTTGAGTCTGTAGAAAACGGCAACACTCTAGGGCGACATTCATTCCTAGGAGCGCAGCCAGCCATCGAGGTGATCGCTAAGCAGGATCAAGTGACAATTATCGATAACGTAAAAGGAACTTCTAAGACAACAACCGAGCAAGATCCACTTGCTGTACCCAAGCGAATTACCAAGTGCTGGAAGCTTGCTACTGAAAAGTCAGCATCCAACCGAGGATTGACAGCGGGATTCACAGGTGGATGGGTCGGATATGCCGGTTACGACACGGTTAGATACTCTGAGCCGGAAAAACTTTCGTTTGATAGTGCGCCAACCGATGACAGGCAGCTTCCGGATATGCACTTTGGTCTATACCGACAAGTTGCAATCTTCGATCATGTAGACAAAGTTCTATATGCCATAAGCCATGTGTTACTTGATGAGCATGATTCTGTTGAAGATGCCTACAAAGCCGGCCGGGAAAATCTAGAAAAGTTTACGCAGCGATTGATGACGGATAGCTCTCCGCTGCCTGCGGGTTTCATTGACCTGGATTTAGCAGCTTCTCCCTCAGCTGATATGCCTTCCAATATGGAGCGAAAGGAGTTCGAAGCAGCGGTAATTAGGTGCAAGGAATACATTGCTGCGGGCGATGCTTTTCAAATTGTTATTAGTCAGCGTTTTGAGCGACAAACAACTGCTGACCCCTTTGAGATTTATAGAGCTTTGCGTATTGTTAATCCCAGCCCCTATATGATCTATCTGCAGGCAGCCGGTTCTATACTTGTTGGGGCAAGCCCTGAGATTCTTGTGCGTGTCGAGGATGGTTTAGTAACCAATAGACCCTTAGCAGGCACTCGAAAACGAGGAAAGACTGCTGAGGAAGACCTTGCACTGGAAAAGGAACTTTTAGCTGATGAAAAGGAACGGGCGGAGCATATAATGCTCGTTGATTTGGGGCGAAACGATGTTGGAAGGGTGGCCCAGGCCGGTAAGGTTAGTATTGACAAAATATTTGAAGTTGAGCGCTACAGTCACGTTATGCATTTAAGCTCCACAGTAACAGGCCCGTTACGCAAGGATCTTGATAGTTGGGATGCATTGCGAGCGACATTACCCGTCGGAACCGTCAGCGGCGCCCCCAAGGTCAGAGCAATGCAAATTATAGATGAGCTTGAGCCGTCGCGCCGCGGACCGTATGCCGGCGGGATCGGTGCGGTTGGCTTCAATGGCGATATGGACATCGCTCTAGCACTACGCACCATGGTCATTCCCCTTAATAGTCCAGATATAAAGCCAAATTGGACGGTGCATCTTCAAGCCGGTGCCGGGATTGTCGCAGATTCGATTCCGGTAAATGAGTATCAAGAGACTGTGAATAAAGCCGCAGCGCTAGGTAGAGCAATAGATCTCGCTGAAACCGCGTTCGGCGAGTGATAGGCAGATAAATAATAAGGGGAAAAAATGTAAGCCCGTCCGCAAGAATGGTCCGCACAGCGGACCCTACGGAAGGGTGACGTTCTTGTAGGGTCCGCTGTGCGGACCTTGTGCGAATTTGCACACACGATGCTGGAGCTGCATGCGTGTTTAGTCTCGCATCAACGCAATCAATTCACTTAAATGTTTGCGAATTCCATCGTGGCCGCGATCGAGATTTACTCCCAGAGTTTTGATTTGATCTTTTGTGAATGTATTTTTCGCTTGGTTGGGGCTTGAGAAATCTATTTCGACCTCTACATTTAATAAATCGCAAGTGATTTTCGCCAAGTCCGCCCAGCGTGCATAGCAATCAGCCATGTTGTATGCCTTGCCCGCAGCATCTGGATTGCCCAGCGTTGCTAATACCGCAGCCGCAACATCATCAACATGCACGAATTTTCCCCCACCTGATCTACTAAAATTCTTGCCTTTCATAATTCGCTTGACTATTGGATATCCAATTGTGCGATCAAGTTTAGGATCAATTCCATATACCGCACAAGGGCGCAGTGCGCAGGTATGTTGTCCCAAGCGATAATGCGCATCCCAAAGATGTGTTTCGACTGCTGCTTTGTATGCACCATAAAGACTGCCCGGCCTTAGTGGATGATCCTCATCAATCTGCCCTTGCCAACGAGGACGCATATCGTGGTGAACCGCGACCGTACTGATGAATACGAACTGCCTGGGAGCAGCTGCATGAAGCAAGCGAATTGAACCTAGTAAATTACTCTTTAGATGCTGGTCTAAATCCACTGGCTCCTTTAGCGGTTGCCAATCCACGGAATTGTGGACCACGCAGTCGGCATCCTGCAAAAGGTCAGGCCAAACCGATTCATCGTTCTGATCTCCAACCACTAGATTTTGCACAAATGGCTGGATATGGTCGCACCGGCTGGTTTTGCGCACCAAGCCTGTTATTGAATGTCCTTCCCTGTGCAGGACTTGCGCCACCTTTGAGCCGATAAAACCTGAAATTCCTGTAAGGGCAATGTGCATATAGAGATTCCTTAGAAGGCTGAAATTGCTGCTGAGCACTGCTTAGTCTAATGTCCGATTGGAATTTAAGGCCAAAAAGGGCTTTTTCGGCGGCTAGGCGGTCGCCAGTCATCATAGGAATACAATGCCGGCTATTGAAATCAGCTGACAATCCCACATATGACAGAATCTATCGAATCATCATCAAAATCCTCACCAAGGCGGCTTCGAACGGTCATCCGCGTACTTGTTGGAATTAGCTTAGGCTTGGCGCTGCTTGTAGCTGGAACGTGGAAATACTTAACTGGCTCTTCATACATAATCAGTAAAGTAACTCCACAACTAGAAGCAAAGCTGGGCGGTGACGTATCGATTCAGAAAGCTGCTTATCTGGGTGAGGGAAGAATAGAGCTTCGCAATTTCACACTAAAAGCGCCTGATCAATCAGGTATGGCCGCTGAGATCCTTTCAATAGGTCGCACAGTTATCATTGTTGACGAAACGCTTTTGTCCAATGGCGAAGTTCTAATTAAGGATATCGAGCTAGATAATGTTGTTTTTCGTATAAGCGAAAGCGCAACAATGCCCGGCGTTTTTAATTACCACTCGCTGACACCTGATTGGTCTTTAGATGATGAAACTGAAATTGCTCCGGCGCTGCCGCATGTGAAGATAAATAGTGCGGTAGTAGAGCTGGGAATGCATGTGCGCGATGCATACACCCAAGTCGGCAAGCGACATGTTGCTGGATATATGATTCCACTTTTAGATGAAGAAGCAACATATGCATTCGAACTTCAAGAACTGGACGAGACCAACAAGTATCTTGGTAGTGATGGCTTAGTCATAAAGGGGAAGTGGAATGTGCAAACGCTATCACATAGTGCGCGCATTGATGGTCTTGAACTTGATGAACGAGCCTTTGCCATGTGCCCACTAATGGCCAGAATATGGTGCGAGAAGATGGGATTGGAGGGACGTGTTGAATATGCGACGATACAACGCGGGGATGACGGGATAATGACCGTTGAATTGAATGTTGAAGATGTGGGGATGACTCTGCCGCTTAGTCCGAAGGATTTCTGGGCTCGAATCCGAAACGGAAGAATTGAAAGAATTGTGACTAAACCAAGAATGCGCGTTAAAAGCGGACAAATCAAACTGCATGGGGACCGTCTGACATTTAGGAACCTTACAGGTCACATAGGGGGCGAAGATGAAAGCCATCACCTAGTCAGCGTTCCTTATCGCATTGAGCTTACCACAGAGGAGTTACCTACTCTACAGTGGAAAGAAAAAGAGAAATGGCTGGAGAATGTAATAAGCTCTGCACCATTTCACATGCGCATTTGGACTGATGAATTTATATTGCCCGATCCGGAAGATGGTGTAGAGCCAGCCGTTGATCTTCCATATCAAATCGCATCACTTATGGCGCGATTTGAGCTTAAAGGCTGGGGGATGAGTACGGAAATAGATATATCCCGCGAGCCATCTACGTTTGATAGCAATGGTGATGTTCAAGCTAGCCCAATATTAACTAAGGGGAATGCAACCATTACTCAAGCATCAGGGGCTTATCACAAATTCCCATATGCTCTTGATGGGATTAATGGCTTATTGGAGTTTGATAATGAAAAGGTGACTATTGTCGAAATGAACGGCCGTGGGTCAGATGGCGCTCAAGTTAGTATATCTGGAACTATTTCCCCGCCAGGTAAAGATGCAGCTGTAACTTTAAACCTTACCGCAATAAACGTTCCTCTTGACTCTCGCTTTCGTGCTGCACTAAAAGGTCACGAACGGACAACATTTGATTCGATGCTTCATCAGCCATCGTATGATGCACTTGCTGAAGCTGGATCTTTGGTTGATGAACATACTATTAAAAGAGCTGATCGCGAACTTATTGAAGCTCAATTTGCATTAGATGAAATTATTAATAGTGGCTCAACAAAATCAACAGATGAATCTGCTGAAGTACTGCGTAAAAAGATCAGCAGATTACAAGAACTAATAGCAGCAGGCCCATTTAAGCTGGGAGGTTTAGTTGATCTTGATCTAATGATTCAAAGGCCTCTAGGGGAAGATAAACGATCCACGGTGACAGGTAATGTATTAGTTCATTCAGCCGGTGTGCTTTATTCGCGTTTTCCTTATCCAATTTCTGTGAATCAAAGCACCATTGTAATTGAGCGCGACCGAGTCTCTATGGGTGATGGATTGAAAATCACCACTGCGGGATTTGGCGAAGGTTTAGTTACAGGCGAAGTAATGCTTGGCAGTGGCGACCGAGATAAACGAACAAGGCCTAATTTGCACATTAGCGTCCAGGGCGATGAACTCAATGAGCTACTGTTTGCTGCCATACCTGAAATTGAGTTGCTTGATTCTCCCAAGGAATTATCAATAAATCCAGGGCATAAAAGCAATTCTGTAGCCGGTCGCATTCTTCAGGCATTGGGAATTACAGGGCAAATAAATTATAGTGGGACAGTTTCTGCAAATGAGCAAGGTATTGATGAGTTCGACTTTACAGTACAGCTTGTAGATGGCGGAGCTGCACCGGGCGATGATCTCGTTGAAGTATTGAAAGAGTCAGGAATGTTATGGCCACCTGGGTTTTCGCTTGAAAACGTACGAGGCGAATTTCAAGTTACATCTTCAGCCATTCGAATTAATAATGTAACGGGAACAAGAGGCGATGGGCGCATAACGGTTGATGGCATAATTGGTATTGGGAAAAAATCCAATGAAACAGATATTAATGCGCGATTTGAAAATCTGGCTGTTGAGCAATACTTGGTCAATCTTCTGCCAGGTGAGGGTGATACTAAGGTTGCAGAGCTTTGGGATCGTTACCAGCCCCATGGCACTTACGATGCTCAACTGCGCTATGTTGCCATAGATGGAGAAAAGCCGCAGCCCCACCTTGTCGTGCAACCTAAAGAGCTGGGGATTGTTGTTAACAATGAAGATATAGATCTTATTTGCGAAAAGGGAGAGCTTGGACTAGTTGATGGCAAAGTAGTATTTAAGGACCTTGCGATTCGGTTGAAGACGAGTGATAGAGATGACGGATTAATTACTCTAGAAGGTTCTTATGGCATAACCGAGCCGGATCAACCACTGAAATTGCACGGGAAATGGTCGGACGGTCGCTTGGAAACCGCGCTTATCGCTGAGATTATGGATCTCATCGGAGCTAAAGCGCCGGCTAAACGATATATAAGTTACAAGCCCAGCGGTACTTTTTCGGCCGATTTTAATTATCAATCGCCTGTTGGCAAAGAACCCGCAAGCTTCTTATGTGCTATAAAGCCCCAAGATGTCAAGTTTGTACTAAATGAAACGCAGCTTGTAGTAACTTTGGAAGAAGAATCAAAAGTCACCTTCTTGCCTGATCGAGTGATCTTGGAAAATATTGCCGGCAGCCATGATGCGGGCTCGTTTCGAATTGCAGGATCATTCGAGATCGGTGGTCCAGTTGTAGCGGATTTAGAGCTTGAGTATTTGGGGTGGATAAATAGACCCGAGCTATTTGAATTCTTGCCTGAAGCAATTCGTTCAACATTCAAGGATTTATCGATTGATGCTACTGAGCAAGTACATCTTAAAAATGGCGTGCTGCATATAAAAGAAACTAGATTTGATGATGGTGTAAAATCGGTGTGGGATACGCGCTTTGACGGCCTGGTTCTTATGCGGGGCGGAAAAATTAAGGCAGGTGTTGAGTTATCTGGTATTGATGGTGTCTTGGATTTTCATGTGGTGAAACAACCAAATTTGCCATTGCAGATGAATCTTGATGTTGCATTATCGCAGGCAATTATAATGGGACGAGAAATCAGTGATGTCAAGGCATTGGTGGTAATTAGTGATGATGGCAAGCAAGTATTAGTTAAGGATCTGCGCGCAGATTTGTGTGGCGGGCTTGTTACTGCGCAAGTAGCTGTTGATATTAAGCCAGGATCAAACTTTGAATATTTTGTTGAAGTGGCTGGCGTTGATTTATCCCTTCTTGCCGTTTCGTCAGATGAGGATAGTGCATTACCAACAGGATCCTTGCCCAGTGGGGATCTATATGGGTCTATAAGCGTTGCAGGCGATGGGAATGATAAATCAACGCGTCGAGGACGCGGGGCCATGCGCATTGTGGATGCTCGTCTTGCCAGCATGCCGCTGGGTCTGATGCTTATCCAAATCCTCCAATTTATGCCGCCTGTAAATGAGAGTTTGGATTATGCGGATTCAAAATTCTTTATTACCGGTGATCGTGTTGTGTTCGAGAGGTTATCACTTGAATGTTCAACACTTCAGTTATTAGGCGAAGGTGAAATGGACTTTGATACATTTCAGCTGAACCTTAGGTTCAGGCCACGCGGCACATTTGAACCACTTAGAGATATTATTGGTGGTATTAATGATCAGCTTATGGCTATTAAAGTGACGGGCACGCTAAGCGATCCTATATCTACCATCATCGCATTACCAGGTCTTAGTTCTAAGGGACCCACCAGACCCAAGAAGGATCCGAAAGTTGCAAATGTGATGGGACACGCCAACTAACGATTCCTATTACTTGCTGAGGTCATAACTTTTGCAATACAAAAATAATATTCGAAATTGCAAACAAGGAAAGTCTTACGATGCCCCAAGCTTCGGTTTACGATTCATCAATATTGCAAGGGATTGAAGATCTAATTAGATCCGTAGGTGGTGATCCGGATACATTTCAGGGACGGATGATCAGTGAACTTTTGCAAACCAGCTTGAAGCTGATTCCAGATGGACACGACACCGGCCAACTGAAGCTGCTAAACAGTTCGTTGAAGGAAATGCGCTACGCCTATCAAGTGTTTAATAAATATAAAGGTAAGCGCAAAATCGCAATATTTGGCTCAGCGCGAACGCCTGAAGATCATCCAGATTATTTAGCTGCGGTTGCGTTTAGTGAAGCGATTGCTCGGCAAGGTTGGATGTCAATTACAGGCGCTGGCGATGGCATAATGAAAGCTGGTCACGAAGGATCGCAGCGCGAGGCTAGCTTTGGATTATCCATACGACTGCCCTTTGAAACTACAGCTAACGAAGTGATTGAAGGCGATCCCAAACTCATCAGTTTCCGATATTTCTTCACGCGCAAGTTGATGTTCCTTAGTCATTCAGATGCCATTGCGATTTTCCCTGGTGGATTCGGCACACAAGATGAAACATTTGAGGCGCTAACATTGGTTCAAACTGGAAAATCCAACATTGTGCCCATTGTGCTTATCGAAAGTGATCAAAGTGAATATTGGGACTATTGGAATAACTATGTTCGCAAGAATCTTCTTGATCGAAAAATGATTAATGATGAGGACACTTCGATTTTCTATATTGCGCCATCAATTGATGCTGCGGTGGAGCATGTATTGAAGTTTTATCGCGTATATCACTCAAGCCGATACGTTGGTGACCAGCTGGTGTTGCGCTTGAATCGAAAGGTGAGTGAGTCGCAGTTAGCCATGCTCAACGATGAGTTCCCATTGATTGTAAAGACCGGCTGCATTGCTCAATGCGATTCACTCAAAGGTGAAGAAGATCATTTGGATTTGCCGCGCCTGTCTTTTCACCATACGCGTAATCACTTTGGTCTGGTTCGGACTTTAATAGATCGAATCAACGAGTTTGTGTTTGATGCTGCGTGAAAGAATAATTTACAGCCGGCTTTTACTTGTCATGACTATCGCAGCGATTTGCATTATCTCTTGCAAATCAAGTAAGTCGTCAAGAAATAGCAGCAGAAAATTTAATCAGCAATCAGGCGCAATCTTTAATAACATATTTGGCGCTAAAAACGGCCTACTAATTCGCGAATGGACAATTGAAGATAATCCCCAGCGCATCGCCTTAGCCATGAGCAAGTTTGGGGTAGAAGAACTACTCGAAGAATCGCAGCGAGAAGATTTTAGACGAAATGGTTTGCGTCTGGTGCGCGTATGGGCTGAGGACATTGATCCGCTTCTTAAAGCGTTTGATGGGGCATCTTCGAATACCGCAGCTTGGCATGGGCAAGTCTATAGCTGGGCGGAATTATTGCGTCGGCAGGTTAAGGCGCAACCAATTGCCGTAGCGGTTGATGGGCATGTGAAGCGTTATAAGAATGGCACTTTCAGATTGATGCTGCGCAGTTGGACGGTGTCGATGGAAGATGGGCCACGTTTAATGCTACAACTATTGCCGCAATTTGATAAGCCCCAGCGCATATCAATTCGTGGCTTTCGCGCTGATCGTAATGTTCAAGGCGAAGTGTTCCAATCCTTTACAGTAGAAACATTGCTCGAAACAGGGTTTGTGTACGTGCTGACCTACGCATCGCCTCAAGCAGTATGGGAAATTGGAAAAAAACCTGGCGATGATAAACCTAAAAGTGATGCGGCTTCTGAAGATGCTGAAGAAATCGCTAATTCTGAGTCACCAGCAATAGGCGGGCTTGGTGTTGCTGGTCCTGGTACAATCCTGCCTCCAACCTATGGTGAATTAATGTGTCGTACCGCTGGCCGATACCCAACAAGAAGAATCCTTTTATTTGAGCCGACTATTCCGCTAGAGTTATTTCCACCTGGTATTGTTCCACCATCTCGACCTGTAAATGAAGACGAGAAATCTGATGTCGCGCCCAACTGATCCTGACGATTCATCAAAACCAGCTTCATCGATGCGCACATCGGGCAGAAATCGCAGCCGCATCCGCCGACTTCCGCCAGTTACGGTCGTTCCTACGCTTTGCACATTAGGTAATTTAATAGCAGGCTTTGCTGCGCTTAATTATGCGATGAAGGATCCCAACATTACTGTTGCCTTCGGCTTGCGACCGCTAGAGTTTGCAGCAATTCTCATTTTCGTTGGCATGTTGCTTGATGCAATTGATGGTTCTTTAGCTCGGCTTGTAAATGGGGAATCCGATCTGGGCGCGCAAATAGATTCATTAGCGGACATGGTTACCTTTGGCGTTGCGCCTGCTTTTTTAACTTTACGCTTAGTTAGTCTGGTACTTGAAGAGGGATTCATCATCGGGCCGGAAGCGGACAATATTCTCGGCAAAATTGTCTGGGCTGCCGCTGCGGTATATGTTTCGTGCGCAGCTCTACGGCTAGCTCGATTCAACCTCGAAGCAACGGCAAATATTAAAGTTGGCGATGTAGATGCTGATTCTAATACACAAGCAAGCAAACAATTTCACGGTTTACCATCACCGGGAGCAGCTGGAACAATTGCAGGACTTATTGCTTTACATCAGAATCTATTAATGACGAGATTTGCCGAAGATGTGCCACAAGCTTTTGTGCGTGGCGCTGCCCTAGGAATTCCGTTGGTTATGCTAGTTTGTGGGCTGTTGATGGTTTCATCAATTCCCTACGTACACGCAACCAATCGCTTTGTGCGTGGTCAGCATAGTTTCACCTATGTGGTGCGATTTGTGCTTCTGCTTGTACTGCTAATTGGGTGGCTAGAAGAAACACTCGCAATCCTCTTCACCGCCTATGCGTTTTCAGGGCCGGTTCGACTGCTTATCCTGAAGATTCGCAATCGAGGCAAGCCAAACGCGGATTAACAAGAACAAATTGATCGCAATATCGACTTAGAAGCTCTGTGGCGATACCCTTGCGGCCTAATGAACGCGTCCGCTCCAACCACTGTTCGAACTCGATTTGCGCCAAGCCCATCAGGGCATCTGCACGTTGGTGGTGCACGTACAGCTTTATATTGCTGGGCCTACGCTAAGGCTCGAGGTGGATCGTTCATTCTCCGCATAGAAGACACCGATCAGAAGCGCTCATCCCATGCTGCAAGCCTTGGATTTCTTGAAGATCTGCGCTGGCTTGGTATTGATTGGGATGAAGGGCCTGAGTTTGAAGACTGCGGCGGGGGTGAGTTCGGTCCATACTTTTGCTCTAAGCGTTTGGATATTTACCACAGTTACATTGATAAACTGCTTAGTGAAGGTAAAGCCTATCGCGCTTTTGAAACGCCTGAGGAACTTCAAAAAGCACGAAAAGAAGCAAGGGCTAATAAGCAAAATTATCGTTATGATCGAGCCGCGTTGAATCTTGATCAGGCGACGATTGATAAATATCTCGCACAAGGCAAGCCTAACGTTGTTCGCTTTAAGCTGCCCAATGATCAACCGGTTACTATCGAAGATAAAGTGCGCGGCTCTGTTACCGTTGATCCACAAGAGCTGGATGATTTCGTTATCTTAAAAGCGGATGGCTTTCCTACATATCACTTTGCGGTAGTTGTTGATGATGAGCTGATGAATATATCGGATGTGATTCGTGGGCAGGAACATTTAAACAACACTGCTAAGCATGTATTGATTCAAGATGCACTTAGTTTTAAGCATCCAAATTTTGCACATATATCTTTGATCTTCAATCCCGATGGATCGAAGATGTCCAAACGTGATAAGGATAAAGCTCTTCGTAAAGTGGTTAAGGAAAGGAATATTATTGATTCGCCTTGTGATGTTGTTAATGAAGATTGGAGTTGGTGGCTGGAAAGTAAGGATCATCAGTTAGATATAGAGAAAGCTACAGCACTTGCTGAGACATTGGATGTGGCGCTGCCTGAGATAAACGTTGATGATTTTCGTCGGGCGGGTTATCTGCCTGAGGTTCTTATTAATTATCTTGCGTTACTTGGTTGGTCGCCGGGCAATGATGTGGAGAAATTTGATCGTGAGTTTTTAGTTGAAAACTTTAGTTTCGATAGGGTCATAAAATCACCTGCGAAATTTGATCGCGATAAACTGTTAGCATTTAACCTTGATGCGATCCAGGCTTTATCTACTGATGAGTTTGTAAAACTCTGGCGAGATCATTGCAATTGCTATCACAAAGAGTTTATGGACAAACTAAGTGATGAGCAGTTTGAAATGCTCGCAGCTGCAAACCATCCTCGCGCAAAAACATTAGATGATACATTTAAATCCAGCTACTTTTTCATCGCTAACGATGATGAGATCGTTTACGAAAAAACCAAAGCGGTTCGCAAAGCTCTTTGTAACGGCGAACCTTCGGGGTTTGAGCATCTAACAGCACTTGAGCCGTTGCTATCTCAAATAAATGATTGGGATATCCAAAATATCAAGTCTGTTGTGGAAGAATACGCAGGGCAAAACGCAGCAGGCAAACTAGGGAAAGTTGCCCAACCGCTTAGAATAGCGGTTAGTGGTGGGCCTGTTAGTCCCGCAATTTTTGAAACATTAACTATTCTTGGGCGAGATACCGTTATTAATAGAATCAAACTCTGCCTTAAAGTGCAAAGCGATATGTTGAGTAACTCAAACGCATGACTACCGATCAAGAACAAATTTCAGTCGATTTTGTTCGGCAAATCGTGGCAACGGACATTGAATCAAACAAAAACGATGGCAAGGTAATTACGCGCTTCCCGCCTGAACCTAACGGCTATTTACATATTGGCCACGCCAAATCGATATGTCTTAACTTTGGTATTGCAGCAGAAAACCAGGGCGTTTGTCATCTGCGCTTTGATGATACTAATCCCTGTAAAGAGGAAGATGAATTCGTACAGGCTATTAAAAAGGACATTCGTTGGCTCGGCTTTGATTGGGGTGAGCATGAATACTACGCATCGGATTACTATCAGCAGCTCTACGATTGGGCTCTAAAGTTAATAAATGATGACAAAGCCTATGTTGATGATCTATCAGCTGAGGAGATTCGCCAATACCGGGGAACTCTAACCGAACCGGGGCGAGAAAGTCCGCATAGAAACCGCTGCGTCAGCGAAAATCTAGATCTGTTTCAGCGCATGAAAGCGGGGGAGTTTGATGATGGACAAAAGGTTTTGCGCGCGAAGATAGATGTAACTTCGCCAAACATAAACCTGCGCGATCCTGTTATATACAGAATCCTAAAAGCCCATCATCACCGAACCGGCGATGACTGGTGCATTTACCCCATGTACGATTTCGCGCACGGCCAATCTGATTCCATCGAATCCATAACCCATTCGATCTGCACATTGGAGTTTGAAGATCATCGCCCACTTTACGATTGGTTTGTAGAGTCACTGGAAATCCATCATCCGCAGCAAATTGAATTTGCCAGGCTGAATATCAATTACATGGTAATGAGCAAGCGAAAAATGGCGGAATTGGTTAACCAAAAAATCGTAAACGGCTGGGATGATCCACGCATGCCAACGCTCTGCGGCATGAGAAGGCGGGGCTATACGCCTAAATCAATAATAAAGTTTTGCGCGCGTGTTGGCGTTACTAAATTCAACAGCCTTACTGATATTGGTTTGCTCGAACATTCTCTTCGTGAAGATCTCAATCAAATAGCCCCAAGAGCTATGGGTGTGCTTAATCCCCTGCGTGTTGTAATTGAAAATTATCCCGAGGGTCAAACTGAAGAGCTTGACGCGGTTAACAATCCACAGGATGAGTCGATGGGGACGCGCAAGGTTCCGTTTTCACGAGTGATATATGTTGAGCAGGACGATTTTATGGAAGATGCGCCTCGCAAATTCTTTCGCCTGTCAGTTGGCAGAGAAGTACGCTTGCGCTACGCATATTTCATAACCTGCCAAAGCATTATTAAGGATGAAAAGACGGGCAAGGCTGTTGAACTGAGATGTACTTACGATCCTTTAACGCGCGGTGGTGATTCGCCTGATGGCCGAAAGGTGAAAGGTACACTGCACTGGGTTAGTGCGGAGCACGCAGTTGATGCAGAGGTGAGGCTTTACGATCGACTGTTTACCGATCCTGAGCCAAGTGGGGGCAAAGATGACAAAGATTATCACGATTATTTAAATCCTGATTCGTTAAAGGTATTGACAAATTGCAAACTTGAGCCGAGCCTGGGTAAAGCTGAGCATGGCATGCAGTTTCAGTTTGAACGATTAGGATATTTTTGTGTGGATCCCGATTCAACTGCTGATGCTATGGTGTTTAATCGTACAGTAGCGCTTCGCGATTCATGGGCTAAGGCTGATAAGGCAAAAAGCTAACGGCAACTAACTAAGTGAGTGAGAATGATTCAACCAACAGAAACAAATGAAGCTTCAAGTACAACATCAGTGCCCGCGAGCTTGGTAGCGCTTACGAGCAATTTGATAGATTATGCGGGGCTGTTTCCTCCCGCTAAGCTCGATATGCCAACTACAGTGAGTAATTATAGCAAGTATTTGGCGTGCAATGAGTCTTGGATGTTGGGGCGGCTAATTGTCCCGGCAGCCAGGCTTGATGAGTTTGAAGAGTACGCAAGTGAATTGCTACCAAAATCTGCAGAAACAGAGCCGTGGCGAATAAGCTGCTTAGTTGCGCCTGCCGGTGTTAAACAATTGGATGAACATTTGTCGCGCATTAAAGTGTTTAATGACATTCATGCAGATGCCGAAGCTGGCTGCGCTTTGGTAGATGTGCTGGAGCTTCGAGGCGAAACACCTGAAAATATAGAAACCGCACTCGACAAAATCCCCGATGATTTGTTTGCATTCTTTGAACAGCCCATAGCTAATGATCCACGTGGCTTGCTTGCTGCTTTGGCAGGTTCCGATGCGGGCGCAAAAGTGCGAACCGGTGGCTTGACTCCCGATGATGTACCTGATGTTAATGATCTTGCACGCTTTATTGCTGCATGTGCAACTGCGAATATCCCTTTTAAGGCAACAGCTGGCCTGCATCATCCGCTATGTAATCTCGACAAGGCGGTGGGCACAAAGATGTACGGCTTTCTAAATGTCTTTACAGCTGCCTGCCTCATGCATGAAGGCAAAATCGATGAGCAAACGCTTGTCGATCTTCTGCTGGATGAATCAATAACAGCATTTACTTATAGTGATGATGAACTCGCTTGGCGGGATCATAGAATAACAACCGAGCAAATAACAAACGCACGAAATCAATTTGCGGTTTCCTTTGGCTCATGTTCGTTCGATGAACCACGCGAAGATTTACGAACTCTAAAACTCTTGTAGGTAATAATACTTCTATGCCCAATTTAGATAAAACTCACGATCCCACTCTTAAATGCTGGGTCGAATCCGCCAACGAACCTGACTGTGATTTTTCGATTCAGAATTTACCGTTTGGTATTTACAGACACAATAATGTGGGGATGCAGGTAGGGGTGGCGATCGGCAACAGCATTCTCGATGTTGATGGCGCTATAGAGGCTGAGGTATTAAAAGTGCCTGATGAAGTTTCAACTGATTTCTGTTTGGGCAGTCTAAATGAGATTATGGAACACGAACCGAGCGTTAGAAGAACTATTCGTCTAGCCATAAGCGAACTGCTGCGTGAAGGCAATGCTGATCTGCGAGACAATACTGACCTGCGCAAGAGCCTGATTATCCCAATAGGCCAAGTGGAAATGGAACTCCCCGCCTGGATCGGCGACTATACCGACTTTTACGCTTCAATCTATCACGCAACCAACGTTGGCAAAATGTTTCGGCCTGATAACCCCTTACTGCCAAATTATAAAAACTTACCAGTTGGTTATCACGGCAGAGCTGGTTCGATTGTAGTAAGTGGTACATCCATAGTTCGCCCAAATGGCCAAACTAAAGCGGATGATGCTGACTTGCCGAGCTTTGGCCCATGTCGTTTGCTCGATTATGAATTAGAGATGGGTTTCTTTATTGGTTGTGGCAACGCACAAGGTAAACGTATTACCATGTCCGAAGCGCGCGATCACATCTTCGGCATGTGCATCTTAAACGATTGGTCTGCGCGCGATATACAAAAATGGGAATACCAACCTCTAGGTCCGTTTAACGCAAAGAACTTTGCGACTTCGATCAGTCCGTGGATTGTTACGCTTGATGCACTAGAACCTTTTAGAGTTGAGCAGCTACAGCGCGGTGATGATGATCCGAAATTGCTCGAATATATCACACCCACTGAAAATATGGGGTATGATATAATTGTCGAGGTTCATATATCATCAAAGCAGATGCGCGATGCCAGCACCGAACCAATGCGCATTAGCAAGGGTAATTTTACCGATATGTATTGGTCGATTGCGCAAATGCTTGTGCATCACACTTCGACTGGCTGCAATATGAATCCCGGCGATCTACTAGCAAGCGGAACCATCTCCGGCACAGCGGAAGATTCACGCGGCTGCCTTCTCGAACGAACCTGGCGGGGGCAGAATCCAATTTCACTACCTGATGGCACCGAACGAAAATTCCTCCAGGATGGTGATGAAGTGATTATCAAAGCGTTTTGTGAGCGTGAAGGTGCTGCCCGTATAGGCTTTGGTGAGTGCCGTGGGATTATTGAACCGGCCAACTGATCTGCTAATTATCTGTGATATACAGCAATAACTGCTGTGGCAGCTGTACTAGTAATGAGATACGCGAATTGCAGATACCACACTACCATTCTTCTGGTCGAGGTTTGTTGATAATGTAATCGAGGCCGGCACTATTTGGTTCATTAAGAGCTTCCCTCCCTAGATGGATTTCACCATCACTACCAATTAATTCGATTCCTCCATCATCTGTTGCATCAAGTCCAAAGGAATAGAGGAAATAAGGTCGCCCATAACGGTCATCATCAACTACCCGATAGCCGAACGGTCCGCCATGCAGTGTATCAACAGGAAGTTGAGGTAGAATCTCAGGAACAAGATCATTAAGTGAATCAGGCCAACGAGAATGTCGTGCATTATAGATTTCGATAGCCAGCATTATGCAAGTGCCTTCTCTTATTACTTGTAGAGTTGGTCTACGATCGATCGTGCTTAACATTGAATCCACAGGCATATTCACTAAAACATAATGATCGTTCGAGTTCATGCTGCGTTTGCCCCAGGGCGGTATCAGCGAGATCCTGAGTGATGGCAAAACTTGTGAGCGCGCAATACATTCATCGAATCGTTGATCCACTAAACTCAATAGTTCAGCTTTTGATGGATATGAGAAGCGGGATGCAAAGGCACCGGAAATTGTTTGTTCAGGTTCGGTTATGCCGGGCATTATGTACTCCATTAGACCTGACACGAGATATCCATCACCATCCCCATCATCGCTGAAGCTCCATTGAATTTGGTCCTTTAAGCTGATGCGTTCACCTTCAATTACCAGTTCAATCGGGGCAAAGTTGTACTTATTAAGAGCATTGAGCAATAGTTGACAAGTTTTCTCATCTAATGACGCTTCGATCAGTTCATACTGCAATTCACGCAAAGTTAATTGTTCGATTGCCATTGCGATTAAGTAATCAATTAGTGTGCCTTGAAATGAAATCGTGCTGCTCAGTGCAAGTGAATTTTTGCAGGACTCTACTAGCTGATTGTAATTACCATCATTAAAAGATAACCGCATTGAGGCAGTTAGCAATTGTGCCACATTCCTCATTTTAGAGCGATGTAGTTTAAGTGTATCTAATATCAAAGGGTCTGTGGAGTCTGATGGTTCAATAGCAACTCCTGATGCAGAAAATTTATTCAGAAGCTCAAACACTCCTTCGTTTCGCATTATATTTAGTGCGTTGATTTCTCGCTGCACATTATTGGGGAAAGTGCGGCCGCCATAAACTCGGTCATATTGCAAATAGACATCATCATAATCATCTCTAGGCTCAAAGCCATCTGCAATGATTCTCTCTTGCAATACTAATTCTATTCGATCAGTTTTTTCAAGAGCATCGATAAGAATATTCCAAGCTTCCTCACCGTGACTGCGAGACACATTAGCGTGTTGTGCTGCAAGAGTTCGTAACTGCGTGCGTGAGTCAATCGTTGGATTAGGTTCGGCGGTGTAGACCTGCCATACTTCTATAAATGCCCAGCCCAGGAATGTAATTATCGCAAACACAATTGCCAGGAAGACATTCCGCAGGCGGTACCAGGGTTTTGATTTCTTTTGTTTCATTTCGCGCTCAAAGTTATATGATGACTACTCTCCCGGCCGCGCGGGGTTGAAGCTGAAATCTAGTCCGTTACCTTCGTAGATGGAAAATGCATCATCCTCTTTTTCAGCATTGATCTTACCGTTATTGTCTTTGCCATCTATGCCAATGCTGTAGAGGAGATAAGTTTGCTTTGCTTGGGAATTGGTTGTAATGCGATAAACAAATCCTTGTTCTGAAAAGGGATCATTGGGGATCTCTTGAAGAAACTCTGGGACAAGGTTTTCTAAGGTGGTGGGGTATTGCTCGTTTGCAGCTCGATATTCTTCAATTGCCAGCATTAGAATTGTTCCTGCAATCTGACAATCCGCAACATCGCGTTTATTTATTACAGATGCTAATGCAGGTATCATAAATTTGGGTATGGGGTGTCGCCAATCAAGT
Organism: Planctomycetota bacterium; assembly: GCA_022574595.1. Lineage (GTDB taxonomy): Bacteria > Planctomycetota > Phycisphaerae > Phycisphaerales > SM1A02 > JACZRS01. The sequence continues at coordinate 50,119 of JACZRS010000009.1, read as the reverse complement.
TGCATGAATTGGCTTTCATCAAACTGTATGACCATTCGTTGTCTTCGTGACATTTTAGATCGGTTTATCAGTGCTTTATAATAGCGATCAACAATAGCAATAGTTTCTTTTCGATCAGCATATACGATTCCCGCAGCATTATAGATTGCAGGAAATGCCTCTCGTCCCCCGTATGGTTGCATAGATGGATTAGAGATAGAAACTATATTCATGATCCCCACATCATCAAATTGCGATAATAGCAATCTGCCGTTCCCATTCCCATTATCACTGAAGGTGTATTGAATTGTGTCAAGTAGGGATAATCTTTCTGCTTCGAAGTTCATAGAGAGCGGGCCAAGCGGAAGGTGGCGTCGAGAAGATTCTAGAAAGCCAGAAAGTGTTAGCTGATCAATATCTCGATCTTTGATAGCATTACGAAGACGCTTGCAAGCTTCAAGGGCAATTCTCTGGCCGACAAGTTGATCGATAATTGTGTGTTGATGTGTAAGTGCTTTAGCGATATACAATACTTGATCGAACGCGACAATAGCCTCGTGGCTGTTTCCTTCGACAATGGCAAGGTGCATTGAAGCAATACGCGCCCTTGCCAACAATTGCAAATCTCGAATTTCTGGTAACAAAGCGAAGATTAGTGGTCCCGTATCAGATTTTAGTGGAGGTCTTACAGCATTTTGACATGTTGCAGCCTGTGCCAGTAGATTAAAAACACCATTGGATTTCATTTGCTTAAGCGCGATATTGAGTTTGGTTAACTCGCTCTCATCCACATCAGTTTCATAAATGATATTAAAATCCAATTGGCTAAAATAATCGATCGTCTGTCCTTCTTCCAGTAGCGATTCTTCTATCTTTTTAAGAATACTGACTGCATCCATCAACAACGGCCAAGCGTTATCACCTTCAGGTTGACTATCAATGCTTAGCCTTTGCATTTGTAATGCGTAATCAATAGAAGGATTAGGCTTAACGTTAAGCGCCCAGATCAATATGTAGGTCGGCCAACTGAATATTGCAAGAACAATTACCAATATGATATTACGCAGGCGGTACCAGGGTTTTTTCTTTTGCGGTTGCTGTTGTTTGTCTTCGCTCATCGCCACTTTCCTTTTGTGAGGTGAAAGCCTTATTGCAGCCAATATAGCATAGCAGCGATGTAGGGTTATGGTCGCATTATTAACTTATACCCCACGGATTGCTATCCGTGGGCGTCGGGGTGCCTTCTTCCATAACGCAGCGGGTCAAGCCCGCCGGCTAAACGGATCGAGACTAGTTTCCGCTCGGCAATTTACGTTGTGATTTTCTAAGGCGCTCTTTGCGTTCTTCGCGCAAGACGATCTCACGCAGCTTTAATAGATCGAGCTTGATCTTGTCGCCTTCCTTTAGCTTTAAGCGTATATTTGAACCTGGTTTTAGTTCAATTACATAGCGCGCAAGTTTTTTGCTGGGGTAACTTTTTAGTCTATTTTCGTATTGTGATTGGGTTTCATCCTCACGCTTAACTGGCTCTTTTTTCATCTCGTGCATGGCAACGATCTTTCCGGTGCGATCCAAATAGATGATATCCATATCCGTGAGACAGTTTTTCATCCAAAAACTAAGTAGATCTGATTTGCGATAGATGAAAAGCATTCCGCTGTGTTCATCGATTGTCTTTCGCCCCATTAATCCCCGGGCGCGTGTGTCGACATCGGCTGCGACTTCTAACTTGAAATTCTCACCGCCGATGACGATTTCTTGTTTGGCCAGCCCTTTTGCATCATCTTTCTTCTTGGCATCATCCAGAGCGATGAAACCCATTGCAAGCACGAATACAACCAGCAGTCCCACGAGTGTTTGGCGTACATACATCAACTGCGATCTCCTACTGGGCAACTAGGCCGATTATTCGCAGCTTAGTTAATTGACCCATCGAGCCAATTTCAATGACTTCATAAAGCAAGCCGGGCTTGGCGTTTTTAGGCGTAATGTGCAAAGTGAATTCCAGGAATCGTCCCTTGATTTTCGTTTTAGCGATTACTACGTCAAGGTTAGACGAATTGCATATTACCTTTGCAGTGCTTGGCTGTGGGCGTACGCCACGGTCGTGTTCGTGTTTTACAACGACTTCGCTTGTCTCACCGTTTCTTAATTCATCAAGCAGGACTCGCTGATCTTTAGGCTGCCAAGGTCGAGCTTTATTCTTATCCGGGCGAGTTGTTGAATGTCTAACCCTTACATCAACCAAAGGCGCACTAGGATGATCAGTTTCAATCGCCCAAAACATAGGAACGGTCTTACCTGCAAATTGATTCATATCCCATTTAAGTGTGTACTGTTTTCTTGGCTCATCTGTAGCTGGATCAAAGCCAACGAATTGAGGTGCTTCGCCATGAGACTTTAGGATGTTAAACGGCTTGTTATCTAAGGATACAACCTGCACTGTTCCGGTTTGGATCGATTGCATTCGCTCATTTAAAGCTTCAATATATGGCGGAACTACACGTACTGATCGCGCAACCTCAGCGTGATAGAAGAAAGGTATGAAAGTATTGTAGCCCTCGAAAAGTATCGAAATTTTCTCTTTCTTTGTAGCCAGGCCTGACTTCATTTCCATTTCAGTCATGAAGTCTAAGTATCCGCCAGGTTGAATGATTTTGCCGGCAAGATTCTCTGCATTAGTGCAGCCACAGCTTGTTCGTGATTCTTTTATGAGCAGCGGCCCGTTACCTACATTCCATATTCTTGCGTAACCTTTACCGATTGTGTGTGGCGGAACAACCCCAAAGTTCATATTCGCCGGCTCAAATTCAACAGGAGGCCAATTGTGTGGATTATTTCTTACAGATGACCGAGGCGCTTGCGCAATATCGCGTGCATAAACAATGTTGAATTCCTTAGGTTCTGTCTTAACTACATTCTTAACCGGCGTATTTTTAGTGTTGTTTGAAGTGCCGTTGGGATTGGCATTTGAATCTTTACCACAGCCGCTAAGTAGTAAAGCCGCTATTGTTAAAGAAAGAGTTATTGTTGCCGCACCAAGTATGTGTTTATCAAATCGCATCATGGTTTTCACTCAACCGCTTGTATCGACCGCTGTTTCACCCATTCGATCCTCAGCAGTAGGGCGTTTAATACTTTCACCGTTGGGATGATGAGCACCGGTCATTTTCGGATAATGCTCACCCTTCCAACTCTCAGGATAACTCATATCGTCCAAATCCAAAGCTGCTTTTGTGGGAAATAACGGCCGAAAAGTGTCACACATCACTGCAAGCTCATCCGTCCAGGTTTTGCCCAGCGACGCTTCGACAGTTCCTGGGTGTGGGCCGTGGGGAATACCTTGTGGATGTAACGTCATGGAACCGATTTCTATTCCCTTACGGGCTGCGTAGTTGCCATCCACATAATAAAGCACTTCATCAGAGTCGATATTCGAGTGATTATAAGGAATCGGAATGGCATCGGGATGAAAATCCAACATGCGCGGGCAGAACGAACAGATTACAAAGTTGTGCGCTTCAAAAGTCTGATGCGTGGGCGGTGGCATGTGATGCTTGCCGACGATAGGGCTGAAGTCATCGATATTAAAAATGTATGGGTAATAACAACCATCCCATCCAACGATATCTAGTGGATGGTAATCGTAGATATAACTATGGACCGCATTACGGGATTTGATGCGCACCTCAAAATCGCCAGACTCATCATAAGTTAAGGGGAGTTGTGGCGGGATCAGATCGCGTTCGCAATAAGGCGCATGTTCAAGGAACTGTGAGGTTTTCTTTGATAGATAACGTGGTGGGGGCACGATGTGCGAGCTGTTCGCAGTTTCAATAACCAGGAAACGTGGATTAGGCTCACCATCAGTTGGCTTGTCAAACACCATCTGGTAGATCGTACCTTTAGGTATGATGATGTAATCCTTTCGGCCGAACTTCAAAGTGCCGAACATAGAATAAACCGAGCCTGAACCATGATGGATGAAAATACATTCATCACCCTGGCCGTTCTTATAATGATATTTCATAGGCTCGGCGGGCACGCAGACGCTCATTTCACAATCAGCGTTTCCGAACATAATCACGCGGCCGGTGACGGGGTCACCTTTCGGTTGCATTGGTGTGGTTTTTATATGCCGCATACGCATGGTGTCTTGCTCAACATACTCAGGCTTAGTCGAGTAAAGCGTTTTCCAACCAGTTACCTGAGTGGGCGGATGGATGTGATATAGCGTACTTGTCGGGCCTACGAATCCCTCAGTTCCGAAGACTTCTTCGGAGTAAAGAGCCCCATCAGGGCGTCGAAATTGTATGTGTCGTTTGCCGGGGATCTGCCCAAGCTTGCTGTAATAAGGCATAATTGCTCCTAGTCGTCTTATTGAAGCAGATTATAGCCGAACCACTGCGCTAAATGAATGGCCTAGTTTATGTCGTCCATCGATTCATTGCTTGGTATGGGGATGTAAAAAAACATCTGAGGTACTCATTTTAATGGCAATAAGTGAAGCGCCATCTATTTCGCTACTTTGGGCAAGAAATATCGTACTACATGCTATTTATTCTGTGCTACTTTTGGGAAGAATCTGCCAGTACGCTGCATGTATGCTCGGTAATCGTCGCCGAATTTTGCGATTAAGTTGGCTTCCTCCTGACGACATCGGATCACCAGGAAGCTGAATCCGCCAGCCCCGGCGATTGCGACAAACCAACTTGCAGTGATCACAACGATGGCAAGAAACCGTATAAGGCCGAACGCATACATGGGGTGTCGGACCCAGTGATATGGCCCGGTGGTGACGAGTTGAGCATCAGGCCGAGTCTGTGCGGTGGCTGTCACATTCGTTCCCAAGTGCCGGAACATCCAGACAAATAGACCAATCGCCACGACTCCGAGACCAGCACCGCTGAGCCGAAGCCACTGTGGAAGCTCGACTTGAGACCACCCGATCAACTGTGGTGCGAATAGGTATGTCAACAGCCAACCCAAGATTGACAGAGAAATGACAATCTGGGGAATGAGGAAGCCGACCCCGTCACCGCGCCGCGGCATTTTGCCGCATTGTTTGTCTGCCCGGCCACGGAAATGCTTGCTCATAATGAAAGCTCCAATGAACAGGACAAGGAGAATCCCCCTGTAGAGGAGCTCGTGTTTCATGGAGTTTCTCCTTTTAAGCAGGTTTTGGGAGCTGATGGCCACTGAGCCAATGTACTTTGAAACGACGTACGTAAACAAAGTGTCCGACTAATCCGATTAACGGCATACCAATGATCCAGAGTCGTAACCACATCCGGCTCTCCAGTTGTGCAAGGCTCATGGCGATGAGCCAGACGAAGCCGAACTTGGCGGCACTTCGCATGATCTGTGCGGGCAGCGAGTAGCGTATGGTGAACACGGCTCCGCCGCGCACCGTTACTTGTTGCATCACTGGAATGAAACGGTGAAACATCGTCGGACCAATGATTGTTAGTGCTATAAGAACTATCCATTCCCAAGCCATGTGAAGACTCCTTCGCAGCACGATCTTGCCAAATCCTGTCGATCTGAAAATTCCAACCGTAGCCTATGCTACGGACAATATTAAGGATAATAAGGCCTGGAGGAGGGATGTCAAGTGGCTATAGTAAAATTTGTAGCTTTGGCTACGGACAGCAAGAAATCGCAAACGCTGTCGCAAGAAAAAGAAATCTGATGATTGAAAGATTAAACACAAACGGCGCCGCCCGCTTAAGCGGGCTGCGCCTCTTTTTAGTAATTTACCAAATTCTACAAGTTCCCACGCCGCTCTTGTTCCTGCTCAAGGCTTTCAAATAGAGCCTTGAAATTGCCTTTACCGAAGCTTTGACTGCCTCTGCGGCAAATAATCTCAAAGAACAATGTTGGGCGATCCTGCAACGGCTTTGTAAATAGCTGCAACAAATAGCCTTCATCATCAGCATCAACGAGTATGCCAAGCTCCTTGATTTTCTCGTGATCTTCCTTTACCGCATCGTGGCCGTTCTCCTTGAGCATCTTATTTACACGATCCCAAACCTCATTGTAATATTCCTTTGGAACATACAGGAAGTCCACGCCGCGCCTATTTAGTTCTGTTACCGAACTTAATTCATCATTGGTGCGCATGGCTAAGTGTTGCACGCCTGCGGTGTTGTCATGCCAATCCAGATATTCCTGGATTTGGCTCTTTTTCTTGCCCGGAGCCGGTTCGTTAATTGGGAATTTTATTACGCCGTAGCCTGAGTCCATAACCTTGGACATCAATGCGGAATATTCGGTTGAGATATCATCATCATCAAAGTGCTTAAAGAGCTTGAAGCCGAGCACGTTTTCGTACCAGCTCACCCAATAATCCATCTTGCCCAGCTCAACGTTACCAACGCAGTGATCTAGATATTTTAAGCCGCAAGGGTTCTGTTGGTTGTAATCGTTAAGTGCGTAGTTTTCGACCTTAGCAAACGCAGGGCTGATCAGGCCACCCTTGCGCACATTTTCAAGGCTGTACTTACCTGAGCGTGAGACGAATGTGTGAATGACTCGGCCATAGATTTTGATCGCGGATGTGGTAATTGAACCATCATTATTAGAAATTGTGGTTGGTTCATTTTCAGCTTCTGCGCCGTTCTTCACTGCTTGGTTAAACGCAGCCTCAGCATCATCCACGGTAAATGCGATTGAGCGCACACCATCGCCGTAGCGTTTTACGTGATCGTGTGCTTCGTGATCCAAGCTAAGTCCACTGGTCAGGATGAAGCGGATATTTCCCTGAGTGAGCAGATAGTTAGCCTCATCGCGGCTGCCGGTGGTTAGATCAGCGATCTGATCGAGCTTAAAGCCGAATGTGTAAGCATAAAAATGGGCTGCCTGCTTGGCGTTACCCACATAAAACCGCACGTGATCGACATCAATAAGCCTTAGCGCGTCATCAGAGACTGTTTGGGCTTTAGTGGTCGACGAGGGTGTGCTGGTGGTGGTCATGATTCATAGCTCCTTCTTCTGTATATAGGTGAGTCTATGCGATGACCAGCGATCGGCCAAAGGGGATAGCTAGATCTACAAAGAAAACCCCTGGTTTTGAGGCTTTGGCGCGAAGTTAGGCAAAAAAATGCAGGCAGTGACGCATGGATCGTCGCTGCCTGCGGTGGATGAACGGCTAGACTTTTTTCCGCAAGCCCTTGGCGGTGGCTGCGACAAGCATGGTCGCTTACTGGTTTTAATTTCGGTTGTAAAGAATCGCAGCTGTAGATGATCTAGCAACATTGCGTTTAGCAGCGAAACTTTGCACGCTAGTGAAGCACAGATTTGTTGTTGTTGCGCTTTTAATAGACACAGTTGCAAATAGACGACTATGATTAACTAACCATGGCAAAGACAAAACCATCAACCCAAGCTCTAGAAACCGTTGAACCAATCGGATCGCGCGTTCTTATTCGTAAGGATGCGGATAAGAAAATCACAAAGGTTGGCATACACCTGCCTGACAAACTCGAAATTCCAACACTAACCGGGCGAATCGTTGCGGTTAGCGCACAGGTTGATAGTGATGAAGATTATCCAATCAGACAATACGACCGTGTGCTGTTTAACCCCAAAAACGGCATTCCCGTGGACTTTGAAGGGGATAATCAACTTTTCGTGATCCCCATCAAAGATGTCGTGGCGGTGTTCAGGAAGGATTAGGCATCAAGGCATCAAGGCATCAAGGCATCGGGGGATCGTGGGGGATATTGGCATCGAGACGTTTAGCGGCTGGCCTCTCGGCTCGGCGAGTCGCCTATGGAGACCGGACAGCATTATTGTGCTGCGCAGATGCCACCCACTGAGAAAAAGCCCAACTGCCGATATGATCCACCTGTGATCGATTACACATTGCCTTTGGATCAATTGCCTGATCCGTTGCCTATTGAGCCGCTTAGTAAGCCGTTTGATGTGACTATTACGCCACCTGGTAGTAAGAGCATTACCTGCCGCGCTTATGTCCTGGCGGCCCTGGCGGATGGGGAATCGAAGATAATTCGGCCATTGCGAGCGGATGACACTGACAAACTGCTCGATGCCTTATGCACCCTGGGGGCTGAGGCTCGCTGGGACGGTGAGGATGTATACATAAAGGGAGTCAACGGCCGCTTCCCGCGCGGCGGCGAGGTCAATCTCGGCGACGGCGGGGCTCCCACCCGTTTCATGATCGCCTGCGCCTGCCTCGCAGCCGAGCCAGTCGTTGTCGATGGTTCCAATCGTATGCGCGAACGGCCCATCGCTGAAGGTGTAGACATGCTGCGCAAACTCGGCGCCAAGATCGAGTATGTGCAGGAGGATGGGAGATTGCCGGTGCGTGTTGTGCCGAGTGAGGACTTCAAGGGTGGCGAGATAGAGATAGGTGAGACGACAAGCAGTCAGTTTATTTCTGCATTGATGCTCGTTGCACCCTGGTTGACAAATGGACTCACCATAAAGTTTTTAGAACAACCTACTAGCGAACTATATTTACACTTAACATATCAAACTCTCTCGGAATGGGATGTTACGGTTCCGAATTGCTTGTGCGAGCCGGAGTTATCAATCAGTATTGAATCTGGCGCTGATTCAGATGTGCAGATGAAGGTGGAACCTGATGCAAGTAGTGCTGTATATTGGATCACTGCTGCGGCCATGACCGGTTCCAAGTCAAAAATCAGCGGATTGCCATTTCTTTCGCAACAAGCAGATGTGTATGTTGCGAAGAGGATGCAGCCTCAAGTCTTTTCATGGAGAAGCGGGGCCAAATGGGCACAAGATGTATCCTGGCCTGTCGAAGGTTCAACATTAACTGCTATAGAAAGAAATGCTTCAGACTTTCCAGATGGATCGATGGCATTAATTGTTGCAGTATCGTGTGCCGATGCCTGCTCGACTCTCACCGGGCTCCACACTCTACGTCACAAGGAAACCGATCGTATTGCTGCACTGGCGAACGAGTTGCGTCGCATCGGCTGCACTATTGAAACTACGGATGATTCGATCACGATTGATCCATCGACTCGCCATGATGAGCCGGTGGTTATTGAGACGTACAACGATCATCGCATGGCCATGTCGTTCGCGGTCCTCGGCCTGGCGCGGCCGGGGATCTCGATCAAGAACCCAAGTTGTGTAAGCAAGAGCTACCCCACCTTCTGGCAAGATTTCGCAAAGTTGTATCAATAGGGGCTAAGCCGGACCTGAAGCTTTGTGAAGGTCCGGATCAGGTGTAAATATTTCATTATTTTGTATGTCCAGGAGACCCGTACCTTCACAAAGCCTCAGGTACGGCTTGGCTGGCGCCATATCCATGCATTCTCTTTCATTGCATGATCTTGAATGTACTGGAAAGTGTTTTGGAGATGACTTTCGTTGCGTATAGAAATTACTTTTGATCTCTCTCCCCAAAGCTGACCGGTGTGATCTTTAAGCCTAAGTGATGCGAACTGTTTAGCTTTACCAATCTGTTTAATGGCATCAGATTCAGTTAGTTTGCATAATGCATGAACATGTGTAGCACTACAGGAAAGAATCAATAATTCACAGTTCATCTTCTGTAATTTACAAATGAATGCTTCGCCTACGATTGGTTGCTGTTCAATTCGAAGTACAACTGGCAACTTCTTCATACTCTGTCGAACGTGATGACGAAGTCCTTTGTGCTCATCGTCAGGCGGTGGGTTGTTATAGTCACCTGATGAATGACTTTTATGGTTTCTTGAGCGCCAGCTGCGTTCATCACCGGGGATCCATTGCCCGTGAAACGAACAAATGCAATGGGCCAGTACGCCTGTATAGTCCATAACAGGTAATGTACAAGAACAAGCCGGACCTGACGAGCCCTGTTTTGAGGGTGAGGAAGGTCCGGGTCAGGCGAATAATTGATTTATTTCGTATACCTTAGAGACCCGTACCTTCGCAGAGCCTCAGGTACGGCTTGAATTAATCTTTTTCTTTACAACTGTACGAATCACCCATATCCGGCAATACTGTTTGGGCTTATGAACGCTTTTTGGCATTTCGCAAAGATAATGCTCCGCCGCCGGGCCGCTGTGGCGTGGGCGCTATTCTTTGCCCTGATCTCAGCAGGCGGGCTAGGCGCTGGGATTCTCAGCTTAGGCCCTATGCTCAAATCCATCTTAAAGAGCGATTCACTTTTTACTCTAGCTGAGAAATACAACCAGGAAGATCACTTCATAGCCGTTCCTGAATTCGTAATTGCCAAACTACCTGCGGATCGTCTGGATGGCGTCATGCTCGTCATTGGGTTCATCGCTGTGCTAACCATCCTTGGCGGCATCGCAAATTTCATGCACCAATTCATCAGTCAAACTTTAGCGACCAAGACCATCGCTAAGGTAAGGCAGGATATGTATAGCCACGTCATAAACATGCCGCTGGGTATTGTTATTCAGCGTGGCCCCTCCGAATTTGTGGCGCGGATGATCCGAGACGCAGCGGAGCTTCAACGCGGTCTTATTGCTCTTGTCAGCAAATCCGTAACACAAATTCTAAAAGGCATCTCAGCATTTGCAGTCGCACTATATATTAACTGGTCGCTTACATTAACAGCCACAATCGCTGCACCGTTACTTATTATTGTCATGCGCAAATTAGGTAAACGTATTCGCCGAGGCACGCGCGGATCGTTAGAAGCTCAAGAAGGTTTGCTGCGAATTGCAACGGAAACCATAAGCGGTTTGCGCGCAGTAAAAGCCAACACAGGCGAGCAGCAAGCAACAACTTGGTTTAAGCGCATTAACGAAAAAGTTGTGATTCAAGAGCTTAGAATTCGTACCGCTAGAGCGCTGACCGCCCCATTAACTGAATCACTAAGCGTATTTGTTGTGGGGGGATTAGCCATCGTTGCTGCCAAACTGATTATTGATGGCGAAATGCCCTTCGAGGACTTTATTCTTTCGCTCGGCTCGCTTGCAGTTGCCGGAGGATCGTTTCGACCACTTGCGGGGCTTATTAACGAGATGCAGGCAGCATCCGCACCGGCTGCGCGCATACTGGAGATAATCGAGACCAGACGTGAAGCGCCTGAAACAGAAAACCTTCCAAAGTTGGCTCGTCACAGTAAATCAATTAAGTTTGAGCATGTAACTCTCAAATATCCAGGCACTGATAGCCCGGCAATTAAAGATATATCACTAGAGATATCTCACGGCGAGCGAATCGCCATCGTAGGTCCAAACGGTTCAGGTAAGACAACATTGGTCAGCCTTGTACCCCGTTTAGTTGTCAGCGATCAAGGGAGTGTGTTCATTGATTCGGTTGATACTGCGGATGTTAGTTTATCTAGTCTGCGCCAGCAGATAGGCTTTGTAACGCAGGATACGGTGTTGTTTGGTGGTTCTATCGCAGAAAATATTGCCTTTGGAGCAGGTGAGGTTAGCCGTGAGCAGATCGTTGATGCTGCAAAGCGTGCCCACGCAGAACAATTTATTCTTGAGCTGCCGGGGGGGTTTGATGCTAATATTGCAGAGCAAGGCGCTTCACTCTCAGGAGGGCAACGTCAGCGCTTAGCTATTGCCCGGGCAATTCTGCGCGATCCATCAATTCTAATTCTCGATGAAGCAACGAGCCAGATAGATGCAGAATCTGAAGCACATATTGGTGAAGCGCTTAGTGAATTTTGTAAGGGCCGCACATCACTAGTTGTTGCCCATCGTTTGTCTACGGTTATAAGTGCTGATCGAATCGTGGTAATGGAGGCTGGGCAAATCATTGACCAAGGCACACACGATGAATTATTAGGTCGCTGCGATCTCTACCGGCGCTTAACTCAAACGCAGTTAATCAGCGCAACTTAGGCGGTGATAATTTTATCCGCCAGTGTTCCTAAAGAGCGCGATTATTGCTACAGCTATGGCTAAGATTGATGCAAGTGCGCTGGCGCTAATAGCTATAATTGTCCAGTTATGAGTTTTAGAAATGAAATCTCCCAGCTTAGTCTGGGCATCTTCACCAGATCTATCTAGTGCGGAGATACTGTCGATCGCAGTTCTAACACCTTCAGATATCTCAACAAGATTGCGGTTTAGGTTTTCCATGCCTTCAATAAATTCGCGTGCAGTACGAGCATTTGTATCAGCATGCTGCTGAATTAGTCCCAATACTTCGGTATGGTGCTCGCCTGATGAACGTATTTGGCTGAGGGTTGTATTGAGATTAGAAAACTGCGATTTGGTGTTTTCTGCTTGATCTGTTGATAGTTCAAGTAGCTGTACGCTATGGCGGTTTAGATTTCCCAGCGATTCCAATCCGCGCGGGATCTGTTCGCCAAGCTCAGCAATGTGGCGAACCTGATCTGTTTGGGAGCCGATACGTTCTGCGATATCTCGAAGTAGTACTACAACTTCTTCTGCAGATCGTTTCGTGCCCAGCGCTGCCCAGGATTTAGTAGGCTTGGCGGTAGTGGCATCTGGAACTGATGAGCCTGATGCAGTTGCTGATGAGGGATCATCATCAGTAATAACTTGCGGCTCAGCAGTCAGGCCATCCTTTGAGGGTTCCTGAACCTGCTCTGTAGATATATCGACAATTACAGGATGCTTTTTTCGCGATAGTAAGTTCCGGATTTCGATCAGCAGTGACATGTGTTTGGTCCTTTATTTGACCGCCGCTGTATCGCTGGGCTGACCCAATGTACGATTACCCATATGAATTGGTCAAGTCGCCGAATTATTTTAGCAGCGTGCCTTCTTATAATGTTAGTAACCATAGTAGGTTGCGAAAAGAATGGTACAGCTTCGAATAAAGATTTGCAGCAAAATGGGGCTGATTCTGAGATAAGAATAGTCTCCCTAAGCCCTGCTTTGACCAGAATCGCAGTTGATCTGGGCTTTGGCGATCTAATCGTTGGCAGGACTCGATTTTGTAAATCTGTAGATTTGGCCATACCCGTTGTTGGGGATCACTTTGCTCAAGATTTCGAGTCTTTGGTGAGGGTGAAGCCGACTCACATACTAATTCAGCCGCCCCGCAATGAGATTCCTTCAGCTCTGGCTGAACAAGCAGGCATACAAAGTTGGACAATTTGTAGTTTCAAGATTGATACATTAAGCGATATAAAAAATGTAACGCAGCAGTTGCCGGGTGCTATTTTTGTTAACGATTCCGCTCGCCTCAAGCAAGCAAATATAAAAGCCAGTGTACTTATTGTTGCTATTGATGAGATTGTCATAAGTCGTAAAGATCAGCCGTGGCGTGGAAGTGTACTTCTCGTTCATTCAATAGAACAAGGCATTAGTATTTTCGGAAAAGCAACATATTTAGACGAATTGTTAGTAGGATTGGGCTGCACCAATGCGGCGCAAAGTGTAACCGGTTGGGCGCAGTTAACTCTTGAAGATGTAACGCGACTTAATCCAGATGCAATTCTGTTTATTACATCTACATTTAATAGCAAAGCTAATTCCATGCAGGCGATTGGAGTGCTTGGGGAATTACCAATTGATGCGGTAACTGAAAATCGTATCGGTATTTTGAGTCATGCTGATGCGCTTTTGCCCGCTACTTCTGTAATTGAAGTTGCAGATGAGATGCGCGAACTATTAAACAGCTTTGCGGGAAGTGATCAATGAGCGCTCTAACGAAACGGCCGCTTATTGCTTTGGCGATTTTATTCATTATCGCATTGGCGGTTGTTGTGCTTCGATTATTAATTGATCGCCCGCCCGGCGGAGAGTTAACGCTAGCCTGGCCTGAAGAATCGTACGCAAAGTATCGTTTTACATCAGCATTTGTAGGCGTGATGATCGGAGCATCGCTTGCAATATCAGGCGTATTACTTCAGGCGCTACTGCGCAATCCACTCGCATCGCCATTTATACTGGGGCTTTCAAGTGGTGCTGGGCTTGGGGTAATGATAGGAATGTATTTGGGATATGTATTTGGTATTCAGTTTGCAAATGATGCAACTGGCACAGCCCCTGCAATGGTCGGGGCAGTATTTATCCTGTTAATAGTGTATTTGCTAGGCCGAAGGCGAGGCGTGCTGGATCCATTATCACTTGTCCTTGTCGGCGTCATCTTATCTGCCATGTGCGGAGCGGGGATGATGGTTCTGCAATATCTCGTACCTGATGGGTTGCGGGGTGATCTTCTTATTTGGATGATGGGACAGATTCCACAAGTATTAAATAATTCCCAGCTAATAATTGTAACAACGGTTTGCATTGCAGGATTAATCGTTGCGACAATTATGGGTAAGGCCATGGACGCAGCAACATTCAGCGATGATGAGGCCAGAAGTATTGGCCTGAACCTGGGCCCTACACGCTTAGCCATGTTCCTTCTTGCGGGGGCGCTAGCTGCGGTAACCGTAGCTATTGCAGGCCCAATCGGTTTCGTAGGTTTGATTGCGCCTCATGCAGCACGATTGGTAGTTGGCCCGCGCCATAGAATTCTAGTTATCGCAGCCGCAGCAGTTGGTGCGATTCTTGTCGTAGCAGCAGATGCAACTTCACAGGCAATCGACTTTGGGCATGGCCGACTTCCAGTTGGAGTGTTTACCGCGCTAATAGGCGGCCCAGCATTTATTTGGCTGCTTCGATCCGGAAAGGGCCAAGTTTGACAATAAAAATAGAAAACTTGTCGCATAGTTTCGGGAAGATTGCTGCGCTTAAGGACATTTCAACTAGCATAAAGCCCAAAAGTATTACTGTATTAATTGGACCAAACGCAGCGGGCAAATCAACGCTGCTGCGCTGCATCATTGGCGCAATAAGACCTAACAGTGGGAAAGTGCTTATTGATAAAATGCCAGCACACAAACTTTCCGCAAGGGTGTTAGCTAAATGCGCAGCTTATGTTCCACAACGACCCATTGTTTCAGCTGCGTTTAGTGTGCGCGAAGTTGTGGAGCTTGGCAGATATGTTCTGCCAAGAAATATAAGCAAGGTCGATAAAGCGTTAGATCAGTTAGATCTGACAAAACTTGAGGATCGTGCGTTCCAAAATCTATCGGTAGGGCAGCAGCAGCGGGTTGCTCTTGCCAGGGCATTTGCCCAAATATCTGTCAATGGCCATCTAATCCTGGATGAGCCGATGTCAGCTATGGATCTTAATTATGTGTACAAATGCGTTGATTTACTTCGAGCTAAGGCTGAAAGCGGAGCAACGGTGATTTTGGCGCTGCATGACCTATCGCTGGCTGCAACAATCGCGGATAATGTTTTGCTACTTGATAATGGCAAGTTAATCTTGTCAGGTGATGTTAATGAAGTAATGCAACCTGGGCATCTGACAAAAGTGTTTGGAATTGAGCTTGAGCGTGTAGCTAGAGCGGGTGGTAAGGATGCGTTATTGGTAAAATGATGTAAGAGGCGTAGATAGCCTACAATGTGGTAGTTGTTATGAATAGTAAATATGGCCTCATAATCTTTGCAGTTGTGATCATACTGAACGTCCTAGGCGGGATCATGAAAAAACGGGCTGACCAGCAGAAGCTGGCAAAGCTATCTAGTGGTAGAACTCAGAGATCTACTCCGGTAACGCAAACAACAAGCAGTAGTCTAGGTTCTCCCGCTCCTTCACAGCGCACTAGTCGAGCTATGGAACGTGCTGCGCAATTAGCTGCAAGGCGAAAGGCTCAGCTTGATGAGTTGCGTAGTAGGCGTGAGCAAAGAAGAGCAGGTTTCCAGCAGCAACCTCAACAACAGCAACCTCAACAACAGCAACATCCACAGGTACGAATTGGTCCAGGTTCCAGCCAGACACCATCTAGTTCATTTCGTAGCACACCACAACAGATTCCTCAGCCGACACCTGTTCCTACACAGCGCGTGGTGATTCGCCCTTCTGCCCAGCCTAAGCAAGTGCCTGTTTCACGTAGTGTTTTCTCAGAGCATTCTGAACACGTCAGAGCTGACACTCAAAGGCTTCATGGTCGTAGAGCTCAACTTGGAGAGTCTACTGAAAGGATTACCACGGAGCCCAGCAGAGTTTCTCCAGTAAGCTCAATTTTAGGTACTGAGGAGCTAACTCCTGAGTTATTGAGGCGTATGGTGGTCCTGAAAGAGATCTTTGATCTGCCTGTTTCGCTACGTGATAGGGACGTTTGCGACAGACTCTAGACAGAAGCAGCGGTTTTCGCAGCAGATGGCAGCATGATCGCATCAGCGGTATACTTGCGCCTTATGAGTAGCCAACAAACTACAGCCCCATCTGCTGAGGAATTTGCTGCTTGTGGGCGACGGCAAATACGTTTGCGCCAAGCCCTCAGCCAACACAAGCTTGATGCGCTTCTGGTTAGTAACCCGAAGGACATTCACTATCTGACGAATTTCATCGGCGATGACAGTTTGTTGCTTGTGTCAGCTAATACAGCCTCGATCATTACCGATGCTCGTTACGACGAATTTCTCGAACCCTGGCGAGGCTCATCTGTCGCTAAGGTTGTTATGGGGACTCGCCATAAGTTAGATGAAGCTGTTGATCGGGAATGTACATCGCAAGCAATAGCCACATTGGGAATCCAAGCGGAGTACCTCTCCGTCGCTGAACTATCCAAATTCCAAGCATCATTAAAAGGGATAAAGATTGAAAACGCAGTTGGGTTAGTTGGCAAACTGCGAATGCTTAAAGATGAATCTGAAATCGACACCATCATCAAAGCCGGTGCATTGCAATGTGAAGCTCTTAATGCAGCAATTGCTCAGCTTGAGCTTTCGATGACTGAACGCGAATTCGCGGGTCTTATAGAATATGAAATGAAGCGCCGCGGAGCGTCAGGCCCAAGCTTTGATACAACAGTTTCTGCTGGGCCAAACAGTTCAATAATCCATTGCATCAGTGGCAGCACCCCAATTTGCCAAGGCACTCTGCTCATAGACTGGGGCGCCGTACTGGATGGTTATTGCTCGGATATGACGCGTACATTTGCTATTGGCAAATTTCCTGAGAAGGTTGGTGAGATTTACAAAATTGTCTTACACGCTCAGCAATCTGCGATAGATGCTTGTGCGTCTGGGAAAACTTGTGCTCAGATCGATGGTGTTGCGCGATCAATCATTGAAGTTGCAGGCTATGGCGAATATTTCGGCCATGGCTTAGGACACGGCTTAGGTTTAGATGTGCATGAAGATCCCTATCTCAATCAGCTAGGCGGAGATATTGTCCTCGAGCCGGGAATGGTGGTAACGGTTGAGCCGGGTATTTATCTGCCGGGAATCGGTGGTGTGCGTATTGAAGATGATATTGCGATTACTAACACAGGCCATCGCGTGCTAACGGATTATCCAAAGGATCTAAATGAAATGATAATTGAACCAGTTGTTGCTGAGCGGGGGGCAGTACATTGATAGATATCCGCAAACTTAAGGAGTTAGTGCGATTGATGGTCGGCAATGACCTGACGGAATTAGATTTGCGCGATTCTGAAGAGCAGGTCACCCTTCGTCGTCACGGAGTAAATCAAGCTCCTCATGTTGTAGTTGGTCCTGCAGCTACAAGCGCAGCACCAGCTACTTCTGCTACACAAACAATGGCTAAAGCTCCAGCGCCTGCTGTAATTGATGAGAGCTTGAAGAAGATTGAAAGCCCAATGGTTGGCACATTCTATTTATCAGCTAACCCCGAATCCCCACAATTTGTCACAGTAGGGTCGCGTGTTGAGCCTGATACAGTCGTATGTTTGATAGAAGCCATGAAGATATTCAACGAAATCAAAGCGGAATGCTCCGGTACCGTCGAGAAAATTCTCGTTGGTAACGCTGAGGCAGTGGAGTTTGGACAGGGCTTATTTTTAATTAAGCCTGACTGAACACTGTGCGCTTCGCTATGTTGCTAAATATAAGTGAATTATTCCACACTCCTCGCAAGGTTAAACCTTACGGCCAAACCTACAAGCACTGAAATTTATTTGCCATTTGAACCATGTTTTCTCGAATACTAATTGCAAACCGAGGTGAGATCGCTCTTCGTATCATTCGCGCAGCTCGTGAACTTGATATCGAAACGGTGTGTGTGTATTCCGAAGCAGATGCTGATGGACCCTGGCTTGAGCTTGCGGATGAGAAAGTTTGCATTGGGCCGGGGCCTGCTACAGAATCGTATTTGCGAATTGATCGTATTATTTCAGCGGCGGAAATTTCCAATGCTGACGCGATTCATCCCGGTTATGGATTTCTTGCGGAAAACGCACACTTTGCCGAAGTTTGCCGCGATTGCCATATTGAATTTATTGGCCCAAGTCCCGAAGCCATGGCGTTGCTGGGAGACAAACTCTCGTGTAGGCGTATGGCCAAGGAAGCAAAAACACCTATATTCCCAGGATCTACCAAACCAATAGAAGAAGCTGCAGCAGCAATAAAACTCGCTGAGAAAATAGGATATCCCGTAATAGTTAAAGCAGTTGCCGGCGGTGGGGGGCGAGGCATGCGCATCGTACATTCCGAAGCGGAACTTGCAACCGCAATAGCATCTGCAGCGCAGGAAGCAGCGGCAGCGTTCGGTAACGGTGCAGTTTATATAGAGAAGTTTCTGCCCAACGCCAGGCACGTGGAAATTCAGGTGCTTGGAGATAAGCACGGTAACGCAATACACCTATTTGAGCGAGACTGCACGACACAGAGACGACATCAAAAGCTAATTGAAGAAGCGCCCGCACCAAATATCGATCCAAAGAAACGAGATGCAGTCGCAAAATCAGCAGCAGATCTAATACGCAAAGCAAATTACGCAGGTGCAGCAACAGTCGAATTCCTAATGGATGATGATCACAAATTCTACATGCTTGAAGTTAATACGCGTATCCAGGTCGAACATCCAATTACGGAGATGATCACAGGAATTGATCTAGTTAAGGAAATGATCCGTATTGCTGCCGGTGAGCCTCTGTCCTACAAGCAAAAAGATGTCAAACTTCGTGGGCACGCCATTGAATGTCGAATTAATGCGGAAGATCCCAACAAGGGGTTCATGCCTCAGCCCGGGCTTGTCGGTGAGTTTATTATCCCAGGCGGACCAGGCGTTCGCGTAGATAGTCATGTGCGAAGTGGATACTGCATACCGCCCAATTATGATTCGATGATCGGAAAGTTAATTGTACATGCTCCAACTCGTGAAGATGCCATTGTAAAAATGCGTGGAGCTTTAAGTGAGATGAAGATCTCGCCTATCAAAACAACTATCCCTCTGCATCAGCGAATCATGCATGAACCTGCATTTGTAAATGCGCTATATGACATTGGCTACCTCGAGCGATTGCTGGAAAAGGATGCTTTGCAGGCGACAGATTCACTTGTAATTACCGAGCATTGAGCAAACAAATTTAATTTACAGTGGCGAGATTGAGTGCTAGTCGTTGGGCTTGCCCGCTTGGATATCGCATGTAGCTACCGTTACATTTCCTAGCTGAAAGCTTACTATCTGCACTCCTTTAGTCACTCGATAAATCAATCTAAGTGTTAGGCCACCGGCAACAGAAAGCTGAGGCAATTCATCAAGTTGTCCCAAATTTCTCTTGGTGGGGAAGAGTTTTATGTCAACCTTCTCGCCTCGATCATAAAGGTAACCAATGGGTGAATATGTGCGTTGATCCGAGTCCACTAATACAGGAGTAGCATTGTCTCCCGCTTGTTGGCGTACTGATCCGAAGATGTCAGCAGGCCCTCCGCGCTTAACATAGACTTGGATTATCTTTGTGTTATCTGGTTCGTATATTCCTTTGATTCTTAACTTACGTGCTGGTATTGAAACTCCGCGCGTAAACTCTGCAAAGCCTTCGGTTAAGTAATAGTCTGTTGTTGCCTTGATTCCCCCAGGCAGTAAATTCTTTGAAACTATAAGTGGTCGAATTGATACTTCAACTCTAATATCATTATCAGAAACCAGCCGCCCTGTCCCAGATTTAGAGACTTCGGCGTTAGGGGCAGTTCTTGAGGCTTGGGCAGATAATACTATGCGGTTTTCGTAATCTTGTTCAGAAACGAGTTGCACTTTCGGCAATTTGAATCGCGTACCTTTTATCTGTATGAAGTTTGGTTCTTTTGATGATGCCGGCCACTGGAAATCGAAGGTGATAATTGTCGACTCTTGTCCTTCTACGCTTGTTGCGTAGTAAGTGATATCATCAAAAAGGAATGTACGTCTACGGCCGCCAAGAATTTCTTGATTCCATCTGGCGGGATGGGCAACGTGAGGCTTGGCGGTTCTATTAGCCTTGGATACCTTAGAAATTAGACGTACCTGTGCTGAGGACAGTGTTAATTGCTCACCATAATCCAGAGCGCGTGCATTAAATTTAACAGTTACGGCGCAGCGATTCAGGTTTTCTTGAGCCCAATTAACCGCTTCTATGGTTGCAGCATTCGGAGTCATTGAGACTTGGCCTCGTCCATCGCGATAACTATCACGAAATTGTGACCATGCAACCTTGTGAATGTCTGGATAGTACTGTCTGAGAGGTTTGTTTGTACTAAATGATGTGACGCTAAGCCAACTATAAAAGTTGTATGTCCACTCGTGAACAGGAAACCAAAGCTTTGCGCCTACATGATCTACTTTTTTAGCATTGTTACTGTCCCTTGCGTATCCCTTGTAATCGAGTATGCTCAGATGCCCTTGTACGAAACCTATGCCGATGAGAAGCATCCCCATTGAGAGGATGCCCGAGCATAGACCAATGGGTGCCCCAAATAGCAGATTGGCCCAGTGTGGCAGGTCTACATTGGCAGGAACGAGTTTATTTGTCGCCAAGCGCAATATAGCAAGAGGTATTACAAAGAGTCCTATCATGCTTACCCCCCAAGCGAAGTTGTCAAACTTGCTGCCTTTAAGCAATAATCCAGCAGTTAGGGGCTCCCAAAAAGCAAATGCAATTGCGCCCGCAACGATTACACATAGCAGGTGCAATATGCCACTGAAGATGCCTTGGGTTGCCCACCAATAAGCTACCAGTAAAACTAGAGCTAGGAGAATTAAATTAAAAGCAACAAGCATGATAGTCTCACTTGGTTAGGGTGAATTGAATTACGTTGCCGATGCGGCGGGATCAACTTGGGGTTTAGGCGTTTTTCTGGTAGCGCTTGAGCGACCATTTGCTTTGGCAGAAGCAGTTACTCGAGCTACTTCTTCGATTGAAGTTTCCCCTTTTATTACTTTGCTAAGAGCTGCTTCTTGAAGATAAATCATCTTGTTTCGTCGTGCATGCGCCAGTGCGCCTTTAAGATCACCTGCTGTTAGTAATCGTTGAATTTCACTATCAACAATCATTACTTCAAATACAGCTGTTTGTCCCAGATAACCCGTACCCCCACAGACAGGGCAGGCTTCGATCTTATTTTTTACCTGGATCTTGCCGCCCGGGCCAAATAATTGCTTTATCTTATTGCTAGGCAGGTTCATCTTCTGTAATTGCTGGGCCGACGGCTGGTAGGGTTGCTTGCAATTCGGACAAAGTGTACGAAGCAAGCGTTGGTTAGTTACTGCTCTCAGTGACTTTGCAGCAGTTTTTAGATCACCAACAATACTAACCCAGGAACGGATCTGCTCTGCAATAGTGCTTACTGCTTGAGGAATATAAATCAATGGTCCGGACATACCTGGTCCTGCTACAACAGAGCCAGTTTCACGATCAGGGATTTGTGCGGTAAGAACCAAATCTGGATCTCTACGCAGAATCGATTGCAGATTAGTTGAGTAATCAACATCTCGATTGGATGGATCCCATGCTATTTGATCTACACCATCAAGGTGAGTTTGAACTTCTATCTCAAGCGTCTTGATATTTGAAGTATACGCATCATGTCTGGAAATGAAGGAATACGACGATGTCGTAAGGCCGTGGCCTTTAGGCGCTCCTATTAAGAATATGCCGTGCCGCTCGTGTTCCAATTCAAACTTGCGAAGTGCTTCTAATTGCGAGCCTAGTAAGCCAAGACCATCAAATGGTTTTTGCAATTTCTCGGCACGATCAAAGGTCAAAGTCATCAATTGTCCGGATGAAGATCCTCTGGTATTGACGGCAATCTGGGTTTTTGTGCCCGTGCTGCTCATTGAGAAGTTGCTCTTTTGCGTTCTTCTTCTATCTTCAATATTCAGTCCGGATATATCCTTTAAGTAGTCGATCATTTTAAGCGCAACATCAACTGGTACTGCTTCACGCTTATAGCGAACGCCATCAATTAACTGGGTGACGTTGCATCCTGCAGCACCTATTTCCAAGCGAATTTCACTGGCACGGGCGGCAAGTGCGGGGCCAATCAGGTCTTCCGCCAGAACATGTACTATGTAAAGTGGCTCTTCTTTTAGTGGTACATCACGATTCTTATTATTGTTATCAATGAATTGGATGGCAGCGCCATGTGTTGCTCGTGATTGTTTGCGCGAAGCAAGTTTGGCAGAGATACCCTCACCTGTGAATGTGAACTGTTGACCTTCAGGTACAGAACGATTACGAACTTGCCAGTACACATAAATCGGGCAGTACAGAACTAAGATGCCCGCTGGCCAACTGATCCAGAAAATTGGAATCACCAGGGTTGTGGCTAAAGCTGCGACACCGCAGCCCAGGTAAATTCCGTTCCACATTCTGTTATTAAGGTGGAAATAGCGTGCGTCTTTGTCTAACTTGGACGAAATCAGCCACGCCCACGGAAGGAATGTAATTAGCATCAGCAACGGTTTATAGAAGCTGACAAGTTGAATGAATTCTGCTGCAAGTATTGATTGGGCGTTCATCGGTTCCGGCTCTTACTAAAAAAATTAAGAGATGCCTTTAAGCCTCATCTTTAGCTCTTCAGGCTTGGGAGTTGATTCTAAGGCAACGCGATGGTGAATCCACTCAGATTCAACCAAATCTACAAGCGCTGATGTAAAGTCGACCATGCCTTCTTCGCGACCTCTTTTAATCACTTCCAGCAGTTCGCCTTCACGACCTTCCAGGATGTATTTCTGAACAGAGGGGGTATTAAGTAGAATCTCAAGTGCAGGAATACGAGGTGTCTCTTCTTTTAATGTGGGGAGCAATTTCTGATAGACGATCCCGCGCAAGTTATATGCAAGAAGTTTACGAATCTGATCACGCTCATCAGGCGGGAAAAGATCGTAGATTCGGCCGAAGGTTTGCCACGATGATGATGCGTGGATTGTTCCAAATACCAAGTGGCCGGTTTCCGCAGCACGAATCGCTGCTTCAAAGGTTTCGTAGTCGCGCATTTCACCAACAAAAACAATATCCGGATTTTCACGGACTAAGGCGCGCAAAGCTTCATTGAAATTAATGCAATCAATTCCCACTTCGCGTTGGTTGATTGTTGCTTTATCATCTTTGAAGATATATTCGATCGGATCTTCGATTGTGACAATATGCACGCGCTTGCGTTCATTTATGTATTGCAACATCGACGCAATTGAGGTGGACTTACCCGATCCGGTTACGCCTGCAAATAGGACCAATCCAGATGCGCTTAGAGCTAGCTTGCCAAGAGTATCGGGTAGGTGCAAACTCTCAAAAGTTTTGATATCGGAGGTAATCAAACGTGCAGCTAGCGAAGGCCTGCCGCGTGCCATGAACAGGTTGATTCGGAATCGATTATCATCATCGTAGTCGTAGGCAAAGTCGACTGATCCATGATGGTGGAAATACTCATATTGCCTTTCATCCAGAACATCCTTGGCCATCTGGAACATAAGCGGGGCTGAGCATATATCTGTCTGAAGATTCTTAAGCTCACCGCGCAATCTGATGCGTGGTGGCAAGTCAACTTTTACGATCAAATCGGAGGCTGCGTATCGAACGGTTGCTTGAAGATACTTCATCAGCATCCGTCGGCCTTCTCCTTGCTCGGTCCCCAAATCATGATGTACGGGATCGATTGCCTGTTCGGGTAGGGCTTGACTGCTGGTCGTTGGTGGGGTCAATTTATACTCCTGAATCTATTAAATGAGATGCACCGCTAGGTGGCTCGGATAAAACACAAAACTAGGTCAACTGCTCATTGATATAAGTTCGCCTTTAGGCGGATGTTGTTCCGCTTTTTCGCTTACTCAATGCCCCTGCGTTCACCTACTAAGATTAGTCTGACCTATTTGCCTTCACAGCACTTAATATCTACCCACACACCGGTCTAGTCTTGGGCCCCACTGATCCGGCTAGACTCCCAGCCTATCACAACCAAAGCCTTGACGGAATCCCCTATATGCGACCAATCAAGGTTATATAATACTATAATATAGCTTTTTGCCTACCTTCGTTGATCTCCTAGGTTGACAAATACCACTCACGGACCCATTATTGCTCAATGGAGCATAAAATCACTTTCGATGGCATCACCTTTGATGATGTCCTACTAATACCACAGTACAGCGAAATAACGCCTGATAAGGCGGATACGTCCACGCGCTTGACACGTAATATCAACTTGCAGACGCCACTTGTATCTGCACCTATGGATACTGTGACTGAGTCAGCCTTGGCGATAGCTTTGGCTCAGGAGGGTGGAATCGGCATTATTCATAGAAATATGACGCCTCAGCGGCAAGCGCGCGAGGTCGCAAAGGTCAAAAGATCCGAGAACGGCGTTATTAATGATCCAATCACTCTCGGGCCAGATGATTTGGTTACCAAAGCCCTAAAGCTCATGGACGAGCAAAATGTCTCTGGTTTTCCAGTTACAGCAAACGGAAAGAGTCAGGGGCAGGTCGTTGGAATTCTTACCAGGCGCGATATGAAGTTCTATGGCGGATCCACAGGCAGCACCGTCAGCGAAATGATGACCAAGGATAACCTCGTCACCGCACCGCCATCTACCAAACTCGAAGAAGCGGAATCCATCCTTAATAAAGCTCGTGTAGAAAAGCTGATTTTAGTGCAGCCTGATGGATCCCTTGCCGGCTTGATCACTATGCGTGATATAGATAATCTCCGCCAGCACCCCCAAGCTTGCCGCGATGGGCGTGGCCGACTTCGTGTTGGTGCAGCAGTTGGTATCGCTCAACTTGAAAGAGTAGAAGAACTAGTCGCAGCAGAAGTCGATGTCATTGTCGTAGATACAGCCCATGGCCACTCCGCAAACGTAATAAAAACCATCGAAACCATCCGCAAGCGCTATGACCTTGATATCGTCGCAGGAAATATCGCAACCGCAGAAGCCGCGAAGGATCTGATCGCAGCTGGTGTCGATGCACTAAAAGTTGGAATTGGTCCAGGTTCGATTTGTACGACCCGTGTTGTAACAGGCGTGGGTATGCCGCAACTCAGCTCGATAATGCATGTCGTTGAAGTGGCAGCAGAACATGATGTGCCGGTTATAGCTGATGGAGGTGTGCGACATTCAGGCGATATCGCAAAAGCAATCGCAGCCGGTGCAAACAGCGTGATGCTCGGCTCACTATTTGCTGGCCTAGATGAAAGCCCCGGCGAATTAATACTGCATCATGGTAGACGCTACAAAAGCTATCGAGGCATGGGAAGCGAAGGCGCCATGGGTGCTGGTTCAGCCGACCGTTATGGCCAATCCGTTGAATCAGAAAAATTCGTTCCCGAAGGTGTCGAAGGCCGCGTTCCATATCGTGGCCCACTAGGTGATTTCGTATTCCAAATGGTGGGGGGGTTACGGTCAGCTATGGGTTATTGTGGCTGCCGCACAATTAACGAGCTGCGCGAACACGCAAGATTCGTAAGAGTTTCCGCAGCAACCCTAACCGAATCCCACCCACACGATATTCACATAACCAAAGAATCCCCCAACTACTCCACGCATTTCCCACAAGAGTAGCATTACAATTTAGCCCCAGGTGAATACATCTGGGGCGAAGAGCGCCCGTAATTATTGTTGCGATTGATTCCAAAATAATCCACCGCATACCAACGTTTTCTGCATGTACATACGTAATCTATACTCCGCACGCTCTCCGCCCGCCGTGTATTCACGGCGGGCTAAATGGGGGTGATTCGATGAATGGCCATGATTTGCAGTTCGCGTTATGTTTTTCGATGTAATGGATTCGGTTCCAAAGCGTTTTCTCATCAAAACAAAAGCGTTTATCATAACCCTCAGTCCAAATCGGTCTGTTGGGGCGAAGCCCCCATCGCACAGAATCCTTGGTACATTTCACAACATCCGCAACAGAATGTGTAGTAGCGCCGATCAACAAATGCACATGCCAGCTTTGTACGGCTAGCGCCCATACTCTCAAATTCAGTCTTTCAGTAAGTGATTTACCAATAAAATCACCCACCTCATAAAATTGACCTTCTTCAAAAAGAAACAAGGGGTGTTTCATACGCTTTCGATCTGCTTCTTCAATAATTGGATTTGCCGGCAGGATTTGTCCATTATCAACCCAACCGCGCTGATCGCCACGCAGCCAAGTTCCATACGTTGTCATTGTAATCATAATGCCCAAGGAATTTGCCATACCCCAGATCCTACCCCAATTAGCCCCGGGTGAATACACCCGGGGCGAAGTGCGCCCGTAATTATTGTTGCGATCGATTCCAAAATAAACCACCGCATACCAACGTCTTCTGCGCTCGGGTACGTTATCGGGAATTTGTACGTCCTCGCCCGCCGTGTATTCACGGCGGGCTAAATGGGGGTGAATCAATTTCCGTACCAAATATTATATCGTCGGTATATACTGAATTGCCGTGAAACTGATTATTACTAAATTAATCATCTTCCTCGTCCTCGGTGCAATATTAAACATTGCAATCGCATGGGCCTGCGCGGCTTGGATCAATCCAGAAAAGTTCGATCCTTTGCCGGAAGTCGGATTCCGAAAATCAGGCCAATATACCTGGGAATTAGTGCAATTAAATGCACCAGGCACAACATTATACTGGAGTACACGGGGTTGGAGGAAAGAGCCGCTTGATATCAATAGTCACGGTGCAGCACCAGAAGAACTTGTGCCATCTTGGTCGGACTTAGGGGAGTTAAGCGAAAAATTTAAGAGGATAGTTGATAGCGAACCAGATTCACTTGTCTTAGAGAGAAGATGGATTCATAGTTATGGTTGGCCTGCCAGAAGCTTATGGAGTCATTGGTATAAAGTTGATCCGGGTGATTCGCCACCCACTTATGGCAGCGAAGGCTATATTTACCAATTTTGTTCGTGGGATGACTTCGTGCCACGCGCACTTCCCACACGCCCCATCTGGCTAGGCTTTATACTAAACACGATTTTCTATGCTGCGATTCTTTGGTTACCTTTTGTACCATTCCAACTGCGACGATACTTACGTCGCAAGCGCGGCCTCTGCATCAAGTGTGGTTACGATCTGCGCGGTACTGATCACGCTACCTGTCCGGAATGTGGAAACGAAAATATCTCCACCATTTAGCCCCGGGTGAATACACCCGGGGCGAAGTGCGCCCGTAATTATTGTTGCGATCGATTCCAAAATAAACCACCGCATACCAACGTCTTCTGCGCTCGGGTACGTTATCGGGAATTTGTACGTCCTCGCCCGCCGTGTATTCACGGCGGGCTAAATGGGGGAATCCATTTCCAGTCCAAATGATATATCGTTGGTATATACTTAATTGCCGTGAAACGCCGCCTGTTCAAAATATCATTGTTTCTTTTCCTGGGTGCGATAGTAAATGTCGCCGTGGCGTGGGGGTTTGTTGCTTCGCCGGGCCTTAAGTGGCTTGTTCTCCCCATCCTCGACTCACCCTCGTCGCAGCACTTAGTATTGTGGGCTGATCAGGCACCTGATGGCTTCCTTAAAGACCCTAAGGTGAGTGGGGAATATATGTTCGAGGGTATTGGATCAAGCCAAAGGATAGTGTTGTTAATTGCGAGGGATCCCTACAGGACCAATCTCCTTTGCCATCACAGCGTGGGCTGGCCGGGTAGATGTATTGAGGGCGCGCTATGGAGTAGCTGGGAATGGCCATTAGGAAAAAATGATCGAGTTGTCTACGACGCATCCTTTCCACTACCATCCTGGGCACTCTCGTCAACAACGCCCTGGAGTTGGTTGCCTCTGCAACCCATTTGGCCTGGCTTTGCGATTAACACGATTCTGTATGCGCTTGTTGTATGGACGTTGTGGTCAATTCCGTTCATTCTATACCGCATCTTACGCCGCAAGCCAGGACTTTGCATCAAGTGTGGATACGACCTAAGAGAAACTCCGAATCGTTGCCCGGAATGCGGTTGGGGGAGTGAAGTTGAGGCGTAGAATGAAGCTATGAAACGTTGTTTGTTCAAACTCGCATTGTTCCTCTTCCTCGGCGCGATAATTAACGTTGCCATCGCGTGGGGATTTGCAATCAAGGGCCGCATTTCAGCGGGTTCATCAAATCAGTATTTATCGCATACAACTCAGCCACGTTGGTTGGTAGGTGTAACTTCTGGTACGGGCGTTACACGAATCTCAGTCACTCCAAATAATGAGATGTGGGGTGAACGATCACCCACATATCTCCCTGAGATGATCCCTTACTGGAGCGTCACTCGATATCGACCTGAATCCAATGTCTTTGACGATCCTCTAGGCCCGTGGACACTTGAATACGCATATGGCTGGCCGCTGCGCAGCGGACTTTCCATCGTAAGAAAGAATGTTGAAGAATCGCCTGGCGTACGAAATCGCGATAACACATTTGCTATTGTCACTGGGATCAAAGTTTTTGAAGAACCTCCAGGCGAACCCCTGCCTTACAAAATGCTTCCGATCAGGCCGATTATTCCAGGTTTTGTTGCGAACATGCTACTTTATGCTGCAACATTATGGTTACTTCTGGTAGCACCATGGCAACTTCGCCGCACCATCCGCCGCAAGCGCGGCCTGTGCATCCAGTGCGGTTACGACCTGCGCGGTACTGATCATATTGTCTGCCCCGAATGTGGAACGAAGCTTTCTCCACCATTTAGCCCTGGGTGAATTCACCCAGGGCGGTTCTAAACACATCGCCCGCACTGAGTAAAGCTCTTGCAGACCAAACGAATAAATGATGGCATAAATCGACTTCAAGCAGAAAAAAGCCATCTGACCGGTCCGTAAGGGCTTTTTTATATTTTTCCCTTGCTTTTGATATTTGATTCCCCCTATATTGAGTTCAGAAGAAAAGTGAGTACCCAGGCTGATGGCCTGAGGAGAAAGACCACTTATCAGTTTGTGCATCCGAACAGTCCATAATTTCTGTTATCAGCAAGGCTGGGTTGAACGCTTAGGAGAATTTCGAATGAATAAGTTCACCGGATTTGTAATAGCTTCTTTATTCTGTGTTTTGTCGTTTAACGCCTCGGCTAGTCTTTTATTCTTCGAGGTGACTTTGGACGGCATGCAGCAAGTGCCGCCCAACGATTCATTAGGATTCGGTAGTGTGTTGCTGACCTTTGACGACACCACAAACTTCCTGGTGATTACATCGGGCTTTTATGAAGATCTGCTGAGTGACATTACCGCATCACACATTCATCAAGCTCCTAGCGGTATAAACGGACCAGTCATTATTACCCTCATGCATACGGGCGGAATCTCAGGAGAATTGAGTGGTGGCGGAGAACTCACAGGCGACCAAGTCACCTCCCTCTTTAATCATGGATTGTATATCAACGTCCATTCGGTTGATTTTCCGGGCGGAGAAATTCGCGGTAAGATTACCCTTATCCCAGCACCAGGCGCGTTTACACTTCTTGTCGTCGCAGGCTTAATTGGAAAGAGACGAAGGCGCAACAACTAGTTTTCGGCTTCCAATTCACAGCCCGCAATAGCAGTGACATTCCAGCTGGGGTTTATTATTTCGCCGAGTTAATCCTCTAAAAGTGCGAATAAATGAGATGCATGTCTACCTGAAGCAGAAAAACGCCGACTGACTTGCCAAACCACCACTTACAGGGATAATCCTTTTCACAAGCCAGACCCACCTGGGTATGGCTGGCCTAAACCCGGAACACTCCGGGCCGTTAGCTCAGTTGGCTAGAGCACCTGCTCGACACGCAGGGGGTCACTGGTTCGAGTCCAGTACGGCCCATTTCGTAACACTCGCTGAATTCGTGACTTACACGAATACCCGCTTCAAGCGGCGCGGCAAAACCCAAAGCATTCACGGATAATTTATCCGCGAACAAGCAATGGAGGCCCGCTAATGACGAAGCGAACAAAGCAAATCCCATCGTTGAGACTGCACCCATCAAGTGGCCGCGGTTTCGTAGAATTGAACGGCAAGCGGAAGTATCTTGGTCGATACGATGATCCCGAAACGCGACTCAAATATGACCGAGCCGTATCGGAATGGATGCTCAATAACAGGCGGCCCACGGTCGATGTGAACCAGATCACTGTCACTGAGTTGATAGATAGATTCTGGCTTCATGCAGATGCTTATTACCGCAAACCCGATAGGTCACCTACCTCCCAAATCAGTTGCTACAAACTCGCTCTGAAGCCTCTCAAGCGAATGTACGGAACGGTTCGAGCCGTTGAGTTTGGCCCACTGGCACTCAAAGCTATTCGCCAGGCACAGCTCGAGAAGGGCGTAAGCCGTGGTGTCTTGAATAAGATAGTGAGCTTGATACGCAGTGTGTTTCGCTGGGGCGCGTCCGAGGAACTTATCCCAGGCACCGTAATAACAGCACTTGGAACACTTGCACCACTGCGGGCTGGTCGCTCTGAAGCACGCGAAACTGATCCAATCCTACCTGTGCCTGAAGCGCATGTTGATGCGGTCAAGCCGTTCGTCTCAAGCCAGGTGTGGTCGCTAATTCAACTCCAACTGCTCACAGGCGCGCGTGCTGGCGAGTTAGTCAAACTTCGGCTCATCGACCTGGATATGAGCGAAAAGGTCTGGCAGGCTGAACTGAAGGATCACAAAACAGCGTATCGTGGTCGGAAACGGATTATCTACTTCGGCCCTCAAGCGCAAAGCATAATCCAAAAGTTCATACCTGATCGCGCTGTTGATACTTACTTGTTTTCTCCGCGCGAAGCTCACGCAGAGCGAAGATCGAAGGATGCAAAGTCGCACCGCCGCCCAGGACAAGCCCAAACGCCACGGAAAACCAAGCGTGTAATGGGCGATTGCTACACCACTTGCACATACAGGCAAGCAATCAGGCGAGGCTGTGAGGCTGCAAGTGTCGATATATGGACTCCACATCGGTTGAGACATAGCGCGGGTACATCTTTGCGCAAACAATTTGGAGTTGAAATGGCTCAGATTATGCTTGGACATTCTAAAGCTGATGTAACTCAGCTCTATGCAGAGCGTGATGAAGCCAAAGCAGTGGACGTTGCCGCGAAAATCGGGTAAACATATAACAGACGGGCAAGCGGCTTGATCCCCGCTTGAATGGCTGCCGTGCGGTGCGGATTCATCTCTCACCGACCGACCCCACGGCCAGCCAGCCCGGCTACATAAGGTGAGAACAGTGCCTAAAACACAAGAAGTAATTACAGACAGAGTAAGCGCATTAGCGACTGATTTTCATTCTGAGAAGACGATTGAAGCGAAAATCAAACGCCTTTCCCCAAACAAGCACACACTACGTCTTTTCGAGCAAGAACCACTGATTTTAGTTGAGGTGCTAGAAGCCTGGATTATGTACGCTAACGATGCTGTGGCGGAAATCCTCGATGCACCTTGCGTTCCAGATGAGGAACCGCCGCAACTTAGTAATAAGCAAAGAAAGGTGGCTGAGGTAATCTTAGAACATCCTGGTGAGAATGCGGCGTGGATCGCAACCAAAGCTCACATTTCAGAACCTAGCGTGTCTAGGCGCATTATTCCTGAGCTTAAAAAGAATCACAAACTCATCGGCCCTGGCAAGGGTAAAGGTACAGGCTATCGTTTCACCGAAGGACACAAATTACCTGACCCCAACTTCCCTTGGCAGCCTGAGGAGCCATCGCCCAGGAGTTTCGATCCAATTCCACCATACCTCACTTTATTGATTGTGAGGTGGTGTGATATACATCTCAAGATAGATCCTAAGCCACTGCAATCGTTGGACGAACATCTCTTGACGATCAAATATCCATCGAGCAAGGAACACGATTCAACTCAGCCTGGTGGATACAGGATCGCGTGGAAAGTGCAGCCATCGCCTGATGAAGTTGCTGCCGCGCGCCAAGACAGTGCGACCATTATTGAGCGGATGATTTATTTCGCTCTTACATTGGAAAGTGAGCTGAGGCTCGCGGATTAGTATTCGCGCGAATACTTGTCTATACTTTTTCCTCATCTAATCAGCGACAGCTGTTCGACACCCTCGTAAGGTGACAGAAAATTACGAGGGCAAACGCATGTTCGCAAATGAAGACAAACTAACACTATCCCAAGCTGCCGAAACGTTGCCGAAGAAGCTACACCCTTCAGCAATTTGGAGATGGTGTAGAAAAGGAATTAGGACAGCGGGCGCGGGGGGAACAAGGGTGCGGCTTGAACACGTTCGCCTAGGTGGCCGGATTTATACATCGGCTGAGGCGATTAGTCGCTTTTCTCAAGCTGTAGCCGACGATGATCTAAAACACTTCGTCGATGATCCGTCACAAAACACTACATTGATAGCCCCAACCGCAGCCCAGCGCGAGAAGGAAATCGCTGACGCAGACAAGCGATTAGCAGCGGCGGGAATTTAGGTTGACGAAGATGAAATATCGTAAACGCAAGAGAAATATTCAATGGCAAAGTCCAGCGTCTCGACTGTTACGCGAATTCGCTGTTCTTGGTCGTGAGATACGCGAGGACAAACGGCGCGCTGCCAAGTTAAAACGCTCAACATCAAAAGCTCCCATAGCGGAATCTAGGCAGATGCTAGGCAAAGATGAAGCCGCCGTATCCAGGTCATCAAATGCAAAGGTAGTTGATTGAAGATGGCATCTGCAATGTGGCATAACTCGATACCTGGCTGGATTCCATCTGATCCAAATTACCAAAGCCTTAGTTCCGGCGAACGCCACGCCCTACAGCAGCTCGCAAATCTTTGTGACTCTCCGCGCGATGGATGTGATGCTTTATTGGGCTGCGTTGGCGGCGAACGATTACAGGATCAGTGCGGCTGCTCTAGGTCGACTTTACGGAGGCATATCAACAAGCTGATGGAATATCACTTTGCCGTGAAGCTCAGCAATGGCGGAGGATGGTGTGCGAATACATACGGAGTGCCAAGCTTTAGAGGGCAGCTTGATAAGTTTGAGGCCAAGAAATCAGATAAAGCTCGACGATGGCAGCGGAACGATGCCCCAAAAATCCGCGAGCTATTAGTGGTGCAGAACGAACCACTAAGAGAGGGTGAGCCATTAGTGGTGCAGAACGAACCACTAAGAGGGGGTGAGCCATTAGTGGTGCAGAACGAACCACTAAGAGGGGGTGAGCTATTAGTGGTGCAGAACGAACCACTAAGAGGGGGTGAGCTATTAGTGGTGCAGAACGAACCACTAAGAGGGGGTGAGCCATTAGTGGTGCAGAATGAACCGGCAGGGGGTTCAAAACGAACCAGCAGGGGGTTCAAAATGAACCAGCAGGGGGTTCAAAATGAACCACTACCATCATCATCCAAAAGAGATTCCATCTCTCTCCCATCTTCCAAGAGCAAGTGCCAAGATCGACTTTGCTCAGATGATGATGAAAGAGAAGAGCAGCTAACAGATAGATTCAAACTGCCGGCTGGCTCAACACCTGATGAAATCAAAATTGAACTGTGCAACGCTGGCGTTGATGCTGGACGAGCTTACAAGCTGGCTCACAATTCGCTGACTACTCCAGCGATGGTTCGAGAAGTCATCTCACTCTCGAATGGGTATGCAACGTCTAACCATGGTGCATATGTGGGGGGCTTGATGGATGACGCGATTGCTGATGCGCGTCAACAGCAAAAAAGGGACCGCGATTCTCAGTTTGAGACTGCACAGGAAATGCTATCCGGCTATGAGGATTCGATTGATGAATTGCCTGATAATGAGATACAAGAGGCCATCGACTCACAAAGCGCGCTAAGAGGTATGACGTTTGAAGTGGCACGCAAGGACCCTGTATTTAGAAAAGAAATTGCTCGTTGGCTGATGCACCGCCAGGAGAATGATACAAAAGCAAGGGTTAAGTTCGCGTGAATATCGTACACCTAAGTCCAGTCTTTAGAATACTTTACCGCACATTAGGGCAATGTGGGGCGGGGGGGGCCGAAATCTCTGTGAGATTGCGCCTGTGGACCGCGTGTCTGCCCCGTTCGCATTTTCACACCAAATTGAGGGTTTTATTTGATGGCGCGAGGTAGGAAACCAACCAGCAAAAGTGAACTTCAGCGCCGCGGCTCCTGGCGTGCCAAGGGTAGAGCGGATGATCTGTCCGATGCGCTAATAAAAGAAGTTCCCAATCCACCTACCACATTAACTAGAGAAGCCGGGGCCGAGTGGAAGCGTATCGTCGCAATTCTCGGTCCGCGCGGCGTACTTACGAAATTAGATCGCGCGGGACTGACAATGCTATGTGAAATGTGGGCGGAAGATCGTGAACTTAGCAAGGCGCTGATAATATTTGACTTAGGAACGCCTGAGTGGAGAAGGATATTTACGGCACGCTCAAGCGTGCGTACACAGTGGACAAGACTTGCGGCATGCTATGGGCTTACTCCAAGCGACCGAGCGAGAATCAAAATTGGTACAAGCTCTGACTCTGATGTTGGCGCTGATTCCAAGTCGAGATTCTTTCCTCCTTCGCAGATTGCGGGGCGGATAAAACCTGGGGGCAAGCGCGCGTGAATGTGACGCATTCAACTGTACCAATGATTAAGCAAACCTCTTACTACGAAGCTGGCCACGCCATCATTGCGCGTCTTGTTGGACTAACTTTCTACTCCGTATCGATTGTGCCAGGCGATGGTTTGTTAAGCCGAGTGAGTTTTAGCGGCCGCATGTTTGAGTCACTGAGTAATATAGCCGTGATTATGGTGTTGACTGCAGGCGAACCCGCGACCGAAGTAGCACAAGAGCAAATTGGCGATTGTCTGTTTGCACTTCGCAAGACAAATGGTAGTTGGCACGGCCACAAATCTTATCAAGGTCGTGACCATAGCCTCAGGCAAATTGAGACTTTCACAACTGCGTACGAAGCTGCTGCAGCCCGACATAACAACAATTACGCCGACCTTGAGATTGTGCCAATGTTGCCTCGAGCAACTATACCGTTTCAATTGTCGCAAGAAAAAAAGCAACTCAAGCATGCTATTGAAAGTTTGGAATTGACGAACAAAAACTTGAATTGTGAACCGGCACAATTTAAAGCCGTTGAAGCATTAACGAACCAATACCCGGCTTGCTTACGCGGCTAGTCGACTTTTCTATATAACTTTGTGGCGAAAGCCAGATCAAAAGGCGGTGAAGCATGAATGATACTCCAGACAAACAAGAACTGAAGGAAACGGAATCAATGATTGCCGACATGTGGGATGAGGTGGATTCTCTTGAGAATGAGCAAATTGATGAGTTCCAGGAGTGGGAACTTGTGAAAATAAGACTCTATATACTGACAGAGCATTTGATAAACACAGTGGGCGTTAAGAATGCTCTAGGTTTGATTGTGAATACAGAGGGTTTTGACCAAGAGGAAAGCAAGAAATTGTACCAAGATCACACAGATTTAATAATCGCTATTGATCAAGGTATGAGCTTGAACGACTTTCTTTGCGTAGTCAATCCTCGTTCCTGGGTGTACACGGATTCGCTGAAGAGGATAGAGAAGCTAGAAGACCCCCTTAGCAAGTATGCTGATATAGTTTCTTTGATAAATCTTTGCGGTCTGCAACCGCGGGTCGGGTGACTTTGATGCAACCTTACGGCGTTGCCCAAAAAGGCGTAGTCAATCCGTGGCCTTTATCCTGAGAAGAAGGGTTACAGGCAATCTATCCGTTTTGAGGTATGCAAGAAAGCTGATTATGGATAGGCCAGAGGCGGATAAGTGTCCAGCTTGGGAGTATCACAAAGGAAATTTCAGCGATGTGCTGGCACAGTTTCGAGAGTATGTTATTCTGTGCCCTTCAAGGTGACCTTTTATTTGAGTTTTCAAGAGGGTCGTAGCAGTGCGAATGCGATCAATCACCGTGCGGGATAGGTGGAGCTTTAACGGGCCAGGTGTTTTAGCACATGTTGCGTGCACAATTAAGTCGTCTTCACCGCAAACTTAGCTACCAAAAACCGCACAGGCGTTGTAGTAATTGTGTTCAATGAAGCCATGAAGATTATGGAGGAATCTCAAACTGCGGAGGAGGACGTCGAGAAAGCTCTATTGTCTGGCCCTGATCAAGTTTAGTTAGCTCACCCTCGCCCGTTTTTATTAACGGATAAACACCAGAGCAATAAACGATGATGTCGAACCCAACTGTTTCTTTATATTCAAACGGCTCCGCGCTTACGCGCGGGGCCGTTTTTTATATATAACCAAATGACGCCTACTGATAGCAATCCGTGAATATCTAGCCATCAACCCGTTGCTTTGGATACAATCACAACTTAATGATCCGTCTACGTCCAAAATCGAAGTCAAAAGACCCATTTGTCCGCTATTCTGTCAATGCGTTCTACCACTTTACAGATCTCCGCAATCTTGCCATGATTCGAGAGCATGGCGGTCTCTATTCTTTGCACCAGTTGCAGGAACGAGAAATAGAGATCCCAATTCCAGGCGGCAATGAGTTGAGCCACGAGCTTGATGCAGAGAAAGGTTTAGACCACTACATCCACCTTTGCTTTAAGAAGGACCATCCTATGGAATTTGTTGCTAGGCAAGAAGGCAGGCTTGGCAAGTTGATCTATCTAGAGGTTCATCCGAAGGTTCGTAAATTTGATGGCGTGAGATTTGCCCCTGACGTATCGAATAAGACCGGTGTCTGTACACACCCATTTGAAGAGGCGCTGGATCTAATCGACTTCGAAGTGTTATACACGATAACTGATTGGAATGATCCGCCCATTCAGGAGAGACTGAAGCAAGCTGAGAAAAGCGAACTCCTCGTACCAGATCATATACCACTGAAATATATCAGGAATTGCCCGAATGGCTGAGCGGCCGATATTTATTCCTTGGACGATAGAACACCGCCTAGTAAAGGAAGTGTCATTCGATTTCAAATGGAATCCTGGGTTTGCGCCAGTTCAGAAGAAGAAGAA
The DNA here is from genome assembly GCA_022574595.1 of Planctomycetota bacterium. Taxonomy (GTDB): domain Bacteria; phylum Planctomycetota; class Phycisphaerae; order Phycisphaerales; family SM1A02; genus JACZRS01. The sequence continues at coordinate 13,074 of JACZRS010000009.1, read as the reverse complement.
TATTACGGCGCTGCATGAAGCAGCTGCCGCAGACGGATACTCGCCACTTCTTGAAGTTTCAACTAAGTCGGAGGAACTACTGGGTCAACGACTAAGCGCCTTTAGTCTAAAGGTCACTGCTCAGGAATTTGGTGAGATTCCTTTGGAATGTGCATTTCAGGGAAGCAAAGTCTTCGAACGTGGAGGCCCTTTCACAGATCTCTATACAGCCGAACCTCGTGCTGCCAAGAAAGATCCCCGTATTCGTACGTCGGGTTGTTTAGTCGAATTTCGGTATAACGGGGTGACATTCCCGTTAAAGCCCAAGACAGCTTTCTATGACTGGCTCTACATAACTGCCTTATCTCCCCATCACAAGTATCTGCAATGCCTCGAAGAATATGCCGGATTCACTGATATCGAGTTCAATCCAAGCAAGTCTGTAAATTGTCAGGCACGCTCTTGTGCGATGCTTGCGGCTATGATAAAGAAGGATATTTTACAGAGTTCAATTCAATCGCCAGCAGCTTTTATTACCGCCGTCAGTCCAGATTCAGCCGACCAGCCTCATTCGAGCATGGACGAATCAAATTTGTTTGGCTGTTAAATTAGGTATTAGCAAAAACATGGTCTTTTAGGAAATTAGGGCGTCGTAGTCTTTTTCTCTTTATTACCGTAAAACTCCTATGAATTTCAAATTCAAGATGACGGTTGTTTGTCTCATGATCTTTGAGGTATGATCATATGTCGCTTGAGGTGAGTATGCGGCATTGAGGGTCAGATTTCAGAATCGAAGAATGTAGGAGTGATTAAGGAAATAAAATGAATCTTGAAAAAATGATGGTGTTTTTATCTCGCAATGCCAGAAATAAGAGGATTGATATTTAAAATGCACTTGACCCGTATCTACATAGACGGCTTCAAACGACTTACACAGTTCGATTTGAACTTGAACGAGAAACTGAATGTCATCGTTGGAGATAATGAGACAGGAAAGACTTCGGTACTGGAGGCGATCAACCTTGTTCTTACGTGTCAGTACGACGGGCGCAATATCAACTACGCCCTTGATCCGTATCTCTTCAACATTGAGTGGGTTACAAAATATTTTGCAACTCTTCGAAGAGGTGAATTAACTAGCCCTCCTGAGATCCTAATCGAGGCATACTTCAATAATGATAAAGAAGATCCTGAACTAGGAAGGCTAACTGGAACTCATGCTCACGAGCATGTGGAAGGCGCAGGTCTGATATTGCAAATCAGGCCAGACCATAAATATACGGATGAGCTAAAGGAGTACGTCAACGATACAAGCAATCCAGAAGTAATCCCTGTTGAATATTACACTGTGCAATGGATATCCTTCAAAGGTGAAATCATTACGTCGAGGTCTGCACCAATCCGGTCCAAGCTGATCGACACCAGCATTGGGCGCGCTTACCACAGTCCAAACAAGTACTTGGCCCAAATTTTGAAGGACGATCTGGAGCCTGAAGACCGACAGGCTCTTTCACTTGCATATCGCAAGCTGCGACATGAGTTCTCGAAAGGGGATGGATTGAAGTCCCTTAATGAGAAGCTGCAGCAAAGAAACAAAGCCGGAACCGGCAAGAAACTGACTGTTCAAATGGACTTATCATCTAGAACATCGTGGGAGAGTGCCATCACACCCCATTTGGATGACCTTCCATTTGACTGCGCGGGTAAGGGCGAACAGTGTCGAATCCAGATGCGAGTTGCGATCGCTGGCGCTGCGAAGTCGCGTGTCCTACTCATTGAAGAGCCAGAGAACCACCTTTCGCACTCAAACATGAACTTACTGATGACTGAAATCGTTGAGGAGTGCGACGATCAGCATCAAGTCATTGTCGTAACCCACAGTGCGTATGTTCTTAATAAACTTGGCATAGACAATCTCAGACTGATTTCAAAAGCTGGAAAGAGCCTCTCACTAACCGGGCTTGATCCAACAACAGCAGCATACTTCATGAAGCTACCAGGATACGACACTCTTAGGCTAATACTCTCTGATAAGAGCATACTGGTCGAAGGACCATCAGATGAACTGATCGTGCAAAGGGCATACAAAAAGAAGCACGGAGTGCTTCCGCTGGATAATGGAATAGATGTCATTTCTGTCGGTACAGCATTCAAGCGATTTCTCGAAATAGCTACGCGCCTCAAATTAACTGTGCATGCCGTTATAGACAACGATGGAAAGGTTGAGAGCCTCGAAGCGAGGTACTCCGAGTACATCAACGCTACTAACACCGGCGTGCAGATTTGCTATGACAAAGACGGTTCATGCCCAACACTTGAACCACAGCTGCGAAAAGTGAACCAGCTCGAGACGCTGAACAAAATTCTGGGCAAGAGCGAAACAAGCAAGGATAGGCTGAACGATTACATGAAGAACTACAAGACTGAGTGTGCCCTGAAGTTCTTCGAGACAGAGGAATCATGGAATGTTCCAGAGTATATCGCAAGTGCCATTCAGTAAGAACAAAGTAATCATTGCCTGCGCTGGTTCTGGTAAGACGACGAGACTTGTTTTGGACGCGATTGCCAGTCCGGATCGTCGGATTGCATTCGCTACGTTTACAATCAACAATACCAATGGAATTATCAAGCGATTTGGTGAGCGATATGGCGGTGTTCCTAAGCACGTTGATGTCATGACGTGGTTCGGATTTCTGTTGAGGGAGGGAGCAAGGCCGTACCAGCATGCCTTATACCCAGATAAGCGCATAGAGTCGATCTTCTTTGTACAGGGTCAATCCCCCTATTGGTACGGCGAGCACGATATTGCCCGACACTATTTCGCTAGCGGTGATTTTATTTATACAGACAAGATTTCAAAATTCATCGTTCGTTGCAATGAAGAGTCAAATGGAAAAGTTATCCAGAGATTGCAACAAGTGTACACCGATTTGTTTATTGATGAGTGTCAGGATTTAGCTGGACCAGATTTGGATTTTATAGAATTACTTTTGCAGTCTGAAATCAGAGTTACCCTGGTAGGGGATCCGTGCCAGGCTGTTCTCAGCACTAACCTTTCAAGGAAAAACCAAAAATACCGCAAAAGTGGTGTTACCGAATTGTTTGAAAGATGGGAGAATAATGGACTCTGTAAGATCGAGACTATGAACAAAACCCATAGGTGTAACAGTGATATATGCAATTTTGTCAATGCTCTCTGGCCGGAAATAGAAGATATGAGTGCCATATCGAATGACCAAACTGGACATGATGGAATATTCTTGGTCGGTGAAAATCAAGTGGATGTTTATATCCAAAAGTTCTCCCCGCAGGTTTTAAAGCATGGCAAAAGAAAGAAGGCGCCCGAATATGAACGCACTGGTTTGAACTTTGGAGTAGCCAAAGGAATGGAATGTGATCGTGTGTTGATTGTGCCAACGGGGCCGATCAAGAACTACCTAAAGAACGGCGATTTGAGTGTTCTTAAATCAAAGGAAAAATTGCATGTAGCGGTAACGCGTGCTAAACATAGCGTAGCATTCGTTTACAATGGAAACTCAGAATTGACTGTTGCACGTTGGGAGCAGAGTTAGGTCGGAAAAAGTGTCAGGGTCGGAAAAGATGTCAGGTTGATTTATTTGGGGGGCCAAAAGATTCGGTTATAATTCACATAGCGCGGGTCGTTGGTGTAATGTTTCTAGGCAATGAAAAAATGGGATGATGATTTATAAATATAAATTAACGAGCGCAACCCCTATCGCTAGTTGCCAGCGCGTAATGGCGGGGACTCTAGCGAGACTGCCGGTGTTAAACCGGAGGAAGGTGGGGACGACGTCAAGTCCGCATGGCCTTTATGCTCAGGGCTGCACACGTGCTACAATGGCAGGTACAGTTGGGCATCAAGGCATCAAGGCATCAAGGCATCAAGGCATCAAGGCATCAAGGCATCAAGTTGCTCGGAAGCCGCCTGTGGCGGGTCTCAGATTTCCCCATCACCTGCTCTATTGCTCAATTTTCAACTGCTCTCGCGCAGCGTGCCCAACTGTTTCTTTATATTCAAACGGCTCCGCGCTTTGCGCGGAGCCGTTTTTTAGTATGTGGGAATGTTTCGGCTGTAAATTACCTTGTTATACTAAATAGCATGCTCCCACCTGCCGGACACTTTCGCCGAATCCTTGCATATCTGATTGATGTGATTCCACTCGTAATAGGTGTTGTAATCGTGTACTTGGTGTTCTTTGACTTTGGTGATGTCGTTCAAAGAAGATTAGCAGATCGGCAAGATCCCATCGCTCATGCTGACTTTATTGAGCTTAGAAACCAAATTCGCACGGTTTCATTTATATTGGTAATTCTATATGGCATGTTGATGGAGGGCTCGCCCCTTCAGGGCACTCTTGGGAAAGCTATCTGCGGCATAAAGGTGGTCGATGAAGATGGTCAACGGCTTACTTTTTCAAAGGCAATCTTCAGGAATTGCTCAAAGTTACTTTCTTATCTTGTATTGTTTCTTGGTTTCTTTTGGGCATTCTTTAACAAAGATCATCAAACATGGCACGATAAGTTTGCATCCACGTATGTGGTTAACAAGAAATAAGCCACCGTAGCGATCCAGTCTAAAATCTGAGAGTTCTTTAATGAAACTACTTGTTCTTGGTGCATCTGGTAAATGTGGAATTTGGGTGGTGCGCTTGGCCAAGGAGCGCGGCCACGCTGTTACTGCAGTTGTTCGAGAGGAGTCAGAATACGAAGCGCCTGAAGGAGTCATGGTTAAGAAGGGGCAGGTTACTGAAGCAGAATTTGTTAAGTCTATCCTCACTGATCAGAAGGTTATTATCTCTTGTGTTGGCCTGCGCCGTGCGGGTGCGAGTCCCACATCACGCATATTGTCACCACCCGATATTGTTCAAAGTGTTATGGGTAATGTAATTGATTGCATGAGTGAAGGATCTCGTTTGATCTGGATCAGTGCTGGTGGTGTGGGATCGAGCAATAAGCAGTCAAGCTGGTTTGTGCGAAGGCTGATTCGATTGGGAAGTCTCGGCGCTGCTTATAAAGATTTGGAAGCTGCGGAGCGACTGGTAGAACAAGCTGAAATCAATTCCTTAGCGGTACGGCCTGTAACACTTGTAAAAGGCGCGCCAAGGGGCAATGCTGGTCCAACAGATAGATATGGACTTTTTTCAACAGTACGGCGAAGTGATGTAGCTCAATGGATGCTTGATGTCGCCGACGGCTCGCGATCGTTTGAAGATAAGAATGTCTTGCTTGGAACGGTTTCCTGATTATTCGTAGCGTGGAATCTTGATGCCTCAATGCCTTGATGCCATGATCCCATCTTTCATCATCCATCCCAACTGTTCTTGATATATAACGGCCCTGCGTTCACGTGCGGCGCCGTATTATGATGATTGTCCCAACAATAAATATGCCGATCGCAGTACTCAAACTCATGTACCCGCTTTTTGATATGTGGGAAGCAGATTTCAGCCGCGCGCCGGTGTCGTGACGGTGGCGGCCGTCCTTCGTCTCGATGCCCCATCCGTACTTCCAGTGGCCCCAGACCAGGTCATCAATTGCAACGCCGCTCTCCTTCAGGTGAAGGCGGAAGGCCGCATGATCGACCTCTCCGTTAAGATGCATAACGACGCACATCCGACTGCTGTCGAGAAGTGTGCCGAGCACTTCGACCTTGGCGCCCTTGAACGACTCAATGGTGCGCTGAAGTTCCTTTTCACTGATGCCGTCCTTCGCCGAAACGTGAACCCCAACCTCCTGTTCCTTTAAGATCCAGGTTTCGGTGTCGATCTTAAGGTCAACTTCTTTCAAAACCTCGATGACCTCGGATAGCCGAAGCAGTGCCTTGGGACCGCTGCCTCCGGCCCAGAACTCGAGGGAACCGTCCACTATCTTCAACTCCGTGACGTTGTGCGCGAATCGCTCCTTGAAAGCCTTTTGCAACGCCGGCAGGTGCTCCTGCTCCAGGTCGACGACGGGGAGGGTCACTTTGTACGGTCCGGCGGAAGCGGGCGCGGCGGACAACCCGAAAGCCAGCAGGACCAAGACTGTTGTTGCGGTGGTGTACTTCATGGATGGTCGATCCTCCAGTTAGAATCTAAGTGTACGCGGCCCAGACGCCTCTACGAGCCATTGCGTGTGTTCGCGATATTGTATACCGCTATCTCCCCTGTTCTAGACGATCGACCTGCATCGAGTGTTATCAGGATTCTCCGAGATTCAGCGTCAGGGTCGAAGAAACCCGATGCCAAGCGCCTACTGCCTTTTTTCCCAATCACCTGCTCTACTCTATTCATCAACAATCAACTGCTCTCGGCCGCAGGCTGCCGCCCAACTGTTGTTGATATATGACTGCCCAGCGTTTATGCGCGGGGCCGTTTTTTATTTTTAGAGCGTGGCTCTCGTGAGCGACAGATGCCTATTCCGCTGTCGTCGGCCAGAGCTTCACTTCGGGGAAGATATCTGCCACTAGTTGCTTGAGCCCACCATCATTGGTTGCCAGCCAACCTGTGTACGATGCGAGAAAGGCATAACGAGCATCATCCCAGTTGTTCTCGAACTTGTGATCATCGCCCTCCGGTGTGATTTGTCGCCATAAGCCGTATGCGTACATGATGCGGAGCCAACGTCCGATTGCACATCGATCTGGCCAATGTTCCAGGGCAGAACGCCACTCTTGAGAGTTAAATCGCCCGTACCCATCTGGGTCATGCGTCATTCGGGCTTCAATCCATCCCCAAATAAGATTGGGTTCACGAAGGACCTGGCGACGCAATTCCGTGTTGCTGGCCAATCGGCTGAAAAGTTTCGGCTCGAACTGCGATCGCGAATCTTCTGCCCATGCATTGCAGTCATCGAGGAATGTACCACGCCGCCTTTCGTACTCGTGCAGTGACTGGTCTGTTGCAACGACATCTTTGATTATCTCTACCAACTCCTCAAAACTCGGTAACTCGGCCTCTGCCAACTCCGTTGTCAATTCTGGATGAATTAGCTGCTGAAGTGAAATGAGCGTGTTGGGATCACGCTCTATTTCGAAAAGTTGCTCTGGTTGCCGAGCCACGACTATCCGACCTCTGTTGCCTCGAAGGATGCGAATTAGTTTCTCAGCGTAGGAGTAACCGGTCGCTTCATCTCCAGAGCACAAGCCGCACACTTCCGCAAGCACGACATCTGAGAGCAGGTACTGATACCGAGCGGGAAGTATCTCCTTAGCCGCCGGGCGGGCGCGTAGCCAACCCCAATCCAGTACGACGAGGGGAGTTGATTTCAGACGAGTCACTCTGCAACGACTGTAGTCGCGCAGAAGCTGCTGATCTACGGTGGCAAGGAGATGCACGGGAGGGAAAAGAAACTATGAAAGCCGGGTCTCCCGGTGAGTTGTCGGCGGGGTCGTACAATTACGTCCCATTCGACGATTCGGTTATAATTCTTATAGCCTGGGTCGTTGGTGTAATGTGTCCCAAGACTTAAAAAATGGGAAGTTAGACACGATCCATAAATTAGCACGCTGGGGAGCTAGCCTATTAAGATGTCGGATAGCTTATGTCCGGCAAGCTGAGATCTGAGCAGAAAATGAGGATGGATGATTTGTTGATAGGTCATGCACGGGACGAATCGATCATTGTCCTAATGCCGAACTTTAAATCTGTGTAACGCGGCAGGGCAGGCGAATGTATAAATAGCAAGTTTAAGTAATAGGGCGCAGGCAGGCTGAGCGCAGGAAAGGCTATCCCTTTGGTGCTTTTAGCCTATAATTATACTAAGCACTAATTGAAACTTGGGTTTCTGAGCTTGGTATTTCATTAAAGACTGCAAGCTTGGTGATGGAATTGCGCGAAGATCAAGATAGGAAGTGTCGGTCATGAATGTATGGGCAAACGCATGATGAAGCAGGATACCACTTTAGCGTTAAGTCCGATGGCCTGGTGGGCGGCGCTATTGCACATCGTCGCAGCGCTATTGGTAATACTGCTATTCTTAATAGCGATTAAATTTATAACGGGAAGTTTCTTGCTGTCGGTTCTAGGTACGCCACTGGCGCTGCTTCCGATCACATTGTTGCTGAGGCGCCGCGGTGAGTCTTGGGCGCTCCTCGGATTCCGCAAGCCGCAACGATGGTTGAAGGCAATTGTCCAGGGTGTAGTAATTGCCGTTGTCGTGCTCGTGGTGCTGATTGGACTCCAATACACACTTGAGCCGTTATTCAAGACTCGCGATAAATCATCCCTTGGTGAAGTGCGCGGCAGTTTCTGGCTTTATTTGTATTGGGTCGGGGTAGTATCGTGGTTAGTGCAAGGTCTCGGTGAAGAGCTGATTTTTCGCGGATTCATCATGACAAGGCTGGCACAAATGTTCCGTCTAAATGGAACTGCTTGGGGAGCGGCAGTCCTTGTTCAAGGTGTACTGTTCGGCTTGATGCACAGCCATCTGGGAGTTGAGGGCATGATTTCCACAGCTGCCGCAGGCGTAGTGTTCGGAATCGGCTACCTCATGACCGGACGGAACTTGCTGCCTTGTGTAATAGCTCACTCGCTTTGCGGTACGTTGCTCATCAGCATGATCTACTTCGGTAATAGTTGAAAGCTTGAATTATGTTCGGACAAGAAAAGGGGACTGTAATTCACATAGCGCGGGTCGTTGGTGTAATGTGTCCCTAGACTGAAAATGGGATGTTAGACACGATCCATGAATTAGCCCGCCGGTACGAGACAGTGCGGCAGTTTGTATACTACAGTTCGGAAAGCTCGTCTGTGTATCCGGGTGAGTCGGGCGAAAGTAAAATAAGATAAGTCGAGTTCACAGAATGAGTATGTTAAATGCCACATGATTTTCTCAGCTGAATGTTTGCGCCAAACGCCTCAGTACTAGTCAAGCTATAAAAGAGCGCGCAGGGCCGTGCATGTCGCCGACCCGACGCGCTGGATGAAGCGCTCTTACTGAGAGCGCTCCCCACCGTCGCAAAGTGGCCCAGACCGAGCGCCTCGAGTACCGGTGCCACACTCGTTGCCGATTAGACGCGGCGCGTGAGGAAGTGCTTCAGGGTACTTGGCCTGGCCCAAAGGCTCCTCAACTTTGCCGCGTACAGAGATCGGAAATCGGCTTCAAGACTTTACTGATGGATTTGCCTGCTTCCATACATGTCGCCGACCCGACGCGCCGAATCAAGCGCACTTCTTAATCGTTCTTTTTAACCTTGCAAGATGGCCGAGATCAAGAGCCTCTACTGCGCTGGCCTGAATCGGCGCAGTTGCATCGTTCAGTGAATCAGCGCCAAAGCTAGCGCCTACTACGGTGCGCGCAGGTCGCTCACCCTTGGGGGTGTCAATCAGATGCGCGATCGCTTCGGCGATATCGTGTGGGTCGGGTGCGCCATGTGCTGACAACATGGAGTCGAATTGTTGGAACATGGCTTCGGGGATCTCTCCCACTGTGCCGTACTCTGCTGTACGCCCGGTGTCGGCTGGCTGAGTCGCGCTGGCAAATAGCTGCGTGGGATAGGCGCTGGGTTGCACAAGAGTTACGTCGATTCCAAGCTGTGAGACTTCGTAACGGAAGCTGTCAGTCAGTGCCTCGACCGCGAATTTGCTCGCACCGTAAATCCCGAAGAAGGGGAAGGTGACGCGACCGAGGATCGAGCCGACATTGATGATCAGGCCGTCATTGTGACGACGAAGGTCCGGCAATACAGAACGCGTCACCCGAAGTAGCCCGATGACGTTGACGTCGAATAGCGCTGCTGCCTGCTCGGGCGTGAACGCTTCCGACACACCTGCCGCTAAGACGCCAGCATTGTTAATCAGGACATCGATGCGACCTGCCTTGGCAATAACTGCGGCAACAGCTCGATCAACCGATTGTGAATCGGTGACATCCAGTTCGACAACTTCAATGTCTTGGCCTCGCAGTGCGTCCGCATGTAAACGGTTTTTACCCTTGGGATCGCGCATCGAGGCAAACACTTTATGCCCATAGCGGGCTAGTGTTTCGGCGGTGTCGCGGCCGAAGCCAGTCGATGCGCCAGTTATGAGGATGTTCTTAACCATTATTGTTCTCCATTTGTTCTTGGATTGATTCGTAGTGCTTTCACATTAAATTAATGGGTGTGAAACACTTTGGATGTGATTGTCCATGCGCCGTTTTCCTTCAGCAGCGTGAACTGATCCGTGAAGCGGTGGCCGAGCCATCCGTTGATCTCAACCCGCGCGGTGGCAACGGTGTTAGCGAGATCAATGTTGACTATTCTGGCCTCCAGATCCGACGCCGCCGGGTTTTCAGCAACCCAGTCGAACAGGATGTTGATTGGTCCAGAGAGCAGGTTGCCACCCATATACCCGTGGATCGTGGCGTCTTCGCGAAACGCAGGTTTCATGATCGCCGCATCGCCTTTGCGCCCGCCTTGGGCATAAGCTTGGATGAGGGATGAAATTGCTTCAATATCCCTTTGGCTGTCAGCAGACTTTGATACTGCAGTTTCTGTTGTGGTGCAAGAAGTAGTTGACATTAGATGTTCCTTTCAAGAAACGGAGTTGAGTTTATTAGAACGATTTTCGACTAGTGCGATACACCAGTACTATCCGGTCAGCCTCAAGTTGCAGTCGATCGCTTCGAGGCTTTCCATTCGCTTGCGTAGTTCCTTGCGATACTCGCGCTCGATGAAGTCGACAAACTTGGTCATGGCATCGACTCCGGCTGCCTCCACAATGTCGGGGCGATAGACTGATGGTGCGTTGATGTCGAAGAAGTAGCGTTGGCCATCGGAAGACTCTATGTACTCCACCCCTCCTACCTCGAGCCCAGCTTCTTGAACAATCGCGCGGGCTTCGGCAACGGCGTCGGAGGAAATATCGGAATAGTGCTCAAAGTCCACCGTGGGCTCACTGTCCCCCTCGGATTGACCGGCGGCGGGCGGACGCTCACAGCCGTCAGCGGGGCACAGATTAAAAGTGTTCACAGGCCGGACTTTCAGGGCGAAGAGAAACTCCCCGTCCACGAACTCTGTGCGGACGATTGTCCCGTCGGCTGGAGTAATGAACTCTTGAAGCAACAGAACGTGATCTGGTCCAAACAGCTTGTCTTCATCTTTGAGTAGATACTCAAGATATTCACGGCTTGGAACGTACCGTATGTACGCGCCGCTTCCTCCGGTATCGGGCTTGAGGATGGCTGGAAAGGGAAAGCGATGGAGCAGTGGTCGAATCGCTTCCCGATTGTTGAAGACGGCCGTCTTTGGTGCCGACAGGCCAAGGCTCCGAATCAGCAAGTGTTGGGCCACCTTGCTGGTCTCAACCTTAAATGACGCAGCGCCATTGATTACACGCTTACCGGAGCGCTCCAGCATCTCCAGCCATCCTGTGGCCAACCGAATCGCCGAGCCGTGGCCGCGAAGGTATGAACTGGGGCTGACCCGGTTGATGACCAGCGGATAGTCGTCCGGGGCGTCTAAAAATAACGCAGCGTCGTCGAGGTTAATTGCGTGGTAGGGAAGGCCGCGAAAATCCAACTCGCGGAACAGTCCTTCCAACCATTGGTGATTTTCATAGAGAATCGCGATCCGCTCCTCGCCTCCACCTCCGCCATGCCGAGTTGCCTCAGAGTCAAGTCCCTGATTGAGGCTTCCATTACGCGACAGTGGGGCGACGGTCAGTTCATCAGCGCTGAAGATTTTTGGTGTTGCGACGGTTGATATTGCAGATCCGCGTGCAGCAACGCTCAGGCCGATATCGCTCGAGACCTCAGGGATCAGTACGTCATTCTTATTTGTTGGGGTTCTCATTGTTTGATTCCTGCTTTGTAAGTTGTTCAATTGACTGAAACCTAATTCTGGAACGTTTATTCCATAAATAACTAAAAAAATATTCGCCTCAGGTCATCGTGGAAAGTGTGACCTTGACTATGTCCTCGAATGCGGTGAATGCTGCTTTAGTGAACATTTCAAAATTTATATCCGTTCCATGACATCACTGGGACGTTCTCAGGTGAGTAGCGCGTCCAGTTCCGCGGCGATCTGCTGCTTTGCGGTAACGCCTACAAACTTACGGACCGCCTCGCCGCCTTTAAAGAGGATGACGGCAGGTATTGAGCTAATCTCTAGCTCAAGTGACACGTCGCGGTTGGCGTCAGTGTCTACCTTGCCAACTTTGACCCGCCCAGCGTAGTCCTCTGCCAGCTCATTGATTGTGGGCGCTATCATGTGGCACGGCTGGCACCAATCGGCCCAGAAATCGACAAGCACGGGTTTGTCCGAAGAGAGTACTTCCTGTTTGAAGTTGTCATCAGTGAATTCTAATACATTCTCATGAGTCATTTTAATGCTCCTTTTCGTTTAGGTTTCTCATTGTTGGTTCCTGTTATGTGAGTCATTCTATTGAGTAAAGTCTAATTCTGGAACGTTTATTCCATAAATATATAAAAAAATTATTCGCATCATGTCAGCGTGGCCAGCGTGACATTGACTATGTCCTTAATAGTTGAACGGCTGGCCGATGCCTTACCCATGACGACTAAGCCTTGAATAGTGCAGCAAAGGAAGCGGGCCAGGGCCCTGGGGTTGGCATCCGGTGAAAGCTCTCCGATCTCCACTGCTCTCACCAGAGTCCGGTGGAATGCCTTCTCCACTCTCCGAAGCAGCGCTTTCACCGCTTCTGCTACCTCCGGGTCATGCGGGGCCAGCTCAACTACGGTATTGGTAGCCAAGCAACCACGACATTTGCCATTGGTCTCAGGATTCGATATCTGGATGAGTAATTTGCGTATATTTCCCAGCGGCGAACCGGGGCCATCCAGTGTATCCTCGATGCTCTGGGTGATGGTGCGACCGTAATGAGTGATTGCCGCGGAGAACAGAGCGTGCTTATCGCCAAACGTGTCGTACATGCTCCCGCGATTGATACCCATGGCATCGAGCAGATCCTGGACGCTTGTGGCCTCGTACCCGTTAGTCCAGAAGACCTCCATAGCCCTCTCCAGGGTCTTTTTCTCATCGAATTCTTTGGGTCGTCCAACCATGATGTCTCCAATATACCACTTTTGGAACGCTCAGTCAAGAACGATTATTCCAAAATATCAAAAATTGTGCGCAATCGCCATAAATCTCGT
>JACZRS010000008.1:30918-165557 GCA_022574595.1 Planctomycetota bacterium | reverse complement strand
CCAACAGCATGCCGCGGATGGCCATGTAACCGCCATGCGAATATCCGAAGAGTCCCACCCGCTCAAGATCCATGTAGGGTCGTGATTCGGCCAGCTGTTTAAGTGTCGCCACGTGGTCGGGAATTTCGTGGCGACCTAGTTGTGCAAAACTCGTGCTCCGAGAAAACTCCCGTCCCCGTCCATCGGTCCCTCGGTTATCCACAAGGAAAACTATGAATCCCAACTGAGCAAATGCGCGTGCCCACCAACCTCTGGTGAAGCTATGCGGCACGATGCTCAAACCCCCGTAGATTTGATCGATAACTGGATACTTCTTTTGGGGGTCGAAATCATGCGGTTTGAAGAGCACGCCATAAAGATCGGTTGTCCCATCGGCAGCTTTGACCACGAATTCCTCGGGCGGCCTCCACTTCAGGTCGTTGACGAGCGCGTCGATCTTGGCTCTGGACAGGACTTGTAGCAGTTTGCCATCTGCCCGCCGCAATTCCACTGCGGGCGGCCGATCCACGTTCGAGTGTGTGTCGAGGAAAAACTCCGTTGACGGTGCGAACTCTATCTCGTGCTGACCGGTTCCTTCCGTCAATCGAGTGAAGTTGTTGCCTTGTAAGTTTATACGGTACAGATGCGTATCGTAGAGTCGTTTTTCCGCACGGGCTGTGAAATATACCCATCCGCGCTCTTCGTCCACTGCAACCACTTCCATCACCGGGAAAGTTCCCTTGGTGAGTCGCCGAATCAGCTTCCCAGTCATGTCATATAGATAAAGGTGATACCACCCATCGCGCTGCGACATCCAGATGAATTGGTCGCCATTGTTCAGCTGCGTGAAAATCTTCTCGCCCTGTCCTAGAGCGAACTCGGGATGGGATTCGGTGAGGATGAGTCTCGTCCGGCCCGTCGCAGGGTCGGCTCCCATCAAGTCCATCTGTTCCCAATAGCGATCGACCCGATAGAACAGCAACTCCGATCCATCACTCCGCCAGCCAACGATAAGAGCGTACTGGTTCGGCCCCAATCCGGTCTCGACACGCGTTAGCTTTTTGGAGAGAATGTCCAAGATGAACAGTTCGGTCTGCGGTATGGGCTCGCCGGCCCGACTATAGGAGATCCATCGCACTTCCTCCGTCGGACTGAGGTAGTCGACGATCGGAATCTTCGGCACTTTGCGGTAGTCCCCATTCTTGAGTGCCAGCTTGGAGCTATTCGGCGACCACGAAGCCCATTTGCTGTAGGTTCGTACCGGGACGTCGCGCCATTCGTACCCTTCTTTGCCGTCGGTCGTAAGCTGAACTCTTTTGCCATCGGCCGTGGAACGTAGCCAAACATTGCGATCTTTTAAGAAGACGAACCAGCGTCCATCCGGTGAACGTATCTCCATCAGGTCCAAGTCGGGATACCCCGCACCTTTGCGTGTGATCTGCGGAACAAGTCTGCGTTGCTCCTCCTCGGACACGGTCGGAGCCGGCATAATCGTGTATGTGTTGAGCTGGAGGATGAACTCTTTGTCCTTTACGGTGAACTTGAGCGCCTGCTCGCCCTCATCCACGAAGTCGAATTTGTCAAAGGGGAGTCCTTGGTAGGGCGGCTCGTGTCCCAGCAATTCAGCCAGCGCCTGGCGCAGCCGGGCGGTGTCGAATAGGAGCGTCTTCGTGTTGGCCTTTGGATCCACCTGGTAGATGATGGTGTTCTCAAGTGCGCCCTCGGCGTACCAGAAACTACTACCGTCAACCATCCAATGGGGCTCGATCGACCCACCCTTGACTAGGGAAGGGAACTCGAGGTAGCGATGGTACATCGCCTCGCGTTCGGCTTGCGATACCTCCTGGGCTAGCGCCAGCGGAGCAGTAATGCTTATTGCGATGGCGACAACACCAACTCCCAAACCCGCTGCTAGTCTCATGGTTAAACTTTTTCCCTTCTTCGTCATTCTCCTCATATTGAGTGACTTCCTTTATCCTACTTGTGCGTCCAGTTAGTGCTTACTTCTTGCTGCTCACGCATGCGGGCGGCCTATTCCGTTGAAGATCGAATATCGGCGACCATGGCGTCAGACGTCAGGTAAAACGAAAGGTAACGCCTCTCCAGCGCATTAACCAGTTTGTAATAACAAATGCGGCTGACCCGGACGCCAAACCGATCTATCCGGCGCTCTTCCACGTTGTCACATGCAATGAACGTAAAGGACTTCACGTCTTTGAGCGATGAGGAGGTTGCGATATAACGCATGAAGATCGGACTCAGGGTGGCGTTGCGCTCTGGAGTCATCCGGGGTGAGTCCGTGACGCCATTGGCGATATCCGACAGTAGTTTCCTCATGTTCTGCGTCATCTGCGGGTCGGGGTCCGGCTGCTCCTTAAGAGAACTCAAAAGAATGCCGGGAACGTAGTGCCCTGCAACGCCTTGCGCGATGGTGAGCGGACTCGAACCGCTCTCCATGCTCAAGTTGGTAAGCACGATCACTGTTAGCTTGTCGTCTGGAAGACGGAAAATATATTTACCCGTTATCCCGCCATGCCCGACGACCCTGTGGTCGCGAATGTCATTCAAAGACCATCCGAAGCCATAATTGTGGCTAAAGCCGTTGTTGAGCTTCACTGGTGTCCACATCTGGTCCAGGCTGGCCTTCGTGAGCAGCTTCTCGGTATAGAGTGCAGCGTCCCACTTTGCCAGGTCTTTCACGGTAGACAAGATGCCATAGTGAGCCGGAAGCTCAACCTGCGATATGCGCCTGATGTGCGACAGTTCGCCATCGCGCAAGATATAACCAGCGGCGCGGTTCTCGATGATCTCCCATTGGTCAAGTACGGTCGTCGTCGTCATCCCAAGCGGCTGAAAGATCCGCTCTCTCACGAACTCACGGTAGCGCTGGCCGCTAGCCTTTTCGATGATCATGCCCAGCAAAAAGTAGCCCTGACAACTGTACTGCCAGCGCTCGCCCGGCGCAAAATCCAGCGGGCATTTGGAGGCCACCTCGAACATCTCAGCGGTCGTGTAATTCACCAACCAGCCTTGCTCGCGTATTGCCTTACAGTCACTCGCAAAACCCGCTGTATGCGTGAGCAGATGCCGTACCGTGATGTCGCGCCAACTGTACGGCGTGTTGATGAGATGCGTGCTGATTTTGTCGTCCAGCCCCACCTTGCCCTCCTCAACCAGCATCATAAGGGCGGTCGCCGTGAACGACTTGGTTATTGAGGCTAACTCGAACACGCTGTCGGTCGTGACGGGGACGTTGAGCTCCAAGTTTGCCAGACCGTAGCCCTTTGCCTTGATGACCTCGCCGTTTTTGACCACAGCCAGGGCAAGCCCGGGGATACGACGGTTCTTCATCTCGGAGCTTATGTAGTCGTCTACCTTGTCAGCCTGCGTTGCAACGGACGGAAAAAGCAGGAGCACAATAGTGACAATCAACACACGGTTTGGTTTCATTTCAATCTCCTTGTACTCACGGTTATTCTGTCATGTTGACAGATTCCGGTGGGCGGAGCCTGTCCAGATCTTACAACCAGCCCCCTTGAGAAGCGAGAAAAACTCCAGATGCCGATAGTACATCGCCTCACGCTCGGACTGCGCTGCCTGCTTAGCGTGACCCGGGATTGCCATGGTCGATATGGCGATGACTACAGTTACAAACGTCAACCTTTGTACACTACGCATTCTTAGTTCTCCCTGTGCCTTTTGACACTGAACACCGTGCCTAAAGCGCATCGCCTTGCTGGGTTTCCTCCATTGCCAGCGAGGCATCGGCATTGTACCGTTAGTTGGGCTGAGGACAAACAAATAGTGGCCGCAACAATTTGCCTGCATCGATTTAGTACAGTTAAACGCATGTAATTGGACGAAAATAGTAATGCCATGAATGCATCTCGACCAACACTTGAAACTGACGGCCCGCCCGCAGAGCAGATTCAATCAGTGGTTGCAGCATTTACCAAGCACTTTGGCAGACAGCCAAACTTTGGTGCTGCTGCTCCCGGTAGAGTCAATATAATCGGTGAACACACGGACTATAACGATGGCTTTGTATTACCCATGGCCATTGACCGTTGGACCGTAGTGGTTGGTGATCATGCATTGGCCGACCGAAGCACTTTCTTGGCAGTTGATCTTAAAGAGACTGCGCATTGTGATCTACGTGGAGAGCTATCACCAATTGAAGGTAACTTCGCAAACTATCTTATGGGGGTAGCGGATCAGTTTAACAAACGAGCAATCAAAGTTCCCAATCTTGATATTGCAATTACTACTAGTGTGTCAATTGGTGCTGGGCTTGCCAGCAGCGCAGCTATGGAAGTTGCCATGGCTACATTGTTGGAAGTTCTACTAAAAAAATCATTTGATCCAGTTGAAAAAGCCAAGCTATGTCAGAAAGCGGAGCATGAATTCGTTGGTACTCCCTGCGGAATAATGGACATGCTCATAGCTATTAAAGCCAAATCTGATCACGCACTATTGATTGATTGTCAGACTAATGCAACAGAGCCAATCCCTCTGCCATTAGATAAAGATGTATCGATATTGATAGCTGATACTCATGTACGGCACGACTTAGCGCAAAGCGAGTATGTGAACCGCAGACAAACATGCGAGGATGCAGCAAGAAAACTCGGTTACGAAACGCTAAGGCAAGTTGAGTCTGACTACGAGCCAGCAGTAAACAAAATAACAACTACAGGCCAGGCTCTTACAGAAGAAGAAGTTCTCTGCGCTACCCATGTTCTTAATGAAAACAAGCGTGTGCAATCCGCAGCAAACGCTCTGCGCAAAGGTGAGATGGAAACTGTTGGGCAGTTAATGTTTGACAGTCACACATCATTAAAAGAGTTATTCAAAGTCAGCTGTGAAGAACTTGATGTGATAGTTGATACGGCTGCTAAATTGCGCGCAGACAGCGGAGTACTTGGTGCTCGAATGACCGGAGGCGGTTTTGGCGGATGCGCCATAATTCTTTGC
Organism: Planctomycetota bacterium; assembly: GCA_022574595.1. Classification (GTDB taxonomy): domain Bacteria; phylum Planctomycetota; class Phycisphaerae; order Phycisphaerales; family SM1A02; genus JACZRS01. Next base: position 160,604 of record JACZRS010000008.1, on the reverse strand, counting down.
AATACCCAATCCGTCGATAAAATTAGCGTAGATTTGCTGGAGGCTTTTGTGGAACAGTTCGACTATCTGCCAACCTTGTTTACTACGCCAGCTGTGGGCGGAGCAAGGTCCATTGGTGTCTAACTAGTTCGGCTATATTATTTCTTATGGCCATCCGTCGGCTCGTATTTTCCTTTAAGCCGACCACCCTTGCGTGGTTCAATACCTCGACGAGTACCTTCGCCTGTTGCTACTTCATCATCAGAAGCAAATCGTGGAAGTTTCTGGGCGACCTTGCGTTTGCCCGTGTAGTTGTCATAGATGATTTCAACAGCTTCATTTACATCATCGGTCAGCGTAAACAGGTCAAAGTCTTCAATACCTACCGTTTCATAGCGCTGAAGCATTGTGGACTTCATCCAATCAATAAGCCCGCTCCAAAAATCTTTGCCAATTAATACAACCGGAAATGGCACAACCTTGAGAGTTTGAATTAATGTCAAGCTCTCAAAGAACTCGTCCATAGTTCCAAAGCCACCTGGGAAGATAATAAAACCCCTTGCGTATTTAACAAACATAACTTTTCGTATGAAAAAGTAGCGGAAGTTCAGCTCAACATTTTGATATGGGTTTGGCAACTGCTCCATTGGCAGAGCGATGTTCAGACCAACTGATGTTCCGCCTGCTTCTATCGCCCCCTTGTTTGCTGCTTCCATTATGCTTGGTCCGCCGCCTGTGATTACCGCAAAGTTCTTTTCAACAAGTGCAGCTCCGCATTTGACCGCAAGTTGATAATCACTATGAACAGTAGGTAAGCGCGAAGATCCAAATACGCTTACTGCTGGGCCTAATTCCGCTAGTGTTTCAAAGCTATCTATGAACTCAGCCATGATCCGCAATACGCGCCATGATTCATTTTGTAGTGCTTGCTTGTGATCGATTGAATTCATTAGAAATCTCCAGGCTTGAAGGTATCGGCTTAGTAGCTATGAAACCCAGCGTATCGGCCGATTGTGACATGGATTGCAAGACTGATATTTTGATGCAACTCATTGTCATTAAAGGTCTTACAGCTAACGATTTGAAAGTGACTGCAAGAAGTGCTAAGCTTGTATGAATATGAGCAGCACCTTATCTACACGCCGTCGTGGGCGCTCCACAATTAAAAGCGCAGCTGAAATAACTACTTTTCCAAATGCGGTTAAGTATTTGCTGGAGCGCACAGATGTTGAGCGAATGCGTGTTATTCGAACCGATCATGAGCTTTTCAAGCTGGACCGAGTGCGGGCCTTGCTAGATTTACTGGGTAATCCTCACCAACAGATCAAGACTGTTCATGTTGCAGGATCATTAGGTAAGGGATCAACAGTAGCCATGATCGCATCAATGATGCAGGGTTGTGGTTATGCAGTGGGTCAATACACAAGCCCGCATCTTGTTGATGTAAGAGAGCGAGTCTCAATCAACGGCCAACCCATAACAAAAACGGAATTCACCGAAGCCATGAGGCAGGTTGCGACCGAAGCTGAGAAACTATCTGATGAACCAACGTTCTTTGAATTGGTCACAGCCCTGGCGTTCAAGCAATTCGCTGAACAAGCAGTTGATATAGCCATCATCGAAACCGGACTAGGCGGACGACTTGATGCAACCAACGTTATTAAACCTGAGGTATCGGTTATCACGCTGATAGATTACGATCATATGCATATTCTTGGCCGCACGCTCCCAGAGATTGCGCGAGAAAAGGCAGGCATATTTAAGAGTGAAGTCCCAGCCCTATCTACAGAGCAACCTGAAGAGGTAGAAGAAGTTCTGCGCCAAGAAGCAGCAAAGATCAACACTCCATTTCGCATGATAAATAAAGACATCGAGTTCAGTAGCAGATTTGGAGCCGCAGATTCGCTTGGTCCGCATACTCGGATTTGTGTCTCGTCAGGAACAAGTCAGTTCATGCACCTTCCTGTTCCACTTCCAGGTGAGCATCAAGCACTAAACTGCGCACTGGCGTTGGCAACGATTGATGCATTAAAGAATTCGGGATTCGAATTTCCCGAAGTGGCTTTGTACGAGGGTTTGGCAGCAACTAAAACGCCCGGGCGAATGGAGATTGCTTGGAAGCAACCGCGCATTCTGTTGGATGGCGCTCACAATCCCGGCGCTCTTGGAGCGCTAATGCGTTGTGTAGGCGCGTATACGCCTTACGATTCCATGATTTGTGTATTTGGTTGCTGCGAAGATAAAGACATCCCGGCAATGCTCGATAAGCTGGCGCTAGGTGCTGACAAGATCATTTTCACACGAGCTAAGAATACTCCACGTGCGGCAGACCCGGATGAATTGCAAAAAGCCTTTGCAGAACGTAGTGGTAAAATGAGCCAAGTTGCACGAACTCTCAGCGACGCACTCAATATCGCATCAAGGGCCATTGGCCGCGATGACCTGATCTGCGTGACAGGCAGCTTTTTCCTGGTTGGTGAAGCTAAGAAATTCCTGGCTGACCTTGAGCGCAAACGCAAGAAATAAAGTGCCAACCACTCCAAAGGCAGTGATCATTTTAGTTGATCCATTAGATTAGGTCGATACACTTGGCAGCAATGTTGCGTTACACACTGGTATATTAACAATCCTTGCTTAAAGATAAGCGTATGACCGACGCGTCAACTACTAAAATGAAATCCCCGGGCGAAAATACCAACACTGATGATATCCCGAATTATCGATACACTGCTGCTCTGGCCGGTGAAATCGAAAAGCGTTGGCAAACTTACTGGGATCAAAACGGCACAAATAAAGTGCCTAACCCTGGCGATGCGGAATTTGACGCTTCTAAGCCTAAGTTCTACTGCCTGGATATGTTCCCTTATCCTTCAGGAGCTGGTTTGCACGTTGGCCACCCACTTGGCTATATCGCAACAGACATCATCAGCAGATATAAAAAAATGTGTGGCTATAACGTGCTGCACCCAATGGGATTCGATGCCTTTGGTTTGCCCGCAGAACAGTACGCAGTCGAGCATGGGGTTCACCCCAGAATCACTACTGAAAAAAATATCGCAATTATGGAGCGGCAACTAAAAGCGCTGGGCCTGGGATATGACTGGTCCCGTGAGATCACAACCGTAGATTTGGATTATTACAAATGGACTCAGTGGATTTTCCTGAAACTTTACAACAGCTACTTTGATGTTGATCAAAATAAAGCCAGGCCAATCCAAGAACTTGTTGACAAGCTTGAATCAGGCGATGCACAAGAGTATTCCGGATTAAGCGAAATTGAAAAAGAGGAAGTTCTTGCAAAGTATCGTTTGGCTTATCTCGCTGAAGTACCTGTCAATTGGTGTCCACAGTTGGGGACTGTTCTAGCAAATGAAGAAGTTACTAACGAAGGTCGATCTGAGCGTGGTAATTATCCGGTATTTAAGCGGCCGTTAAAACAGTGGATGTTGCGTATTACCGCTTATGCGGATCGTTTGGAAGATGACCTGAAAATAGTAGATTGGCCTGAATCTACTAAAATTATGCAGCGAAATTGGATTGGTAGAAGTAATGGTGCGCAGATTTCTTTTGCATTAGCGGGTTCGACTGATGATTTAGCTAGTGCGATAAAAGTTTTTACTACGCGCCCAGATACGATCTTTGGCGCTACATATATGGTGCTTGCACCTGAACATGAACTGGTTAATCAAATAACTACCAAAGATCAGTCCGATGCTGTGCAGGAATATCAGCGTAATGCAGCAGCGCAGAGTGATATTGATCGCATGACCCAAGACAAGACCAAGACAGGCATATTCACCGGCTCGTTTGCGATAAATCCTGCGACTAAGAAACAAATACCGATTTGGATCGCAGATTATGTACTTATGGGGTATGGAACAGGCGCCATCATGGCTGTGCCTGCACAAGATCAACGCGATTGGGACTTTGCAAAAGCGTTTGATCTTGAAATTGTTAGAACAGTTCAGCCACCCGATGATTTTGCTGGCGAAGCGTATGTTGGAGATGGGTTAACTATAAATAGTGATTTTCTTAACGGCTTAGGTGTTAAGGAAGCCAAAGAGAAAACTATTGAATGGCTTGGCGAAACAGGATTTGGCTTCGGAACACTGCAATACAAATTGCGCGATTGGCTTTTTAGCAGGCAGCGTTATTGGGGGGAACCGTTCCCCATCATGCACGCAGCGGATGGACGAATTGTTGCGGTTGATGAAGCTGATCTTCCAGTGGTATTGCCTGAAATGAAGGATTTTATGCCAACTGCTTCTGATGACCCCGATGCTCCACCTAAGCCTCCACTGGCGCGCTCACCTGAATTCTGGCGTGAAGTTGAACATAATGGAACAAAGCTTCAGCGCGAGCTAAACACCATGCCTCAATGGGCGGGATCGTGTTGGTATTACCTGCGTTTTATCGATCCAAAAAACAGTAACCAGTTTGCTTCAAAGGAAGCTGAACAATATTGGATGGGGGATAACGGCATTGATCTTTATGTTGGCGGCGTTGAACATGCAGTGCTGCATCTTCTTTATGCACGGTTTTGGCATAAGGTGCTTTATGATCTGGGACATGTGTCAACACCTGAGCCTTTCGGGCGACTATTTAACCAAGGTTATATACAAGCCTTTGCCTATCGTGATGAACGAGGCATCGCAGTCGCGGCCCTAGATGTCGTCGATCAGGATGGTTCGCCCGCAATGGAAGTACAAGACCAAAAAGACAGAAAATACTTTTGCAACGGCGAGCCTGTTACGCAAGAGTATGGCAAGATGGGCAAAAGCTTGAAAAACGCGGTAAGCCCGGATGAGATGTGTGAGAAATATGGCTGCGATACTCTGCGCCTTTATGAAATGTACCTAGGTCCACTTGAAGCATCCAAAGCCTGGAATACGCGCGACATAGTAGGCCCGTTTCGATTCCTTCAGCGCGCCTGGCGTCTGGCGGTAGATGAATCTACAGGTGATCTGAAATTACTCGATTCGCTAAATGAAAATGTTGAAAAACAATTGCATCGAGCAATCGCTAAAGTAGCAAAGGATGTGCAGAGGCTTGCGTTTAATACCGCAATCGCATCCATGATCGAATTTGTAAATGTTGCGACTTCTGAGGGTGGGTTGTCGCGAGGTCAACTTGAACGCTTTGTTTTGATTATTGCGCCATTTACACCTCACATTGCAGAGGAATTGTGGTCTAAACTCGGCCATGCTAAATCAATAGTAACTGAGCCTTGGCCTGAGCATGACCAAGCGATGCTAGAAGACGATCTGATTGAATTGCCCGTTCAAATTAACGGCAAGGTAAGGGCTAAGCTGATGGTTCCGCCGGATATGGATCCTAAGAAACTCGAAGAGCTGGTTCTTGCAGATGAGAAGGTTAAGGCTGCATTAGAAGGTAAAACTGTCCGCAAAGTCATTGTAATTCAAGGCAAGATAGTCAATATCGTTGCAAATTAGCGGGTCAGCTCAATTTGCAGGCAAAAGCTTTGAGGCAACGCGATCTATCGGTACAATAATAATATGCAGATTACGAACCAATGGCAGGAGCTTTGTCGCTTTACAGACCAAACTTTAGCGCGGGCTGTTGCAACATCTATCGCGGCAATGGAGTTTGATGTTCGTCTCATTGAAATTGGAAACCTAAACCAACGCCAATACGTTATCGAAGTCGATTGCGAACATTTCGACGCACTAAATGAAATTCTCCAAGAAATTGTGGATGAACAAATTGAGTTTGATGAATTGCTTGAATTCAATTGTACAACGCGCAGCAGACAACGCATAATAATTATCATAGCGTTAACAGGTGTCGTAGAAGTCATAGCTATTCTCGGTCTGATTGAGCTATAAAGGAAGCTATTGAAACATTACCAAACTCCCGATATTACCGAGGAAGAGGCTTTTCGCTGCATACATTGCGGTTACTGCGTGCGAGGCTGCGAATCAGACATGTGCACGGAGTGCGGTAAACCGCTAATTGTATTAGTGGGTAAGTTTGTTAATCCCGGTCAATTTCACGCTGCCGCTGCAGCACTCACTGATGCGGGCATCGAATTTGAAGAACAACATATCAATCCTCCTTCACATGCGCTAAACCAGTGGTTAGGAGGCGCGACGCTCTTTGGTTCAGCTACAATACATGTAGCCAAGCGCGATTATGAGAGATCCTGTACAATTGTCGATGAAATTAAAAACAAACCGCTAGCACCTATAGTCGAACGCACAGATCCAATTTGCCCAAATTGTGGTCAGCAGCTTGATCTGGATGGCCAGACAATCTGCAAGTCTTGTAACGCACCATTTTGCTGGATTGATATTAATGAGCCAGAGATCGATACAACAGGAAGTCTGTGCAAAGAGTGCCAGTACGATTTAACAGGTAATACCACTAATTTCTGCCCGGAATGTAACTTACCGATACTTTTAGATCTTGATGCTCTTGTGGCAATTGCGACTCGTGAGGATGATCAAGATCAGCAATCAACAGCTTTATTGACCGCTAGAAGTCTTCGTTTGAAAGATTCCACATTAGTGACAATTTCGGTATTTGCAGTGTTACTAAGCATAGTATTTGTATTCGCATTATTGATGTTTGATGACTCAATAGGCTCTACTCGTGAAGTTTGGCATATCGCAATAACGGCTGCTGTTAGCCTATTCGTGACTCTTTTAATAATTAAAGCTGTGCTTTCAGCATGGAATGATACTTAGAGCGTAAAGAGTCTCAGCCACCTACAATCAAACGCTATGGATAGCTCCACAAATCTTGATAATCCTTTGCAAATTGAAACTTCGGTTAATCCATGGGTGCTAAATGAGCCTGAGCCGACGACGCTGCTTGCGCTTTACCCTGGTGATCAAGCGCCCACTTTGGAAGCGATTGCTAAAACTGCTTCTGTTTATCTAACCGAGCCTCTTAATATTGTTAAGCAACTTGAGCCAGATGATCCAAAGATCATTTTTAACGCGGTTGTCGAGCTTCCATTTCTAAAGCAACCCGCAGTAATCTTTTCTGAGCCTGCGCAGCCTCTTTCCCCACAAGAGTTGGATGATGCAGCTGCCAATGAATGTAAATGGGTAATTGGCATTGAAACGCTGTTCGATACGTGTGATGCTCATTTGAATTTTGTTGAACTTATGAGATTTCTTGCAAAGTTAATCACCAATTGTCCTGCGATTTTAGATGTCAATTGTGGACGATGGTTTCCGTGTGAAGCTATTGAAAAGCAATTCTTTACTCAGATTGATGAAGTAATAATTGATCCGCCGGAAGATGTGCTGTGGTTGATTCATGCCATCGGACAAGAAGAAACTGCTACCGTATGGGTTCACACCCATGGCTTATTGCGTTGCGGCAATCCCGAGCTTGAAATGCTTCAGGTTCCAATTGACCAAGTAACGCAATCCTGCGAGTTGATCAACACCATTGCGGGCCGATTGCTTGAAGAGCGGCCACCAGAACCTGGTTGTGATATGCAAATCGGTCCACACATGAATGTCACTTTGCAGCCTTGGCAAAAAATCGCACCTTTACTAGCAGAGAATATACCTGGCTGTATGACTGACCGAATTGATGAGCCTGACAATCCACACATTGGTTTGCGTGCAGTAATTTGCAGTGATAAATCCCAAGAATGTAATACTTACCCAGTTGATGTAATTGAGAAAATGAGTCGTGATGATGCAGTGCTATTTCCTGCGATTAGAGTTGCAGACAGATTAGCTGATCTCGCCCGGGCGACTTGGCCCCTGCTAGTTCATGAGTTTAATACATTACCCAAACAGCTATTGCGCACTGACATTCATCCGATGACAAGTGATGATCAGCAAGCGGTGTGTTTTGTAATAAAAGCCAGCCTTTCGCTAAGTTATGAGTCAACTGAAGCTCCTGAACACTTATGGTTTGTAATACATCAATTTGAGGAGAATCGCGTACTGGCACAACTTATGAATGATCCAGTTCAAAATGATATATACAGTGAGGGAGATACAACTTGGATCAGTCGCGAAACAATATCAGATTGGTCCGTCATAACCCCTAATGCCAGCTACGGGCCTTCTCAATTAGAAGAACTTGCAGCAGCGCTTAGTGAACTAAAGCAAGGAATTGCAATATGACCTCTAGTGATTACCAAGGTCTGGAACCGGTTGCTGTTGTTGCCACCGAATTTGAAGCACAAACAAAAGCAGCGGTTCTAGATTCTGAAGGAATTGAGTGCAAGGTAATAACAGCGTCTCCTGCATGGACCGGATCACTGTCGCTCAGTTCATCTTTTAATGGTGCAGCAGTTGTGGTTAAGTCAGAGGATTTGGAGAGGGCAAAGGCGATATTAGAAAATTGCGTAGCAGATTCCGTTGATCTTGACTGGGATGAGGTGGATGTAGGCGAGCGTGAAGATTATCTGCCAGTCGGCCCTGTCGGTCGCGTACCTCGTCTGGCAAAGATTGCATTAACTATATTCTTGTTGTCATTACTTGCCTGGCTACTAGGAACTGGCATTAACTTAATTTAATAGCCAAAGAACAGTTTGCCCTTACTGTTTATTTATCTTTAACTGTGTAGTTTCAAAGTCGCTCTGAGATGTTTCTTCACTTTGGATATGCACGATCTTTGGGCCGTACCTATTTACAATTGTTTTCATGTCTATAGCCAAAGCTCCCTTGACAAATGAATTCACCTGCTTTGTTCCATCTCTATTTAGTAGAAACTCATCAGAACCAAGAATGATGTCAAAGTCTAATTCGCGGACCTCTAGTTCCCCAGAATCATCCTTTTCATCGGGTTCAAAGCTACGTTTAATTGTAAGCGTGACCTTATCGCCTGGCTTTCTCGAGCTGATAGATTGATAGAATTGGGTCCATTGATTTATGGGTAAGCCATCAAGGCCAATTATTTGATCGCCATATTCTAATACTTCGGTCGCGGGAAGATTTTCAATAAGGTTATCGATAATTATTTCATTTCTAGTTCTACGAACACCAATACCTATTGCTGCATGAGGAGTTGTAATTAAATCATTACGCAGCCAATCGACTAATCTATGTCGCTGCTCGAGGCTGAGATCATTTCCGGAAAGTATTTTGCAGATCTGCCTTCGGCTAATGTTTTCTGATACTAATTGTTTCGCTGCTTCTTCTCGTCTAGTAAATGCTGGCGAGTCAAGCTGATCGACAATTTGTTTTATCTTCTCATCAACTTTAGTGGATAAAATCTCCTCTTGTGTTGGTAAGCCGCTAAATGGTTTTAATTCCTCAATGCTAGGTTGTGGTAATGTAATTCCTCTTCGTTGCTGAGCATTTAAGCTACTAGTAGTAAACAATATCGCTGCTGCCACAAGCAACATGCTTGACCATGGGCATGACACTTGCTGGATTGGATGTTTATTGCAACGGTTCATATTTCAATCAATCTTCAAGGAACTTCACCAGCTTATCCGCCCGCGAAATTAGCCAACGACACTCTCGCTCCACCATGTTAAGAAAGGCCGAGCCAGCAATCCGCCCAAAGCTGCCTGTGGCGGCTATGGGCACAACGCTCTCCATTATCAGCGCTTCTATCATAAGCCAAGGCAGAGCTGCTATCTCATCGTCCGTAAGACGGCGATGGGCGGTTTCATGATACCCCCTTAGTATGGCCCGTATTCGCTCAGAATCCAAGCCTTTGGGCCAAGTATCCGGATCATCCGGCCAGGACATCTTCATAGAAAACTGCAAGGCCCCATTGGCCAGATCAGCCATGGCGCATTCCAGCCTGGCGGAATCAAAGTCCAATACCGCTACCACTGTCCCGTCCTTAAATAACAAATTGCCCGGATGCCAATCTCCGTGAACTACTGTGCTTGGCCAGGTCCGATATCCCAACTTTTCTACTTTGTTGGCTGCATGGTTGTAGGTTTTCTGGATAAATGCGCAAGTCTTTTTTAGGGTTTTAATATCAGCATTTGGTTCAGCACTTATCACCATTTCGGGAATCTGAGTCAATCGAGCATCTATACCCGGCATGGCATGGTAAGCTCCAAAGGGCGGATCGTACTGTGGCTTAAAATCTGACAGTAATCGATGTAACGCCCCAAGCGCCCTACCTGCATCATGAGTTTGCGCTATTGTCTTACCATATCTATCACCTTTAACGTAGCGAAACAGCTCGTAGATTCTGCCGTTAAGTTGCAGGAGGGAATTGTTAGTTTCGTTCGTGCCAACAAACCCTGGAACAGGGTATTTGTTTTCCGCTAAAACGATTTGCAGACTATGTGCAAAGGCAACGCGGTAGGGATCATCACGCCCGGGCGCTCTACGTTTAAGTAGAAAATTTCCTTTTTTACTTTTAATACGAAGCTTGGGGGCTCGCCTGGATCCTCTACGATACTCTCTGATCTGCTCAATTACACCTATATCGTAATGGCTAAGAACAGTGGCCAGTTCGTGCGTTTGGAACTGTTCACGTTGGGTTCGCGGTTCGACTTGCGGACCGAGATGTGGTTGCGGCTCGTGGGGCTGACTCTTACCCATAACTCTTTATGCCCCCTGGGTTATGCCCCTTGGCTCGCCCCTCGTTAATGCTTATTTTCACATATTGCAAGGGCGAACTATGAATCTCTTACTAATCACTCGACGTTTTGGACCTGTTCCTTGATCCTATCAATTGCCCCTTTAACCTCAACAATGTCGCGACTGATCTGAGCGTCCAAACACTTTGCAGCAATAGTATTAGCTTCTCGCAGCATCTCCTGGCTTAAGAAATCAAGGGTTCGGCCCGCAGGTTCGCCGTCATTGGCATCAATAATCTCAGCGAACTGCTGAAGATGCGATTGCAGACGAGTAATTTCCTCAGCAATATCCGATCGTTCTGCGTAAACCGCCACCTCGCGTATAAGATCCTCATCCTTCACCGCTCCACCATTTTCTGCTAGTAACGTATTAATGCGTTCACGAAGACGCTTTTGATAAAGCTCGACAACAGTTGGTGCTCGACTGGCAATTGCCTTAAGCCGATCAGCTACATTCTGACAATAAGTATGAAGGATCTTATGTAGTGCTTCACCTTCGCGGGCGCGCATTGAGATGACGCCATCACAGGCACTGGCGACAAGCCTGGTTAGGATAGGCCGAGCGCGGTCTAGTATGCGTTCTCCGGTACCTGGCACTATTACCGCTGGCAGTGTCAGTAAAGCACCAAGGTCGATTCGTGTTGAGACATGGTCGATCTCCGGAACTTCCATGAGTTGTTTTAGATAACTTTCGAGAGCTTTACTATTAATTTGTGCTGCAGCGTCGGCAGAGCTATCCGCAAAGCGAACAGTAAGAACGATGCTGCCGCGATTTAAGCGCTTAGAAACTGCGGATTCGATTTCAGATTCAAGACCTTGCAATTCTTCAGGCAATCTAGTTATTGCTTTGAAATACTTGCTGTTAAGTGAGCGCACTTCGACCACATACCTTGCGCCATCATCATCATCAGCAGCTACCCCAAAACCCGTCATTGAGCGAATCATGGGATCAGTTATCTCCGCCTGGGGGATTGGGGGTTTCAAGGGAATCAGGAGGATCAGAGGGATCTTTAGTGGTTGTGTCTACTTCATCATCAGCACTATCGTCATTACCATCATCAACAGGATCTTTAGCAGGCGGTAGATCAAAATCGTCTATCCCTCCAAAATCATCTCCACCCAGGATTACACCCAGATCGTCATCTAGTACCGGTACAATACCTGAATCACCTGCAGGAGTTTGAGTTGATGTACCAGTATTGGTTGTTGTTGTTACGCTAGGGCCCACTTCGTCTAGCAAATTCAGTGCTATGGCAAATCCTAGATACAAGACAAAAGCTATAACGGTTGCCCAGGTAAGTGCATCACCCACGCGCCCGCCAAAGACCGTATCAGAACCGCTCCCGCCCGCTCCGCCGAATGCACCTGCAAGACCGCCTCCCGATGGCCTCTGAACCAATATGATCAGAACCATTGCTAGTGAAACTAGCATGAAAGCAATCGTAACTATTAGAAACGCAGTGTTCATTGGCTGATTACCTCGTACTCCGTCATAAGCTATATAGCAGCCTGAACGATAGCCGCGAATTGTCCAGAGTCGAGCGAGGCTCCTCCCACCAGGCCACCATCGATTTGGGACTCTAAAAACAGTTCACTGGCATTCTTTGCATTAACCGATCCGCCGTACTGGATTCGGGTTTGCTGAGCGATATTAGGGCTATATAAATCGGAAATGCTTTGGCGAATTACCGCATGGGCGGAAGCAGCATCTTCTTTTTTAGCCACTTTCCCAGTCCCAATCGCCCATACTGGCTCATAAGCGATGGTTACGCGCTGCATTTGCTTTTCTGTGACATTTCTCAGACCAGATGTAAGTTGGCTTACATTCACCTGATCTGTCTCTCCTGCATCTCTTTGAGCTAGAGTTTCGCCCACGCACAGGACCGCAGATAGGCCAGCTTCGAGTACCGCTAGGAGCTTGGAATTAATCAGATCATCGCCTTCGAGGATCACATGCCTGCGCTCGGAATGGCCAATTAGTACTACCTTGACATTCAAATCCAGTAGCATTTGCGTGCTGACTTCGCCGGTATATGCACCATTTGGCTGAAAATATACATCCTGTGCCCCCAACAAAATATTGTGGTTGCCCAGCGTATGCCCGACAGCCTGCAGGTATGGGAATGGCGGAAATATTGCAATATCACATTTCTCTGTAAATTGGCCGCAGGCCGCAACTATGTTGTCCGCAAGCTCTACCGCCGATGCCAGATCAGTATTCATCTTCCAGTTGCCGCCCACAAAGGGTTTGCGCGAAGTAGTTGACATAGATCACAGTGTACCGCAAGACAGCGGGTCAAGCCCGCCGGCTAAACGAAATCCCCGTTTAGCCGTGGGGCTTGACCCCATGTCGAATTGGAAGAATCGCATACAATTATCCCAAATGGTTCGCGCATACCACATCATCTTCTCAACCTATGGCTTTTGGCTGCCCAACGATCCACGAGGTTCCGGCTCCGACGAAGTTCATGCTAAACATTTACAACAATTTGGACCTGCGACAAAGGTGCAAACAAGGCAATCTGTTGCACATCAGACTCACGATTATGTAATAAGAAGAGCTGCGAAAGAACAACTGAAATATCCGCTAGTGATTTTCAATGGTCTACAAGCGCGTGCGGTGGCAAGAGGATTTGCACAAGTATCAAGTGAATCCGACTACCCCATATATGCTTGTGCGATACTACCTGAACATGTACATCTGGTGCTAGGTCGCCATGCATTGGCAGCAGAACGAATCATCTCACACCTCAAGCGTGGAGCTACGCTAAGGCTATTTACTGAGGAGATACATCCCTTAATTAACTTCAAAGATGCGCGAGGCAAAGTGCCTTCACCTTGGAGTAAAGGCTCTGGTTGGAAGGTATATCTCGAAGATGATCATGCGATAAGCAATCGAATCAAATATGTGAATGATAATCCCATCAAGGATGGCAAACCGCCACAAAATTGGGGCTTTGTAAGACCGTTTGAACCATAAATTCCCCGTTTAGCCGTGGGGCTTGACCCCATGTCTTCTCGCGCTCGCAGCGGGTCAAGCCCGCCGGCTAAACATTTCCCCCGTTTAGCCGTAGGGCTTGACCCTATGTTGAACCGGTCAAGCCTGCCCCTACACTGTTTACATCTTATGACTACCAATCCCACACTAATCCGGACCGCTGCCCAGATTCGCTGTGAATTCATCGAGTATTTCGAGAAAAAGCAAGGGCACACGTTTGTGCCTTCCTCGCCGGTTGTGCCGCACGATGATCCGACGCTGCTATTTACGAATGCGGGGATGAACCAGTTCAAGGAGATTTTCCTCGGCCACGGTGATCGCCAATATAACCGAGCGGTTAATACTCAAAAATGTATTCGAGCGGGCGGCAAACACAACGATCTCGAAGATGTCGGCAAAGACAATTACCACCACACATTCTTTGAAATGCTTGGCAACTGGTCCTTTGGCGATTACTTCAAGAAGGAAGCGATCGAATGGGCCTGGGACCTGCTAACCAACGTGTGGGGATTAGACAAAGATCGTTTGCACGTCACAGTATTTGAAGGTTGCCAAGCAGAGGGAACCGAGCCGGATATCGAGGCTGAAGAAATATGGAAACAATTTGTACCGGCAGATCACATCACACGCTGGGGCAAAAAAGATAATTTCTGGGAGATGGGCGAGACCGGGCCGTGCGGGCCGTGCAGTGAAATACATTACGACTTCACGCCAGACAAGTCGGGTGGCAATCTTGTAAACGCAGATGATCCGCGCGTTGTCGAACTTTGGAACTTGGTTTTTATACAATATAATAGAGCTCAAGGCGGTGCGCTTTCACCACTACCTGCCAAGCACGTTGATACGGGCATGGGGCTTGAGCGTCTTGTGCGCATTTTGCGAAATGTTGAGAGCAATTACGATACAGATCTATGGACGCCCATCTTTGATGCCATAACTAAGCATACTGGTGCGCATTCTTATCAGGGCTCGCTAGATGATCCGGTTGATGTCGCTTATCGGGTGATTGCGGATCATATTCGTTGTTTGACGTTTGCTATTACTGATGGCGCTTATCCGAGCAATGAAGGCCGCGGCTATGTTTTGAGGCGAATACTTCGACGTGCAGTCCGTCATGCTCATCAAACCATGCAAACTAAAGGGGCATGGTTATTCGAGCTAGTTCCTGCGGTTGTTAATTCACTCGGCGAAGCATTCCCCGAACTAAAAGAAAAGCCCGACAAGGTCGCAGCAATTATCCGTGATGAGGAAGAAGGATTCTTGAGAACTCTCGATCGCGGGATTGAGTTGTTTGGCCAAGCTGAAGCCGATGCACTTGATCTGGGCGTAAATCGTTATGTAAATAACATAGGTCATAGTATGTCAGATCATGGTATTGGAGATCTATTAGTTGAAAAATCAATCTGGAAACGATCGACTGATGGATTATCTTCTTTGATGCAGGAATATGACAAAACTAAGTGGCCTCCTGATTTTCATCCAGAGGTTTCTGCAAATGACGCGTTCAAACTCCACGACACTTACGGCTTCCCGATTGACCTAACACGAGTAATGGCCCAAGAGCGTGGCATGACCGTTGATGAAGCTGGTTATGAAAAACTTATGGCTGAAGCACGCAAAAAAAGTCGTAAGACAACTAGCGATGATAAACAACAATACGCGCTCACACCTGACATACTCGCAGGCTTAAAACAGCTAAATGTTCAGCCCACGCTTGATGAACATAAATACGATGCCAAGCCGCTTAGCGCAGAAGTCGTTGCAATCTTCAACGGCACGGATCTCGATAACTATGCACATGTGGGAACTGAAGTAGCGGTAATTCTAAATCGCACAAATCACTACAGCGAGTCCGGCGGGCAGGTTAGCGATCATGGCTCGATCGAAACCGATGTCTTTGATCTGGGCAACACTCCCGGAAGGGGTTATTCGGGCAGAGAAGCCACAGGCGATTGCACTTTTAGAATTACAGATACCAAAACAGTTGCAGGTTTCGTACTGCACATCGGCCACGTTACCGAAGGCAAACTTCATTGTAACTCCAAAGTTATCGTTACAGTAAACCGTGACAGGCGCGCAGCAATTCTTTCAAATCACACCACAACGCATCTGTTGAATCATGCTTTGCGAGCAATCATCGGACCCGAAGAAGATCAAAAAGGTTCGCTGGTTGCGCCTGATCGATTGCGATTTGACTTCAGCAGTTCTCATGCGATGGATGTAGCGCAAATTGACAAGGCTGAACGCTTGGTAAACGCTGCTATCGAACAGGAATTAACGGTTTATGATGAAGTGGTCCCACTTGAAAAAGCCAAGAGTATTTCGAGTCTGCGCGCAGTCTTTGGTGAAAAATATCCCGATCCTGTGCGCGTTGTAAGCGTGGGGATTCCCTTAAAGGAAGTGCTAGCTGACCCATCAAGCGATCAATGGAAAGAGTTTTCCATAGAGCTATGTGGCGGAACACATTTAGCAGATACAAGCGCAGCAAAGAAATTTATCATCACACACGAAACCGCACTAGCTGCGGGCATCCGCAGGATCATTGCTTTAACAGGCACAGCTGCAATAGCGGCGGAAGCTGCGGGCAAGGATCTTCAAAGCCGAGCTAAACGTGCAGGTGATCTCAGCGATAAAGAACTTACTTCTGAATATGAAGAGATTACTAAATTATTAGAACAACTATCGATTAGCGCAGTCGCACAACACAGCATTGAAGAAAGTCTAAGACCACTAAAAGATCGCATAAAGAAACTGCGCAGCCAAGCCCGCGCGGAATCGCGCGCCGGAGCAGTGGACCAAGCGCGTGATATTGCAGATAGCGCAAGCGGCCTAATCATTATCGATCAACTACTTGGAGCGGATAAAGAAACTCTGCGCTCAGCTCTTGATGTAGTGCGGGCCAAGCACGATCAAGCTGCAATAATGTTATTTACCGGTGATGAAATTGAATCCAAAGTTGCGATCGCCGCGTGCGTTCCTGAAACTCTCATTAAAAAGGGACTAAAAGCGGGCGACTGGGTGCGCGAAGCTGCAAAAGCTTGTGGTGGTGGAGGTGGAGGCCGCCCAAACATGGCCCAGGCGGGTGGAAAAGATCCCGAAAAAATAGACGATGCAATTACAGCAGCTAAAGTATTTGCGGAGAACGCAATCACATGACCAAACCCGATGAAAACCAAGATGATACTGTACAGAATCTTCCAATAGGCCTACCTAAAGGCGATGACAATTTGCCTGTGATCGCAGAAGAAGTAGATGTAGACCAGCTCAAACATTTTGTGACGCAAATTCGCTCCGCAGAAGAGCAAGTTGGTCAACACATCATTAACGCTTTGCAAGATGAAGAAACCGTAGCGGTGCTTACCACCGTTGTAGTAGCGCCCGATGGTGGGCAGCATATGGTGTCCGTGGGACTTGACCCGGAGACTATGGGGCAGGTTCAGGAATTTCTCACCCAAGCGGAAGACAAGCGTGATGAAGAAGTTCCCTGTATTGGTTTTCATTGCTATACAAAGTATAAAGATAAAGAGAAAAAAAGCGATGATACCAAGGCGTGAATTTATAAAACACACTGCTATCGCAGTTGCAACTCCGCTAGCTGTGAATACATCTCTGTTCGCTCAGGCAATTGTTAATAAGGACAAACCGTTGTTTAAGATTTCACTCGCACAGTGGTCGCTGCATCGAATGTTAAGAAGCAACAAGCTCGATGCACTGGACTTTGCCAGCTTCACCAAAAAAACATTTGACATAAACGCAATCGAATACGTCAATTCGTTTTTCAAAGAGCACGCAGAAGATGAAGATTATCTAAAACAACTTAAGAGTCGCGCAGAAGAGCATGGCGTTAAGAGCCTTCTCATAATGGTTGATGGCGAAGGCGCGCTGGGCGATCCCGATGATGCAAAGCGCAAACAAGCGATCGAAAACCATTACCAATGGGTTACCGCAGCAAAATTCCTTGGCTGTCACTCCATTCGTGTTAATGCACAAAGTAGTGGAGGCTACGAAGATCAAATCAAACTCGCAGCGGATGGCCTAAGCCGCCTCACAGAATTCGCAGCTAAGCACGACCTGAACGTAATAGTAGAAAACCATGGCGGCTTATCATCCAACGGCAAATGGTTGGCTGCGGTAATGAAAAAAGTCGATCACCCGCGCTGCGGAACCTTGCCTGACTTTGGCAACTTCTGCCTGGATTGGGATCGCCGCGATGCACCTGATGCGTGGTATGATCGTTATCAAGGAGTAAAAGAACTCATGCCCTTCGCCAAAGCGGTTAGCGCCAAGTCGCATGACTTTGATGAAGCTGGCAACGAAACACACACGGATTTTCGACGCATGATGAAAATTGTGCTCGATGCAGATTATCACAGCTATGTAGGTATCGAATACGAAGGCGAAAAACTAAGCGAAGTCCAAGGCATAAAGGCAACCAAAAAACTCCTGGAAAAAGTGCGAGAAGAACTAACCGCCAAAGTTGGTTCGTCTAGTTAATTCAATAACAGGTTCCAAAGGGTGCCACTGACAGCGAAGCGCAGCGAAGTCGTCAGTGCGATTGGAAGTTTGGCTCGATTACTGCACCGACGACTCGAAGACTCGCTGGCGGTAGCACCCGAATATTTATGCAACTTCCATCTTTTTCCTGGCTCAAGACTCATACCTCACCCCTCAAGACTCATCCCTTCCTGTACAATCTCTGCCATGAAAGCAGCTGTAATATCCCAACAAGGAACGCCTGTCGCACCAAACATAAAACTCATCGATTGGCCTGACCCAACGGCTGGTGCTGGCGAAGTCGTTGTAAAAACCGAAGCCTCGGCCCTCAATCACCTTGATCTCTGGCTTGGGCGAGGATTGCCCGGGCTCGACTTTGACTATCCGCGCATCACCGGTTGTGATGGTTGCGGCATTGTCGAATCCGTTGGCCAAGGCGTCGATGAAAGCTGGATTGGCAAAAGGGTCATTCTTAATGCAGCGGTCCCACAAGAAGAACCAACTCTTGCAGGAATAACTCCTGCGCCGGCTGACATTCGAATGATCGGCGAACACGATCCCGGAACCTTGGCGGAAAAATTCGCAGCTCCGGTTAACAATGTTGTTGCGGTGGGTGATGTTGATCCAATAGAGGCAGCGGCGTTCGGGCTAACGCATCTTACTGCATGGAGAATGTTGGTCAGTCGCGCAAAACTTCAATGCGGACAAACTATACTCATCACGGGAATTGGTGGCGGTGTTGCGCTTGCAGCTTTAAACATTGCCAAACATTTCGGTTGCACAACAATTGTCACAAGCCGCCATCAATCCAAACTCGATCAAGCAGCCAAGCTCGGCGCTACACATGGTATTTTTGACATAGGTGAAGATTGGTCGCGCGATGTAAGGAGTCTTACAGCCAAGCAAGGCGTAAATATCTGTGTGGATTCGATAGGTAAATCTATTCACATGTCTTGCATCAAATCTCTGGCGCGTGGTGGAGTGTTCGTAACTTGTGGCTGCACTACTGGTCCCGGCGCCACAACTGATCTTGCGCGAATGTTCTGGAACCAATGCTCGATAATCGGTTCAACAATGGGAGATATGGACGAGTTTCGCCAAGTTGTTTCGCTGTTTGTCAGTGGAGCCATCAAGCCTGTTGTTGATTCGGTGCATGATGCTACGGACGCTACTAAAGCGTTTGCACGCCTCGAATCTGAAGAACAATTCGGCAAAGTCGTAATCCGATGGAGCTAATAGCCTAGTTGTGGCATATCAATTTAACGGTAATAAGTCACACACCCTTGGCGTGGAGATCGAGCTTCAGATCGTTGACTCTAAGACGCTTGCGCTTAGTAACTCGGTTCAGCAGATTCTTGATCGGGTGCCCCAGAAGTGGGTGGACAAAATCAAGACTGAACTAATGCAAAATTGCTGCGAGATAAACACCGATGTTTGTGAGAGTATTAAGCAGGTCGAGCCCGACCTGAGTGAAAAACTCAAATGGACCCAGTTAACCGCAAACGAAATCGGCCTGAAATTGGTTTGGGGTGGGACGCATCCTTTTAGCTCCTGGCAAGAACAAAAGTATTCCACGGGAAATCGATACGATTGGCTTTCTAAGGCAATGAGAGATATTTCGCGACGAGTAGTGGTCTTCGGATTGCACGTACATGTCGGTGTAGATTCCGGAGATAAAGCAATTCAATTGTGCGACCGCTTGCTCCGGCATATTCCCTCGCTGCTGGCTCTTAGCGCTAACTCGCCAATGTTCAATAGTCGCGATACAGGCTTGGCATCTTATCGATCGAATATTCTTGATTCATTGCCGACCGCTGGTTTGCCTGTGCAGATGCGCAATTGGTCGGAATATGTTTGGCTTGTCGATCACCTTTGTACTACGGGATTCATTAAATCCATCCGCGAAATCTGGTGGGATGTTCGTCCGCACCATGAGTTTGGCACAGTTGAGCTTCGCATCATGGATATGCCTATGAACATGAAGCATTTGCTTGGACTTGTTGCGCTTACGCAATGCTTGGTTGCTGCGATATCCCAGCAGATCGATAAAGGTGCTTATCTTTACGATTGTCATCCCATGATTGCCAAACAAAACAAGTGGCACGCATCGCGTTACGGTATGGATGCAATGTTCGTCGATCCCGATACAATGCAGGCAGTCCCCGCAAGGCAGACGGTGCATCGTCTCATGCAGCGGTGCATACCATTTGCTGAAAAGCTTGGCTGCGAACAAGAGCTTAAGGGGCTTAACGATATTCTCGATAATGGAACGGGCGCTCGACTCCAACGGGAGGTTTTTGAGAAAACTCAAGATATGCGCCAGGTTGTAGAATTCCTGATCCGCCAGGGACCGAGCAATGGCTGATATAGTGATATCTGAGGCCTTTTTGGCTTGATTGAGTTCTTTTGTGTGGCACAGGCCTATTGTTAAGCGCACTGGCCCAAAGCATTACGGGCTGATCTGGTTTTACGGAGATTCTGTACATGTCGCAGTTTAATAATCTGCAAGATGAAGCAAATAGTGATGGTGGCAGCGCAACAGCAATCAAGGTTTTGCCCAAGCGTCCAAAGCGTAAGTCTTTGCCGCCTTGGCAGGTATTACTGCATAACGATGATGTCAACGATATTGTTTTTGTAGCTGACACCATAATCGAACTGACAACTCTTAACCGAGAAGATGCGGTGTTGCGAACACTTGAAGCCCATCAAAGAGGCTTGGCCCTACTATTAACTACGCATCGAGAACATGCGGAACTTTTGCAAGAGCAATTCACAAGTAAACGACTGAGCGTAACAATCGAACCCTCATGCTGAATAGGGATTAGCAAGCCGGATCTGAGGCTTTGCGAAGTCGCAGATCCGCCTGTGGAGGAGTCCGGGTAGGAATTGCGAGGGATGAGGGATGTAGCCATGCGCCATAAAGCCGTGACGGTATTTATTCCACTAGGCTATTTTCAAGAACCCCATGGATTGCTATCCATGGGCGTCGCGGGTTGGTGGTGATTGTGCTATCCATGGGCGTCTGGGGTGTGTGCCATTTAGATCTTTTGTTATTTTGCTGCCACGCTGTAAGCCTGTACCAGGTTGGGCCAGGTTTGGATGAAGTTTTGTAAAAGTTTCTCGAATGATTCGCGTTCGGTTTTTCTGCGCGATCGGTCTACGGTGCTTTTGTTGGACCAGGCGTTGGTAAGTGCATCGTGCTTGGCGCTGGCTTGAGCTGCTGCGTAGGTGTAGCCGTTTCTTGTATCGATTAGAATTGCTGAGGTTGTGCTGTTGACGCGTGCGGTCTGGTTGGGGAATAAGCCTAGCGTTACAAAGCCGAGCGGTTCGAGGGTTTCTTCGGTTTTAAATGTTGTATCTACAGTATAGATGAGCATCATATCCGCATGAACCGCAGCCGCGGCAGCGCGTAATTCCTTATCTGATGTCAAATTACTGGGTAGCAATAGTCGGTTAATTCCAACAACACTTTTAACTTGAGGCAGAGCGCGCAGGGCTGCGAAATCTTCATCAGTTTCCAGATCGCGTTGGGTAACTACGCTGTATTTACCCTGGCCGTGACTGCGCACGTTGTATGAGTAGTATCCTGAGTCTTGGACGCGCACAATTGCCAGGGTTACGGGGAATGTTGCCAAGGGTTTTTTATCAAGTGCGCGCTGGATAGATGTATCGGTTAGAGATTCGCGCAATTCGTTGGTTAAGCCAAAGGCTGACAGGTCTGCGCCGCGCCCTGGGGTTATGTAGGAAAAACCACAACCGATAAGAGTTGTTATTAAAATTGTGAGGGTTATGTATTTGCAAGTTTGGAGTAAGTTGGATGTGGATTTGTGCGGTGACATTGTGTGGCTCCGATATAGGTTTTTGTTAGAAAAGAAATAAAGAAAAGACCCTCACCCCTAACCCCTCTCCCAAAGGGAGAGGGGGATAAGAAAGAGAATCTATTGGGTTCCGCCGCCTTGTTGCTGGACTGTTGTTTCGTAACGGACGCCGTCGGGGACTGGGACTGCTTGATTAATTGTTGTGCCGCGAGTTCCTGCAGTTTGTGTCTTGGAATCTACAGCAACGAAGCTGGTGTAGGCTGACATCAGACTGTATTGCAATGCTATTTCCTGGATTCGTTGTGGCAGCTCGATGTTTGGTTCATAAGCTGCGCGGTCGACAAGTTGTGCAATATAATTACGCGCCCAGACTGCGGGCAATGCTATATGTTCGTTTGTTTCATCAACCGGATTAATCTCATAATTTGCTTCTACTATGCCTTGTGGTGTTCTGCCTTGAACTGTAATCGAAGTAGGCTTATCTCCCTCAAATCGTCCTGTAAAAATAACTGGCCGACCTACAAATAAATCAGGCGCTCTTGCAGGAATAACATCCGCAACCTGCATGCCGCCCCAGTTTATATTGATATCGGTAAGTATGGGTTGGCTTACCCGGTCAAAGAATTTACCCATCACATCGCTGCCACTATCGTTTAGGCTTAAATATGCCACTGCACCCCGGCCGAGCTTGGCCATGCGGTTCATTAAGTATCGGTTTGGTGAAGAACCCACGCCGAAGCTGAAGATTCTTGCGGAACCTACTCGATTATGTACTGCACCGAGAATTTCAGTTTCGTTACCAATAAAGCCATCGGTCAGGAAAGTTACAAAGCGCAGGCGTTCGGGGTCGTGTGGGAAATCTAATGCTGCCTTGATTCCCTCGATCATCATTGTGCCGCCGCCCCCGGAAAGGTTGCGCACGAATTGTTTGCCGCGATTTATGTTTTTAGTTGTTGCAAGCAGAGGTTGGCTACCAAGCTGTGAGAAATTATTAGAAAAGCGAATGATCTGGAATGTATCTTGTGGTTGCAAACAATTAAGAGCATACTGCACCGCTTGCTTGGCCTGTTCGATGGGCTTACCCCGCATGGAACCCGAACAATCCATTACAAAGATCATCTCCATGGCTTGACGCGCAGCATCACTATGATCCTGTGGCGGATAAAGCATGAAAGTAAAATAACCACCTGTACTATCACGATGAGTCAATAGTGCAGTCTTGACTTCATCACCCGCAACTCTATAACGCAGCACGAAATCCTTATTTGGCAGAGCATCATCTTCACTAAGCACAACGCGTATCTGCTCGGACATCTCGTTGATTATTTCAATCTTGTGGTTTACCGATTTGATTTCTTCAATTACAACGCCAGCATTAATATCTACAGCAAGTGAGATATCATGGCCGCTGCGTTCGTTGGGGCTTAAGTATTGAATGTTTGTGGGTTGGCCGGTGGGAGTTTTATTTCCGCGCGCTACCGCTTCTATTCCATCAGCAGAACCGGGGGGATTAAAGCGCGGCCCAACTACCATGGGAAATACAAATTCGTACCAGCCATCATCGTAACTTAGTGTGTTAAAGTAAGTGATATTTATATCAATGCGCTTGCCCGGTTCGATGTTGGCAACGTGTTGAGTAAAGACATTCGGCCTCTGCTGAGTTAATAGTGAAGCGACATAGCCCAGGGTTTTGGCTTGTTCATAGATTTTTTTAGCTTGCTCTTTTTCACGGATAATGCCACGGATCTTGCGCTCTCCTATGGTCATAACAAAACCGTTTACCGCTGCATTTTGTGGCAAGGGGAAAACATAGATCGCTTCGATCTTCTCATCGTAGGGATTGTAAAATTCCTGTGTGACATTTACAGATGCAATGTATGCGCTGATAGATGCATCGACATTTGTGTGTTTAAGTGGCAAAGCAACATTGGTTAGTACATCATTAACCGGCATGCGGCACATAAGCACGCCTGAGCCAGGAATATCTTCGGTTGTATTTGCTATCTGCCCGGCCGGTGGGGGTTTAACAATTACCCAAACTTCTTCATCAAGCGATGGCAAGGAACCGGGTGGTGATTGTTTAGCGATGTCTTGGACTTCCCCGAAAAGCAAAGGAATATCTCCTAAAAGTATAGGAAATTGCGAGCGTAATACAGAATCCTGTACACTTAGATCGACGGTCTCATATCCTGTGCCTGAGCGGGTAGAAAGATCTGTAACTTTTTGGCGGCGAAGAGCATTGTTAAAATCATCTATTCTATGATGTACTCTATCTCTATTGCCTGAATGAGAATACAACGTTGCGGTTCTACATCCATTGATGCTCAGTACACCAATAAAAGTCGCAAGAGTAATAATAGCAATGCCAACTACGAGTTTTCTGTTCATTATTTGGTTCCTGTTTCCAAAAGAAGTTCTGCGTCTATTGGTTTGCCATCAACTGTTGCAGCGACGGTTAACTTCGCATCATATTCCGGCACAACGTCGCCAGTTATTTGCACATGGATTGTTGCGATGCGAACTTTCCCGCTTGGCAGTGCATCTACATTTGCAGTTGAAAAATACGCAATGATTACTCGATCATTTTGTATTGCCAGGGGATCATAAAATGGCGGGGCTGCAAATACATCAGCATCGCCGCCTTCTATTCCTACGATTGTTACAATCCCTTTCGCGGCCTTTATATCTAACTGGTACGCAGCGATCGGCTCATCACCTGTCAGCACAAAAACATCAACAGCGTCAAAGCGAACTGTCGGAGCTGCATCATCTTGCGCGCAAACAGCAGTAACAAGTAGTGCAGCAACGATAACAATCGGCGAGAGCTTTCTCATTAACTTGCTCCCTGTGGCAGAGCGACGGCTTGCATCGCAATCGCATTTACATCTAAACTGTCAACAGTTCCATCAGTGTTAAAGTCATTTATGTGAGTTGTAGTGGGGGGTGAGCTGGCTGCGGTGTTATCAAGCACTCGCGCTAACTTAAACGCATCGAGAATATCAACTTTGCCGTTTCGATCTATATCGCCAGGCATAATCGCAGCAGTTGTCGCCTGCTGGGAAGTGGTGATTGCTGAGCGTATCACATCACTTATCCAGATAATCAACGTAAGCGAAGCAGCAACTGCGATCCAGGCAGCGGGCTTGCCCAGCCGTAATTGCTTGGACGGATTAGGATCAAACGCTTCTTGAGCGCGTTTAAGGATCGCATCATTCAGTTCTTGGGGGATTGTTATACCAGCCCTAGTCGCAGCAGAAAGATCCTTGTGAAGCTGCTGCAGCTTTTCACCTTTGGGTTCCAGGTCATTTAAGGGCATTTCTTCCAATGGGAGAACTCCTTTGCGATATGGGATTAAGCGCGCAACTCGGGAAAAGGTTCACCGATTTATAAAAATTTTTCACAAACTCACAAATCGAAATATTTTTTCGTCAGTTCATTTTCACGCATCGCAGTAAGGGCGGTATGCAGACGGGATTTGACCGTGCCTAAGGGGATTCGCATTGCGGTAGCTATTTGTGTAAGCGATAAGCCATCTGCGTAACGCAGGATGAGGATTTCATATTGATGCGTCGGCAGGCTGTCCATTACCGCAGCCAATTGGGCGCGGCTCTCCTCCGCTTCTGGATCAATGGCAAGGGCATGCGATGGGGGGAGATTTTCGCCATAGCAAAGGCGTCTAGCTTTGGATTGGCTGGAGATAGCTATATGTCGCACTACCGGATAAAGAAAAGTTTTCATATTGGCTTCGAGCACAAAGCCGGGGAATTTGCTCAGCACGTACTCGAAAGTGTCTTGAAGAACATCAAGTGCGAGATCGCTATCGTGGGTAAAGCGATATGCAAGATCGGTCACCCAATGTTGATAGCGCGTATACAACTTGGCAAACGCTTCGACGTTGCCTGCATTGGCTGCATCAATTAGCTGAGCATCGCTGAGACGACTGGCGTGTTGATCTGGTTGGGATGTCACCACCTACAGGGTGGGTAATAGTTGGAAAATTGCAACCCACAAAGGTGTTGAGAGTTTGAGTTAGGGCAAAAAGTAAAGCCCACTGTCGTTTGACAGTGGGCTTAGGCGTGTAGATATCTGAGTCAATCTAAGGAGTTTGTTAGAAATTTTCGATGCAAACAGTTGTGAGCTTGTCGTTTACGCCGTGTCCAGTGAGTCGGTCGTCTTGGCCTTCGCCCCAGATCACGTACTGTCTGCTGGGATTTTTTGCGCTTGAGCCATAAAGGACAACGATTGTGCCTTCTGGAAGATTCCATCGAAGCGATGAAATGCTGCCGCTAAGCTTTCCACCAATATCGTGCATTTCATGTAGCTCTTTGCCTTCGATCTTAAAGACTTCTTCGCGTCCTTCGAAATGAGTATCTTTGTAGAAAACGATTGAGCCTGATGGAATCGAGACGCTGCATTCTTGAGCGTGAAGAGGCTGTTCGGTCTTGGAGTTAGAATCTTTTTCTTGGTATCGACGATGCTTCTTAGACCCGCCTGTAGGAGCCATTGCCAGTAGCGCTACCACTGACAGGCATAGCAAACTTCGATGTAGGAATCGGTTGGTAGTTACAAACTTCATGTTCAAAATCCTTGTCTGCAGTGGTTTTCTTAATTCGTCCAACTTTCGTCCGGTATGGCATGGGCTTTCCCATGGCTTACAGATCGTACAAACCGCCATGCGAATCGAGTCCGATTTCAATACTTGTGGGTATTGCAGAGGCCAAGCAGCCTTGGCGCTAAACAGGCAGATATTTATGGGGCGTTGCAGCAAGTTGAGAGTTGCGCTTGATACGTTTTACTGTGTTATAAGGGAACTTGTATTGTATAACTGCAATCCGATTCGAGTGGAGCATAAAAAGATGGCTAGCGAACATACTTCCAGCGATTTCGAAAGTTCAGTTGCCTTTGGTCATCAACGAATCAAAGCAGCAGCAATTGGAAGATATCGCCAAGGCTGCCAAGCGTGTGCAGCAGTTCGCCAGCAACTTGGTTGTAGAAACATATTTCGCGCGCAGGCATAATAATCGTGTGATATTTGAACTGATAGTTTAGCGGGAGACGCGAAGCGTCCCTAGTTCTCGCAGCATACAATAAACCAGTATGAGCGTGCGCCTGAATCGACCTCGACTTGTTTACTTGATTTTGCTAATTGTAGCGCTGTTGGCCTATTACAATGATATGATGCTACTGGTCTTCGTTTTGATCGCAATTAATATTTACATTGGCTTAAAATACATGAAGAGTCGTATGTATTTTAGTATTAATGAGCTCCCCGAATTTAACCGGCCAAAGCCTGATGAACCAATTTGCTCAAATTGTGATTACGATTTGCGCGGCACATTTGCTGCGGGCATTTTTGAGTGTCCCGAATGCAATCAACGAGCGGATGAAGAAACGATAACAAACTGGAAGAACGCCAAGCACACAGTTTAGCGGGAGACGCGAAGCGTCCCTGGATGTTTCAAACATCATGTGGCAGCAGATACATCCCGGCAACGCAGGCGACCGCGCTTACCCACATCCACAAGAGGGAACTGACAAAGATAGGAAATCCCATCATCACTATGCCGATCGCGAGGCTTTTATAATTTTGCATCCTTTTGCCGTACATGAATATACCCATGCCAACCATCGAGATTAGAAAGCCTGATATCAGCAAACTGGGATTAGAAAAGTCCATAGCAATTCTCCATTCACCAGTTCTTATCGACGATTCAGTGCCGCAACTTGTCCGCAGTAATAGCTAGTCTTAACCCGTTTAGCGGGTGACGCGCAGCGTCCCGAATACCGGATATGTTACGAATAACCGATCCAAATATGTGACTGTCCCTATTTATCGAGATTCTTCGCACGATTTCTGAAAATGAGAACATGAAAAACGAAGGTAGCGAGACTTCAGAGTACCTTCGCCATTCTGTTGATGGCCTCAACGCAGCCTCCCCACAAGTCTTGTACCTCATGAATGTCGTAAGTCGCTTCCGGATGTTGCGTCGGGTTGCGGAATGCCAGACGGATATGGTCTAAGTGAGCTAAGAGTACTTGGTGTTTCTCTGCCTTCTTGCGTTTTTTTAGATCAGAAACCATTAATCCCCACATGAGTTTGACTCTTTTCTGTCGTGCAAGTGTCTTGTAGAAATCTCTTAATACATCTTCTGTTGCACGGAGAATGTGGAAGGCAGCGGCGGTGGGTCGTTCAAATGCAATGCACTTCGCAGCTTCAGCTAAATCGAACTGCGCTATTGATGGCAATTTTCCGAATACTTTAGGGGCTAGAAGGCTCCCCGGATCATCCATGAGTCTTTTAACGTCCAGTCTTTTTGGGGTAACTACGTATGCTTCTAAGCCCTTGATTTCTGCCTCAAGAGTATTTCGAGTATTAGTTATTGCCTTTCTTAGAGCTTTAGCTTCATCTTCTGTGAGTGTTGTATCAGGATCCTTTGTCTTCATCTCTTCAAGAATATTCCAGAGATCCCAAGAAGCACGATTTGTAACTTGTAGATCAAACTCCTTGATGGATTCGAAAAACATATCGAGGTTGTATAAAAGATACCCTTCTTCACGATCCACCTTACCCACAATAGCGCCTTCCCGAGCATCCTGAAGATACCTTACACATGTGCCAAACCAGTAGTACCCGAAAACGTTTTGAACTTTCATAGGGCGATTCCTTCTAAAGAATACTCATGTGCAAATGAGGGATAACAACTGCTAGGATAAACCCACCTAAACTTATTATAGACTTATTTTTCGGGTAAAACATGATTGGACGGTAAGAGGGGGAGACCGTAAATACTTGTCCGTCCATGTGGTTAGAAAACTGGGGATATAGGATTTGAACCTATACTAACTGATTCAGAGTCAGCCGTGCTACCATTACACCAATCCCCAAATGTTTATTGGCGTATGCCTAATCGACACGATTGTATATCGTCTGCGGGGAGGATCAACTGCACGATTAGCTAACGCATGTGAATATTCCCAGCCTATGCCATGAGCCAAGAGACAATAAAACTAGAGTGGATCCCAGGCCGATTTGCGGTATGCAGACTCGATCCATCTGAGGCTATACCAACCTGGGCGCAAGGCGGTGGGCCTCTGCTAAGCATCACGCGCAGCGAGAATGAACTATCAATAGTAGCCGACCAGGAATTGGTGCCCGTAGAAATAAAATCTGAGCGCAACTGGGCAGCAATGCGCGTCCAGGGCAAACTCGACTTTGCCCTAATAGGAATTTTAGCAAAGCTGACAAGCGCACTCGCCGAGGCAAAGATCTCCTGCTTGGCGATTTCTACTTTTGATACGGATTATATTCTGGTTAAGGAAGATAAAGCGCAAGCTGCGGAAGAAGCGCTTGGGAATGTTGCGCGATTCATATAGTCAAAGTTGATACGTAAGATATAATGAAGGGTGCCACTGACAGCGCAGCGAAGCGAAGTCGTCAGTGCATTTGGAAGTTTATCGTACAAACAGCACAGCACACACGACTCGCTCGCCTATTGGCTCACTCACTGTGCGTGGCACCCGAATCTTCTTCGCTGAATGCTTAGTTGCATTTTCTAAGAATTACTTACCCGCACAATTCTTATTCTCATGTTCTTAAGAACATGAGAATAAGAAATTGAACAAAACTATGAGATAGCTTGCGGTTGGAGGCATTCAGATTTGTTGATGATCTAGTCCGTGAAACAAGTCAATGCACGGGCGAGACGCCCATGCCACTTGGAGTTAAGCAACTAAACACTCTGCGATTTGTACTGCGTTCAAGGCTGCACCTTTGCGGAGTTGGTCGCCTGCTACGAACAGGTTTAAACCTTTACCTGCCGGCTGGGAATTATCATTTCTTATTCGCCCAACCAAAATATCATCCTGGCCCGCAGCATCAATCGGCTCGGGGAATTTGTTAGCCTCTCGATCATCGACAACCTTAACACCCGGCGCACTTTGAAGAATCTCGCGAGCTTTATCTTCTTCTAGCTTCCCCCGGAAGGTGAGATTTATTGATGCGCAGTGAGCGCGAAGAACCGCAACACGGATACATGTAACAGATATACGCACAGAATCATCCGCCCAGATTTTGTGCGTTTCCTGGATAATTTTGCGTTCTTCTTCATTTGAGCCATCACTACCCATAGGTGAGTTGTGGCTGAACAGGTTAAATAGATATTGCCTACCTAGCACTTTGGTGGTGTATGGCCGACCCTCAGCAAAATCGTGCGCTTGCTGTTCAAGCTCCGCCATCCACGCAGCACCCGCACCGGATGCAGCTTGATATGTACTAATTACCATCCGCTCAACGCCGACCGCTCGATGCAAGGGAGTAATGGCCATGAGGGCGACGATTGCTGAGCAATTGGGGACGGCGACAATGCCGGGTAATGAAAAATTATCTAATGCTTTTCTGTTTATTTCGGGAACGATCAACGGGACGTTTTCATCCATACGAAAACAACTGGAATTGTCGATTACGGTTGTGCCTTGTTTGACCGCTATGGGGGCATACTCTTTGCTGATCGATGCACCTGCTGAAAATAATGCGAGATCAATGCCCTCGAAGCTGGACGGGGTTAGTTCCTGGACGGTATGTGAATTTCCATCATGCTCTATAGTCGAACCCGCCGACCTGGAGGATGCAAGCAGCCGCAGCGATCCATGAGAAAATCCCCGCTCCCTCAGAATCGGCAAAAACTCTCTACCTACAGCTCCTGTGGCTCCTACGATGGCTATGTTGGGATTATCAGGTAGCGACAAGACGCATATCTCCAAGAAGAACGAACGGGACAATGAGTGTACTATCGCATCTAGTCAGGGTAGGCCAGGAGCGATTAATGAGCGACCAATACACGATTGTTGACGGAGCCATAGTAGGCGTGTTAATGGGAAGTAAGTCGGATTGGCCTACCATGAAGGCTGCGAGCGAGATGCTGACTCAGATGGGGATCGCTCACGAATGTAATGCAATTTCCGCCCATCGCGCCCCCGGAAGGCTGGCTGACTATTGCAAATCCGCAGAGCAGCGCGGGCTTAATATATTCATTTGTGCAGCCGGTGGGGCAGCTCACCTTGCTGGAGTTGTTGCTTCAATGACTCATTTGCCTGTGCTTGGTTGTCCGATGGCGGCGTGGTCGCTTGATGGACTGGATTCACTATTATCGACAGCCCAGATGCCCCGTGGCATACCCGTTGCTACTTTTGCCGTAGGTAAAGCCGGAGCAGTAAACGCAGCCCTGTTTTCAGCTGCTGTGCTAAGCCTAAACGATGATGCTATTGAGTCAAAGCTAAAAGCATTCCGCAAAGCGCAATCCGAAAACGTGGATGTGCTGGATTGATCCTATAAAGCCGTCCCGATTCCATCGGGATTGGTCGCGTCTCTTCGAATTAGATTTTGTGGCGTTTGGACCATATCACAAAAATGGTCGTGATGATTTTAGCGCCTGCGGTAACGACGCCGCGCACTGTGCCGGAGATCTTTGACTTACCAAAAGCGCGGCAGCGATATGGAACATCAACCTCAACTATGGCCAGCTTCATCAGAGCAGCTTTCATCTGAAGCTCAACCGTCCATCCCCATGTTTGATCAACCATATTAAGCTGCTTAAAAGTTTTCCAACTCGCGGCACGAAACGGCCCAAGATCGGTATATCTTTTCTTGGCAGTTAGTGATATGAGTAAACACGCAAGCCAACTGCCAAACCTTTGCACTAAATTTAGCGAGCCAGGCTCCGCTAACTTTGTACGTGAGCCGAGGACGATTTGTGCTTTACCGCTAATTATTGGGGCTAACAAATCCGGTAGTGCAGCTGGATCATCCGAAAGATCCGCATCTAAAAATGCGATCATCTCTGGCGGATCATTTTGATCTTCAATCCACGCAATGGCTTTCAAACAAGCTGCGCCATATCCGCGTTTGGATTCATGTACCACGATGGCTCCGCGCGCCTCAGC
This sequence comes from Planctomycetota bacterium, assembly GCA_022574595.1. Lineage (GTDB taxonomy): Bacteria > Planctomycetota > Phycisphaerae > Phycisphaerales > SM1A02 > JACZRS01. The sequence goes on along the minus strand of JACZRS010000008.1, from coordinate 128,833 downwards.
CAAGCTTGGCGTATCGTCTGTCGAACCGTTATCCGCAATTATCACGTTGCGCACAATTCCTGAGGGAATTGCATCGATCGCATCGAACAGAGGATTAATGTTTGATGCTTCGTTAAGTGCAGGGATAATCAGGTCGCATGACAAGGTTGAAGATAGTAGGGAGAAAGCGGTCAGCGGTCAGCTACTGTGCTTTATTCCTAACTCTCGGTGGCACGGGCGAGACGCCCGTGCCACTTATGAAAACCATCATCATTCATCTTAATTATTCAATTTCTTATTCTAATGTTCTTAAGAACATTAGAATAAGAATTGTGCGGTCAAGCCATGTAGGGAAGGCTTTGATTCTGCTGCAATTTAATCGTGTCAGGCCGAGGCCTGACCTATTAGTTATACGTTTCCATCAATGCTTTGCCCCAGCAGTTCTCTTAGTGCATTGCCGGGGTGTTCCTGGCGTAGCAGGTGTTCGCCGACTAGAACAATATTGACTCCACGTTGTCTTAGCTTGGCTAGATCTGTTGCGGAAGTTATGCCGCTTTCACTAACAACTATTTTTCGATCTTCAATGAATTCCAGCACACGGAATGTATGCTTGATATCGGTTTTCATGGTTCTTAGATCACGGTTGTTTATCCCCAGCAGCGAATAGCCCGCATGTGGGAAGCCGACGTATTGGTGAATCTTCAGCAGTCGATCCAAGTCGTGGGCTTCGATGAGCGTGGTCATTTTCAGCTCACGGGCGAGGATAGCCATATCCACAAGTTCGCCCTCTTCGAGCACATCCGCAATCAGCAATACAGCATCGGCACCCGCCGCCCGCGATTCCCAAATCTGATACTTATCAACTATAAAATCTTTTCTTAAAACTGGAAGCGGCACCGCATCGCGTATTTGATGGATATATCCCAGGTGGCCACCAAAATCTTCCTCATCAGTGAGGCATGAGATCGCAGCTGCGCCCGCCTCGTGATATTGTTTTGCAATGTCAACTACGTCGAAATCTTCGCGGATCAGGCCGGCCGAGGGGCTGCGTTTTTTAATCTCCGCAATAATGCGCGTAGTTCTGCGAGGTCTTTGGTTGATAACCGCAGCGAAGAAATTCCGAGGACGGCCAACTTCGCTTGCACGTTCCTTAAGCGTATCCAAAGATGTAGCAGCCTTGGCCTTTTCAACCTCAATACGCTTGCGAGCAATAATTTTGTCCAGAGCGGTTTCCATAGCAGCGATTGTTATCTTACCCGTACTTGTCATATCCAGTGGGGCCGATGCTTATTTACAACAAGCTGAGCCAAACATCATCGGCGAGGTTGCAGCAATGGATGAATCCTCAGTAGAAGCGGTCGCAGTAGATCAAGGGCTGGTTTGGCCACAGATTGTCATAGGGCTGATTGCTATTGGGCTATTTGTGTGGCGGCGCTGGTATCGGCTGAATGATGCACCGAGCAGGCCAGTGGCTTTTTCTCCAATTGAAGGCTTGGCTCTGTTCTTGGTGATGTTTTCAATAGCTGCGCTTGGTGCTCTGGCGGCTAATAAAATATTTAATATTGTTCCGCCAGATGAAGGTAGCGTGCTTGCCCTGGCAGATTTAGCCAAGAGTTCATCAGGGGTGTATGTAGCTCAAGGGTTAGCAGCTTTGGTGTTTGCTTGGCTGGTAATAAGGGCAGGCAAAGCAGCTGCTAACAACCGTTGGCCAATCGCACGAGCAGTTCTTCTGGGCATGGGCGGGCTGATAGTTTTCTTGCCGATTGTCGGGTTGGTTGGATTTATCTCGGGCCAAATTTCGCAACTATTAACGGGCAATCCGCCTAATCCAATTTCTCATACTACTCTCAATCTACTGATCGAATCTCCTAGAGATGTCGCGTTCTTCACCATGTCAGCTTTGGTTTTAATTGGCGCACCATTAATGGAGGAAATTCTCTATCGAGGGATACTTCAGCAAATCGCAATTCGCCTGGGGCTTGGCCGTTGGCAAGCGATCATTGCAGTAAGTGCGATATTTACATTGATGCACATAAGTGCGATCAACTACAGTGCTTTACCCACTCTATTTGTAATATCATTGGGCTTTGGCTGGGTATATGAAAAAACAGGCAGGCTTTGGGCTCCGATTGTCATGCACAGTCTTTTTAATCTTACAAATATCCTGCTCGCAACATTTACTGCTGCATCAAGCTGATCTCACTGCTACACTGCTTTTTCATGAGTAACCCATCTAATACAAGACCAAGAATCCTCACCGGCGATACACCCACGGGTCAGCTTCATCTTGGCCACTATGTGGGGTCGGTTCGTCGCCGCATTGAATTGCAGGATACGTATGAGTGTTTTTTCTTAATAGCAAATATGCATGCGTTTACAACACGGGCCAATGAGCCGGAGAGTGTGCATAACGATGTTATCGAGATTGTTCGCGACCAACTAGCCATGGGGGTTGATCCCAATAAAGCTTCGTTTGTTATTCAAACCGAAGTGCCTGCGATTTCTGAGCTGACATATTTGTTTGCCATGCTATTGCCGTTTAACCGTGTGATGCGCAACCCCACGCTAAAGGAAGAGATCAAGGTCAAAGGCCTAGGCGATAATTATAGCTTTGGTTTTCCACTTTACGTAGTAGGACAAACCGCGGATATCCTCGCGTTTGCTGCTCATTCAGTACCCGTTGGCGAAGATCAAGTTCCGCATTTGGAATTAACCCGCGAAGTAGCGCGCAGGTTTAATCAGATGTACTGCAACGTTTCCGATCAAGCAGATGATAAAGATCACGTAGAGCTTGGCGGAGTATTTCCAATTCCCGTTGCGGATGTAGGAAAAGTCGGCAAACTAATGGGATACGATGGCAAACAGAAAATGAGTAAGTCGCTGGGCAACGCAATTTTCATCACCGATACCGAAGAACAGGTCAAGAAAAAGGTCGGCAAGATTTTTACAGGCCGGCAAAGTCCAACCGAGCCAGGCGATCCTGACAATGTTCTGTTTCATTATGTTGAGTGTTTTATTAACGATGCAGATCGCGTTGCAGAGTTAAAAGATCGTTACAAGCGTGGGGACAACATCGGCGACGGCCATATCAAACAAGAAGTCGCCGATGCTATTAACGAGCTATTAGAACCAATGCGCAAGCGCAGAGTTGAGTATGAAAAAGATGACGCGACGATTTTAGATATTCTAAAAGCCGGTTCAGCACACGCAATCGAAGTTACCGAGGAAGTTCTAGCGCGAGCAAAAGAAGCCGCGAAGTTAGGATTCTTTGAGCGCGAGGTTCGGTATAGATAGTCACCACCCGTTTAGCGGGTGACGCGCAGCGTCCCGTAAACCGCCCATATTGCAAAATACGTGGTGATACTGAAACCTCCTCCGTACCATCAATTCTTTAATTAAATCCGGGTTATCGTTTTAACAATAATAATTAGACGCGTGGGTTTGCCCCGCATTTTTTTGGAAACATACATTTATTTTTTCATTTCAGCGCTCTTTGGGACGCTGCGCGTCTCCCGCTAAACGGGGGGGGGAACTATATTAAAATGCAAATACTGCGTCGAGGACTTTGGAGAGTATGCCTTTTTGGTTGGCGTTTTTAAGCTCACCCTTATTCATCTTTTCGATCTTTAGATCATGCAGGCTGTGTGAAAGTATGGTGTTGTTAGCACTAATATCGTTAGGCCGACATATGCCTGTTACAGTTATAGTTGATTCCTCTTCATCGAGCTTGATGTAACTTCGTGCTTCCAGAACAAGGTTGCCATTGGGGAGTACTTCGATAACTTCTGCGGTTAAGCGTGCGGTAAAGTCATCTTTGCGATCGTATTTACCTTGACCCGAAAACTCACTGGAAAAACCTATATCAAGTCTAGGTAATCCCGTAGTTCTGCCTGCTGCGACTTGCAGATTAAGCAAATCGCGCAGCGAAAGCGCTGGCCAGGCAGACACATCCGCTGTGATGTCGTACTCTTTATCAGAGTCCAATTTGTGACTCAATTTACCCTTTGAAGATTCGCTTACGATAATTTGAATTAAATCGTGTACATGAAAAGATGCTTGTTGTGCTTCTACAATGGCAAACATACTAAACTTCTGAAGCGCGTGTGGTGTTTCATTTGTTTTCAAGTCATCTGTTGGCGCAGCTAGAGCTTTAGCCATCAGCGAACTTGTGGGGCCATCCGATGTCAATACTTCATCAGCGCTAGTGTTTGCTGCAAATAGCGCAATAGAAGCAATGTAACTCAAAAACACAAGCAAAGTTTTTCGCTGAATCATTATTAATCCCAAGTATAAGAAGTTACTAAAGTGATTTGTTATGCAAATTCAATACTGCAGCTCTTGACCCGGACACGGTGGCTATGAATGTTTCTCGTTCGCCTATTTTTTTAAATTCAATATCATCCCCGATTGCCCCATCGCTTTTCGCTTCGGCTTCAAGTGTTATGACAACTCCCCCGACAATGCACTTTACTATGACTCTATCACCTCGTTTGACGACGAACTGCCTTCTAATTTGCTGCCTTTTTAGGGTTGTACCCTCTTTTATTCTTGATGTAGCTATTCTGCCCACCGCTTCAATTAGTGACGGAATATGTATGGCAGCGCCGGCAGAAACCCATTGTTGCTCGGAAGTTAGGTCGACTTCGGTAAGAGTTTCGCCGCGCTTAATATCTTGAGTAACCTTGACGGCATCTATTGATACACTCGGATGTACCGACAGCGAATGTGTTTGATTGACTGAATTATTACTCCAAAATATTACGCTTAATTCAACCCGATCGCTTTGTAGATTACTTCGAGGCTGAATTTCAAAGCGGAAAGCATTGGTACTTGCATCAAGCATGCTGGCATCATTAGCACTAAAATTCAGACGCAATTTACTTGGTGCTATTTTTAAGCCCTTAGCTAGAAACTCTGCAATACTGCCGCGCAATGTGCGCTCTTTGACAAGCTCGGCTGCGGATTCATAAATCCGCTGCTTATTAACAAATTTGGCCTTTGACTTAATTCTAGTTGTTTTAACAATAGAAGTAGGCATCATTGCCTGAGGCGGGGGCGTAGCTTCAGCAAATCTTGGGCGCACCAATACGCGCCTGCCAATGAGCTGCAATTTACCCCAGTGTGCATCCGCATCACTAAGCACGCGCCTGACAGCTGAAATTGAAAGTTCAAGTACTCGCCCATCTTTAGGCGCATCGGCAATTACCGTATCCGCATATTTATGAGCGATATCACCAGTTAAAACAGCTATATCGGATAAAAGAACAACCTGAGCATGGGCTTGCAAGCGTACAGACCCTTTGAGTCTGATTTCATCAGCAAGGGAAGATGAAGTTATCAACAGTGCTGCAATTAGAATTGCAAGATTCCATTTCAAACTATTCATAAGCGAAAATCTCATTGGAATTATCCTCTTGAATCTTGCTAAAAAGCTACTTAGAATCGACGCAAGCGCCCGATGGTTTGCAGCACTTCGTCGGCAGCCTGGATTGATTGACTGTTTAGTTCAAACGCTCGCTGCGTTCTAATTAAGTTTACTAATTCAACAACGGGATCGACGTTGGAGCCTTCAACAAATCCTTGCAATAAGCTGCCTCTACCATCGCTGATTGGATCACCAAGAGCTGCATCTCCTGAGGCAACTGTTGGGAGATAGAGATTCTCACCAATTTGCTTTAATCCAGATTCATTTACAAACGTTGCGATTTGGATCTGTCCAATTATTTGAGGTTGAATCTGCCCTGCAATTTCAGCACTAACCGTTCCGTCTTCGCTAATTGAAACTGCGGTAGCATCGGCTGGGATATTGATGTTTGGTTCGAGTTTGCGTCCTTGATCGGTTATGAGCACCAAATCACGATCAGAATTGAGCGTGAAGTTTCCTGCGCGAGTATATGCCAAACCTTCACCGACATCAGGATCTATTTCAACTTGAAAGAAACCTTTGCCATCAATCATTATGTCCAACTCACGCTGGGTTGGGGTTGCGGATCCGGTTCTAAAGTCAACTTGTGTGCCGGAAACTTTTACGCCAAGACCGACGTAAATACCCGTAGGTCTTTGATCGCCGTTTGCATTTTCCGTGCCAGGCTGAGCCCGCTGCAAATACAGCAAGTCCTGAAACAGGGTGCGGCTGGCCTTGAAACCGTTAGTGTTGGAGTTGGCTAAATTGTTAGCAATCACATCCAAAGCGGTATTTTGAGCGCTTAATCCTGTTGCTCCGGAATGAAGGGCGATGATGGCCATTTGGGGTTCCTCTTCTAATTCTAAAAATCTAATTCATTAATCATCAAATCACGCAACTCGACCAAGCGTATTTACCGCCTGGCCTATAAGGTGATCGTGGTATTGCATGAGCTTTACATTTGCCGCAACAGCTTTGGATGCTGATATCATATTGCTTAACGTCATTACGGGGTCAACGTTGCTTGCCTCTACGTGTTCTTGCACCAATAATCCCGTAGCAGGCCTTAGTGCTAGAGGTCCGCCATTTCTAAGTTTTAGAACATTGTTGCCTAGTTTTATGAGATCTGCTGGTTTAATTGCAGCTACTATTTTTACTTGGGCACGTACTTTACCATCCTGAACAATTAGGCCGGAGGGATTCATGTGTACTGCTGCGTTTTGATCGAGGATGATCGGTTTGTTTTCGATGTCCAGCACCTTGAGACCACTACCTGCCATCACCATTTCACCAGCTTTATTCAGGGTAAATCTACCATCGCGCGTTAGACGAAATTCCTCTTGACCAGCTGCTGGATCATCTGCCACGACAAAGAATCCTTCGCCGTCGATGGCAAAATCTAGATTGTTACCCGTTTGTGTAAGCGTGCCTTGCTTTAGGCTTACCAGTGTTTGTTTAAGGAGGTGGCCACCACCTAGTCTTTCGAGCAATCGCTGCGCTTCTGCACCACTTGGGCTTTCCAACCTTGCAGGTAAGCGCTGGACGGTGTATGCAACATCAGGCTTAAAAGCCACGGTATTAAGGTTGGCCAGGTTGTTGGCTAAGACATCCTGACGGTGCATGTTGCTTATTACACCAGTAGCTGAGAGGTACATCCCGTAATTCATGAGGTTTGCTCCTGCTGGCTTAGGTGAAGTTGTGATGCGTCGTTTGCTGGAGTTTCTACACTAATCGCGCTGCTAATTGCCTTATCCTTTGCATAAAGCAACATGTGAGTCGAAGCGGCCAAGTGTGCTAAGCGGACAACTTCTTCTGCAAGTTGTGTTGCAGAGTCTTGCTTGCCGCTTAACGTGATCCGATCCTCGGATCGCTGGGCTCGCTCAATCAATTGGCGAATATGTTCTTGCACCGGGGCCTCCTTGCCGCTCTAGCTGAACGCTTATGCAAAGGCAATTTGCGTGCCTTTTTAATGATGCTTATTTGTGAGTTGTCAAAGGGGGTAATGCACAGTTGGTGCGCAGGAAAAAACCAAACGCGCAATGTTTGCCGATTGTTGCGCACAAGTGTCTATTTCGCAGAAGTGGTTGCATGAGATTTCTGTGGAGGATTACGCCCTACCGGTCGATATTCTTCCCACGGCTTTGGAAGTGTAATTAAACACTTACGAGTCAAAAAATTATGAGCGCTTGCCCACATATTGATCGCGATGATCCTCGATGTGCGAGCCGCCTGTGTTTAGGCCAGTTAGAACAGGCGTTTTGTGTTTGCTTTGGTTCATATCGCAGTTGCTTGATGTATCACCGAATCAATAGTGAACATGAACGAAACCCACAATCAAATCTTCTAAATCATTTGGTGGCACTTACATCCAATGGAAACAATTTGCCCCTTCGCCAAACCGGTACGTGAATTCTTGTCGTACTTGAGGGTTGAAGCGGGACTTGCAGCCGCAACACTCGAAGCCTACGGCCGCGATCTCGACGATCTACTTTGCGATCTGCGTAAACGAAAAATCGCATCCGTTAAAAACATAAAACCACAACACCTTGCGGATCATCTACGAAGTTTGCACCGTGATCGCGATCTTCAGCCGATTTCAATTGCGCGTCATCTTGCTACCCTGCGGGTTTTTTGCCGATTTCTTTTTGCTAACGGACATATTAAGAATGATCCCGCTCGATTATTAGAGAGACCTACATGCTGGAAGCGCTTGCCGGGCGTTTTATCACCAAAGCAACTTAAAAAAATCCTGGCAGCACCATCGCCTGAGCATGGCCGATTGTGGATGCGCGATAAGGCGATGTTGGAACTTATGTATGGAGCAGGCCTTCGCGCATCAGAAGTAGCGGATCTGAAGCTTAATGAATATAACGCAACACTGCGCGTACTAATAGTTACTGGTAAAGGTAACAAGCAGCGGATGGTCCCCATTGGTAAGCCTGCACGCGATGCTGCGGATGAGTATTTAGCTGAGCAGAGGCCTAATCTTGCTCGGTTTGGTGATAGGCGTGATAAAGATCGCTTGCTTTTATCAAATACAGGTCGGCCACTTGAGCGTGTTGCAGTTTGGCAAATTGTTCGCAGAAACGCGCAGCTTGCAGGCTTGACCGATGTGCATCCACACATGCTGCGGCACAGCTTTGCTACGCATCTATTAATAGGCGGAGCGGACTTGCGGATGGTGCAAGAATTTCTGGGACACGCGGATATCGCCACAACACAGATCTATACACATGTAGATCGTTCGCACTTAAAAGCAGTGGTTAAGAAGTACCATCCCAGGCCTTAGGTCTTGGAGAATTGACAGCAACCGCATTGATGTCATCATGCTCAGCATGGCTGATTCTGCTGACCCTTGTGTGATAGTTATCTTTGGTGCATCGGGCGATCTTGTTTCGCGCAAGTTGATTCCATCGCTATATGAAATGTCTATGCGCGGAGATCTGCCTGAGCAAACCTGCATATTGGGTATCAGTCGCACTGAGCTTTCTGATGATGCCTGGCGTGAGAAGCTAAAAACCTGGGTTGAAAAACACGCTAATGGTTTTGATGATGATGCTTGGGCGAAATTTGCCAAACGGATTTATTACCATCCAGGAAGCGCAACTGAAAATGATATCTATCCTGCTCTATCAAAACGCATTGAGGATCTATCGCAACAATCCAATTGCCGTGGCAATATATTATTTTATCTGTCAGTTGGCCCCACTTTGTATGAACCCATCGTCGAGTGTATTGGTCAGTCGGGGTTAGTGTTAGAAGGTCGCAAGTGGTGTAGTATTGATCGCGAAAAAACGCCTTGGCAGCGGATTATAGTAGAAAAGCCCTTTGGCCACGACCTTGCTTCCGCGTCCTCGCTGAATCTAGCTCTAGGCAGAGTGTTTGAAGAGGATGCGATATATAGAATTGATCATTACCTGGGTAAGGAGCTTGTGCAAAGTTTATTAGCCTTTCGATTTGCCAACACAATCTTTGAACCGCTTTGGAACCATCGTTATATCGATCATGTGCAGATTACAGCTGTGGAAACTTTAGGGGTTGGACATCGCGCTGGTTTTTATGATTCTGTGGGGGCTTTACGCGACATGATTCAATCGCATTTGCTCCAGGTGTTATCGCTGGTTGCGATGGAGCCGCCTACTTCTTTTGATGCTCACCATATTCGACAGGAAAAGATCAAGGTGATTGATGCGATTGAATCTACGCCGATTGATAGGCTAAGTGAGTTTGCTGCACTAGGGCAATACGCGGGTGATAAAGATGAACCCGCTTATCATCTTGCAGAAGGCGTTCCTGAAAATAGTAAGACGGAAACGTTTGCAGCAATATCGTTATTCTTTGACAATTGGCGATGGGCCAAAACCCCGTTTTATATTCGCACAGGCAAACGCTTAGCTGCTAAATGTACACAAGTAGTGGTGCAGTTCAAACAACCACCCGTGGAATTATTCAAGCAATTTGATGGTGAAAATAAGGGGAATAAACGCTCAGCCAATCAGATTATTATCGAGATTGCGCCACGTGGTGGTGTGAGTTTAAGATTTGCTGGCAAAGTGCCTGGCACTGGCATGAAGGTTGATACTGTTGAGATGGACTTTGATTATGCGGAGCGGTTTAAGGCTGATCCGATTGAAGCGTATGGCCCATTATTAATAGATGCTATGCGTGGTGATCAAACATTGTTCCAACATCGGTATGAAGTTGAAGGTTCATGGCGCGCGGTTGAGCCGTTTTTAGGCGAACAATCAGCTGCGATCCGCAAAGATATACAGGAAAATTACAAACCAGGCAGTTGGGGTCCAGACGCAGCGGATATGTTGCTTAAAAAAAATGACCGCGAATGGCTTAACACGGTTTAGCTGCAAGAATACAGTCGTTCGCGTGAGTAAAGTTTTACTGCTATAATGAGTACAGGAACTTAATAGCCTGGAACCTAGCTTAGAAGGAGAGCGAAAAAATGCTGCGTGCCATACTTGGTGTGATCGTTGGTTTTTTCGTGGCGTTGGGAGTCGTCGAAGGAGGTGATGCAGCTGCATGGTGGGTGTTTGGGGCCGATGCTCTGTTTAAAGATGGTGTTTGGGATGTCACATTTATCTGGATAATTCTAAGCATTGTGATATATGTAATAGCAGGCCTTTTTGGTGGGGGAGTTTGCGAAGTAGTTGCATCAAAAGGTACCAGAGCAGCGATCGTTCTGGCAGGAGTTGTGCTAGTAGTCGGATCTCTTGAGGCTAAAAACTTAAAGAAAAACACGGATGCGCAAAGTGCCACTACCCGTCAGGTAGAGGTAAAGAGATTTGAATCAATGCAATACGCAAGGATTCCAACCTTAGCAAGATTTGGGAATCCGATATTTGCAGTAATTGGAATACTAGTAGGAGCGGAAATTATCCGCCGAAAAGGTGCAGCGCCAGTAACTTAGCAATCCGTTTGGTAGTACTCCTCTATTACCGCTTGCCAATCGGCAACCGTTTTACATTTAATAAACTGCGCTTTTACTTCATCGCCGTTTGGGTGATGCGTTGAGAATTTTATGCCGAACTTACGCATCATTCTTGACGCTGCTTGTTCGCCGTGCAGTTTTACGGAAAAGTCAAAATGATCGAGCAGTGCTATGCGTTGTTCATTAAGTGTTGGGGTTGTAGGTTCTCGACCAGCCATGAGCTGCCGCGCTTGACGGAAGATCCAGGGATTTCCGATACACCCGCGCGCCACACTAACCGCTTGTACGCCAGTGTTATCTATCATTGAAAAAATATCGTGCGCTTGGAAAATATCTCCGGAACCGAAAATTAGTTTGTCTTTGTGTCGGCTTACTAGATCGCGTAAAAAATCCCATTTGCCAGGCCCATGGTATTTTTGCTCAACAGTGCGGCAGTGAACTGTCACCCACGAATAACCAATTTCATAAGCAGCATTGAAAATCTCCTCGAAATTCGCAGCCATCTCAGGCGAATCATCGAAAGACCTACGCATTTTCACAGTAGTTGGAAGATGAGCAGGCACCGTAGCACGCACAGCTTTTAGTATTGCAATGGCTTCTTCGGGTGCAGCCAGCAGATGCCCGCCTCGATTTCGCTTGCGCATTTTCTTAACCGGACACGCAAGATTCACATCAATCACATCGTAGTTCATACCTACAAGAATCACCGCACCCGCAGCCATTTCCTGAGGTGTTGCTCCAATTACTTGCCCTGCGATTGGGTGATCATCAAGACCTGCTGCTTGGTTTTCCTTTGGATCACCTGATCCGCACTCAGCCGCCAGCAAATCGGGGTCTTCGCGTACGCGGCCTTTACCACCATTTACTAAAATAATATCCAGCAGTGCTTCCGTTACACAAAACGGACAACCATGTTGACGAGCAACCAAGCGCATCGCAGCATCGGAATACCCCGCCAGTCCTGCCTGGAAAAAGGGCACATCAAAGCCGGGTACGAGGTTTTCTATACGCTCATCGACCTTCAGACTTTGAGCAAACTGCTCTATGTGAGTGGTCTGCTTTGGTGATAACCGTAGAATTGGCGGCGAAATGATGGACATTGCCGATGATGATAGAACCTAAAATCATGCTAAGGACGAAAGTATGTTATTTTAGGTGCTGCTGAAAGTGTGGCTTCAAGAAAGCCAATCAATAATCTACCGAGGCAGATTCTGAGGCAATACATGACAGGTGTTAATCCCGAACAGATTTATTCAATCACCAGGCCGGATTCCAAGCTGCTGACATTGTACATAATCCGTAGCATACTGGCCTTGCCTGCTATTCTCGTGGTTTTACCGGTTTCATATTTCAAATATTACACGATGCGCTACCGTTTTGATGAAGAAGGGATAGCCATGTCTTGGGGGTTACTTTGGCGCAAGGAAATCAATCTAACCTACGCACGCATCCAGGATATTCACGTTTCGCGTGGCTTGATCGAACGCTGGTTGGGACTAGCAACAGTGCAAATACAAACTGCATCAGGCAGCGGGTCGGCTGAAATGTCGATTGTGGGGATTTTAGAATATGAATTACTGCGCGATTTTTTATATACCAAAATGCGCGGCGCAAGATTCGGTGAACCTGAGCCTACAATAATTGATGGTTCTGAAATAGATTCTCAGCAGGAAGATGATGCTGCGACGCTTTTGCTGACCGAAATACGTGATGAGATAAGATTATTGCGCCAAAGGCAAAGTAGTACGGGTGGTGGGGGCGAGCAATGATTTATAAACCTCTTAAAGCTCTAATGCTTAGGATATTAAAAGCACCGACCCAACCACCCGAGCCACCCATCGGTTCACCAGATTCGGTTGAAGTGTTTCGCGCTTCGACTAACTTCCTGAAATATCAAATCATTGTTTGGGGTATAGGACTTGCGGCTGGTCTAATTGGAGAATTTGCTTTCGTATTGAATCGACATTCAGATGATGATGGTTCATGGGAGGGCATTGTCTTTGGTTATGGCATATTTGGCCTAACAATTTTGTTTGCTATCGCAAAGTACTTTCTAATCAGGATTGACTATGACATGCGCTATTACGTTATCACGGATCGTAGTCTGAGAATCCGTGAAGGCGCACTATTAATACACGAAGCTACGTTTACATTCGCCAATGTTCAGAATCTGAAAATTCACCAAGGGCCACTTGAACGTTTGCTTGGAATATCAAATCTTATTGTCGAAACCGCTGGCGGTGCGGGCAGTAAGAAGGATTCACACAAAGGGGCAAGCGCGTTTCCACATATGCATGGGCATCAAGGCGTATTTCGTGGGATCGAAAACGCTCAAGAAGTTCGCGACCAGATTTTGTCGCTGCTCAAACAATATCGCGATTCTGGGCTGGGCGATCCTGAAGAACGCAATCGAGCCAGACTGCATCAAGCGCCAAGAACAGGTTTTTCACCAATTGCGATGACTCGGTTGCGTGAAATTCGTGATGAGATAAAATTGCTGCATTAGGCAGCAGAGGTTGTTAAACCCCTTTATGCAAGTGTTTGATTGCACATTTGACCCGTTTTAAGCGAGCAATTGCTTACTATGCTAAACTCCTCCGCAAGATGATAAAGCAATTGCGACAACCAATAGTTCTTGGAGTATTGGCAGGCACATTAATACTTTGTGCTAGCGGATGCGAGGGTGTTCGATACGATCCCGCCCGTGCCACGCGGCTATACCCAGATGAACTTCATCACACTAATTCCGTGAACATCCAGGTCTTTAGACATGAAACTTCCATTGAAATCATAAACGCGACAACTCGGTCGTTTAACGATTTTGATCTGTGGATAAATCAGCGCTACGTTCACCGATTGGAATCATTACCCGTAGGCCAAACTGTGCATGTTTCGCTTTGGGAGTTTTATGATGTAAGAGGTGAGTCGTTTAATGCAGGCGGTTTCTGGAGATCAGATGAACCAACTTCTGTCCGATTAGTTGAAATCCAAAGTTCCGAAACTGAGCCGTTAGTAGGATTAGTTACTATTCCATCAGAACCGCTTCGATAAATAGTTTAATCTTCAATTTATTTTTGCGCGCTCATACGAACGAAAACTATATGCGTACTGATTCTTTTTATCAGCCTCGTGCTTTTCATCCTGTGTTACCTTCCAGTCATCGATCTCAAACTTTGGAAAGAGAGTATCGCCGTTGATGGTAGCGTGGACGACTGTCAAGTACATATGCGTTACGATATCAAGAGTAAGATTGTAAATACTCTCGCCGCCCAGGATGAATACTTCTGTTTCGGTCTTGCCGACTAGACTTAGAGCTTGACCAAGACTGTGCGCAACAAGAATATCGTCAGCTTTATAGTCACTTTGTTTTGTAATAACGATGCAGCGTCGCCCGGGCAGAGCTTTTCCTACCGATTCGAATGTTTTGCGCCCCATGATGACCGCGTGGCCCATGGTTAAAAACTTAAAGCGCTTCAAATCACTAGGTAAATGCCAGGGTAGACCTCCATCGCGGCCTATAACGCGGTTATCCGACATGGCTGCGATGATTGAGATTTTCATACCGACACCGTTGCAGGAATTCGTGGATGTGGGTTGTAATTTACAAGCTCAAAATCTTCGTACTTAAAATCAAATATGGATGTTACTTTACTAGTAATATGCATAGTTGGCGGATCGTGTGGCTTGCGTGATAGCTGCTCTTTAGTTTGATCAAGATGATTGTTGTATAAATGCGCATCGCCGAAAGTGTGGATGAATTCGCCCGGCTTGAGGTTAGTTACCTGAGCGATCATCAATGTAAGCAGCGAATAAGAAGCGATGTTAAAAGGCACACCCAGGAATAAATCCGCAGAACGTTGATAGAGTTGGCAGCTGAGTTTACCTTGTGCTACATAAAATTGGAACAGAACATGACATGGTTGAAGGGCCATTAGTGGCAGGTCCGCAACATTCCATGCATTTACGATTAGTCTGCGGGAATCTGGGTTATTTTTTATTTCTTCAATAATATTGCTGATCTGGTCTATTTTATTGCCATCCGGTGCAGGCCATGAACGCCATTGCTGGCCGTAGATAGGTCCGAGATCGCCGTTAACATCGGCCCATTCATCCCAGATTTTCACGTTGTTTTCGTTTAGGTATCTGGTGTTTGTGTCGCCGCGCAGGAACCACAGCAGTTCGTGGATGATTGATTTAAGGTGCAGTTTTTTGGTGGTTACTAATGGGAAGCCCTTAGCCAGATCAAATCTCATTTGATAGCCAAAGACACTTTTCGTACCAGTCCCGGTGCGGTCGTTTTTTTCAACGCCATGGTCGAGTGTGTGCTGCAATAGATCAAGATAAGCGCGCATGATGAAGCATATTAGCGTGAGTTAATAGATTGTGTAATCAAGCCTGAATTGGTAATTGCATATTATATAGTTAATATCGGGCTAAACCACCATTTAGCCCGTCGTGAAAACACGGCGGGCGAAGAGCGCACAATGTATATATGCTGTTGATTACCGTAAATGACGTTGGCATGCAATGATTTTCGCGGAATTGATGTCTTGTTGGATTGCGGGCGCTCTTCGCCCCAGG
This sequence comes from Planctomycetota bacterium, assembly GCA_022574595.1. GTDB lineage: Bacteria > Planctomycetota > Phycisphaerae > Phycisphaerales > SM1A02 > JACZRS01. Next base: position 113,426 of record JACZRS010000008.1, on the reverse strand, counting down.
TGTATTCACCTGGGGCTAAATAGGGGAGGGACGCTGCGCGTCACCCGCTAAACTTTCGCTTTGGGGACTGCGGATAATAGTTTTTGGGTGTATGGGTGTTGGGGGTTGTTAATAATCTCGTCGCGTGTTCCTTGTTCTACTATTTTACCTTGGTACATCACTGCTATGCGATCGCAGATATGATGGACTACTGCCATATCGTGACTGATGAACAGGTAGGATAAGCCAAACTCATCTTGCAGGTCTGCTAGTAAGTTTAGAATTTGTGATTGCACGGAAACATCCAACGCGCTTGTTGGTTCATCGCAGACAATTAGTTTGGGGTTTAGTGCTAGTGCGCGAGCTATGCCGATGCGTTGTCGTTGTCCGCCGGAAAATTCGTGTGGGTAACGGTCTGCTGCTTCAGCCCATAAGCCGCATCGAACTAATAATTCTCCCACGCGTTTTTGTAATTCTTTACCGCTGGCGATTTTGTGAACTTCCATTGGTTCGCCCACGATTTTCCCAACGCGCATTCTGGGGTTAAGCGAACCAAAGGGATCCTGGAAAATTATTTGTAGTTCTTTTCGTAGCGAGCGCATCTTCGAATTAGATAACTCAAAGAGATTAACGCCTTTGTAAAGTACCTTTCCACTGGTCGCGGGGATAAGCTTGAGGATTGTTCTGCCTACGGTGGTTTTGCCGCAGCCTGATTCGCCGACGAGTCCCAGCGTTTCACCTTCATTGATGTGAAAGTTCACGCCGTTGACTGCTTTTGTATGTCCGGTCACGCGTCCAAGTATGCCGGTTCTAATAGGAAAGAACGTACAAAGATCCTGCACATCTAAAAGGGGTGATTTGGATGTTTTTGTAGCGTTATCTTTCGAGCCAGTTTGGGTCATAGCACACAGATAGTAACGCAGTTTGCTTAAAAATTAAAATGTAGCGTTAGGGTGTTTTTAATCGCACTGGAAAAGCTCTACCTTTGGGGGGCCTAATCGTAAATACTACACCGTTGCGGATATTGTATTGATCAATAGCGTCAAAGAACTCATCGACGTTTCGTATGGATTTGTCTCCGACGCGAGTAATGATAAAGCCGGGGGCTGCATATTGTTCTAAATATGAGTCCGGCACAATTGCTTCAATCATTACACCAGCTACATATTGTACGTTCATATTTTTTGCAATACTTAGCGAAGAAGTAGTCAAATGTGCAATACCCAATTCCCTTAAGCTGTCCTTGGGATGATCATTCGGCAAAAAGCCGGTAACTCTTGCCGAATCCATTCGAATTAAAGGTACAGCAATAGTCATGGTTCTGCCTTGCTTGGTTTCGTATTCATATCTCCACAATTTAAGCCTCGCGATTTCACCAGGTCTCATTGACGAAATCACAGCTTGTAGCTGATTAAGTGTATCAACAACTTCTTCATTAACGCGAGTAATAATGTCTCCCGTTTTAACACCCTCAGCAAATGCGGGGCCATCTGGATCTGCACTTGTCACCATAACCCCAAGCCCATCGGCGAAGCCAAGATTCTCAAATTCCTGGATATCCTTTATTGAAAGTTTTCTACCATGGATTCCAAGATATCCCTTTGCAACAAAGCCATTATCAATAATTTGCTCAACGACAGGTCGAATCATTGATAGTGGAATTGCCAGGCCGATACCTGCAAATTGCCCTTCAGTAAGAGAGCTTTTTCCACCAGTTGCGATCGCTGTATTCATGCCAATAACGTGACCCCGAATATCAGTTAGAGGTCCGCCGGAATTTCCCGGGTTAATCGCCGCATCAACTTGTATGAAGTTTTCGTAACCGCTCCATCTTTCACGCTCATCATGAATTACACCGACGTATCTGCCCATTCCTGATACCACGCCGGATGACATGGAAAACCTGAAGTCAAACGGCGAGCCAAAGGCGAATACCATATCGCCTTGCTGAACAGTTTCTCCAGGAGAGGCCAAGACAGCTTCATGTAACATTCCTGATGGGATTCTGATTACCGCAATATCAGTGAATCTATCGAAGCCAACTATTTGAGCATCTCGGAGTTTGCCTGTATGTAGTTGGACTTGGATTCGTTTGGCATCTTTAATTACGTGGTAATTTGTGACAATGTGACCTTTTACATCGAATATCCAGCCTGAGCCGGAATTTACTTGTCTAATGCCAAACCTATCCCGTATTTCTGCCTCAGCACTAATATGAACTACCGATGGCTCGACTAAAGAGGCAATATCACGATAAGCCTGGTTCATCTGCTCAAGGACAGTGGAGTTGTCTAAGCGTTGACTTGCCTGGACAATCCGCGCGCTGGTGTGCGCATAGGTTAGCTTTTCAATTGCAAGCGGACCTCCAATGAGTACCACGACCGCGGTAATCAGGACGATTATGCTCGGACCGTAGCTTTGCAGCTTGCGCATAGAAAATTTCCTCTTGTTATTTGGGCTAAAAGCTCACTAACCATTGGGGATACGCGGCACGTGGTTTCATCTGCCCTCTATTATGCATGACAATGCATGTGAGTACGAATAGAAATACGCATAAGGGTACATTTCGGTTCACATTGCTATGAATCAGCCTTCTGGCGCTCCAGAAGAGTGGTTTTTGCCCAATTTATTGAATTTCGCTAACTCTCCCTCGGCCATCTTGTAGGGATGTTCGCCAAGTTTGGATGTTTTTACCATGTCAATCCATTGATCCGCAGCCAGAATAATCTGCTTGCCAAGAGCGGTTATGGGCCTTGCGAAGGCTGGCTGCCAATCTGTAAGGCCTAATAAATCATGCAAGACCACAATTTGGCCATGGCAGGCTGGGCCTGCACCGCAACCGATTACGGGTATGGATGTTTCCTCGACAATCTTGCTTGATACTTCATTTGGACAGGCTTCAAGAAGCAGCATTATCGCCCCAGCTTCCTCTAAAGCTAATGCATCATCAACAACCGCTTGTGCTTGCTTGGCGGTTCGGCCTACTGATCTATATCCACCCTGCATTTTGGCGCGCTGGGGGAGGCTTCCAATATGCGCTACAACAGGAACACCTGCACGGGCCATCTTTTTTACTAGGCCAGTGAAGGATCGATCTACTTCAACTTTTACTGCGTCTGCCAGGCCTTCGGTCATAAAGCGGCCTGCGTTTCTTATACCCTCCGCCTCATCTGCTTGGTAACTCATAAAGGGCATGTCGGCCATGACTAGGGTATTAGGCGCACCTCGTTTTACCGCAGCGTTGATTGTTATCAGGAAATCAAGTGGAGCATGGATTGTGCTAGGCAAACCAAGAATCATCTCCGCAGCAGTGTCACCAACAAGTAGTATTGGAATACCACTTCGCTCCAGCCACTTTGCGGTAGTCGCGTCATAGCAGGTGAGGCAAGGGAACTTTTCACCTTGCTTAGCCATCTTGGCGATGGTGCGCAGAGTAACTGGTTTAGTTTTTTTTGGAATAGCGACAACACCGCCCTCAGCCTGATGCGGCTGGGAGTCGGCGGCCTGCTTAGAATGAGGCTTAGCTAGAGGAGCCTGAGTCATGCTGATAGTGTATCGCTGCTAGGATCCTTGAGCCTTTTTCAGAAGTAGAAAAGTACTCTAATAGCCATAGGGATGTCCTTGGGGCTATATATTGTTTGAGTGTCCTAATTTAATTACCAATGTATTTTGCGTAGATCGAGCGGGCGAACTCTGGCTCATCAGTCCCTTTTACAATCGCTCTGCCGTCGGGAAACAGGGTTAGCTCGACCGGAATGCCATTTTTTCCCTGTTCGTTGGTGAATTGTCCGTGCAGCAAGTATTGGTTTACCGTAAAGGTTCCATGCTTATTTAGGTTTAGAGCTATTGAAGATAGATCCATGTTGGGCTGTTCTGATTCAGATTTCTGTGGGTTGATTTGAACTGCGTTGCGTCCGCAAAGTGAAGTTGCCTCGCCTCCGGTTTGGCCAAATAGAAACTCAAATTCCCCTTTGACGCAGCATGGACAATCACTTGTATTGCGTGCTGTAGATACATCCAAAGTTCTGTGTTGATTCAGCCAAACATCAATTGAAAGTAGTGATCGATCAAGTCGATCCATGTTTCCGGTTAACAGTTTGATTGCCTGAGCTACTTGATGGGATGCGATAATTGATACTACTGCCCCGAGCACGCCTGCGGTATCACAAGTTGGACTTGCACCAGGTGGGGGCGCTTCCGGGAATATGCACCTTAAGCAAGGGGTGGATAATTCATCTGGCCAGGAAACTGATGATTGGGGTGATTTATTTTTACGAGCGTGTGAATGAGGCAATATCGCCAGGGACATTCCGGTTGTCCCGACTGCTCCGCCATAGATGTAAGGTAGGCCGTTGGCCACAGCCAGGTCATTTAACAGATATCGAGTTTGAAAGTTATCAAGTCCATCGAGCAGAATATCTACATCTTCAATTAGCAGCTGGGCATTTTTAAAGGAAAAATCAGTAACGTGAGCGTTTACCTTAATCTGCGAATTAATCTTTGCCAGCTTGGCTTTGGCAGCCTGGGCTTTGGGAATTTGCTTTAAGACATCATTTTCATCAAACAGAACCTGTCTTTGCAGGTTGGTTATTTCAACCGTGTCGCGGTCAACAATGCTTAGCGTTCCCACACCAGCTCGAGCGAGAGAGTCAGCGATTACTGTCCCCAATGCACCGCAACCAACAATAAGTGCGTGCGATTGAGCGAGTTTTTGTTGACCAACCTGGCCAATATCCTCAAGGAGCATTTGCCTGTGATATCGAGAAAGATCAGTCACGTAGATTCCGCTCCAAGGTCAGTTATGCAGTATTGCTCTGATCCATCGCCTGACTTCAAAATCATAAACGCCACTATCGTCAAAATCTGCTGATATTGTGCCATCTGTAATATTCGCTCTTGCAAGAAAGACCCGATTCATTCCAATGAGCATTTGTGCTTGTCTTGTAACGGTTTGTCGCTGCTTGATTGTAAAACTTCTATCACGATCACTTTTTTCAAAAAGCTTATCAAGCTGCGTTTTGATTCTATCGACGGGCCAACCTGCTTGTACTGTTTTGGATAACTGATCTAGTTTTAGCTGTATGGGTTTAGCTCCGGTCTGTGGTAACTGCGAGAGTATCCATGTCCTCAAGCGCGTATTAGGTAGATTGAGAGCTGAAGCAACACTTGTCATTTTCGTACAATCCGTGAGCTTGCTATTTAGTTGTTCTTGAGATTTTTCATCTAATACCCCAGCCCTGATAGCTTTGTTTATGTCTGATAGCAACGAGTCATCCGCACGCGGATGATCAAGCAGCTTTGGAAGAGAATTTACAAATCTAGCAAACTCTCGATCCTTGAACTTCGGCAATGTCGGGTCAAAACTCGTAAGCTGCCAGCGTACGTAAGCATCAACAAAATCATCACGATTGACCTGGCGGCTTATTTTTCTGCCAACTAATTCAGTTGGCAAGGTTTGCTTGAAAGATTTCGCAAAATCAGCTTTTTGACGAGGTAGCTGCTGCGTTTCCTTGGCTTGCTGAGCTTCGTCTGTCAAGGTCTTAATAGCTTCCGCTAAAACTGCATTTGGGCTTCTGGTTTGTGTTTGCCCAGAAGTTGTAGTTGCTGCTCCTGTTAGCAATAATGCAATTAGAAGAACAGCAGGCCCAAGATGTAGTGATTTACAATTTCCTTGCATCATCAGGATAATAATAGGAGTGATATAAAGGGCCAGCTTTTTGATAATACATAAGGGAGTACATCAAGGAGGCTTGATTCCAGCTAATCGGTCAGACCAGTTTTTTACGTTTTTTTGGGTTACCGTACAGGTTGAGAAAGTTACGCGCACCGAACCGTCTGCAAGGTAGGTAATTTCATTAACGAATACTCGCTTACGATCCACTATTCGCTGCGCTTGTTTAATTACATGACGCCTCTGATCGGAAGTAAAAGTTTCATCTTTAACACTATCAGTAAATTGTCGACTGATCTTGGTTTTAATAGATTGAGTAGACCAACCAGCATCAATGGTTGCTGCACATCGAGCGAGTAGCCAAAGCCTTGGCAGATGCCCGGTATTGCCAAGTTTTTTTTGTACCCAATCAGCGAACGAGCGCGCAGGTTCATTAAACATTTCCGCTAACTGCGTTTGATTATCAAGCGTGTTTACGAATTCCTCAATTTGAAGCCATTGATTGTTGGGCAGCCTGCCTGATTTTGAGAGGCGTTTCATTGAATAGACAGTTTCTGAATCAGCGCGTGGGTTATCAATAAAGCTAGGAATGTTATTCATGAACTGGGCAAATTGTTGATCGGTAAAATCAGGGAGGGCTGGATCAAAGCTGGTAAATTGCCAACGTACATAAGCATCGATAAAAGTATCACTATGCACGCGCTCAAGAATCGCAGCAGTTAAATCTTCAGCTGATATTTGTTTATTAAATCGCTTAGCAAAGTCTGCGCTAAGCGTGGGCAATTGTTCAGTCTTCTTTGCTTGTTCCGCTTCAGCTATAAGTAGCTTGCGCGCTTCCTTAATTATCGCATGTTCATTAGTTGACTTTGCTTTACGCGCACTTCTTGATTGCCCAATTGCGACTTGTGAAGTTAGCGTAATTGCAGCAGTGAACAAGAGCAGGCAAGCAAATGTATTAGTGCGAAAGAGAGTGAACACAGATCCATGGTACAAGGAGCGATGTTGATTTCGCAGAGTCAGCTGATATAGGGGGTTAGAAAAAAATCCGGCCGCCGCGTGCATAGCACGCTGACGGCCGGGAAAGGGGGATCATTTTTAACTGTGATTATTATACCACAGAATTCTACCACGCAAAATGGGCAAATGCCTTATTTGCTTCAGCCATTCTATGGGTATTTTCCCTGGTTGTCATGGCCTTTCCTTCGCCACGGGCGGCATCATATAGCTCTCGAGCCAACCTTTTATGCATGGGTTTGCCCTTTTCGCTCCTTGCAGAAACGATAAGCCAGCGAAATGCCAGGCTCTGTTGGCGTTTGGCGGTGACAGACATAGGCACCTGATAGTTGGCTCCACCGACTCTGCGGGAACGAACTTCCACGCCTGGCTTTACATTGTCGATAGCCTGCCTAAAGACCTCAATCGACGTTTTTGGAGCGTTTTCGTTCTTTTCCTTGTCCAAACGAGCCTGAATCTCATCCAAAGCTGAGTACATCATTCGTTGAGCCGTGGCCTTTTTTCCACCATACATCACGCAATTGATGAACTTTGACAGCACTATGTCGTTGAAACGAGGGTCTGGACGTAGTTGCTCTTCCGATTTCGTAATTCTGCCAGCCATTTACCTGAACTCCCTATTTTGGCTCATCTGCCATGGAAAATTTTTTTTATTTTTCTGGGCATTTTGTTCACCGCAGCCTCGATATTAGGGGCATGTCTGGGTTTTAGGCTGCGATTACTTGCCTGTGATTATTTTTTGTACCTAAAGATTAGTTACTTTCTTATTTGCCCTTTTTAGTTCCGTACTTTGAGCGACCTTGCTTTCTGCCTTCCACTCCCAGGCAGTCATGTGAACCTCGAACGACGTGGTATCGCACGCCGGGCAGATCGCGAACACGTCCGCCTCGTACCAGGACAATCGAGTGTTCCTGAAGATTATGTCCCTCGCCACCGATGTATGCTGTTATTTCCTTGCCGTTGGACAGCCTGACCCGTGCAACTTTTCTCAAAGCTGAGTTAGGTTTCTTAGGCGTAACCGTCTTTACCTGGATGCAAACCCCTCGTTTTTGAGGGCAAGCGTCCATATCGCGCACCTTACTCTTGGCTTTAGGTGTGCGTCTGGGCTTTCTAACAAGCTGATTAATCGTTGGCATAGAAACAACATCTCCGAGAATAATTTGGACCGCGGAGTTTAGGTAGCCAGTGCACCTAAAGCAATGATTCTTATCTCTACCTCACCAAACCGTCCGCAACCCCAGAGGCTTAACCCGCCACTGCTCACCATCGAAGGTACAGGAGACCAGTTGGCGTACAGAGCGAGCCCTTGGTGTTTGCGAGTTGATCTCAGCCAGGACCGTCGCCTGGTCATCAATTCGCTCAATTATCCGAAAACCCAGATGAGTCGGAGCTTTTCTAGCGCCATGAAACCCATCAACAGCTCCAACAGCGTCATAGCTACTAATCGCCCACTCAATTGGAGGCCCAAGCTCACTGAGCTCAGCCAATACCCGCAATCGAAACTCATCCAAATCAATCGCTAACGCCCCAATATCAGCGTTCATGGGCCGGCCAAGTAAGAAACCGCGTGATGCGTCCCCAAGCCTCCTCTCATAACTGGCTCTATAAAGCGACGAGTGAAGGCCTATTTCTCTGAGAATCCACAAGTTATCCACTATTGGCAGGCTTGAAACATACAAAGCGGCTGCCTTGGCGGAGTTTAGCGCATTGGGCAAGTCCGCGCCCGGGCCTTTTTCATCCAACTGAACAGTAGATTGCTCAGCCTCAGTAACAACCTCAGCACTGGGCGCCGAAGTTCGTATGCGCTTTTGGCAGCCTATCGCAAATTGGGTTATCCAAACCAGAACTAATGAATAAAGAATAATCTGCCTGCTGTGCATAATCGGATCATAGGTTTATTGCAGCTTGTTATGCACAATTACCCGCAAGGTACTATTTATATTTTTCAATAGCTGCGACCGCTAATTGGTCGCATCTTTCATTTTCAGGATGCTCGTTGTGCCCACGTATCCAGTGGCAAGTAAGTTTGTGGCGATTTCTTAATTCATCAAGCTGCTTCCAAAGATCGGTATTCAGGACTGGTTGGTTTTTTTTCCCACGCCTCCATCCCTTGGCTTTCCAACCGTCCATCCACTCCATAAGTCCCTTACATACATATTGACTGTCGCTATACACTTCAACCACACAAGGATTTTTTAGTGTTAATAATCCCTCGATCACAGCTGAAAGTTCCATGCGGTTGTTAGTTGTAGAAGCCTCACCGCCAGCCTTTTCAGATTCTTTGCCCGATTTATTATGTTTTAATATGTAGGCCCAGCCGCCCGGCCCGGGATTTCCCGAACATGCACCATCTGTATAAAGCTGAACCAAAGGTTTTTCTGTACTCATAAAAGTAAATGCAATTGTTAAGGTTTAGCAGCTAGCTTTGAAAATTGGGGTTGGTCGAAGGACAAGTACAACCATAGTATCGACCCCGCTTTCAGTTTTATCTTCTATTACGGAAATTTATGACAACTAATACGGTTTTTCGAGTAGAAGTTCGTCCCAAGGCTGGCCAGGCAGATCCGATCGGTGAAGCTGCGCGCCAGCGGGCAATGTCGCTGGATCTTCCTAGTAAGCCAACAAAGATCGACAGTGCTGCGATTTATCTCATTCAAGGCAATATCGACCAGCAACAGCTAGAGATGCTTGCGGACCAATTGCTCGCTGATGTTGTAATTGATAGTGCAACCTTTGGCTCGGCAGAACTGATCGGCGAATCACTAATAGAAGTACATCCACTTCCGGGGGTTATGGATCCGGATGCGGAAGTTATTGAACTTGCGATACGTTCAATTCTAGGTGTCGATGTTCAGGTTCGCACCGGCAAACGCTATGACATGCATGGCATAGATAGCCAAACCGCGCAGCTGGTTGCTCGAAGCTGCTTGGCAAACCCAGTTGTACATGCGATCCACAATCAACCTTACCATCCCCAAGCTTTTCCGAAAACTTCACCTTATGAACTTCGTGTTGTAAGCGTTCCACTTCTTGAGATGGGTGATAAAGCGCTAACCAGCTTTTCCCGCGAAGCGCATTTGTTTCTAAGCCTTGAAGAAATGCAAGAAATCCAAGCGCACTATAAAAAGCTTGGGCGCGATCCACATGATATTGAACTGGAAACACTCGCTCAAACTTGGTCAGAGCATTGCGTGCATAAAACCCTTAAAGCGACGATCAGGTATTGCGAAGATGATTCATCTGCGCCAATTGATATGAGCAATCGTCCCGGCCACGTTGTAAATGATGATGGCTCGGTGACGATTAACAATCTATTAAAATCTACAATCGCAGCTGCAACAAAAGAGCTAATGGCTGATGGAATCGATTGGTGCCTAAGCGTGTTCGTTGATAACGCAGGCATAATAGCTTTTGATGATGAAACTGCAGTCTGCTTTAAGGTTGAAACCCACAACCATCCATCTGCAATCGAACCCTATGGCGGAGCAGCGACAGGAATAGGCGGATGCATCCGAGACATAATCGGGACCGGATTAGCTGCCAAACCCATAGCGGCAACAGATGTTTTCTGTGTGGGTTATCCCGATCATTTTACTGCGGAAAACTTGCCAACCGGTTGTTTGCATCCCAAACGAATCCTCACAGAAATTGTTTCAGGCGTGCGCGACTACGGCAACCGCATGGGCATCCCCACAATAGATGGTGCGGTCTGGTTTGACAATGATTATGTAGGCAACCCGCTGGTTTACTGCGGATGTGTCGGGGTTATGCCACGCGATAAGGTTACTGGCGATCCAAATCCGGGTGATAGGATTATTGCACTAGGAGGAAGGACCGGCCGTGATGGGATTCATGGGGCTACGTTTAGCTCTTCAGAGTTAACCGATGTTCATGCAGATGAGTTCAGCCATGCTGTCCAAATCGGAAATCCAGTAACTGAAAAGAAAATGCTGGATGCGATTCTCCAAGCCCGCGATCATGAAGATGGCTGCTTGTTTACTTCGATAACGGATTGCGGAGCAGGTGGTTTTTCCAGTGCAGTTGGCGAAATGGGAGAACAACTCGGCGCACAAGTTAATCTCGAACAAGCTCCGCTCAAATATGATGGACTAAGCCCAACGGAAATTTGGATATCAGAAGCCCAGGAGCGCATGGTACTTGCAGTTGAGCAAGACAATATCGAAAAACTCCAAGCGATTTGTGATCTGCATGATGTGCAGATGTGTGATCTAGGTGAGTTTGGCACGGTTGATCGAGAATTGATCCTGCTATATGAAGGAACGGAAGTTGGACGATTGTCCATGGCTTTTCTTCACGACGGTTTGCCAAAGACTACACGCCAGGCAACTTGGTCTTATTCTGTATCTCCTACAAGCGTTAGTAAAACTAAACCATCCATAACCGAAGCGCTACTCAAGCTCATAGCTCATCCTAATATTGCATCCAAGCATTGGATTATTCGTCAGTACGATCATGAGGTGCAAGGCTCATCAGTTGTTACGCCTTTGGTTGGCGCTAATAGTGATGGTCCATCGGACGCTTCGGTTATTGTCCCAGTGCTGAATTCAACGCGTGGCTTAGCGATAGGAAATGGTCTGGCAACGGGTTTACGTGATGATCCATATCAAATGGCCATCGCAGCGGTCGATGAATGTGTGCGCAATTTAGTTTGTGTCGGAGCTGATCCCAAACGCATTGCAATTCTCGATAATTTCTGTTGGCCGAGCTGTGATAACCCAGCTGAACTCGGCGGATTAGTTCGAGCAGCAGAGGGTTGTTACGACGCAGCCAAAGCCTACCGCACGCCTTTTATCTCTGGCAAGGATTCACTGAACAATCAATTCGCAACAGATGATGGCAAAACTATAAAGATTCCGCCAACCCTTTTGATTTCGGGTATGGGGATTGTGCCAGATATTAATAAGTGCGTGACGATGGATATTAAAAGTGCGGGAAGTATTTTAATAATTGTTGGCGAAACTCAAGACACACTTGGCGGATCACATTATGCACGGATGTTCGGTTGTGATGATCAAAGTGTGCCGATTGTTGATCTTAAAGCTGGGCCGCGTTACGCAAATGCGATTCATTCATTAATAAATAATTGTCTTGTAGATTCCGTACACGACTGTAGTGATGGGGGGCTATTGGTAGCCATCGCTGAGATGTGTATTGCAGGCAGAATTGGCGCTTCGCTTGAATGCTCGGAGACTTCATTATTTAGCGAATCACCAAGCAGATATGTTCTCGAAGTTTCATCAAGTAATATAGATGCGGTTAAAACGACATTAGCGGATATGCCCTTCGTTATAATTGGCGAAACACGCAATGAGCAAACATTGCGTATTGACGACAAAGAGTGCGTTTGGACACTTGAGTCTCTGTCCGCAGCTTGGCGCGGTACCTTAGATTGGTAATTCTATATAATTTCTTAACCCTGAACCCCGACTCCTGATTCCTAACCCCTACTTCTATGCCTAATGCACTGATTATTACTACTGCTGGGATTAATTGTGACCGCGAAGTTGTGCATGCGTTTACCTTGGCGGGTGCGGATGTTAAATCGCTGCACCTGAACCAACTGCTTGATGATCCTTCGATTGTTGATCAATTTCAATTGATTGGTTTGCCGGGCGGATTCAGTTACGGGGATGCGATTGCTGCGGGAAGAATCATGGCTGCGCTAATGCGGCAACGACTTTACCCTGCGCTTGTGCGCGCAGTATCACGAGGTGTGCCCATCATCGCGCCGTGTAACGGTTTTCAAATCGCAGCGCAAATTGGTTTATTGCCAGGTCCAGCTCCGGGTCAACCCTGGCCGGAGCAAGCGCCCAAGCCAACCATCGCTCTAGCGCAAAACGCATCCGCTCGTTTTGTTGATCGTTGGTGTGATGTCGAATTTCCAAATCAAACTAAATGTATTTGGACGGATGATTTGGAAATTCCTCAACAAACAAGCGTATTGCCTATCGCACATGGTGAAGGTCGGTTTATTGCGGAAACCCCCGAATTGCTAAAGCAGCTTCAAGATAACGGCCAAATCGCAGTTCGCTACACTATTGCTGATAACCCTAATGGATCACAAGACAATATTGCGGGAATTTGCGATGCTTCGGGTTTGGTGCTGGGTTTAATGCCTCACCCTGAAAGATACACTCGCTGGACTCATCATCCACGTTGGGGCAGATTGGACGCTTCAGCAAAGGTAGAGCAACCATTGGGCCTGAAAATGTATAAAAAGGCAGTGGCATACGCATCTGAGGTTGTTGCTGTTTGATTTGGTTGGCTAGGATGCTTAGCTCATGGGCCAATTTCTAAGCAACAAATATCTGAAGTATCGTGCTGCGATGAAAGGTGGCCCGGTATCGGGCGATCTGCCTTGCGATCAGTGTAGCTATAACCTGCGTGGCCTTCGGTTCGGCGGCGCTTGCCCTGAATGTGGGACGCCTATTACATTGCGCGGTGATGGGGATTTACCATTTCACGATATGCCTCTGCCGGTAATTAAGAGATTTAGAGCTAGCGCCTGGGCAGCAACATTTTCAATGCTGGGCTTCATTTTACTTTTAGTATTTTACAACAAGCTTGCATCAACACTAATTCCCGTGCGTTTGCTTTTATTAGCATTGATTATATTTTGGCTATTTGCGGTTTGGAGATTAACCCCAGCCATTGAAATAGCGCAAGCTGCAAGATACGGTTTTTCACAAGAGAGCAAATTGCGCTTTGTTGCACGATGGTTTCAATTCGGTTGGGTCTTTACTGCACTTGCAGTTTATTTTGTTGTTTCTGGAGTCCGTTCCGGTGTTTTATGGTACTTAAGTTTGGTCTGTTTCTTCGGAGGGATTGCAATCGGATTGATAGGCCTGGTAGGGCTGTGTTTATTCTTGGCGAGGTTCGCTGATTGGGTACGCGATGAATTTGCAGAAATGTTGTTTAAACTTGCGGTTTGGGGTAATTTACTATCAATCCCCCTAGCGGTTTTCCTCTCAAATATAATCTTTTCAATGGGCCCTTTTACAATTATTTTGGCGTCTCTATTTCTTCTTCCTATTGTAATCTTGCTGCTGGCTTCGCTTTTTGCGTTTCCTGTAGGATTGCTCTCGCTTAGCAGATCCGTTGATTGGTCAATTGTGCATTCCAAAGAAAAAGCAGCAAAAGATCGGGCGTTAAGAGAAAAAATGGCTCCGAGGCCGGCCCCGCTGCCTGAAACGCCTGAACAAATCGAACTTTCTCAAATACCTGCTAACCCTGAGCAGGTTTCCCCGCTATCGTCTTCGGATCTAAATAACAAGGAGAACACGTGAGCGATAAAGCATTAAGGTGTGCAGTAATAGGCGTAGGAAGAATGGGATCTCATCATGCGCGGGTTTATGGGGAAGCAGAAGGTGTGGAACTGGTAGCAGTTGTTGATCCAGATCCAAAACGCTGTGCTGAGGCAAGCAAAAAGTGGGGGGTGCCCGGCCTGCAAACTCTTGATCAATTACTAGAGCTCAAAGTTGATGCAGTTAGCATTGCTGCCCCGACCATCCATCACCTGGCTCTTGCAGAACCTTTGCTTGAGGCAAATATTCCATGCCTGATTGAAAAACCACTTGCGCCTGATGAAGCGCAAGCTAAAGCCATCGCTGAAGCTGCAAGTCGAAGTGGCGCAGTCTTGCAGGTCGGCCACATCGTTCGTTACGATCCGGTGACAAGAGCAATATGCAGCCTTGAAAACATTAATCCGCGCTTTATTGAAATCGATCGTGTAAGCCCCATGACGTTTCGTAGTGTTGATGTGGGCGTAGTTCTTGACATGATGATTCATGATCTCGATGTTTTGATGATGTTAATGGGCAATGAACCTGAAGATATCCAGGCAAATGCTGTTTCGGTTCTAGGTGAAGCGGAGGATGTTTGTAACGCTAGATTAACTTTTCCGCCTGGAGATGATGGGGTGCGATGCGTGGCAAATGTCACAGCCAGTCGCCTGGCTATGAAAACCGAACGCAAAATCAGACTTATTAGTGAAGAATCTTATGTATCCGCAGATTTCGTAAAGCGCAGCGGAACAGTTGTGAGGAAGAAAGCTAATGATGAGCAGCTTGAGCAAATTCGCACTAGGTTAAAAGCTGGCGAAGACTTATCGCATCTTGACTACCTGGGTATGGTGCGCATCGAGCCATTAGTAGTTGATGATGGTGAACCGCTGAAGTTACAGATCGAGGACTTCTTGGCGTCTGTACGTTCCGGCTCAAAGCCTAGGGTTGATGTTCAAGCGGGATTTGCAGCTGTACGCACAGCCAATCGTATCGTCGAGGTAGCGCGTAAGGCCGGATCAAAGATGATCTAAATTGGTAGTAGAGAGTAATAGAAAAAAAGAACGAGCCGCAGGTTTAACTGCGGCTCGTACTGCGCATCTAGCCAGGAACTCATATCCTGTATTAGCCTACTACGTTAACTCCCAAATTTCCCATGTTCAGATTATGAAGCTCGCTTAAGATAGATCTCTTTTGCACATTGGTGAAATCGCTGGTAGCTAGAAACTTTCTCAACTCAGCTTCCCCATTATTAGCCATTCGTTGTGAAAGTTGGTTGGCTGCCTGGTCAGTGCTGACTCTCTGATAAGCGCTGACCGATGTGTGCGAGTCTCGGTGGGCTGGTTGAGAGGTGAATTGGTTGCCTTGGTCTGCTAACGGCCGCATAGATTCATGAATGAATTTATTCAGGTTTGCTGAGTCTGCAAAGTCTAATTTCCCCATCAACATGTCCTGGATCATATTTGCCAGTTCCAGTTTATCAATTTGACTGTCACCATTTAAATCAAGCTTGTCGAAGATGGTTCTGGCGTGGCCCGCTTCTTTTGCGCCTATCTTTCCGTCTTGATCTTGATCAGTCAGACGGAACAATTTTTCAGTAAGTCCTCTAGCGATCCGCTGAATCTTGGAATTTGCATCTTCGTCGGCTGAGTTGACAGGTTTCAAGAATGTGTCTGCGGGTGCGGAAAATAGTTGATCGGCTATTGGTGTCACATCCCCCGGCATCCCATTAGACTGACTTAGTTTCTCAAACAGCATCAACAGATCTTCAGTACTTACGGTCCCATCATTGTTAAAATCGTAAAAGGAATCTGCTTTACCCCAATCAGCCATTAACGCATCAATGCGATTGTCGGGTTTGTCAGTTTGTGAAACAGTAGTATCCGGATTAGTTATTATTGTCGGATCAGCAGCGTTTTCTTTAGCAGCTAGCTTCTCAAGCAGCAATAACAAATCCTGGGTATTTACAGTTCCATCATTGTTAAAATCGTAATTTGAGTCTGCTTTACCCCAATCAGCCATTAACGCATCAATGCGATTGTCGGGCTTGTCAGTTTGTGAATCTGAGGTATCGAGTGTTACTACTGTCGGATCAACAGGGCCTTCATTGGCGGCTAGCATCTCAAGCAGCATCAACAAATCCTGGGTATTTACTGTCCCATCAGCGTTAAAGTCGTAATTGGAATCCGCTTTTCCCCAATCAGCTAGTAGTGCATCAATACGATTTTCGGGTTTGTCAGTTTGTGAAACAGTAGTGTCTGGATTAGTTACTACTGTCGGGTCAGCAGCATTCTCTTTAGCCGCTAGCTTCTCAAGCAGCATCAACAAATCCTTGGTATTTACTGTCCCATCAGCGTTGAAATCGTATTTGGAATCCGCTTTTCCCCAATCAGCCATTAATGCATCAATACGATTGTCGGGCTTGTCAGATTGTGAAACACTAGTATCGGGATTAGTTATTACTGTCGGATCAACGGGGCCTTCATTGGCTGCTAGCATCTCAAGCAGCATCAACAAATCCTTGGTATTTACGGTCCCATCAGCGTTAAAATCATAATTGGAATCTGCTTTTCCCCAATCAGCCAATAGCGCATCAATGCGATTGTTGGGCTTATCAGTTTGTGAATCTGAGATATCCGAATTAACTGGAGTAATATTTGGTGGCTCTGGGTCGATTGAGCGGTCACCATGATTTTCCGGGGTCGCTAACTTCTCAAGCAGCAACAATAAATCCTGGGTATTTACCGTCCCATCAGAGTTCAGATCGTAATTGGAATCAGATTTTCCCCAATCTGCAAAGAGCGAATTAATTGGGTTTCCCGGCTCACTTTCGAATGGACCAACACCTGATTGTTGCTCAAAAGCAACTGTAGACTTGTTAGCGTGCGCAGCGAAATGAGCTCTACGCTTAGCAGCAGAATCTTCTAATGCGTCGGTTTGAGACTTATTTGGGTTATTAATAGCTGCCTGAGTAAACATCTGAGATCGAGTAGTTATGTTTGGGCGTAATTGGTTGACCCTGTCAGCGATAGAACTTGTATCAATTTGCATACCGTTACTCCATAAAAAGAAATTGCCACATTGCTAATGCAAATATCGCGCCAAGTAAAACAGTGGGGAATTTACTCATCGCAGCGTGCAGGAATCGGTAGCCATTGCGCTTTGTTGCAGATACTGCGCATTAATATGTTATTGTGTGGCGCAATTAGCGCGTTATGAGTAACTTACTTTTTCCATCCGCGCGATGGTTTGCGTCGAGGTAAAGCGTCTGACTTTGGGCTTAGAATGCTACTATCAATCTCAGCAGAATCTTTAACAATAAAACCGTGACATACGATGTAGATTTCTGTTGATTGACTGCGTGATGCTTTGGGGACGAATCCTTTCGCCTTGTTAAATAGCGTTCTGGTTCTCCCAAGTAGCTGAGCATACGCTTCACCTTCAAAAACCTTCATTACAAGATTGCCATTCTCAGCCAGCAATTCATTGCAACGGTCGAGTACGTCGTGGCACAATCTTTCCGAAGCGTGGTGATCCGTAGGCCGAGCGCCCGTTGTATGAGGAGCCATATCTGAAAGAATCACATCAAACTTGCCCCTTTGTAAATACCCAAGCAACTGTTCGCAAGGAATATCCCTAAAATCCCCTTGAATGAGGTGGACGTTTTTTTCGTGAAATACGTGCTCAATTGAACATAGATCTATACCCACAACTGTGCCTTGGTTGCCTACTTTTTTTATAGCTACTTGAACCCACGATCCCGGCGCGCATCCACAGTCCAGCACTCGATTTTCGCTTTTTAGCAGAGATTTTCGCTCGTTGATCTCCAAAAGCTTGTACGCAGCCCTTGAGAGATAGCCATCGCGCTTGGCCTGGCGAAAGTAATGATCATGTAGTTCGCGTTCCATCTATTACAGGGTACGCTTGTATTATCGAAACTGCACCAGAACATCACCGGGTTCGCCTAACTCGTTGCCCGCAATGCGGTTATGATCTTACTGCACTGCCTGCCAGCCACACCTGCCCTGAATGTGGGCTTAAATATGATGAGTCGATGTTCATCCTGGAAGGATGGCATGTACCAAGCATTACGCAAAGCCCGAAGAGATTGGCGATCCATGGCGGGGTTATTGCAATTGTACTTTTAATGCTCCGAGGAGCGTTTGGTATTTCATATGAGCTGATAGGTTTGGTCTTCTTATTCGCAGCAATGGTCTACTTTGGTATTCATCTATATGTGAAATGGCGTGATGATTCAGGTAGCCGGGCACTTGCGCGTTACATAATTGCATCCGATGGCGTAGGCAGGCTTGGCGGGAAAGTTTATCCCTGGCGTGACTATTCTCACCTGATGCTTTTACCTGATGGCACTAGCGGTTACCGGCTTCATCTATACCCTTCATGGTGGAAGCTAATAGGCCCACCCTTTGTTAATGCACATATTAAAGGTACTGAAGATGAGGCCGAGGCGATACGAGCAGAAATTCAGTTGCGTATCAACCTCGCACGATCCAAAGAAGCCGAAGCAGCTGCAAAAGCCCGCGGCGAAAATCCTAGGGGTTTGTGATGATGGCTGATTACCCCCGCGACATTCTGCGGCTGAAGAACTGCCCAAAATGCGCATACAGCTTTGAAAGTTTACCAAATTACGGCAAATGTCCAGAGTGTGGTTTTAGCTATGACCAAGACATGCGGCTACTGCCAATCATGCGACATCGGTGGAGGCCATCAAGGTTTGTGCGAACATTCCTAAGCGTGCTGGGGGTGATTGGCGCTACCATGACTGTGATTGAGATCGTAAAGGGATCAATACCCATCTTTCTGATATATATGACATGCATAGTATTCCTCCCTTTGATTACCGATTGGCGAACACGAAGCCTAAAACATTTCAATGAAAGGCAATTGGCAATCTTTCTTAGCGCAAGCGGCATGGCCTTGCGAAAACGAAGCCGATTGCTAACCCTCTGGCCCCTGGGAGTGCTTTGACGAGTTTTCATTAAAAGCGTTTGAATCAGGTATTTGGCAATTGAAGCTGCGCCCGTCATATTGGCGACGCACACTTGCGCCTACTATTGATGTAGATATATTACTTGGCGAAGATTCCGAGGTCAGCACAGCATTGCGCTGTGAGATTCAGCGGTGGATCGAAGTAAGCTGCGCAAATGCATCTAATGGGTTAGCATCCCTAAGGAAACAGTAAAATCCCGACATCCGTTGGATCTGCGACCACCGCAATAAATATATTGCCATCTTGTGTGACAAGTTTAATTAGATTATCACCATTATTAAGTGCAGCCTGCAGTATTCCACGCCGGCGATTTGGGGCAATTCTAAATAAGCCATATTTCACAACGTGTTCCACGCGCCCACCTTCAGCTTTGCAATCAAACACACCCGTAGATTCGCCGCGCACACGGTATTCGATATCGCCTTCTGAGTTTATGATTTCGACTGAGCGTTTCATAGGCAGGTTAGTCATAACTCTGACATCACCGAGATTATTTGATATCTTAACAACACCTTCGATATTCTTTGCCACCACATCGCCGCGCTCAGTTATCACATATACACCGTCTACTGCGGGCAGTTCTATGAGAATATCTGCGCGCTGAAAGTGTGGTTCTGCATGTGTTGTAAAAGTTCGAACGCGCAGCACCTGTCCCAGATCGCCGGGCACTATTTCGACCGTGTAATCAATTTGAGATAGCGACGCCTCCGCTTCTTCCTTTCGGCCCGCACCGTGGACTGCGACTCGTGTAATGGTTACCTTGGCAGCGGTTAGTTCCTCATCGACGTTGATAATCACATCGCCTCCGAACGATTCGACATTGATCTCGATAGGCCCCAGCACTTGTAGCACTATTGGCTCATCGATCGATCTTTGGCCGGTGAATAGTTCCTCAAAGTTGAAAATCCCTCGAGAAGAGGACAATCGTCCTTGACACCCGCTTAGCAGCAAGATTCCAAATATCACTAGAACTATTTTTCGTGCAATAAACATGATCTAAACCTCAAACGGTAGTAAACAAACTCAGCTATAGGCGATTGTATCGTCGAAATCGCCTTATTGTATATGGTTTTCCCTAGTGATTTGAGTATTCATCATTCCTATCCTCTTTTCTACTAGTTAGTACCAAATTCCAAGTGACTTCTTCCATAACCTCGTAGGGTCAAGCCCTACGGCTAAACGAGTCTGCCTTTTTCCATGATTCCCTACTCTCAATCAATATGGGCCGGCCTCGAGTTTCGCAAGCCCATGATGTTGCGCAATATCGAGCCTCTTAGTGAAGAACAAATGCTCTGGATTCCAGGTACTGAACGTAAAAGCATCGCCTGGCAGCTTTGGCATATCACAGAAGTTGAAGATAATTGGGTGAGATCGATGATCACAAACGAGAAGCTACGGTTCCCTTTTAATATCCAGATGCGCAAGGCTAGCGAAGAAGATTATCCTCCTAAAGCCAAGTTAATTGAGTATTTCCACGAAGTGCGCGAGATTTCTAAATATCGCCTCGAGGTTGCGAGTGAAAGTGATTATACGCGCAAAGTCGAAGATCCAGACTTCGGCAAATGCACCGTACTCGATATCTGGATGGGCGTTGTAACAAGCTTCGCCTGGCACGCCGGCCAAATCGCACTAACCGCTAAACTCCTCCCGGATACACCAGTTACAACAATGAAGTTTGACTATTGGAAAGATGATAAATGGCAACATAATGTTTAGCCGCAGGGCTTGACCCTACGTCGAACAACCCAGACAGCGGGTCAAGCCCGCCGGCTAAACGAAGAACCCGTTTAGCCGCGCCCCGATAGGGAAGCGTTTGAAGAGCGCACACAAAGGAATTAACCGTGACATCCCAACAACTGCTTGCTGAATTCATCCTAGCTACCAAGCCGCTATTTATTCGCTTCCTTGAAGGGTTTGACGATTCAACTCGTACCGCCCAAGCGACGAACCTACCCAACCACGTTGTGTGGTGCTTAGGGCATTGTGCGTTAACCATGAACCGAGCAGCTGAGCGCTTCGACAATCAGCCGCTACCGGATAATGATTTTGTAACTAATGAGCAAGCAAAAGGTGATGAGCATCACTTTGATACTGAAACCGTTTGTTTTGATTCCAAGCCGATCGACGATCCGGAGTTTTATCCAAAACTAATTCGCGCACAAGAAATATTCGAAGCTGCCTGCGATCGGTTCGCCCAAGCGGTTAGCAGCACAAGCGATGCCAAGCTCGACGAAGAGATTCCGTTTCATGGCAGTCAAACGCCTCTAAGCAAACTCATAATGCGAGTATGTTTACATAATAGCGCCCACGCAGGCCAAATTATCGACCTCCGCCGAGCGCTTGGAATGGCTCAAGTCATCAAATAGACCGATTGCAAGTAATAGATGGCGTTTCCCAATAATAGTTGTGAGATGACTAATTTCGGAGCAAAACCAATGGCTTTACATCGCTCTACAAATGATAGAATAATCGGCGGCGTCTGTGGCGGGATCGCTCGCTCATTAGATTGGGACCCCACCCTCGTACGAATCGGATACGTACTCTTATCAGTTCTATCCGTAGGTTTCCCCGGCACATTCGTGTACATCGTCCTTTGGGTACTGATGCCAAAATCGTACGAGTATTAACCCAGCAGATTTTCTTATTTAATAGATAACTTGTATTGCTCAAGTTGTGCTTGATACTTTGCGATGTGTTCGCGAAAACCATCCAATTCATGTACTTGGATTTTTGGCTCCAAAGCTGTTAATTGCTTAACCGCCATAGCTTGATGTTCTACAGCCTGGTTTAATCGCTTTGACTTAAATTCGACTTTAGCCAGCGATGCTAAATAGCTGTAGCTTTCCCAGTTAGTAATCTCATTAGCTCGAGTTAGAGTTGTAACCCCAAGCTCATAGTCGCGCATATTTTCATCAACAATATATTTATCTTTCCCACCGCCAGTTGAAATGCCGTGCGTTACTGCGTAAGCGACCTGCGCGAGAAGCCAATGATTGTCATCCCATGCACGTTTAATTAATTCGTTTGCGTAAACATAGCCGCGCTTGCGATCTTTGACCTTACTAAGAATGATTGCGAGCTTTGTTGGGATATAACCATCGTGCCCTAAGGCTATAAGACCTTCAAGCTCAACTATCATATCTTCCCACCGCTCATCCTCACGCGCATTAGTAAGTCTCTTGCTTGCATCCTTTAATGCTTTTTGACTTTCTTGCTCGGCTTTGATTTCATCTTTTAGTTTGTTACGATCCCACCGATCTTCGACAACTGCTTCAAGAACAGGATCCATATCCGTAGGGTGGCCGATCCATTCGATGCGTGCATCCTTGCCGATTATGAATACTGACGGGATTCCTCTTAGACCCGCAGCATCGAAATAATCTTTATGAACCGATCTATCTGGATCAGTTGCTAATGCGTAGCGGATTCGTTCGTTCTGTGGCTTCTGAGCCTTGCCATATTTTCCTAGAAGAAATTTAACGGTTTTTTGTAATGGCTCATCGCTTAGTCCAATTACTTTTACATTGCGATCTTGATATTTTTCCTGCGCTTCTGAGAGGTGTTCCATATTAGCAATGCATGGCCCACACCAGGTAGCCCAGAACTCCAGCACATAAACCTTGCCGGGCTCGAGCTTTGTTACTTCCTTGCCTTTAAGCCAATGAGTAATTTTCAGCGGCTTGGCTAAATCGCCTACGGTTAGTAAGTCGTTTGCAAGTGCACCATTGGCCATTGCTATAGAACATATAGCCGCACATAAAATTGATTTAAGTTTCATTTTTGTAGTCTCCAGGCCTGATCGCCTGTTCTTAGTTATTCCATGGTCGGGAGATGGAATGCATCATCAATGTATCAAATAACGACTTATCAGCAAGGAACTATTGTGTAATTTGGCGGATCATTGGTACTGGTGTATCCTTACACAGTTCGCGCGGGGCGCCTCCGGAAGTTGTCAACGACTTTTAGGGAGCTGAGACGGACCCGTGGAACCTGATCCGGTTCGTACCGGCGTAGGGATCGCGGACCTCTAAATCCCCTAAGCCGGGCGATCCTTGTACTTTTAAAAAGGACGCTCGCAAATGATTCATCCACAAGAAAATCTAATTGCAAATGACCGCTTTGCCAGGCCTCTGATCGGCGCAGCAAATCCATCATCACAATCGCAAGGCACAAGCCTCGGAAGTTTTGCGCTGGCTTCGGATGTAGGTGGGCCGT
Organism: Planctomycetota bacterium; assembly: GCA_022574595.1. GTDB lineage: Bacteria > Planctomycetota > Phycisphaerae > Phycisphaerales > SM1A02 > JACZRS01. Next base: position 90,235 of record JACZRS010000008.1, on the reverse strand, counting down.
TGTCATTTTCATCCCCCGACACGCCGGGCATGCCTCAACCATCGCCATTAACCGCATGGGATTTTATGCCTCAAGGTGAGAAGTCAACTCCTGTTACACAGCTTGAACACGCAAGGTTAGGAAACATAACCGAGCAGATGACGCGAGTCGCTCAGCGCGAAATTCATCTAAGCGCTGAGCAGGTGCGCGATGAGATCGCAGCCGGCAGAATGATTATCCCCGCAAATAAGGTGCATCTATCATACAAACTTGATCCCATGTGTATCGGCAGAGCATCGCTAACCAAGATCAACGCCAACATGGGGGCTTCGCCAGTTTCATCGGGTACAGATGAAGAAATCGAGAAACTCCAGTGGGCGATAAGATGGGGTGGCGATACTGCAATGGATCTATCAACCGGCGGAGATCTCAACGCTTGTCGCGAAGCTATTATAAAGAACTCAACCGTTCCCATAGGAACCGTGCCCTTGTATTCTATGATCATTGGCAGAAAGCTGGAAGACTTAAACGCCCAGATAATTCTCAATGAGCTGGAAAATCAGGCTAAGCAAGGCGTTGATTATTTTACCATCCATGCGGGTTTGCTTAGGCAACATTTGCCTTTCGTAAAGGATCGCCTCATAGGAATCGTATCGCGTGGCGGATCTCTTTTAGCAAAATGGATGCTGCATCACAACAAACAAAATCCCATGTACGAACTGTGGGATGATATCTGTGCGATTATGCACGAATACGATGTTTCATTTTCAATTGGAGATGGCCTAAGGCCCGGCGGACTTGCAGATGCAACCGATGATGCGCAGCTTGCGGAGCTAGAGACCATCGGCGAACTGACCGAACGTGCCTGGGCGAATGGCATACAAGTCATGGTCGAAGGCCCTGGACATGTCCCCTTTGATCAAATCGAATACAACATGAAATTGCAGCGAACACTTTGCCATGGCGCACCATTTTATGTGCTGGGTCCATTGGTGACGGACGTTTTTCCAGGTTACGACCATATAACAAGCTGTATCGGCGCCACCGCAGCTGCTTACCACGGTGCATCGATGCTTTGTTACGTTACGCCAAAGGAACATTTGGGCCTGCCTAAGAAAGATGATGTAAAGCAAGGTTGTATCGCATACAAAATTGCTGCCCATGCAGCCGATGTGGCGCTAGGTATTCCGGGGTCGCGCGATTGGGATGATGAATTAACCAAAGCTCGAGCAGCACTCAATTGGCAAAAGCACTTTGATTTATCATTCGATCCCGATACTGCACGAGCGTTTCACGATGAAGATCTTGACGTTGATACAGATTTCTGCGCGATGTGCGGCCACGATTGGTGTTCAGTGCGCATTTCCAAGGAGATTCAGGAATTCATTTCAGGTAAAGATGAAAATTACGCATGGGATAAACCCTCGATTTCCGCGTCACTAACAATCGAACAAAAAGAAATCCTCCAAAAGCGCGGCGTGTTAAGCCCGGCTGAGATCCATAAACTAGCCGCCAAAACCAAGAAGCAAATGACCGGCGCACCCGCTTCAGCGGGCGGCGTCTCTTCAAACGAAAACAAACTCTCATGCCACAGCGATTACGTTGATGATGAAAAGGCCAAGCAATTACAGGATGCGTCTATTTAGCCGCTTCGCTTGCGAAGCGCTCTTCGATAAAAAGATCGCGGTGCAAGCACAGCGGCTAAATATGGAGAAAATTCACTATTTAGCCGCATCGCTTGCGAAGCGCTCTTCGCAGAATCAAGTAGAATATACCCATCATGATCCTGGCGTTTCATAGTGTTTTCACTACTTACGGAACCTGGCTTCCCAACGAGCCGCGCGGATCATGGTCAACCTTTGTTGCCTCATGGGAGCTATACCGATTCGGTAAAGCTACAACTGTCAATACGAGGCGATCCATTGCGGGTAATACCTATGATATAAATGTAAAGAAACAGATGCAGCGTGCGCTGAAGTATCAACCAGTACGATTCACCGGTAATCAAGCGCATGTAATTGCAATGGCATTTGGCCAAACGCCTTATAATCTTCACGCCCTTGCGGTAATGCCTACTCACGTTCATATGGTTGTCGGCTATACAAGGCGAGACATAAGGCATGCCATCGGTCATTGTAAATCAGAGGCAACGAGATCTCTACGTAGAGATGGATGGTTTGCAGAGCATTCGCCATGGACGGATCATGGCTGGAATGTGTATTTGAATACCGATAGTGATGTGCAAAGAGCGATAAATTATGTTCGTAAGAATCCATTGCGCGAGGGATTGCGGGAGCAACGATGGTCAATTGTGACTCCATACGATAAAACACACGTTATTTAGCCGCGTCTCAACTACATTTAGCCGCGTCGCTTGCGACGCGCTCTTTTAGAAAATTACAATTATCGCTCAAACTCAAAAAGAGCGCGGGGCAAGCACCGCGGCTAAATAGTGAGATGGTAATTTTGACCTCATTGATATCTTGTGCGATCATAACAGGATGTTGAGAATCTATAGAATATTTAGTTTTGGCGCTTGTTTCTTTGCGATTGTATGTTTTGCATTGGGATGCACTCAACAACAGAAGCAGCAATCAAGCAAGCCTAATCTTAATAGCACACTATGGGCTTTAACTGCTGCAGAGTATGAAGCTGCATGCCTTACAGTTTATAAAAGCGCAATGCTGCAATTAGCTCAAGCAAAAGCGGATACAACTTGGACGGCTGCGCTTGAACAGAAGCAGGACTTGAGTGATCCAACTATCTCATCAAGTCTCTTACCTGCTGTGGTTTTAGATATTGATGAAACTGTTCTAAGTAACGCACCATACTTTGCGAGATTGATGAGTGAAGATGAACAGATCGCACGTGGTTCCTTTGATAATTGGGTGGCGGAGGCTCGCGCGACTGCGCTTAGTGGCGTAATTGAATATATAAAAGAAGCAAAACGCCAGGGGATTGCGGTGATTTATCTTACAAACCGTGCATGTCGAAAGCGGGCTGACAATGATGATCCATGTCCGCAGCGAACCGACACGATTGCCAATTTAGAAAACGCAGGCTTGCCGCCGCTCGGCCCAGATGATCTTGTTTTATTGCGCAATCAGCAAACAGGCTGGACTGGAGAGAAGAGCATACGCAGATCATTCATCTGCGAAAAATACCGAATCCTACAAATCTTCGGCGACAACCTAGGCGACTTTGCCCCAAAACTAGGCGCAAGTGGAATGACTCCCAATCAACGTAAAGAGCAAACCAGGCAGTATCAAGACAAATGGGGGTCAAAATGGTTCATGCTCCCCAACCCAATCTACGGCGCTTGGCTAAACGCTCTCGGCGATGACCCTGAGGCATATCTTAAATGAGTGCCCGCGTTCTTACTTTGCTGGTAATTCTAGCTTCGCTACTTGTTAGTTGTGGACAGCAGAGTAAGCCCCAGCAGCTGCGCATCCTTACCTATAACATACATCATGGCCAGGGTACGGATGGGAAGTTTGATCTGCAGCGGATAGCAAACGTAATAAATGCCTTTGAGCCAGATCTGGTAGCTCTTCAAGAAGTTGATCGTAAAACAAAACGCGCAAGCGGAGTTGATCAGGCTGCGGAGCTGGCGCGCTTAACCGGCATGAACTATGCTTATGGACCTGCGATGGAATACTCCGGCGGTGAATATGGCGAGGCGATACTTTCACGATTCCCGCTAGTTTCAATTGATAATTATATTCTACCATGGGGCGATGGCAGTGAACCGCGCGCACTATTGGTTGTGCAAGTGAAGACCAACGATTTTGGAATGTTAGTCTTTGGCGGAACTCATCTGGCACACGATTCCCAAGTCGATCGCATTGCGCAAGCGAAAAAGATCAATGATCTATTGGTTCCTATTGATGATGCGCTTGTGATTCTGGCGGGCGATCTAAACTCTCAACCCAGCAGCGACCCTATGAACGTGCTAAGCAAACATTGGCTAGACACTGCTGATCAAGCTGGTTCTCCTCAGCCAACATATCCAAATGTTAAGCCTGATCGACGAATTGATTATGTGTTGGTTAGACGAGAAGATAGTTGGCAAGTGGTTAAGGCTGAGGTAGTTGAAGGCTTAATTGCGTCTGACCACTGTCCACTACTGGTGGTGCTAGAGAGGCATAACCCGCCCAAAAGAATGTTGTTTTTACCGTTTTTTTGCGAATAGGGACAGGCCGAGAATTGTTAGCATTTACCTTAACGGTTTGTATTTACCCGTACAGGAGATCCCCAATGGTTACGGAAATTACGCGAAGATCGTTCGCAATTGGAGCGCCGGCGGCTGGTGTATGCACCTTCCTGGCGATCGACAGCTCCGCGGCAGCGATCCAAAGTGGTAGCAGCACTGAGCCGGCGGCCAGTATTTACGAAGCATTCCCATCACAGGATCCTGCAATCGTGCGCGAGACGGTCGCAACTTCCCATGGCAACTTCAAGCGCGTGCGCGAATTGGTCGAGGCCAGTCCAGCCTTGGCCAAGGCCAACTGGGATTGGGGATATGGCGATTGGGAAAGCGCGCTTGGCGCAGCTTCACATACCGGTAATCGCGACATCGCAACATTTCTCATTGAGCACGGCGCTAGACCCAATATTTTTTCAGCAGCAATGTTCGGGCAGTTGGATGTTGTGAAAGCCTTAGTTGCAGCCTCGCCGGGTGTACAGCGCATACATGGGCCGCACGGAATCACCTTATTGTCACATGCAAGGGCGGGTGGCGAACTTGCATCGGAGGTTGTGAAGTATCTTGAAACCCTCGGCGATGCGGATGTCGGCTACCAGACCGAGACTTTAACGGACGACGAGAAAAAATCGTATTTGGGCGTTTATTACTTTGGTACAGGTGATCTTGACCATCTTGAGATCTACGAGCAACGCAGGAACAAGGCGTTGATGATCAAGCGGTCTGGCCAACGGTTTGGTCGGACGCTGTTTTATCTGGGTTTACACGAGTTTCACCCAGCGGGTGCGCCTTTTGTGCGCATAAAGTTTGCTCTTGAGGGCAATCAAGTCGTTGAAGTAACCATCCGCGATCCTGAAGTAATAGTAACAGGTAGAATTATCTCATAACCCACGCATCCGGAACACCTTGACACTTAAAATATCATTATCAGCCTGTAAAAAACTCGAAGTATTGATTAGTCCGCATAGGCATTAAGCCTATTTTCAACTTCACCAGGATTATGGAGCTATAATTCCCTGCTATGGCAAGGCAAGCGAAGCAATTCCATGTCGAAACACGACCGAATCCGGCGGTTCGACCAGGTTGGCTCAGCTTGCCTCAGATGCGATATCAAAACGCATATATGTGGATCGTGTTCTTTTCATTCCTGGATGTGTTACTGACCTGGATGATTCTTAGGCCTGGTGATGGCAGTACACGGGAAGTCAATCCCATCGCACAAGCGGTTATCGAAGCATGGGGGGGTATGAGCGGGTTCGGAATGGCGGGCGCCAGCGTACTGAAATTCGCACTTGTAGTTTTAGCTATTGTTATCTGCGAGGTTGTTGGAAGAAGCAATGATCGAAAAGGTAAATGCCTTGCATGGGTATTAGCTGTCATCGCAGCCGTTCCCGTTGTTTGGTCACTTACGCTACTATTTAATAATCAAGAAATACTTATTTCTTAAGAGATATCGTTAGTGCCTCTGCAAATGAAATTAAAATGCGAGAAGTGTGATGTGCCTTTAGATGAAGATGGTGATGCCTATATTTGTGGTTATGAATGTACGTTTTGTGCTGTATGCAGTAAAGCGTTTGGTTACAAATGCCCAAACTGCAGCGGTGTACTAGAGCGCAGGCCAAAACGAAAGGTTGAACCGCCGCCTGTCTAGCCTGAGGGGGCAAGGTGATACACCGCTGCTGGTGCGGGTTAACTCGAGCCTCACTCGCCCATTACAGTTACGATCAATTTCCTCTCATGCGGCCGAACATCACATTCCAGATGAATAATCTGTTGCCAAGTACCTAATACAAGCGATCCCTCTGATACTGGTACAGTCAAAGAAGGGCCAAGCAGTGTTGCTTGCAGATGCGAGTGACCATTGCCATCATGCCACGCTTGTTCGTGGCCGTATTCGGTATTTGGGGGGATCAACTTATCAAGTATTTCCGGCAGATCTTTTTGCAAGCCGGGCTCAAATTCAATTGCACCAATAGCGCCGGTGGAGCCAACGTTAAAGATGTGTACAGTGCCGGTCTTTACACTCGAATTTTGCACAATCATCTGAACGTCATCGGTGATGTTGCTCATATGACCATGCCCAGATGTCTGTAATTTGATTTGATCCTGTACGACCATAATTTAGCTCCGCAAGTATATTTTTAAGTTGTTCGGCCAGTTGAAGTTTAGCTGTCTATTATTGACACAGCCCACAATTTGTGAAGAGAACGAGGAAATCCACTAAGCTGATTAGTCCATACATCCTCCAATGTCAACTAATTGAGTAATATGGTGATTTCGAGATCGCTTTAACGAAATTAAGTACACCATCATACTTGCACGTTGTTCAGGCAATCGCTAACATTTTTCCTGATCAATACTTGAGGATTCAATTGAGCAATGACAAACTTTCCTGCAGCGCGAGGTATCTATGATCGCTAGAAGAGAACCCTACCGAAACATGTATAAGCATACATTTACTCCACGAATCTGGGTAAGAACTTGCATAGCTTTGATGACGATAGTCGTACTACTATTTGTGAGCTGCGCTACGTCGCGACAAGCAAAAAGTGCTACGCCCGATCCACCATCGATGTGTCAGTATTTTGTGGCACTTCTCTACAGTGGACCTTCGCGCGATGGTGACGATGCTGAAGTTCAGCAAATTCAGGCCGCCCACAGAAGCCGAATCAAGGAATTGATCGCCAGCGGAGAGATGGTTGTTGCCGGACCATTTGATGGCGGCGAACTGCGCGGGATGTTCATATATGACGTAGCAAGTATGGAGCAGGCGCAGGCATTGGCTGATTCTGATCCAGCAATTCAAGCGGGACGGCTGCGCGCGGAGATTCATACATGGTGGGGATCTACGTCACTACGGGAGATGAAAGATACTCCTTAGTTTTAGAAGCTGGTTCTCGCTGCGCTACCAGATTTAGGCAAAGCGGGTGAGCTTCGGCACATTTTACCCGGACCCCTCCACAGGTCTCCATAGGCGACCCGCCTGGGCGGGCGGATCTACGACATCGCAAAGCCTCAGGTCCGGCTTGGCTTCTTTGCTAGAGCCTTCTTCTATAACTCGTAGGGTCAAGCCCTACGGCTAAACGGGTCTTTACTCGATGCCATCTTTCCCAGCCCGTCACTTGCGGTAAAGCAGCGGAGCTTGGCAGGTTGTACCACTAAAAAAATGCCCTAGTAAGGCAATATTTACCCTTTCTCCTGCGTTATACACGGTTCATGCGTCATAATGAGCCTGGACGTGTATCAATATCTAACCCTATGCGCGGCCAGTGTTATAGTGCCTGTTCGTTATCGGCCCCAGAGTTAGATAGTTAGATAACTAGTTGGCAACTCTCGGAGATTTGAAGATTACAAACCCAGTTCTGGAGCGATTTACCATGTTAAAGCGATCATTTGGGATCATCGTAGTAACCCTTATTGCCACATTGAGCGCATGCGTATTTACACAAACCGCTCAAGCGCTAGATAAGCCCAAGCCGGACTTCAAACCGTTTGCGGAGGTATCCAAGGGATACACCAAGGTTGTTTCCACAGCTGATGGCTCAAAATCGCTTTATGGCGTATATCTCGACAAGAAGAAGAACCAATTGCTCGCAGAGCTTCCATCAGGCTATAGCAGTAAGAAATACTTCTTTGCTGTAACCCAGGCTAGTGGTGGTGTATTTGCAGGTTTGCAGGGGCCAACAAAGTATGTCTATTGGAAGCGATACGATAAGCGTTTAGCTTTGATTGCCCCTGAAGTAGGTACACGCTCAACTGGTGAATCACAGTCAAAGAGCTCGGTTAAGCGTTTGTTCACGGATAAAGTTTTGCTGGATGTGCCGATTGTAGCCATTGGACCTAGCGGCCAGCCTGTTATTGATTTGGATGATCTTTTAATTGGTAAAGCGTCTACGTTTCTTGAAGGCCGAATTAGTGGTATAAACGCTCGTCTAGCGCGCGTAGTAAGCGCCAAGGCATTTCCCAAGAATATTGAAATCGCAATCGAAGTTCCCGCACACGGAATACTAAAGACTTTACATTATTCAATTAGTCTTATTCCCAATAGCACGGGCTATAAGCCACGCATTGCGGATGAGCGTGTTGGATATTTCACCACGGTTTACCGTGATTTAGGTAAGTACAGGCAAGATCAAAAATGGACGCGCTATATCGATCGCTGGAACTTGCAGAAACGTGATTCCAAGCTAAGGCTAAGCCCGCCTAAGGAACCTATTATCTTTTATATCGAGCACACCGTACCGGTTAGGTATCGAAGGTGGGTTCGCCAGGGTCTGCTCTATTGGAATGAAGCTTTTAAAGCGATCGGCATTGATAACGCTATCGAAGTTCGCTACCAGGACAAAGCCACCAATAAGCACATGGATAAGGATCCAGAAGATGTACGCTACAACTTCATACGTTGGCTTAACAATGATATTTCAACAGCAATCGGCCCGCATCGATCTCACCCACTAACCGGGCAAATCCTTGATGCGGATATTGTTCTAACTGATGGATGGATTCGTGCATATTGGGGTTGGTATCACGAACAGGCACCTGAGCTTGCGGTGGAAGGTTTCAGTTCAGAAACCCTTGATTGGCTTGAAGACCACCCCGATTGGGATCCACGCCTCTTGCTCTCGAGCCCCGCCAAGCAAAAAGAGATTCTTGCTTATCGCCAGGAACGCAATCGTAAGATCGCTAACGGTGAAGTTGTGACCCCAATTCCCATGGATTCCGCTTTAATGTTCAGCGAAGAACTTGCCCAAATCGGAGATTGGCTAGGCGAAGAACAACGATTCTGCTTAGCAGCTCACGGACTGGCTGGTGAATTAGCATTTGGTCGACTTAGTCTCGAATCACTAGGCTTGGTCGATGAGATTGCAGGCGGAGATGCACCTAAAGGTGAAACGCTTGACGGCATACCTGAGTGGTTTGTTGGCCCGCTGCTTGCAGGACTAGTCTGCCACGAAGTTGGTCATACGCTTGGCCTGCGACACAACTTCAAAGCTTCCAGCATCTACACACTCGCTCAGATTAATAGCGATGAGATCAAAGGCAAAAAGCCCATGACCGGTTCGGTTATGGACTATAACCCGCCTAACTTCAATATGGAGTCCGGCGAAATCCAAGGCGACTTTGCAATGATCGGCATCGGTCCATACGACATGTGGGCGATCGAATATGGCTACACCTTTGGCGATACTAAAGAAGTTCTCAAACGTGTCTCAGAACCCGAGCTCGCATATCTAACCGATGATGATACTTCGGGGCCTGATCCGTTCGCTCGCAGATACGATTTTTCTTCTAACCCGCTTGATTATGCTGAAAATCAAATGCGCCTGGTGCGCTATCACCGTGAAAGAATCCTCGACAAATTTGTAAAGGATGGACAAAGTTGGTCAAATGCTCGACGCGGTTATAGTACCACACTTAGACAGCAGGTTCGCATGCTTTCAATGATGGCGAACTGGGTTGGTGGCTCGTATGTCAATCGAGATCGCAAAGGCGATCCCGGTGATCGACAACCCGTGACAGTGGTCGATGCTGATAAACAACGTACAGCAATTAAGTTCGTTATCGATAACGCTTTTTCTGATGAAGTATTCGGCTTAACGCCTGAGTTGCTTGCACATATGACCGTGGATAAGTGGTCAGATCAAAGTAGAGGTGATCGCAGTGATCCCACTTGGCCCATTCACAGTAAGGTGATTGCGGTTCAATCTTCTGCTCTTACCATGCTGCTGAATCCAACAACACTTACTCGTGTGTATGACAATGAGTTTAGAACTGCTGACGATGTTGATGCACTAACGCTTCCTGAAGTCATGCAAACTTTAGCCGATGCTGTATTCAGTGAATTTAACGCTGATCTTGCTAATGCTGCATTTAATGATCGCAAACCCATGATCTCAAGTTTGCGTCGCAACCTTCAAAGTTCCATGGTCGATCGTCTGATAGGTCTTTCAAGTGGGGATAGACGAATGCCTCGACCGATCAGTACACTCGCAGCCCATCATCTGCGAGATATCAACGGTCAAGTCCAAGGTGTTTTACATAAATCTGATGGTTCTAAGGTTGATCGATATACCATCGCGCACCTTGAAGACCTAAAGGATCGCATAACCAAGGCCCTTAATTCGGTCTATATTGAGAATAAATAACCTATAGATATCTCAATTTTCACATTAATAGCGAGTCGCCCAAGGGCGGCTCGATTTTTTTAGTGCTAAGAAATATCTTGTAGCTACGATACCTTCTTGAGCTTAGACATGGAGGAATTTAAGTAATGGTAATTAGACTATATATCATCTTGGGTGTCGCCCTGGCAGTAGCTTTGCTCGTTATTGGTTGCCAAGCGAATAATGTAAAAACTTCATCTTCGAGATTCGCTGCTATGCCTCGCGATATTGATGATTGGGTGGGCGTGCCGCAACTATCAGAAAACGGCGCGGTCTACTTTGCAGGCCAACCAACAGAATCAGGTCTGAAAGATCTTGCTGAAAGAGGCGTGAAAATTGTTGTCAATTTGCGCTCAATAAAAGAGATGCAAACTAAGATCGACTTTAATGAAGCAATAGTTGTTGAATCTCTGGGAATGAAATATGTACATATTCCTGTAGTACCTTCATCATTTAGCCCAGAGGATGTTGATCGTTTAAGAGAAGTTCTAGATCAAGCAGACCTGGATATGAATCACAAATCACGGATATTAATACATTGTGCATCTTCCAATCGCGTTGGCGGGATGTGGGCAGCTTACTTAAACAGCGAGCTTGGCTTTGATCCTGATAAAGCAATCGAATATGGAAAAAACGCTGGTCTTCGCGGCGATTCCATGATTAATGCTGCTATGCGTGTAATATCCAAAACTGGCATAAAGTAAAATTTAGCTGACTGAGCAAGTTTATTAGTTAAAGGTATAATGCAGATTACTTTGGATTTCTATCAAGCTAGAAATAGACAACTCTAAGGAGATTACCATGCGTGCAAAGCAAAAATTTACTCTTGTTGCGATTTCGGCGATATTACTTGGTGGTTGCGGCGGCGGCGAAGAATCTGCTGACGATAAAGCGTCAGATGCTATTGGGGGGCTTGACTCTGCAATGTCAAGTTTCTCAAGCGATGTGGTTTCAAAGTCCTTGGATGTTGTTACCAAGGAATACCAAGAGCAGCTCGATTCACAAGAGTCTCAACTTGATGCAGCAAAAGCAACGGCAAAATCTCTTGGTGATGAGCCGCTAAACAAACTGATTTCAGATCTCGATGGCAAGATCGCAGATGCGCGCAGCAAGCTTGAAAATCTTACTAAAGCAGATGGCGGGTCAACAGATGCGTTGCAAAAAGAACTTGCAGGTCTAATGAAAGAACTGCCAGCTCTCTACGATGAGATTAAGACAAAGATCAAAGTCCTTGGCGGGTAAGTAATTTCCTTGGTTTAGCGCTTGGGCAATAGACAAATTGAGTCGGCCTAGCCCACTGCACCTGCAACTAATTGTTCCTGCTTCCAAATCTCTTGGCCGGTGATGGTTGATGAAACATTCTTCGGCATTGATAGGTGAAGTATAGCTGGGTTATGTAGTTCAATTTCACCGGAAACTTCGTGAACGCCTGTTTTAAACGCAGAACCCGTCCAATCAACATCCAGAGTCCCGCAGCCTAAGCCGGTGTGCTTGCGAAGCCTTGTGCCATGACTCCGCGGATACCAACTCGCTGCTGCAAGTTGCACGTTAATTACATCACCCTGTATGCGCTGGGGTACTGCGATTTGTTGGTGGATTACACCAAAGTCTCCGCCATCAGCTTTGAACGCAAAATGAACATCACGCATTCCCGGGCGAATAACAAAACAATCCTCAGGCGGGCGAAGATGAACAATGCCCTCAACGGGATTCTCGTAGCGATTCTGGTAATAAAGACTCAGCTCTGCCTGCTCTCCATTTGAGCGAATGATCGGCATAAAAGATAGACCATCAACATCATAATAAATATCCCCTAACACCTGACGCATATGGTCCGGCAACTTGTCTTCAAACTTAAGCGCATAAAAAAGCCAACTGGCGCTAGCGATGATCACCGCCAGCGATGCGTTGCGCTGCGAAAGGATGGCCGAGGCGCTCGAGTCAGCTAAAACCAGCCATACTATAACCGCCCAGATGATTGAACAGATCAGCGCTATAACGAGTATGAAATTACGAGTTTCGTGCATCGGCAACTCTCCTAGATCCTTGCATAACGCTTTTAAGGAGCCGATCTCACTGAGTGCGGCTCTGGTAGCGAGCATTGCACATTCCACACCATGACTTGATCCCTCCCAAGTCAGGACGCTTGTATATGTATAGTATCTATTTCCTAAAAGGTCCGCGGATTATCTTCTATAGGCCAGCATAACACCCCGGAGTAAGCCAAAAACAGCTATGGATTTTGATAATCCCCCAATTGATCCCGTTGCCCAATTGCAATTATGGCTCGACCAGGCGCAGCGACCGGGTCGAGAAAATCCCAATGCAATGCTGTTAAGTACAGTAGACCCCGATGGCCGGCCATCGGCTCGGATTGTGCTGCTGAAGAAATTAGATGAGCAAGGCATAGATTTTTATACCAATTACCGAAGCCGCAAGGCCGTTGCGTTAAAAGCCAATCCTAATGCTGCACTGGTGTTTTATTGGGATCCAGAACGTCGTCAAGTGATTATAGAAGGAACGGTAAAGCAAATTGATGATGTGGAATCTGATGCATACTTTGCAACTCGGCCACGCATGGCACAAATTGGCGCATGGGCCAGCGAACAATCCCAGCCAGTCGCAAACCGCGCCGCATTGGACGCCAAGGTGCTGGAGATTGCTTCGCAGTATGGAGCAAAGCAAGTGCCTCGCCCTCCACATTGGGGAGGCTATCGCTTAACCCCAACTCACATAGAGTTCTGGCAAGGCCAGGATGCACGACTACATGATCGGATAGTTTATACGCGCAATGGAAAAGATCCCTGGCAAAGCCAACGACTGTATCCGTGAAACCCCAGACGCCCACGGATAGCAATCCGTGGGTTTCTTTTTAAGAAGGCAGCATGGCATCTTGTCCCCCTCTCCTCCCGGGAGAGGGGCTAGGGGTGAGGGTTTTTCTTTTCTTCCCTATTCCCTGACTCCTGACTCCTGACTCCTTTCTTCTACTCCGGTCCCATTATTGGACGGAACAAGTGGTTTAGAGAAAACTGTGTTATTAGTTTTGCAGTTTCCGGATCAACATCCTGGAATCTCACTCCGATCTCATATTTACGGAAGCCCAGCTTCTTACTTCTAACCACTTCACCTTTGAGGTCGAGCGTCATATCTTCGCTTGTTAGTTCAATATCAATATAGTCTCCCTTAGGCACGCGCTTACAGCGCAATTGCATGCCCCCTAATGATAAATCCATCACCTCGCCTAGATTGCATTTGAGTTCTTCCTGTGGCAAGCGTGCATGGGCTCGGCGATCATCAACCACTTCAAGCGATTTGCCGAACGTAATACAAAACCAAAGCGAAAAGCCTTCGGACTCATCAGCATCAACACCAAAGTTGCCGTGCAGTTGTTCTATAAGCCTGCCAAACACTCCGCTGGAGAAATCTGTATCACTAAACGCATTTTGCTCTTGGCTTAGAGGTTGGCTTTGCGTTTCAGTTTCAGTTGGTATTACTGCGTTTGCAGGTCTTTGTTCTTTTATCGCAAAACGTAGATTAGTTAGGTCATCGGTTTTGTAATCGATGGTTACATTCAGTATTACTTCACCTAAAGTGGCCTGCTTGATAGCTTGTCCGATTGCTAGAACTAGTGCTCGTATTAATCGCCCCTGATCGCCTAGCACTAAAGATTGCACATCTTCGTGGACGCATTGAACAAGTTTTATTTGCGCTTTTTCAGCACTAAGCGTAATAAGTGCAAATACCTCATCAATGCAACCACGCAAGTCAAAGTTCTCAGAGTCAAGCTCAAAGTCTCTGGCATCTACCTTTAGCGGCCCCTCAACAGTTTCAACTAGATCGCGCATGCCTGATACTGCAAACTCCGCAGCCTTGATAAATCGCTGCTGTTGATGATCGAGGGTTGTTTGTTTTAGCTGATCTAAAAGTGTATTAAGCCTGCTAATAGGAGCGTATAGTTCCGTTGGCGCTTGAGTTACCGGCATGTCTATCAACGGCTCTGCTTGTAATAATTCTTTTTCATCATCTACAAAATCGTTGCCAACTTTCTCTTTGTCTGCCTTGGCGGCTTGCTGCGCAGTTTTTAATTGTTCGCAAAGAGTAGATAGCTGATTGAGTTCGCTTTTTAGAACATCGCCAGATGTTATCAACTCATCTATTTCTTCAGTTGATATTGAAGGTTGTTGTGATAACGGCTCGGTTGCTTCTACCTGGGATTCCGCAGTTTGCTGCTCATCTATTTGTGTAGATTCACTATCCACAGCACTAGCTACAGCACTAATCGATGGAGGCGTAAGAGATGGTCGCACTTCACTTGGTTGCGCGATTGTTTGCTCAAGCGCTTGCGATATGCGCCTGGCCATGAGGGCGACGTTCACTTCTGCGGATTCTACTAGCTCGGAAACCGCTACTGTGCGCTCCAAAATACCATCGGAAGTATTTTGTGTTTGCTGCTCAAATTTAGTTACTGCTTCGCCTAAGCGCTGATCAAATTCCGCAAACTTCTCCTCTAGCCTTTGCTCAGCTTCGAGTGCCAATTGTTTACGGCTATCAAGTGTCTGGCCAATATCTTTTATCTCATCCCCGCGTTCTTCAAGTGCTCTTAGTAATTGAACGCCGATGTGCAATCTCTGCTGCAAATCACCAGCAGCGCGATCCGCATCTTCTTTGCTTTGCTGTGCTTGATCAAGCTGCGCGGTCAGAGTCTGTGTAGCCTGGCGAAAGCGCTCTATTACCGACCCGATCGTGTCCGCAATCTCATCCACTGCATCGCGGTCCAGAATCTGGATTGTGCGAATGATCTCTCTTTGATCTTCAAATTCCGTCAAGCTCGAACTTCCTTAAACGAACTTAAAAACGCGCGCACAACGACCACAACAATCCCCCTATTCCCAAGAATTACCAATTGGTGTTATCGGCGTAGCTGCTGCTTTGAGTCAAACCGTTGTGCGTATGAACAATGAAAACGCGCCGTTTTTGCGCATCAGGAAGATGGCATAGGCACGGGTTCACGCGTAGCCCCAGCAGCAAGTTTAGCGGGAGACGCGCAGCGTCCCATTTTGGCAATGTGGCAATGTGGCAATGTGGCATCAAGGCATCGGGGCACAAAGCGACGGCTGGTCGCGTCGGAACTGAGATAATTTTTGTTAAGCAAACCATACCCCCGTTTAGCCGCAGCGCTTGCCCCTGCGTAGGTGCAGCTACCCTCACAAATCCCACCAGCACCCTTATAAAATAAAGCCGGCGCGGCCGTTTTTAGTGTAATCACAGCCAGCTACCAACTCAACAGCGATGTATTGAAAAGTTCTTCGTTGATTAAGTATTTCTGGCAGACTTGCCCAGACGATATCTGTGTAACATCTATATGCGGGGTGGCCATTCCGATTCTACAGGGAAGATTGGTATAACTGTACGACCACTTATGCAGTGTGTAGGCCAGGATTCGACCTGCCTAATCACAACCTACTTAGTCTCAAGTCCAAAGCTACACACTTTGGCACAAGGAGTCCAATGATGTACGCATGCTCAGTTTCAACTAAACGTTCACACATCGTTGCACTAATAGCGCTAGCAGTGATAATGAGCGGCCAGCGTGCACAGGCCCAGCCCGGCACGGTCCTGTCGCACCAGAAGATCAGCGACACCCAGGGCGGCTTCACCGGGACACTAAATGATATCGATTTTTTTGGTGTCTCGCTGGCCGTACTGGGCGATCTAGATGGTGACGGCGTTACCGATATGGCCGCGGGGGTATGGGGCGATGACGATGGGGACTGTTGTGATCACGGTGCGGTGTGGATCCTGTTCCTCAACGTAGACGGGTCGGTCAAGTCGCAGCAGAAGATTAGCGATACGCAAGGCGGATTCACCGGCACGCTGGATGATAACGATTCTTTCGCCTTCTCGTTGGCCGCGCTAGGTGATCTCGACGGTGACGGTGTGGTCGATCTGGCCTTGGGGGCTATCAATGATGACGATGGTGGCCTCAACCGAGGTGCGGTGTGGGTGCTGTTCCTCAACACTAATGGCACTGTGAAGTCACATCAGAAGATAAGCGACACCGAGGGTGGCTTCACTGGAATTCTGGATGATTACGATCGGTTCGGCAGCTCAGTGGCCTCGTTAGGTGATCTCGATGGCGACGGAGTGGGTGACCTGGCCGTGGGGGTAGTCGGCGATGGTGACGGGGGCCCATTGCGCGGAGCGGTGTGGGTGCTGTTCCTCAACACCGACGGCACAGTTAAGTCGCATCAGAAGATCAGTGACACGCAAGGCGGTTTCACCGGCGTCTTGGACGATTCCGATTTCTTCGGCGGGTCAGTGGCCAGGCTAGGCGATCTTGATGGCGATAGCGTGGTAGACCTGGCCGTGGGCGCAGCGGGTGATGACGATGGGGGCGGCCCACCTCAGTCGAACCGCGGTGCGGTGTGGATCCTGTTCCTCAACACCGACGGAACAGTCAAGAGCCACCAGAAAATCAGCTCTACGCAAGGCGGCTTCGCCGGCGTCTTGGACGATTCCGATTTCTTCGGCGGGTCAGTGGCCAGGCTAGGTGATCTCGATGGCGACGGCGTGAGCGACCTGGCCGTGGGCGCACCACGCGACGACGATGGGAGCGATGGGCCTTGTGAACCTATTAAAGGCTACTGCAACCGCGGCGCGGTGTGGACGCTGTTCCTCAACACCGACGGCACCGTCAAATCCCATCAGAAAATCAGCTACACCCAAGGAGGCTTCACCGGCACCCTGGATATCGACGATCGATTCGGCAGTTCGTTGGCCTCTCTGGGTGATCTGGACGGCGACGGCATTACCGGCTTGGCCGTGGGAGCACCCTTCGATGACGATGGAGGTGCTTATCGTGGAGCGGTGTGGGTGCTGTTCCTCGACGGCGTTCCCCTTGGAAAGTGTCCGTGGGATCTAGACAGCTCAGGATCAGTCAGCACAAGTGACCTGCTTGTACTCTTCGCTCAATGGAGTACAGCAGGACCAGCCGACTTTGACGAAAGCGGCGCTGTAGGAACCAGCGATCTGCTCATCCTATTCGCCAATTGGGGGCTGTGTCCGTAGCACCGCCTGCAACGCGCATCTACTGAAACCTTGGAGACTGCAATGCGATATATAATAATGCCACTTCTTGCCATAGCAGCGTTATTATTGAGTACTACAGTTGCCGACGCGGTGGTGGCCGAACCGGATGATCGTCCCAACATCATCTTCATCCTCGCTGATGACCTGGGTTATGGTGATCCTCTTTGCTACAACCCGGATTCGAAGATCCCCACGCCGAACCTGGATAGACTCGCGGCCCAGGGAATGCGCTTCACCGATGCACATTCCGGATCGGCAGTCTGCACGCCAACGCGCTACGGTATACTTACAGGCCGCTACGCCTGGCGCACGCGGCTGAAACGTGGCGTCCTCTGGGGCGTCTCCCCTCACCTCATCGACCCGAAGAGAACAACAGTTGCTTCGTTCCTGCGATCCCACGGCTACTACACAGCGTGCATAGGCAAGTGGCACCTGGGAATGGATTGGAGTACGCTCGATGGCAAGCCCCTCTCCGATGCCTCGAACGAGGATGTGACTAAGGTCGACTACGACAAACCGGTCACCAACGGGCCTAACTCTGTCGGCTTCGATAGTTTCTTCGGAATCCCAGCATCGCTGGACATGCTGCCCTACTGCTATCTTAAAGATGATCAAGTCGTGGCCGCGCCTACCGATATCATCGCGCGATCGACGGGATTGCGCATGTGGAGAGGCGGCCCGATAGCACCCGGCTTTGAGCACATCCAGGTCATGCCCACACTGATGGACAAGGCGATCGAATTCCTGGATGAACAGGCTGCATTGGATCCCGCTCGACCGTTCTTCCTCTACCTTCCACTTACCGCTCCCCACACGCCGGTGGTGCCAACCGAGGAGTTCATCGGTGCCAGTAAAGCCGGTCCCTACGGCGACTTCGTGGTCCAGGTCGATGCCTCGATCGGACTGGTCCTTGATGCACTCAAGCGAAACCATCAGGCGAATAACACGCTTATCATCGTAACTAGTGACAACGGCTCCACGATGACCCGAAAGTCCACTGCACAATACGAGCACCAGGCAAACCACATTTACCGCGGGCGCAAGTCCGATGCCTGGGAAGGCGGCCACCGTGTGCCATTCATCGCGCGCTGGCCTGGAGTGATTGCCGAGGGGTCCACTTGCCAGCAGACGATCTGGCTGGGCGATCTCCTGGCAACGTGTGCAGCGATCATTGGTGAGGAGCTTGCGACCGATGCCGGTGAGGATAGCGTGAGCCTTTTGCCGCTGCTTCAAGGTCAGCGCTCCGAACACATCGCCGACCGCGCAGTGGTGCACCATGGCATCAATGGTATATTCGCCATTCGCCTCGGCCCGTGGAAGCTCATCCTTGCTCGGGGTTCCGGGGGATGGAGTCTTCCTGAAGCCAAGGTTCCCACCGACGCTCCTGATGGGCAACTCTATAACCTTGAGCGCGACCCCACCGAGATGACCAACCTCTACGATCAGTATCCCGAGATGGTTCAGCAGCTGACATCTATCCTGACCCAATATAAGGAAACAGGGCGAAGTGTTGCGCCACCAACAGATCCCAAAGACGACTAAAGGCACATGGTCCGTCAAGCCCAAGTTATAAGGTTCACAAACCGCCCGCTCGTTTACACTAAGGCACTGAATTTGGCAGGGCGTGGTGGCCATATTGCGTTTTAACGGCGAGGGACGCATACCAATTCAGCTGATGGAGCGAAATTAATTGTCGCCAGCGATAAATAAAAATTTCTGATTTGGCGGCAGAAATGGGCGGCTGGTGCGGATTCCCCATTAGCGATGGGTGTTCTGCCTTTTCTGCAATAGGAGCTGCGCATTCGTTGCAGGGCGCACGAAGAACCTTCAAAAGATAACTGAACCAAAGGAGATGCAAATGAAAAATCGCACTGGAAAGCTGAGGGTATTGGGATTCTTGGGAGCCGGTTTGCTCGCGGGTTCGTGGGTTCACATCGCTCAGGCAGGAGACATTCTGGTAGCCGACTGTCTCGGGCATAAGGTGAATCGTATTGATGAGAACGGCAACTTCATCAGTCAGTTCGTTCCGGTAAACGGAGGCGGGCTGGCTTTTCCGCATAACATGATCTGGGGGCCGGACGGAAACAACGATGGACTCGAAGATGTCTACGTCATCGGATTGCAGAGCCAAGCTGTGCATCGCTATGATGGCATAACCGGCGCTCCGATCCACGGCAGTATCTTCGCCAGCGCGCTCTTGACCAACCCGGTTGATCTAGTTTTTGGCCCGGACCGCAACGGCGACGGTGTGGACGATCTCTATGTACTCAATAACAGCGGCTTCAATCGGGTCTTGTGGTACGATGGACCCACCGGAAATTTTGGAGGTGTGTTCATCAACGCGAACTCGGGTGGGAATTACAACAACGCGGAGTTCATGGTCTTCGGCCCGGATGTGACCAAAGACGGTGTGCCCGAGTTTTACGGCACAAGCGCGGCCAACGGCATCATCTTTCGATTCAATGGTGCCACCGGGCAGTACATTGATCAATTCCTCAGCGGCGGAGCGGGATACTTTAGCGGCCGCGGCCTGGTTTTTCACACCGACGGCATGCTGTATATCGCCAACGGCGGCGGCAACAGCATGGTGCGATTCAATGGGGAAACAGGACTTGAGGGTGAGGTCTTCGTCCCCGCCGGTAGCGGTGGTTTGAGCAACCCGCACGGGTTTATGTTCGGCCCCGACGACAACGGCGACGGCGTGGGGGATATGTACGTCGCCAGCCAGGCCAACGCCTCGGTGGTTTGTTACGACGGCGTTACTGGTGATCTGATCAGGGTTTTGGTTCAACCCGGCTCGGGCAGTCTACTAGCGGCCGCGTCCGTGCTGTTCCTCCCCGATCCATGCCCGTGGGATCTCGATGGAAGTGGATCCGTAGGCACAAGCGATCTGCTAGAGCTGTTCGCCCAATGGGGAACAGGGGGCTCAGCCGACTTCGACGAACGCGGTGCTGTAGGAACCAGTGATCTACTAATCCTCTTCGCCAACTGGGGGCCGTGCCCGTAAGAAAGGCACTGTGTACTAGTCAATAACAGTGAGTCGGAGCGATGATAACGCTCCGACTCACTTTTTAGTTTGCTTACTGCAATTGCACGAATTTGGCAACCGCGGGTACGCCGTCATCTGAGATTAAAAACAGCATGTAATAACCCGGAGGTGCGATATTTCCGCAAGAAGGATAATCTACGCGGAGAGTGAATTATAGTGTTGGTATGGGTCCTAAATGTGCTACACTCATTAAGTGTTAATGGGATTTCTATCCTATTATCGCATATGCCTTGTTTCTCAAATACAGGATTTACCTCACTGGTATTGCAATGTTAAAAGCCCAGTCAATAAGCATAAATGCCTGTTTCTTATGTTTAGTAATTATTATTTGCTTGGCGCCATCACTAAGCTATGCGCAGTGTAGTGCAAGTGAGTTGCGTAAGATATTGCCTGATGATGGCGATCCCGGCGATCACTTTGGAGAAGCGATATCATTTTGCCCTGATAGTTGTGGAACTTTGATAATCGGAGCACACGTTGATGATGATGCAGGGGGCAATGCCGGTTCCGCTTATATATTTCGCGTTGATGAAAATGGCAACTGGATGCAGGAGCAAAAACTTCTTGCTTCTGATGCTGATGCGTTTGATCGCTTTGGTACATCTGTAGCAATTCACGGTAACTATGCAATTATTAGCGCAACGAATGATGATGATGCCTGTAAAAACAATCAATTGTGCGAATCAGGGGCAGCCTACATCTTTCGTTATGATCCAATTTCATCAATGTGGATCGAAGAGCAGAAATTGTTGGCTTCTGATGCTACTCAAGGTTTTCTATTTGGCATATCGGTATCAATTTATGGCGATGTGGCAATAGTCGGTGCAATTTTCCATAGCGATGTGTTTCAGTCTTCCGGAGCTGCATATGTTTTTAGACGTAATACTAAAACGGGAATCTGGTCGGAGGAACAAATACTATTTGCATCAGATCCTGCAGCACATGATTGGTTTGGATTTTCCATCAGTCTTATTGGTGAGACGGCGCTCATCGGAGCACATCGCCACGATGATGGTGGCGGTGATTCCGGCGCAGTCTTTGTTTTCCGCTACGATGCGAAAAGTAAAACATGGATCGAGGAACAGAAACTCCTTGCATCTGATGGTGATATATTGGACAAGTTTGGGTCAACGCTCTCGCTTGCAACGGGAGGTGAATTGGCAATAATCGGAGCTATTGGCAACGACGATGCTGGCGATCAATCCGGCTCTGCGTATATCTTTCGTTACGATTCAAGCAAGTCTTTATGGATTCAGGAGCAGAAGCTCACAGCATCAGATGCCGCCGCTGGAGATTTATTTGGCAATCAAGTTTCAATAATCCAGGATACCGCAATAATAGGAGCGATCGGTGATGATGATAACGGCAATCTATCCGGCTCAGCCTACGTTTTTCATTACGACCCCAAAACATCGCAGTGGATCGAGCAAGCTA
This sequence comes from Planctomycetota bacterium, assembly GCA_022574595.1. Classification (GTDB taxonomy): domain Bacteria; phylum Planctomycetota; class Phycisphaerae; order Phycisphaerales; family SM1A02; genus JACZRS01. The sequence goes on along the minus strand of JACZRS010000008.1, from coordinate 68,316 downwards.
AACTAACCGCTTCTGATGGCAATATAAGTGATAAATTTGGCTTTGCAGTATCATCCTCTAGCGACGGTACAGCAATCATAAGTGCGATAGATGACGATGATTCTGGCGAAAATTCCGGTACAGTTTTCTTATTCGCAGGCCTCAACGATTGCAACAACAACGGCATAATCGATATCTGCGACATAGCAGATGGCACCGCACAAGATAAAAACCACAACGGCACGCCGGACTCTTGTGAACCCGCCCCTTGCCCATGGGATCTGGATTTATCAGGCAATGTAAGTGTAGCTGATCTCCTAGTCCTATTCGCCCAATGGGGAACAGGGGGATCAGCTGATTTCGATGGCAGTGGTGCGGTTGACACCAAAGACCTGCTCATCCTCTTCGCCAATTGGGGGCCTTGTGGGTGAAGAAGGCACTTGGCACTAAGCCGGACCTGAGGCTTTGCGAAGTCGCAGATCCGCCTATGGCGGGGTCCGGGTGATCTAGCATTAGTTACCTGCACCTAACTAAAAATGCTCAACGGCAGTCCATTGATTGCTTTTGCTCACATCCTTATACAGGTTTAGTTTGGCTGGAAGCGCCATGGCCGGATGCCGTTTCGCCTCTGTAAACCACTCTCAGGACCTCATAAAAGGGCATAATAAGAATTTTGTCGCTTTTGGCAGCTGTTCATCGCGTTACTAGTGAGTCCGAATTTTCGAGTCACTAACTTTGAAAAACTTGAGGCCGTCCTCTAAATATGAAAGGCAGTCAAATGAACAACTTCACAAAAAACACAAAGTCTTACAACTTGCCTTTAGGAACTCTTGCCTTAGTAGCAACAGTCCTGCTCCCCGCCTCGGCCTACGCCGACGTCAGCGATCAGATCTATAATCTTAAGGCTGAGAGCGACGTGGCGATTAACTATTTCGGCAACTCACTCGCCATGGAAACCGGTGGTGTGTGTGTAGCGGCATTTAAAATCGGACCCGATGGCAGCGTCTCTGTTTCCGCGTACCGTTACGATTTATCCACCGGCTTAGCGCTCCCAAGTCTCAGCCCAAGCGACGGCGAGACACAAAACCATCTTGGAGCCACTATTGCAACTGATATCGGTGTGGTCGCCATAGCAGCGTGGACAGACAACGACCTTGGCACCAGTTCTAGTCCTGTGTATATTCTTGATACGTCAACCGGTAATCAGATAGCTAGACTTCTTCCAAACGACGGAACTGATGATGATTTGTTCGGCTTCTCCCTTGCCATAGACAACGGCGTGGTAGCGGTCGGAGCGTATCTTCAACGCAACATTCACGGCGATTCTGGTGCGGTGTATCTATTCGATGTGTCCACCGGTAATCAGATCGCCAAACTCGTCCCAAGTGATGGATCATCACATGCACATTTCGGCTACTCCCTCGCCATCGACAACGGCATCCTTGTTGTAGGTGCGCATGGTGAAGATAACGATACTGGTGCGGTTTATCTATTCGATCTTTCCACCAGTAATCAGATCGCCAAACTCCACCCAAGTGATGGCGCATCTGGTGATCACTTCGGTTGGTCCGTAGCTATCAAAAACGACATCGTCGGAGTTGGGTCGCCTGGACATGATGACAGCAGAAGGCCCGACATTGGTACCGTTTATCTATACGATCTTTCCACCAATAATCAGAACGATCTTTCCACCAATAATCAGTTCGCCAAACTCCACCCAAGTGATGGCGCAGCTGATGATCACTTCGGCTGGTCATTAGCTATCAACAACGACATCGTCGGAGTTGGGGCGCCTGGACATGATACAAGTGATAGGCTCGACACTGGTGCTGCATATTATTACGATTTATCTACCGGCAATCAGATCGACCAGATCCTTCCAAACGACCATACGGCGGATGCCCATTTCGGTACTGCCATCGCCATGGACGACGAATACACTGCAATAGCAGCGAGTGGTGACGACTACGATTATGGCCCCGGTTCTGGTTCGGTGTATGTGTTTCAACTTGCTGACGAGGCTCCTGCGTGTCCATGGGATCTCGATAGTAGTGGAACCGTTGACACATCCGATTTACTTGAACTCTTCGCTCAATGGGATACCGCAGATAAAGCTGACTTCGACGAAAACGGCAGCGTCAATATCATCGACATGCTTCTTCTATTCGCCAACTGGGGCTCATGCCCTTAAGAGAAAAGCAACATGGTTAAAGCCGTTCCGATTCTATCGAGAATGGTCGAATCGAAACTGCAACCAGGTAATCGTAGGGCAGGCCAATAAGGTCAGCCCTACGATTATATTTTATAGAGCAATCAATTAAACAATTAAAGGGTACGGGAGTCTTTAATAACGACTCCCGTCCCCTTTGATTTTCCCCAACTGAAGACCAAGTAGTATGCATGGGGCTATTACTACATTTCTTTATATCTATTGAGATGACGACATATCTTTGAAGCTTAAAGCGAGCAAATGACGTATAGAGCGGTCTCGAAAACGAAGGTTCCGCTGTATCTTCTTTGTGGTAAAGAACTTATGAAGAAGAATCCATGCAGCTCACTCAAAATGAGTATTCATTGCTGGATCAAGCATTGACCATCAGAAAAGTCGATGGACTATAGCACATGTCCATATTGTACATAAGTTGACGCGAAGCACTACCCATGGTGGTATTTTGGATATCTTATAAGATAATCATGGTCCATAGATCCATGCAATGCCGATAGATGAAGGTCCGGTAATCGTATGTACAAGGAGGCTCTATTAGCCATGGATCAACAACAATCACTACCTGAGGAGTACCCGCTATGACAACTCTGACCACGCAAGGCTCACTCATGTTGGAAGATCTCGATCAGCTCATTCAGTCGCGGGAACGAAGGATAAACACTCTCAGACGAGCAGAAATTGAATTGAAGGCATTTCAGCAATTACGAAAGCTCGCGCAATTAAGAGGTCAAGCACAAAGGCCACAAAAGGCCGTAATCGAGTTTGTAAGCCAACAGCCTGGAAAGTATACTTCATCGCAAATTGCCGAGATACTGCGAGATAGAATCTTAAGCCAGTCATTGGATCGTAGACGAGTTGTTATTTCTACGATTTCCAACTTGGTGCAGGAAAAGCAACTGAGCAAGGACCATGAGAATCGATTGATAATACAAGAGGATTTTGATGAAAAACGATCTGGATAGCTAGATCAGCGCATAAGGCCCGCCGTGTTTGTACCACGGCGGGCGGAGTGCTAAGAACGGATAACAAAATGTCGAGCGTCACTCGAATTTCTTACGTCCTCAGCAGATATTCACATTATCCAAGGGGGCCACCAATATCAAAGGAAAACACTTGCATCATGTCATGCGCTTATGACGCATGTTTCAATCGTTGTATCCAATTTCATATTTTAAGGAAACTTATAAATTGAAAAATACAAACTTCAAGAAACGCCCGAAACGGGATAAACCCGGACCGGGATACCAACTTGTCCATACTAAGACGATTCGTCTTAGGGACGGACGTATACTTCGTGCTGAGAACTATGGCATTAAATGCTTTACGTTCTGGGCCAAACCTTCAAACAACTAATCTCTAATCCCGCGGCAGGCTGGCACCTGTCGCGGGCATTTTGCCAAAATTTGCGCCTAATGGGCAATCGTTTCCAATCACAAATACTCATTCAATTTTAAATATTTATTGAGACGAGCGATTGACAATATCGGGCATAATCGCGCGATTTGCAACAGAATTCAAGGCAATTCTCTTAAAACAGGTAATTTGGTCCTGATTAGCGATGTTTTTTTCTGTGTGGCAAGAGCTCATTTCTATTTCTTACTTTGGCTCGCCGTAGCGTTGTTCAAGAAGCTTCAGTGTGAAGCCACCTTCGCGCAAGGCTTCATCATCAGATCCCTCAGTCATAAACACCCAATCTGAAAGTTCTTCGATGGGGAAGCTCACGGATTGGCCTAGGGTTTTATCGCATGCAAGCTCAGCTAGTGGTTGGTTTGCAAGTCTGCCTTCAATGCGGAACTTTGACCATGCCAGGATCGGTTTAATCCATATATGTTCGATGTTGCCATCCACAGTGGGGGCGGCCCATTTAATCGCCCATTGGGAACGTTGCTGGTTGGTTGCGTTTTGCCAGCGCTTGCGTGCTTCTTCAGCTGAGGACTTAGCTTGAGCAATCGCATCCGCAAGTTCGGAATCGTCTATTTCGCTTGCCAATGCAATCCGAGCTGCACCATCAATAATCTGCCAGGGTGATGGCTTAGATTGGTCTTGCTGCTGAGCCGGCCTTGTGATTGCTTCAACGGGCGCATCATCTGTCTCGCTGCATCCACAGGTAGCAACAAGCAAACTTGCTAGAGAAATCACCATCCAACTTCTTAAGAACATCTCAAACACGCCCATCATCTTATCCTATGTTTTTTTCTTCTTTCTTTTCTTTGATTGAATTGCATTGCTAAATGTGAGGGTGCTGGGAGTTGCGGGGGCTGAGGGGGATGCGGGGGATGCTTTTTTGGTTGGTGGTTTAGAAGCTGGTTTTTGAAGCTCACTTTCATCAAGCTGAAATTCATCTATCCATTGCTGGACAGCTTTGTCATCTAAAGGTTTATGCGATCGAGCCTCACTCGCTGGCTGGGCTTTATTTTGAGATTGAGCATCATTTGTCAGATGTTCGAGAAAGAGTTGTGAGGTCAGGGTTGCACATCGCCGAGCTTTAGCTGCCTTTGCCACGGCTCTATCTGAGGTAACGACAGTAATTCGCCTACAGTGGGAGGATTTATCCAGCAATTCGACGATCAGGTCATCCGCTGTTTTGTGTGGGCCAGAGAATTTCAAGGCGATGGTTTTCGCCAGGCTGATGCGTTTTCTGCCCTTACTTGTACCATCACAGACGAGTGTTATTTTCTGGTTTCGGTACCTGCTATTAGCGATCAAGGCCAAGAGGGCTTCCAGATCGATTCCCGCCAATTCAGGTGGTAGGACTCCGGTTGTTTGCAGCACGTTGTATGTATCTATAACTAGTGGCATATAAGGTGAATCGGGACAATGGTTTATAAAGGACTGCGATCCTCATTTTTTTGCACATTAAAGCCTATTTTAGGATAATTTGAGGCTCATGCCCGCCAAAGTTTGGCAAAGACTTAACCAACCTCGAGTCATTTTCCAAACTCGCTTGCCAAACGTACATAAATAGGCTTTAATGCGCGGCTAAATTTTTCTGGAGCAGTGCAAGCATATATGGCTATTAGAATTAAAGCTCGTGGTGGCGAATCGGTTGAGCAGATGCTGCGCCGATTCAAGAAGCTCTGTGAAAAAGAGGGGCTTACTAAGGAAATCAAAAGACGACAGTATTTCGAGAAGCCCTCGGAGAGGCGTCGTCGCGCTATGCGCAAGTCAGTCGCGCGCGTTGTTCGTCCTGGTGGAGGGGATAGGCCGTCCAGACCACGGTCTTAAAGCCTATAACCATCAACTGTTGGTATAAAGCCAGGCAGGCCTGGACGGGTGAATCTTCCCGATCGGGGCTTAATGGCTGGCAATCACTATATTGATTTGACAAACTTTCTGAATATTGCTGGAGAGACCAATCGTGAACTTGCATCTGCTTGCGAATATTTCTGATATTGCTGACAACGCCCCTATGTGGTTCATCGCGCCAATTGGTGCGGTATTGGCTTTGATCTTTGCGTTTATCTTTAGCCGCGGCGTTATGGCGCATTCTGAAGGTGATTCGGAGATGGTGAGAATCGCCCAGGCGGTTCGTGATGGGGCCAAGGCTTATCTGACCAGCCAGTACCGCGTCGTGGCAATCGTATTTGTGGCGCTGGTTGGGATTTTGCTGCTAATGGGGCTAAGCGGGATTCAGACTATGTGGACTGCGCTCGGTGTACCCATTGCTGGTCTATTCTCCGGTATATGTGGCTGGCTCGGCATGAAGATGGCGACCAACGCTTCAGCGCGCACAACCTTTGCGGTCAAGAACTCACTTAATGACGGCCTAAAGATTGCGTTTAGAGCAGGTGCGGTGATGGGGCTTGTCGTTGTCGGTTTCGCATTACTTGATATCTCCCTTTGGTTCATTGCATGGAACTCGATCCTAGGTGCTGAACTAACAATGGTTGAGATAACCACGATCATGCTCAGCTATGGTATGGGTGCTTCAACTCAAGCACTTTTCGCTAGAGTTGGCGGTGGTATTTACACTAAAGCAGCCGATGTCGGTGCAGATCTGGTAGGCAAGGTCGAAGCAGGCATGCCCGAAGATGATCCACGCAACCCAGCAACTATTGCAGACAACGTTGGTGATAATGTTGGTGATGTTGCGGGTATGGGTGCGGACCTTTATGAATCTTATTATGGCTCAATTCTCGCAACCATGGCTTTAGGGGCAGCGGCAGCATTTGGTATGTCAGCTTTGGGAACTGGTGGCGAAAAGGCAGATGTTGCAATGAAACTTGCAGCTGCGCCCATGGCACTGGCTGGCATCGGAATTATCTGCTCGCTCCTCGGCGTATTTGTTGTCCGAACAAAGGAAGATGCAACATTTGGCCAACTGCTTAAGAGCTTACATACGGGTGTTTGGTTTGCCTCTGCAATCGTTGCAGTCTTAGCGCTGGGTTTGTTGCTGTGGCTATTTAAAGGCGTGGATCAAGTTAGTGGTTGGGGAGTTTGGGGTTCGATTATCTCGGGACTATCAGCTGGACTGATAATTGCGGTTGCAACTGAGTATTACACCAGCTACGAACACAAACCAACAAAGCTTGTAGCTGAACAAACTGAAACAGGGCCAGCTACGGTAATTATCTCAGGTATAGCGCTAGGCATGCTTTCTACCTGGATACCTATCTTGACAATCGTTATCGCAATCCTGTTTGCATTTAACTTGGCAGGCGGGGGTGAAAACTTCCTGTTAGGCCTATATGGCGTAGGAATTGCAGCAGTAGGAATGCTTTCTACGCTTGGTATTACACTGGCAACCGACGCTTACGGACCCATCGCAGATAACGCAGGCGGCAACGCGGAAATGACAGGCCAACCTCCAATTGTCCGTGAACGAACGGATATGCTTGATGCGTTGGGTAACACCACCGCAGCAACGGGTAAAGGGTTTGCCATTGGTTCAGCAGCTCTTACCGCCCTTGCTCTTTTGGCAGCGTATATCACAGTAGTTCAAACGAACTTAAACAAGCAGCTTGTCAAAGACCAGGATGCATCAGCAATGCTCGAAACCGCTGGGGGGCAGTATGTGGCTGAGTATCAAGGCTATGGGCAATTTACCATTGCTTCTCGAAGTGATAACTCTGTGCGAGGCGCCATGCTTGTCTCAACCAGGGAAGCCAGCCGCCACATCAACGAAACATTGGATGTTTCAGACAAGATAACTTTTTATGATGATCTTGATGAAGCAACTAATACTTATTCACTAACGATCGCTGACCGTAAGGTTCAGCTTGTCCCCACGGATTCAGCCAGGATCAGTCAGGTGCTGGCGTTTTATGATGTGACGCTGATGAATCCGCGCGTGCTGGGCGGGTTGTTTATGGGTGTGCTATTAGCGTTTGTATTTTGTGCATTAACCATGAACGCGGTGGGCAGAACTGCTTATTTGATGATGAACGAATGTCGCAGGCAGTTCGCAATCATGAAAAAAGCATACAAGAAGCAGGGGCTTAGTGATGAGGATATTGCGGATCCCATGAAATGGCCTAAGCAGGTTGAATTTGAAGGCAAGCAATACCCTGATTATGCTGAGTGCGTTGCTATCTCAACTACTGGCGCACAAAAGGAAATGGTTATCCCAGCAATCCTTGCCATTGTTATTCCTATTGTTGTGGGATTGATATTAGGTGTTGCGGGTGTAATGGGATTGCTTGTCGGTGGACTGACTTCCGGATTCGCCATAGCCATATTCATGGCCAACGCTGGTGGCGCATGGGATAATGCCAAGAAATACATCGAACTAGGGCATCACGGAGGTAAGGGGTCAGATGCACATAAAGCTGGAGTGATTGGCGACACTGTTGGCGATCCATTTAAGGATACCTCAGGCCCATCACTTAATATCCTTATTAAACTCATCGCGATCGTTTCGGTTGTGTTCGCAGGTTTGATCGTCAAGTTTTCGCCCGCAATTGGGGCATTGCTTGGAATTGGATAATTCCAAACTGAGTGAGATTGGAAGATTAATAAGTAATGGCAAAGGCTGATGCCAAGACTGATGAAAAGAGGAACACGCGCAATTTCGTAATAGAAGCAGCGCGTCTTCTGAAAGATCGGCACTGTGAAGATGTATCCTTGCTTGATGTAACTGGCCTGTCGCAGGTTTGTGATTACGTCTTAATTGGTACAGGAACCAGCGATCGGCAGATGAAATCCCTGGCTGATGAGCTTGCGGAACTGGGCAAGCAATATAACAATCCAGCCTTCCGATCCGACCGCGATGGCAGCTTAACGTGGATTGTCGTCGATTTTGTGGATCTTGTGGCCCACCTATTCGAACCTGACCAGCGAGCGTACTACGATCTAGAGAGCTTATGGTCGGATGCGCAGATTATTCAGTGGAAGCGAACCGATCAAACTGATTAGCTTTACGAAAAAGCAGTTAATGCCTTAACCGATCTTGTGGTGAATAAATGCTTAGAGAAATCTTATACGCCAAGATTCATCGAGCGGTCGTCACCGATTGCGATCCCAGTTACATAGGGTCTATCACCATAGACCCAGATCTACTCGATGCAACAGGAATGGTCATAAATGAGAAAGTGTTAATAGCAGATTGCGAAAACATGGCTCGCTTTGAAACTTACATTTTCGAGGGCGAAAGAGGTTCAGGTCAAGTACAAGTAAATGGCGCAGCCGCAAATCTCACCAAAAAAGGCCACCACCTCCTAATCATGTCATTTGCGCAAATGACGGAAGAGGAAATGCTGAAGCATCGACCCAAAGTAGTTATCTGTGATGAGCAAAATCACATAGCTGAGCTGATCGAGTATTCGCCTGCTCAAGCAACCTTTATTATCTAAGCCGGACCTGACGAGTCTTCGAGGAAGGTCCGGGTATAAGGGTATCAATAGCGTATAATATCCACATGAGCTTTGGTTTATCACGCGGAAAAACACTCGATACCACCGGCTACGGAATCCTACACTCCGAATTGCCACCGTTTGATCAAGGCTATATCGATCCGCGCGACTTCTTTGATAAACCGGCCAATTCATTTGAAATTGAAATAGGTTCTGGTAAAGGGACTTTCCTGGTTAAGCAAGCACCGCTTAACCCTGAAATTAATTACCTTGGCATTGAATACGCAGCTGAGTTTTATAGATACGCAGCCGACCGTGTTCGCCGTCATTCGCTTAATAATGTCAGAATACTTTACAGCAATGCGACTGAGTTCATCCGCTTTTGGTGTGCAGACCAAATAGCCAGCGTTATTCATTTATATTTTTCCGATCCCTGGCCCAAAAAGCGCCACCACAAACGCCGTGTGATTCAAGATCAATCTCTTTTAGATTTTCATAGGATATTAGAACCCAACGGAAAGCTGCACATTGTGACCGATCACGCTGACCTATGGGAGTGGTACGAAGATCACGCTAAGCGCAACCAACATTTGTTTGATCGCAAAGAGTTTGCTAAACCTGAATCCGTAGCTAAAGGTGAGATTGTAGGAACAAACTTCGAACGCAAATACGCCAAAGAAGGCCGCTCCTTCAAAGCAATGACATTATTAAAAAGATGAAAGTAAAACTTGAAAAATTGATCGGGCCAGAAGAAACTGTCTCTGGGCTCACTCTCGGGAGGGAGTATGGGGTCATAGGCATAGAAGCTGATTGGTACAGGATTATTAATGATGAAGGCGATCCTTGTCTTTACGAGCCGGATTGCTTTAGTGTAATCGATCCCACAGAACCAACATTTTGGGATTGCAAATTCGGCGAAGAAGGTGAGCGTTATTGTTATCCAACTTCATGGAATCGAGTAGGTTTCTTTGAGGACTATCATGATAGCGTGCAGTCCGTTGTAAGACAGTTCTGGCGCGAACATGAAGCACTCTACGGAGCAAAGCCCTAAGTGTAGTTCGATAGATTATCCGCTTGAGCTTTTTGATTACTTTCAATGTATGGTGCCTATCCTTCACCATGCGTAAACCCAACACAGACGAATCCAACGTACAGATGTCCGATGTCCTTTGCGATTTTTGTCATCGCCAGTGGACTGAAGAAATTGCCATGCTCGAAGGCCACCAGGGAAGCTGTATCTGTGGCCGATGCCTGACCCTTGCCTACACAGACATAATTCTTAACGAAATTGACGCTGCCCCCCAGCAGTTTGCATGCCCAATGTGCCTCGAAACCAGCGACGATCGAGCTTCTCTTGATCGGGCCGACGAACCAGCCTGGCAAAGTCCACTCTACGAAGAAGCGGTAATTTGCAAACGCTGTATAGATTTAGCAGCCACAGCCTTGAATAAGGACAAGGACAACAATTGGAAGAAGCCGGGGGAGAGGGATGAGTCTTGAGTCCTGAGTCTTGAGTCCTGAGTCTTGAGTCTTGAGCCTTGACTCCTGAAACCTGACTCCTACCACCTTAACATGCTAAACTTAAAAAGCGTAACTAACTCTTAGCAAGACTCACCCCTCAGGACTCACCCCTCTCCCCATGGCTACCGGAATCAGTCTTTCAAATAAAAGTCAACTTCTGTTTGGCTTTGCCGTGCTGATGATTCTTGCAGCTGCACTTGCTGTGCCCTGGGTGCGCACAATAATGCTGGTGCGCGAGGGACAATTCGAAGCGGCACGCCAAACCGCAGAAGCCTGGTTAACAGATCAGATCCAGCTAGGCACATTAGAGCGCGCAACAGGACGTTTGCGCCCAGTCCAAAAAGTGTTCGGCGATCCGGAAAATCCTCGAAATATGCGCATGGCACTTACCTCTGTCGATGCAATTGACCTAAAAGATCAACGTGACTCATTTGTGGGCGATGCTCTACGCGCATTTCAAGATGATTCACATCTTGTCGAATACACCGGCACTACTGATGTCGCTCAGCACACGGTTTATCGTTACGCCAGGGTAGTGCGCCAATCTCAAATGCTATCCAACAGAGGTGCCGTGGCTGATAGTAACTCCGCCAAGCCATCTGATGGCGATTCAGCTAATCCCATTAGTGCCATACTAATCATAGATCGAACCGGCGAAGTTGCTGAGGGCATGTTGCTAAGAAACCGCATCTACATCCTTGCAGACTGGACTGTCGCCAGTTTGCTTGCGGTTCTTGTTTTCTACCTCATTCTCACAAAAATAATTCTTCAACCGGTACGAAAACTCCGCGCAACTACTGAAAAAGTTCAAGCAGGCGATCTTACAATTCGCTCTGAAATAAAAACTGGTGACGAATTCGAAGAGCTTGCAGACGCTTTTAACTCCATGCTCGATCGAGTTCAGCAAAGCCAAGCCAGGCTCGAATCACTAAACCAAAGCCTTGATCTTAAATTGACCGAACTATCTGAGGCAAACATTGGGCTATACGAATCTAATCGCTTAAAGGGTGAGTTTCTAGCTAACGTCAGTCACGAATTGCGTACGCCTCTTAATTCCATCATTGGGTTTACAGAAGTGCTTGATGAACTCGCATCTGCGGATGAACACGCGGACCCCAAACGTATGCGTTACATCCAAAATATTCTAACCAGTGGCAGATCCCTTTTGGAAATGATTAACGAACTGCTGGAAATGGCCAAAATTGAGGCTGGCAGACTTGAAGTAAATATCGAATCTGCCAGCGTGTCGGATCTCATAGAAGGATTAATCGGAATTATGGGGCCACAAGCAAAATCTAAGAACATCACACTTGTAAAAGAAGTAAGCACAAACCTTCCACTAATTGAAACAGATCCAGGCAAACTCCAGCAGATCCTCTATAACTTTCTTACAAACGCAATAAAATTCACACCCGAGGGGGGAACCGTAACTATCACAGGCGACCGCATAACCCGTCAAGATGCCAACTCCGGCATTCGCCTCGGTGTTGCCGATACCGGCCCGGGCATCCCCTACGACATGCAGGATGCCATATTTGAAAAGTTCCGCCAGGTAGATGCAGGCCACACACGCGAACATACCGGCACGGGGCTTGGTCTGGCAATCTGCCGTGAGCTTGCGGATTTATTAGGCGCAGCCGTTTCATTAGTATCCGAACCCGACCACGGCGCAACCTTCTACGTCGACTTACCCTTAACCCACCAGCCCGAACAACCCCAACCACTCATGGCATAAGCCCAAAACACATTTAGCCCCGGGTGAATACACCCGGGGCTTCTTCCAAACGCAACTTCGCGCACAATTGTCAAATGTGAGCAAAGAGCGATCAGCGATCAGCTAGAACAAGCCGGACCTGAGGCTCCGCGAAGTCGCAGATCCGCCTCAGGTGGGGTCCGGGTATGAAGTACGATCAATGAGTGATGAGCCATAAGCCAAGGGGATAAGCACTAAGCGTCCTGAATCCACATAGACCACATCCTCCTGGCCCAAACCCTCCAAGCCCAAAGCAATAAGCTAACAAACCCCAAAGCCCTCAAGCATCGCCTACAAATCGCGGAAATCAGCGCGAAGCAATAATTCCACAACGCCTAGATGCCTTCTACGCAAACATCTAGCGGCCGGTGATCATGCTCTGGGAAATTTTTAGAACAACTCTCCCGCTAGCTCCGAAACCGTCCACTCCTCAGCAATCTTCCCGCCCTCAAAACGAGTGACCACTATGTCTCTCCATTTCACCTTCTGCCCTGTCGGCGGAATACCCCCCAGCTCAGCTTTATGCGTACCGCTTAAAGCGCGTTGCCAGGCTATCATATCACCTGCTTGCATCAGAACCGCGACATCCACAACTCGGACATCCGGAATCGCCGAACGAAGCAGTTTGGCGTATCTTCTAACGAATGCATGGCCTTTATGATCCATGCCACCTGCGTGGGCAACGTAATCAGTGGCAAAGATCTCATCCACAACACCTAAGTTGCCTTTCCCAATGATCTCATCATTAGCGAACCGGACTCGTTCTTCATTGCTCTTGGCCATGCGCGAACTCCCTAGACTTTGAAGCGCAACAGGAAGCCTCCTACACCGATCATTGGCATAGTTGATCGTCCGTGGCAATTTAGATATTGGCATAAACTAGGGAGAAGGCAAGGGGGAGGAAAACTTGTGTCAAAAAGGCAACCTATGAGGCATTTTCGTTGGGCTCGGGTGTTGAACAGCCATAGTCGAATAATTTAGTGAGATCTTCAATTGTGGCGCTGTGCTCTGCAACTGCAACGATTGTCTCAAACATCTCTATCTCATTTATGTGACGAAGATCGGTATTCAAATGAAGAAAGTGCAAGGCTGATGCAAATGCTGTACGTTTGTTTCCATCTTGGAATGGCTGGTTCTGGGAAATAAAAAAGCAATAGGCCGCTGCTTTCTCAGCTAGTGTTCCAAACCTTTCATAGCCGAAGACGATTGTTGTTGGTAGTGCGATGCATGACTCTAGCGCAGCTTTATCGCGGATACGAGAAACTCCGCCGTATTTTTTCATGACGTCACGATTGATTTCCACAACTTCATCAAGCGATAGGTAGAGCGGCACTTGAGCAGCCCACTCAGTCCGAAAGGCGTTGCATTAGATCGCCATACTCACGATATATAAGATCCAAGCTGTCTCGTAGAGTTGGGTTACGCTTTATGGTATTCGGGGGGACATCCGATAACTCGGAGTTTGTGTCGGGTCCAAATCCCAAGGAGATATACTGACAGCTAGCTGGGTTGTTGCTAGAACTGCCCATTGAGGGTGATAGCGCCGGGTCAGAATAGTGAATGAATGTAGTCATTGTTTTTTGCTCGCAGCTTCTATGTATTCTAGCAATGTATCGGGCCAAAGGCTATTAGCTCTTTCAATTATATCATTCACGTCATCTTCATTCAACGTGCGTAGATCGATGTTATTTACATCTAGGTCAATCTTGAGGCCAAATCCCACATCTTCTCGGACTGTTGGTCCTGCAGCAAGTTGCTTCTTTGATGCTATTTCAACCGTCGTAATTGTGATATTGTTATTATACTGCCCATCTTTATAAACCCGCCTACTGTTGCCCCCTACTAAATCGGCCCCAGCGAATGCATCTAGTGTACTAATACAATCTGAGCATCGATCGTCCGCCGTATTGAACAATAATTCCCTGACTAGCCCGCATCGTATATAATCTCGCCCCGGAATAGCGTGGGCAAACAATTGCCGCATTTTCGTGAAATCCTCCTCCCAACTTGCCTCTAAACCTGTGTCCCCGCCGGGAGGCGGTAGGAGGATTGGGAATATGAATACGGGGCCTCGTCCTGTCATGGCGAACGTTGGGACGCTCATCTTTGCAGCACCCTGCTTTACACTAAATGTTTTCGATAGGACGAATTCTGTGTCGCTGCTTATTATTCTGTCCACCAGGTGAGGGCAAGCATTCTTTGCCTCTTCAAAGAAGATGCTGAGCCTAGTACCCTCCACGTCAAGCTCAATCGACGGATGGATATCAATACCGATTTTGATAATGTGTTGAAATAGATCGTCGGTGGTTAAAGGTACGTTGGGCACTAGCAACCTCACTAAAAAATTTGTGTTCTATCTTACGGCTGAACTCTGGTTGATTCAGTAGATTGACATAATAAGGAGTGTAGTGCAAGATCTAGCCTCGGCCAAGCTGGCTAAGGGGATACAATAGCTCGTTTACACTGCTACAATCCCTCCTGTCCGACATCACCGCCAACCAAACCCTAGACGCCATGGCCCTGGTCTGCAATGTCCATATAGTTGCCTACAAAGGGGAGTGCGGCTATACCCTTGAAGCGATCGATCTCGAAACCTTCGAGCATTTCACCATCCATGCCGACAATCTGATGGACGCAGTGATCGAGCTAGGCAAGCTGATAGCTGAAAGCTGAGTCTTGAGGGATGAGCCATGAGCCCTATTTTGTCTCCGCGGCTCTCTGTGCCCATCCGTGTTTCAATCTCCCTTTTCCCAAAACATCCACTTTTGCGCGCGCATACGTGCGTGTCCAACCAAGAGGGGAGGGACACTTTTTTGGAGTTTTAGAGCTGTGCTGACTAACTGCCCAATATCACCGAAATCACCCTTCATAACGTGCAATCAAGGATCATCAAAACAAAACACGCACGTATGCGCGCGCAAACTAATACCCCCTCAAAAACACACGCACTTTCGTGCGCGCATATGTGCGTGTCCCGGAAGTACCAATCTCACAAAATATGAAAATTATGAAAAAAATATTCTCTCTATCGCGAGCTGTTTTACTGGCCGATCATCTTTGGGATCTTCTCGTCTGCATCACCAAAACGCCTGCGGGCCAATGAGGCATCGAAGCGATCGGGAAGCTCGGAAATTGCCAATCGAGATAGCAAAAAACCCAGCACGGCCTCCGCTACCTTCTGAGGATTGTCAGAACCGGTGGCAGACCAGTGATTATAGTCAACCCAGGAAAGATGCATTTGGTGTTTTTGTAGTTTGCCCGACTCCTCAGTTACCGATTGAAAGTCATATAACCATCCACCAGCCTCCTCATGTTCTGTAATGATTTCAAAAACAGCAACCATTTTCACTCCAACTGGTGTACGATTAACGGTTCAGCTTAGCTTTCAAATACACAATATGTTTACTAGCCCAATTGATTGAAAATAACTCATGACCTTCCTTTTAGAAATCATCCGGTTAGGCCTTAAGAACCTCAGGTTGCACCTTCTGCGATCTGTCCTCACTAGTCTGGGAATTATCCTGGGCGTTGCGGCTGTGATAATCATGGTCTCCATTGGTGAAGGAAATAAACAAGCAGCCATGCGCGCAATTCAAGCTCTGGGCGCAACCAATGTAATTGTACGTTCAATAAAGCCACCTGAAGTTGGATCGTTTACGGCTGAAGAACGCGGCTTGGTTGTAACCTATGGCCTATTGCAGTCAGACCTGCGCAGAATACAGCATTATCTCACTGATGCAGCATATGTTGTTCCGCTTAAAGCCGCTGGCGGGGAAATATCTTATCAATCGCAGCGCTTAACATCACAAACATTTGGCACTACGCCAGAGCTTAGAGAAGTTGCGAATTTGCGCCTCGAACCGCGAGGCAGATATCTTACGCAAGAAGATTTAAGAGCAGCTACCGCAGTTGCGGTAATAGGTGCTGATGTCGCACGACAACTATTTAGATTGCAAGACCCGCTCGGTGCGGTAATACGAATTGATCAACAACCATACCGAGTGATCGGAGTGCTCAAGCCGATCGGTTTAGCGGGCGGTGCTAGTTCCCCATTGGTAGGGCGCGATTGGAATCAGGATGTGCATATTCCTCTAACCTCAGCATCAAGCCAATTCGGTGATGTGGTGATCAAGAGAGCAAGCGGTTCGTTTTCAGGTGAACGCGTTGAGTTAGCTGAGATTTATGTCACAGCAAGAACTACTGATATGGTAATGCAAACGTCTAAGCGTGTGGAGCGATTGCTTCAAATCGGGCATCCGGACTCTATAGATTACAAAGTGATTGTTCCTTGGGAGTTGCTGGAACAAGTCAAGAAAACGCAAATGGTGTGGAATATCGTCTTTATAGCCGTTGCAGCAATCAGTTTGTTGGTTGGCGGCATAGGCATCATGAACATCATGTTGGCATCCGTAACTGAGCGTATTCGGGAAATTGGAATCAGAAGAGCATTAGGTGCAACACGAAAGCATATCGTTGCACAATTCCTGGTTGAAACCGGTTCACTTACTATGGTGGGAGGATTGATGGGGATATTGCTAGGCGTGGGTGTGTCGATAGGACTCGATCGCGTACTCCCCTGGTTTCTTAATCTTGAAGTAGTCCGCCAGTACTTTGAAACTACTGTGATATTTGAAACACAACTTACCACTTGGTCGATTGTGTTGTCTTTTTTAGTTGCGTCTATTGTTGGCCTTGTATTTGGGATCTACCCAGCAATTGTAGCCAGCAGGCAGGACCCAATCGAGGCGTTAAGGCATGATTAGTCATGGACCAGTCACTTTCTTATAAATCAATACATCGCCGTTATCCCAATCGACCCATCCCGAAAATCGTTTTGCTATTTCATATCCCCTGTCTTGCATTAGTTCACTATTGGATTTTGTCAAGTGGTTTGGGTAATACAAAATAATCCATTGTGGATTTATATCGTTTAGTTTTTCTTCCAGGTCGATCCCATGCCTCAAGCTGTAGGTTAAATCGAGGTCAAAGGTATATACACTCAATACTTGATGGGCCAAGCCAATGACAAGAACCTTGCCGTCTAGTGTTTGGTTGTCTGCGATGAATACTGCAGCATCACGTAATGGTTGCTTGGCCGGCCTACTGATAAGATCGCTAACGCCTAGCACCAAGATAAAAGTCAATGCAGCAAAACTAATGAACTTATTGCGTTTGTGTATGTGCTCGATTCCCAATGTAATAAGAATTACCGCGCCCGGCAAACAAAATAAAGCAAAACGGGCGTACATCCATGAATCGAGAATTAGCACAATCAATACGAACAACGGCAAGCCGAGAAGGCTCGCAACGCAAATCTCACGGCAAATAGGGTTTGCTGACTTTTTGAAAACTGCAAGCCCAATGAGAAGAACTAATAAGCCTGGCCACGCGGCCCAAAAATACCAGGAGCCGCCCAATTGGAGTAGTGCATGAAAGCCTTCAATTCCAATAACGCTAGGTTGGCTTGTAGAAGAGGTAATGAAAGTGCTGCGCAGATTCATCAGGTCAGGCATTGCCGGTGCGTAGAGTGTGATCGTCAGCACCGCAGCAAGTATAAGCGATGCAATTCCCTTTGCTGCTCTTGCAAACTCTTGAAAAATAGCTGCACGCCAAACTAGCAAGATTGCATGTCCAAAAGTTACAAAAGCAAATACAAAGTGCGTCCATACACCTAGCGCGCAAATGCCAGCGTAGATGCACCAAATCCATGGCTTATCGCGCGATCTTGTGATTACACACAGCAAGGTGCTGAGTGCAGTAAAGAAAATCATCATGCTATAACCACGCGCTTCGGATCCTTCCAGGACCGCTACTGGAAGCGCAGCCATGAGCAGGCCAGCGATTATTGCAGCACGTCTATTAATAGATATTTTGGCGAGGCAGTAAATGCAAACGATTGTGCCCAAGGAAAAGATCAGAGCGGGCAAGCGAAGTGCAAGCTCACGGCCAAGACTATCTTCAAACGCTTTTACAGACAACGAGCTAAGTAGAGTGTGAAAGATATGATTCGATGCGTCAAACAAATTTCCGATTATTATCCCAGGCTCATGCACGCCATAGGTTGTAAACGCAGCTATCTCGTCATACCACAAACTCTCGCCGAGCCTTGTAGCTCTTGCGATTATTCCAAGCACAATGAGGCTGGTTACTATCCAAAGATCGAGCGAACCACTTTCTCGTTTCTTTATTGTGGTGCAAGGTTCTTGCCTGGAGAATTTAGCAAGGCCAACAGGAATAACTATCAACGCAAATGTTGCAACAAAGAGCATGATCTTAAGCAACTCTGCGCCTTGACGGGTGACTTGAGGAATTGGATCACGTTCTGGATGAGCAAACCACTGAGTCCACTGATCAGTATTGATTATAAAGCCAAGCACACAACAAACCGCTGCAAGAAGCAGCGGCACAATCAACCAGACATAGCGTTTGGATAATCTGTTGCTCACACAACTATCATCGGGCCGCTTCAGCAACTTGGCAAACTTAAACGCCTTTGCTTTGATTTGTTCAAATTAGTTAGCTGGTTTGGATGCTTGGAGCAGGCTCTTTTCTCTTGATTCTGTAGGTGATTGCCAGGCTCCAATTGCGAAGCGTTGTATGAACCACGCCACGTCTCCAGTGTCTTGCGTCTATTTTTACAGGCTTATCCAGGTATATCCATTTGCCGAGATTCCTGCATCGAAGCGCAAGCTCAAGGTCTTCCATAATTGGCAGTTGCGGGAAGCCTCCGATTTCATCTATGGTCTTTATGCGTACAAACATTGCCTGATCGCCATAGGGAAGTTGGCCGTATTTAGCGCGGAAACGGTTACCGAATTCTACAAGTCTGAATTTAGATCGCGAATCGTCGATCTTGTGTCCTAGCACTCCGCCGATTGCCTGGGGATTTTCAATAAGTGACTTAGCGATAGCGTCTCTAGTATCGATCGCAAGCTGCATATCTGCATGAACGATCAGGATTACATCTACCTTATTGGTAATTGCGTTTACACCTGCTGCGACTGCGTAGCCACGATGGTGCTGCGGTTGGCGAATTACCTGCGCGCCCGCTTCTTGTGCTTTTTTGAAGGTTGCATCTGTAGATGCTGCATCTACAACGATAATAACATCTCCCGGTACAGTAAATTGTACGCAGCTAGTTATGCACGCTGCGATATTACTTAATTCGTTGTGAGCGGGTATTACTACGCCAATGCGCAGTTGCTCTTTATTGAGAGTTGTCAGCTTTATAGTCGTTTGAGGCATGTGCTTGATATAACTATCGGTTTGCTCGCTATATTGCGTTGGATAAACAGCTCTCATCCTCGACGGAATTCTTCAGCATGTAATTGTCGATGCTCCGATTGGCGATAGCGAGCGAAAACCATTGGTGTGAAACAAACCAAGAGTAATGTTAGGATTGCACCGGGTAAGATGATTGGGTACCAAACTCTATAGGGTTGGCCGGATACTAAAGCTGTAATGCCGCCGATTAAAAGAAGAACTCCTAGTAATAGTGAACACCAATGCATAGTGAAAACAAGCACTTTTGCTTTACCTTTAGGCGAACAGATTCCTAAGACCGTTCCGTAAATTCCCCCAAGCACGCCTATACCTCCTCCTGCTATTCCGCCCACCATGCCTGGATTGTCAAACCATGGCGTTACTGTGCTTAGTATCTCGATGAATGTTATATCAATCATTATTGTTTTCTCCATTGGCTTTGCGGTGGTGGCTCTTTGCTAACTCCTGGCGGTGCAGTGATCGGATTTGTGTCGCCATGCTCGGGGCTAATTGCCCCTTGGCAATAAGATCTGCAAGGTAATCACTAAGCGGCTCAGGCTCACCGCCGTCAACAAGCCTTCTCAGTCGTTCAATCAGGCCATCTAATCGCTGACGCATTGTGGGGTAAGAAACCGCATACTCCTGAGATAAAGCCTTGATAGATCCACTAGCTAAAACGAAAGAAGCGACCATCGAAAGGTCTTCATTGCTTAGCTTGAGTAGTGGATGAGTAGCTGCTGATAGTTCAGTCATGCATAGATGCCCTTATTTATCTAACTCTAAACAATATTAAACCAAACTTTAACATTGTCAAGCAATTATTTAATAATATGTAGATTATTTTTAACTATCTTTATATCAAGATTGTTTAGTCATAGAATTGATTGGGAAGATGCCGTTTTAAGAAGGCTGTCAAGAAGGAATGCCCGAAAGAAGGCTGGCCTGACTACGAAAACGATACTAAAGAGGATGAGCAAAGTTTTTCGGAAGATTGAACCGGAGCTTTTTCATTTGACTATGGATGAGCAACCACGAAATGATAATCTGTACTTTGTAGCCTTCAAAAGCATTCTTCTCGTCGCTGGCTGGGTGTTTTTTGGCGTTGGAGTCTATTATTCGTTTGCTAACTCCTTTGCAGTGGCAGGGCTCTACTTGTCCTTAGGCATAGGTCTCTTGTACGCATATATTGAGCTGGCAAAAACCGGTCGCCACTAGGTTCTGATGCGTAGTTAGTGGCCTTTGCGTTAAGTACATACTTCCGACTATCTTGAGTTAGTAGAACATTGGTTTATTGGTGGGATGTGATGCTTACATATAAAAGGTCAAAAAAATAGCGGAGCGGCTTAATTGGCCGCTCCACTGGGTTTATGGGATCTAATTAAGTACTTGCGAATCGTTTATGAATCGCTGTCATTTTCTTCTTTGTCGGAGTCCTTTGTAGGCATTCCTGCGATTTTGATGTTTGAATGACCAGCATTTGTTGCGAATGTGACATGACGTCTTACTGCGCTAGCAGCTGGTGATGTACGCCTGACTGGTCTTGTTGCGAATGGATATCCGCCGATCTGTCGTTGGATATAGTCAGGTGCTCGGATGATCAGAGTGCCTTGGTAGTATCGGATTGATGCTGCTTCGCCACCGTTATCAACCCAAGAGTCGGGCTCAACGATTTCGAGGATGAGGTCGATTAGTAGATCGACTTTTTCGGTCTCGGTCAGTCTATCGGGATCATCTTCAGGGTCGCCGAAGATACCGCCGCCTCCACGACCACCGCCTCCACCACCACCACCACCACCACCACGACCGCCACCACCGCCGCCGAAGCCGCCGCCACCACCGCCTCCGCCTCGACCACCACCACCACCACCACCGCGTCCACCGCCTTGGTTGCCTTGGTTTAGAGCGCTGTTGAGGTCTAGCTCAGGTGCATTGTCAAAGTAAGTTGGCTCAAATAGCAGATCGCGAATTGGGTAATAACGAATTTCACGAGCAGCAGCGGAGCTTAGTCGTTCTTTGGTGCCTACTTCAACGTATCCATTTCGTAATTGCCAAGTTGTTGGCTCGCCATCGCCACATTGATCGAGAACCATTTCAAGAACGGTTAGGGCGGGCTGATCTACCACATCCAGATTGATAAGTGCGTCTGGGTCAAGACCTTCACCGGTTTTGTCATCTAAATATCTGCCAACAATATTGATACCGAGAACCGTCTGGAGATAATCGATTGCATCTCTAGCAGAGGTGTCATTAAATTCCACAGCAATGTCAGAATACATAAGTACACTAAGCATGTGACTTTTGTCAGAAGACTTTGCTTGTGCTTTTGCACGGTTCTGCATGGTTTGTGAGATTCGATCAGAAAGACCCTGGCCGAAGGCGGGTGCTGCTACGAGCAAACCACATCCAGCTACAAGAAGCGTAAAGCGTTTCATTCGGGAATACCTCCAGGAAAACAACTATCTAAAATTAGGGGCGCAGTGGCTGAAAAAAAGCGAGTTATTAAGAGTTTAGACGCATACTAGTATAATCCAGTGTCCTGAAATTTCATAATTGTTTTCTTTACTTATAGATTATTGTTTTTTTGGCCCTGAGGCAGGTTTTTCAGGCTTTTTAGTGTCTCAGAGGCTGTGAGGAGACCTAGAGCTTGGGCTGGAATTGGCTGGACAATGTCCGATATCCCGTTTCGGACCCCTCCGATGGCTCTTGGGGGATTGCGGAGAAACCAGGTTGATGTGTCTCGAATAGCAAGCTGCATAGCAAAACGCATGGTTTGAAGGTGCTTATTCAGGGCAATTTCAAGTGAATCAGGTGAGGTTAAGCGAGGGTCGCGAAGCATACTGGCCAAGTACGCGGCCGGTCTCAGGCTTTGTGCTGTAGCGCTATTTAGACCTTGGCCTCTAAGGGCAAAACCACCACATAAGTCCAAAACGCCTGAATGTGACTCTTCAGTGATTATGCTGTTATGCAAGATCTGTCTAAGCGATATGAGATTGCTAACAGTAGAATTTGTACGACCATTTGTAGCAGTAGCAAAGTCATCTTCACCCCAACCTAACCACGGAAGCATCATTACCTGTTGCTTATCTGGTACTGACTTCCAAGCTGAATTAAGAGCAGAACGAACGAATTTATCAGTTAGTTGTTGGTTTAAGTAGCTGTGTTTTAATAGACGCCCTAAAGCACCTGCAACTATAGATTGTCCAATTGGCGACATCTTTACATCAGACCACCCGACAACCGAAGGTTTGGAATCAATGAAACCTTTCATGGGGTCAAAAGATTTGATAACAAGATTAGTGGCATCAGCTAGCAACTGCTGCACGCTGGGATCTCGATCAATCTGAGCAGGTTCTAATGCGGCGTAGATAACTGCAGCTGCACTGACCGGGCTTGCGAGAGGATTATCATAGCCTTCTTTCATAGCCGCTAAATTACGTAAAATTTGCTTGCTTGCCTCAAGTGCTTCAAGGGCAAGGATTTGCTGTACGCCGGGTGCTTGTGCGTACTTGGCAAGGGCAAATGCGGTAAGCGCTTGATCAAATGTTGAGGCAATGAGAATATTATATTTGTCAATATGGGGTAAATAGTCCCCTTTTATGCCCCGAGCTGATTTGTGCGTTGAAAATGATCTTAAGAGGTGAGATGCTATGCCGTCAGCAAAGTCTGCTATACCCTGTGGGGTTACATCTGCTAGTGGAACAATGACATCGCCACGGAAAGTGCTAAATGGTTGGTCGGCTGGAGACAGCTGCACTAAGTGTATCGTGCTGAATCGGTATAACGAAACATCAGACATAGCTGTAAGTTCAGCAGGCGTTTGTGCAGGCAATCCTAGTTGCACCGCTAGTGGTAAGAATTGGAGTTCTATTCTTGCTTGTATATTCGCAGCCCTCATTTGTGATGGAAATTGCAAACCCCACTGATTGGCGCGGCGAATGGCTATGCCATCTAAGCCTGGGGAAAGTTGACGGGCTAGATCAGGTAATGTTCTTCCAAGTAGAGGCTCTGGTTGGCCTGCGACTTCCAGCTCCAAGATCAACATACTTCCAATATCAGCTTGTAGGGCTTTGGGTAGATTTGCTACAACGCGATCACCCAGCACTTCACCAAAGGCTCTACCAGCTGCGCGCCTAAGCATCAGGTTGTCAACTGTGTTATCCACTCCTGTCCCTAGCACACGCCCTGATCGCCTTAGAGTTACACAAATACCACGAGCGCCTTGTAATGTGATTTGAGCTTCGGAATCATCTGCTGGAGGTAGCGAAAAATTATCGGTCCACCTGCGCAGCTTTATATAAGCATCAACAACATCGCTAGTGTTAGGTAATTCCGGATTATCGGCATCCATTGCATACAGCGCATTTTCAGGTGCAGATGCTGAGCCTGGTGCCGGGGTTGCCGTTGCATTGGCCGCATATAGGAGCACGTGAGCAAGGGCCAGGATTATCACACCTAAATGAGGCTGCTGAATGTTTGTCGCAGTATTGCGACCTTTAGTGTTGCGTAAAAACAACATCGTCACTATCTCCTAAAGCTGCGTCCACTAATATATGCCTTCTTGTGCCTCTAGGGCTATTGGCACAGCAGAAGGTGTTAAGGCACGCCCATTGAAGTATGTATTGGCATACAACTAAAGACACGGAGTAAATTCCCATGCTATTTAGAACAATGATGCTAATGACCGACCGTAGAAAACGAATGATGATTCTCACACTACTTACGTTCGCAACGCTTTGTTGATCGGTTCAATACTTGGTTGCGGGTTAGGTTCTCCTGCCCGAGAGGTAGCGATAATAATCGTTAGCTAAAGAGAACCTTAAAGTCAGTTCCCTCAACTAGCAGTCGCAGCTTTAGAAATCCATGGAAATACCGATAATACAAGCCCACGGCACGGGACCGTGGGCTTGTAAGTTTTGCATTTACCAACAACAGAGAATTTGTTGGAGCCTAAAGCTCGATTTTGTCAGTTCCCAAAGCACCATGAGCGTCCATACCGCCCTTTGAGGGTATACCTTCATCTGCTTTTTCAGATGAGCCGGTATGTGTTTCGTCTTCACCGGTACGTAAGGCACGTTTGAGGCTTAGGCCGATCTTTCGCTCTTCGACATCAACACGTAGGATTTTGACATCCACTTCTTCGCCTGACTTAACCACATCCTGTGGGTTTTCGACTTTCTCTTCCGACAGTTCGGAAATATGCAGTAAGCCTTCCAATCCAGGTTCGAGTTCGACAAACACTCCGAAGTTAGTGATCTTTGTAACCTTGCCATGCACGACCATGCCGGGTTTGTAGGCTTCTGGAATTGCCTTGAGCCAGGGATCTTCTGAAAGTTGTTTAACACCCAGTCCCACTCGTTGTTTATCCTGATCGATATCCATAACAACGCATCTGACCGGCTCGCCCTTTTTGTACTTTTCGTTGGGGTGGGAGATTTTTTCAGTCCAGGAAATATCTGAAACGTGCAGTAATCCGTCGATGCCTGGTTCAATCTCAACAAAAGCGCCATAGTTGGCGAGGTTTCTAACTGTACCTTCGATGATTGTTCCAGCTGGGTATTTCTCAGCTACGAGTTCCCATGGATTAACTTCCGTTTGTTTAATACCAAGTGAAATCTCATGTTTGTCCTTGTTGATATCAAGAACGACAACTTCGACTTCATCATCCACATTTATAACTTCGCTGGGGTGGCTGATTCTTCTTGTCCATGACATTTCCGAAACGTGCACCAAGCCTTCGATTCCCTCTTCAAGCTGCACAAACACGCCATAGGAAACCAGATTGACCGCTTTTCCGGTTATGCGACAACCAACGGGGTATCGATCTTCGATCTTGTCCCAAGGCGAAGGTTGTTTTTGCTTTAGTCCAAGTGCGATTTTTTCTTTTTCGAAATCAATGTTGAGGACCATAACTTCTATGGGGTCGTTGATTTTGAGCATTTCGCTTGGATGGCTAATTCTTCCCCAGCTCATGTCGGTAATGTGCAGCAAACCGTCAAGCCCGCCCAGGTCCACAAAGGCTCCAAAGTCAGCAATATTTGTAACTGATCCTTTGATAAGATCGCCTTCTTTGATTGTTGCAAGAAGTTTGCGTTTGGTTTCTTCGCGTTCTATTTCAATGAGCTTGCGCCTGCTGATAACGATGTTGCGTCGCTCTTCGTCAATCTTGAGGATTACGGCGCGGATGGTTGTGCCAATGAACATTCCAATGTCGCTAGGCCTACGAATATCAACCTGAGAGGCTGGCAGGAATACGGGAACGCCGATATCCACAAGCAAGCCACCCTTGATTTTTCGCATGCCTTTACCTTCGACAATGTCGCCTTCTGCATTTGTTTCCAGGATTTTCTCCCAGCCACGAATACGGTCAGCTTTGCGTTTTGAAAGTCGAATAATGCCAGTGTCATCTTCGAGGTCTTCGAGGAATACTTCGATGATGTCACCAATTTGGAGTTCATCGTAGTTTTCGAACTCGTTCTTGTTAACGAGACCTTCTGACTTTAGTCCTACATCAATGATTACATCGTCACCAGCTTTACCAACGATGTGGCCTTTAAGGATGCTGCCCGGCTGGAAGTTTTGGATTTCGCCTTGCAAAAGCGTGTCCATATCACCGGTTGCTGCTTGATCGCCAAGCGCTTCACGAATGAGGACTTCGACAGCGGAATCATCAATACCGATGTCTTGGATTAAGTTGTAATTGACCATAATAGATTTATAGATGTGTGTTAATTGCACTGCTTCACGCCTAGCAGCGACAAGAGTTTTATTAAGACTTCATCCGGATACACAACACGAGTACCCAAGCGTGTAGATAGGCCCATTTAGAGCCAATCTATTTGAAGCGAACAGTATAGACCCACAAGATAGAACTTGCGACCTCTTGCTTGTAATCGACCCTTTCAGAGCGATTTACACTAGTTAGCAGCCGGTGGCTGAATTGGTGGGCCTGCTTCAAACTCGCTATTGCAGCCTGGGCCGTCCAGATCTCGCCTCATGCGTACAAACCAGATAGCACCGATTATGCACAAAACTAAACACAATCCAAAGACTATTCCTCCATACCCCGGGTGAACCTCCTCCAATACTTGATACAGACTCACTCCAATAATCGGAGCAAGTAGTCCTCTGATACCAGTTAGTGTTACGTGAACACCCATGTATTGAGAGGCTTTGTCGATAGTTGCAAAATCATGATGCCCCAGGTTCCACGCCAAGACTCCGCCTCCAAAGGCAATTCCCTTAGCCGCTGCAGCCAGGAACAAAAGCCAGGGCTGCATTGTAATTGCAGCGGCAAAGATAATTGCAGTTGATGTAACAAACGCCCATGAATGAATTGCACGAAACTGCAGGATATTTACGCGATCCAAGAGCCGCGACCAAATAGGTATGCTCAGTGGCATTAGCAGCAAAGGAATTGTTGTCATAATCGCAACAGATATAGATTGTGATAAATGGAATTGATCTTTAAGCATGATGATCAGTGGCGCACCAACCATTAGATTTGCTGTTCCAAATACGAACATGCAAGTCATGTAACGTCGAAAGCGCGGGTCATCGAGCAGTATTTGTCGCCATACAAAAGGATTAAATAGTGTTGTACTGTTTTGCTGGCTTTGTTTTTCAGCATTTAAAAGCGCCTTGTGGCCGCGCATTCTCATGCGGCTATAAACGCTTACCCCGATTAGGCCAATAGCTGCTGCAATGGGATACATATATCTAAAAGCTTCATCGTTATAGTTCATTGCACTACCGATTGCGTAGGCAATTAAAGCCATGATTACCGCCTGTACCGCAGCTAGTTTGCCAGCCATGGTTGCTCGTGCGTGTCTGGGATAATTTGCTCTCCAAACTGTCGATCGGAGCGTTACAACTCCTGCCCAAGCCATGCGTGCCCCAACAGTTCCTATTACGAGAATGCCTAAACCCGTGGCATTTTTTGGTGCAAATGCAATCATTGCGACTAGTAAAGTCATCAATAGCTGCAAGGATGCCAGGAAACGGATCTTGTGCCTGCCATGACTAACTGCTGCCCATAGGAAGCTGACGACGTTCGCCAGCGCTGGAGCGCCTTGAAGCACAGCTACCGTAAGGTTTAGAGTTGTTGGTGAGACTGTTCCCTCAAAAGCGTTCTTTGCGATAACGCCTGTGACCCCTCCTTCGACCGCACCTAGAGCAACCGGAAGTAGCGACCACGCCAGAAGCTCTCGTCGATAATGCCCACGAGTCATTAAGGGCATTGAAGCAGGATGAAATGAGGAAATCGCTTTGGTAACTTTGCTTATCGCAGCATCAACTGGGCTCACAGATTAGCTTTGGCGCTTAAAGTCGATTTGGCAAGCGTGTAATTGCAATACTTATACTTCGCCGCTCAATGCGCGCTAAAACGCTCCCTAAAGCTATTAGGAAGCGAACTACTTTAATATAGACAAATTAAAACGTCGTTAGTTAGGATTGCCGTTGGTATAGAGGATCGGATATGGCGACAACCGGCTGGGGTGGTCTAAGAAAAACGCCCGTCTGATGTCGTCATTTAGCATTCGCAAATCCTGGTTTTCACTAACCGCGAAATTGCGCTGATTATCGACCCGACGACCGGTCAAACCCTCTAATTCAGGGGTTAGATTCTTCCTGATCGAAGCAAATTCCGAATTATTGCTGCTACTGCCGCAACCACTTACTGCGATTAGACAAACAGCACCTAAAAACAAAGTTACACGATTCCGCATTTCATAAAGCCTCTTGGTTATGGCGTATAATGCCCTTTTCTATGTATAGATGTACCACGTGGATATATCAGTGTCAATATTTCATACCCAAAACGGTCTAGACTTTTACCAAGATAATTTGGGCAGCAAAATCAGAGGCAAAATGGGGAATTTGATCGACCTGAGGCAAAGCATAAGGTATCATTACAGCGGCGACGTAAAGCCCCCCTGGGCCGCTTAGACGCAAATGGGTACATTTGCTTGAGCCTAATTACCCTTCAGGGATCGCCCGCATCGACGATGGTCAAGCCTCCAACGAGTGGAAGGCCGGGTTCGGCACGCGAGCGAACCCACTTTGCATTGGGGTTCAAGCAAATCCCTTTTGCACGGGATAGTAATATTCCACTAGCATCCCAGTGGGGCTTTGCGCCGCCTTTTCTTTTCGCTTGCTGAGATTACCTATTTTCACAGGCGGCCTTGCGAAACATCTCAGCCATCTTTTCCAGGGAATCTGGGATAACGCGGATATCGCCAACAACAGTCATGAAATTAGTATCACCGCTCCAGCGCGGAACTAGATGTGCGTGCAGATGTTCAGGAATACCGGCCCCGGCTGCCCTTCCTTGATTGATCCCCATGTTTATTCCCTGCGGGCTAAGTGTTCGCTGCAATAGATCGCAACCAATTTCTACAAGTTTCCAGAAGGCAGCTCGCTGATCCGGCTCATATTCCAGAAGCGTCGGCCTGGGATCACCCAAGGCAATCAGCAAATGCCCATTGGAATATGGATAACGATTAAGAATCACCATCCCATGCTCATTGCGAAACACTACATGGTTAGCAACATCATCCTTAAGGTTCTGCCAATACTCGATTAAAAAAGGCGCAGCATTCGGCTGAGTATCTTCAAGCCCATCAGCCTTGCGAACTAACTCCCGTAAATACGCAGCCCGCCAAGGCGCCCATAAGTTCTCGTGGTTCATTATCGCATTGTAACTGAATGTAATAGCTTGGGCGGACTAGAACCGAAATGTCCAGCCAATTTTTGTTGTCACTTCAATCGACGTTCTGTCAAAGCGATTATCGAAGGTGTTAAACGCTTGATTAACCACAAAGAAAATCTCATTGCCCGGCTCGATGATCCAACGAACTCTGCTGTTGATGCCTAAAGAGTCCGACACGTTGTCCCATTGAATGAAGTTTGTCCAGGAAATATCAGGCGTAAAAAAGAAATTCACCCGCGCAGTAGCAACATGAACTTCAAACTCACCATCTGGCAAGTCGATGTAATTTTGATCCCACGATAAACCAAGCAATAAGTTCGGCGACGGACGCCACTGCGCTTCCAGACCTATATCCAGCCGATCCCCATCAAAGAATTCACCAGCTTCTATCCCAGCACCCAGGCTTATCTCGCGGCTACTTGATGTTGATGCGCCCACTTCGATGCGATTAAAACGATGGTCGCCTGTTGGAATGATAATCCCAGACTGAATCTCAAATGGGCTTGTCAATACCTCGCGGTTCATCTTAAATTCAATGTTAAATTCATCTCCACGATGCGTTTGCAAGTCGATTAGCTCAAATTCAAGTTCCTGGGATTCTGTTTCATCATTTAGGTTTGTGATTAGCTCAGGATTAAATCCAATATCAATTGTTCGAATCCAGCTATTTTCTGGCCGCCAACGATATCTTAAGCGTCCAAAGTATTCTCGAATTCCACGGCGAGGAACAAAGCCAAGCGCTGCATCGTATCTATCCCCAATTTCCGTAAAACCCATAAACGCACTTATGCGATCATTTGGATAACTGATTCGCGCTCCCCACGCCTGGTCATCCCCATCGCCATCTGGAGAAGAACTATGCAGGAAAAAGCCATTGGCCTGAACAATCTTATCACCAAATACATGGCTATTTCGAAAACTAAAATCTGCACCTGCTATGTAAGTTTCATCATCACTGGCTGGATCACCAACGGTTGTTAATAAACCCACCGTGGATTCTTCCAGGACATTCAATGAGACACGGCCAACGCTGAGCAGCTTTTGATCTACATCATCGGTATCTTTGGTGGCAACGCTCAGAACACCAATATTAAATGGTCCAGATCGCCCAGTGATCTTTACTCCACCTAAGAGATCCACCTGTTGTCCCGAACCAGTTAGCCCGATCCGGCGCGATTGAAACGGTAGCGGATTCATTCTGATCCCGCCGAAGCCAAATATCCCAGAATCCTGTAGGAAGAAATCTCTTTTTTCCGGGAAAAATAACGGAAATCGTGTCAGGTTAACTCTACGGTCATCGACTTCGGTTTCCGCAAAGTCGGTATTAAATGTAATTGCCAATGTCATCGAATGCGTGAGTTTATAAAACACATCGAACCCAGCTTCAAGATCAAAGCCGGTGCCGCGATCATCATCATCACGGACTGTAGCCTTAGAATAAGGCTTAAAATCTAAACCAATACCCTTTTCAATGTTGTGAAGGCCGCTCAATACGCCAGCGTCAGCAACTGACATGGCGCTCTTATTCTGTACAGGAGCTGACCAACGAATTTGTTCGTTGGTTCGCCTTATAGTTCGCTGGATATTTAATCCCCACTGCGATGATGATTGATTGAGCGCAATGGTTTTAAATGGGATTGCGATCTCAGTTACCCAGCCTTGCTCATCGATCTGCGACTTGGCGTACCAAATTCCATCCCAATCATCGCGAATCGAACTGTTGTTTTCTATTAACGATTCTCTCTTTGCACCTAAGGGATTTACCACAAAGAAATATCCGTTTCGATGATCGAAGTAGGGATCAATTACTATTAAGATTCGATCATCGGGGCCAAGGTCCGCATCGCGCTGCATTTGCATTGCGATGATTTTTTCAGGCTCACTATCAAAGCAACGTACGCCGAAGTATATGAAGTCTTTGTCGTAAGTGATGTGAACTCTAGTGAGTTGGCTTGGTTTAGCGCCCTCAACCGGTTCAACCTGTGTGAAATTTTCGATTACCGCAGCAGTTTGCCAAAGAGGCTCATCAAGAAAACCGTCAATTGTCGGCTTACTATCCGTCTTGGTTAATGCTAACTGTGGATTCGTGATCTCCAAAGGCGTTTCTTGAGCTTGAGTTATATTCGATTGAAACAGAGACACAATAAGTGTTAATGCGCCAACATAGGATGTAGAGACGTTTTTGTTATGCATCGATTTGTGGGCGATCTGGATCGGTCCATTTAATATGAAAGAATTTGCCACGTGGCTGATCTACACGCTCATAGGTATGAGCGCCAAAGTAATCACGCTGAGCCTGAATCAAGTTAGCAGGCAGAGTCTCACTTCGATACCCATCATAATAAGAAAGTGCGGAACTAAAAGCGGGTGTGGGAATGCCTGTCAGTGCAGCGTGTGAAACAACCTCCCTCCACGCGGCTTGCCTTTTTGCGATCTGCTCTATAAAAAATGGATCTACAAGTAAATTCGCAAGATTCACATCATTACTAAAAGCATCAGTAATTTTCTGCAAGAAAGCAGCTCGAATAATGCAGCCACCGCGCCATATGCGGGCGATCTCACCGAAGTTCAGTTTCCAATCGTATTCAACTTGAGCCGCAGCCATGAGCTGAAAACCTTGTGCGTAAGCGCAAATTTTTGAGCAGTACAGAGCGTCTCGTACAGCATTCTTAAAGCCCTCTCCCTCTGGGAGAGGGTTGGGTGAGGGTTCTTCGGGTCCTTCTAATACTTTAGATGCTTTGATTCTTTCATCTTTGAATCCGCTCATTCCTCGAGCGAATACTGCTTCGGTTATCGCTGTTGATGGAACGCCCAGGGTTAATGCGTTCATTGCGGTCCAAGTTCCGGTTCCTTTCATACCCGCCTTGTCGAGAATCACATCTACCAGCGGTTTATTTGTAACCGGATCAACTTGCTGGAGGATATCAGCTGAGATTTCTATTAGATAACTTTCAAGCTCACCTTCGTTCCACTCTGCAAATATCTCACCAATTTGCTTAGGAGATAGATCGAGCGATGTACGCAGCAAACTATAAGCTTCAGCGATTAGCTGCATGTCCGCGTACTCGATCCCGTTATGCACCATCTTCACATAGTGGCCTGCCCCATTAGCGCCAATATATGCAGTACATGGTTCACCTTCCCCGGAAGCCTCCCCCTCCCGCGGCTTGCCGCTTCGCGTAACCACCCGAGCTGCAATTGCCTCCCAAATAGGCTTCAAAGTCTCCCAAGCCTTCTCATCCCCCCCGGGCATAAGTGATGGCCCGTAGCGTGCGCCAACTTCGCCTCCGGATATACCTGAGCCGAAGAATGTGAGTTTATCTCGATACTGTTTTTCTCTGCGGATGGTATCTGTCCATAAGCTGTTTCCGCCATCCACGACGAGATCGATTTGTTCGATGCCCGCTTCAATGAGCTGTTCGCAAACTTTATCAACAGGCCCGCCTGCCGGAACAAGAACAATAATAACCCGCGGCTGCTTAACCGCACTAACAAGCTCTTGCAAACTATTGCAACCAACAACGCGCGGCTGATCCTTATCCGGCCGCTCCTGCTCGTCTTCATCTAAAAGACGTGCAACTGCATCTTTACCAAGATCAAACCCCGCAACAATAAAGCCATGATCGGCAAGATTAAGAGCCAAATTCCGCCCCATCACACCCAAGCCGATGAGGCCAACGTTTGCGGTGTTGTTATTTGTTGAGTTTGTCATAGGGAAGCATTGTCGTAGCAATGTGTCGATTTGACAAGCGAGTTATGAGCCCAGTCCTATGCTCTCGGGAAATTAAATACTACTTTGAAGAGGCGGGATTTTTCTGTTGAGACTTTTTCTTCTTAGCCTTCATGAAATCTAGAACAAATTTAGCTTGAAATCGTACCTGCGCATTTTCATTATCTAGAAATTCTTCTATAGTTGGAATCAGTTCGTAAGCAACTGGCTCAAACACAAATGCAGCGTTAATTGCGGTAGCGCAAACTTCTGGGTTGGGATCATTCATAGCTTCGATTAATTTAGGTATAACAAAATCACGATTGTTATTTGCTGCACATGATACGAGATAATAGGGCGCTCTCTCCCTCACCGCCTCATCTTCGTGCTGTAGTAGTGCCGCAATCTTATTATGAATAATTGGATCATCGGTTGGGTGGAATGATAGCAGATATCCTGCTTCTCTTACTAATGCTGAATCTTTAGACTCAAGAATTTCAAGGAGTTGCGGATAAACATGAGATGCATCTTCACCAATAGCATAATAAATGTAATTGATTTCCGAATGACTTTGCGAATCAAGTCCTTGCCAAATAACAAATATAAGTAGATCTGCTGACATTTTCGCGAGCTTATGGCGCTGCCATTGCCATGTTTCGTTTGAATTAATGCGCCGCTCAAGCTCTTGGTAAATCGCTTCCGCCCACCCTGGCTGATATGCAAGTGTTGTGATCCATCTCATCTTGTGTTGCCAAGGAAATACAGTTATTAGAATCGTTGTTGGAATCGTACCTATCCAACCAGCTTTCTGTATACGCGGCGCAGTGTGCGTAACATGACCGGCAACTAATAATACTATTGCAACTAACATCCAGCGCCATCGGCGATGAGTCTTAAAGAGTTTCTTTTCGCGCTTCGCTGCATACCCACACTCTGAACAGCGTAAGCCTTCGGTTGCGGACATGTCGTACCAACACTTGGGGCAGCGTCTTCTTCCCTTTGCGCGGTCCTTTATCAGTGACCAATATAAAAGCCACAGGCCTAGCAAGCCGAGCATTGCTCCGCCGCTCCACCAAAGCCAAGCTGTTAGGGGGTAGCTGGTCATTGTGTATTATTATCCATCATTTGATTCGTTGGTCAATACGAGAAAATACAAAATCACATTTGTCTGCATAGCATGGCGGGCGACAATCCAGTGCATATGCTTAAGCAATATGTGTGGACGATATAATATAATCGCTAGCGCAGCAGAGCTTGCGGAGCTATTTGGCTTAGATATAGTAGATTGGCCTGCACCACGATATAACGTTGCTCCGACACAGTTAGCCCCAATAGTTCGTTTGGGTTCAGAAAGCGAAAAGCGTAGCTTTGAAATGCTGAAGTGGGGGATGATGCCGCGTTGGCTAAAGGTTCCTAAGCCGATTATCAATGTGCGTAGTGAAACGATTATGGACAAGCCTACTTTTCGCAAATCATTTGAGGAGCGACGTTGTTTGGTTCCCGCAACGGGTTTTTATGAGTGGCAGAAACTAGGTTCAGCAAAGCAGCCGTTTCATATTTATAATAGAGATGCAAAGCTTTTTGCTTTTGCGGGTATTTGGGATCGATTTAAGAATAAAAATGGTGAGCCATTTGAAGCGTTTGCGATTCTTACAACAGAGCCTAATGAGGTTGCTGCTGCGATTCATAACCGCATGCCCGTGATTCTTGATAAAGCTGGTTGTGATTTGTGGCTGGATTCTGCAATAGAAGATTTGCAACCGTTAGCAGAATTGTTTAAGCATATTCCCGCAAAGCAAATAGTTGCTGAGCCAGTCAGCACCCATGTAAATAGTGCAGCCAATGATGATAAGAGGTGCATTGCACCATTGGCGTAATAATTCAAGTAATCAACACACAAAAAAGAGTCTTCAACGGGAATAATTCTTTCTCTTTGCATCTTCTAGTTAAACGTAGTCAACAGCGCTACTATACTTTTCATTATTAACCCTCAGGAGAATTTGAACAATGACGACTACAGCAACTTGCAGTGCCTTTGAAATTGGTAAAGCTACGCTTGATCTTTCACGCGGCTCTACTATAAAGATGATAGATGGAATCCCTCAAGACAAACTGACGTTTCAGCCTGTTCCTAAAGCTAACCATGTGCTATGGATTCTTGGTCACTGTGCGGTAAGCGATGCGTATTTTACAAAGACAATGGGTGCGGAAAATGTAGTTGAGTTTAATGGATCATGGAACGAGCTATTCGGCATGAATTCAACTCCGGTTGATGATATTTCCAAGTATCCATCGCTTGAAGAAATTACCGACGGGATGAAACGCGCTCGAGAAGGGCTGCTTGATTGGTTCGCTTCGATGGATGAAGAGAAGTTGCACTCAGCCCTGCCTGAAGATTGGAAGATGTTTGGTCCAAACTTTGCAGGTCTTATGAATTCAATCGCCTGGCATGAAGCTATTCATACCGGACAAATCTCATGTATCCGCCGAGCGCTTGATCTACCAGCTGCACTTGGATAAAAAATTAGTTTTATCAAACAAGCCTTAGCCGTCGGCGACATCTTCAATAGTGTCATCGTCGGCTTTTTCAACGGCAACTACCGGATCATCCGGATCATCATGCCAATAAGGGCGAGGAGGTGCGTTTGGCTGTTGGGCATTCTGCAGGCGCATAGGAATAGTAAATTCACCATCCCAATATGTCTTAGCGTCACCAACACGCAGAGCTAATTCTGCATCACCTCGAACGCGCATTTTCCATTTGTTATTCTGGTTTGTTGCGGTTCTTAAAAGCGGTTCATCTTCATAAACAACTTCCCAGTTAAATCGATTTGATCCAGTTGTCCACCAAAGATCCAGCCGACGAGCAACTTGGCCGTCATAGAGCAATTCAACGATGGCGCCTATCGCTGCCCCCTCAGGTAAAGCGCTACGAGTTCGCTGTGCATCAATCCTAACTCGTACGGGTGATCGTCCCTTGCTCCACTTTGTAACACTTCCACTTAGCGCTTGGCGCATTGCGTTATCAAGTGAAGCGCTTTCCGCTGGTTTAAGTGTATCGCTGAGTTTGCCTTGGGTTCTAACTGGTACTGTGAAGCTATATGTACCAACGGGTTCCCATTCATTTAGAGCTATCAGGTTAGTTGTAGCTGAATCATCTTCAGGTATCTCAGGCCGTTTGCGCTGCACGATTAGATCCACGACAACATTAGTAACACCTTCAGGCAGCGCTCTAATAGAAAGCTGATAAGCAGGCGTACGGAACCGAGTATTACTTTTGTAAAATGTCGTAGACGGTTCACCTTCAATTCTAGGTTGAGCGCGAATTCGGATTGTGGTGTTAGTCGGCCACCAATCATTGATCTGAATTTCAAGCCTGGGCGAAACATCTGTGGGCCAGGAATCGCGTGTTGTTACGTCGACCTTTGGCGCAATATCCCAAAGGGGTTTCTCTGCTTCGCTACCAGCTTCTAGTGTTTGTCGCCAACTTAGTATAACTCTTGAGTAAGTATTATCCCATTCAGCGGAAAACACTTCACGTTGAAAGTCGCCTTTGGCGCATCGTTTCATGAGCATCTTCCATTCGCCATCAGAAAGCTCAGATGCTTGCATTCTTTTGTTTAGCTCAAGAAACGATTTGCCTTGCATATCCATTGTAAATGGCAGTGACAGAATTAGCGCTTTAGTTGGTACTATCCCCATCCAACCACGAACCATGAGGCGTTCGTTGATTACTCCAGCAACAACAACACAAGAGAGGATCGCAAGCACAGCTACGCCCAGCTTACGCCTCCTTTTATTAAGTTGTTTTTCAAAGTGTGCGGTAAATCCACATTCCCCGCAGGTCATGCCCGGCGTGCCGCACATATCAAACCAACATTTCGGGCATCGTCTTTTGCCTTTAGGCCTGTCCTTAAATATCGCAGCCCAGGCTATGTAAATCATGGCGCCAAAAAAAACAATCGTCGCCAACCAACTCAGCCAATAAATTGTGTCGCCATTTAGCATTGCAATTAACACTAGCCTACATAATCATACGGGTAACAACCAAACACTAGCTCTTATTCGTACAAATAGTACATATGGCTGCATCTGGAGGGGTATTCGAGCGAATGCCGCAGATCTGCCAGTTGGCACGGAATCAGTATGGTTTCCGAAAAATATGTAGCATTATGTTCAATCAATAAGCGCTGTTGCAACCGATTTGATTGATGCCTCACGTTATTGTCGAAGGTACTATACTATTCACAAGCGGTCAGAATAGGAGGCTCTGTGCTTGATGAGGTATAAGTCGCATATGCTTGGAAATGGTGTCTACGGGCTATCTGAAGTAGCTCTGTATACGGATCTGCATACTAACAGAGTCCGCTCTTGGTTTACAGCTAAGCCATACGGTATGAAAAGCGGCCGACTTTTCAATGGTGACTATCCTATTATTGAAAATAA
>JACZRS010000008.1:0-30908 GCA_022574595.1 Planctomycetota bacterium | reverse complement strand
GAAAATAATTATGGAGTAAGTTTCCTAGATCTCATCGATGTAAAGGTGGCAGCAGAACTTCGTGAAAGCGGTGTTACGATGCCAAAATTGCGCGCCGTCTACGAAAGACTTAAAGATCGCTTAGATACCAAGCATCCATTTTGCCATAATAATTTCTACACTGATGGCCGAGAAATAATTATAATGGAGGCTGGTGCTATTGGTGATGAAACACTGATAGAAGTTCTATCCAATCAGCGGCTGTATGTTCAGTCGCGGGCATTTCTAAAGCATATCGAATGTAGCGATAAAACTCAACTTGCCGAGCGGTGGAACATCGCACAAGGGGTTGTAATCGATCCCGCTGTAAGCCTAGGAAAGCCAGTGATCAAAGATACCGGCACAACGACCTATGTAGTTGCTAGGAGTTTCAAAGCAAACGCAGGGAATACGGACCTTGTGGCTTACCTGTTTGATCTCGCGGAGCAACAGGTGAATGATGCGGTTTCGTTTGAGGAAAGGCATGGATGCCTTAGAGCAGCGTGAGTTCATTCTTCGCTGACGAGAATTTTCCGGCGCCACTAGTTCGGATGTTAGAAGAATTTGATCCTTCTCACGAATACCACATACTTGTAGATCATTTTGATAGCGGCACTCCGGATATTGTTTGGATGCGAGAAATCGCTAATTGGGAGACTAAGCCCATCGTGATATCTGGCGATGGCCGAATCCTGCGCAACGCAGTTGAGCGACAAGTGCTCCGCGAATGCAATTTGATGTTCGTGCATTTCGCTCAACATTGGACTAACCTTCAATGGGAAGTACAGGCGTGGAAGGGAATATAAAGTTTGGCCACGTGTCGTTGAGAGGGTCGAGAAGACTCGGAAGCCTACAGTGTTTGAAGTCAACGTTCATACGTCTAAAGTTAAGAGAGTGCGCTTAGTTTCAGATCTAAAGTGATTCTCAAAATCCCGCGCCAAACGTCTTTTCTCAAGTTCAAATCCCCAGCACAGTCCCAATTATCGTATACGCCAGCAACATCACTAGAATGATACCAATGATGTTAAGCCATAGCCCGGCTTTGCACATTTGTGGGATTGTGATGTGACCTGAGCCGAAAACTATTGCATTGGGCGGTGTAGCGACCGGCATCATAAAAGCACAACTTGCAGCAATCGCAGCGGGGACAATGAGCATATATGGAT
Organism: Planctomycetota bacterium; assembly: GCA_022574595.1. Lineage (GTDB taxonomy): Bacteria > Planctomycetota > Phycisphaerae > Phycisphaerales > SM1A02 > JACZRS01. The sequence continues at coordinate 29,724 of JACZRS010000008.1, read as the reverse complement.
GAAGCCCAAGTCCAGGCGCAAGTGCTGCAAGAATTGGAACAAGAGTAGCAGTGGTTGCGGTATTTGAAGTTAGCTCGGTTAGAAAGATCACTGCTACTATTACTATCAGCACGATTATCCAAGCGGGGAATCCTGCGAATGCAGCAGATTGCGAGCCGAGGAATTCTGCTACACCGTTAGCTTCTACTGCTGCAGCAAGACTTAGTCCGCCACCAAATAAAATCAGAATCCCCCAAGGCAATTTCTTTGCGGTATCCCAATTCATAACGAATGTTCGTTTCTTGATATCCACAGGAATCACGAATAATAATATTGCAGCTAGCATCGCTATGACATGATCAGTTAAACCTTCCAGTGTTATGAAAATTTGCTCTGATAATTCAAATTCAATTGAAGAAATATTACGCTGAAATATCCAACAAACTGCCGCCAACATAAATACTATGAAGGTAATCCATTCACCCTTACTGGTTTTACCGAGTTTGTTGTACTCATTTTTGATCAGAGCTGATCCGCCTGGGATTTGTTTTATTCTTATTGGGTATATTAATCGTGTTAGTAGTAACCAAGTTATAGGTAGGAATACTGCTGCAAGCGGTACTCCGATCATCATCCACCTTGCGAAGCTGATTTTAGATTGATATTCCTCTGCGATATATTCTCCTATGAACTCAACAAGAATAGCATTAGGGGGCGTGCCGATGATGGTTGCTATTCCCCCGATCGATGCTGCGTAGGCTATTCCTAGCATCAAACACAGCGCGAAATTTTGTCCTTGATCTGCTGTGTCTTCTTGAGTTTGTCGGCTACAAACAAGTGCAATAACACTAAGCGCAATTGGCAGCATCATTGCGGTAGTAGCGGTATTTGAAACGAAGGCACTAAGTACTGCGGTTACGAGCATAAAACCTAGAATCATGTTGGTGGGCTTAGTGCCGACTAGTCTTAAAGTTATTAAAGCGATGCGTTTATCAAGTCCCCATCTCTGCATGGATAGAGCTAGCAGAAAACCGCCCGCAAACAAGAAGATAATTTTGTTAGCGTAAGGCGCAGTCGCTACTGTAATATCTGCAGCTCCAAAGATTGGAAATAGAACAATCGGTAATAGTGCGGTGATAGTAATATTCACAGCTTCGGTCAGCCACCAAATAGCCATCCAAACCATAACTGCCAAGGTGATTTGCCCCGCGTGAGCCAGAGCAACCGTTTCGCCCGCAGCATTTGTAAATTGATCAGGCAGAAGCGCATAGCAAGTCAATGCCAACACCGGCCCAGCAATGAAGCCCGCCCAATGGATGCCTATCCGCAGATTGCTATTACTTCGTTCCATTGTCAAACACTGTATTTGATCTATATATTACTTCCAGCCAGGTTGTTTATTGTGTACAACTACTGAACAATAGATGTATAGTAATACAAGTTCATTTCCAGGGGCTCGCTCGACTGGGGCGTGTAATCTCATGTTCTCTAAGCCGTATTTTGTTTGTGTACTATGATGCGCTTCTTGGTGAAACAATGATTGAGGAGCAAGAAACTCAGGACAGTGCTGGCTTTCCTAATGATGATACGACTGTCTCGATGTCAAGGCTTGACAATCCAATGTCGTTGCAAGCGGCACAGGAGATTGTTGGTGATCGGTATGTTCTTGAGCGTGAGGCAGGGGTTGGTGGAATGGGCAGGGTATATACAGCAACCGATAAGATGCTTCAGCGGCGCGTGGCCATCAAGTTTCTACATCAACGAGGTGCAACAGTTGGCCCCGAGCAGCAACGAGTTCTTTCCGAAGCACGAACCATGGCGGGCTTACGCCATTCCAACCTGTGTCCGGTATATGAGGTATCGGTTGAATCGACGGTTCCATTCCTGGTAATGGACTGGATAGACGGCATAGATCTAAAGTCGGCATGGCGGGGGACTGATTTGAAAGGGCGCCTAACGTTGTTCGTGAAGATCGTGGAGGCTGTTGGGGCTGCGCACACAGCTGGTGTTGTGCATCGCGATCTCAAGCCGACGAACATTCTAGTTGATCGCACAGGCGAACCCATCATTGTTGATTTTGGACTTGCACTTTCGGGCACATCGGGCGAGAGTTCAATACACACAGTAGGCGGGACGCCTGGATACGCAGCACCAGAGCAATTCGACAAGAGTCAACACATTGATTTTACCGTGGATGTTTATGCTCTTGGTGCCATAATGTTTGAAATGCTTACGGATCGTCTGCCTTTTACATCCTCAAAGTTGACAGATTTATTAGAGGCGCTGAAGCATGATGATCCACCATTGCCGGAGACTTTCGCCCCGGAAGCTCCTTGGCCATTGCAGAGAATCTGTCTTGTAGCCTTAGAACGAGAGCCTAAGAATCGCTATCCCGATGCTCATGTAATGGCAGCAGATCTACGGCGATATCTGAAAAATGAGACAGTTGCGGCCCGCCCATCAATGTTGAGTAAGCAGTTTGCTGACCAAGTTGAGCAACACATAGAGCATACTGAGTCGTGGTTGCAAAAGGGTTTGCTGACTCAAAGCGAAGCTAATCGTATCGTTCAAATACACAGTGCATTGCTGCAACCTGAATCTTACTGGGTTCTAGAGGGTCGTCGATTGACGATCTCGCAAGTGACCTTGTATATCGGTGGATGGTTCGTGATGATTGCGCTAACCATAGGAATGTATTTGTCATGGGATGCGCTTGAGGATATTGCGGCTGTACGGTATCTGACATCATGGGGGATTGTGATAGTGCTGTTAGGGGCGGGGTTAGCAATACATCGTCAGGGAGAATTCAGGGTTGCTCTAGGGTATCTGGTAACAGCGTGTCTGGTTGTACCAATTGCCATGTGGCTTGGGCTTCGAGAAACAGGTTGGCTTGCAGGGATACTCACAGAGTCAGGTCGCGTTGGCATGGGAGAGCGCGAATGGCAAGCAGTATTTCTTGGTTCCGATATAGATGAACAATGGGGAGGGCTGATGAATCGGCAGGTATTAGCCATTGTATTAGTGTGGTTAGCGGCATCGTTGGGAATGCGCAGATGGAACAGATCAAGTGCCTTCACATTATGGGCTGCAGTTTCCGGAGCATTGCTCGTAGTTGCCTTCTGGGCAAGTGTAGGTCTATTACAGCCGGCTAAGTATTCTGGGCCAACTCAGGATTCACTCTCGCTTTTGGGGCTGTTGCTGCTGATAGTCGGCGCTATTTCAATGTACTTTGGACTCTGGTTAAACCGTCGCGAGGAAAGCAAAATAAAACAGTTTGGCGTAGCTCGAGTGCGAACACGGGATGCCTGGGCTGTGCTGACAATCTCTATACTAATGATTGGCGTTGGCATAACACTCATGGCCTGGAATTCCGCTGACCTCTATACCTTAAAACTTCTGGGCAGAACGCGCGATGTGACCGTCCGATCTGTGGCTTTCATGATCAACGGTTGTGTTCTTCAGGGGCTTTCATACATCCTGGGCAGGCAACGAACACTCTTACGCAGCCGACTTGCCGAGGCGATTCGTTGGGTGAGTCCCTCTCATTTCCTTGCAAGTATCCTCATGCTTGAGATAGATGCTAATGGCAACGAATGGATTCTTTGGATTTTACTTCTGGTCCTGGCATCTATCATCTGCTGCTATATAAGCGTGTGGAAACAGTGGCGACCGTTTTTGTTCACTGGTCTTATATATGTGGCGATCTCATACTTCAGAGCATACTTACGCGTGTCGGATGAGATTGAAGGCGACGATCTCGAAACGATGCGCCAGATGCTCATGCTCGGTATGCTGGCGCTCGGTCTTGTAACCATGGTAATAGCTTGGCGCTTGCCGGTCTGGGTTGCGGCGATGAAAATTAGCCAATGGTCGCGTCGTGACAAAGGCAAATAACTACTGCAGTGAGTTTTGCTTCATTTTCCTTATGACTTTAGTTGCATAGACTGCTGACCAATGTCGCTCGTCACGCTTGCAAATATTCACCACGCATTTGGCAATCACATCGTTCTGGACGGTGTTACGCTGTCTATTGAGCCTGGAGAGAAGATCGGCTTAGTGGGTCGAAATGGATGCGGCAAAACCACCTTGATGAAAGTTATTCAAGGTAATCTCTCGCCGGATTCTGGCGCGGTGCAGTTGCAGCGATCCGCTCGAGTGGGATATTTGAGTCAGGATCCGGAATTCCAGCCGGGCGATACTCTTCGCGATGCTGCGGAACGCGCTTTCGCCAAGCTGCATGAACTACATATTAAGCTTAAAGTAGTATTTGATGAGATGCAGCACGAAACTGGGGCTGGGCTGGATCGATTGCTAAAGCGCCAAGTCACTTTAGAATCACAAATCCAAACGGCTGGCGGATACGCAATCGATCACATAATCGACGCTACGCTACACGGATTAGGTTTCGTAGACGAGCAGTTTTCACTTCCAACGGATGTGTTATCTGGCGGGCAAAAATCTCGACTTGCCCTGGCGAAGCTATTACTTGAATCTCCGGATCTCTTGCTGCTTGATGAGCCAACAAATCACCTTGATATTGTGGGAAGGCAGTGGCTCGAAACTTTTTTAGCAGATGAATATCGAGGTGCAGTATTACTAGTCAGCCACGATCGTTGGCTGCTTGATCGAGTTGTAAAAAAGATAGTTCTTGTTGATAACGGTTTAGTACTTGAATACCCTGGCAATTACAGCAAGTTTGTGCAGCTAAGGCAGCAACAGCGCGTTACTGAAGTTCGCACTTATGAAAAACAGCTCGATAAGATCCGCCAGGAAGAGCAGTTTATACGGCGCTACAAAGCAGGCCAGCGCTCAAAGCAAGCCAAAGGAAGAGAGTCAAGATTGGATCGATACAAACGCGATCAGCTTCTTGATAGGCCTATCGAACTTGATGTGATGAAGTTAGAACTGCCAAAAGCACCACGATCAGGCGATCAGATTGTTGTTGCTGAGGGAATCTCAAAGCGCTATGGCGAAACTGTGCTTTTTGAAAACTTCGATATTGCAATTATGAGCGGAGACCGCATCGGAATAATAGGTCCAAACGGCGTGGGCAAGACGACACTGATTCAATGCTTTCTAGGCGATTTGGAGCTTGATGAAGGCAAAATTTCGCTGGGCACACGCCTTAGTATTGGCTACTACCGACAATTGACAGAACATCTTGATATGGAATTAACAGTTTGGCAGTACATTCAGTCGGTAATTTGTGCTTTGGATGGTCAAGCGAGAGCATCAGAACAACAAGCGCGGAATTTAGCGGGCGCGTTCTTGTTTTCCGGAGATGAGCAGGACAAAGTGCTAGGCGATCTATCTGGAGGCGAACGCAGCCGAGCTGTCTTGGCGGGTTTAATGGCCTCTGCGAAGAATGTGCTTGTACTGGATGAGCCTACTAACCACTTAGATATACCCTCAGCTGAGCGTATTGAAAATGTATTGCGACTGGGCGGAGATTATCAGGGCACATTACTGCTAGTTAGTCATGACCGTGCACTATTAGAAGCTACCTGCGACAAACTCATCGTTTTTGATGATGGGAAAGTTGCACTAGTACATGGCACATATTCCCAGTGGATGAGTAGAAAGTTAAAAGCTGATCGTGAAGTGAAGACTAAAAATAATCGTCCAGCCCGCAGTAAAGTAAAGAAGCGTGCATCGCAACAAGGGTCCGCAGCTTCAAAGAGCGGACTTCAAGCATTGAGCATGAAAAAACTTGAACATAGCATCGAGAAAATAGAAAATCGCATTTGTGAAATAGACGCCGAAGTTGTGGACCCTAAGGTTTATAGAGATGGTGAACTATGTAAAGCTTTGCAACTAGAGCGCGAAGGATTAGTTGATAAGCTTGAGGATGTTGAAAAAGAATGGGCTCGACGCGCTGAAAAAGCGTGAAGAGCCCGTTAGGTCAAAAGATTATTAGCCGCAGTTAAATGCTTGAAAGAAGTATGTTACCTGCAGCGTCTGTAATCTGCCAGGTTGCAGATGCGATCATTGATGTGGTGATTGCTGCGGTGAATTTAATTGTATCAGTCCTAAAGCCATCCAATGCGCCAGTACTCATGAATGTCAGTACCTTGGCAGGTTTTTTCTTCGAGACACTAACTTGTAATGAGTAAGTAGGGTCTAATGCGCGTGTGAAACTGTTGGTAACTAAGAATGCAGTTCCAGCTTCAGCATTCACAAAGAGAACGGCCTCGTGCTTGGAATCAGCTTTGACTGGTTTTAGTACAATGCGCTCTACATTTCCATTAAATATATAACCCGTAATGTCCGGGCCAATTTGCTGTATTAGCTGATCGCTGTTTAGATTCCTAAGCGCAAGCATTGCAATTTCATCTTGCCCTTGCCTGGCGTTCATCAGGAAGTAGCCCGTAACCGCAAGTGATCCGGTAAGGATAAAAGCAGCTGCACGCCAATACGGTCCGGAGGAGCGGAAGGAGGGTCGTCTATCATTGCCATCTGATTTTCTGTGGTTTTTGCCGATAGTTGCAAGAGGCGCAAGTTCTGCGTCTACCTTTTCGATAGCCTCTGCTACTCTAAGAAGAACGCGTTCGCGCAACGATTCTTCAGGTTCTACATCAGGCAGCAATGTCTCATCGCTAGCTATTTCAGCTTGCAAGCGCAAAATTTCATCCTGAACTGCAACTGGAGCATGATGAAACGATCGCGTAAAAAGCGCAGCTTCGTAACTGTCTAGTAGCCCCAGCCCATCAAGAGCTGCCAATTCCAGCAGTTCCTGTCTTGTCATCGGTTCGGGGGAAGTCATGATCTCTATCTCCGAAAAAATACGTTAAGTCCCGGTTTGCCTCCGTCCATGAAGGCATTAGTGAGGGTCATACAGCCCAGTCGGCTTTGGAACGTTCTCTTAGTTTTGCCAGTCCTCTGCTAAGTGCGGACTTGATCGTTCCCAATGGTGCTTCGAGCTGTTGGCTGACCTCTCGGAGTGTATATCCCTGTAAATAAGCTCGTTCGATAACGATGCGTTGAAGTTTCGGTAATTCTGTGATTCTTTCTAATAAACGAATATTTCTTTCTGCTTCCTGTGGTTGCTTGTCCGGTCCGTTATCAATGCTGGTGGCTGCGGGATCACCTTCGTAAGCTCTTGTTGTTCCACGAACTGAGTTTCTACGCAGCCTATCAATTAGATGCCTTCGGCCAATCAACATTACCCAGGTTACCAATTTTGCTCTGCGCGGATCGTAACGGTCTGCCGTCTGCCATAGACGGATAAATACCTCTTGTACAGCATCTTCTGCCTCAGCCTGAGTGGGCAGGAGCTGTCTGGCGACCCGATAAACCAGTGCGCCGAACCTATCGTATAGCTCAGCGACGGCATCCTCGTCACCAGCAGCTACGCGATGCATCAGCATCCAGTCCTGCTGGTTCATATAAACCTCTCCTGCAAATAACCTATCCGCAATGGGCCTAGGAGCGGTTGCGGCCAACTCGACCACTTTACCAAACCCCACCACAGCCCCAAAACAGAGGATCCACCCCATTAAAATAGTCAGTTTGCTCCATAAATCGAGCAATTTGCTCGTGCATACCGACCTCTGCTAGTATACTCTACAGATAGCCGGGGGTATAGAACCAAGGCTATGGTATCGTGTGCCCGTAGATGGCGGTGGGCCGGACGGGGCCTGAGGTACCTTTTTATGGGGCGGGTTCCGCGTGAAGTACGCGCAAGAATTTCGAGCAGGGGACGAGATTGGTCGTTTAGCACCAAGATGTGCTAAAGCCATAACTGCGCGTGGATTTAGCTTAATTGAATTGATGCTGGTGCTGACGGTTACGGTTGTTCTTACAGGACTACTCTTGCCTGTCTTAACACAGATTAAAGAAAATGCCTTTCGTGTAATGTGTTCTTCAAACCTGCGGCAAATTGGGTTTGGACTTACTACATATGCCGATGAAAACAATAACAATTTGCCTTATAGCTACTACGGGCAACCGGGGGAAGACAAACTTGAAATGATGGCTGCACATAGAGGTGAAGGAGATGCACTTCGCAACTGGGAAGGTATAGGCTGGCTCTATGTTAAGATGCACCTAAACTCAGCAAACGTATTCTACTGCCCCAGCCACGACAGCGAACATCATTTCGAGCGATATCAGAACTTATATGAAAAGTATCGAGATATGGGATCGGCCACCAAACCAATCTACACCAATTACCAGTATGTTGGTGATAAGGATTGGGACAATCGTAACAAACGAAGAAGACTAACTGATATAAATCTTGTCTTGGCAGCGGATGGCATGAGAACGATTTCAGATATCAACCACGAAACTGGTCTGAATATGCTGCGAGCGGATGGATCAGTTCATTGGAAAGATTTTGCCTCGGCTTGGCAGATCAAGATGATTATCTCACGTGCCGAAAATGGAATTGCTAATCCGGACAATCCCCACGTCACCATCGAAGATGAAATTGCTGAGATCTGGAAATTGTTGGGTTATGATTAAATAATCGAAGCATCTTTAATTGCTTCAAAAACCAAAACAATTAAATTAATTCAGACTCAATGAGTCTTATAGCCGCCTCTACTGGGTTAGGGCGCTATTGTGGTTTATAGCAAGGAGATGCGTTTGAGTAGCAGATTTATAATCACCGGAGCTTGCGGGTTTATTGGCTCACATTTGGCCAAGGCCCTGATCGCACGCGGGGATTATGTCATCGGCATAGATAACTTCGATCCCTTCTATGACCGAAAGCTCAAACTCGCAAATATCGCTGATCTTGATCAAAATAGCTTCCAGCTAATTGATTGTGATATACGTAACACCCTAGAAATAACCGAAATCTTCAAACGCGATCCGATTGACTGCGTTTTTCATATCGCAGCACTAGCAGGCGTGCGCCCTAGTATCGAAGATCCCGCTCGATACGCTTCGGTAAATATAGATGGCCTGCTCAGCGTTCTCGAAGCAGCTCGAAGTATTAATTGTAATCGTTTTATTTTCGCATCAAGCTCCAGTGTGTATGGGGATAACAAGAAAGTTCCATTTGCGGAAACCGACCCAGTTGATGAACCTATCAGCCCCTACGCAGCAACAAAACGTAGCGGAGAATTGATTTGTCATACATACTCCAAAGTCTTCGGCTTATCCATTGCTTGCCTGCGCTTCTTTACAGTCTTCGGCCCGGCCCAGCGGCCTGACCTTGCAATCTCTAAATTCATGCACATGATTGACTCCGGTAAAACAATTCCAATGTTCGGCGACGGCTCGACAAGTAGAGACTACACCTACATAGATGACATAATCCAAGGCGTACTCGCAGCAAACGATTTTATCTCATCAACAAATAACAAATATCGCATTTTCAATCTAGGTGGTTCTAAGCCGATTACTCTTAAGCAAATGATCGATAAAGTCGCCAAGGTGGTAGGTAAGCCTGCCAAGATCGAACAACTTCCAATGCAAACCGGCGATGTATTGCAAACGTTCGCAGACTTAACCCGCAGCAAAGCTGATCTCGGTTTCGATCCGCAAACATCCTTCGAAGAGGGTCTGCAAAAGCAGTGGGAGTGGGTGGGCAAGAAGGCAACAAGGCATCAAGGCATCGTGGCATCGAGGCAATAGAAAATGGCCATGGCATTTAGCCCCGGGTGAATACACCCGGGGCTTCTTACGCCCAAACAACGAGCCAAGCAAGAGGGATGCACCAAAACCTGTAAAGCCGCGACCGATGGTCGCGTTCTTGGGATGTAAAAAGATTTGGGAGTCACATGAGAAATCGTCAAAACGTCAAAACCACATTGCAAAGCCGGCGATGGCATCGCCGGACGAAACGTAAATTGTGTTTGATTTATTCGATTTCAAGATTGAAATCTGTCTCGCATTCATTCTCAGTGTCGCGCCCATGATTAATGACATAACCCCGGCGATACCATCGCCGGCTTTACACAGACAGAATGGGTAACGGTACTCACATCCCATGATGTTGAAAATTCGCCCTATCTTTGGCGGTTCACATACTGAGACCGTGGCGCCGCAGAAGCTCAAGTTATTGATTGTTGTGCTAATAATTCATCCATACACCTTTTCCTGCCCGTAACCCTGCACTAGAGTTGTGGGAGTGCTTTTTTTGCGAGTATTACAACTGATCACAGCATTCGAGTAGCCGCTCAGCAAACGCTCTGAATTGGCGTAAACGTGGGTTGAACAGTGTGGTTCGCTGCGGTATAGTATTCGCATCTGGTCGCTCAAGTGTGCCTGCGGCAATAGATGGCTGGCGGGAACCGCTGTGCGGCCGCTTTGGCAGGAGGAGACCAGCCATGCCACATCGTCACATACTCAGGAATCGTGTGATCTTGGCCCAAGCGGTGATGATCGCAATGTTCATCATCTCGGGCGCAGCTTACGGAGGAGGTATTCGTTACGTCGATGATGATGCACCATTGGGTGGAGATGGTACGAGTTGGAACACAGCCTATCGCTTTCTGCAGGACGGGCTGACGGATGCGTGCGCAGGTGGTATCGCCGAGATTCGCGTTGGGCAAGGTATGTACACGCCGGATCGAGACGAAGCCAATCCCGATGGAACCGGTGATAGGGAAGCAACTTTCCAACTGTACAATGGTGTTGCTTTGATGGGCGGCTTCGCGGGAATAGGCGCTAAGAACCCGGACGACCGTGATATCGAACTCTACGAGACGATCCTCTCAGGGGATCTGCTTGGCAACGACGCCCCGGACTTCGCCAACAACAACGAGAACAGCTTTCACGTAGTTACCGGCAGCGGTACAGATATCAGCGCCATCATTGACGGATTCACGATCACTGCGGGCAACGCCAACGTAATTATGGGTAATTCATCGAGCGGCGGTGGATTGTACAACTATAGTGGTAATCCGACCGTGACCAACTGCACGTTCAGTTTGAATACTGGACGTTCAGCCGGGGGTATGTTCAATAGGGACAGCAGTCCGACTGTGACCAATTGCACCTTTACCGGCAATACTGTTCATTCTGGCTCCGGAGTTGGAGGTGGGATCTACAACAGGGAAAACAGTAACCCGACGGTGACCAATTGCACCTTCATTGGAAATACCGCTGGTGCTAATGGCGGCGGCATGTATAGCGTAGAAAGCAGTCCAATCGTGATCGATTGTACGTTCGCTAACAATATAGCAAATCGCGGCGGTGGGATGCACTACTGGGATAAAAGTAACCCCACGATCACAAACTGTACATTCACTGGCAATATTGCAGATGAAAACGGCGGGGGAATCTTCAGCAGCGGTGCCAACTCGCTGATCCTTGAATGTACGTTCATCGGGAACACGGCCGTTTTCGCAGGAGGCGGGATGAGCACCGGCAGCGTGACGGTAAGCGGCTGCATCTTTACCGGTAATAGCGCTTTTGACGGCGGGGGAATGTCAATCCGAGCTAATGCAAACGCAACCGTGACAGATTCCATATTTGATGGTAACTTCGCAATCATCGGTGGTGGCCTGCACAACGATAGTGGGAACACCGCACTAAGCGGCGTCACCTTCAACGCAAACTCAGCTGATGTCGGCGGCGGGATTTACACCAGTGATGTGGACCCCACATTCACCGACTGCACTGTCAGCGCCAACGATGCAACTTTCGGCGGCGGGATATATATCAACCAAGGTAATCCGACCATCAACGTATGCTTCTTCTTTGAAAACCTTGCAGTGCTGGCAGGCGGTGGATTGTACAACGATCAAGGCAATCCCGTACTCAACGATTGCACAATCACGTCAAATAAGTCGCAGAATGAGCTGGGTGGTGGTGGCGGGATGTTCAACCTTCTTGGCAGCCCGACACTGAACATCTGTACGTTTAGCCAAAATATAGCAGGGGGTCCTCCCAGTGGCGGGCCGGGCGGCGGAATGTATAACCTCGGTGGCAGCCCGACACTCACCATCTGCTTGTTCAGTGGGCAACTTGCGACAAGGGGAAGCGGTATGTACAACAGTGATAGCAATCCGACACTGACTGAATGCACATTCATCGGGAATGAGATCTTTGGGGGAACACCAGGCCGTGGTAGTGGAATCTACAACAAGGCGAGCGACGCGATAGTTACTGATTGCAGGTTTATCGGAAACCAGATCGGGTCTCCTGATGGTCGCGGCGCTGGGATTTACAACGAGGTGAGCAACCCGATATTTACCAATTGCACATTCGCTGGAAACCAGACTGGATTATTAGATGGTTTCGGTGGTGGGATCTATAACGAATTGAGCAACCCCATAGTGACCAATTGTACTTTCGCTGGAAACCAGGTTGGAATTATCGATGGTAATGGCGGCGGAATGTACAACCAGAACAGCAGCCCTACAATAATCAACTGTATTCTGTGGAATAACGGCCAGAACGAAATCTTCGATGATGCCGGTTCTATATCAACGGTGCGCTACAGCGATGTAGAGAAAGGGTGGCCCGGAACTGGCAACATCAACAGCGATCCAATGTTCATCGCCCCCAATGTTGGCTTCTATCACCTTTCACCTGGTTCCCCCTGCATCGACGCTGCCGACAACTCCGCCGTACCAGCAGGTATCGAGACCGATCTCGATGGCAATCCGCGTTTCATCGAGGATCCCAAGATACCGGATACCGGTTTAGGCGACTGCCCCATTGTGGATATGGGTTCTTACGAGTTCCAGGAAGGAATAACGGAGTGCTGCCCCTGGGATCTCGACAAATCCGGATCCGTTGGCACAAGCGATTTGCTTGAACTCTTTGCGCAATGGGGAGAAGCTGGACCAGGTGATTTCAACGAAAGCGGCGTTGTCGATACCGCCGACCTGCTTATCCTCTTAGCTAATTGGGGGCCGTGTGAATAGAAGAAGGCACTTGGCCCGCCATAGGCGGATCTTCTACATCTTGAGAAGAAATTAAGAACCCACCTTCTCGCCCCCTCCCTGGAATGGAGGGGGAATAAGATAGGAAAAGACCCTCACCCCAGCCCTCTCCCGGGGGGAGAGGGAGCATAAAAAGAGCGCATTATGGCTTGGTGCGGATTTCCGCTATTTGCATGCGGTGTCTGCCGGCTTGGGGGTTTATAAGTTGGTAGGTTTGGGCTTGGAGGGTTTGGGCCAGGAGGATGTGGTCTATGTGAAAAAGTGGGAATTTGCGGGGGTAGGTTGCGCCGTAGCCTGTGCCTGCTTGATCGAAGGCGTGAACTAGATTGGGGAACGCGGTTTTTAGGGCTGCTCCGCGGCGCGTCATGTTGAAATCGCCTAGGGCTATATCGGGTAAGGGCGCATTGGCATCTTTTAGCATATTGCGCAATTTTTTAGCGGTTTGCATTCGCGATATTTTGGGTTCAGAGGGTAAATCTACTGCGTAGAGAGTGATTGGTTTACCTAGCATTGAGCTTGTATCGATTCGCAGCAATACCACGGTAATGCCTTGGTTTGCGACGATTAGTCTTGATTCTAGAATCTCATGCCGCGAAAAAATTCGAAAAGGTCTAACTACAAAAGCATTTCCATCAGCTTCATATGATTCGGTGAGTGCTTGGTATCTTCTACGGTTACCTGGATTGGTTAGAACGATTAAATCTGCATTTTGAGCTAGAATATAGTTATTAAGATGTTCAAGCTCATGATCAGTTGCAGTAACGGTATTGAAATGTATCACTTTGAAACTTGTATGGGTGTTACTAGCGCCACTTAAAAAGTGATGTTCTAGAAGAGCGAAATATATTACGATCGCAATTGGAATACTTATGCAACACCCCAATTGCGTTTTACCCAAGCGATTAGCAGGTTTTTTCGGCAGAAGGGCAATTGATCCTACCAATGCAAATGCGATAGCAAATGGGGTAGGAATCCATAGCAGCCATTGGCTGAATGTGTAGCGATCGGAAAGAATCTGCCCCACAAGCCAGGCGATGATTACGCAAACTGATAATGCAGCAATTGCAAGCTTGATGGTTTTAAGTATTGAGCGCATTTACAAGAAGAAAATGTATAGTTAATTAAACGGGAAAAATAGAGGGGCAATTAGGGTTGACATTATTGCCATCAAGAGTGTTAGTGGCGTACCCAGGCGTATGAAGTCGGTGAATTTATATCCACCCGGCCCATAGACCATCAAGTTTGTCTGGTAGGCTACGGGTGACATGAAGCTTGAACCTGCTGCGACCATTAAGCAGAAGATAAACGATTCGGGTCGAACCTCAAGATTACTGGCGGTTGCCATCATTACCGGGAACATGAGTACAGCCGCTCCGTTATTTGTAATCAGCTGTGAAAAAAGGGCGGTTAAAGTAAACAAGACAAAGAGCATTATTTGTGGGTTGTCGCCTATACCAATTTGCGTGCATATGCCTAGGATACTTTGTGAAATTACATCGGCTGCTTTGGTTTGTTGTAAAGCAGCGCCCATCCCCAGAGCGCAACCGATTACGATTAACACTTGCCAATTGATTGAGCTTCGCGCGATGGTTCCGGAAACGCAGCGTGTGCCGACCATTGCCATGGCGCAGAAGAAGGCTGCGACGATTGGGGGTACTGTGGTTGCGGTAAGCATGAATACTAGTGCGGCTAAGATTCCTAAAGCTATCCATGCGCGCTCATGTCTGATTGGACGCGAACCTTCCACAGTTGAAACCAAATAAAAGTCATCGCTGTTTCTGTATGCGTTTACAAAGCCCAGGTGTGTATCGAGCAGTAGCGTGTCGCCGGGCTTTAGTGTAATGGAGCCGATCTTCTTTTTGATCTGTCCACCGTTGCGGTGAACGGCTACGATTGCCGCGTTATATTTGGTTCTAAATTGTGAACGCCGAACGGTTAATCCGATTAGTGGCGAGTTATGCGAGACTACTGCTTCGACAAGAGTTCGTTGCCTGCCAACTACTTCGACTTTTTCTACTTGATCTGTAGCGGGGACCAGGCCACGGATTTTTCTCAAATCGATTACTGATTCGAGAATTCCTACGAATGAAAGGCGGTCATTTGCTTGTAGTGTAGTTTGGGGCGAAACCGCAGGTAATAGTGATCCGTGGCGTTCGATATCGTTGAGGAATAGGCCGGGCAGGTGTCGCAAACCTGCTTCTTCGATGGTTTTGCCTACGATGGGCGAGTCCTTTTCTACTATCATCTCAACTCCGTATTTCCGAGAATCGAGTATGACAGCATCCGCTGGTTTGCGTTCGGGTAAGAGCCATCGCGACAAGAATGCGATCAGGGCTATTCCTGCGATAGTTGCAGGTATTCCTATTACTGCGATCCCCCAAAACTGTACGGTGGGAGACATTTCCGTTGCGCCAACTTGCATAAGCCATTGCTGCTGCGACGGGTCTACAAACATCTCAAGGGCAAGTCCCATCACCACAATGTTGGATGCTGAACCTATGTAAGTGATCTTGCCCCCAAGAATCGCAGCAAAGCTAAGTGGCATGTAGAGCTTTGAGGGACTGATTTTCAGTTTTTTCGCCCAGTCACTTACGATAGGTAAGTACATAGCAACAATTGGTGTGTTATTCATGAAGCCGCTCATTACTGCAACGGGAGCCATTAAGCGCAATTGTGCACCGAGAATTGTTTTAGGACGGCCCAGCAGGCGATTGGCGATAACTTCCATGCCGCCGGTTTCCTGAAGGCCTGCTGCAACTACAAATAGCGAGCCGATCATCATGATTGCGGGATTGGCAAAGCCTCGAATTGCTTCTGGTACTTGTAAGATATGTTCTAAGTTAAGGATATCAAAAAAGACGAAATCGCCGACCATTAAGAGGGTTAGCCCACCGACCATTGCCACATCTACGCCGATCTTGCCCCACATTAGCGCAGCAACCACCAACCCAATGATGCTAATCGTAAACCAGGCTTCAAGCGACATGATGTTAGTGTGACCTCACTTTAGACTGCTGTGTCAATTTTAAGTGTGCCGATGGCTTTGATAATACGATCGTGTACATGAGGTGCAGCGCAAACGACGCCTCTGTTATATTCTAATCTTGTGCCGCGATTAAAATCCAATTCTTTTCCGGTCAGGTCGGTTACGATTGCCCCAGCTTCTGTTGCGATGATGCTTCCTGCTGCGTGGTCCCAGATTTTTTCCACATAAGTTTTACTAGTGGGCATACGTAGGTAGGCATCGGCTTGACCTCGCGCCACAACTGCGTATTTACATTGGCTATCCAGTCGAACGGATACAGCTGGGCCGCCAAACTCCTGAACAATAAGATCAGTGTCGGTACGTTTGGAGTGGGCTTTTTCTACTGATTCGCAGATTCGCAGTCCGCTGTTTTCTGAGGTTATTGTTGCGTGAATTTGTTTGGGGTCAGCTTTGTTGTCAATAGATATTTCCCATGAGCCTTGGCCAAGTACTGCTGCGTAGATCGTTCCCAAGGGATCTGGTACATCCATGGGCGAGGAAAAATCTGTGGAAAGATTTGGACAACCCATCACACCCATTACAACCTGGCCGTTTTCTATTAATCCCAAAGCGATTGCGTATTGTTGGCCGCGCAGAAACCCCTTTGTGCCATCAATTGGATCCAGTGCCCAATATCGATCAGCAGTTCCATCATGGTTGCAACGGTCTATAGCATCAAGCACTTCATTTTCGGTTGCGTCAGGATGACAAGATCGTACTGCCTGGACCACTGCATCTTTTACCACTGCGTGATCGCCTTTTCGCAATTCACCCGCGTGTTCTTCGCCGACGATGTTTGCATCACCTAAAGCCATAGAAATAATCGCCTGGATCGCAAAGTCTGCGACAGTAACTGGGCTTCGATCGTCTTTGGTGATCTCACGAACGCGCTCTAAATCGTTCTGTACCGCTCGCGCCACATGGCAGGCTTTACGTACACAGTCAATTGCTCGATCCAACTCTGAATTATTATCTATCATCAAGTAATTCCTCGTGAGTTCTTATCGGCACGACAGCGGTTGCTATATCGGCAAAACGCTTCCAGCTTGTGATTCCTCTAGTTCTATAGCGATAGATCAGCCCTCCCAAGCGCGCATTACGACGTTGGGCAAGGGATAGTTCTACCATCCTGCTTTTGTGAGGAAATTCTACGAAATGTAGTTAATCATTAGAAGCAGTTGGCGGAGCCCAATTAGCCTTGAAATCTCGAACGGCTGCTTTGAATTCATCCTCAAGACCCTTAAACGATTTGGTCTCTACCAGCTTGTCACGCAGATCTTTCTTTGAGCTTTTAAATAGCTCGATAAGATCAGCTTCAAACGCGTGTACATGGTCAAGATCAATGTCATCCAGGAAACCTTTAGAGCCAGTAAAGATGGAGATGCACTGGTCGATGGCATTAAAGGGGATGTATTGATTTTGCTTAAGCAGTTGCACCATTCGCGCGCCTCTGTCCAGCTGCCTTTGACTTGAAACATCAAGTTCGGTTCCCAGCTGCGCGAATGCTTCCAGTTCACGATAAGCTGCAAGGTCCAGTCGCAATGAGCCTGCAACTTCTTTCATGGCTTTGATCTGAGCGTTACCGCCGACACGACTTACCGAGATACCCACGTTAATCGCTGGACGTGTTCCGGCTGCGAAGAGTTCCGGCTGCAGGTAAATCTGGCCATCGGTAATGGAAATCACGTTGGTTGGAATGTATGCAGAAACGTCACCTTCCTGTGTTTCAATTATGGGGAGCGCGGTAATTGAGCCGCCGCCATATTTATCGCTGAGCTTGGTTGATCGCTCCAGCAAGCGGCTGTGAAGATAAAACACATCGCCGGGGTAAGCTTCACGGCCAGGCGGGCGGCGAAGAAGTAGTGAAAGCTGCCTGTAGGCATGTGCTTGTTTGGTAAGGTCATCATAAACGCAAAGCACGTGCTTAGGCGTTTTGCCTTCCTGACCTTGCCACATGAAATACTCAGCCATGGCACAGCCGGCGTAGGGCGCGATATATTGAAGCGGCGCAGGGTCCGCAGCACTCGCAGAAACAACAATGGTGTAGTCCATGGCACCATGTTCTCTCAAGGTTTCAACAACGCCAGCAACGGTCGATTCCTTTTGTCCGATCGCTACATAGACGCACACAACCGCATCAGGTGTACCCCACCAATCTCGCTGGTTGATGATGGTATCGACAGCGATTGCGGTTTTACCGGTTTTTCTATCGCCGATGATAAGTTCACGTTGACCTCGGCCGACGGGGATCATCGAGTCAATGGCTTTGATACCAGTTTGCATAGGTTCGGTTACTGGCTGACGAAAGGCAATACCAGGTGCCACTATGTCCAGCTTTTGCGTGACTCCGCCGGTATCTATTGGTGGTCCGCCATCCATTGGTTTTCCGAGCGGATCTACCACGCGTCCGAGCATTGCTTCGCCTGCGGGGATTTCCAAGAGGTTGTTGGTGGACTTGACTGTGTCACCTTCGCATACCGCGAGATAGTCTCCATAGATAATTGCGCCTACGGTGTCGAGTTCGAGGTTCATGACCTGTCCCATGACAGTGCCGCCTTTGGTTTCAAACTCAAGCAGTTCGCCAGACATCGCGTTTGATAAGCCGTAGATTCGCGCAATGCCGTCGCCTACTTCGACAACTCTGCCGACCTCGGAGATTTCCAGTTCTGCGGAGAACTGTTCAATTTCTTGTTTGATAACGGAAGTGATTTCGTCAGTCTTGATCTTCACGGTTTTGGTCTCTAATTAGTTTTTCTCTGCGATTTCATATACCACTGTTACACTGGCTTGGACGTTTACATCGCCAGGGTTAACCGGTGGAGGTGCAACGCTGCTGGCCATGGCCATTTCCATACTACGATTCATGGACATTGGCATAGGTCGAGGGGATGCTGCTTGATCTAGGTTTATAGTTATTACACGCACTAGCTTTAGATTAGCTGCATCTGCTAGTGTTTTAGCATCTGCAAGTGCGTTGGCCGTTGCTGCTTTGATTGCTTCGGCTCGGTGTTTGCGATGATCGGCCAGGCCGAAGCTGATTGAATCTATCGAGTTGGCACCGGCTTCGTTGGCTGCCTGGATCAATTCGCCCGCAAGTTTTAGTTGCTTGGTTTTGACATTGATAGAGCTGGATACCTGATAGCCGACGATCACCGGCTTCCATTCAACCCCAGCTTGGCGAGGTCGTCTCGAATATTGTGGTTGAATGCGAATTTGACTGGTTTGATACTCATCTTCGGTAAGCCCTTCTTTTTTCAAGGCTTTGATGACATCGCGCATTTGCTGCGAGTTTTCTCTAAACGCTGTAGTCGCTTCATCATCTTCGGTAACTACGCTGATGCGGATTCTCAACTGATCTGCAGGCTTTTCGAGTATGGCACTGCCTCTAACGGTTAGTGACGGAACTATTATTTCATCTGAGTCTATCGCACCAGCTACCCCTAATAAGGGGATCAAGACAGCGATTGCGATTGCAATTGTTCTTAGTTGCATTAGTTCGCTCCTTCTTCGATGATTTTGCTAATTCGGCTGCGTACCTGCGATCCGCCGTTGGTCAGCAATCTTTCTCTCAAGCGTCTCAGTCTGCTGGATACTGATCCATCAATAAGTTGATCACCAATTCGCAGCCGCACTCCGCCGATCATCTCAGGATCAGTATATGCATGAATGACGGGATCTTTCCCAAGCGCTGCTTGTATTCTCTGCTTTATTGTTTCAATCTGTTCACTACCTAGCGGCGCTGGTGTGTAAACATCAACTTCAACGCGATCAAATGCTTCGTGCACCGCTTGGTCGTAGGCCGCCCTAACGGATTCAATTCTACTGAGGCGACCTTTAGCGTTAAGTACAAGCAGGAATCGCAATGTTAGATCTGTAATTCGGGCATGGAAGATTGCGCGCAGTGAGTTTGATCGAGCCTTACCCTCAATGATTGGTGAAGATAGAAACTCGCCGAAGGATTTATCACTTCTCGCTAGCTCGCAGATTTGTTCGAGTTCTTCTGCGATCTCGACAATCTTATCGCGCCCACCGGCTGCGTTTGCGAGTTCGTAAAGACTTCTCGCATAAACTTGAGCAATTGCGTCGGTGTGAATGGCCATGGTAATTATCTAGAAAAAAGTAAGTATTAATTCTTTTTCACTGAGCCTAGCTCTTCGAGCGATTGGTTGATTAAGCGTTGCTGATCTTCTGCGGTCATTTCTCTTGCAAGAACCTTGGCTGCGATGTCTGCTGAGAGCATAGCTGCCTGGGTGTACAATTCGCTGATGGCTGTTGTTTTTGCTGCCTCGATATCGCGTGTTGCGCGCTGCTTCATGCGGCTAAGTTCAGCTTCGTTTGAAGCGCGAAGTTGTTCGCCCGCAGCCTTGGCATCAGCTTTAGCTCTGACGATCATTGCATTGGCTTCTTCACGCGCAGAGGCCAGACTTCGCTCGTATTCCGCCAAGGCGGCCTTGGCTTGTTCACGCGCTTGTTCAGCCGATTCGATCTCCTGGCGGATCTTGTTATCTCGATCCTCCAGCCCTTGAACGATCTTTGGCCAAACTTTGATGTAAAGGAATCCGAACGCAAGCAGGAACACCACCAGCGCAGTGACAGCCGGGAGCCAGTTCGCAGCCATCAGCTCGGCGCTTTCAGCGCCATGTTCAGCCGCCTCATCAGCGGCAAGCAGAAATCGCATTCTCTACCATCCTCTATGTAGGGGTGATTACGGAATTTTGTTGAGTGCCAGCACACCTACAATGACCGCGAACAGGGCCACACCTTCGACTAGTGCAGCGGTCAGGATCATGTTGATGAAGATCCGACCGGCCATTTCCGGTTGGCGTGCCATGGCCTCCACGGCGCTGCCGCCGATTCGGCCAATGCCGATGCCGGCACCAACCGCGCCCAGACCCGCAGCCATTCCAGCGCCAAGACCCGCCAAGCCAAAGTCCGCCAACATTAGCGATCCTACAACTCCTGCGCCGCTCTGAGCAGATGCAGATTCCGGGGCAAACACAGCCAAACCTACGAAGGCCAGCAACATAAATCCAAACAACTTTTTCATTTGAAATCAACTCTCCGTTCGACGCTGTGGGCATACGTCATGAGTTTCCAATTCAATTCTATCAGCAAGCATGTCCCACTTGTGCTTACTGCAATGGTCAATACTTATCCTGCTACCGCCTCCAACGCTGATTCCTCGCCTTGTTCATTTTCGTGCTCATGCTCATCGTCGTGATGCGACATTATGCTGACGAATACGGCGGTCAGGAACATGAAGATAAACGCCTGCAAGAAGCTGACGAATAACTCGAGGAATGTAATTATAACAGCTGCAACACCGCTGACGAGTGTAATCGCCCCTATACCAAAAGCACTGCTACCTCCTGTTGCCGCAGCGGCACCGAACCCCAACAGCACCGCCATCAGCGTGTGGCCAGCAACCATGTTTGCAAACAATCGGATCGCCAAGGCCATGGGTTTGATTAGGTGACCGATCAGTTCGACCGGTACGACCATGAGTAGCACCGGCCAGATGTACCACTTTTCATTGAGCAGTCCACCGGTGAGATGTTCCAGCCAGCCCTTTACGCCTAATTCGCGGAAGCCGTGGATCTGGATCAGAACGAAGGAGACGAATGCCAGCGCTCCGGTCACCATGATGTTGGCCGTTGCTGTTCCGCCTATCCACGTCTTGGCGTCGCTGCCGAAGACGAGATGCGTGATGTCGAGGATCGGCAGCAGTCCAAATAGATTGTTAAAGAGAATGAAGAAAAACACGGTCATGAGGTAGGGTAAGTATCTGCGCGTCTGAACTTCGCCGAGGATGGGGACAAGCATCTCGTTGCGTAAATAGAGCACTAACGCTTCAATGATTTGCCCGAACTTGCCCTTGGTGAGATAGCGGTCATTGCCCTCGGACTCGGGACCGGTCGCGATCGCCTTTGCTGCCTGCATCATCGCCCATACGAAGAAGATCGTCACCAGCACAATCGTGACCATATGCATGGTCAGTACTGGTGTGTCACCTATCTTCAGTAGAATCTTGTCGGTGACGTGATCGGTTGGGTCGGCGGCGGCGAGAAAGTACATCTGTTAATACTGCTCAATTCTTAAAACGTATAACTCAGGTAACGCACTTGATGTGCAGTGCCAGGACCGCCGCTTCGCCACATTGGACGATCACGTACGTTGTGGCAACCGACAACAGCAGCGGGGTCCCGCTGAGCGAAGTCGCAGAGTATAGCAAGTAGGCTGCCGCTGGGGTAATTAGCAATCGCCCAATGATGCCTGCCAACCAAATGTTTACCCAATCGCCAAGAAGTCGCCGCCGCCAAGGCCTCATCAGAATCACAACCAATATTCCTATGGCCAACACTAAACCAGCGCCAGCCGGGCCGGCCGCCATGGTCCCAGCCTCAAAATCGCCCAGTTTTACTACAAGCATCCAACCCAGACAGGCAGCCAGTGAAGACATAAAAATAGCTAATATCATCTTCGAAGTAGGTAGCGAAATATTCGGCTCTTTTGAAGCTGTGCTCTGATCAGTCATAGCTACTACCTTCACCATCGGAGCCATCCTCATCAAGATCCGGATCAATCGGCTTGCCTCGGCCTAGGGTGGGGTGCTTTCTATCTAGCATCCTGTTCATTTTTAAGGCACCTCGTATGAAAATCCACATTCCTACAACGATCCCGATGATAGCACCTGTTAATAGGCCATTTGAGCCTGTCCCACGGAAATGATCGAACGCCCATCCGAGCAAAGCTCCGGCTGCGAAAGTTGAAGAGACTTCCATTCCCAGGCCGGCCATGCGCCAACCTATGCGGATTTCGCTTTCTATATGATCATTGTTGTCGCTTGTCTGCTTTTTCACAATTTGTTTATACCAATGTATGGGCAAGTAGGCAGCCGATTGATTCACGAGCTATTATCATTACCACTATGCCGATCCAAGACCACGACATCATCGACGTCACTCCCTCCAAGCTAAACCGCACGGAAGGGCTGTATATCCCTGCCATTATTAAGGGGCTGGGCACTACTGCCCGTCATATGTTCATGAACATAGGCCGCGATGGCAAGAACAAGAAAAATATCTGGGTTGTTCAATACCCTGAAGAAAAACGTGACGATCGGCCTGTCGAGCAAGGTGGACAGTTCCGTGATAATTTTCGTGGTGTACATAGGTTAAATAGGGATGAAGATGGCAGGGTTCGATGTGTAGCTTGTTTTATGTGTGCGACCGCTTGCCCAGCAAACTGTATTCATATAGTTGCTGAAGAATCACCTTGGGATGATCGCGAGAAATACCCCAAGCAGTTTGATATCGATGAGCTTCGCTGCATTTACTGCGGCATGTGCGAGGAAGCGTGTCCCTGCGATGCAATTGAATTGACACCGCACTACGAGATCACGGGTATGACTCGCCAAGAGATGATCTTCGATAAAACGAAGCTACTTGAAGTGTTCGATCAAACTATTGATGAAAAGCCTATGTAAGTCGGGTTAGGTTCAAGGGGGAATGCATGAGGCCTGAGCCAGGAAACTGCCCCGATTTTATAAGTGAATGTCGAGTTTTGCTTAGCCAAGATTACAGCTTGGACCACTGGGATCAAGCTTCCTGTATGGTGCATTGCGCGGCGGGTTAGGGTAGTTGGGTAGATAAGAGCGAGGAATTGAACGGTGCTTTCTGACAATTGATAGACGCAGTCGATAAAAACCCTGTTGCTGATGTCAATACCCCTGTTCACTGGTCTTAATCCGTGCTGGATTAGTTATTGACAAAGCCAATTATTGACAGATAATATAGTCTGAATACAGGTAGAAGAGGATTTGTTCAGATCCATGGGACTTTGAAACTTGCATTTGGTGCTTGCCTGAGGCGAGTGTCTTTTCTTAGCCTATGTTTTGTATAACACAGGCTAGGTATGGAGTTCCACTTTGGTATTGTGATTACTCGAGCAAGATTTGGGACTGTGATTTTCAAGTGGATTTCTTCCAGTTCACGTTAGATTATTTCGAGTAGAAGGAGGTAAAGATGTTCGGGCAACAGAGACGCAGTTGTGCAGTAATCGTATTGCTTGCGCTGACGATCTCTTTTGCAAATCGATTATATGCAGGCACTTCCGGACTAGCGCTAGAGTATGTCGTAACTGCTGAGAGACCGGTCTTTGTGACCCATGCGCCCGGTGATTTTGAGCGCATCTTTGTTGTTGAACAAGCGGGCATGATATCAATTATCGTGGATGGTGTTCTTCTAGAAACTCCATTTCTCGATATTAGTAATCTCGTTTATAGTGCGGGTATCTATCCCGGGCTTTTAGGAATGGCATTCGATCCTGAATATGAAACGAATGGGTTCTTTTATGTCGTTTATCATGACTTGCCGAATATCGATATTGCGGTAATGAGATATCAAGTTAGCGTCGATCCTGAGATTGCTGATCCAAAGAGTGCTACACCTATTATTTTAATTCCTATTGGCGCAACTAACGAGTGTGCTTGCATAGGTTTTAGTCCGTTGGACGGTTACCTTTATGTTGCAACCGCTGACGGAGGAGTAGTATCCAATGGACAGGACTTGAACTCTTTATTGGGCAAGATATTGAGGCTTGATGTAACTGGCGATGACTTTCCAGCAGATTCTCAACGCAACTACGCAATCCCGCCTAGTAATCCATTCGTAGGAATTGATGGAAATGATGAGATTTGGGCGTATGGATTCCGTAAGCCCTGGCGACTCAGCTTCGATCGCGAAACGGGGGATATATATATTGGTGAAGTTGGGTCGGACTATTGGGAAGAAGTCAATTTTCAGCCTGCTAGTAGTACTGGTGGCGAGAACTATGGCTATGGTTGCAAGGAAGCTTTTCAATGCTTAAACCTTACAGGTTGCGATTGCAAGGATCCTACCTTTGTGGATCCGATCTTTGCATATGAGAATCCTGCATTTTTCGGAGCAGCTGTAATCGGAGGATACGTATACAGAGGCTGCGCAATAAGTAGTCTCGTAGGTTCGTATGTTGTGGCGGATGTACGTACCCAGTTGGTGTGGACGTTCCGCTATGATGGCAAACAACTAACTGATCTGCAAGAAGTACACAGTGATCTCGATCCGGGTGGCGGGTTTACTCTCAGTCCACCTCTTGCCTCGTTTGGCGAGGATGCATTTGGTGAGCTTTACATGTGCGAAGTAAGTAGCGGCGAGATCTTTAAGATCATCCCTGCTGTTGGTACTTACTTAGACTGTAACGACAACGGTATCTCCGATGCTTGTGATATAGATGCTGGAACTAGCGAAGACGTCAATAATGATGGCATACCCGATGAATGTGGATGTGCTGGCGATGTTGATACCAGTGGCAGTGTCGACATAGGCGACTTGATTAATTTACTTGGGTGTTACGGATATCCTGCTGACGAGTGTTCTTATCCGCTTGCGGATATTTATAATGATGGGTATATAAATGCGATTGATTTGACATATTTATTAGGCAATTGGGGGTTATGCCCCTAAAAAGCTGAGATGATTGTTTTAATTCTACGTTGCTCGTGCAACGGTCGAATATGAGAAAATTAGTGGTGGGTTGAGGAGAAGATCTATGCGTACGTTTTATTCCGGGGTGGTTGCAGTATTGGTTACGGTTTGTCTAAACGCTTCTGCCCTAGCAGGCGGCGGTAACGGTATCTCAGGGATCTCGTGGGAATTCACCGGAACAAGCTGGGAGCTTTACGCCAACGCTACTGTTGACACTGTGGTTAATAGCGCTGACTTGGCAGACCAGACCATTGATCTGCTACCTGGTGGGATCAATACCGGCTTGTTTTCTACCAACGGTAGTATTCTGGGATCTAGTACATTGGCGCTTGGCAGTGAAATTGTGCTCTTTCCAAGAGCATTTACTATTACGCCCTCAGGTACCGGCAGCCTTGCAGATGCTTCTTGGTATGCACAGCCGGGTGCGGCTGCAGTGTTTGATCCTGATGCTGGATATAGAATTTATCTCGGTGAGTTTTTTATCGATCCGGGCGCAACATTAGGCGGTGCTTTTGGTGGTAAAGGAGGTGCCACACAAAGTCGCATCTTTATCGGTTGGGTTGATGACCTGGGAATAGGTATTGGTGTGTTTAATATTCCAGAAGCGTGCGTTTCACTAGTTACTATACCTACTGATGTAGCAACGATTCAAGCAGCGATAGACGCTGTGTGCGACGGTGGGGAAATTGTTGTTGGACCCGGTACTTACAACCAAGCACTTAACACCAACGGCAAAGAGATTTGGATTCACAGTTCAGCTGGTGCTGCCACAACGATTTTAGATGGTACCGCACTTGGCGGTCCTGTGGTTACGTTTGATAGTGGTGAAGGGCCTGCGATGATCTTAGAAGGCTTTACCATTACAAACGGTTCTGCTGCAAATGGCGGAGGTATATATATCTCGGCAAGTAGCCCTACTGTGATTTCCTGCATTATTGCTGGCAACACAGCTACGGACGATGGTGGTGGTGTTTATAACCTGGGTGGTTCTCCCGCTTTTGACTTATGCGAGTTTAATAACAACACAGCTTCAAACGGACGTGGCGGAGGGGCTTCGTGTGATGGTGGCGCTGCAACTTTCTCTAACTCAAGTTTCAATGGCAATAACGCAGTAGGAGCTAGTGGTGATGGTGGCGGTCTAGCGGTTATAAGCGGCTCGGCAACTGTTACGACCTGTATCTTTGACCTTAATAACGCAGCTATTGGTGGTGGCGGCATTGCAGTTATTGTCGGCAATCTTAGCTTGGCAGACTCCATTGTTACAAACAATACAGCAGCTATTGGTGGTGGTGTGGATATTGCAGGTACTGCTACAGCAGACATTGGCACCACTACATTCTGCGACAACATACCCGACCCAATATCTGGGGCATACACAGATAACGGCGGAAATAACTTCTGCCCACTATGTGTAGCTGATATTACTGGTGATGGCGTTGTGGGCATGGCTGATCTCTTGGAACTCCTTTTTTGTTATGGACAGTTAGCAGATGATTGCAGCAATCTCTATGCCGATATTTATGATGATGGCTATATTAATGCTATCGATTTAACATACCTTTTAGGCAGTTGGGGGTTATGCCCGTAAGGCAAAAATATATGCGCTTTTGCGGTCTTCATATTCTTGGGGTCTTGGCTGTAGCCTTTTACACTAAAACTGCAGTTGCAGGTATTGGTGTGCTTGGAGTTTCCTGGGAACCTGTCGATATGGGATGGGATCTCTACGCAAACGTATCACAGGACACAATTGTGCTAAATGCTGACTTAGGCGATGTCAATATTGATCTATTGCCTGATGGTATTAATGCAGGGCTGTTTTCTACTAATGGCATTATTCTCATAGGCAGCTTCTTAGCACTTGGGGATGAAGCAATCGATTTTGCACGGATTTTAACAATTACCCCATCAGGTACAGGCAGTCTTGTGGACGCATCTTGGTATGCACTTAATGGAGCTACCCCGGAGTTTGATCCCGAAACTGGATACAGAGTGTGGTTGGGACGGTTCTTTGTCGAGCCAGGCGCAAGTCTGGGAGGAGCGTCGGGCGGACCCAATTCAGATACTCAAAGCCGAGTGTATATAGGTTGGGTCGATGATAATGGCATTGGGGTAGGCGTGTTTGATATTCCTTTTTCAAACGTTTGTACCAATGTATTTCTTGTTGATGAGAGCGCTCCGCCTAGCGGCGACGGTTTGAATTGGGCGTCTGCTTTTAACAATTTGCAAGAAGCACTGCAGGTCGCAACTGCCTGCGGTACTTCGGGGGCTCAAATATGGGTTGCTGAGGGTATTTATACCCCAACCCAGCCAAATGGTGACCGCACAATTTCGTTTAATCTTGCAGATGGTGTTGCTGTCTACGGTGGGTTTCCACTTGGTGGCAGTGCATTCGATGAACGCGATCCAGCTACGTACATAACTATATTAAGCGGCGACCTCAATGCTGATGATGATTCCTTTGGAGATAACAGCGAAAACAGCTGGCACGTTTTAAGAGCAACGAACATCGTAGATGCCCAAAATACAATCCTGGATGGTTTTGTAATATCAGCTGGTAATGCCAATGGTGTGGTTAATCTCCTGGATGATGATGCAGGTGGAATGTTAATCCAAAGCAGCAGCCTGACCGTGGCGAATTGCATCTTTACTAATAACGTAGCGGAATCTGGGGGAGCGATTGGGCAATTTGCAGCTAGTAACACCAATTTTATCAACTGCCTCTTTATTTCAAATCACGCAAGCGATCATTCAGGAGCAATCAATTGTACTATTAGCGTTTTAAGTTTGGTCAATTGCTGCGTTAGCGCAAACGATGCACCGCAAGCAGATGGTGTCCTCATTAGAGGCGAAGCAAGTATTGCAAATATAGTAAATTCGATACTTTGGGGAAATGGCGGCAACTTCCAAGATGATCAAATTATGCTTCTTAGCGGTGCATTGCCTGCGAATCTTAATATTAACTATACATGTGTCCAAGACTGGACCGGGGAATATGGCGGAATCGGTAATATAGGTGCAGATCCACTATTTGCTGATCCCAATCTAAATGATTTTCATATTCTAGCCGGTTCTCCCACCATTGATGCAGCTGATAACACAGCTTTACCAATAGAGGTTGTTGTAGATCTTGATAGCAATCCTCGCTACGTTGATGACCCATGCACGGTTGACTCGGGTAACGGAACAGCTCCAATTGTGGATATGGGTGTGTATGAATTTCAATTCACTTGCCCATGGGATCTGGATTGTAATAACAGCGTAGGTACAGGTGATCTATTAGTGTTGTTTGCACAGTGGGGAACCGCAGGGCCAGCGGACTTTGACGAAAGCGGTGCAGTGGGAACTGCGGACCTACTCATACTGTTTGCAAATTGGGGGCTATGCCCTTAAACATAGAGCTTCGTTCTTATGAAAGTGAGTCGCGGTGAAATCCCTCGGCTCGCTTTTTTTTATTGCATCCATATAAGCGTTACAAGGCTGCGGGACCTGTTTATTTAACTTTTTTGAGATTTCCCCAGCAATGCGCGCAAGATTCTGTAAGAAACGGCGTATAGACAAGTGGAAGGGATTTTGAATTGATTGTCGAGGTATTTGACATGATGAATATATTTAAGCGTATAAAGCAGCGAGCCTTGGAGACTCAGCAGTGGCATGGGCGTCTCGCCCGTGCATCAGGCTTTTCTGCACTTTGGATATTGGCAATGTTATTCTCTGACTTTACATCACCCGCAATAGCTCAGTGTCTGCCCGATGAACTACAAAAACTCACCGCATCCGATCCAAGTCTTGGAGACCACTTCGGAACTTCTGTTCTAATTCACGGAGATTTAGCAATTGTCGGGGCCAATATGGCTAATATTGATCCGCTTACTGCGGGCGCTGCATACACATTTCGCAAGGATCCTATTACAAACCAATGGGTTGAGGAGCAAAAAGTATTTTCAGATGATGGTAGTTCTTGGGATGGATTTGCATTGTCAGTAGCTATTAATCCGGTTGATCCCAATGTGATAATAATTGGAGCTTGGGCGGATGATGATGCTGATGATTGCCAGGGCTCGGCTTGCCAATCAGGTTCAGCTTATATCTTCCGCTTCGATCCCGATCTGGGACTGTGGAACCAGGAGCAAAAGCTCACAGCTTCCGATGCTCACAGTCAGGATCGCTTCGGCTGGTCGGTTTCAATCTGGGGTGATGTCGCGATCATCGGAGCCAGATTTCATGATGATCCTTCTCAAAATAGCGGTACAGCTTACGTCTTTCGTTATGATGCGGATTCCGGGACTTGGAATGAGCAGCAGGAAATCCTTTCTCCTGATCCAGGTACGTTTGGCACTTCAATCTCCCTTGAAGG
>JACZRS010000024.1 GCA_022574595.1 Planctomycetota bacterium | reverse complement strand
TGAGCGATTTGGATCGATGTTAATCATTGGAAAAGGCTATGGCTAGGCGGTTGCTGCTCGCGCCGGGATCATGCGCTGCAACGAGAGCCGAGCAAGTTTCCTAATCCCCGGCGGTACCTCAATTCGATTGACAACCGTTCCTTCGGTGAGATTGTCGAGTGCCCACAAGAGGTGCTGCTGGTTGATTCGGTACATCGTGGAGCAGAGACAAAGGCAATCGCCGAGAATACGGACGCTTACGCCTCGGTTGGCAACACGCTTCGCCAGCCGGTTGACGAGGTGCACTTCGGTCCCAATTGCCCAGTTGGTGCCTGGTTCAGCCTGCTCGATCCGACTGATGATGTATTCCGTGGACCCAACATCGTCGGCCCGGTCAACCACCTCCTTGCGGCACTCTGGATGGACGATCACAGTGATGCCTCCAGTCTCGGCGTATTCACGTCTGACCTGATCGACATGCTCGGGACGGAAGCGCATGTGAACTGTGCAATGACCGGCCCACAGCAGGATCGTGGCGCCACGGATTTGCTGCTCGCGGAGTCCGCCGCCTTCCTGTCTGGGATCCCACACCGCTGTGTCCGAGGGAGCCCGACCAGCAGCTTCTTCAACCTCGGTGATCAGGCCGAAACTCGAAGCGGTGTTCCGACCCAGGTGCTGATCAGGGAGAAAAAGCACTTTGATCTGTTCATTGTTCTCCAAAGGCCGCGCACCGCCAGCCAAGGCCCACTCGAAGATCTCCGTAGCGTTGCTACTAGTGCAGCACGCGCCGCCGCTCTCGCCGACAAAGGCCTTGACCGCGGCGCTGGAATTCACGTACGCAATGGGAATTACCCGGCCATTCCAGTCGTTACCCATGACCGCGTGGATCGATTCCCAGGCTTCGACGACATCGTTGTAATCAGCCATTTCAGCCATCGGACAGCCGGCGGAGAGGTCCGGCAGGATTACCGAAACGTCCTCGTCAGTGAGGAGGTCGGCTGTCTCGGCCATGAAATGCACACCGCAAAAGACGATGTACTTCGTGCCACGTTTTGATGCCTCTTCTGCGGCAAATCGGCTGAGCTTAAGGCTGTCGCCTGTAAGGTCGGCATGCTGGATAACATCATCCTGCTGGTAGTGATGGCCCAGGATCAGCAAAATATCACCGAGCTGGTCGCGACGGGCGGCGATCGCTTGGGCCAAATCCTCATCTGACATAGCATTGTAGTGATCGGGAAGCGCAGGCTGCCATAGCATGATAAAAAGTCCTCCGGTAGCGTAATTCGCCGTTCTTTCCTGAAAATTGGATATAGATATCTAATTATCTACTATATCGGCCTACACCGGTGGGGTCAAGCCCTTTTTAGCTTAGCGAATGGAGAAAAAATCTGAACGAACCCCTCCTAGAAACACCTCTGGTCACGGGGCTGACATCCTAGTCAGACTGCGCGACTCCGCTCAGGGGCGCACCCGCTCGCGAAATAGCGCAGATGTCACATAACTGGTGTGGTAACACAACCAGTCGGAATGGCTGGTGTCGATAGCCATGATGCCTTCGCGTTCAGCGAAGTGGTCGCGCGACGCGAACGACTCGGCGGAATCCTCAGCCATTACTACCGAGAGGCCTACCGAGAAGCGGCATCATTGCTCGACCGAGCCTTGGAGAAGGACGGGGATGTTTGCTTACGTGAATATCGTCGGTTCAAATCCGATTACCACGCTTTGACCCACGGAATTATCGTCCGCCTTTGACCAGAGGCGTTGCCGGCGTTTTCTGGCACAGTCGCTGGAGACTGTGCGTCAAGGACCCGTCTGTGGTATTCTGGTGTTAAGGAAGTTCAACGCACTCGATCAGCCCGCATACAGAATCGCTCTCGAGCAGTGATCCTTAGGAAGTAGTGCAGAAACAGTACCATGGCGTTCAAGTCTCTTTTCATTGCGATTTTCATTGGTACTGCCCTCATCGTGGCTGCGATGATTGTGAACTACGCGCGACCGCCTCTTCAAAGCGGTGGTGCAGGCGGACAGCCCGCAGCCCGCTTTATCCGGGCCACGGGAAAATGCGCCGAGTGTCACCGAAGCGAAACGTCCTCGATCGTCCATCAGTTCGAGATGTCGATGCACGCGCGGCGAAGCGTGACCTGCCTGGACTGCCACCAACCCATGGAAGGTCAGGAGCAATGGGCCCATTCAGGCTTCATACTGACCCGGCAGATGACATCTTCAAACTGCCGGCAATGTCACACCACCGAGTACGATCAATTCGTCAGAAGCCGACACGCTGCGCCGGCGTTTGCGGCTGTGCTGGGTTCGACCCCATTTACCGATGAACAAATCGCGTTGGCCGAAAAATACCACCCGGGCACCGTGCTTCGTCCCCCAAATGCTCTGGCACAGCGAGAGGGCGAAGGCGTGTTGGATTTCGGATGCCTTGCCTGCCACAACATTGGCAAACCCAACTCCGATGGCAGCATCGGTTCGTGTGTACATTGCCATTCCCGCCACGCCACTTCCGTGGCGCTGGCGCGGCAGCCGGAGACCTGCGGCCAGTGTCACATGGGACCAGACCATGCCCAACTGGAAATTTTCAACGAATCAAAGCACGGCATTCTCTGGGCACATCAAAAGAACTTGATGAATCTCTCTGCCCCCGCCAAAACTTTGACAACCCGGGATATGCCTGTTCCTAGCTGCGCTACTTGTCATATGAGCGGCTTGGAAGGACAAAAGGTGACTCACGATGTCACAGAGCGCCTATCATGGTGGTTGTTTGCTCCCGTCTCCAAGAAACGCCCTACCTATGAGATAGGTCAAATAGCGATGAAGGAAACATGCCTCAAGTGTCATGCATCAACGCAGGTCGAGCGATTCTACGAGGACGCTGAAATCGTCGTGCACGCGACAAACGACAAAGTTCAGGCTGCGCTGGACATAGTAAAGGCGCTGCGTGATGAGGGGCTGTTGACTCCACAACCATTTGACGAGCCGATTGAGTTCCTGATATTTGATATCTGGCACTACTTCGGTAGAACCGCAAAGCACGGCGCCTTCATGGGCGGTGCAGACTTCGTGCAGTGGCACGGCAACTATGAACTGCTGCTCAAGATGATCGAGCTTAAAAGTATGGCAGAGGAACTTCGGAGTCAGCAACGCAATGAGTTGCCCGATGATTGACTGGCCTCGTCACAGATGGGTTGTCCTTGATCTCTTCGTGTTGACGAACATCGCGTTTCTTGCACTGGACACTTACCTGGCGCATTCCATCAACAGCTTCGCCCATCCCCTGGAATGGGTCCCCTTTAGTTTTTCGCTTCTCGCCACGCCGCTCTTTGCGGTCGCGATCGCAGCCTGCTGGAACTTCGAGCGTAGGTGGGGCAAGTGTCTAGGACTATGTATCGGCGGCGCTGCGATTATAGTTGGCATCGGCGGGATGATCCTTCACTTAAAGAGCCAGTTCTTCGAGCTGCAAACGATCGGCAGCTTGGTTTACACCGCTCCGTTCGCCGCCCCGCTCGCCTATGCCGGGTTGGGCCTTCTGATCTTGATGAATCGAATGGTCGATCCGGAGCGCACGGAATGGGGGCGCTGGATTATCCTGCTTGGGTTAGGTGGATTTGTGGGGAACTTCATCCTCTCGCTGTGCGACCACGCGCAAAACGGGTTCTTCGTTACAAGCGAATGGATCCCGGTCTTCAGTAGTGGGTTGGCTGTGGGATTTCTCACGCTCGCCGCCACTCGTCCCTTAAATCGCCCGTTCCTTAGAGTGTGCGCACTTGTGCTCCTTGTACAAGCGGTTGTCGGCTGTCTTGGCTTCGCGCTTCATCTGCGCGGCATTGCCGGTGGGATCGGACCAGATCTCTGGGCGAACCTGCTCTTTGGCCCGCCGATCTTTGCTCCGCTTCTGTTCGTCGATCTCGCTCTTCTGTCGGGTATTGGGGTTTTAGACCTCATGAGCCGCACGCCATGACCCCATCTCGTTTTATTCCAAATCTCGGTCTACCTATAAGTCATGTGTTTACAAGTAGCTGAGCCGCAGATCCATTCAATCAATCTGAGGTCGCCGTCACCGGGGTGAGTTCGGAGAATACCGTGGAAGCGTGGTTGTTCACGGTGCTCGGTAGGACTCTTTCTTGCGCGTTGTTTTTCTCTTACTTGGTGGTTCGGATTGCCGTCGGCTCTTCTTGGCCGCGATACGGAATACTTCAAACGTGGTGTCATGAAGAAGGTGATCCATGGCCTTCTCTACCGCGACCAGATTGTCGTGCAGTGGGCAGGGCTGCCCGACGCCACATCGCCCCCCACCGAATGGGCAGTTATCATCGCTATCGGTACGCTCGAAAAGTTTGAACACGTCGTAGAGCTTGATTGTCTTGGGATCTCGGGCCAGCGCAGACCCACCTTCCCGTCCACGTGATCCGATCACAAGTCCGGCTTGTGAGAGCTGCGAGAGGATCTTCGCCACGAAAGGATGCTGCAGCCCGCGCGAATCCGCGACATCAGCGGCGGAAAGCCGTGTCTTCCCTCCGTCGTAAACCTCAGCGAGGCGACTAATCACAGCAATGCCGTATTCAGTTTGTTTTCCATACATCGACTGATCCCAACAGTGATTGAATTTGATGGAGACCAGCTCTGGTCCAGCGATTCACAAGACCTGGATCTGCACACCGGAAACTTTCCGAAGTTGGACCCGAGCGGGCGAGTCATCGTCGGGTGGGGCCAGACCGGAGTGCAGGCCATCACTCCCGACGGCGGCGTTGACTGGATCACATTCCACCCCCAGGGGATCAATCTCCGGCTCATGCCCGGAATCGACTCCAATAGTGTGATCTACACCAGCCCCTACAGCTTCCTCCAACTGTGGGCAATCAATCCCGATGGCAGTACCCGATGGACCATACAGGTTTTTCGGGCCTGCTCGACAGCCTCAACGTCCCACCGGACGGCTCAATTATCCTAGCCGGCGGCAGCGATGGTTTCGGCCAGCCCGGTTGGGCTCGGGCCTATGACACAGCCGACGGAGCCTTCCTGTGGCAACTAGATCTGGACGCTGAAGGCGGGATCTAGCAGTACGTTTGTTCGCCACAGCCGACGTTCACCCCCGACAGCCAGACTGCCTACATCTCCAAATGCTTCCTAGGCGATGTGGGGTTTAGCTCCATTTACGCCATCAACCTTTCTCTCGATATAGATGATGACGGTGACGGCATTCCCGACGTCGAGGACAACTGTCCGCATGTCTTTAATCCCGACCAAGCCGACGGCGATGGCGACGGGATAGGCGATGGCTGCACAATGTTTCCGATTTATGTACCTCAGCTGCCGATCTTTGCCCAGGCACCGTGATGGGAACCACCGTTGGTGCGACCAATGATGGAACATCCAGTTGCAGCGACTTCCCGAACTTGAATCACGATGTCTGGTACACCTATACACCGGCTAGCGACGGCATGGTGGCCGTTGATGCCTGCGACACGCCCCAAACCGTGAATAGCGATTCATCCGTTACCAGCGGCCGCGGAGCATTCAGTCCCTCCGATGTGTTCATGGTGGTGGTTTACGAAAAGTAGTGGTCCCACGGAAGTCATCGGTCTCGAATGGCATCATGCACGCCCTGAACATTTACAGCGACACTTAATTTACCAATCTTGATTGGGACGCTTAATACTGTGGTCTTCGTAGTAGCCTGACCGCCATCGAAGGTTGGCAGCAGTCGCAGCACGATCATTGCCTGGTCGTTATCTCGATCGATGATGATGTTCTCTACACACCGCCGAATTGCCGAGCTATGATCATCAAGTGATCCGTGCCTGACTGGTTGATAATTGGCGGGCAAGAGGCAAGAGTTGAGTGTGATGAAAAAGTGTGAAAAATTGTGTTGGGATACTAATCAATTCGGAAAGCCACCATCCGTTCGACGGCTGATCTGCGGCGCTCATGCAGATGGCGCGCGACATATGCGCGTTGCCTATTCAGTGCTGATTGATTCTACTTTGTACCCGCCCGCTTTCTTGTCGCGCAGGTAGAGGATGCCGAAGACGATTATGATGATGATGGAAAACGGTGCGATGTAACGGAATGACATTCGACCGCCGTAGTTGTCTGCAGGATCGAGAACGCTATGGAGATCCTTGACGGCGTTGTCTGCAGCTTCACCGCCGGGGTTGGCTTTTATCGCGAGACGAAGAGCATCAGCTGTTTCTCCTTCAGGTAGGCCAAGCGGAGTTGCAAGCACTAGGTTGGCGGCATTTACCGCCTCGACTACTTCCTTTTGAACTTCCTCGGATTTGTCGGCTGCAGCAGCCGGGTAGGTCACAACCATACGCTGTAGCGTCGTGCGAGTGTCGGCTGGTTCCAAGCGCTCGTGCACATAACTGTCGGCGATCCTTCCCATTAGCGGAACGGTAACGACACCGGCCATAAGCATACCTGTTCCTCCTATCAGCGCCAGTCCGAATGCACCGCTCTTTGGTACGCGCTCTGATACAACTCCTAGCATGGTTGGCCAAAAGTAACAGACGCCGATACCGAAGACAGTGGCACTAACGTAGGCCATCACAGTGGATTCGGCAAAGCTGAACATATACAGGCCCACACCAGCAAGTACCGATGACGCTAAAAGGATGCCCGTTGGCGATAGCCGATGTATGACCGGTCCTGCGAAGGAGCGCAAGACCGCCATCAACCCGTTGATGTACGCCAGAACGAGAATGCCCGCAATCCCTCCAGCTTCTAGCACAGGAGGCAGCCATCTGCCTGGCCCCAACTCAAGCGATGCTGTGAAGCACATGCAAAGAAGGAGAATGATAAACAGCGGTCGAGTCAACGCACCGCGTACCATGTCACCGAAGGAAACTCCGGACTGCACGCGCTCAGTTGCAGTAAACTCTTGGCGTGTAAAGAGGATCGCATATACAACGGTCGGGATCATGATAAGGGTCAGTTTGACTCGCCAGTCTGTGATACCGACCTTGTCGAGTGCGAAACATGTAACACCACCTATTAATATCCCGCCCGGGAACCAAACGTGAAACTGGTTGAGTTTCTTCGTCTTTTGGTCAGGATACATCGTAGCGATCAATGGGTTGCATACCGCTTCGACGGTTCCATTGCCGATTGCCAGAATCAGTGCGCCACTAAAAAGCATCCAGAATGCAGCATTTCCAGTCGTCAGCATTATGAGGAGTGCGCCCACAAAATGGCACAGCACCGCGAAGCGCATCAAGTTCTTCATCCCCAGTGAGTCGCATAACGGGCCAAGAACAAAGATAGAGAGTGGGAAACCGAAGAGACTCGCTCCTCCGATATAGCCCAACTCCTGATTGCTCAGCGCAAACTCAGTTCTCACCGGGCCTAATATTGCACCGATTACAGCAAAAGTAATTGATGTAGAAATTAGTGAGAAGCAGCTGCCGAGGAAGAGACGATCGCGATTCATGTTATGTCCATCCTTTGCTAAGCCCGGTTATGACAAAAAGCCTAGCAGCTTTGGCGCAATGAGCAAATTCGACGGGATTGAGGCCTAGGGAACAGGTGAACTCTACAAGTAAGATCTTGCCGTACTGGCCAAGATCATACAGCACAATCTCGAAAACTACATACGGCGAGACGGTACGCATTTTGGCAATGGGCATTTGGATTGCAATCACGGAATCATGGGGCGAGACACGCTCGGAGGCATGAGTCCTCTTGCTGGTAAATCCTCATATTTTGACAACTCAGGTTGGTCCTGATCCAGAGATCCAAATCAAAGGATTTTGACTTTAGTGCAAACGATGACGAAGAGCCTGACAGACCAATTTGGAGCCTTGAGTTTCTGCCTGAACCGCCATGAATCGGCTATACAACGTCAAAAATAGTGCTTTATGGAAAAATCTTCACTAATTTTAAAAAAAAATCGTGAAGCGCGCAGGATATTGAAAGAAACGGCGTATCTACCCTTTAGAGTACTCGTTAGCAGTTTGCAATATTACGGAGGATCCAAGTTATGAAACACCCTAGAAAAAAGATGGGATTCACACTCACCGAGCTATTGGTAGTAGTTCTGGTAATTTTGCTAGGTATATCTCTGGTGGTTCCAGCGATGGCAAAGTCCAAAGGCGATTCGATGTTGCAAGAGTCGATGAGCAACCTTATGACCTTAAGTGTTGCACATGTACTTTTCGCAGCTGATAACGAAGGCAGGCAGGTGTCGTACACAGTCGATGATCTGTCTGTTTATGGCAGCGTACAGGGTTACAACGATGCTCATGGTTGTGGTGGAGGCGATCCATGGAATCCAGGATGTATCCCACCGATAATCGCTGGTTGGGGTGAGAGTTTCAATGGTTCGGTAGGAGTCTTTGCCTACTGGTCACACATGGGCTTTCATAGCTGGGCATTCTTACCTATTGGTTTTCCCGATGGACAAGGGATTGATGGGTTCGGCAACTTTCGTATCGGTAATGCAAAACGACTGCATGATTACGTCAACGGCCGATTCTACGACCCAACTTTTTATGCTCCCAAAGACACGGTCGCAATGGCCGAGATCGAACCGGCATTCGATGACCCATTCGAATTTCCCACTGCGTTCAATCCACCTACATGGATTAGCTATGTTAATTCGCCAGCTTCGATGTATCACCCGGATGTAATGCGCTCAAACGCAGCGGGCGGCTGGCAGGATCCTTGGAGCATAGCTAACGGATTCGAATCTCCAGGACTTTTCCAAGCAACTTACCCCGATCTTAAAACCCAAATAATCGAGCACAATTGGCTACAGAATCCACCGGCTGACTGTAATCCCGCTGGTTCGTGCATTGGTCTCCCTGGTGACTGTACACCCTATCAGTTCAATCACAGTATAAATTCAGCGCCGGCATCTCTTTTCTATGATGGGCACATTCGCCTGCTACCTAATACAGAAGTACTAGCTGCGGATCTGCAAGTGCTTAAAGATACTGGAGGAGTTGATGGTCTCTGGCATCGAGGTACATCTTTCGGATCAGATGGTTACTGCATCTCTTACGGATACGACGGCGTACCACTGAGCCATCATATTCTCACAACTGATGGAATTATGGGGCGAGATACGCTTGGAGGTATGAGTCCTCTTGCTGGCAAGTCCAAGCATTTCGACCGCTCGGGATGGCGCAAATCTATTAAGCCCCCATCAACTGATGATGATATTGATAAACCGAAAACAAATTGGAGCATAGAGCTTCTACCCGATTAGCTATAAAAAATAAGGAGCCGGAAGATGATCGGCCGCAACACATTCGTAAATTTGAAATTAGCAGCTACTGTAGGATCTTTATTAGCTATTGCTTCAAGCACGGCAACTGCGGGTGGCACTGATAGACATTGGATCACA
The DNA here is from genome assembly GCA_022574595.1 of Planctomycetota bacterium. Lineage (GTDB taxonomy): Bacteria > Planctomycetota > Phycisphaerae > Phycisphaerales > SM1A02 > JACZRS01. Next base: position 48,813 of record JACZRS010000024.1, on the reverse strand, counting down.
AGTGCAGGAGGAACATTTGATAATTCGGAAAACTGGGATGGGCCTGTACCTAATGCCAACACCACAGCCATTTTTGATCTTGCAAACACTTACACAGTTACCTTTGATGCCAGTGCATTTAGTGATCGCGTTTTAATAGGTAATGGCAATGTCACCTACAATCTAGGTGGCTTTAGCTATTCTCTTATAAATCCTATCACAACCACACCTTCAATAGTTGTAGGGGACTTAGCGAAAAACTTTGCTCAACTAACAATCACCAACGGCACACTATTCGCAAAGTTTACAAATATCGGCGAAGTCGCAGGCTCTTCCGGTTGGCTTTTTGTAACCGATGGATCGAATCTTCTTAACGATTTTCACTTGCGCGTAGGTCATTATGGTGATGGGGTATTTGAACTTTCCAATGGCAGCTTTGCAGATAGCTTTGTAACCCAAATCGGCATACAAGACAGTGCGACAGGCTCGGCAATCATAACCGGGCTTGGTACGGAATTGTTAGCTGATAGCGCTCTAATTGTAGCGTTAGAGGGCACGGGCAATCTTTCGATTTTAGACGGCGCTACAGTTACATCAGGAACTGCGATAATTGGGGAGCAGTTATTTTCTATCGGTAGCGTTACTGTCTCGGGGCCTGGTTCATCCTGGACAGTTGATGGGCCGTTTGATGTTGGACAAACTGGACAAGGATCGCTTGAGATACTGGATGGTGGACATGTCATTGCCAATAGCTTTGTCACGGTTGGGACATTTTTGGAGCCCGTACAGGATCCAATTCTTGGCGGTGTAGGAGAGATCATCGTCGACGGAGAGGGGTCGCTGCTACTGGTTCAAGGTGATTTATACATTGGTTTTATTGCTTACGGACGATGGACACTTTCTTCTGGTGGACAAGTTGAAGTCGCTGGCGATGTATATCGTGGAGATTGGCTTGAAGGTGATAAGCAGCCACAGACAATTATTGGGATTTCTTCTTCTAGTGACTATCAGACACCAGCTATTACAAGTACAGGTTTGATAGAGAGCTTTGACACACGTATCGAGTTGGTAGATGGGTTTGTACCTGGTAATGGAGACAGCTTTGAAATTGCTGGCGCAATCGCTGTTGATGCATTCACCTTTGACTTGCCTCTACTACCTGGCTCACTAGTTTGGGAGATTCAGCAGGACGAAACTTCCATCAGTCTGAGTGTTATCGCATTATGCCCCTGGGATCTCGACAACTCCGGATCCGTCGGGACATCCGATCTACTTGAACTCTTTGCGCAATGGGGTAGAGCAGGAACAGCCGATTTCGACGAAAGCGGAGTAGTAAATACAAACGACCTACTAATACTCTTGGGTAACTGGGGGCCGTGTCCTGAATGAAGGCACTAGGCCCGCCATAGGCGGATCTTCGCTGCGCTGCGACACTGGGCATTAGCCAGAAAGAAGGCGGCAAGCTGCTGATATCTCATTTTGGGCAGTATATCAATCTTGAACTTTGACAACGATGGTTGCTTGTGGCCAATCGCCTTGGCCATCAAGCTCAAAGTCCGCACGCCACTTGTGTTTACTCTTTGGCGCTTGGCTACTAGCCGACACGCGCAGTTTCGCTCGCATCTTGTGAACGGTGTGTTCCGTGTGAACGACAACCACGCGCACATCATCAGGCTTATCAGGACGAGTGATCTTGCAGCGCATAGGTAAACCCCGCTCCTTGGCAAAACTCTTGGATCGCCCCATTCGCTGCATTGGAACTTCAATTGTAAGCGATGCCGAATTACCGGGCACAATCGTTACGTGGTAGACATTGCGCTGTGAATAGGCATACGCCAATCCTACTATGATGACAAAGACTATGACCGAGCCGATCAAACGCGGCGTCAAGTTTCTCGATTTCTTCTTTGTAATCTGCATCACTGAACAATTTTCTTCGACACAAGCTGTTTGGCACTTAATCCCAATTAATCACATCGTTACTAAAGGCTTCGAACAACCGCGCTTGCTGTATGAAAACGGTATAGAAACGAAAAAGTTGTCAGGATGAACGGAGGAGGAACGGTAAAGGATTCAGGATGACATTTTAGTATTAATTATCTGCGAATTAGAGGCAGAATTCCCCTTGTGCTACGGATTACTTATTGAAGAAGCGGAGATCAAGGCTGCGGGGCCGCGATGCTGCATATTTAAGATTAAGAGGAGATTAGTAATGAGACAATCGATTGTTATTGCGATCTGCATGGGAGTAGGATGCGGCATGTTCCCAATGCTAGTTTGCGCTCAAGACCTACTGGTCTCGGGGCGCTTCAATCACAGTGTAATTCGATACGATGGACAAAGCGGTGATTTTATAGAGGTCTTTGCTGAGGGCGGAGGTTTGATCAATGCCATAGGCATGGACTTTGATCCTGATGGGCACTTGTACGTTGCTTCGGGCGACCTCCCTTTGGTCAATCGATATGATGGGCAAACTGGAGTATTTATAAACTCGTTCATCTTCGACGATCCTAAAACAAAGATTGATGAGACGGGCGGACTCGCAGGCGCTAGGGGGCTAGTCTTTGGGGCAGATGATAATCTCTATGTATCAAGCGGTATTAGCGATCAAGTGCTGAGGTACGATGGATCGACAGGCCAGTTCATGGGCGTCTTCGCTCAAGGAGATGGCCTTGATGGACCGATTGGACTGGCTTTCGGAAGTGATGGTGATTTATACGTTGCCAGCGCGTTAAGTGACATGGTTATCCGATACAACGGAAGCACGGGGCAATTCGTTGAGCAATTTGTCGATACCGGGGATGGAGGGCTGAACAACCCCACGGGACTTCTCTTTGGAGCGGATGGCCACCTTTACGTCGCAAGTGCTATAACCAATCAAGTGCTTCTTTATGACGGTCAAAGCGGAGATTTTATAGATGTCTTTGCGTCTGGCAATATGTCTGTACCGATCGGAATTACCTTCGGTCCAAAGGGGGATTTCTACGTTGCAAGTTTTCAGACAGATTCAGTGATTAAATACGATGGAATATCGGGCCATTTTCTCGAGGTATTTGCAACAGGCGGAGGCCTTGACGGATCGCACTTCATGTTATTCGGCCCGAACATTGGCGACCTTAATGGCGACGGATCAGTTAGTGTTAGTGATCTGCTAATTCTTTTCTCCAATTGGGGATCCTGTGATACTTGCATAGATTGCCCGGCGGACTTAGACGACAATTGCACGGTTAGTACTAACGACTTGCTCATCCTATTTGCCAATTGGGGATAGTTACGTGATTTTGACGAATGGGAATAATCACAGGTAGTAACAATCACAATTATTGCATTACACTTTCGTCTCATACACCATGGGGATTTCGTCACAGCAATCAATCTTGGGGCAGTTGACGCAATCCTTATAAACCTTCTCAGGCAAGACATCCATTTCTTGTTGGCAAAAACCTAGTCTTCCAAAGAACTTCGGTTTGCGCGTCAGTACAAATACTCTTGGAATGTGAAGTCGAGTTGCGCGGCGCATGAAGTGCTCTACTAACTTTGAACCCACTCCGCCGCCGTGGTGACTTGTGGCAACGCCGATTGATCTAATCTCAGCCAGCAGATGTGTATAGACATACAAAGAGCCACACCCAACGATCATTTGGCCATCAACCGCAACGGCGAAATCTTGTATGCCTTCTAAAATGTCATCGCGCGAGCGTGGCAGATTCTCGCCGGCCTTGGCCCAGTAATCTACAAGCTGGCAAATGCCATCAATGTCATCAATTCTTGCCTGACGAATACGAACCGCAGCAGCGCTTAGCTGATTGCGATTAGTTGCCAGATTGTTCGCAGCCGTTTGCATAGCCGCGGCAACTTGGATAGGAGAAGTACCGCCAATTGCGTTTCGTCTATTTAGTGATGCATCAATCGTTAATTTATCTCGATAGTCATCACCAATAGCGGGCGCAATCTCCTTTATAACTTCCGTGGGCAAATCCTCGATATTCTTGTTTTGTTTTATCGCTTCATTAACTATGAGTCCAACCTGCTCATGCGCTTCACGGAACGGCACCTTCTGATCAACTAGATAATCCGCAAGATCCGTTGCATTTGTGTAACCGCCTTGAGCAGCCTTCTTAGCAAGTTCCTCACAAACTACAAGACGATCGAGAACCATACGCACAACACGCAAACACATTGATAGCGTATCCATCGAATCAAATATGGATTGCTTGTCTTCCTGCAGGTCTTTGTTGTAAGCGGTTGGCAAACCCTTAAGTGTTACACACATTGATACAAGAGAGCCAAGCAATCGCCCCGATTTACCACGAATCAACTCCAGCGCATCGGGATTCTTCTTTTGCGGCATCATGGATGAGCCTGTGGTCGTAGTATCATCTAGCTGCACAAACCCCGCTTCGCTGCTTGCGTAAAAAACCAAATCCTCAGCCAAGCGACTCAAATGAAGCCCGCACAGCGCTGATGCTGCCAGTGTTTCAACAAGAAAATCACGATCTGAAACCGCATCAATACTGTTAGCTGCTGGTCCATCAAAGTGAAGTTCGTGGGCGATGGCTTCGCGGTCAATATCAAACGCTGTTCCCGCAAGCGCGCCGCAACCAAGTGGGCAAACCGCCACGCGTCTATCCGCATCAGCAAAGCGCAAGCGATCTCTTTCCAGCATTTCATAATACGCTAAACACCAATGCGAAAACAAAATCGGCTGTGCTCTTTGCAAATGCGTATATCCTGGAAATACTACTTTTTTATATTTGTCTGCAAGAGTAAGCAGCGATTCCTGTGCATCAAGAATTTCGCGTTGCCGCTCGGTAAGTTCTTGCCGCACCCATAGTCTTAAATCAGTTGCAACTTGATCATTGCGGCTACGACCTGTGTGAAGCTTTTTCCCTACGTCACCAAGACGCTCAATTAACTGTCTTTCCACCCAGCTATGAATATCCTCATCACCTGCATCAGCAACAGCTTTAGGATCATTATCCGCTAGAGTTGCAATCTCGTTGAGCGCGCTAACTAACTGGTGGGTTTCAGTATCGCTTAATACACCCGCCTTCTCCAGGCCGTGCGCCCATGCAATCGAACCGGATATATCCTGCTGCACCAAGCGCCAATCATAAGGCAGCGAGTCATTGAACTGCTTGAAAAGCGGATCAGGGTCACTTTCAAATCTACCGCCCCAAAGAGCCATTAGACTTTCACCTTACTTTTTAGCGATGCGATTCGACTTGGAAGTGAAAACAATCGAATGAAACCTTCTGCATGTGATTGGTCGTAAACATCATCCTCGCCGAAGGTGGCAAAATCTTCTGAGTATAAACTGTTAGGTGATCGTCTTTGAATAGTCGTTGCGCTTCCCTTATATAAGCGAACGACAACCTCGCCATCTAAGCGTTTGGCGATGGATTCAGCCGCAGCGGAAATTGCTTCACGAACCGGCGTAAACCATCTGCCATCATAAACTAAATCAGCAAACTTAAGCCCAAGTTGTTGGCGATAATGAAGCGTTTCACGGTCAAGCACAAGCTCTTCAAGACTTGCTAGTGCTTCCATAATTACAGTACCCGCAGGCGTTTCATAACAGCCGCGCGACTTCATGCCAACCAATCGGTTTTCTACAATATCCACACGACCGACACCATGCTTGCTTGCGATTAAGTTAAGTTCACTAATCAAGACATCACCAGGCATTACTTTTCCATTAACACTAATTGGCCGACCTTTTTCAAACTCGATATGTACTTCCTCAGGTTTATCAGGAGCCTGCGTGGGGCAAGTAGTAAGCATCCACACATCATCTGGCGGGGCTTTATATGGATCCTCTAGATCGCCGCCTTCATGTGAGACATGCCAAAGGTTTGCATCGCGGCTGTAGATTTTTTCTACACTCGCAGCGCAAGGGATATTTCGCTCGCTAAGGTATTGCATTAATTCCTCGCGCGAACGCATATCCCACAATCGCCACGGAGCAATCACTTCAAGATCTGGTGCTAACGCAGCAAACGCACTTTCAAACCGCACTTGATCGTTGCCCTTACCGGTGCACCCGTGCGCCAGCGCAGTTGCGCCAACTTTTCTAGCAATCTGTACTTGAGTTTTAGCAAGTATCGGCCGGGCAATGGATGTCCCGAGCAAATATCTACCTTCATATACCGCACCGGTAATTATTGTTGGGTATACATATTCTTCAACAAACTCACGTTTTAGATCTACAACGTAACATTCGCTTGCGCCCGATTTGCCAGCCTTTTCCTCTATACCCTCAAGCTCATGTGCGCCTTGCCCCACATCGCCAACGACTGCGATGACCTCACAATCGTAATTTTCTATTAGCCAGGGGACTATAACTGAAGTATCTAATCCGCCTGAATATGCAAGTACAACTTTCTTTGACATTTTAGTGACAGTCCTTTAAATTGAGATTATGCAAGCAGGTGCAGCATTAAAGCGTTTTGTGCGTGCATGCGATTTTCCGCTTGATCAAAAACTACTGACTTTGGCGAATCTATAACTTCCGCAACTACTTCCTGCCCGCGATGAGCAGGCAAACAGTGCATGAAAATTGCATCTGCATCAGCGTTTGCCATAACTTCTTCGGTTACCTGGTATTGAGCAAAGTGATCATGCCGCTGGCTTTGGCTTTGCTCTTGGCCCATTGATACCCATGTATCTGTATAGATTGCGTGATGGCCCGATGCAGCTTGAATATCGCTTGTTAGCGCGATTATTGAACCGGTTGTTGTAGCGATTTTCTCTGCTAGCCTAACCACCTGCGCGTTTGGTGAATAATCTTGAGGGCTAATAACTGTAATATCAAACCCCAGCTTAGCAGCTACGAGTAATAATGAATGACAAACATTATTGCCATCACCAATGTAAGCTAGTTTGATTTGTTTAAGGTCCGCAAAGTTTTCTTTAAGAGTAAGTGCATCTGCAAGTGCTTGACATGGATGGTATAAATCACTTAACGCATTAATAATCGGTATTGAAGCAGCCTTGGCTAGCTGCTCTAATGTGTCGTGTTTGAATGTTCGTGAAACAATTACATCCACCCAGCGCTCGAGATTAAGCGCGTAATCACTGATTGATTCTCGTTCGCCTAGAAGGTTGCCCTGGTGGTCTAGATAAATTGCAGATCCGCCTAGCTTAGTAAACCCAACTTCAAAGCTCATGCGTGTTCGCAGAGAAGGCTTTTCAAACAGCATCACCATGGTTTTATCGCTTAGCGAAGTGTTAAATGAACCATAGCCGTTCTTCATATCTATTGCAGTTGTGAGAATTTGCTCTATCTCTTGCGAAGTTAGCTGGGACAGGCAAAGTAAATCTTTAGATGAAAGCGTCATTGGTTGAGTCATGGTATTCATTTTTAAATATCCTGAACATTTGAATTAGTTGCAGTGGGGGAGGGCATAATCTGCGTTCCAATCAAATAGTTCGTGCCGAGCGTTTTTAGAGCATCAGAATCATTAAATGATGCGATTGTGACAGGCATATTCGTTGTTGCTGAAGCGATAGCCGCGCTGCGCACTTTCGCAGCCATACCCCCTTTGATCTCGCCTGTTTGGATTTTATTTTCAATTTCACTTGGGCATAGATTTGTAATTGTATTGCCATGTGTATCTAGCACGCCTTGAGTATCAGTTAGAAAAACCAATCCGCAAGCGTTGATCACGTTAGCGATTCCTGCCGCGGCAGTATCCGCATTAACATTTAAGAATTGTCCGTTCTCATCTAAACCGATCGAAGCCAGTACCGGAAGAAAGCCTGCGTTTAATAGCGTTTCGATTAATAAAGGATTGCCACCAGAAACTTCTCCAACGCAACCGAGATCTTTATCGATATAGGCTATTTTTGTTGTCTTAGCTAGTGAACCATCACCTAAGCAAAGACCAACCGCATTAGCGCCGCACAGTTGAAGTTGCCCTACGAGTTTTTTATTTACTCGCCCCGCTAAAACCCCAACGATTTCCTGTATGTGTTCTTTGGGAGTTATTCGAATTCCATCAGTTCTTTCAGACTCCAGACCTAAGCGCTCAAGTTGTTGATCAACCGCAGCCCCTCCGCCATGAACAATAACAATTCCCTGTGGCAAAGTGTGATGTAAATGCGCGATAGCTTTGCAAAGCTCTTTGAGCTTGTCTGGTGAATCTATAACACCACCGCTGAGCTTAATAATCAGCGGCCCTTGATTCATTGAATCAGACATGGCATTTCCTTAGCTAAACCGAGCGTTTCAGAAAATCCAAAGCGCAAATTCATGCACTGCAGCGCTTGTCCAGCTGCCCCTTTTAACAAATTATCAATCGCACTTACAAGTATTAAGTGTTTTCGCGCTTCATCTACCTTCAATCCAATATCACAATAATTCGTATTAACCACCGCCGAGAGCTTCGGCCATGTATTCTTCCCTAAAACTCTTACAAATGGTTCGTGATCGTAATTCTCTTCTAAAAGCATGCGAATACGACTCTCATCCCAGCCATCAGCAATTTGCATATGCATCGTAGATAAAATGCCTCGATCAAATGCGCCAAGATGAGGCGTAAAAATTACATCCGCAGAGCAATATTGATTAATCTCAGGTCCATGGCGATGAGTAAATACTTCATAAGGCTCAAGACTCACTTCACAAAAATGTGATTTGGCCGAGGGCGATTTACCCGCACCACTAACTCCACTAACAGAATCAGCAATAATCGTGCTTGTAGTATCTATTGCGCCAGCCTCGATAAGCGGAGCTATCACTAAGATTATTGAAGTTGGGTAACAACCTGGTAGTGCGACAAGTTCAGCTTCGGGTAAATACTCGCGATTTAACTCAGGCAGACCGTATATTGCTTTTTCCAGTAGCGTTTTATGCTTATGCGCAAAGCCATAATATTGTTCATATAGCGAGTGATCTGCGAGGCGAAAAGCACCTGATAAATCAAATACTGTTAGTCCAGCATCTAGTAGGGGTTGAGCGATGTCATGACTAACTTCATGTGGGGTAGCCAGGAATACTGCATCAACATCACTGTTAATGATCTCATCTAGATCCATTGCTTGTATTGTAAGGTCGGTGCAGCCGCGCCATTTTGGAAAAAGCTCGTCAAAGCGAGATGCAGAGTCTTTTTTGCCGCGTGCGCTGGAACCATACAGGTTGACTATTTCTATCTCCGGATGATTCAATAGAAGCCCCGTAAGCTGAGCTCCGCTGTAGCCTGCTGCTCCAATTATAATTATTCGTTTCATGTCGCTTTCTTATTTCCAGATTGATACTTAGGCGGGATCTATTTTAGTTAAATTCAGCAATGGTCTTAAAGCGTTTTAATAGCGCTTGTGCTTTGCGCTCAGATATAGCTGTAATGAAAATTGTGTCATCGCCCGCAATTGTGCCAAGTATTTCCGGCAGATGATAGTTGTCGATTTCAAATGCCAGGGGATCAGCGTGGCCCGGCCTTGTTCGCAGAACCACCATAACGCCGCTGACTCCTGCATCGATTAGCTCTCTCTTTATTGCTTGATGTAAAACATTCTCATCAAGTTCGCCATTTGTAATTTCGCCCTCAAGAACGTATCCATTTGATCCCTTTGCAACACCAAGATCCTTTAGGTCGCGCGACAATGTCGCCTGTGTGACATTGATTCCATCAGCAACTAGTAGCTCACTGAGTTGATGCTGATTTGGAACATCAAAATCACAAAGTAAGCGTCTAATCAACTGGTGTCTGCGAGCACGGCTGGGCATAGCATAAATATACAGCAATATGTATAAATATGTCAAGCGGTAAATGAAATATTATGGGGATAGCCTGCAATTTGGCTCAGAAGGCCGTTTAACGCTGTTTCTGTCCTGATTGAACTACTTGGGTGTAATGGTTTATGCATTCAGAGCCAGAGTAAGGCATGAAATATGCTTTACGCAGAACTTGTGGCTTTTTCCTTTTCAACCGTAGATTTCAGATCCGGCAGCTCGAAAAGGTGTTTTTCAACATTGTTCCCGCCAGATTCTACAATATGTATTGATGGCTCGATATCTAGATCAACTGTAGTATATTCGCCTTTGTTGTTTCGAGTGTTTTCATCAAGCATGCGCACCGTTGGCCGACATGGTTGGCGAAAATTAAGAGAGACGATCGTAGCCTTTGCATTATTGGATAGTCGCACTAGCGAGCCAATAGGAAATGGCGGCAAACGACGGATCATCAAGTATCGAACTACAGGATCAAACCAACCATCAAAGCGCGTACTGTTAAATTCTCGCAAAGCAGCAACAGGGGATATATGCGGTTTATTAGCACCATTAATTAAGTTATCCAAAACATTTGCTGCTGCGATGATGCGGCTGAATATGTGTATTTCCGTCCCCCGCTGTGGCCTTGTTTCGCTTCCTTCTCTGCGCGCCGCCTGTATTGGCCAACCCTTACCATCAAAGCGCTGATGATGATTTAAAACTGCGTGACGCGCAGTAGCAGGAAACCGTGATACGTCCAGCATTTTGTGGCCGGCAAAGATGTGCTTGCGGTAGTTTTTAATTTCATCTTCATCAGTAGGTTGGTTGGCAATTTCGTGTTTGGTTCGATCTTCAGGATTAAGTGCCGTCTTTCCTATGTCATGTAGCATGGCACCAAGACCAAGTGGAACTACATCGCGCGCATGTTCAGGAGATAATTGTGGTCGTTGACTTACTAAATATGTTTCCATTTCCAGGCCAACCAAAACGGAAAGGAATGCTACATTGGCACAATGAGTGAAGACTCCACTAGTATCATTAACCATCTGATGCGCCAGGTGGGCGTATTGCCCTGTGCTAATTAATTCAAAGACCAGATCGGTAACTGTTTGCCTATAAACCTGGAGCTTGGCGCCGGAAACGGTTGATACTGAGAGACGACTAAAATCAGTTTTAAGCTGTTGGAAGACTGACATTCGAGCTACGGACAGGCCTGATCCGACCGCTGCATCAAGATCTGATGTTGCATCGTGGGCAACCCAAACTTCGCTGATACCTAAGCGCGTGAGATGTTCGATCATATTTGCATCAAGCTCAGCACCTGGGCGCAATAATTCTGTGGTAGGCCGCTTTGGATGAGGGATCGATCCACCAACTATCATCCCCGGCTCGAGATTGGCAACGTCACATAACAACATATTCGAGCAGTTCTTCCTTTGCGCGCAAACTCCCCCGTAATATTTCGGAAATCCAGCTTGTTGAGGTTAGCTCCGACCCATATCACGGGGAGGTTTCGTCGATCGCATTCCGTTTGGGAGCAACAAGAGTCTCATAATACCTAGGGCAAAAAGGACCAATAATGAATCCCAAGCCAGCTTAGGAGCTAATGTGCAGTATTACACTTCTATTAGCAAACAAGAGTGTAGATCCCGCTTCATGTAAATATGGATTTGGTATTTGAAAATTAAATATATAGATGTTATTAGGCTGCCGTTGCTTCAACATTTTCAGACTTTTCACCAGGCTCGGCAACATCAACATTGCTGTAAATATCATCAGGTGAATCTGGGTCAGCATTGTCAGTAGAAATCTCACCGCTACTGGATTCGTCATCTTCCTGCGCTTGATCTTCATCGGACGTCTGCTCAACATCCTCTGGTTGATCTTCCTCATTAGCTGCATTGGCGTCTTTGAGAGCTTGACTTGCCTTGGCGGCTTGCTGAATTTTATCCTGCTCTACCTCATCAATGCTTTGTTGAAGTTTGGTTCGCATATTTCGAGCGGAAGAGACTACTTTTATTAGCGTTAGCTCATAGCGGAGAATCTTAGCCATCATGCCCAGCATGGTTAACACAGAAACCGCAGTCAGAAAAGCCACGGCCCACCAAGTGTTGCTGGATAGTGCATAGGCAAGCATCTGAGGCCCAATCGGCAGGCCAGACAGCTAACTTAACCACTGCAATACCCTCTTAAGCGCTACTGGACCCTCAATATCAGCCATATGGTACTATCAACAGAATATAGGCCTCCTTCAGCTTGTACATGCGTCTTTAAGGGCTACAGTTTGTAGCATGAATAAGGCCTACTTTTTGATACTTTTCTTTTTGATGCTTGCTGGGGGTGCGGGTACTGCGCGGGCTCAGGATGATGTTGATATTAAACTGGATCAGTTTGGAGTTGGATCATTTTTCAGGCAAGGCGAAATTACTGGTATTCGCCTCAAGCTAACAAGCTCATTAGAAGATTTTACTCAATGCTGGGTACAGTGGGATATACCCAATGCAGAAGGCGATCCTGCGGGCTATGGTCGAGTGGTCCATCTCACTCCTGGGATAGCTAGCGATGTTTGGCTTTATGCTCCGCTTAGTGCAAGAGTAAAAAGTAATTCGACATGGAATATTCGTGTTTTCGAATACGAAGATGAACAGAGCGGAGCTGAGATATCCGGTACGCGGATTAGTCCAAGTCAGGTAGGCGCACAAATGGTTCAAAAATACACAGGTTTAATTGCCATAGTTGGTCAAGCGGCTATGAAACTTGACGACTACAACAATCCCCGCGCTGGATTAGGGCTTCCACCTGGATCTCACGAAGACACAAGAATAGTCTCAATAACAAGACCGGATCGCTTACCCGATCGTTGGGAAGGCCTTAAGGCTTTTGAAGCTGTGGTATGGTCTGATGCCAAGCCACAGGATTTACGTTCAATTTCCGCATCTGCTTTATTGGAATATGTACAAAGGGGTGGGCACTTAGTGATCACACTTCCTGGTTCTGGAAATCCCTGGGTGCTTGGCCGGGGTGGCACATACTTAGATCAAGTATTGCCTTCATTAGCGCCGCGCAAGGATGAAGGTTTAAAGCTATCGAGTATATTGTCTATTATTTCTAAATCGAAAAAAGTGCTGCGAGATATTGAAATATCTACTCGTGTTTTTAAGGATATCAACAGCGATTTCGATGCCATTGATAATCACTATGAACCGTTGATAGCGCTTGCAGATAAGCGTGTGGTTGTGATTCGACGAACCTATGGGCATGGACATGTCACCTTAATCGGATTACCATTAGCATCACAACAACTAAGCAGTATGGGGCTGCCACAAGCAGATGTATTTTGGAATCGAATCCTTGGCAGGCGCTATGACACAATTAGACCTGTCGAATTGACGGCAATGGATAAGGCCGGGAAGTTTAACAGAACGCCAGGAAAACAAGTCCAAGTAGGTACTGCAAAATTGGTGGAAGATCAGCTTTCAGAAACCGCTAGCCCGGGTGTGGGTATCCTGGCTTCGTTCATCTTGTTTGCAGTATATTTTTTACTGGCGGGACCACTTGGGTTTTATGTCTTAAAGCAGCGCAAGCTGACTCGGCACAGCTGGATTGTTTTTGCGGCTGTTGCTGGTTTATTTACAGGCATTGCTTGGGCGGGCGCTAGAGTTCTTCGCAAAAACAGTATCGAGATAAGGCACGTTACGGTATTGGATCACATAGCTCGACCCCCAAGCGACCCGCGGCCTGAAGAACCGCTTTATCAGAGAGCTATTAGCTGGAATAACATCTATAATCCAGGCTATGGCATGACTCGTTTATCCATCGAATCAGATGAAGGACAGCGCGATTTGATTACTACATGGTCAGATCCGGATAAGGCGCCACAGCCATTTCCTAACGTTGCACCTTATACGATTGATGTTGGACAATCTCCTGCAGATTACGAGATTACAACCAGAGCAAGCGTGACGGAGTTTCAGGTAAATTGGGTTGGAGCATTAGATCCCAAATGGGGAGGCATGATAAGAGTCGATCCGACTGATCCCATTAAGGTAGTGAGAAATGATGAGGGTGACAAAGACATAGCGCTTACGGGTAGTCTCATTAACGATTTGCCCGGCCAACTGAAAGACGTACTCATAATTTGGATTACAAACGATCGATCGCGCCCACGGATTCTTGCCAAGGATGCCAAGGGGGAGGAATTAGACTGGGTGCCGATGTTAAGATCTGGCGATACTCTGAATATTGGTGAAATGTGGAGGTTTGGTGCTTGGAATCAAGATGAGAAAATTGATTTTTCTAAGAAGGAATTTACTCCCAGCCCTAGCACTGATTTTGCTAGAAATGTAAATCAAGAGTACGTTCAATATTTTGTGAGAGACAATTCACTAACATCCGGATCACATTTTGGATTAGGCCACAACAATCGGCGGAAATTTCTTGAAATGTTGAGTATGTTTCACCACATTACGCCTCCGTTATATCATAAACAAGGTAAATTTGGCACAGACAAATTTATAGTCATGTCGCGATCAATGGGGCGAGAACTTGATCTATCAACTTGGCTTTCCAGGCCATGTTTGATTATAATGGGGCAGTTAAACGACTCTAAGACCCCGATTCCACTGCGTGTAGAGGGTGAAGAAGTAAATAGCTCAGGTATAACATTCGTGCGATGGATATATCCGCTTCCAGTGGAGGAATCGGAACTATCGCCTAAAAATCCTAGTGACGAAGAAGAGTAATTGTAAAAAACGAACTGCGGACCGAATTCGTCCGTAAACAACAAAGTATTACAGGGAGTATGGGGATCTTATTATGCCAATGATAGAAACCATAAATCTCACTAAGAAGTTCGGCGAGTTGGTCGCATTAAACAACTTGAACCTTTCCATTGATGATGGTGTATGCTATGGATTTATTGGTCCCAACGGTGCGGGTAAGACCACAACAATAAAGATCCTTGCAACATTGCTAAAGCCCACATGGGGAGAGGCTCGAATCAATGGTCAAGTTATTGGATATCAGAATTCGCAGATTCGCCCGCTGATCGGCTATGTGCCTGACTTTATGGGTGCATATGAAGACATGGTGGTTAGTGAGTATTTAGAGTTCTTTGCTGCATGTTACAACATCCATGGCAAGCAGCGCTTTCAAGTTGTGCGCGATGTGCTGGATCTTACGGATCTTAATTACAAGTCCAACGCTGAAGTAAACGGCTTAAGCAGAGGTATGCAACAACGACTTTCGATCGCGCGTGTACTACTGCATGATCCTAAGGTGTTATTGCTTGATGAGCCGGCTTCGGGTTTGGATCCGCGCGCTCGAATCGAGATTCGTGAACTGCTCAAAGAGCTTAGACGGATGGGTAAGACCATTTTAATTAGCTCACACATCCTGCACGAATTGTCGGAATTGTGCGATCACGTCGGAATTATCGAGCAGGGTGAATTGCTTTACTCCGGGCCGGTTGATGAAATTCTTGCAAAGGCGAATATTGGCCAAGTTGTGCACATCGTCGTAGATACACGCACAGAGGAAGCAGCGAAACTGCTGGAGCAAGTTAACGGCATAATGTCGGTTGAAATTACTCAGGACAACGGCCAGGCCCGACTTGATATTACCATCGATCCCAATAGTGGTTTGCCTATTTCTGATTTGCCAAATCGTCTTATCGCCCAAGGGTTCAGGCTTTCTTCGATGCACCAGGAAAAGGTGAATTTGGAAACCGCATTCATGCGCTTAACCAAGGGATTGGTGTCATAGGTTTAGCCGTAGGGCTTGACCCTACGAGAGGTGGGATCAAGCGCAGTATTAGAACAAAATGAATCCATCTCCCGAATTTAATCCAGTGCCTGTCATTCTTGAAGGTGAGCACGTTCGTCTTGAGCCACTGGAAATTTCTCATGCAGATGATCTATTCGAAGCCGGCAATGACGAAGCGATATGGCGCTACAAGTTGGTTGCCCAGCCTGAATCAGTTAGCGATGTAAGAACCTGGATTGATGAGATACTAAAGTCAATGGCTAATGGTCGTGAGATCGCATTTGCAATCATCCATAAAGCTGACAAACGTGCGATTGGTTCTACGCGTTATTTAGATATTCAACCAGCCCATAAAACTATAGAGATTGGCTGGACCTGGATCGGCAGAAATTATCAACGAACAGCAGTGAATACGGAATGTAAATATTTGCTGCTAAGTCATGCGTTTGAAAAGCTTGGTGCAGTACGTGTGCAGCTCAGAACTGATATGAGAAACGAGAAATCTAAACGTGCAATTGAGCGTATTGGTGCGATCAAGGAGGGTGTGCTGCGCAAATCGCATACTACACATACTGGCTATGTTCGCGATTCGGTTTACTACAGCATCATTGGTGATGAGTGGCCGGCCGTGAAGCAGAGGTTAGAGGGATTCTTGGGTTGCAATTGATACAACTGGTGCCACTGGTTCCGGCTTTGCGAAACCAGTGTGAATTTGAGGGGTGCCACTCCCGATGGAATCGGGACAAGTTCTAGCGAAGCGCGGCGGAGTCGTCAGTGCGTTGGGAAGTCTATCGCGCGAACTACACCGACGACCCGAAGACTTCCCGATTCCATCGGGATCGGTGGCACCCGTACACTTAGCTCACTCGGTCTGGATGGCCGCCGCTACTCCGCTTCTTTATAGATCGCGCAGCCGACTACAGATGCTATCATCATCTCAACCAAGGACCAGCCTAGTACAACTCCTGCTATGTCCCAGGCAAAGATACCATGTATCCCAAGTCCAAGATACACAAGGCCGTAATACAACAGCCATACAATCAACCCTGCGATAATAGCGCTCTTTGGTCCGGCTCCTAATCTTGGGCGCATAGTGGCATACAACCACACGGCAACTAGTCCAAGCACGAAACCGCAGATAGAGTAAAAGGCAAGTGTAGCTGTATCTGGTGTTGGAGAGTTCATTGCTGCCGACGCAGCTTCCCACTTCTCACCAAGTATCGGATCGTTCAGAACATACTCACTGATGTTGATAATCAAACCAGCTAAGAGGCCCCCGCCAACAACTCGTCCTACGTTCATTGATGCCATAGTGCTATCTCCTATTTAATCGACACGCGGTCCGGTCTCCATAGGCGATCATGCCCCAGGCAGATCCGCCTATGGAGGACTCGCCGAGGCGAGAGGCCAGCCGCTAAACAATTACTAGTTTATTTCTAACTACTACTTTTGCCTTTGGGTATAGGTAATATCATTGGCGTGCGTTTGCGGTAATTCACATAGTCCTGCCCTAGCCCTTTTATCAGGTCACGCTCTTCGAGTTGGATTGCAACCAAAATGTACGCGGTGGTAACTACCGCAAAGAGTAGATGCCCTTGTGTCATAGTCGGCGTGAACCAGAACGCGGTGATGAACCCAAGGTATAAGGGGTGACGCACAAACTTGTATAGTGAACGTTCTGCGTATTTGACCTCGGTGTATTCTTTACCTTTTAGGTAAAGGTACACTTGCCGCAATCCAAACAGATCAAAGTGATCGATTAAGAATGTGCTGTAAAAAACCATAGCCCAGCCGAGGAACGAAAGACCAAACAAAATGTAGCGAAGAGCTGGCGTTTCTAGATTCCAAATTACCGTTGTCATCGGCCGCCATTGCCAGAACATTACGCAAAGAATTATGCTTGTAAGTAGTACATAGGTGCTGCGTTCGGCTGGCTTAGGGATGATCTTTGTCCACCAGTCTTTGAACGCGGGGCGGGCCATGATGCTGTGCTGAATACCAAATACGCCAAGCATCAGCACGTTGATGAGAATTGGTACCCACTTTGATACGGTATAGTCTTCAAAGCCCTCATCGATTCCCTTGAGAACAACCATGTTCTCAGTAAATCCGATTGCGTAAAGGATCGTCCCAAAGAACGCGAAGTAAGCGATCAGCCCGTAGATGAAAATAACAATTCGACCCATGTTGTGTCTCCTGCCTTACGTGGTGACAACGCAATTGTAATAGCGACTGACACATCTGTGAATTGCATTGTGGTTGTGCATAAGTGCAGTTGCAACTACATACCCTACTACGATCGGTATGTCCGGCTGAGGTAACAACTTACGATGGCGGAGCGTGGTCGCAGTCTTCTTGATGCACTGTATAGGCGATAGTGACAATCCTCCATCCCGAATCAGTGCGAACCAACTGAAGCGCATTGACACCACAATGACTGAAGTCGTAGCCGAGATGAAAATCATAAGGCGCCCAAAGCGTGGCTAGATTCCCATCTACTCGAACCTCGGGGTTGAACATCCGTTCGCGCGGCTCGGCTGGTGCATTGACGATCGAATTGATGAATCCATCGGGCGGGCCTAGTCGCACCGTGGGCTTGGCATTATCCATCACACGAATCAATGCTACCTCCGGCAAGTGAAGCGACCGAATTACCTCTCCATCCTGCTGTTTCATCGCTTCAAATAAATCACTAACAACCTGAATCACAGCTGCCTGGTCCGCAGCAGATTGAGCAGATAGCTGCTTTGTAGTTGAACAGCCAGTAACAATCATGAGCAAGGTTATTGAGGATAGATTCAATAGTTGCAACATTTCTTACTCCTTTGAGACCGCTTCAACCAGGGCATGGTAACGGGCTTTCGTCAATACGCTCCTTTGCCACTACAATCCACACATGGCCAAGCCTCGCATATTGCTCTTAGTTGATGGCACACGACAGGAAGTACTTGACGTCCTTGACGAAGTTCGCTCGGGTCTTAGTGAACACGCTCAGATTGTGGGTGAGTTTCAAACCAGTCGCGAACCGCTGCCAGATGATGTACAAGCTGATCTTGCGGTGGTGCTGGGTGGTGATGGAACACTTCTTAGCCAAGCCAGGCGAGTGGTGGATCGCCAGCTTCCACTAGTAGGCGTCAACTTCGGCCGACTTGGCTTCCTTGCAGAATTCGATTGGCAAAGTTTGCAGCAGCATGCAGAGGTTGTCTTCGGACCCGATCCGCCTATCACTGAACACATGATCCTCTCAGCAACCGTACACGATGCTGATGGCAAAGAGATTCATAGCGGATTAGCCATCAACGATTGTGTGATTACCGCAGGTCGGCCGTTCCGCATGATCGAGCTGGGATTGTCAATTGATAACTCAGATGGCCCAGTGCTTCGTGGGGATGGTGTGATTGTTTCAAGTCCGGTTGGATCAACTGCGTATAACGTTTCCGCAGGCGGTCCTATTCTCGATCCCAAGCTGAATGCCATAATAGTTACGCCGCTGGGAGCACATAGTCTGGCGTTTCGTCCGTTTGTTGTTTGTCCGGATACTGAAATAAATATCGAGCTTCGCCGGGCTAATGCAGGCACATCGCTGGTCCTTGATGGGCAGGTTCCGATTTCCATCGAAGCGGGGCAGCGGATCACGATTCAGCAATATCCTTGCAAAGCTCGGTTTGTAGCTAATCCCTCAACAACATTTTGGGAGATATTGCTTGAGAAAATGCGCTGGGCAGCTCCACCTACGTATCGGGATCGTGGTGTTTAGTATACAAACGGCACGACTCGCAGCTAAACAAATCATTGCTACCATGCAGCGCAGATGATTGATCTGAAACTATTAAGACAAGATCCAGATGTTTATCGCCAAGGAGCTCGTGCTAAGGGTGTTGATGTTGATATCGATGAATTGCTTCACCTCGATGAACAGCGCCGCTCGCTGATAACTGAGCAGGAATCCAAGCGCGCAGATCAAAAACGCATCAGCAAAGAGATCGGCCCACAGATTGGCAAACTCCGTGGCCAGCTAAAGCAAGCCGAGGGTGATGATCGCTCGCAAATGGAAACTGCAATTGCAGAGCTTGAGCAAAAACCCAGCGCCTTAAAAGAAGAAATCCAAACTCTTGATAAAAAGCTAAATGAGGTCGAACCCAAATGGCGCCAGCTTTGGCTTAAAGTGCCCCAGCCGCCTGATAGCGATGTCCCGCCTGGCAAAACCTCAGATGACAATGTTGAGCTAAGGCGTTGGAATCCCAGTTGGTTTGATACTTCAAAAACCTTTGAGCAAAACCAAGGGTTCCCCCCCAAGACGCATTTACAGCTAGTTAAAGATTTAGATCTAGTTGACTTTGAGCGGGGCGTGAAGTTAGCCGGTACAAGGTCGTATATTCTTAAAGGTGATGGCGCGCGCTTGCATCAAGCGGTATTGCGTTTAGCGCTTGATTACATTGTCAATGAACATGGATTTACTTGTCTATCTGCGCCAGTACTGGTGCGCGAAGAGTGCATGGTAGGAACTGGATTTTTCCCAACGGGTAGAGATCAAGCCTACCACATCGAAGAATCCCTGCGCGGAGCAGGGCACGATCTATTTTTAACCGGAACCGGCGAAGTCAGCTTAATGGGCTTACATAGCGATGAAATTCTCGATGAAAGTATGCTTCCACTTAAATATGCAACCGTATCAACGTGTTTTCGTCGAGAAGCGGGGGCGGCAGGCAAAGATACAGCCGGCCTGTATCGGGTCCATCAATTTGACAAGGTTGAGCAGGTAATTATTTGCCGAGCTGATGAAGATGAATCTCGCCATTGGCACAAAACCATGATCGGAATCATTGAAACGCTTATGCAGCGCTTGGAATTGCCACATCGCTTAGTGCAATGCTGTGCGGGTGACCTGGGCCCCAAGAATGCAGACATGATAGATATAGAAGGCTGGATGCCAGGGCGATCTACAGATGACAAAGAAAACCCTTCCGGGGGCGGGGGTTGGGGCGAAACTCATTCCGCTTCACGTTTATATGATTATCAGTGCAGAAGATTGAATATGCGCTACCGAGATTCATCTGGTTCTACAGTCTTTTGTCATTCACTGAATAACACAGTCGCCGCAAGCCCACGAATTTTGATACCTATTTTAGAGATGTATCAAAATGAAGATGGTTCAGTAACTATCCCGCAAGTATTAAGGCCATACATGAATGATCAAGAGCGGATTGGTTCAAGCTGAGCCAACAGCTTCTCGCAATGCTTCGGTAGTTGATTCATCATAAAGTTCTGATTTGCCGAAGCCTTGTCTTGCGCCTGCTGCGACCGCTTGAGCTTGTGCTTCTTCGTAATTGGATATCAGCATGGCAATCGGCGGATTATCTTCCTTGGTGATGTGTGCGATTAATTCAATACCGCTTTGTGTATTGAAACTTCCATCTAATTCGCGGTTTACAAGTAGAACCGATTCGTTATTGAGATATTCTTCTAAGGAGCCAGAATCGTTAACTGTCACAATCGGCGAATCCGCAGCTGCTCGACCAATTGCGCTCTTAAGCATAAACATATCTGGCCCACAGTGACCAACGAGAACTATTGTGCGAGTTTCTGCCATGTATTGATGCTCCGATGAGTTATCCCAACTCAATCTGCTTAGAAGTTACGGTTAGTATAACACCGCCCGGGCCAATGATATTCCTTGGGGGAGCGATCATGCGAGTTAGTCGCTTCCTCAGGCTAGTCACAACTTCATATTACACAATTAGCAACTCTATTGTTCGATTGGTTGCCGATGATGCCCGCATTCCGAGCAGACTTTTTGTTCTGCAATCAGTATGTATGCACACGCTTCACATTGGCCTCTAGACCGACGAAATTTTGCCCTAATCCTGTATAATGTTTTTGCGGTTGGCCGCGACAATAGGATTACTATTACAAGAAGTGGGCCGGCTGCAAACAATGAGTTGACCGCTAATCCGATTGGTAAGATTCTAAAATGCCACCCCCAAAGTGCCGGATGGCTCGGTGTATACCCTGGCATGCCGATATATACTCGTTCGAAAGCCATGCCACCGGGAAGTTCAACGCCTATATGCCAAGCGTACTTTGTCCGAGACAAAAGTACACCACCTTGTATCGACTTCGACTCTGATACTATATTTAAGCTTAATAGTCCATCAGGCAATTGTCTGCCTGTAGCACCAACCGTGCTGTTGCCATTGAATCCATTAAGGCCTGTAATAGGAGTTGGCAACACAAAGAAACCAGTATTAGTGGGGGGAGGGAGGGGACCAACCTGTGATTTCCACCAGGCAATATCATCACGGCTAACACTATTCGTAACCATCTGCCAGCCACTCCATGTTCCGCCAACAAACAGAACATAGTCGACTACAAATACAATCGCCACAGATCCAAGGATGCCTAAAAACAGCGCCGCAAATATTTCTAATCTTGCGCCCGAGACTGCGAGCATTATTGCGCTTGGTTTTCGCAGGTATTTCTATGTCAACACTCATTAGTCACCAGTTTCATTGTAGCATTCATTGCTGTCTAGAATCTGTAGAACCACTATTCCCGCCTATTTCATTTGTATCTGCTTGGAAGTTACCATTAATATAACACCGCCCGGCCAATGATATTCCTTGGGCGAACGATCATCAGAGCAAATAGCTTCCGCTGCCTGGTTAAGTAGCGATTGGCCTAATGAATCTGCGATATTTGGATGTCCTGCAATCGCAGCACGTCTTAAACCGGCTGCGATGATCGGTAATGGTAGTAGAGCGATATCTGATCGATTCCAACTTAGTGAATTATCATCACCAAATGTTTTTTGCAGCTGCGCATTAAGGGCATGACGCGCAATCGCCATTGCATCCGCAGCACTGGTAGCGCGGCTGGCAGCGTCCGGCCAAAGCTCTTCTAACACTGGAAGTACATCGCGCCGAAGACGAGCGCGAACTTGTGTTGGATCACTATTGGTTGGATCTTCACACCAACTCAGTTCAGCCATCTGACAGAACGCTAAGCAATTGGCTTTTCTAAGACCAAGTAATGGGCGCACTAAAGCAAGTCCATCCTCTAGAGGCCGCGTCCAAGCCATACCTGAAAGCCCATCAACACCCGCGCCTCGACAAAGAGCGATGAGGATCGTTTCCAGTTGATCATCACCATGATGAGCGGTTGCAATGTTAAAAGCATTAACACTTCGAGCAGCTTGGGTTAATGCTTCGTATCTTAAATCTCGTGCATTGGCTGCGATGTTGCCCGGCTCCTTGCCCGGATATATATCCTTAACAATAAGCTGCACGCCTAGCCTATCACAAAGTTCCTGCACAAACTCAGCATCCTGATCTGCGGAATCTCGCAGATGATGATGCACATGAACCGCAACCACGCTCTTGATATTGTAATCGTGAGATTTGCGGTGAGATAGAACCTGGCAGGCTCCTAGCAAGGCTACGGAGTCAGCTCCGCCACTAACTGCAACCAGCAGTGGATCAGCATTGCGAACCTCACAACGGGCAAGGAGCTTTCGCTTGACCTCAGCCACGAACCGATGCCGCCTGGCAGCGATAGGCAGGAGAGGCCGATCATCACGGGCGGATGAGGGGGTTTGCTGAGATTGAGATTCGGTGGTCATATTAAAATGATATGTAAGCAGCCCGTCTGGGCCGAAGTAAGGCTTGAGATTATTGTTTATCTACCTTTAGAGGAAACCTGAATTTTGAGTCTATTAGCTTCGATAACACCCGATCAATCGTCTCTGCCCCCAATATTGCAGAACAATATAATGACCTTGATTGGCATCGTAGCGATCATTGGGGTTGGCTTCATATTGATAATATCCATAAGAGGCACGATTAGTAGACGAAATAGCGATAGGCCATCGCCACGGGAATTGATTGAACAGATCAAATCACGAGGCTTACAACGCTCAGAATCCCTAGCATCGTCCACTGAAATGGTGCAAACAACCCAGCACTTAGCAGCAAAGCTTGATAACAAAGCCGCCAAGCTTGAAGTACTAATTAAACACGCAGATGACCGAATCGCATTGCTTAGGCAGCTTCACTCTAAAGCAGCAACACCCAAGCAGACAAAACCCAAAGCCGAGTTCAAGAAGCCACCTGCGCCTCGCAAGCTTCAGGAAGTAGAAAGACAGAAGCGTCCTGTTCCACAAATGATCGATCCACTAACTCGATCAGTTTATAACCTTGCGGACTATGGCCGCACGTCTCTGGAAATTGCCCAGGAACTTGATGAGCAAGTGGGTAAGGTTGAACTTATTCTCTCACTTCGTGATCGTTAATACTTGTATCGCATAAACTGAGAGCTATTATTTACCCGCAGCCGCCAATGCCAGGATCTCAAATATCACATGCGAAGCCAGCAGGGCAGTTGTGTTAGTTGGATCCAGCGCGGGCAATACCTCGACCACATCTGCCCCGACT
Organism: Planctomycetota bacterium; assembly: GCA_022574595.1. GTDB lineage: Bacteria > Planctomycetota > Phycisphaerae > Phycisphaerales > SM1A02 > JACZRS01. The sequence goes on along the minus strand of JACZRS010000024.1, from coordinate 24,930 downwards.
AAATTTACACCTTTGCAATTCCTCAGAAGGTCAAACGCCTCAGCTGAGGTAAATCCACCGCAGCAAGGCGTACCAGTTCCGGGGGCAAATGCTGGATCAATGCAATCGATATCAAAGGTGAGGTAAGTTTCATCGCTTCCAATTCGATTCAGAAATTGCTTTATTTGATCTTTACCATCACCACCACGCCACTGGTCATAAGTAATGATCTGATTGCCGAATTTCTTACTGAACTGAAAATCATCTATGGAGTTAAGGGGGCCGCGTATCCCGATACTAAGCATGCGCTTGGGATCTATAAGACCGTTTTCTATAGCTCGAATGAAGGGCGAACCGTGCGTCCACTTTTCGTCCCAGATTACATCCGCAGTATCAAAGTGTGCATCAAAGTGTAGTAGGGCCAGGCCGCCAGATGGTTTGCCGCGGCGTTGCCAGGTTGCGTTGATATTGGCGTAGGCGGTTGAGTGGTCGCCTCCTATTGATAGGAGTTTGGTGTGGGTTGGGTCTGCCAGAGTTAGCGCGAAGCCGCAAGCGGCGGTTAGGGTTTCTTTGCACGAATAGGGGTGCACTGGTGCATCGCCCGCGTCGGCCAGGGAAAATACTTCCGCTATGTTCAAATTGTGCTGAATGTGTACGGGTTTGATGTACTGTGAAGCATCACGAATTGCGCGTGGTCCAAAACGCGCACCAGGTTGATACGTAACTGCCCCATCATATGGAATCCCATATAGCGCCCAATCAATTGGCTGCTGAGCATCATTTACAGCTTCAATTAGCGGAAACCGACAAAATGTTGAAATTCCAGCAAAGCGCGGGTGTTTTCGGCCATCAGTTAGTAATGTGCGCTTAGGTTGATCCGTTGTCATACATCCATCCTCGGCCCTTTTACCAAAAACGCAAGTTGCAGGCTATGAATCATCCGCTCCCTTGAGTTCACGCCCGGATTTGTACCATACTTCCAGCCCATCTCGGCTAGTTAAAACGCTAGGCCCACGAATAGCCATTTTTATGATGACCATTAGCAATTTAAGTAAGCCGTATTGCCTGATCTTGCGTCCGGAAGTTAATACATTTTCGTGCAGAACCACGAATCGCCCTTGCCTCCTAAGCGCCATTGCAAACCAAATCTCTTCAGAGGCATAAATCGACTCATCATATCCACCAGCTTTTTCATATGCCTCTCGCGTCATGAACATGAAGCAGCCACCTACTAGCCTTGCGCATCGCATCGAAAGCTGAACAATCACTGCAAATATTTGTGCCGCTAAAGAGATTTGCCCCCTGAATTTAATAGTTGCTCCTCCGCCAACTGCTCCGTTTTCTAAAGCTCTTAATGCTGCACGCAAGGTATTAGTTGGTATTAAAGTATCTGCATCAACAAAGATAAAAATATCACCCTTTGCTGCTTTGGCGCCGGCGTTGCGCGTCGCTGATATTTGTCTGTTTTTTACCTGAACGACCTTAGCACCAGCTGCATTGGCTAATTGGGCTGTCCTATCATTTGAATCATCATCAACAACGATGATCTCATAATCGAGTTTCAGCAGATCCGCACTTTCTTTTAACTGAGAAACAGTTTCTTCAATTAGGGCTTCTTCGTTGTATGCAGGGATAATGAATGAGATCATTGAAATTAGCTCGTCCAGGAATCATCCCAGTACATTCCGTTGGGAATAGCTGCATCGGATGATTGCTCAACCATGTTGGCAACTGGATACGCACAGTAGTCAGTTGCATACGCAGCTGCGGGTCGATGGTTGCCGCTTAGACCAAGTCCGCCGAAGGGCAATTTGCCGCTGGCGCCTGCGGTTCCGGTGTTGCGATTTATGCAGCCAGCCTTTGCGCGCTCGAAAAACTTCTCATACGCAGCATCATCAGTGGTGAAAATAGATGCCGCCAAGCCATAGCGAGTTGCGTTAGCTTGTTTGATCGCTTGGTCAAGATCATCAACAATCGAAATTTGTACAAGTGGGCCAAAGACTTCACAGTCGCGGTCTTTTGTGAACTTATCAACTTGCACAACGCCAGGAGTAATGAAGTGGCCAGGCCTATCAATTTTAGTTGCCTCGACCAGTATCTTTCCGCCATTACTTACAAGTTCATCCTGGAACTTAAGCACATCATTGAGCGCATCTTCACTAACCAAAGGCCCCATAAAGACTGGTTCATTAGAATTACCAGCCCCAACGATTAATGTTGTCGCAGCTTTGCAAAATGCGGGTATGAATTTCTCAGATATTTCTCGCTGCACGATGATTCTTCTCGTGCAAGTACAGCGCTGTCCGGTTGTTGCAAATGATGCGCGTACACATTCAACCACCGCTTGCTTTAGATGACAATCGTTCATTACAACCGATGGATTATTGCCACCCATTTCCAAAGCCAGAAGTCGCCCGGGCCTATCTAGATTCGCTTCAACGATTCTGCGTCCAACATTCCATGAACCGGTAAAGAGAATCCCATCTATATCTTCGTGGTTTACTAAACGCTTTGATATTTCCGCAGCCCCTTGAACGACATTAAATACTCCTGCGGGTAGATCAGCCTCGTGCATCATTTCCCCAAGCATTTGCCCGACGGCGGGAGTTTTTTCCGATGGCTTTAGGATAATAGTGTTGCCCATCAATAGTGCAGCAACGAAATGCCCATTTGGCAAATGTGCGGGGAAGTTAAATGGTCCAATCACCGCCATAACGCCATGCGGTTTATAGCGACATAGTCCTTTGCGTGTATCGCTAACTGTTACCTCATATTCCTTCACTCGATTCATACTTATTTCATCGAGTGTGATATCAACCTTGCCTGCAAGTGCGGATGCTTCAAATTTTGACTCTGCGAGCGTCTTACCCATCTCACTTGTGATTAAAGAAGCGAGTTTTTCTGCGTAATCACGTGTTACGTTTTGCCATCGTTTAATAGCTGCGATTCGATCTTCAAGTGTTGTAGCAGCCCATTGCCGGAGAGCTTTGTTTGCTGCAACTATCGCAGCATCAACATGCTCGATCTTTGGTGAGCCTTTCCAGATGATGTGATCTGGATCGGCTGGATCAGTAGATATAACCGAATCACCATCAATTGCCACAAATTGTCCATCTATGTAATCACCAGGCGGATGAGCCAATGCGCTGCTCATTTCTTGCCCTTAGCAGACTTAGATTTCGGTAATGGTGTAAAACCTAGCGAAGTACCCGGCTCAATTTTAAGTATCTCAGCAGCTTTCTTTGAAACGCTTAGGTCATTGCCGCTTAAACTTACCTCAGTTCGAAGCGCGCGAAAACCTGATTGATCATGCGCAGATACAAATCCCATATCAGTTATGTCCACATCAGTGCCTGCAAATTTGCATTGATTAGTTGTAGTGACCAACTCAATATCATTCGCATTGGCTTCCAGATATGGGCCGGCATCAAAGGGATCAATCTGCCCTTTATATTTGAAACCAAGTCGCTCCAACAATCGCTTGGCCGGCTCTGTTTCGGTGCCCACTCTACCTAGCAGATTTCGCGCTTCCGGCGGAAGCAGCGAAACATAAACTTCACCCTTTGGAAACAACGATGTAATGAATTCTTTAGATCGCTGACTGAATCGATCAGCTTCCACAAAGCTTAGATTGATAAAACGCCTCCCCAGATATTCCCATAACAGGTTGCGACTATCAGGTGTAAGCGGTCCCATCATCTCTGCCAGGATGCGCTCCGAAAACCACTCACGGTGCAATCCCAGGAAATGAAATCGAATGAGACTTAATTGCATTCCAAGTTTATCTTTGTGGCCGCGGTATGATGGGCCGAGGATGAGTCCGCCTATCTCGCTGGGACCGCTTTCATCTATACCAAGTTGCAAGGTTGTATGGATTTGGCCGGTCTGTAAATCCTCGCTGTAATGTTCGCGTTTAGTTACTTGAAGAAAAGTATGCGGATGGCCTGGCCAACTGATTTTAGCCACAAACGTAGATGTGCCAACAATGTTGCCCGTTTCTGTATCTTCGAGTACGAACATGAATTCGCGCTCTTTATCACTCTCAGCTCGCCCGGCAAAGCTTCGCCGAGACCTTGCAATCTTAGTGTTTATGATGTCAGGATCAGCAGGCAAATTAATAAAGTGCACCATCTTCGCCAGTTTTAATAGCGTTGGTGCATCATCGGAAACAGCTTGACGGATTAAAAACATGGTATTAAAAAGGGGTCAGGAGTTAGGAGTCAGGATTCAGGGTTAAGAACTCGCAGCCTTTGCTAACGACGATTCTAAAATCATAAACACATCATCAAACTGCTCGGGCTGCATTACCCCAACCGGTGGCAGGAATCGAATGTGATAAGGCTCGTGACCGCAGTAAAACGCAATCACACCATCTTGGAACATTGTGTGCAAAGCGGAAATGATCTTTGTCTTGTCGCCAGCAAAGGGTGTGATGCGCATCATTCCACCTACGCCACCGTAAAAACCGGTGGCAACGCGCGTTAGTCCTGACGGATGCGGAATTTGTGGGAACCAATCCGGCTGCCTTTTAACAAGTGCTTCTGCACGTTCACAAAACGCTTTATACAGCTTTGCAATTATACCGTTGGGTCCGTAATACCCACCATCACGCAAGCGTTCAAGTATCCGAGTGCCAACACTTAATCCAATCGTTGAACCGACAAATGTTCCGCTTAGCAGGCCCGGCTTGGGATTGAAATCTTCTGTAAACAAACACGCACATACTTGACTCATCTTCCCGAGCGTAAGTACATCTACATACTTGCCTAGATCAAGCTCAGCTGTATGGTACATCTCATTGGTTCTTCCAAAGGTCTGGATTTCATCAATCCATACCGCTATGCCGTTTTCTTTGCAGAGTTCCATTAACGGTATAAAGTATTCACGAGGCGCTACATTGAACCCACCTTCACCTTGTACAAGTTCCATAACAAAACAAGAATACTGATCTGGATATCTATCGATATATCGCTGCAATCTGTTGACTGCATACTCAGTTGACTTCTCACCATGTTCCGGATCATAAAACGGCATGTAATCAACCAGCGTGTTAAGCGGCAATCCTTGACGATTAGCAGCAGAATCACCAATCTGCGACATGGTCATTGATCTACCCATAAAACAATCAGCAAACGCCAACACACGCGATGACCCGGGGCGCTTTTGAAAACAAACTTTCAAAGCAGATTCGTTTGCCATTGTGCCTGAGTTAGTCAAAAAACAATGTTTAAGTTTGGTTGCATTGCTCGCTTCACTAAGCAATATCTCACCAAACTTCACAACCTCTTCGTTAAATTGCAAATTGCCTTGCATTACTGTGTCGCTCATTGCCGCACGGATAGAAGTTTCAATTATGTCGGGATCACTGTGGCCGAACATGTGTACGCCAATGCCGTTGATCATGTCCCACTTAACCGAACCATCTGCAAGTTCAACTAAAGGCCCATTACCTAAACCAGAACCGACGTATGGGTAAAGCGCGCCTCGACCACGCATTTCACCAAAGCGCGTGAGACAGTTTTCATAAGACTCCTTAAGTTCTTCAGTAGCTGGCCTAGCTGCGGTCATTGTTGTCTGCGCTTCGGTTAACTCTGCGATGATCGATGCAATAGCGGAGTTGATTATTGAGCTTTGGTTAAGCGTCTGAGCATTTGTTGTAACGGATGTTGATGTGGTCATAATCGGGATTCTCTTTAGCTATAAAGCAATTAGCGTTTATATCAGAAGCACAGATTGGCCATCCTATCCTCGTGAGTGACGCTGATCTTCTCTATCGACCTTCAAGGCAGGCTACCGCAGGAGCAACCTACTTAGATGAGGGGATTTTCACACTGCCATCCGCAATTCTGGCCAATAGCACCGCTAAAAGCTGGCAACGCTCGACCAAACTAGCGATCTCAACGAACTCATCAGGCCGATGCAGGTTCCCACCACGAACGCCAAGCGTATCCAGCGTAGGCAAACCAACCGCTTGAAGAATGTTGCCATCACATACTCCGCCGGTGGAATCTTGTGGCAAGGATTGATCCAGATCACTAGCAGTCTCGGCAGCAGCTTGAGCAAAAAGTTTGACCGCATCGGTCAGTGGCTTGGCAGGTCGGTTCCAATGGCGATTGACTTTAACGCGCGGCAGCGATTGGGAATCCGTTGCTAGTGCATCAATTGCTTGTGCAAGCTTGTCGCCTATTACTGAATTCGTAAAACGCACATTCCCCCAACACGCAGCATAATCGGGAACAATATTTGTAGCTTCCCCGCCTTGAAGTGGACCAACATTTACAATCATCCCATTATCAGGATCGGCTAATTCGCTTAGCGAGGAAATAATTTGCGCTAATTTATAAACCGCACTTTCGCCATCAGAAAACGCTCTACCAACATGGGCGGATTGCCCGAACACTTCGATCATAAATTGCCCCGACCCCATACGCTCAACCGCTAACGAACCATCCGCCAATGCCGGCTCAACGACAATACCAAAATCATGACCGCTTGCGGCTTCGCGAAGTGCCGCTTCCGAATAAAATGAACCCATCTCCTCATCGCTGTTAAGAAGAAATGTCCAGTTTAGCTCCACTCCAACTTGCGCAAGAACTTCAAGAGCGGTGACCGCAATCAGCACACCGCCTTTCATATCAACACAGCCTGGGCCAACGCAAGTTCCTTGTTTATGGTCAATCGTCAAAGTTTGAAATGATCCGTTTGGATCGTGTACAGTATCGATGTGGCCGACAATCAAAATGCGTGGCCCTTCGCCACAAGTTTTCCGAGCTATAACCGTTGGCGGAATTTCTTGCTCAGACTTCGTTGATTCAGCGCTAAATGATGGTTGCTCAATCCACTTTGGTCGAGCATCCCCCGGAATATGCTCAATGCCCGCACCAAGCGCAGACAGCTGATCGATCAATATATCACGATAAGCATCCAAACCCGGAGTGTGATTGTGGCCAGTAGGGATAGCAACATGCTCTGCCAGTTCTACCAGCAATTGGCCGCTGCGAGCATCAACAAGATCACACAGTTGTTGTTCAACATCATTAAGTGGCATTTGAGTATGGTAAGGGAAAAACGTTGGCGTATCAGAATCCCATGTAAAGCCGCGAGCAGCAGCTCGCATTCGAGCGGAAGTGAAATATGGTTGCGTACGCGTCTCCAGCCGGCACTGCCGGCCGCTTTACAAGAGAGCAAGATTATGTCTTTCGATGTACTGGATTAAATTTTGCCAATACGACTGCTCGAATACGTACGAGCACCACTTTCCCTTACACCAAACTGGACCAGTGTGATTGGTATGACAGTGAACAGCCTTGCTCGTTTGATCGGAAATCCAACTCATGGTTTTATGAATATCTCGTCCTGAATATGGGATCAACAAATGCATATGCGTTGGATGAATCGTTAGCGCTAGAATTGACAACCCACCATTTGAATTATCAACACATAACTCAAGTGCACCAGCAACAGCTTCAATCATCGCGTCATTAAGTAGGACTGGCGGATACTTCATCCTTTCCTTTGCCATGCGAAGTCGAACAGGATCTCCATCGTGAAGTGTATGTGGTTCGATAAAACCGATATTTGCATCCCAAGTTTCCGACCACGAACCACGTTCATCGCCCGGCAACCATAAGCCGTATCCCGATTTGACAACATGATATCCAATGGTGTTTGGCATCACCCCCATCATAACATGTAAAGCCGCGAGCAGCAGCTCGCATTCGAGCGGAAGCAAAATGAGAATACGGACGCGTCTCCAGCCGGCACTGCCGGCCGCTTTACACTGGCCAATTGCCTGTGAAAACCTCGATGGCCGGGCCGGTCATGAATACGTGATTGGTTTGTTCATCCCAGCGCAATTGAAGGTCGCCGCCGGGTAGATGCACAAAAATTTCTCGATCTGTACGGTTTGTTAAAACACCAGCCACGCAAACAGCACAAGCGCCGGATCCGCAGGCTTGAGTTATACCGCTGCCGCGCTCCCATGTTCTCATAGTAACTTCATCGTGCGAATGAACCTTTACAAAGTGGGCGTTCATTCTCTGTTTAAATGCTGCGTGTGTTTCAATAAGTGGGCCTATTTTTTCAAGATCAACGTCAGAAACATCGTCCACGAATATTAAAGCGTGGGGATTGCCCATTGAAACGAAAGTAGCTCGCAGCGATTCATTGTTAACAGTGAAGTTTCCGGTTGAGCCATCGCGGTTATTAAGTTGAATTTCATCAACAGGTATCGCAGGAAGATCAACAATCGGTTCACCCATATCAACCGTGACCAATTCAACTTTGCCATCGCTATTTATTGTGTAATCAAGTGTTAATATACCTGCACCGGTTTCGATGCGCATAGGCTTAGCGCTGGTTAAGCCATGATCCGATGCGTACTTGCAAACGCAGCGAATGCCGTTGCCACACATTTCACTTTCAGATCCATCCGCATTAAACATGCGCATTTTCAGATCAGCTTCGCTTTCATTATCAGGCGGGAGAATAAGTATTAAACCATCGCCACCTACCCCTGTGTTTCGATTCGCTATAGATATAGATAATGATGAAGGATCAGCTACGGATTCCTCAAATCCGTTGATGTATATGTAATCGTTGCCGATGCCGTGCATCTTGGTGAAGCGAACCATTCTGCGAACTCTCTATCCAAATACAGTACCAATGATTATGTAGATCAAGGTTAGGCTCAAAATGAAGCCCGAGATAATTTTGATCCAACGAATTTGCCTGTGTATAAGAAGTTTCTCACCATCAAGGCCGATGATTCTGGCCAGGTATTGCGAACGCCACTGGATTGAACCATGTCTCCAACTTTTTCTTGATCTTGGCACCGCATGGAGGCGTGCGATGGTATGCAGCGCTCCTTGCATCGTCTGTACCGATTCTAAAGTTACTTCATTTGAAGTTGCCGCTGCTTCATCAGCCTGATGATCCGCATAAACAATCGGCCATTGACTAAGGTGCTGCACCGCAAAAGTATCCGCCTGCCTCTCAAACCGCCGCGACACCCAACCAAAAACGAAGAACAAAGCTAAGAGTGTAGTGCTCGCTGCCACCCCTTCAAACCATGTTTGAGAGATAGCACTATTGCCTGATGTTCGATTGAGCAATTCAATCGTTATTCCCGCTACCATGCTCATGGCAGAAATTACTGCTAATAGAGAACCAACGAGCCAAGGCATGTGTTGTTTTCGAATATGTCCTATTTCATGGGCCATTACCGCTTGGACTTGCCTGCGCGATAGAGTTTCAAGCAAGGCATCAGTTAGCATAACATAGCGCAGTCGGCCAATTAATCCCATCACTGCTGCATTTATCATTGCTCCATCTGTTTTCCAAAGCAAAATGCTCCGCACCTTTACTTTCTGAGCTTTGCACACTCCTTCTAGATCATTAAGGGTTTGGCCTTGAGGCATTGGTACTAAGCCAAGCACATATCGTGCAACCAGAGGCGCGAACATAAACACACTGATCCCAGCTGCAAGAGATGTGATATCCGAAACCGGTCCAAACCATGCGCGGCCGGACCATGGATCAAGCGCAGTATCAATTGTCTCAGCCAAAGTGAGGATTAATAGTAACGGCACAAGTAGGAGCAGTAATTGTATTCGCGCTTGCATTAGCACGTATTTACTTCGGCTGGGAAATGGATAAATCGGTTGTCCCTGGTCAAAGCGACGCATCAACAGCGCATCGCGAATTCTCCGTTCGATGGGGTAATACACCCACCATATTCCTAGTATGCCTATTAAAGCTGGCATTATAGCAATCAGTTCGTCAAGGAGGATCTTGTTACCTACAACATCTCTAATTGCCGAAAGCCAATCAAAGACTAGAACAATTAAAACGTGATGTATTAAGATAAACCAACGAGCAATTCTAACGAATCGTTCAGCTGCGATTATTGCTTCCGGAGTATCGCCACGAGTTAAGCGCTTTTGATACCAAAGCACCGCAAATTGTGTGATAACAAGAAGCGCTATAATCGGCCCATAGGCAATAGCAAGAGCGCCCCAGCCGGTTATAGCCATATTCCCATCGGCTAATAGCAACCCACCATCCCTGGCGAGCAATACTGCAATCAAGAGTATGGGGTAAAGCTGCATAAGCGATAAGGTTTCCGTCACAGGGTAAAGGCGGATGCAGAGATTATGTAATTCGTATTTGCCTCATAAAGCCGCAAGTTGTTATTGACGCTTGATCTCTCCCAGATCAACGATCACGCGGCTATGGCGATAGTAATCCACATTTAAGGTGTTCTCGTTTACAAAGCTAAATACCAGGCAATTAGTTCGTGTGTTGTGGGCATAATTCACATCACCCAGGCCAGGCCCTGCATTACGCGTGTTGCGATACTCTTGAGCGTGATTATGGAAATGCATTACTGCGGTATAGCCTGCATCCATCATTTCCTGCGAAGCAATGAACTCGTTGTCATGATGTCTTATTCGAGGTGGAAATTCCAGGACCTCAAACCGTCCCTTATTGTCAAGAGCTATGATGCCGCCATATTCACAAGAATCATCTTCATGATCCCGCTGCGCGTAGTCAAACAAATGTTCAACAACTTCTGGTACACTTACAGCACGAACCGCAAGGACCATGGCTGCTAAATCACCCCAAGTTAATTTACTTCGATGTTCGTAAAGATTCTGAGGGTATGTTCCAGGAAGACCCGTAAAGCGCTTGGTATCTATATGGACTTTAGTTGATCGAATATGCGCTCGTACTTTTGCGTATAAATCTTCTTTTGTGGCGTTAAGTAGCCAGGGATCGTGAATAGATGCTGCAACTACAATTGGTAAATCGCGCAGCTCAAGTTCAATTCGACGGGCTTTAGGCAATCCTTGTACTGCTACAACTGCTTGTGACCAGAACTCAGCTCTTTGTGGTTGACGAAGCTTCCTCATCCAAAGTATTTCTTCACGGTTTCGCGGCACTAAGCCAAGCTGAGTTGCGCCTGCGCGCAGATCAATTAGCATCGCATCATCTTCGCCAATATTTGCATCGGCGAGTAGATCTACAAGCCGATCACGATGTCCTAGTCTATGTAATAAGTCCCAACACCTACCCCGAAGACCCTGTTGGCCTGGCCTGTTGGATTCAAGGAGGACATTGAAGATGACATCAACAACATTCTCCTTGCCATGCAATTGAACCAGGGCCAGGTATTCCAACCTTTCGGTATCTTCAACAAAACCTAAATGACTACCCCAAGCACTTACAATTGCAGGAGTGAGATCTACCCAACCACGATCCACAATCAAATTCAATAGCTCCTCTTTCCACATAGGTGCTTGGAGTCTTGGAAACTTTCTGCGGATCGTGAGTTTTAAGCCTGCTTCATCGAGTAACTCTAATCTATTAAACGCTAGCATACGTACAGCTACGGTGTAGCCAGGATAAGACATCATCCGCTTAAGAGCTTTGCGGTAGTCCTCGTTATCCGGCTGACTATCCAGCATTTGCATAGCAGTCAGATACTTAATTTGGCGTTCGTTGGTTTGGCTAAGCGTTGTTAGAGGATCATCGATGGTGGGCTGACTACTACAGCCAATGGTGCTAATGATCGCCAATATCGCGATCAAGACAGGTTTGCTTGTGTGGAATCTGGTTTTGAACATATAGGTAGTGTACCGACCGAGAAGCATGGTGGTCTAATTCAGCGCATGCTCCTAGCATTGCTATAGAGTTTGCCACGGATTTCTTGAAAATTGGATCATGGATAATGACGGACAAATCTACTTACAAAGCATCAAACTCAAGCGCAAGCCAATCTCTTTGCCAGCGTGTTGAGAAGATTCTAGATTTGATTCGTCCTTCTGTTCAAGACGATGGCGGCGATGTCGAGCTGGTAGATATCTCTGCTGAGGGCGTTGTTCAGGTAAGGTTTCTGGGTGCCTGTGTAGATTGTCCATCTAGCTCGCAAACGCTGAAAATGGGAATTGAGCGGAATCTTAAAGAGCACATTCCTGAGATTACAGAAGTCCGTAGTGTGAGCTAAGGCCTTATAGGACAATATCTTGGGGCAAATATGTGCCTTTATTGTCGAGATCGGCGTTTGCAAGACTAAATATAAAAACCGGCAATAATTGCTGACTTAGGCGGGGGATTTGTGTATCCTACCAAGTGGTGGGATTGCGCATGAACGCGCTTAAGCTTGGCAGGAGGCCATCAGATGCTGGTTATATCTAGACACGAAGGGGAAGAGGTAGTCATCGGGGATCCGAGTAATCCTTACGGAGTTGTTCGCGTTGCGTCTATCAAAGGCGATCGTGTGCGGCTAGCGTTTTCGTTCCCGCGACATATTGATGTTCACAGACGTGAGGTTGCGGATCAGATTATATCTGGCAAAATTGATGTCGTAGCAACAATTAGACCCGCAAGCGGAAACAGAAGCTGATCTATTTGGTTCAATTCAATTGTTGACTGCGCCATAAAAAATGCCCGCAGCATGTGGTGGGACACGCCGCGAGCGAGGGGGAGAAGGGAACGTTTGGCTCTATCTGACTAGTCAGTGAGCCAAGTGGCAGAAAAAGCCTCCGACCCCTGGCAGGACCGGAGACGTACGGAATGATGGCGTGGGCGACACGGCCCGATGCCACACCTCGGCAGCGACCGAGGTGGTTCTACGCTCTGCGAACGGCATGCAGGATTCGGTGTTCCCTTGTCTTCCTTGACTTGTGGGAACTGTGCATAAAGTCTGACCGGCCTGAGATCGACGAACATTCGTCGATCTGTGTTCCAATCCAGCCCTTGCGCGCCGACAGCGCCTCTGGTGATTGACAGTTTGGTCGGTCATAGCGGGAGTACTACGGGGGCCCATACACATGTCATGCGTCCTTGCATGACATTTCGACTCCCAATATTGCGGGTAAGCCAAAGATTGCAGCGATCGTGAGAAGGACACAAGCCGCAGGCATGTCCTGTTTATTTCTCGAAATCTGACTGAGGCTTTGGCTTTTCGAACTGCGCTTGCCGTGCGCGGTAGAAAATCTTGGATTTCTTCTCTAATTTTTCTTTTTGTCTTTTTTCCCATTGAGCTGGATCTCTTAACTCCAGGTGATCTCGCATCCCTAGAATCATCACTTTGGAGCCAATCCCAGCTGCTTCGATCATTTTCTGAGGAAGTAGCACTCGTCCGGATTTGTCCATTTCCAAGTGTCTTGCGCTGGGGAAGGTAATCTCGTCGAACTCTATCTGCTCCTCGGTTTGCAGCAATGATTCCTCGATCGCCCCCGCAATTCGCTCGAAAGTCCGTTCCGGCCAGAGCCAAAGAGCATCGTTGGGGCCTGCGGTGATATAGAAACCGCAGCCGCCTTTCTGCGGATCCAACCAGGAGCGAATCTCGGCCGGTATAGCCAAGCGCCCTTTTGCGTCGATCGTGTACTCGTATTCGCCGGTAAATAGCACGCATTCTTGCCTCGTATAGAACGGGGCAGAACTTAACCCACACTCGCCCACATTGCAACACTATTTCCCACAATTCCACACAAAATGGGATTTTTATCCACTATGACCTCAAGGCAATATAGCTGTAACTACTTGTAGTTTCATCGGTTTAGGTGCATTTTGTTCAATAATTAAAAAATCTACAAAATCATCAGTTAAGCCACGTAATGATGCCTCCTCGCTAGGCCGATCACATTATTTATCCCATAGTTGTGCAGTGGGTCATGGTGGCTCCTTAATGTTTGCAATTAAAAGGGGCCTCAGGAGATTACTAAGGCAATGAACGGCGAGCTTTCAAGAGTACTGGGGCAGATTCCATCAGGAATTTTCCTTCTGACAAGTGGATATGATGGCAAACGCTCAGGTGTATTGGTCCACTGGGTGCAGCAATGCTCTACCAACCCGCCCATGGTGATTGTTGCAATGGCCAAGGGATTGCCTGTTGAGCCTCTCATTCGTGATAGTCGTGCATTTGCCCTTTGTCGGATTGCTGAAGATGATCGACTGCTATTGCGTAAATTCGCTCAGTCACCCAACGCAGGCGATGATCCCTTTGAAACCTTGCCAACAATTGAAGGCCCAAGTGGTTCGCCTATTTTAAAACGAGCGGTGGCGTACCTTGATTGCGAGCTGGTCAGGCACATCGATTTGGAGACCGACCACGCGCTTTATGTTGGAAAGGTTCAACAAGGCGGAGTTCTAAATGAAGGGCGGCCTGCGATGTATATGCGTGATAGTGGATTGGTTGCGTAGCCTTATTTTCCCTTAAAATCTCTAAAAATCTCTTCTACGTGCTTAAGTACAGCTTCATCGAAAACCTTTTCAGCGAAGCGCTCAGCATTGGTTCTACACGCATTTGGATCAATTTTTACTGATCCCAATACTTCAATTGCTCCAAGCAGCGACTCAACATTCGGTTCATTAAAAAACACCCCAGTATCATTTGCCACAGTTTCAGTTGCCCCACCATCAGCAAATGCAATAACCGGACAACCCGTTGCCTGCGCTTCGACAGCTATTATTCCAAAGTCTTCAACTTGTGGAAATACTAAGGCTTTCGCTTTGCGATATAGATCGAGAAGCTCTAGTTCATCAACATGCCCAAGCATTTGCACATTATCCCCCGTTCCCGCTTGAGCTTTTAGCGCATCAAACTGAGAACCACTGCCCGCAACTTTTAACTTTATCCCTGCTTTAGTCGCAGCTTGAATCACAAGATCAGTGCGCTTATATGGTTCAAGTGCTGCTACAACCAGTAGCCAATCTTCGCGCTTAACATTTTCATCAACAGTAAACCAATTTGTTCTAACTGGTGGATACACTACCTCAGCTTCCCGATCAAAACATTCATTGATGCGTTTGGCGGTATGATTGCTGTTTGCTAAGAATTTCGTGACACGATCCGCAGTTGACTTATCCCATTTCTTAAACGCAGGGGCTACTAGATTAAGCCCAGCCTTGCGCCAAGCGCCCCCTGAACCGGTTGTATACTCATCAGTTTGCGCCCAAATATATCTAGCAGGTGAATGGCAGTAACAAATGTGAGGGGTGCCTTGGGGCGGTCTAATAGATTTCATTACCGCAGAGCTAGTAGAAATCACAAGGTCACATGGCTCAACTTTGATCCGACTGACCGCCCATGGCATCAGAGGCAAATACTGTCTTCGCATTCTCCCAGATGCGCCCGGCAACATTTGCAAGTGGGATGTTTTTATGTCACATGCAGTAATCGCATCCGTTAACGGAATGCCGTTACATACAAGGGTATAAAGATCTGTTGGCCCAAAGAGTCTGGCCAATCTATCTAAGACAAATTCCCCGCCGCGCAGCCCCACAAGCCAATCGTGGGCTAAAACAATTCTTGGTGTTGTATTGCTGTCTATCATTCTCAGATGTCATCTTCACAAATACAAGCGGCAAAAACCTCTACAATTATTCACTCCGCCAATCGGCTGGGTCTTGATTATGCTGCCCAGGCGATGGCGCTGGGAACTCCAATAGTTCCGATCATAGACGTTCATAGCCACATAGGTGGCCGCGAGGCATCTAAGATTTATGCCAAACTAGCAAAGCAGTACGGCATTTCTCTTACTTATTCGATGACTCAACTTGAGCAAATCGAATTTGTGAGAGATGTACTAGGTGATCGCATCCGCTTCATAGCAGTTCCTAATTACAACCATGAAGATCGTCTTTATCATCACGGCGGAGGCTACACCGAGCGCATTAGCGAGTTTCACAAACAGGGTGCTAGGATTGCCAAGTTCTGGGCTGCACCGCGCGCTATCGATTATGGCATAGAAATTGGTGAGCCAGATCTGCTAAGGATTAACAGCAAGCAAAGATTGGAAACCATGCACGCTGCTGCAGAATTGGGAATGATCTTTATGACCCACATTGCAGATCCCGATACTTGGTTTATGGCCAAGTACACAGATGCTTCGGTTTATGGAACTAAGCTTCAGCAGTACGAACCATTTGAAGAGTTGCTTGATAAATTTAAGATTCCATGGATTGCAGCTCACATGGCAGGTTTCCCAGAGGATCTGGAATTTCTCACACAGCTAATGTCTCGTCACGAAAATCTTTATCTGGATACTAGTGCTGGCAAATGGATGGTTCGCGAACTAAGCAAACAATCGCGCCATGATTTATTAGCGTTTTTACAAAAATTCAAAGGTAGAGTCATGTTCGGTTCTGATATTTTGACCTCAGATGACCATCTTACTGCTAGTGACCAGGATAATGAAATGCAGGCCAAGGCTAGCACTTCTGATGAAGCTTATGATCTTTATGCCAGCCGCTATTGGGCGCTGCGAACAATGTTTGAAACGGATTACGATGGTGAGTCGCCTATTGCCGACCCTGATCTTGCGATGGTTGATCCGCAGCAGTTTGACGAAATGGATGCACCACAATTAGTTGGTAAATCGCTTCCTGCGGATATTCTTAAAAGCCTATATCACGATGCTGCGCATGATCTGCTTGATCCACTGCACACTTTATAGAGGAAATTAAAGGGGATAAGTACAATTATTGACAGGGGTGCCACACATCATCGCGCCTCCGGAAGCGAGATGTTTGCAGGTGTTGTTTTAGTTCTTCAGTGGCATGGGCATCTTGCCCGTGCGGATTTATATTTTGGTAATTGCTCTTGAATCAAGAATATGCACGGGCAAGATGCCCATTCCACTGAAGATTTGGCAGCCCAAGGCTGCCCCGCTGTAGTTCGGCGTGTTGCAGGCCAGTAGTAGCCAATGGTATTTTGCCAGACTACGTCATTCTTCCCAGCAGCCCATGCGAGGCAGTTGTACTCAAGGTCCGGCTCGCTCGTCCATTCGTATCCATCCTCGTTTAGATTAGGATATCTCTCTTTCGCACGCTTACTCGATTTGTCCATTTTGCCTTCCCCAGTCAATCCACGCTTGAGCCATTTCGCGCAATTTGCCTTGGCTCTCTGTTGGTATGGGGTCAACACTATCGTCAGCGATTATAGCGTTCAAGGCCCAGAACCAGTGGTCGGGCTTTTCAGACAACTCTCTTAGTATATACGGAATCGCCGTTTCACCCATGCCGATGATTGCCTGATAGGCCGGTTGCATACAGAGTTCTGTAATGTCTGCTCCCCATTGTCGATTTTCTTTCCATTTTTTAGCAAGTCTATCAAATTTAACCCTAGTTGCCGCTTTCTTTACTGTGTGTCCCCATGGTGGTTCTGCATCAAAAATAGCGTCAATAGCTGGACCCTGGTAAATCACATTGCCGTTATGTTTATTAGCACTGGCGGCTTCGTTGGCCAAATGCCTAAGCAAAGGTGAAGCCAGATCACTAGAAGTCTGCATTTTCATTGTCTCTAACACGAGAATCATTCTATTTAGTCTCCAGTGTTATCCGCTCAGCATCAGCAATCTTCCCATGGTCACTGATCTTTCTCTCTAACCATTTTGCAAGCACTTTTGCGACTTCAATATCCATTATGCCTGATACCTCTACTTCACGGAATAATCCCTCTAGAGCATATCCTCCAGAAAGCGTGACAACAATACAAAAGCGGCATCTGGTCTTTGTTAGCAGCAACTTCTTTCTATGATAGCACTTGTGCGTTTGGAGCTATTTGCGACAAACTTTACCATCTCAGGCGGCTTAACATTTGCATGTGTCGTACTAAGCCGCACACGCTGGCCGCGCGATGTTTGTTGATAGATATCCGCAAGATTTTCTGCCAGCTTATCTGCACTGAATTGATCTGCAACAAATTTCGTCGAGGCGGACCTTATCTGCTGAGCTAATGTGGGGTCATCGATTAGTCGCATCAGCCCTTGATTGATAGTGTTTACGTCTGAGCTGGGGAAAAGTAAGCCGTTCTTTTCGTCACTGATAAAAGTACTGGCCCTATGCTCTGAATTGATAATGATTGGCGTACCACTTGCCATCAACCATAAAACGCTAAGCAAATTGTTGGGCTGTAAACTGCGATTTATTGCATTGCATTGTGCTGTATTAACTATCGCAGCATCAAGGCCCGACGCGATATTCCAAAGTTGGGAATATTGGTTTTCAATAATTATCTTTTCATCGCCGCCTAGACGCCTAGCCCAAAGTGTAGCTTGGAATCGCAACTGCGCATGCGGATGCACAATAAGTCTTATATTCCTATTTGTTTGTTCAACTAGTGTAGTAGCTCTTAATGCTACTTGAGCATTGCCAAGTGAACCGACCACAAAAGTTGTTTCATCAACACCCCATGAGTCGCGTAGCAATTTGCGATTTTCTGCCACTATTCGATCACTATCTACTCCCAGCGAAGTTTCACTTAGCAGCAATTCATCAATGCCAAGAGAAGCGCACTCTTGCTTAATTTCATTAGTAGCACAAAGTACTCTTGCTGCGGATCGGTTGAGGCGCATAATTTTCTGCTTGGATAATTTGCTGTTTTTTGGATCTGCGAACACTGGCCCTGTAACAATTTGATGATTAGGTGCTGCGCAGGATGCCAGGGCAGCGCAGCTGAGCGTCCAGGCATGCAGCACATCATACCTTCCATAAACACTTTCATTGCGGCGAATGACGTTTCGCAGAGCGCGACGGGCAAGTATTGGCCGGCCATTAACAGGCGTTATTGAACCAATTGGTTTTAGCCCAATTCGCCTTGCGATAATTGTCCATTGCCCGCTAGCAACAATCAACACATCATGGTTATGTCCAGGCAAGCGCTTTACCGCGTCAGCAATCATAGCCAGCGCTTCTGCGCCAACTTCAACAGAACCAGGATCGATTAGATGAAGAATTCTCACCGTTATTTTAGTCGCGATCCCAATTCGTTCGGTACGTGCTTATAGAAAACCTTAGCAATTTGATCAGCCATGTGACTTGCAAGCTGTTCATTCATCTTGCGCCTGCCTGATGCGGATCGATAAAGCTCCGTACTTAACCTTGGCAGTGCTACATGAACAGGATAAGCTGCTGCGGCTTGTGAATTTTCATCCATTTCCGGAAACAATCGAATGCGGTTCATGGCATCAATTACTTTAATTTTGCAAATCCCTATAGGTTGGGGTGTTACATTGTCGGGACTCAGAGTAAACGACATCATTTCAATATAAAGTACCTGCTCAGCGCCTACTGCACGCCCAATGGCTTCGATGGGCATACGTTTACCATGCCTGTCGCCCCTTGCAACTCCCATTGCATCTGCTGAGCTGATAGTCACTGTAACGATCTTGTTTAGCATTAGCTGGGTCGCAACTTTATCACCAATATAGCGCCTTAAATTACGATCAGATAAGGCATTCCTCGGATCATCTACAAAGACAACGGTCGGGCGATCCATTAGAGCGTACTGTGCATCTCGCTTAGGCATTCCATCAATAATAAAAGCTGCCGGCCCTAGAATGTTGCATGATGATAAAAAGCCTGTACAAGCAATCGCTAATGCCAGCAAAAGGGCGGATCGTAAAAAATTCTTCAGCACAACAAATCCTTTTCTCGTGACCAGTTTGAAAATCACTTGGGCAATGCCTTGTACTTGTCAGGATGCTTAGGCACAAGGTGAGTGTGAAAAAGACCAGCTGTTTTCGCAATGAACGGTCCCATTAGTCCCTTTTCAATCGCACTACGCTGCGCGCTTTCTCGTCCGACTCCGCTTATATTCGGAAATCGATTTTCAATACTAAACGAATCAACAAACGTATCTGGATCAAAACCATCGCGCTCGATGATCCCTACATTAGCTGCACAAACTCCATCCCAAAGATATCGGTTTCCTATTGGGTTAAGTCGGTATTCGTAAACGTCAACAAAGACCAACCTATCAACATTAAGCTTCTCCGCAATTTCACCATAAGGCATCGAATACCATTCCCGGGTCTTGAATTTCCAGTTATTGATCTCGACTGGATTAGTTACTACTACGCCCGCAACATGTTTTTGAATACGACCAGAAATACCTGTAGCCAGCGTGAGTTCCAAACCAGGATGCTCATATAGAGTGCCTTGATCAGTCTGCACTATCACCGCGACTGTCTTATTCTCCAGGCCGTAATATACCGGCTCAACTTCTATCTGTTTGGAGTATTCATAGTTCTGGCTCATGCCACCAAGTAGTAGTGCCGCTTCGCATCCACAAAGTGCTGCGCTGCCTGTCAATGTTAAAAGTGCTAAGAAAATTCGATTCTTTGTCATCCGAAAAGCCCCTTATAGGCAAGGATCTTGTAGACCCAGGCTGCGGTGGCGCTAAGCGCTAAAATCCATCCTGCCCCACGTCCCCAAAGTCGTCCAAAGACCGACGCAACCTGAGAGCCAGTATACGTCACATAACTACTAACTAAGAACACCATCGCGGTAATTACTGCCAATACCGCTCCAAACGGTTGTGTGGCGAAGGATGCCAGCAGATTTCCGTTGGCAGCATGGGAAAACGCCGTAGTCATCCCACACGTTATACAAGGAAGATCCATCGTCACCATCCAGCCACAATCTGGCATATTATAAAGCTGCGTATGTGTTCCTAAGCCTTCGGGCGATGGCTCTAAATACGCAGCAATGCCCAGCACGGTTGCCGTAGCCAGCAGCACGAGGCCCCCAATCAGCCTTCTTCGCATCAGCGAGCCTGATGTGGTATTGATATGGGCAATGATAGGCGGTGCTTCCATAGATCCCATACGGTACTCCAGCATATCGCCACGGGCAATACTTTTGATAATGGATAGTTCTATGCGTTATTAGGGCCGGTAATGCTGTATAGATACCACCGCTGCTTCTTAGCCTTACTCGACCCAGACGAGCCTTGGCGAAGAACATAGAGCTTGGCGATCTCCCCGGTATCAAGCTCAACCACAAATACCTGCCTGCGTAAGTAGCGATCACTCTGAGCCTTGCCGCCTTCGGTTGAGGTTTCCTTGAAATGATCAATGCAAGCGACGACTTCATAGCGCTTGTCGCGCCAGGTAAACGCACCGGGAAGTGCTGCCAAACCACGAGCCATAAGCTCCGTCGAAAACGATCCCGCTTCGGGCGTGATGGGCTCGGAAATAAACTGTTCACGAGTTTGTTCATGTTCGCTATTCACGACAATTCCTACTTAATAGTAGGATTAAACATTCTCCGGGCGAATACTCTTCTTAACTACCCCGTTTAGCGGGAGACGCGCAGCGTCCCTTCTTGGTAATGGGACATCATTTCCCAATTCCATTTCTCTACTGGCTTCTGATGCCTTCCGGTTTCTCAAGACGCCGCCCGCTGAAGCGGGCGGCGCCGGCTTTCACGATACCATTTCCTAATGCCAAGTGCTTAGTGCCTTCTACCCGCGTACCCTAATCCTATGAAGCTTTACACGAAAACTGGTGATGATGGTTCTACTGGGCTGTTTGGTTCGCAGCGCGTACAAAAGGATGATCCGCGCATCGTTGCGTTTGGTAGTGTTGATGAACTTAACGCTTGTGTGGGACTTACTGCAGCGGCAGACTACGAAAAGGGCGGGGCATTTGAAGCAACATTAAAAGAAATGCTTGGTAAATTGCAGAGTCAGCTTTTTACGCTTGGTGCTGATTTGGCAACAGTCCCCGGTTCAAAGCATGAAGATAAAATTACGCGCATTGGGGCAAGTGATATCTCGCAGCTTGAATCCTGGATCGATGAGATTGATGCGGGTAATGAGCCTATGAAAAATTTCGTTTTGCCGGGCGGAACGGAAGTGGCTGCGCGGTTGCACTTGGCTCGAACAGTCTGCAGGCGAGCGGAACGTGATGTGATTTCGCTAAGCAAAAATCAATCGGTAAGTGAATACGTTAAAATTTATCTAAACCGCTTAAGCGATTTGCTGTTTGCATTAGCTAGAAGAGCAAACAAAGAAGCAGGCGTTGATGATATTCCTTGGATTAGTAATAAGTGAGCAGTAATCAATTACATGTTGTTACCGGTGCATTTGGTTATACCGGGAAATACATCACACAACTCTTGTTAGATGCAGGACATAAAGTTCGCACGTTGACAAACTCACCTAATCGCACAAATCCCTTTGACGGCCGCGTCGAAGTTCATCCGTTTAACTTTGATGATGTTGCTCAATTAACCCAATCGCTTGAAGGGGCTGATGTTTTATATAACACATACTGGGTTCGGTTCAATCATCGCTTGTTCAAGCACGCAGATGCGGTAGCGAATACGCTTAAACTCTTTGATGCAGCAAAGCAAGCTGGGGTTAAGCGAATAGTGCATGTCAGTATTACTAACCCATCGCTGGATTCGCCGTTAGAATATTTTTCCGGTAAAGCGCATCTTGAGAAAGCGTTGATTGAATCAGGAATATCGCATGCAATTCTTCGCCCTGCGGTTTTGTTTGGTCATGCGGACATACTTATAAACAATATCGCTTGGATGCTGAGGCATTTGCCGATCTTCGGCGTGTTCGGCGATGGCAAGTATCGCTTGCAGCCGATTTATGTTGAAGATTTCGCCAAGCTTGCAGTTGAAGAAGCAAAGAAAAATGAAAACACTATGGTTGATGCGATTGGGCCTGAGACTTTTACGTTTCGTGAGTTAGCACAAACGATTGCGCAAGCTATAGAAATAAAAAGAAAGATAATTTCCGTTCCTCCGAGTTTGGGTTACTTACTGGGTTGGATATTGGGCAAACTAAAAGGTGATGTGATAATAACTCGTGAAGAGATTCGTGGCTTAATGGATGATCTGCTTTACACAGATTCACCCCCGGCTGGGCAAACTAAATTAAGCCAGTGGGCGCGCGAAAATGCTGATGAGCTAGGCAAGAGCTACGCAAGCGAACTCGCTAGAAGAGTGGATCGTAAAAAGGCATATGAGGAATTAAGCTAGAGGGTAAGGCTCAAAGAATCCTGACCAATTTCTCCACTTGCCCAATGGGAGATATTTCCCTACTGTGACTCATCCAAATTATTCGGTGTAATGAGGAGTATTGCCCCATGGCTATCAAAGTTGGTATCAACGGGTTTGGACGTATCGGAAGGCTGGTTTATCGCCAAGGTGTGCGAGAAGGCGGCTTCGAATTTACAGCCATAAACGATCTTGTGCCGGCAGATAATTTGGCGTACTTGTTGAGCTACGACTCCACTCATGGTCGCTTTGAACATGTTGTAACTGCGGATGCAGATGGATTTAGCTGCTGTGGCTCATCAACAAAATGTGTCAGTATCAAGGATCCTGCGGAGCTTCCCTGGGGAGAATTAGGGGTGGATTACATCCTCGAATCGACCGGTCTATTTACAGATCACCAAGGCGCAAGCAAACACCTTACCGCAGGGGCGAAACGAGTTGTTATTTCTGCACCAACTAAGACGCCGGACCAGGTCCCAACGCTGGCTTACAAGGTCAATCACGAAACCTATAACCCTGCTACTGATACGATTATTTCCAACGCATCATGCACAACCAATTGTCTTGCGCCGGTAGCAAAGGTTATTAATGATGAGTTCGGATTAGAAGAAGGGCTTATGGCCACCATCCACGCAGTTACCGCAACTCAGCCGACACAGGACGGTCCATCCAAGAAAGATTGGCGCGGTGGACGTAATGCTTATGCAAATATCATCCCCTCTAGTACGGGGGCAGCTAAAGCGGTTGGGTTGTGTGTGCCTGAACTGAAGGGCAAGATCACGGGTATGGCTTACCGCGTGCCGGTGAATGATGTTTCTTGTGTTGATCTAACTTTCCGTACGGTAAAGCCCACCAATCTTGCTGCGATTAATGCAGCGATGAAAGCAGCAGCGGACGGTCCAATGAATGGTGTGCTCGATTACACGGAAGATGCGGTAGTTTCCAGTGATTTTATTGGCGATACTCATTCAAGCATCTTCGATGCAAGTGCTGGCATCGAATTGACGGATCGGTTTTTCAAGGTACTTTCGTGGTACGACAACGAAATGGGTTACGCGTGTAGGTGTCTGGATATGCTGCGGATGATGGCGGAGAAGGATGGGAATGGGTGAGAAGAAAACGTCGAAACGTCGAAACGTCGAAATGTCGAAATTTTGAAACATTGAATTATTTAGCTGCGGGGCTTGTCCCGCTTTCTTTTGGGGGATTGCGCTTATTGTTAGTTCGCGGACGCTGCCCCGCTTAAGCGGGGAGCGCCTAGCGGCGGGGTTTATTTAGGGGGGCGGCGTACCAGCCTACTTTGTCTTGGACAGCAACCGGTGTTAGGACGTAGAGGCGGATGTCGGTTGCGTACATATCCGTAACTTTGGTTGGCGTATCAGTGAAGACGTGGCTTATGGTCTTGCCTGCGGGATCGAATTCGTGGTCGGGGCAGGCTAGGGAAATTAATTCTCGATGGGCTTTGGCCCATGCTTCTACGATTCTTAGATCGCGTAGTCTTATTTCGCGTGCCAGGAGGTTTATTCGTCCTTGTTTATCTATACCGATTTCTACTGCTTCATGGTCGGGGCAGCGAATGCCGGCAAGGTCTGTTACGCCTTCGACGTAGTTTGCCAGGGGGATCGGTAAGCCGTGGTCATCGGGTTCATTTGGCAAGTCCGCTTGTTTTATTTCTACGCTTACGGAGGGTTTTGGGGAGAGTTTTACTTCTGTTGGCCCGTCAGTGGGAAGCGAGCTTACAAAGAAATCAATTATGGCGCTTATTGTTGTCATGCTGGCAATCATCCTTTTCATTGCTTATGCCTTCCGCAGGGTTTCAAAACCAGTGTCATCTTGTAGATATGGTCTTATTGCTGTCTTTACTCTTATTCATGATATTCTTCTTACCACTCTTGTTTTTATTATCATCTCAAACAATGTCCGGGAGTGTGTATTGGTGCAATTTCAAAGAGCGACTATGCGAAAAATATTCGCGATCTGATTAAGTTTTTTGAAGGAAAGAAGGATGATCTTCTAAAAATGTATCGTCGTGAGATGAAAAAGGCGTCAAAAGAGGAACGATTTGAAGAAGCAGCAACGCTGCGAAATAAGATTTTCTTTTTAGAACATATCCAGGATATTGCCATCTTAAAAAAAGAAGCAGGCCCA
>JACZRS010000023.1 GCA_022574595.1 Planctomycetota bacterium | reverse complement strand
TAGAGAGTAACTCGTCGACTCATTATGCAAAAGGCACGCCGTCATCCGCCTAGGGCGGACTCCGACCGCTTGTAAGCATGCGGTTTCAGGTACTTTTCACTCCCCTTATCGGGGTGCTTTTCATCGTTCAGTCGCCTTACTGGTGCGCTATCGGTCGTTGAGGAGTATTTAGTCTTGGAGGGTGGACCCCCCAGTTTCATACGGAGTTTCACGAGCTCCGTACTACTCTGGAACACCTAAGCAATCTTCATGTTTTACTACAGGACTATCACCTTTTATAGTTCGCCTTTCCAGACAATTTGCAAAACTTTCCGACCGCTACATTGGTGCCCACAACCCCCGTCCGAAGACGGGTTTGGACTAATCCGCTTTCGCTCGCCGCTACTTACGGAATCGCGTTTGCTTTCTGTTCCTCCGGGTACTGAGATGTTTCAGTTCTCCGGGTTCGCTTTCATACCCTATGCATTCAGGTATGAATTCCCGATAAATCGGGAGGGTTGCCCCATTCGGACATCCCAGGATCATAGCTCGGTTACCAGCTTCCCTGGGCTTTTCGCAGGTTCCCACGTCCTTCATCGCCTCTCAACGCCTAGACATCCACCGCACGCCCTTCATAACTTTGTCACAACGACCCGATCCCGGCAATGGCACTTTAGGGACCAAAGCCCGTCTCGAATCGATTATAGATATCAAAATCATTGGGACACCGACTGTGTCCCGGGCGGGACACGCTAAAAAAACGTGTCCCAATATTATTGTCTTGTCACTTAAAACCAAGAGGACAAAGCCGTCCAACCTGATCATGACAAGAAGCCTTTATAAGTGGCTCTCGAATTCTGTCTCGGTTTGCTACTCGTTCCAACGGGGGGACCGCAGAACAAGCAGCTATTGACAATCGATCATGACTTTTCAAAGAGCTTTGCTCAACGCACCTTGAACAGCCGTTTTGAGGGATCCCAAATCGGCCGAACTCGGTCCGCAATAACAGAGCACGCGAGGCAAATCACCTCGCGTTTTCGGAGCCTGAAGCATAGCAGGGGCATACGGCGAGTCAACCTCAGCCGCCGGTTCCTCCACTGATTTCAATCGACTTTATGAGATTCCAATGGCCAAAACTGGAGTAAAGACAGCCCTATCAGCAACTTGCCATTATCTAACTGATTAAATAGGGCAATTACCCGTCACTATTTCGAGCAATACGCTTCCGCTCCTGCACTCGGTAGCGTAAATCCTCGCGATTGGGATCACTACTATCGCTACGGGGATGACGGATTTCAACACTTTGTTCACCTGCGGTATCCTGTAATAGGACGCGAGCAGCATGACCTGTGCGAATCTGAATGCCATTTCGCTCTTCATTGATATCACCGATGATATCCAGAACATAGATGCCAGTGCTAAAGTCAACCTCCATACCCTCATGGCGCTGCATTTCCAGGCCACCAATATGTTCGCCTGGCTGAACTTTAAAAGTCTCCATCCACTCTCTTCCATCGTAATACCTAAAAACCTCAGCGGTTGCCAGTCCTAGTCCAAGTGAGCCACTCCCACCACTCTGACCAGGTGCGGAAGCTCTGATGATGTAAAGCTGCAAGCGCGAATCAACAGTAATTTGGCTAGACCATTCGCTAGCTGCCGACGCAATTATGAATAAATCCGCCAGGTGCTCTTGATCGCTAGACAGATTTCGCCTTTTACCAAAGAAGGGGTTATACACGTTTATAGTTGCGCGATAGCGATAGGTCTCACCTGACTTAGCAGTTAGATCGTGTGTCCAGACAAGAATCGCACTTTCGTCTATTCCCTCACCTATTGGCGTAACATCATCGGGCTCATCCGGCAATTCTTTACGTATACGATCAATCTTAATCTGCACCTTCTTTAGTTGTTTGGTCAAGCCAATACGTTTCTTGCGGCCTCTTTCGCTATCAGCACCACCTATATCACGTCTACCAAGACCACTACCGCCGCTACCCATACCACCTATACCGCCACCAGGAGGTGCTTTCTTTCCCCCTCCATCGCCATCACCACTGCCACCCCTTCCTCCTCTCCCTCTACCTCTTCCTCCGTCGCCTCGACCACCACCGCCCGGATTTCCACCCGGTGGATTACCAATACCACCTGGAGGGCTGTTTTCATCTAGAGGACCACCAGCTTCTTCAAGCTTCTTGACTATGTCAGCTTTCTTGTAGAGCAAACGCCTTAGATTGCGGCGAAGCGCTCCGATGCGAGGATCTTCTGGTTCAGAGCCAATCTTTATAATCTCTTCCTTGAAGCTAACCGGAGCCCACGAATCATTGCGCGTTGCATAAAAAGCTGGCTGACTAATATCCTCTTGCAAATTGACATTCCGCGCCTGGCTTAGAATCTGGCTACGAGCAGTATTATCGATATCTTTTTCTAGTAGATCACGAAGTGAGAAACGACTGGGAATTTGCTCTAGTAGTGTTAGCTGCGTCCAAATCCCGTCATCGACAAGGGTTTCCCGTTCAAAACGTACATCGACAATAGTAAGTGGGCTGGCATACCAGGAACTGGGAATTGACTTAATCCCATCACCTTCATTTAGAAGCTCACCACGCACTTGTTGCATTAACGCTTCTCGATCGAATTGAACAAAAGGGGTCGTCCAAGTAATATCCGGAGGCCCATTTGGATCATCAAGATAAGCTGCTAGTTCGGGAACCTCATCAAGAACACCATCCGCCAAAGTATCCGTTGTCTGGGTTACTGTAATTCGATCAGGAGGCGCAAAGTTAAGTTCTGCGAACCGCACTTCCTTTTTTCCGTTACCAGTAAACGCAATCTGAGGGGCTAATCTGATTTGGGGAAAATCAACCATTACCTCCGGGCAAATTGAACTTGCAAGCGATGACTCCAAAATACTATGTGCAGTAACCGGCTCTGGAATATCAAGCGATGCAGTTGCTGACGATTCCATTTGTACTTGCAGCAATTCAGCAGCTTCTATCAAGTAGCTATCTACTTTGACAGCGGTCATTTCTTCTTGTTCACCTATGAACTGAAGTGCGGTGAAACCCACAAACAATAGTCCAGAAATGCCTAGCACGAATTTCTCTGCGTGCTGTTCCCAAATCGTAATACCCTTAGTCTTCATCGATTTCGCTCCAAGTGAGGGGCGTTGTAATTAATGTTCAAAAACGACTTAACCCTCAATTAACTAGCTTGAAGGTGTTTGTTGTAAAGGAACTCCCAATGCTTGCTTAACATCATCAGGCATAAAAGGGGACATCCATTGGCGGAACCAGATTGTCTCTAATTCCAACTCAAGACTAGATACTGGATCTTCGCCATAAAAATATCCATCACGTAACGCATCAAACGAATTTACGGGCTCAATTTCAGATTTTATAACGGTGATGAAATTCCGCTGCGCTAATGCATCCATTACAGCAGGTATATGTGCGGTTTCAACCACCAAAATAAGCCTAACCAACCTTACATCGTAAAGAGAATTTGTATGACGACCTGTAAATGATTCACTGTAATCAAGCTTAACTTCTACGCGCGGGTTGGCGGCGGGTAGCGTACTTTCCTCATTGTTAGTTTTCTTTGAAGATCCTCTGCGGCCACTACCAAAACCACCACTCCCAGCGCTGGAACCTCTATTAGTTGAAGCACCTGCAAGTGGATCGTATCGCACTGCAAGGCTAACAATGCGCTTTACCGGCGCATCGAGTACTGAGACAGAATCGTTATTAGCATTTTTCATAGCTAACAAAATATCTTCATAAATCCAATACTGCCATTGCCATTCATATAGTTTACTAGGAAGCGGAACAGGACCTGGTTGATCTATTTCTAAGTTTGTAAACGAATCAAGCGAAGCATACACGCCAACAGACGAAGCACGATCGGCATAGATAGATAATCGATTTTCCGAGAGTTTCTCTCTTAGCCACTTCTGTTTTTCTTCGCCATCTTCATCCGCAACATTTCGGTTTTCCAGTTGTTCCTTTTCAGATTCGAGGTCTTCGCCAACTTCCTCGGAAGATGGGGGTTTGCCTGCATCAATCCTAACAAGCAGATCTTCTATGCCTGCGATAAACCTTGTATGCATTTCATATGGCAGAGTATCGCGCTCATATTCAGGCGGTGCGGGAAAAAGCTCGGGTAGGAGTACGCCACGATCTTTGTGGTTATATTCAAGCGCCAATTTATGAACTGCCTCAGCATCCTTACCTACCGTCATCACCATATCACGGTAACGATCAAGAAAATCAGGATTCACAACAATAATTTCGTTAATTGGAGTATTGCCTTTGACCGGATTGATGATCGAGACACTGGTATTTTTAATTCTATTCAAATCTGTCATGCGGTTAGCGCGTTCAGATACTTCCTTGCTTACTGATTCATTCATCGAGCCACCAACGAACCACATTCCGATTGGCGCTGCGACAATAATGGCGCTAAATACGACGATGAAGATGTTGAGCTTAATCCATTTTATAACCGGGTTCATGATCCGATCTCTCCATCTTCTGCTATTAGATTGGCTGTATCATCGCTTTCTGAGACAATCGGGGATGACAGCAATTCAATCTCAAAGGTTATTGGTACGAGGTAATACAGACCACCAACCGGGTAAACACGTGGTCGTTCCGGCAGTGGCGCTATGGTATCGAGTTCGCCATGGGCATTTTGGCCTTTGGTGTTGTCCCTGCTGCCTCTATCAAAGCTTCCTCCAGAGCCAATGTTGCCTGGGCCCGGAGGTGGAAGAGCGCCCCCACCACCACTTTGACCCATGCTACCGATTTGAGAGCCCGGAGCACTTATTTTGCCTCCTCTCTTGCGTCTACCTGGCATATCGCCACCACCACCCATACCCATGCTACCTGCACCACCTCTACCGCTTTTTTTAGGTCCAGGAGGATTGTTGGACTTTTTAGGCTTTTCCCGTCGTGGAGGCGCACTTCTTGATGACTTGCCAGTGCTACCACTTACTGGTTCGCTGCCGTCTTCTGTAACACGATAGGTTGCATGTAATTCTGGATTGCCATGAATGTTGACAATTTTGTAGGGAACGCCTGGCCTCTCTGCATTATCACGAAGCCACTGTATTACCGTTGTATTCAGGAATTCTCTCGGATTTTCGTGGCTTAACTCAACATCGAGGCTGACCAAAATGCGCCGCGCATTATTAGATGCATCATATTCATATGTGCCATCAAGTCTTTGCAGTTGCACCAACCGGCGTTCTTTGGGATCTATGCTATTGATTTTCTCAATATCTGAACCAAGTAACTCTGCTTGAGGGTCAGTGAAAGCAAGCGCATCAGCAGCGTCGTGAACAATGTGCGGCCAAATATCTCGATAGTCAGCTAAGCGCCTGAAATTCTCTGCGGAGTAACCCACGTTTGCTGTTTTTTGTATTTCATCGTATTCGCGTTTGAGACTTTCACCAGTACTAACAACTTCTTGGACGACACTAGGTGGAGTAGCGCTCATGGCGCTTCTGTTACTAAGTGGCTTGACCAGCATCATGCCCGAGGCTATGACAGCTAAACCTGCTGCGGCAGCAAACCACTTAGTCTTTTCATGCCACATTTGAGCTCGAAGCGCTTCAACAGGTACAAGGTTAATATCGATCTTCCCAAGCCCTACGCCCTGCAACGCCAATCCGTAAGCGGTTGCCATGCCTACTGCATTTTGTGCGAATGATGCAGCATCACGTCCACCAACTGTGATCTTCTTATATTCATCTAAGCGTACAATATTCATTTGAAGCTGCTGGCCAAGGAATTTACGAAGACCTGGAATTTTGAACGTGGAGCCAAGACCAATTATCGTGTTCAGTTCACAATCGCGGTTAAGCGATTGGAAGTAACCTATAGATCGCTGCAAATCTTGAATCAGATCGCTAAACACCGGACGCATTGCCTGCATTATTTGCTTGGTGTACTTGCTCGATGATGCTTCCTGCTTAAGCCGATCAGCTTTGGTGTAACCAAGCTTAAACGTACGTGCGATGGCTTCGGTAAAGTGCGTACCACCCAAGGGGAAGGTACGGATCCAGCATCGACCGCCCACTGCGATTATTACATCGCTGGCATGAGTACCAATGTCAAGATAAACGATCGGCTCTTTCTTCAGATCGAGATTGTGGTCGTAAGACACGGCGTTAAAGACCGCAACCGGGCTTAGCGTTATTGACTCTGGAACAATCCCTAGCTCTGAATAAAGAGAAAGACTCTTTTTCATTCGATCACGAGTAATCGCAAAAATTCCAACTTCAACTTCGGGAGAGTTAGGCGAAAGAAAAGTTTGATAATCCCATTCCACTTCATCAATCGGGAAAGGTATCTGCTGTACAGCCTCAAACTTGACAATGTCCGGCACCTTCTTGGGCTCAACCGGAGGAAGTTTGGCAAACCGCGCAAAGGCGCTGTGGCCCGGAACGCTCATCACCAGATGCTCGCCCTCTAAGGACTTTTGGCTAATAAACTGACCTAGACCTAGACGGATGATCTCGTCTTCATCAATGTCAGGCGTTGCAAGTACCTTTTTCAGAGGGATTATTGCAAAATCTGTGACGGAAACTTTGTCACCATCACGCTCAAGACGAATAGCCTTGATGGCATTTGCACCTACTTCAATACCCCAGGCAGTCTTTGGACTAGCCATATGTTTGAATCTCCATTACTAGGGACCTGTCAACTGGAGCCTTAATTGGCTTGTTCCAGTTAGGAGCGCTAGCGGTTTGCCCATCCACCATACATCGCCATCCAATCATAACCGATGAGATGCCCTGATGAAAAGACGAAACTTGTCGCTTTATAAAGACCTGCCAAAGACAGGCCTGTTTATTAATACAGACGGAAGCCAAGTCAAATGATAGCATGTTGCTATGGCCACTATGAGCAAGTACCGAATCACCACACTTGGATGCAGAGTCAACCATGCTGAGGCTCGCGAATTCCATTCTCTTCTTACAAAAAGAGGCCTTATACAAGCTGCTAAGGGCGAATCGGCGGATCTTGAGGTCATTCACACCTGCTCGGTGACTAATACCGCTGCTGCAAAAAGCAGAAACGCACTTCGCCGCGCATTGCGAAGACAGGCTAAAGATTGCCAAAATTCCCAAGATCATCACGCTACCAGCCCCACGCACCATTGCGTCCAGCCGAGCATACTAGTTACCGGCTGCTTTACTACTACCAACACTGAAGAAGCGATCCGACTGGCCGGGGATCCAAATAGGGTAATTACCCATGATTCTCAAGACGGCTCGACGATGGCGCTTCGCTTCGCACGGCAACTGGACGATTGGCTGGGTCGCCAACGCCCTCAAACCTCAATACGCAAGCCTATTACATCTAGTTCCCACAGAAGGGTCCTACCTCTAAAGGTAGTTGAGCCTAGTAGCCCTGCCAGCCACATCAGGGCTGAATTGAAGATCCAGGATGGTTGCAATGCCCACTGTACCTTCTGTATTATCCCCAAAATACGCAGCACTCTCCGTTCAAAAACCATTGCTGATACCGTCCTGGAGGCGACTAAACTCGTTGATCTCGGGCATAAGGAAATAGTCCTAACTGGTATATTCATAGGGGCTTATGGACACGAAACTGCCATACGAAAAAAACAGGCTAATCCCGGTGCAGAGCCCCTGGCGGATCTTGTTGATGCCGTTGCTTCAATAAAAGGACTCCAGCGATTGCGAATTAGCTCCATGGAACCGGGCGATATCAGCCAAATTCTCCTGGATGCAATGATCGCAAACGCGCCCGTGGTCGTTCCCCACCTCCATCTGCCCTTGCAGTCTGGTTCGGATGCGATTTTGCGAAAAATGAACCGCCAATACTGCCGCGATCAATACATACAGATGATCGATCAGGTAAATGAGGCTTTGACCATTGAAAAACTCAGGCCGGCGATTTCTACGGACATAATCTGTGGTTTCCCGGGTGAAACCGAAGCTGATTTCCAGGCAACGCTTGATGTAGTTAATTATGCGAAATTCATGCACCTCCATGTCTTCAGGTACAGCCCCCGATCGGGTACCGCAGCCGCCCGTTGGAGCGATCAACATTTACGGCCAGAAATCTTAAAACAGCGTGCAAGAACACTTATGGATTTAGAAGAGCACCCCACGCATGGGCTATCCATCAATTATCGCCGTCATCTGCTCAACAGAACCATGCGCGTTATCCTGGAACAACCCGACAAACAAGATCCACAATTTATGACAGGTCGATGTGATCATTACGCATTAGTACACGTGCCAACAAGCCAACGGCGCGGTACTCTAATAGATGTAGAAATAACAGAAGTAACAAGTTCGAGAACCCTCGGCAAAGCCATAAAACCCTGCGTTGATCTCCCTATCCTTAACTTAAACTAGCATTGAAATGAACGAAATGCCTCAGCCTGCTGAAAACAAGTACAAAAAATTCACACACGATCTTGATGAAAAACTCCAAGCAGAGATCGAAGCAGCGCTTGGTGACATGAGCCTTGAGGATATGCTAGATGTTGCGGATAAACCCAAATCCAACTCAAGCGGCGAATTGCAGGAACTTAAGTCCGGCACAATCGTCAGCATCCAGGATAACGATATCTTTGTAGAGTTCGGTCCCAAGTCAATGGGTATTTGCCCGCGCAAGCAATTTGATAACCCGCCAACTGTGGGTGAAAGATTACAATTCATCGTCGAGCGTTATGATGCCAAGGAAGGTTTACTTCTTCTATCGCGTGAAGGGGCGGTGCGAAAAGCTGCTTGGGAATCATTGCAGGTTGGGCAAGTTATTGAAGCACGCTGCACCGGCACAAATAAAGGTGGTTTGGAAATGGATGTGGCAAACCACAAAGCCTTCATGCCCGCAGGTCAAGTTGATCTGCGTCACATCGAAGACCTTGCGGTTTATGTTGGCGAAAAGATGCCTTGCGAAATTATCGAACTAGATAAGAACCGTGGGCGCATCATCCTTAGCCGCAAATCAACCATGGAAGTTGAGCAAACGCGCCTGCGCGAAAAATTGCTGGAGGAATTAAAAGAAGGCGATCAAAGGTCGGCTGTGATTACTTCAATTCAGCAATACGGCGCATTTGCAGATATAGGCGGTATCGATGGGCTGATACATATTTCAGATATTGCCCACCATAGACTTAAAAACCCTTCTGAAGTCGTTAAAGAGGGGCAACAAGTAACTGTGAAGATTATCAAGATCGACCGCGAATCTGATCCTCCACGCATCGGCCTGGGCATGAAACAATGCATGGATGACCCCTACGAATCAAAGTATTCGCAGATGCAGCCGGGCGATACCGTCTCTGGCAGAGTTACAAAGATCGTAGACTTCGGAGCTTTTGTCGAGATTGCGCCCGGAATTGAGGGGCTATTACATATTTCACAATTAGCAGAAAAGCGAGTCAATCGTGTTAGCCAGATTGTAAAGGTTGATGAGGTAATAACGGTCAAGGTATTGGATATTGATGCCAAGACGCGGCGAATAAGTTTGTCACTTCGTGCAGCTAAGGCCAAAGAAGCAGAAGAGCAACTCAAACCCGATGATGCAGCAATGCGAAAACTAAAAGCAAAATTCGGCTCAGAACACAAACTAAAAGGCGGAATCGGGTAATAAAAGAAGGCATCAAGGCATCGTGGCATCGAGATTGACCCGTTTAGCCAGCGGGCTTGACCCGCTGAGTTATGGAAGAAGGCATCAAGATATCCTGTAGCTCTGCTAACTATTCTAATTTCGCGCGCAGCTCATCCAGCGTCAGTGTTTCGATCGGTTGATCCTTAAATAGATCCTGTTGTGCGTTCTTATACATCTCCGGCAAACACCGTGTTATCACAACCGCAACACCATCATCCTTAAAACAAATACGGTTTAGCTTGCCCACGGTTGTATCAACAGTATCAAAGCTGGGCTCATCATAATGAAATTCCGTTAGCACCTGTGCTATCTCAGTAATTTGAGCTCTTGTATACAGCCGAACGTGTACGGTTACGCCCGCATCAATTTGCCCCTTGGCTGCTCTTCCTACTAATAGCGTTTGCGCATCATTAAGTGCCTGCTCAAGCAGCGTCATCAACTGCTCTGCGGTCTCCCAGATGTTGCGTACGGATTGATCGTAACCTTCCTTACCAAGTGTTTGCATAGCCATTCCTTGTGCGTGATTTCTAACTAATCCATGCCCGGGAAGCTCGGCCTTGCTAGCGCCAAACGATGCTGCAGCCGAGTGGATTGCTGCGTCTATACCCTCAGCCTCGCCCGCATGTATCAGCCTTGCAGCTTCACGTGCAATATTGTCTGTTTGTATATCGGATTGCCCCACACCAACATGCTACTCAAATTGCACAACAAAGGCGCCAAAATCGTCTCAAAGAATTGCATAAACAATAAAAAAACAAGAAACCCAGCAATATCAACAAAATAATGTGGAATTGCATAGCAGCTAAGCATGTGTATTAGACCCGCGGCAGTGGTAGACTCCCTGCAATGATAAATCTTACAAAAGATGAAGCCCGAGTAATTGGCGTATTAGTAGAAAAAGCTCTTACAACGCCTGGACAATATCCACTGACCTTAAACAGCTTGGTCTCAGGCTGTAATCAAAGAAGTAATAGACTGCCAATTCTCAATCTAGATGAAAATCGCGTAATCGCAGCCCTGGATAGCTTAAAAGCAAAGGACTTGGCCCGCGAAGTTATGCTTGCAAGTAGCCGCGTGACAAAATTCCGCCACACCACTAAAGAAACGCTGGAAATATCTATAAGTGAGCTTGTTGTTCTTGCGGAACTGTTGCTTAGAGGACCACAAACCCTTGGCGAAATCCGTGGCCGAGCATCACGAATGCACCCTTTGGAGTCCCTTGAAGTAGTCCAATCAATTCTTGATCATCTATCAAATAGAGATCAGCCAATGGTACGCGATGTGGCGCCAGCCCCAGGATCGCGTGCCAAGCGCTTTGCGCAGCTACTTTGCCCAGATGCGCATCCTATTGAAGCTGCTAGTTCTGCTTCAAGTAGTACCTCCCCCACTACCGCAGCCCATAATAATAGTGAATTAGAAAAACGCATTGAAACACTAGAGCGGGAATTAAAAGAACTGCGCAGTGCTATAAACA
The DNA here is from genome assembly GCA_022574595.1 of Planctomycetota bacterium. GTDB lineage: Bacteria > Planctomycetota > Phycisphaerae > Phycisphaerales > SM1A02 > JACZRS01. The sequence goes on along the minus strand of JACZRS010000023.1, from coordinate 47,203 downwards.
CTATCACCCAATCACTTGGCGCTCATTAAGCATCTTGTATCCGATATATGCATCGATCACCTTTTGATAACAAATGCTCACAGCGCTCTATTCGTACACCTCTACCCAATACGCTCTTAAAAACATCAAGCTCGGCTGCACAAAGCCCCTGACAAGTTTTCGCCGCTTCACAAATAGGACAGTGATGCTCAATTAGCAAGTACGTTCCAGGCTTTTCCTTAATAACCTCAGCCATATACCCCTCAGCAGATCGCAGCTTTGCCAGCGCCTCTACGCGCTTCTTTAACGATCCCCCAGTGGGCACTAACTTTCGATAGCTCTTAATCTGATCCTGGGCTCGAACTTCAATAACGCGAAGCAAACTCTCCTCGCCTAGGGCTTTACGAGTTGCGTTAATCAGATCGACAGTTAGATCTGCATGTCGATCGGGAAATAGCTCTATTGCGATTTGCGTCAACCTCCAAAGATTTGTCGGCCTCCCCCTCCCCTTGGGTGGCTGAAGCGTCGGCATTACAAGCCCCTTTTCCTCCAATACAGCTAAATGCTGCCGCACCGCAACATCAGTTAACTTCATTTTCTTGGCAATACAAGCTGCATCTGTAGGCCCTTGCCTCTTAATCAGCTCCAATAAAGCCCGTTTGGCATCAGTTAGGCGAGATTCTGGCATACTGATAGTTTAGCAGCAATTTCAGCAATTTCAAAAGGATTCACTTGACTAATTAAAAATAAGTGGCTATTTTCATAAGAGAACCCTTTTGTAATTAGGAGATCACCATGTTTCTGGAACACGTAAATCTAACAGTTAAAGATCTAAATCGCACAATCGACTTCTACCGCAATCTGCTGGGCCTGGAAATTCGCTGGCAGGGCAAAAACACCGATGGCAAACTCGCAGCTCACATCGGTGATGAAAAATGCTATCTCGCACTCTTTCAAACATTAAAGGCTGGCAAAGAAATGGTCAATCGCAACTACGATGAAGTCGGCTTCAATCACTTCGGATTCGTGGTTGATGATCTAGCTACCCTTCGCCAAAAACTAATCGATCAAGGGATCACGCCGCATCTGGAAGCTGATTACGAACCAGGCAAACGACTTTATTTCATCGATCCTGACGGCTTTGAAGTCGAACTCGTGCAATATGATAGTGCCCCCATCACTAATTAAACATCTCAACACTTAACCACTATTATTAAAGCACATTACTAATGAGCCATTTAATTATTTCTTGCAGTTTGGACCCAAATAGTAAAAGCGCGCTTCTCGCTCTGGCGTTAGCAGATGTTTATAGCAGCCGCGACCAACCACATCAGCTAATTGATTTGCGCCAATTCGAATTACCCTTTTGCGATGACTCAAGTTGTTACAACGATCCTAATGTTGTGAAAATCACAGACCTCATCCGACAAGCATCATCGATAGCCATCGCTACACCAATTTATAATTTCGCTGTCGTAGCATCTACACGAAATCTATTAGCGGTCACGGGCAACGCCTTTGACGATAAAGTAGTCGGCATACTCTGCGCTTCAGGGGGAGCTCGTTCATTTATGGCCGCAATGGGTCTGGCCAATTCATTGATGCTTGACTTTCGGGTTATTGTGATCCCGCGCTTTGTCTTTGCATCTGCTGATTCCTTTGAAGAAAATGCGATTACTGATGAACAAATAACTGGCCGAATTACTGAACTCGCACAAGAATTAGAGAGGATCTCAACCGCATTATCCGAAGCCTCTATTGATGTGAATTAACTCATAAGTGTACGTTGGACTAGCTACTGCCTGCTCTAGACCGATAATATTACTCTTAACTTAATGCTCAACCATTAATCATCGCATTCGAATGTAACTCACGCTACCATAAGGTGATGGCTAACCAGCCCAACAACCCGCGCAGGCTTAGAATCGGCATCACCATGGGCGATCCATTGGGGATCGGACCCGAGGTGGTATCAAAAACTCTAGCTGACCCACATCTGCGCAGAAAAGCTCAGTTCGTTATTTATGGTCTAAACGAACTCATGGCCTACGAAGCGGACCAACTAGAATACGAACCATATTGGTATCGCGTTCAGCACGATTCAAAACGCACAAGTAAAACCATCACCGAGAATGTCGTTGTCATGGACTTCGATGAATACGATGGCTTTTTACAATCACCGCGAGGCCCTTCAAAATCAGCCGGCATTGCATCAAAAGCATTTGTAGAAGAAGCCATCGCAGATGCGCTACTACCAGAAGATAATCCAAGGCATCTTGATGCAATTGTAACCGGTCCAATATGTAAAGAAGCCTGGCAATTAGCTGGATTTAGCTGGCCGGGGCATACGGAATTATTAGCTTACCGCACTAAGGCCAAACGTCACGCGATGATGTTTGTATCGCCTCGTCTTCGCGTAGTATTAGCAACAACTCATATCCCACTAATGGATATCAGAAACAAGCTAACCATCGGCAAGATATTTGATCCCATTGATCTTGGTTGGGAAGCGTGCAAACAACTGGGAATTAAAAATCCCAAGATTGCAGTAACTGGTTTAAATCCTCATGCGGGCGAAGGCGGTCACTTCGGTGATGAAGAAACCCGCGTTATTCAGCCGGCAATTGATGTTGCAAAACATGGCGGGATGGATGTATCCGGTCCATTCGCAGCTGACACTGTCTTTATCCGTGCAGCTGCGGGAGAATACGATCTGGTTGTTGCTATGTATCACGATCAGGGATTAATACCCGTCAAATTGCTGGGTTGGGATAAAGCGGTCAACTGGACCCTGGGCCTGCCAATTATCCGCACCAGCCCCGACCACGGCACAGCCTTTGATATTGCAGGCAAAGATAAGGCCAGCGAAGGCTCAATGACCGCAGCAGTAAATCTAGCATTACAGCTCGCAGAAAGTAAAATCCAGCAACCCGCACCTACTACAACCAATCCCGATCTAACAACAAAAACAACAAACTAAAAAAACGGCGCCTCCCGCTTAAGCGGGCGGCGCTCCGAGAATACCATAACATTCCACCACCCATAAAATAAGAACCCTACGGATTACTATCCGTAGACGTCAAATACCGCAGGCGTCAAAACGACAGACGCAAACTCAAACCAACAACAAAATCTTTTTCCATACGATGATCCAGATCTTGCCAAATCGGCAATTGCACAGTTGCCTCGAGCGCCCAATCTTTAGTTACATATTGAATACCGGGCGATATAAAAATTTCGTTATCACCGTTGGTCTCATAGAATCCATTAAGTTCGACAAGCCCAAACAGTGCGGTCAACTTACCTGCGGTATATTCCTCAGGCTGCAAGCGATAAACATACGCAAGGTCATAGCGCAGCAGATCCGAAGCTCCTCCTGCGGTATTGAACTTCCACAGCGCAGCTGCATCAAAGCCATGTCGGCCTAGCGCTTGGGTATACACCAAACCAAGTAGTGGGTCATAAGAATCGCTGGAAAAATTACTATCACCGCTGCGAATCTCCATGCCCGCAAGCAAATTCGCACGTGCAGTATCGGTGGGCCCGGTATCGTTTTGATAAAACTGCATCTTTAATAGCGAAGTAATATCACCAAACCCATCAATACTAGTAGATGTGCCGGTATTATTATTATCGATTTCACGAAAGCGATATGGCGCATTGAAAATTAGTGTCAGGTCGGACTGTATGCCGTATATGAATGCTGTTGATATCTGTGTTTGGGAAATATCCAGATCATTTGCGCCAATGTTATTATCCGCTTCAAAGTACCGAAGCTGTTGGCGAATTATCAGCATGTCTTTGCCTGGCTGCAAAGCGCTATTAAAGTTAATTGCTTCCTGTGCGCTTGCGCTTGGTGTAAATATCAGCCCGAGTGCTGATGAAATAATTATCAAAGCAAGTCGTTTCTTTATCATTTGTATTATCCATAAATCAATAGTTAAGAATTTAATAAATCAATCGGGAAAAGTAACGCTTTCAAGGGTAAAGCCAGCATCATCGACCGCTTGCTGAATCGCTTTACGGTTTGGAACGTAATTCTTATCCACAACCACCTCAACCATACCTGTTCCAAGATCAATAATGACATCTTTTACGCCAGTAATCTTGTACATCTGCTTATCAAGTTTGTTGGCACAAATTGGACAGGCAAAGCCGGCGACCATCATTACCACGTTATCCTTTGAGTTGACTGCCTCTACGATCGGTTGAGTTGTTACGGACGAACCGCTTGTTTGCAGCGATGAGCCACTATCTGCTTTCTCTGGTCCACAACCAATCAGCGTTACCCCTACAATTCCAATAATTGCAATTATACGTTTCATTTTAAAAGTCTCCTGGCATATTCTTAATCATCAATAGCGCAGGCGCATTAGCTGTCTGCACTTTTTTGCTTACTGTTTAATAAGAAAAAGGTCGGCTAGACAATGAGAAGACTTTTTAATTTAAAAAGTGATTGGTTTTTAGGTATGGGCGCGCTAATTGCACAACACACAATTTGAGAATGTCCAGCAAATAGCGGCGAAAAACTTACACTAGCAATCGACTGATCGATCGGCTGATTAGTATCCCTAAGACGACGCAAATCAATTGTTATTTGTACCGTGCTAGTAATTGGATGGCAGCAAGCACAATCACAATCACCATGATGCTCGCAGCACAGCAAAGAGATATTTTCGCTAACTGATGAATCTTCATCACTATCACAGCATTGCGAATCGCCACATGCAGATTGAGATGAAGCGACTTCTGCTATCTGAATCGGGCTACTAAGCCGCAGCAACCCACCAAACGCGATAGCAAAAGCGGCCACCCACGCCAGGATGGCAGGTAAAGATCGAATTGAAGCAAATCGATGAAGCACGGGCAGATTATAGCAATCGGCGGATTACAAGGCTAGATAGTAGTTATTACAGGTTTTATAGCGAGCCGGAGCGTGTCAGCACGGTTCACATCCTCAAACTATGCCACATCCAAGAGCGCATGGCACCTATACCTTTCATTACGAACGAGAACCGGGTCGGGAACGCCCCGGCTCACTCGATGTCATGTTTCCTTGATGCCTTGATGCCTTGATGCTTTCTTCTTACCCCCTCTCCCCCTGGGAGAGGGCTGGGTTAAGGGTCTTATCTTCTCTTTTCTTCCCTGACTCCTGACTCCTGATTCCTGATTCCTGACACCTATTCCTACCCACACGGCCCCCAATTGGCGAAGAGAATGAGTAGATCGGTAGTATCCACAACACCGCTTCCATCGAAATCAGCAGGACCATCAGTACCCCATTGTGCAAAGAGCGTAAGCAGGTCGCTTGTATCGACGATACCGGAGTTATCAAGATCCCACGGGCAAAGTTGATCCAAAGAAGCATCAAAGAGGTAAGCCGAGCCAGATTGGAAGCCATTATCTTGGTCCCAAATAGCTCCTGAAATGACTGTGTCGCCACTGATCGCGACCGTCCAACCTAGCATGTCGCTCCCATTAATATCTTTGGGTAATAGCTTGGCTATCTGCTGGCCCGATTCAGTGTCAAAGAGATACACCGTGCCAGAGTCACTGTAATTATACTCACCATTGCGAGGAGTTCCTACGGCTGCGATTTCATTTTTTATGGTAACACTTATGGCTACAGCGGCACCAAAGTCGTCGCCTCCGTCACCATCGCTAGGGAGCAGCTTTGATATTTGCTCACCCGTGGTAGCGTTAAAGAGGTATGCTGATCCGGACTGAAAACCGTTGTCGTCGTCGAATCGAGCACCAACTATGGCGATTTCCTTTCCAGATGGGCCACTGATAGCGACAGAATTACCAAATCTATCATCCGTATCGCCATCGCTGGGAAGGAGTTTTACAATCTGTTGGCCGGTGGTGGTGTCAAAGAGATACGCGGAGCCTGAAGCCTCGCCATTGTCATCGTCAGCCCAAGCTCCCACGATTGCAGTAGTCTCGCATATCGCAACGGAATAGCCGAATTCGTCCCCCTCTGCGATATCGTCAGGTATGAGTTTGGCGATCAAGATAACATTGGACGGGTCGGTGACATCAAAGAGATATGCGGAACCAGATCTATAGCCACTTGCATCGTCATAGCGAGCTCCGACTATGGCATAGTTGCCATAAATTGCGACAGCCCAGCCAAAGAGATCAGCCTCCGTACCATCGAATGCAAGGATTTTGGCAATCTGCACAGGCTTCGTGGGGTCAGAGACATCGAATAGATATGCAGAGCCAGAATGTGTGCCATTGTCATCGTCAGACCATGCAGCGATAATGGCTATTTCCTTTTCCGAGGTACTGCTGATTGCAACGGCGTTGCCGAATTGGTCGCCTTCCACACCGTCGTTGGGCAGAAGCTTTGCGAGTTGTTCACCCGTGGTAATACTAAATAGGTAGGCTGAGCCGGAGGCATTACCGTTGTCGTCATCATACATAGACCCGACGATAGCGGTCGTGCAGCAAACTGATACAGAGCGACCGAATCCGTCGAGTCCTGCTCCGTCATCAGGCAGGAGCTTGAAGAGTTGATCGCCGAGGTCGGCGGAGGTGGAAGCTGTGCTTAGGATTATTGCTGCTGCAAGAACTGGCGTGAGATATCGCATGGTTATCCTTTCTAGATGCGTTAGAGAAACCGTCGCTGCAAACTCACCCCACGGGTAGATACGCCGTTTTTTCTGAAATCTTGCGCGCTTTGGGCATCTTTTTTGAAAATAGCTGAAATTTCTATGGGAAAAGTCGCTGGCATTGTGCTAATAGCACATCGCTCATGTGCGCGAAATCCACTGTTGCATAGCACTTCCCTAATACAGCGGGTCAAGCCATGCGGCTAAACAGGGGCTGAACAACGATTGTCTCAGTTCTGACGCGACCAACGGTCGCGGCTTTATGCCACGATGCCACGATGCCTTCTTCATTCTTCCCTATTGACTTCTGTTAGCTATATGTTAGGTATAGACGGCTATGCTGTCAAGCTTATTCCTGGACATGAACGCCTATTTTGCCTCTTGCGAGCAGCAGTTACGCCCTTATCTGCGAAATTGCCCTATCGCGGTTGTGCCGATGATCGCAAATACGACCTGCTGCATTGCTGCGAGCTATGAAGCCAAGAAGTTCGGCATCAAGACGGGAACTGGGGTTCGAGAAGCTAAACAACTCTGCCCTGAGCTGAAAATCGTAAAGGCTCGGCCGGAGAAATACGTCGAGATTCATAACCAAATCATCGAAGCGGTCGAACTGTGCATGCCCGTTACCACCGTATGTTCGATTGATGAACTTTACTGCAAGCTAATGGGAATTGAACGCCACCCGGATAACGCTATTAAACTCGCCAAGCAAATTAAAAAAACTATTTACGATCGTGTCGGCCCTTATCTGAAATGTTCGGTTGGTATTGGGCCAAATAAGTTTCTATCCAAAGTTGCAACAAACATGCAAAAGCCCGATGGGCTTGTGGTTATCCAAGAACATGAATTGCCTGAGAAGCTATACAGCCTTGATCTTTCCGACATCCCCGGCATAGGCCGCAGCATGTTAAGAAGATTAAATAAGCGCGACATTACAACCATGCAGCAACTTTGCGCGCTTTCCCAGGACGATTTTAAACAAATTTGGGAAAGCGTCGTCGGCATCGATATGTGGAAAGTATTACAAGGCCAGGATGTAACCGAGCCACCACTGCGCAGAAAAAGTGTTGGTCATTCGCACGTTCTGCCACCTCGCCTTAGAACGGATGATGCTGCATTTGCAGTTATCGCAAAGTTAATACACAAAGCTGCGGTGCGCTTGCGTCGATTGGATTATTGGGCTGGGCAAATGTATGTGCGAGTTATTTACGATAACGGCCAGCGCTGGAAAGTCCGTGCATCACTTGGTCTTTGTAAAGATACGGTTTCGATGCTGGAAGCATTTTCATTGCTTTGGGAAAATCGGCCGACCAACACCAGCAAGCCCTTTCAAGTCGGGATCGTCCTGACAAATCTGCTTCACGAAAAATCCGTTTCCATCCCTTTATATGAGGGGCAGAAAAAGCGCCTGCAAATTGCTTATGTTGTGGATCGGATCAATGAAAAACTAGGCTTAAACTCGATATATTATGGATGTATTCAGCACAGCCTCAAAGAAGCGCCCACCAGAATTGCATTCACGCATATCCCTGAGATTTTCGACTAATAAGTGATAGCCAGCTAACATCTTCGCCATGACTGACGCAAGCACTGCCACGGAAACCAAAATGACCAAATCAATGGAAGACATCGTCGCACTATGTAAGAGACGCGGCTTCATATTTCCCGCTTCGGAAATCTATGGCGGAATCAACGGCTTCTGGGACTTCGGCCCACTAGGTATCGAACTGAAAAATAACCTGCGCGACGCCTGGTGGCACGATATGGTTCGCTGCCCACCGGCAGGACCAGATGGTGAAATGCTGTCAATCGTCGGCCTGGACTCATCAATAATCCAGAACCCCAAAGTATGGGAAGCATCAGGACATGTCGGTGGATTTAATGATCCGATGCAAACATGTCGCCAATGCAAGAAGTTGTTTCGTGCAGATCATGTTGAGGAAATGGTTCTTGAGAGTGAATGGTATCAAGAGTTAAGTCAGATTTGGCCACCGAAAAAAATCCCATCACTGGATGGATTACGTCATTGGGCACGTAAAAACGGGAAGAAGAGTGCCCCCGGCCTTGCATTAGTTCGTGATACAAACAATGTGTTGCAAGAGTTAGAAAAAATCATCAAGAGCACAGATGACCCAGGCGATGTATGGGCGAGTTCAAATGTATTATTCGGTGCTGATTGTCAGATTTGGCCTCAAGACGGAGTCTGTCCAAACTGCGGAGGAGATCTCACGGAGCAACGCGATTTTAATTTAATGTTTGAAACTCATGCAGGCGCAGTAAGAGATGATGCAAATAAAGTATACCTTCGTCCCGAAACTGCGCAGGGGATCTTCCTTAACTTCAAGAATGTGCTTGATACTTCGCGGGTTAAAGTGCCTTTTGGTATTGCGCAGATTGGCAAGGCATTTCGTAATGAAGTTACACCACGCAATTATATTTTCCGATCACGCGAGTTTGAGCAGATGGAGATGGAGTTCTTCTGCCACGAATCGGAAGCTAAAAAATTGTACGAATTCTGGGTTCAAACCCGCCTTGACTGGTGGAAATCGCTAGGGATCAGCAGCGAAAACCTTCAGCGCCGCGATCACGATGCGGATGAGCTGTCGCACTATTCCACCGCATGTGCTGATATCGAATACCGCTATCCATTTACCGCACCCGGCTTCGGGGAGCTTGAAGGAATCGCCCATCGTGGTAATTACGATTTAACTCAGCATCAGGAACACTCCGGCGCGAAGTTAGCCTACTTCGATCAGGAAAAGAATGAACGCTATCTCCCGCATGTAATCGAACCCGCAGCCGGTTTAAGCCGAGGCGTGCTGGTACTGCTTTGTGAAGCGTATACTCCTGACCCCGATCGGCCTAGCAAGGTTTATATGAAGTTCCACCCGCGCATGGCCCCGATCAAAGCTGCGATCTTCCCCTTGGTAGCTAAAGAAGGTATGCCTGAGGTTGCCCAAAAACTCTACCAAGAGCTTCGCACAAAATACGCTGTGCAGTTGGATATCAAGCAGAATATCGGTAAGCGTTATGCGCGCATGGATGAAGCGGGCACTCCATATTGTTTTACAATTGATGGCCAAACGCTGGAAGATGACACTGTAACCGTCCGTGAGCGCGACACATTAAGCCAGGAACGAATTAACATTAGCCAGGTTGCAACTTATCTTGCGGAGCAGATTGGTTAGCTCTTCGTTTACGCAAGAAATAAAGCGTAATAAGAACCGCAAGTACGCCTGACAAAACGCGCGAGCCGTTAAGAATCCAACCGCCTAGCGGATTATCTCCCATTTCAAATATGGCAAACCACAGGTTCATAAAACCGTGTAGGCTTACTGCCGCCCAAAGATTGCAATCCCATTTTGCATAAACCCATGCAAATAGAACACCCCCAGTACTGATAATTGCGACAGTACCGATTTGATCACCAATGTGCATTTTTTGCACAACAGTATTCACCAGATGTAGCGCACCAAAGAGTACGCCAACTGAGATCGCTGCAAGCCAAAGATTCCAGCCAGCTTTACGATGAAGTTGCCCAAACAAATACCCACGAAAAAGTAATTCCTCTGCAAAAACATATGTAGCTGCATGACCAATCAAATCAACAACATTCAGATCTTTACGAACATGGCAGAAAACCAAAGCGACAATAAACATGGGTAAGGTCGCAACAAATCCAAAACCGATGCCCTTGTGAATGGGCTTGGTCATCCCAAGCTCAGCAAATACTCGCCAAAGCTTCATGCGATGCACAATTAGCAAGCCACAAGTACAAAACAACAACCAGCGCATTGGCTGTTCAGCCAATCGCGCCCATGTAGGTAATGCTTTTAATAAACTAGTAAACCAATCAACTTCGCTAAGCCAGTGTTTCGATTGAATTGCGATAATGAAGATACCGATCGCCACAACTGCTATTACGATCTTCTTAACAAAGAGCTTATTGGTTGAATCTGAATTTTCTTGTTGGTTTGCGATTTTTATCATTCCTAGACCCTAGATGAATTGCGTCTAAGCCGAACTTGTAACGGATGGCATCTGTTGTTACATCTAACCTTTTGCTGCGATCATTTTCTGGCTTTGTGAATAGATCCAACTGCCCAGACAGATCCCTTTGGAAAGATGGTTGGCTGACCCCCATGTCTATTAGTCGCACAGGCTTGAAATCACTTTTCACCCATTTATCAAAGAGATTTTTCGTCTCACGCCAAAGTCGATCAGTTTGATCACTAGATTCATTGAGCGTTATCGATCTGGTAATAGTTTGAAAATCACCAAACCTGATCTTAACAGTAAAGGTTCGAGCGCGACACCTTAAGCCAAGAGCGGATCAATATCAGCCAGGTGGCCTCATATCTTGCTGAGCGGATTGGTTAGCCCTTGTTAATTGGTATTTCTCTAAAGAGCTTCTTGATTGCATTCGATAGGCCTAATTCGCCGGCAATGCCCCTTGCCCACGTGCGGGGAGATCAAATCGATCAATCATGATCGATAGAGATTCCGCACCCCTGGCGGCAAGATGCCCTGAGCCATGCTTACTAACACTAATGCATACAAGGGCAGCGAACAATGACCAAAGATCCATCTATAGAGATAGTGCCTTTTCAAGATCTGCTACTGTTAGGTGAATCCGAACGCAACAGCCTGTTCAATGAATTGGATAAGTCGCACAGCGGCAATGCAACACAGGTCTATAATCATAAGGTCTTTCGTGATACCAACCTGAAGTTTGTTGCGTACCAACCTGGAGGTACACAGAGCCGTTGGCTTGTTGCAAGTTGGACTCTCGGGTCGACAAGTATGCAGATCCTCACCGGCAGATTCCTGCATGAGGGCACCATCACGAAGATCGCTCTGCGTACTCGCGCCGGACTACCGATGGTTGTAACGGGCAGGGTAGTATCGTGTGAGCATGTTCGCGCACAAATCCACCTTGTGCTACTCAAATTTGACAAGGACATCGATCTAACACCAATCTTGAGTAGCAAGTCAGCTTGATAGCCCATTTCAGCATGTTTCACATAGAATAATCTCATCCCTCTTTTTCGATTAGCTCGTACCTCGGTGAATTGCGTTTAGGCCGAACTTGTTACGGATGGCATCGGTTGTTGCATCTAGCCTTTTGCTACGCTCATTTTCTGGTTTAGAAAAAAGCCCCATCTGTTCTGATAGACCTCCTGGAGAAGATGGTTGGCTAACACCCATACCTATTAGACGTACAGGCTTGAAATTACTATTCGCCCACTTATCAAATAGATTTTTTGCTTCGCGCCAAAGTCTATCAGTTTGATCGCTAGGTTCATTGAGAGTCATCGATCTGGTAATAGTTTGAAAATCTCCATACCTGATCTTTATAGTAATCGTCCTAGCGTGAAGCTGGGCTTTGCGCAATCGCACACTAACTTTCTCTACTTGTTTTAATAAAACATCGCGTACCTTCTCAGCGTCCGAAATATCCTCATCAAACGTCACCTCCTGGCTGATGCTCTTGACGGATTGTTCAGGTGTTACACACCGTGAATCATCGCCGTGCGAAAGATGGTGCAGCTTGGCTCCCAGTGAACCAAACTGCTTAATCAGCTCATCGATAGGTAGGCTTTGCAGATCACCAAAAGTTTTCACTCCCATGCCTAGGAGTTTTTTTTCTGTAACCGGGCCAACTCCCCACATTCTGGAAATCGCCAGGCCAGCTATGGCTTGGGGAATTCCTTCGCGCTCAATAATGGTCAAGCCATCCGGCTTATCCATATCTGAAGCGAGTTTGGCTAAAAATTTATTTGGAGCAACTCCAACTGAAGCGGTTAGTCCGGTCTCGTTGAAAATACGTTTTCTGATCTTCTGAGCTATTTGCCTGGGCGAGCCGAGGATCCGCTCCGTTCCAGTCACATCCACAAATGCTTCATCAATGCTCAGCGGCTCAACCAATGGGGAAAAATCATCGAGAATACAAAAAATCTGCTGGGAGACCTCGCTATAACGGCTCATTCTGGGCTTAGCTACTACTGCTTCTGGGCACTTTCTTAGGGCAATAGCCATTGGCTGAGCGGACCTGCAACCGAACTTCCTGGCCTCGTACGATGCAGCTGCGACCACAGCAAGAGGGCCTTTCCCGCCCACTAACACGGGTTTTCCTTTTAATTCAGGCAGATCTCGCTGTTCAATAGATGCAAAGAATGCGTCCATATCCACATGCAGGATCGTTCGCGGCTCATCCATGACTACCATTCTAATGCCAAGGCTTCGATTGTGAAAAAAGTAAATCTTCAATACTGGCCCACTAACCTACAAACTGTTAGCGCATCGTGAATTACAACGATTTTTTACTGAAGCGCCCAGGGATGTAGCCGATTCGATAGCATACAGAAGTGGTGAACGGGTCCGCGGCCTACTTTGGGCATCGGCCGAGCGTTTTTATCCCTCTTTCTGACAATAGTGGAGACCCGAGATGGCTGATCAGAATTCAGAATACAGCACAATCCTTGGCCCGGATGCTAAGTTCAAAGGCGATTTATCCTTCGACGGAGCAGCAAAGATTCTGGGAAAATTCGAAGGACAAATCAAAGCTAAAGGCAAGATCTTTATCGCAGATGGATCATCCTGCAAAGCTACCGTCTCAGCTAAAGAAGTCACAATCGAAGGTCACGTTGAAGGTGATGTTCACGCTTCTGAACGAGTCGAGATGAAACCTAGCGGTCGAATCACAGGTGATGTTGTTGCGGCACGTATGACCATGGCTGATGGTGCATCTATCGATGGACACGTTCGCATCGGACCGGGTAACCAAGGCGGTGGATCAAAATCAGGATCTGCAACTGAAATGAAGCCATTAAGCACACCACAATCGGTGAGCCCTGCACAAGCAGGCAAATCTAAGTAACGCTTTATGTATATTTGCACAAAGTGCGATATATACAACTGATAAGCGATAACGCTGTGATAATTGTGCGTAGAATAAGGTAAACTGCCAGTAACATGGGACCACATGGAGGCGGATCAAACCGGCAATGGCAAGACGTAAGAAACCGACAACAAGAAATATTCGTTGTTATTTATGTGGTAAACGTTTTACCGTTTCAACTAAAACCATGAGCACCACGTGCCCAGCTTGCAACAAAGCCATCAAAGTCGAAGACGTTATCGTGAAAAGTTACGTACCCGTAATTCAGCTTCAAACCTGCGGAACTATCAAAATCACAAAACGTGGCAGAATCGCTGCCAAGCAAATACAAAGCGGCGATGGCATTGACTGTGAAGGTACCATCGATGGTAATATCGAAACCGAAGGTACGGTTAGGTTCGGCCCAAACGCGGTTTGGAAAGGTCGATCACTGCATAGCCGCGCATTGGATATCCAAGACGGAGCTACGCTCATTGGCGAAGTGATTGTGCCTTGGTCCAGATCAGAAGATAATGACTAAGTGCTTGGGAAAAGTATCTGCCAACCAATAATGTATACAGCTATGTCCGCAAAGACATGACTGATATACCCGGGCCAAACCGATCGGTAACGCCAATATAAAGCCGACCAGGCAGTAGCCCCAATCAATAAGCCAGCGCACGAAATCAAAGTTATATCCCAGCCAACATAAGCGCGCAACGCCACAATATGATGAATTGTAAAGAGTAATGCGCTTACAAAGATCGCTAAAAGCCCGGGCATGAGTTTTTCACACTGACGAAAAACAAACCAGCGCCAAACGTATTCTTCCAATGCTGCGTTAAGAACAATTACATATATCGCTGTCCCAATAAATAATGCTTTGCTATCAAAGCCTACTTTATATAGCGAATCACGAAACACTTGTGCATCGATTAAATTTCTACCCACAAGCGCGTAAAAGCCAAGGATTGCAGCTGCGATTACTAATCCGCTAATTAGTCCAAGTAATAATCCACCCTTTTTGGGTAGTGACAAGCTGAGTTTGCCGCGTTCTAAATACAAGAACCAGATAACCGGCAAGACCAGCAATACAACTTTGCAAAATCCATAAAACACTTTGCCCGTATCCCCCGGCCACCAATATAAAGCCGCCGCCGTGCCAATACTCGGGGCGGGGACAAGCAGTGCTAATGCTAACAAAGCTTTGAAACGTTTATTTGCAGGTTCAGTCAATGAGTCCATAGTAGTCATATCTTACTACTAGAGATTTCACACCAGAAATTACAGCCTAATGTTATAGTTGCGAGCCGGGGCGTCCCCGCCCCGAGTGATGCCAAATTAAGAGTTGGCTTACGGACGCGCAGTGAAGTTTCAATATCGCTCGGGCTGGGGACAGCCCGGCTCGCTCTGCATTTTGACGTTTCGACGTTTCGACGTTTTCTTATATCCCATATAACGGCCGCAACTTGCCTTGGAGATGTTGCATCAACGGATCTGCTGACAGCGCTTTACCCGTTACATGCTCGCACAAATCAGCTGCTCTATAGCGCTGGCCATGACTGTGGATATTTTTATTCAGCCAGGTCTTTAATGCCCCAAATTCACCCGCTTCAAATTGATCGTGCAAGTCAGGTATATCCGCTTGTGCTTTATCATATAGCTGAGCTGCATAAAGATTACCCAGCGTATAAGTTGGGAAATAACCCATGCTTCCCATTGACCAGTGGATGTCTTGCAAACACCCTCGCCGATCATCGGGAATATCGATGCCGAGATAATCTTTATATTTCGCGTTCCACACACCGGGCACATCGGCGGGCTTGAGATCACCGCTTAATAATCCGCGTTCCAGATCAAAGCGGATCATAATGTGCATATTGTAAGTTGCTTCATCAGCTTCGACTCGAATATAGTCAGGCGTCACTATATTAGATGCTCCGAAAACCTCTTCCAAAGTAAAGCCATCAACTGCTGAGCCGAAAAAATCGGTTAGCTTTGGATGGCACCACTTCCAAAACGCCAGGCAGCGGCCGACCTGGTTTTCCCACATTCTGCTTTGGCTTTCGTGTATCCCCAGAGAAATTGCATGGCCCATGGGCGTGCCGATATGTTCATATAAAAGCCCCTGTTCATAAATGCCGTGCCCCGATTCGTGAAGTGTAGAACCGAGGGCATCAATAACAAAGTTCTCGCTAAAGCGCGTAGTTAAGCGCACATCATTACAGTGTGTGCCACTGCAAAATGGATGTGTGGATCGATCAAGCCTGCCGCGCGTGTAATCAAACCCAAACTGCTCAGAAACATAACGCACAAACTTTTCTTGTTGGTCGATTGGAAGTTTGTGTTGGTTAAACTTCCCTGATGGTTTAGTAGAACTATTTGTTAGTTGCATAATTAACTTATGTAATTTTTCTCGCAAGGGCGTAAACACTTTCTCGACATCCGCAGCTGTACATCCCGGTTCATAATCTTCCGCTAACGCATCCCAAGGCTCACCATCATCCGCCCAACCAAAACACTTTGCCTCTTGTTGCTTTAGCTCGACAGTTTTCTCAAACCAGGGCAGGAATCGCTTAAAATCAGAATCACGTCTGGCTTCCGCCCATTCATGTCGAGCAAGACTCGATAATTTTGCAAGCTCCTCAACAAGCTCAACCGGCAATTTAGTAGCGCGATCATACTTATGCCTTGCTTCGCGCACATTCACAGCCGCAGAACTCAGGGGATCACTCATAAGCTGCGAATCAGATTCACATTCGCCGAGCAAATCACCTAACTTTGGATCAGTCGCATGAACATGTTGAAATCGCGCAAGTTGTGCGAGTTGCTCAGCCCTAAACGCCAAGCCCTGACTAGGCATCATGGTTTCCTGATCCCAACTCAATATCGCCGAGCTGGAGCCCAACAGATTCGTTTGTTTAAGCATTACAACCAACTCTTGGTAAGGCGTAGTTGGCGGTGATGATTTGGTCGGTGTTGATGGAGCGCTAGTCATGAATTGTACCTCACTAATAAATACGCAAATTAATTTGTAACCAGATCATACACTTCAAACACACAATTGAAAATGTTTCGCATATCCCAATACTATCTATCAATAAAAAAAATGCGGTAGAGACTGTCTCGACCGCATTAATTATGAATAATTTTCGCTTGGGGCTATTGCCGTCCCAAGAAGCCGTTGGCTTTGCCAACCAATCGGCCATTAATAGGTTAATTACTCTTGAGTGTTTGTACTTTCTTCAAGAAGACTTGTGATTTCACTAATTACAGATGCCTTAGTTGTTTGACGCTTGTTTATGTACCCAAGCGCAGTCATGCCTTCACTATTTACGATAGCGATATCTGCTCCCGCTTGTAGCATAGCTTCAACAGCTTCTGCAGAACCATAGCGAGCAGCCCACATTAGAGGAGTATCGCCTTGGCCATCAACAACATTCACATCGCTACCAGCTTCAAGCAATACTCTAACTTCTGCTGCGCTTCCAAAAGGTCCAGCCGCCCAGCTAAGCACCGGTGCACCAGATCTTTTACCCCTTGTATTCACATCGGCACCGCCAGCGATCAAGGCTTTGAGGGTTTCGATATTAGTGTCCCTCTTTAGAATAGCAGCCATCAGTGGCGTTCGCCCCTTCTTGTCTACTGTATTAACTTTCGCTTTAGCTTCGACCAGAATACTCACAACTTCAGTCTGGCCGGCACTTGCAGCTATACTCAACAATGTTGCGCCACCAGAGTCAACAAGCTCAAGGTCTTCCTTGGTCTTTGTTACCGCAAGGATCTTTTCAACGTCACCATTACGAGCTGCAACTGCGTTATCCGCATTAATAGTTGCAACTATTGTCCTATCAATTAGACCTCGTCTCGGTCGAGTGGCTTGAACGATTACACTTAGCTCTTTCACACGCGGATGATCAGTCATGAACTTTAGCTGACGTGGCGAACCCTTTTCTTTCCATACATCCCAGGATAGGAATAGAACATGCTCAAGTTGCGGAGCAGCGTCAGTATCTATCCCATCTTCAATGAGTGGTGGGATCATACCCGTAATTCGAAATGGCGTTTCATCAAGACCACGTATTACCAATCGGCCATCTGTATTCAAACTCGGACCAATTCTGCTTGGAGATAATTCAACATACGCAACAACATCCGCGGTAACAGGAACACGAAGCTTTGGCTGCCCTTCAATAACAATATCTACTTGCTTAGAGAGTTTCCTACCGCCCTGTTTGCCGGCTGACATTATGACTTCTACTTCAAAAGGTTCGCCAGGCATAATAATAGTGCCCGCGGGGCACTTGGGAACTGTGCAACCACAATTCCCTTTGCATGTGAGGATTGTCATAGGTGTGTCGCCGGTGTTGACCAACAAAAATGAACCCCGGACTTTTTCACCCGTTCCAATTTCGCCAAAATCTAATGAGTCAGGCTCTGCACGAACAATATAGTCTTCAGGATTTGTCGATATAGATGAATCTTTAAATGAATCGCGCTTTGAAGAAACGCTGGCACCCAGATCATAATCCGTCCTATTTCTAGCTAAGTTACTGGGAAGTCGTGCAGGTGCTGTTGTTGTTGGGGCAGCCCTGCCAGCACTCTTGGGTTTACTGCTTTCATCACCATCAAGAGTCATCTCAAATGATGCTGCTTGTACCTGTTCATCGACAGTTGCGGAAGCTGAGGCTTCACCTCCATCTTCTGAGCAGCCAACAAAGCTAAGCGTTGCTAAGCATATAACCAAACCAATTGAGCGATACAAGTTCATTAACATGACATCTCCCGTCGTGTATATCCAATGTAGTTGAAGCGTCCTGTGTCCTAAAAAATACTCGCACTAGACCAACCCGGCTTGAAACCGGAAGGCATCTTGGCAGATACGAATCCCCTCCATGGGAAGAGCATTCTAACCAACAACTACCCTATTAGACCACCAATTCCAGAAATCAAAACGATATCTCCCCAATAAAATTGCATGAAAAGCTTAGTAATCAGTTATCTTCTCTGGTTTCTCGGCGGATTTGGAGTTCTAGGACTTCACCGATTCTACCTTGGAAGATGGATAACCGGCCTTATTTGGCTCTTTACGGGCGGTTTGTTCTTCATCGGGGCAATGATCGACCTCTTTGTGATACCCGCGCACGTTAGAGTAGAAAATCTCGCACGCCAGCTCTTAGAACACTCCAGCATTGGTAAATTAAACTCAGACGCCTATGGATAGCAATCCATAGGGCTCTTACTAAGCAGGCATCAAGGCATCAAGGTATCAAGGCTTGCTGATTTGTTCTTTTCTTTGTTGATTTCTCGTGGTATTGTGCAGTAATAGCCGCTGACGCAGGTCATAGGTTGCTTATGCGCCCCAAATACTAACCCACATGGGAGATCTTAGTGCGTTTATTGAAATTTGCCCTTGCCATCATAGTCGGATCATTCGCCACATCAGCCCTTGCTCAGCAAACGCTCGATCGGCCCCTCGATGAGCCTCAAGATTACCATCTTGACAGTGGCCTACTTAATAATCCAGCTATTGACGCTCAGACGCTGTTTAACAATGTGATCACTATAAAAGACGCTGCCTGGCTGCGAATCTATTTCTCAGATGTGCAGCTAGAAGCAGATAGCTTTGTGCGAATCACTTCGCAACTCGATAAAGAAGTACAGGAGCTAGATGCAGATGCATTAGCTATGTGGGGAAATTCATCAGCCTACTTCAATGGTAATTCGCTGCTGGTTGAACTGGTTGCTGCGCCTGGGACAACTAACAGATTCATAATCAATCAAATTGCCATGGAAACTGAGGTAGCGCTGCCTGCGGGGACATGTGGAATATGCGGTCCAGATGATCGTGTGCAATCCGAAGAAGACTGGGCCTGCCGACTCCTACCGGCCGGATGCACTGCATCCATATGGAATAACTTGAGTTGTCTGGTTTCTGCAGGCCATTGCATGGGTGGAGACATGGTCATCCAGTTTAACGTACCCAACTCCAACGGCAACTGCAATATAAATCATCCACCAGTTGCCGATCAATTTCCCATCACCAATTTTCTTTTTACCAACGGCGGTGTCGGAAACGATTGGGCGGCGATGACATCCGGAACCAACAACCTCAACCAAACCGCATATGAGCGCTTTGGACAGTTCCGCCCCATCGCCTCAAGCCCGCCTCATTTAGCGCAGCAACTGGCCATATGGGGCTATGGCATCGATTCTCAATGCAGCGCTTCACAAACACAGCAGACATCTATAGGTGCAGTGACTAGCGTAAGTAGTACATTATTCAGACACAATGTCGATGCTACTTTCGGAAACTCGGGATCGGGAATTATCCAGAATGGGGCCATACTCGGTATTGCCACAAACTGTCCGTGCCCTAACTGGGCAACGCGTGTAGATCACCCTAATTTCGTGGCTGCCCGCGAACAACTCTGCCCCACACCGCCCGCCTGCCCATGGGATCTGGACGAAAGCGGAAGTGTCGGAACATCCGATCTGCTAGAACTCTTCGCCCAATGGGGCACAGCAGGAGCAGCCGACTTCGATGAAAGCGGCACAGTCAACACCGCAGATCTACTAATCCTCTTCGCCAACTGGGGACAGTGCCCATAGAAGAAGTCACTTGGCATTGGTACTTTAACCCCCGACGCCCATGGATAGCAATGCCCCGCCGACGCCTATGGATAGCAATCCATAGGGTTCTTAGAAAAGGCATCAAGGCATCAAGGCCCCGATGGAATCGGGATCTCCGCTTCGCTTCGACATCAAGCAAGCCGGACCTGAGGCTCCTCGAAGGTCCGGGTATAAACGATCAGCGATAAGAGAAAAGCCATCATCCCCCACAAAAGCCATTTAGCCCCGGGTGAACACACCCGGGGCTTCTTCCAAACGAAAAAACCGGGCACACTTGCGCAGCCTATTTACGCGCCAGCTAATAGCCCGCACCACTTAGTCTGGCAACTTGGCGCGCCACTGGGCGACCTTGGCCAATTTGTTCAAATCGTCAACGAGGTTGATGAACGGATTCATTTGGACTCATCCTCCAACGCGGCCTCGAATTTGGTGAGGGCGGCTTCGTATTCGCCGCGCGGGGCGTCGGGCGGGAGCAGTGACAGGGCCTTGGTCTCGGTTTCGATGGCGGCGGCGGTGTCACCCGTCAGGTGCTGGGCGAGGGCGAGTGTGTCGAGAATGGCCGGGTTCGCGTAGTTCGTCATGGCGCTGGCTTCGCGGGCCAGGCGCAGGGCCGTCTCGGGATCGCGTAGATCGGGCGGCTCGCACGTCAGCAGGTTCCACGCGCAAGTGTTCTTGTCACGTACCGACGCGCCGGGTCGGTCGGCCCGACGGCGCTGGATCTCCTGGATCTCCTGGAGCGCACGAACCAGTGGGCGGGCGACGTCCATTCTCCCCTGGCTGCCGTATAGTTTGACGAGGTTATTCATGGATAGAAGCGTGTCCGGATGATCCTCGCCCAGCACGCGGTTCATGATCTCCAGCGTCTTGACGTACAGCGGCTCCGCCTCGTCGTAGCGCCCCTGATTGAAGTACAGGGCCGCGAGGTTGCCCATGGACTGGAGCGTGTTCGGATGCTCCTCGCCCAGGACGCGCTTCCGGATCTCCAGCGTCTTGACGTACAGCGGCTCCGCCTCGTCGTAGCGCCCCTGACGCCAGTACAACAGCGCCAGGTTATTCATGGATAGAAGCGTGCTCGGATGCTCCTCGCCTAGGATGCGTTTCCGAATCTCTAGTGTTTTGAGAGACAACGATTCCGCTTCATCGTAGCGGCCCTGATTGAAGTACACCATCGCAAGGTTGTTCATGGTGTCCAGTGTTTCCGGATGCTCCTCGCCCAAGACACGCTTTCGGATCTCCAGCGTGTGCACGTATAGCGGCTCCGCCTTGTCATAGCGGCCCTGATTCGTATACAGGAGCGCGAGATTGTTCATGGAGCCAAGCGTGTCTGGATCCTCCTCGCCCAGAACGCGATTCACGATCTCCAGCGTCTTGACAAACAGCGACTCCGCCTCGTCGTAGCGGCCCTGATTCTTGTACAAGATCGCAAGGTTGTTCATGGAGCTGAGTTTTCTCCGATGCTCCTCGCCCAGGATCCGCTTCCGGATCTCCAGCGTCTTGATGAACAGCGGCTCCGCCTTGTTATAGCGGCCCTGCATTCTGTACAGAACTGCAAGGTCATTCATGGCGTCCAGCGTGTTCGGATCCTCCTCGCTGAGTGCCTCGCGGAGGATGCTCAAGGCAGTTTCCTGCAACGACACCGCAGGCTTATACAGACCGATCTCCCGGTAGGTGGAGACAACCGACTGTTGGAGCGCCGCGCGGACCACCGGTTGATTGGCGAAGTCCTTCTCGATCGTCTCGATCGCTCGAGTAAGGATGATTTCATCAAGAACCGCGTAGGCCAACTGAGTCTCATTGACGAGCCGCTGATAAGCCCAAAACTTGTCGATCTCGGCGTCGACCTCTTGCTTCACCTTCCCTTGCATCTGTAGTCTGGAAGCTATCAATTCGCGAATGTGTCGGAAAGTTACTAATCCCATCTGCTCAGCGTCGATCCCGCTGAGCATGGATGATTGGAAGTCCACCACGAGCTCCAACTGATCGCGAGCTACGGCGGTTTCTTTCTCGCGATCCTCGGCGAGGGTAAGGTTTTCCCGTGCCTGTTGCTCTGTCGCGTTGGCGATCTCAGTTTGGCGCTGCGCCTCCGCGCGAGCGTCCTCGGCCAGAATGCGTTGCTCTGATTCACGGGCCAGGGCCATGCTCGTGGTCACAATTCCGCCCACCAGCACAACGAACACGGCCGCCACCCCACCCACAAGGGCCTTGTTGCGTTTGGCGAACTTGCGCAGTTGATACCCAACACTGGCCGGGCGGGCCACGATCGGCTGATCTGATAGATATCTGCGAATGTCGCTGGCCAAATCACTTGCATTTTGATATCGCCGCGTCCGCTCCTTCTGAAGCGCCTTGGCAATGATTGTCTCCACATCGCCGCGAAATACCCGATCGATCGAACTTAAGGGTGTGGGATCGTCCTCGCGGATCACACGCACCGCTTCATGTATCATCTTCTCGCTCAGATCATAAGGAAGACGCCCTGCTAACAATTCATATCCCAACACGCCGAGTGCATAGACATCGCTTCGAGTATCCAGTTCAGTCACATCGCCACCGGCTTGCTCCGGGCTCATGTAGGGGATAGTGCCGATGAGCTGGCCTACATCAGTCTGTATGGTGGTGACTTGTATATCAGCATCGGTAGCACGGGCTACACCGAAGTCGAGAATCTTGGGTTGACCCTCTTCGGTGACGAGGATGTTGCCCGGCTTCAGATCGCGATGGATGATCCCCTTTTGATGGGCGTGCTGGACCGCATCACAAATCTTAGCCAGCAGTTCCAGGCGTTGACGAGTGCCTAGCTGTGAAGCTTGGGCATACTCCACCAGCGATCGGCCGCGCACGTATTCCATGACAAAGTACGGCTGAGCGCCTTCGCCGGTATCGGCGGTTCCAGCTTCGTAGATCTGTGCGATGCCGGGATGTTGCAATCGTCCCAGTACCTGTGCTTCATGCTCGAAACGCCTGAGCAGGTTGGCCGAGGCCACGCCGGCTCGAATGATCTTCAAGGCGACAAGTCGTGTTGGTTTATCCTGCTCAGCGAGAAAAACCGTACCCATGCCGCCTTCGCCGAGAACACGAACGATCTTGTATCGGCCTATGAGCTGCCCGAAGCGCTTGCCCATATCTAATGACACCGTACTTACAGCCGCCCAGTCAGCTTTCTGTGCGCTCCGCGGTTCATCGCTGCTTATGCCTTCCCGATCAGCAGTCTTGTCGGATTCCGCCATGGATATATCCTTCATTCAATTGAGTTTTCAGCCTACATCGTACCGGTTTATGATCCAGAAGGAACCATAAACACTCTAGGTATCATGCATCAAGGCGTTGTGACCCTCCTCGCCTTGTCAAAATGCCATGTCAGGCCATATCCTCGACCTACAACTTTTAACACGCGAACTCATAAATACACCAACCGAAGCGAAACATTTATGTCACTTGACTCTTTACCAGATCACATAACTAAGCCACACCTAAGGCCGGTGCAGCCTGTACCTGTTCAAAAGGACGGCAAGCAATACGTAGCTCTGCGCGACCCAACCATGTTGGTCAAACAGACCATGGTCATCCCTGCTCATATTCTGCCAATCCTGCAACAATTCCAAGGCCAGCAGCATCTGGAAGAAATAGCAGAACGAATCAGCAGCGATCTTGATCAACTAGTAGAACTATCTAAGCAGCTCGACAAGCTTGGGCTTCTTTGGGGGCCAACGTTTGAAAAACTCGAAGCTCAGCTGCGAGAAAAACTCGAAGCCCATGGCTCATTCCCAGCTACTGCTTCTCTATCAATGGGTAAAACTGCAAGTGATTGCACAACCGCAATCGAAGAATACCTGGAGCAAACAGAAGATCCTGAACTCGAAGCACCGGCTAAGGCCATAATCGCGCCCCACCTTGATTATCAAAGAGGATGGCCTAACTACGCAGCTGCATATCACTGTTTGCGCAATCTCGCGCCACCAGATCGTGTTGTAATTCTAGGAACCAACCATTTCGGAATCGGTGATGGAGTTGTGTTATCTGAATACGGATTTGAATCGCCGATGGGAACGAATCCATCTGATACGATTGTTGTAGGTGCTTTGCTGGAAGAGCTTGGGCAACCTCTTACGATCGATCAGCTTGATCACATTGCAGAACATTCAATCCAGCTTCATCTGCCTTGGGTGCAATACTTCTTTGATGATGTGCCGATCGTTGCAGCATTGATTCCAGATCCATTAACGGAAATGATCGAGGACGATGAGCAGCGCATCGAAACGCCGAAGTTTGTTTCAACCTTAAAAGAGATCCTGGAAGGAGTTGGTGGCGAGACTTTATTCATAGCTTCCAGCGACCTGAGTCACGTTGGTCCGCAGTTCGGCGAGCCCCGTGCAGTTGATGAGCAGCGACGCTTTGATGTTGAGAGACACGACCGGGAAATGCTATCAAAGTTCATTGCTGGAGATTGTGAAGAATTTCTCTCAGCTATGAAATGGAATAAGAATCCCACGCGATGGTGCAGCATAGGAAATATGGCTGCGGTGTTAATGCTGGTTGATGAGCCGATTGTTGAGCTAATTGATTATCGTCAAGCGTTCGATGAAAAAGGCCTGGCGATGGTCACAAGCGCAGCTATGGCTGTAATTTGATTTTATGGAGAATAGGTAATGATCGCGGTGGTTCAGCGAGTTTCCCAAGCATCGGTAAAAGTAGAGGAGCCACCATATCTGGAAACTATTAAACAAGGCCTATGTATCTTGCTTGGTGTTGAAGAAGGTGACAGCCAAGAGCATGCAAAATGGATTGCCGGCAAGCTTGCAAGACTGCGGATATTTGCTGATGAACAAGGCAAAATGAATCGCAGCGTTCAGGATATTAATGGTGAAATCCTGTTGGTAAGCCAATTTACTCTTGCAGGCGACTGCACTAAAGGAAACCGTCCGAGCTTCGCAAAAGCAGCAGCAGGCGAGCTAGGCAAAAAACTTTACGAAGCAGTTGGCCGATACCTGCAAACTGATCATGATTTACCTGTTAAATTTGGGGTATTCGGGGCAATGATGAATGTCAGTATTGAGAATGATGGCCCGGTGACACTAATTGTTCGCAAGACGTCTAATGAAAATTAGTGGCTGGGATTCTGCCTTACTTCATAGAAGTCATAAAAAAAGAGCCCGACACCTTGCAGAACAACGCGACGAGCTCAATGTGGGGGGGCTAAATTATGAAACCAAAGCTTAATAACCAGCTAAGGCCTCTGTGTTATTTCATTCGCTGCTCGTTATCAGGTGGTTCCACACATTTGATAAATAGGCCGACAGACCGATTAGGAGCAGGATTGCTCGAGGAATTTCATAACTTGCTGCATATCCGACCAGACCTTTTTTCTGGTGTCTGGGGTGTAATTCCTAAGCAAATATGCAGGGTGAAAGGTGGGCATTACCGGGAATTGCAGGGTTCCGTCCTCATATGCTGCCCATTGGCCTCTCAATCTGGTCACGCCAATATTTGTGCGAAGGAGCCATTTTGATGCGGGGCCTCCAAGGCCAACCAGCGCTTTGGGGCGGATTATGCGGATCTGCTCGGCTAAGTATTGAGCGCATTGTTCGACCTCACTGGATAAAGGTGTGCGATTTTCCGGGGGCCGACTCTTGAGTACGTTTGCAATGTATATGTCTTTTCGTTCATATCCCATTGCGCAAATAATTTCATCGAGCTTCTTACCCGCCCTACCAACGAACGGCCTACCAGTCTTGTCTTCGTTTTCCCCAGGCGCTTCGCCAATAAACATCAAGTTAGCATCTGGATTTCCTTCTCCGAAGACTGTTTGTGTATGCGCAGTTGCAACGGTGCAGTGTGAACAAGTTTCATCGTGTCGCTTGGAAAGTTCTTGTAACGCTTGGATTTTCTCATCCAGATTTAACTTCGGCAAAGTTTGTAAAGCTTTAGCACCACGAAGTAATATCGCAGTTGCAGCACTTGTGGTTTGAGCTTGTAAAGTTTCACCATTACTTGGGAAAGCAGCTGATTCGTCCGCAGCATTTACGGGCACAAAATCAACTCCCAGCAGTTTAGCAGTTTCTATGTGCTGCCTGGCCAGGCGTCTTTGTTTATCAATATTCTCATCTGCCATTTGAGCGGTCCTCGTTTACAACTGAACAAACAGTGTAACGCCAACCGCTAAGCTTGCAGTTACTCGCCAAAGATCTTGCGCCTGACAGTCTTAAGTTGGTTGGCCTGGATGCCTATCGGGGCATATTGCTGGATAGCTGCATCATATGCTCCACGGCTGATCAGAAGACTAGCAGCACTGGTTTGGCCTGATTTGGCTGCGAGATCAACCAGCAACTTTCTTTGACTTATATCAAGCCCCATAGCCTGGCATAGGCGGCGCACAGTTGGACCATGCCTGGCTCTGTCGTGATTGATAATGCGCATTAGGCCCATCATGAATAGTCCCAGCGCAAGTGCCAGCACAAGGCTGGCAGAAATAATGCGTAAGCTTTCCGCCCACGACCAAGCGCCAAGCCTAACTAACTCAAGTGGTTCTGTTACGCTAGCCATTTGATATATAAGAAAAGATTGATTCATGATTTAACTGCTCCGGTAACTGCTCTGGGAGATCGCAATAGGAACTTCATTGCAACATCAGCTCGACTTCTTATTTCAGGAAAGTGATCGCGTTTTGAAAGCTTTTGTAATTGACTCATGATCGCCAAAGTTCCGGATCGTTGAGCCGCCCATATGCCACTGATTCGATGAAGCGGATCTGGATCGCTAAGCATGGCTTTTAGCTGAGGTAACCCTGCACTAGGTTTAGTACGCATTAAAGCTCTTACAGCATTTGCGCGTGGCCTATTTTCTCGAACACCAACCATGGGAGCGATTAGTCCAATAGCACTAGGATCTATACGCATCGAAGACTCTATTGCATTGGCTTTAACGCGAGCATCACGATGACTCAACGCTGCTCGAACCGAAGCAATTGTCGCAACGGTTGGTGCTTCACCTAGCGCTGCTACTGCTGCGGCTGCGATGTGTGAATCGTTACACGATGCTTGAACTATGAGTTGTTTGTGAAGAGCGCTAGCCATCTGCAAACGTATTACTAATAAGATTGCAACAATCCGTTCTTCTCGACTGCCGGCCATGAGTTTGTTAGATAGCGCTTCTTGTAATGACTTGCGATTGGTAGCTGCTGCATAATGTGCTGCAACTACGCGATCAATTGGCGATAGCAACATCCATCTGCTAAAGAAATTAGTCACACTCTGACATGCGAGCAAACGCGTTGCCTGGCGGACTATGGGCTGATGTACGGTTCGCTCGATGCGTCTCAAAAGCGTTTCATCGGTCTGGTGGCGTTTGTTAAGTACCCGATTAGCTGCGGTCATAGCCACAGACTTATCTCTATCAAAGCAAAATTGAGTAATGCTATTTTTCGCATCCGCTGATTCATGGGCAAATAGCGCTACAACAGCAGTTATTCTCGCAGCAGCATTGGGAAGTGCGATTAGATCAGCCAGACTGCTAATCCTGGCATTGCTGCGTAAATCGAGATTTTGTATCATTCTAACTAAATGAACTTGCTGCGGCGGCGGAAGCATTACAGCCAAAGTAATAGGTGCAATGCAATGAGCTGGGCGATCTAATCGCCTCAATGCCTGACGGCGTGAATTTGCTAGCAGCAAGTGCCCACAGCTTAGTACGTCTGCAAATGCTGCTGTTGAATTTAATCTGTGAAATTGCCGCTGCACCTGGGCGCGCAGGGCGTTGATGGTTAGCCAATTGATAAGATTTCGCCTGACTATGGGTCTTCGTATTTGTGATGCAATACCTCGAAGAACAGGGAGGATTGGATGGGCATTCTCCGTTAGAACCGCAAATAATTTAGGACCAGGCCTAGTTGCAAGAAGCGCTGCTGCAATCAGCACTTCATCAAATCTATGTTCTCGATAAGATAGAAGTGCATCAGTAATAGGGGCATCTAGTTGCTCGATACTTCTCTGATTAGTTTGTTTCCTTCCATTTGAGCCAACTGTGGATTTTACGACAGCTAAAATCACAGTGGCTGCGTGGTGCCGAACATCATCATCTGTTGACGACTTAATAAGCCCAACAAGTAGATCCAGACACCCTACAAGCCCTAGCGAGCCAATTACATCTAAGGCGTTGAGAGTCACCAGTCGATTGCGCTGATTAACTAGCTGCTGCATCACAGGACGCAGGTCAATTGATCCACTACCAAGGATTGGGACAATTGAACGGTCCAATCTGTGCAAATGCCGAACAACAGCCTCAACCGCAGCTGGTCTTGCGGTGTTGATAAGTGCTCGACAAATTTTTTCTCGCTCAGCGGATTCGGCAGATGTTAGGGTAGCCTTTAAAACATCTACTACAGCCGAGGGAGATTCGTCTTTCAACAAGTCCAATCTGCGCGCAAGATTAGGCATAG
Organism: Planctomycetota bacterium; assembly: GCA_022574595.1. GTDB lineage: Bacteria > Planctomycetota > Phycisphaerae > Phycisphaerales > SM1A02 > JACZRS01. The sequence continues at coordinate 18,663 of JACZRS010000023.1, read as the reverse complement.
CGTACTGTTATGTTCCTAAGATGGCAATCAAAAACCGTCTTTACACCCCCAAATATGGGGCATTTATCAATTACCACAACCAATTTCAGTAGATCGGCCCCTGCCGTCTTGCTTCTCCACTCTCAAAATATTTGGGGATTTAGGTTGCCTTTGCAGCGGTATCCGCAACAATGCAAGCCCAAGGGTGGAGGCGGAGAAAGATTCGTTCTCCTTTTATTTTCTAGGGTGGTTTATGAATCTTTCAACAAAAGCGTCTAGCCTTCAGGCCTACAACATGCTTGTCTATAAAAATGCTCTCCATCCGGAGTTTTTTGGCATTGAGAGCAGGCACCGAATTGAATATGGCGAATATGAATTTGAAGCTTGGATTTTTCGCGGTGGCCATGCTTTGCGGTTCCAGCACGATGAAACTTGCATAGTAGAGATTGTTTGTGAGGATGCTGAAAATCTACCTGATCGTGGGCTTGCTACTAAGCTGCCTTGTGCAGGAGAGAGAGATCATGAAGCAAAGTTCGGCGATCATGTGATCTATATGACTTCCATCCAAACTGAAATCCTTACCGACCACCTTTACCTGGGCACATACCGGGAAATGCTTGAGCATGGGAGCGAAGGCCAAACTCTAATGTCTGTCTGGGATGACCACACTGGTAAACCTAATATGTCTCTAGTAGATATGCAACGATTTAATGATGAATTGCACGTACAGTCTTATCATTTGCGCAGCGACTGTGGTCTGGTCTTGCGAACACAATCTATCTTCCAGGTTTCTGATGAGGTGAATAATGAAGATGGAGATGGTGATGCTGATAGTGACAGCAAGAGCGAATCCAACGATAGCGAAAAGACAGTCGCAATCAAGAAATAATCTTTAGCTGCATAAACGCAATTTTCAGATAACTTCATCCCGCTCAAGAGGGTCTGACACTGCGCTACTTGGGATGTGGCCTTGTTGCCACACCTCGGTAAGTTCCTGCTTGTCACATGCACGCCGCATTAGCATGTAGACTATTGTTGATGCGCTGTAGAAGTTTGCAAATACATAGCCAGCTACCAGGTAGCCCACTATTGCGCTCCAAAAGGATACCATGGAGCTTGCAAACTCACTGTGCCAGGATAATGCAATTGCTTCGGAAGCTGACTGACTCGCAGCAAAGGCTGGATTGTTTGACCACGTACCAACAGCTGCAGATGTGATATTTAGCAGCATTTCACCGACGTTACTTACGATGATAAAACCCACAGCCAGACCTATTAAAGCGACAAAACCATAGCCTATCAAGTGCAGGGGCTTAGTTAAGAAATAGTGATATGCACGCTGCTGGGCATCCGCTGCATCACATTTTTCACAAGCAACAGCAGGTACTAGCAAACTAAAACCAAATGCGTAACCGATTAGTAAGAATGTTATGCCGAAACCTAACAGCAGCGCTATGGGGTAGAGCAGACCACCTAGTACATCAAGGAATGGCAGTGTTAATAACCAACCGCCAGCCATTAGTACCAGGTAGAGAATGACTGCGATTAACAGTGGCAGAACAAGCGAAACTATCAACGGCCTCCAACTGCTTATCGCAAAATCAACGCCATCATTCAAACGAATCCTTTGGTTTGTTGCTATTTCGCAGGCACATAATCTTGATAGTGTCCCCCCACCAATACCCAGGACAAGCACCAGGATAATTGCAAATACAATCGTGAAGAGTTTGTAATCGCTCCATAACGTAGAAGGTGTTGATAGAAAAAGTTCACTTGCTTCAAGCATTAAAGTACTGGGTTCGAGCAATACTATTGCGTACATTGTCTCAGCAAATCCAGAGCTGACATGCTCTGCAGTAGCTTCGAAAACACCGAGAGGCTGATATGTTTGGATTATCTGAATTGTTGATAGGAAGTGTTCTTCTGCTAATGATGCTGGGATTTCATCACCTTCAACAGCTGCGCGTTTAGCTTCATACCCATCGCGCACCTGAATTAGAACATCGCTAGCTTTTAGGTCCCACTCTGCAGGATCACCCTGTGGCAAATTGTCCTTGTCCACATATCGCTGTAATGCAATTCTCAGAATCGGTTGAGCGCGGGCTTGGTCTACTTCGGTCCACTTGCCACGCATTAAACCATCTGGGTGAACGGTTGGCGTAGTCACCCCATCCCAGATCCGACCAGCAGTCAAAATCGCAACGACCATTAACAGACCTAGCGCCAAGCGTCCTGGCGCAAAGCTCATTGTGATCGCTCGCAAAATCTTAGGAAATGCTAAGACCTGTGAAAAATCCACACCCTCAACGATCGTGTGTTTTTCTGACTTGCCCATGAAATCACCTCCTGATAGGCCTCGCTTCTAGCGAACTAGCTTCTAATACTACCATTGGCACTGTGGACTCACCAAGGGGGTGATCGTCCAATTCCGGCTTGCTGGATGATTTCATTAGCCCAGAGCACCAAATCGATGCGATTTCATGCTAGAATACCTCGCAATGGACTAAGTACCGCCCTTGGAGGCAAGAGGGATATGCTTAAAAAGATACGCCGAGTCCATCTCGGCCTTAGTAAGGAGAACACTAATGGCTTTTACACTTCCAGATCTACCTTATGCACATGAGGCCTTGGAACCTCATATTGACTCAAAGACCATGCAGATTCATCACGGCAAACATCACAACGCTTACATCACCAAACTAAATGATGCAATTGCTGGCAACTCCGATTTAGAATCCAAGTCAATTGAAGAATTGGTTTCTAACTTAGATGCTGTACCTGAAAAAATACGTGGTGCAGTTCGTAACAACGGGGGCGGCCACTTCAACCACAGTTTGTTCTGGACGATCATGGCGCCTGCGGGAAATGGGGGCGGCGGTGAGCCTGATGGAGAATTAGACCAAGCTATCAATGACTGCTGCGGATCGTTTGAAGATTTTAAGACAAAGTTTGCTAACGCCGCTACTACTCGTTTCGGCTCTGGCTGGGCCTGGTTAACCGTTGGCGAAAATGGTTCGCTTTGTGTTTGCTCAACAGCCAATCAGGATAATCCAACTATGAAAGGTGTTTGCGATTGCCCCGGCACGCCTATCCTTGGCCTTGATGTTTGGGAGCATGCTTACTATCTGAATTATCAAAACCGTCGTCCAGATTATATTGCTGCGTTCTGGAATGTTGTGAATTGGTCCGCAGTTGCTGAACGCTTTGCCAAGGCAAAATCACTAGCAGCGGTATAAGCAATAATTAGTAATAATCCCCCTGAGGCCCACGGATACCAATCCGTGGGTTTTTACTTTGATTTGCTCACATTTCTACTACAATGCAGCAATGAAAAACAAGATAACCATTACAGTATTTTCACTTCTTACTTGCAGCCTGCTTAGCGGCTGCTCACATTGGTACAAGGGTAATACCCACACGCATACGTACTGGTCCGATGGGAATGCTGCACCTGAGCATGTGGTTGATTGGTATGTGAATCATAATTACAACTTTCTCGTTTTATCTGATCACAACATACTTTCACATGGTGAAAAATGGTATCCAATTGGGAGAGACGATTGGAGGCCGTTACTTGATGAACATATTGAGGATCTTGAAAAACGCTTTGGGCCTGTTTGGGTAGTGAAGCGAGATATCGATGGCACAAGAGAAATGCTACTAAAAACGTTGCCGCAACTGCGCGATAAGTTTGAAATTAATGGTAAGTTTATAATGATCCAAGGCGAGGAGATCACGGATAGTTTTGAGCGCGCAGCAGTTCATATTAACGCAGTAAATATCAATGAGCTTATCCCGCCTCAACATGGCGACTCGGTACTAGACACAATTCAACGAAATTTTGACGCGGTTATAGAACAATCTAAACGATTCAATCAGCCGATGTTTGCTCATATTAATCATCCCAATATGGGGCATGCAATCAATGCCCAAACAATCGCAAGAATAAAAGGCGAACGCTTCTTTGAAGTTTACAACGGACACCGCGGTGTATTAACCAATGGCGATGAGAACACACCAAGCGCTGACAAAATGTGGGATATCGCGCTGACACTTCGATTGACCGATCTCGATCTTGGATTGCTTTATGGGCTAGCCACGGATGACACACACAATCACCATGGTAAGGGGAAAACATCACAACCCGGACGCGGCTGGGTATGGGTGAAATCAAACAAACTCACAGCCGATTCTATTGTAAAGGCTATGCGCAATGGGGAGTTTTATGCTTCCACCGGTGTGAAACTGAAGAAAATCAAGTCCAGCAGCCGGTCTATTAGCCTTAGCATAGTCCCAGAAGATGGCGTGACTTATAGAACCGATTTTCTAGGCTCTCGTTTGGTTGACGGCGAGGTAATTGAGGTAGGCGAAGTTCTAGCCTGCACAAACGATTTGAAGCCAAAGTATAAAATGAAAGGCGATGAGCTTTACGTTCGTGCACGGATAACTTCTTCGCGCAAACATCCTAACCCATTTGCAGAGGGTGACATGGAGATGGCGTGGGTGCAGCCTGTGCTTGGGCCTGCGGCTAAACACAATTAACTAACGAGGCGTGGTCACTTAAGTGACCACGCCTCTTAATTTAGTGATCGTGTTGTTCAAGTGGCTGCGAACACCAACTCTTGTATAACGGATCTTCTTCTGCGCCTCTACGCCTTCCAGTTTGCGCGGCTGGCGCTGCTGAAGCTCTGCGTGTTGCACGGTGGTCGAGCGCTGCTTCAATGCGAGCAGTTAAATCAACTAAGTGCGCCTTGACAACTTCATTGGCAGCAGCATTAGAATCACTCGATGCAATTGCCTTCTTGATCGCTTGAAGTTCAGCACGCGCAAGGGCAGGAAGATCCGAGCTGGCACTAGGATTTTCGATCATCTTGCCCAGCATATCAATATATGTTCGCTGCAAGTTTCGGCGATAAACATCAACATCTATTGGCTGATCACTTAGTTCGCTATAAAGGCCATTGCGCAGATCTGCCAGCAATTCAGTCGGCGTATATGCATCGTATCCTTCTCTCTCAGCGTGCTCAGCCATGCGATTGATTCGACGACTATTAACCAGCGTTCTTAGCAGACGACTTTGCGCACTAAGCACACGGCTTGCTACACCTTCAGCAGTTAAACGCAAAGTAATATCCGGCGATATAAATTTCACTGGCGTGCGCAATGCGTTTTCGACAAGAAATCCAACTGCTTGTCGCTGATAATCAGCATCAAGTGGGAAGAATCGCTGATCGGCATCGCCGTAGTAGAGATTGATTTGCTCCACACCACCAACTACGTTTGCAACGTGTCCCATCTCGCGATTCCACTGGCTAAACAATTCGTTATACATATTGTCAAGCAGGTGATAGTCCTCACCTTCAGTGGATGTTGCATCAACAATTAGTGCTGCGATGCGCTCAAGGTTCTTTAGACCTAGCTCAGTAGCTTTAACAGCTTGGTTGGAAAGATCCTCGGTTTGTGCGGTCGGATCACCGCCGCCACCATAGCGGAACATAGGCTCACTGATCTGTTTCTTAGCAAGCGCTTCCAGCTCAGCTTTCTCATCTGCATCATCAGCAAATTGACGATATCCCCACTCGGCAGCAAAATAATCATAGGGACCAACCGCAGGAAGCAGGCCTGCGCCATCGCCCGGCTGCGCAACATAGTTAAAGCGTGCGTAGTCCATGATTGATGGAGCTGTGCCGTTATTTTTAACCCACTCAGCATCACGCAGTTGCTCGATGGTATAGCTCGATGATGCTTTCATATTGTGTGGAAAACCAAGCGAATGGCCGACTTCGTGCGCCACGACAAAACGAATCAACTCACCAATTAAATCATCAGGCATTGGAAGTTTTTGTGCTCGTTCATCGACAGCCGCTGCTTGTACAAAGTACCAATCGCGCACGAGTTTCTGAATATTGTGATACATGCGAACATCGGCTTCAAGGATTTCGCCAGTACGTGGATCGCTAACGTGCGGGCCAAAGGCGTTCTTGATGCTGGCTGGGAGCCAACGAATTGTAGAGATACGTGCATCTTCTGCGTCCCATTCTGGATCGTCCGCAGGATCAGGCGCGTACTCGCCTAGAATGGCGTTACTAAACCCCGCCGCTTCAAAGGCCGGCTGCCAATCTTCTATCCCAGCCTTTACGTAGGATTTCCACTTCTGGGGCGTACCACGACCGACGTAAAAAACAATGGGCTTAACCGGATCAGAAAGCTCCGCTTCACTGTCCTTTTTTTCCAAGCGCCAGCGAGTTATGTATCTAACAGTTTCTGCCTCATGGTTCTTGTCATCCGCAAAATCAACGAAGCGTACGCTGAAGAACCCGACCCGCGAGTCATGTCGCCTTGGCTTCATGGGGTTATCAGGTAGCTTAACCATGCTGTGATGGATCATGGCGGTGATACCGCTGGTGGCGGGGCCTCGGCGTCGGCTGCTGCCGCTGCTACGGCTGTCATCACTTGATGACGGCTTATACGTGGCCAGCACCTTGATCTCGATATTATGCGGGAAAGCTTTGACCTGCTCAATAAACGAGCGGCCGCTATCCATATTACCAGCATTCAGTGTTCGCTTGGCGCTGAACTCAGCGACATCTTTGGTGAACAAATCCGTGACCTTAATCACCGGCTTCTTGTCCGTGCCATAAGCTTTAACTGGAAATACCTTAATGATCGGCGCAAGATTTGATGCTTTAACCGCATCTGCAATTGGATCATCAGTATCGGCCCGGATGCCATAGCGCACATCACGAAGCAGCACCTTTTCGCCTCGCATTTCCCATCGGACAACCCTCTCACCAGCGGGCATACCTGCGTAGGATGATCCAGCGGTCGTCTGGGCAACTGAAGTAACCCATAGCATGTCCTTGTCAAATGCATCTAAGGGTATTTCGTAATAGAGATCGTCATCAATGGTATGTACATGAAATAGCCCGCGTTTGGTTTGGGCCTTATCGGTTATCACTTCATCGTATGGTTTGATCTTGTCTTTCTTATCACCCTTATCGCCTGACTTTTCCGCTTGCCTCTCGCCACCACCTCGACCACCACCTCTTCCAGGCCCGCGTTGAGCCTCAGCAACCGATGCAAACCCGAATGCCAACGTAAATGCGACTAGGACAGTTAGCCTAACGATAGATCTTTGATGCAGTGTTGTACTCACTTCATTCTCCTTAAAAATAAAGGTACATATAAAGGTTAACAACTGCTGCCTCCCCCCGTCAAGAACCCTGCGTAATTGCTCAGGGTTAATTAAGAAAAAAGGCTACTAATTAGTGAATCTGAGTCTCAATTTGTAGCTTTAGGTATTAGCCGAGGCTGCTTCTTGATGCCTTGTTGCCTTGATGCCATCTTCAAAATCAACCCATGGATTGTTATCCAAGGGCGTCGGTGGTTAAGTACTAGTGATTAGCTTCCAGTGCCTTCTTACTTACACGGTCCCCAATTTGCAAACAGCACTAGTATATCACTAGTGTTAACAACACCATCACCATCCAGGTCGGGTGGACCACCGGGGTTTGTCCCCCAGAGACTAAATAGTACTAGAAGATCTGATGTTCCTACAGAAGCATCGCCATCTAAGTCTGCTGGGCAAGACAAGCTAATAGCTTCAAGAGTTGCCTGGGAATTGATGCGTCCGTTGCCGAAGAATTCATCAAAGCCTTTTGCACCCAGGTCATCAGCATTTTCGTTAATCAGAGCTCGTACTTCATCATTTGTAAGTGTCGGATCAACTGATAGTACCAGCCCAGCTAGGCCTGCCACGTGAGGAGCAGCTGCAGAAGTACCGCCGAATGAAGGGGTGTATTGGGTTGGGCCAGCATTACTTGCAGTTAAAATATTCGGGCTGGGAGCGCCGACGTCGAGATGTGGCCCCCAATTACTAAATCCTGCAAGCTGGTCGTTGATAGTAATTGCAGCTACAGCCATAACATTTGGATATGCTGCTGGATAAGCTGGCTGGCTTGTTGCTGAATTTCCTGATGATGCTACTACTACAAGACCAGCTGCATGTGCATCATTAACCGCAGCCTCAAGCATTGGTAGCAGACATTGACAACCCAGGCTGAGATTAAGCACATGCGCGCCATTATCGATTGCATAGTAAACACTTTCCGCAGCCGAAAATTCACCACCAGATAGATGCCACCACTTGGAAGTCATAACAGTTAGATTTCCTATGCCAGCAATACCTAGACCGTTATCTATTCTGCCTGCAACGATGCCTGATACTTGAGTGCCATGACCAAAAACATCAGAAATATCATTATTGTTGTTGACAAAATTCCATCCGTAAGTGTCATCAATAAAACCGTTGCCATCATCATCAATACCGTTGGGTGGATCATCATTTACCCAGAGGTTTGCTTGAATATCTTCGTGATTAATTAGACATCCGGTATCGATAACACCAACTATGATTTCGTTACTGCCAGTTGAAATATCCCATGCACCTTCGGAGCTTATCTTCTGATGCGCCCATTGCTGATTAAACAAGGGATCATTAGGCAGATGAGTTGGTTCGGGGCGATTGTTAACCGATGCATATTCAACCGCCGCCAAGGCTGAGATTTGCTCGCTTAATGAAACAATATCCAATTTAGAGTCTACTACCACTAACCTAAAATAACTCAGTGGATGTGGCTCGTTTGGCCTGCCTTTGGTGTAGGGAGCATGGTGAGGCATTTTCCACTGCACGCGATTTGGACCAAGAATACCCTCGACAGTTGCCAAACTGGCTTGCTGAGGTTGCTGGTTGAATTTAACAATTATTTCGCCCGGAACATAATTAATTCCAGCCTCAATAACAGCCTTGTCCTGCACATCTTCAATTGCAAGAACGCTCTGGGAGAGCAACATTGCCGATGAAACTGCTGCAATTTTAAGAACAAACTTTGGCATTAGAGAATCCTTTTAATAAATAGTAACATAGTTATATACCTATAAAAGCACAACCCAGTTTCACTGCAGATCGCTTTTTTCTGTTATTGAAGCTTGAGGGACAAGGAAATTCACTTCCGCGTAGTGTTCTAGGAGCAAGGGCTGTATCCTAGAGGCTCAACTAATATTCTGTAGATTGTGGGCTAGGAGAAAGCATGAAACGTTTACCCATATTTGCTGTTTGTTTGGCTATAGCTAGTAGCTCGCTTTACGCCCAAGAGCCTCATGACCGGACGTCTATTGAGCCTAAGGATTCAGAAAAACAAGCACCTGTAGCATTGAAACCAGAAGAGCAAGTTCAAGATGTTGCGGAAAAAATAACTGCTTCAACTTTCGCTGCGCTTAAGGCTCGATCCATCGGGCCAGCATTAATGTCAGGTCGCATAGGTGACTTTGCGGTTAACCCCAATAACCATAGCGAATACTATGTTGCGGTCTGCTCAGGTGGAGTATGGAAAACCACAAACAACGGCACAACCTTCTCTCCAATATTTGATAGTCAAGGCTCATACTCCATTGGATGCGTTGAAATAGATCCAAGCAACACTAATGTAGTTTGGGTAGGAACCGGCGAAAGTAATTCCCAGCGAAGTGTTTCCTTCGGCGATGGTGTTTACAAATCAATAGATGGAGGAAAGACCTTTAAGAATATGGGATTGCACGAGTCTGAGCATATTGGCATGATCGCTATCGACCCGCGAAATTCTGACATTGTTTACGTAGCTGCGCAAGGCCCGTTGTGGCGAGATGGAGGAGATCGTGGACTTTACAAGACTATTGATGGTGGAAAAACCTGGCAGCGAATTCTGCACATAAACGATGATACGGGCGCTAATGAAATTCACTTGGATCCGCGCAATTCCATGGTGCTCTACGCTTCAACATACCAGCGCCGCAGAAGAGTTTGGACAATGATCGATGGCGGTCCTGGTTCGGGAATACACAAATCAATCGATGGCGGAAAGACTTGGGCTGAGCTAACCAAAGGCTTGCCCGGCTCAGATAAAGGTAAAATCGGCTTAGATATATCACCGGCAAACCCTGATGTGATCTATGCAGTTGTTGAAGCAAAGAAAGGGCAAAGCGGTTTCTACCGATCAACTGATCGAGGCGCTAGTTTCCAAAAACGTAGTAGCCAATCAACAAGCGCGCCAATGTACTACAACGAGATCATCTGCGATCCGCATGATGTCGATCGTGTTTATCTCTGCGATACATATCTGATGGTTACAGAAGATGGTGGCAAAACCTTCAAAAACTCACAGGGCAGAAATCGTCACGTTGATAATCACGCACTTTGGATCGACCCGACAAATACTGCGCACATGATCGTAGGCTGCGACGGCGGTGTTTATGAATCGTTCGATAGAACGGCTACATGGCAGTATAAAGCTAACTTGCCTATTACTCAGTTTTATCGAGTAAGCGTCGATAACTCCAAGCCGTTTTATTTCGTATATGGCGGAACACAAGATAATGCAACGCTGGGCGGACCATCACGCAGCACAAATCGCTCTATGTCAAATGAAGATTGGTTCGTAACCGTTGGAGGAGATGGCTTTGAAACACAAGTAGATTACGAAAACCCTAATATCGTTTACAGTCAATGGCAATACGGCGGACTTGTACGTCACGATCGACTAACCGGTGAAAATACTGATATCAAGCCTCGCCCAAAGCCCGGTGATGAACCGCACGTTTTTAACTGGGACGCTCCGCTATTAATTAGCCCACATTCCCATACTCGTATCTACTTCGGCGGGCGCAGACTTTATCAATCTGATGATCGAGGTAATAGCTGGAAAACAATTAGTGGTGATCTAACCCGCGGCATTGATCGCAACGAACTGGAAGTAATGGGCAAGGTTCAGCCAGTTGATGCCGTCGCCAAACACGAAAACACTTCGTTTTATGGAAGTACGGTTGCGCTTAGTGAATCGCCTCTTATTGAAGGGCTTATTTATGTAGGCACAGATGATGGGCTTATTCAGGTTACTGAAAATGGCGGTGAGAATTGGAGAAAGATCGATGCGCTGCCCGGCGTTCCGCACATGTCCTATGTAAGTTGCCTAACAGCTTCACGCCACGATAGTGATACAGTCTACGCAACTTTTGATAACCACAAAAACGGCGACTTTAAGCCTTACATTCTAAGAAGCACTGATCGCGGCCAATCTTGGGAAGCTATCTCAGGTGATTTAGGTAAACGTGAAATCGTCTATTCAATCGCAGAAGATCACGTTAAAAGCGAACTGCTCTTTGTGGGAACGGAGTTTGGAGCTTATTACACTCTTAATAGCGGTAATAAATGGCTGAAGATTAAAGGATTGCCAACAATTTCCGTGCGCGACATTGACATACAGAGAAGAGAAAACGACCTTGCGTTTGCAACCTTTGGCAGAGGTTTTTACATTCTCGATGACTACTCCCCCTTGCAATCTGTAACGACTGAAGTTCTTGATAAGGATGCACACATTTTCCCCATTAAGGATGCGCTTTTTTATATTCCAAGCGGAACATCACGCGGTTCCCAAGGATCATCCTACTGGACGGCTGCCAATCCGCCATTTGGTGCGGTGTTTACTTACCACATAAAAAAGAGTGTCGAGACCGGCCCAAAGATGGACTCAGATGCAACCAGTCCGGAATACGACAAGTTGCGCGAAAAAGATAAAACGCGATCTGCTTCGGTATTTCTGACAATTCGAGATGTGGATGGCCAAATCGTTAATCGCATAAACGGTTCAACCGGTAAAGGCGTGCATCGAACTTCATGGAATCTGCGCATGAGAGGTGCTGGCAGGCGTGGTGGTCCGCCGGTACTTCCTGGTACTTATACGGTAACGATTTCTAAACAGGTTAATGGTGAAATAACTGATCTTACTGAACCTGAGCCGTTTAACATTGTGCCGTTAGCGCGAGGCACTTTCCAGCCGGAAGATCAAGCTGAGATAAACGCATTCCATAAAAAAGTGGTAAAACTTTACTCAGCAGTTCAAGCAGCCGGTAAGGCGCTTTCTGAAGCGCAAGATCAAATCACAGGAATCGCAAAAGCGGTATTTAATACGCCCGATGCTGATCAAACACTTGCCCACGAAGCCCATGAACTGAATAATCGCCTTAAGGATATTTCTTTAGCGTTAAACGGCGACAATCTGCCCAGCCGCTATCAAGAGCCGACGCTTCCAGGTATTCGCGGCCAGGTTCAATTTGCTGTTTCCAGTTGGAACATGACAGCTCCACCAACACAAACCCAGCGCGATGCTTACGAATACGCAGCCAGCGAATTCGGCGAAGTGCTTGAGCAATTGCGCAACTTGATAGATGCCGATCTAAAGGCACTACATTCCAAACTCGATGCAGCAGGCGTAAACTGGACCCCCGGCCGATTACCTGTTTGGAACAAAGAATAGCTCGCTCGCATTCTTGGTAGCACGGGCGTCTCGCCCGTGCATAATCCGTAGCGCAGGCTTTGAGCCTGCCGTTCTTACAACGCGACATAATTCTAAACAGCTAGCGAGCCGGGGCGTTCCCGCCCCGAGCAACGTCAAAACTAGGTTAATCGTACAATCGAAATCACTCGGCCTGGGGATAGGCCGGCTCGCCTGGATTTTCTCCTCAAAAGTAGCACGGGCGCCTCGCCCGTGCATAATCTGTTGGGCAGCTTGTAGGGCAGGCTTTGAGCCTGCCGTTCTTACATCACAACACAAAAACCGGCAGGCCCAAGGCCTGCCCTACCTTCTCCACAACCTCACCCCAATTCACCGTGTATGAATCTTCGCCATAGATTGCTCATTATTCTGTTTGCGGGTCGGTTTATGCCGTGCTTTTGTGCCCAGTTGCAAACATTATCAATATCACGGAATAGCAGCTTGTATCCATTTTCATTAAGACGCGGGTCGGTTGCCTGGGGGAAATCAATTATCACAGCTCGGCCATTGTGAAACAAGATGTTGTAAGGCGACAGATCGCCATGTACACAATCACAATTAAGCATTAGCTCGATATTCCACAAGACATCATCAATGATGCGCGCGGCGGTTGCACGATCGGGTGATAGTTCGTAAAGCATAGGTGAAGCTCCTGTTAGATCACCTAAAAACGGCATAAGAATCGCACGCTCACCAATTGCGAGCGGCTTCGGTACATCTGCGCCCGAATCGTATAGCACGTTCATGGTTTCCCATTCTTCATACATCCACGTTCCGTACTGGACTTTTTTACCAAATGCGCTCTTATTTTGTACTGCTCGTTTAGCTCTACCTTCACGGGCCATGTGCAATCTGCCGCCTATGTACATTGAATCGTTACGAAACTGACGCGTTTCGATAGGCCGATAGACCTTGGCAGCAACCAGCGGCATCTTGGCGCGCGGGCCACCTGCACAACAAAATACTGTAGCTTCCTTGCCACTTTTTACTTCATATAAAATTTCTGACAGCCAACCCTCATCAATGAATGGTTGGATTGCTTCTACGTGCTGAATATCAAATTGCATTGGATTCTTAGCTCCAAAATAGGAAAATCTCGTTTGCGAATTGGTTGCGCGTAAATGAGCGCAACACATAACTAAAACTGTTGTTGGTTTTGAGTTGTTGTCGCAAAGACGAGAAGGAGCGCTTCTTCTTACTCCCTCTCCCATTGGGAGAGGGTTGGGTCTCCGAAGGCGACTCGCCTAGGGCGAGGTGAGGGTCTTTTCTTGTTCTTTTAAGAACCCTCACCTAGCCTCTCCCAGAGGGAGAGGGACAAGAAGGGGGCAAGAAGCCTGAAACGAAACAGGCCGCTGGGATTGCGGCCTGCTAAGCTTATTTATCAGTTATAGAAACTGTGTGCAGCTAAACCGGTCAGCATATCCCGTCTTGCGACGAATCGAATTGTGTGACAACGGTTTCCATACAACAGTTACCTCTAGAAGAGTTTAATTAGCAGGCCTGTGAAACGATCACGCCTGGTTAGTCGGCCAGCCCCGAATTTTCCTAAGGCTGACTCTTACTTCATCCACTTTATATATCGACAGGAGCTTGTCAAGGATTAAATATCGGTAATTCTTGATAGTGTGCCACTGACAGCGTAGCGAAGCGCAGTCGTCAGTGAGTTTGGAAGATTTCCTCGCGAACCACACCGACGACTCGCAGACTCGCTGTCGGTGGCCCCCTGTACCAAATTACTGCTCTACCTAGCGTTTCCCCGCAGCGGCTGTTTTCTTATGCCTATCCGACCGCTTACGTTCACTTTCAGAGAGTATTTTCTTGCGAAGTCTAATCGACTTGGGCGTAATTTCCACCAGTTCATCGGACTCTATGTATTCAAGAGCAGCTTCAAGGGAGATTGTTCGTGGAGCCTTTAGCACCACCGTGGCTTCCTTGGTTGATTCGCGCACATTGGAAAATGCTTTACCCTTTGCGACATTCACTCCCAAATCATTATCGCGACTATTTTCTCCAACAATCTGACCCGCATATATGCGCTCTTGAGGTTTGACAAACATTATGCCGCGCTCAGATAGATTTAGTAACGAATAAGTTTTTGCTTCACCGGTTTCGGTTGCAACCATCACGCCGTTGGCTCTACTTTGATCGATATTGCGCATAGGTGCATAGCGCTGAAAGCTATGATACATAACCGCTTCCCCAGCGGTGGCGGTTAACATTCTGCTGCGCAAACCAATCAATCCACGGGCGGGTATTTCACATTCAACGTGCATCCGCTCACCGCGCGGCTCAAGTGATTGAATCTCACCACCACGCGAACCTAATAGTTCAAGCACCGGGCCTACGTTTTCTTGATTCACATCAACGGTAAGCATTTCGATGGGCTCGCAGCGCAGGCCATCGATTTCTTTTTCAATAACCTCAGGTCGGCCGACGGAAAGCTCATATCCTTCACGGCGCATATTCTCCAGCAAAATACCCAGGTGCAGTAATCCTCTACCTGAGACGTGGAATTCTTCTGATGTCTTGCCCGGTTCTACACGCAGCGCCAAGTTTGACCTTAGTTCACGCTGAAGTCTTTCAGATAATTGCCTGGAAGTAACGTACTTGCCTTCTTTACCAGAAAACGGCGAATCGTTAATTCTAAACAGCATATGCAGTGTAGGCTCATCCACCGAAACCCGCGCAATAGGGTTCGGCACATCAGGACAGGCAATAGTGTCGCCTATCTCAAAATCGCCAAGCCCTTCAACTGCACAAAGGTCACCTACCTGGACAACATCCGTAGGCGTTCTCCCCAAATCCTCGAAGCGAAGTAGTTTCTGCACTTTTGCCAGGCGACTTGTACCATCAGCTTGACAAATACTAACCATTTGACCGGAGCTTATTGCACCGGAAAAGATGCGGCCTATGGCTATGCGGCCCACATAAGAGGAATAATCCTGCGTGGTAATTAACATTTGAAGCGGCACATCTGAATATCCCACCGGCGCGGGAAGATGCTTGGTTATTGCGTGAAGTAGCGGCTGTATGTTGTCGCTTGGTTTCTCAGCATCCTCTGATGCCCAACCATCTCGGCCTGATGCATAAATTACCGGGAAGTCCAGACGCTCATCACTAGCATCAAGCGCGACTAATAAATCAAAGACCTCGGAAATAACCTCATCAGGCCTCGCATCAACTCTATCACATTTATTGACAACCACAATTAGAGGATGATCAAGTTCTAAAGCTTTACCAAGCACAAAGCGAGTTTGAGGCATAGGCCCCTCAAAAGCATCAATAAGCAATAACACACCATCCGCCATCTTTAATACACGCTCAACTTCACCTCCGAAATCTGCGTGGCCTGGCGTATCGATAAGGTTTATGCGAAAAGTTTCGCCTGCGTGATCACCATCTGTGGGACGAAATGTAATTGCACAATTCTTGGAGAAGATGGTGATACCGCGCTCGCGTTCAAGAGGGTCGGAATCGAGCACGCAATCAGTTGGCTCTTTTCTATCATCAAGCGAGCCACAACTTGCAAGCAGAGCATCCACAAGGGTGGTCTTGCCATGATCGACGTGGGCGATAATCGCCACGTTTCGCAGGTTAGGGTCGGCTGGGTGTAGCATTAAGCGGAGATCATAGCGCATAAAGCTCTAATCGCCATTTATCAAATGCAATTTAACCTTTTACTGGTCGAAGTGCCTGGCAACCCCTAGGGTTTAGAAATGTCCAAACCCAAGCGAAAACGAAAGAAGCATGGACACGGATCGGGGCAACCTGCACCAGATCAATCTGAAGCTGCACTTGTAGAGCTTCGAGCAAAGGCGGATGAAATTAGCCAAAGCCAAGGGGAAACGCCTGGTGCGGTTTGGGGAGCTATACATCAATTACTACTAAAAACTAATGCAGATAGCGGCGAAGCAGCAAGTATCATCGCATCGCGTGATATTGATGTATTGCAAAGGATGATTCGAAAATTGCGTGGCCTTGAAGTAGAGCCTGCAAACAATAAGCCGAAGAAAGTTGCTGCTGAGATTCCCCATGAGACCCTGAGGACAGCTATGCGTGCATTTCGAAAGCGCATGAAGCTCATTCGACTTGATCACGAATCCAAGCTTGGTGTTGGTCCGATGTCTGGGGGAAAGAAAGCTGACTTTGATGCGATTCTCCCTCCAAATGATTTTCCCAGAGCAGTATGGGAAGCGCTGGTAGCTGAAGGAAAGCTAAAAAACGCTGGGCAGGGTTTTTATATGCTTTGTGATACAACAAAAAAATCGTGGGATTAAATATAGCGCATAAAAAACGCCACCATAAGAGGTGACGTTATTTGTTCGTTAATTAGAGTCCCATGCGAAGTGGGTTGCTAATTACCAGTTTCTCCTTCCACCACCACCACCGCCGCCAGTGCGTTCGGTTCGAGGTTTTGCTTCGTTAACTTTGAGTTGACGAGAAGCGAATTCAGTTCCGTCTAATCCGCTAATTGCCTCGCGGCCAGAGGATTCTTCCTTAAACTCGATGAATCCAAATCCTCGGGGCCTGCCGGTTTCTCGATCTGTGATTAAACTGACATCCACGATTTCACCATACTGGCTGAAGAGTTCGCGAATATCATCCTCTGTACTGTCAAACGACAGATTTCCAATGTAGAGCTTCATAACTGCATTTTCCGTAACCCGAGTCTCTTGTGCCGAACGGGATCCTCGGGGTTGATCTACGTCGGAATCGCCAGCAGACGAGGAGTCAAATGATATGAAAGTCCGCCTACCAGCACTGAAAGTAATTAACGGATACTACTACGCTCGAGCAGTATTCACAAGCAGGCAAGTTCAAATATGCTCTTTCAGTGCCAGAAATAGTATTTGTGGATACATGTCCCGATTTGGGACTTACTCAATGGCAAACTCCCCGAGAGCAACCCTTATATATGAAGTTGGCCTTGCCGCAGTCATGCCCTTCACGGCTTGCCGGGCAGTGAGGGCGTAATTTTGGGCTCGGACTCCACGGGGCAGCCCCTGAGTAGGAGTATAATAATCAGTAAATTCGTTGATCATGCGCGAGACTATTGAGAGCAACCAACGATAGATGGTTGAGATGAGCACAATCATGCTGGATGATATTCGAGTAAAAGACTTAGTTGAGCTTGCCCAAAGCGGAGACCTGCAAGCTTTTGATGAGTTATTCGAGCCTCTGCGGTCTCGCCTGCTTGCCTCGATCCGAACTAAGCTGAGTCCTGCAATACGGCAGCGCATCGATCCTGAAGATGTGCTGCAGGACACATATGTCCGGGGCCTTCATTCCTTGTCTCGATTCAAATGGCAGGGTGAAGAATCCTTTAGCCGTTGGCTACAAGCAATAGCATCTCATGTAGCCCTGGATGTCGTTCGTTACGAGGGTCGGCGTCCGGCGCTCCGTCTTGAACGCGACATACAGGATGATGCTGCATCGCCGTCCCGAGGACTGCGCAGACAGGAGCGGCAGGAACGCCTTATGAAGGCGCTTCGGACGCTGAGCCCCGATCACCAAACTGTTCTCGAGCTGTCGCGCATGGAAGGTCAATCGATCCGAAAGATTGCTGATCAGATGGAGCGCTCCGAGAGCGCAGTGAAGAACCTCCTGCTCCGCGCCACCCGCCAACTGAAACTGGCGTTCGGCGACACTGCGAGCCTTAGGCTGGCCCCTGCGCCGAGCGATGAAACGGGGACGATTGATGGTCCGTAATCGTGACACCACCATCGCGGTTGATCCGCTTCGAGAACAGCAACTCGAGGAACTGTTCGCCTACTACGTCGATCGCCTGAACGAAGGCGACGAACTCAATCCTCAGGAAATTCTCGCCAAACACCCAGAGCTTGGCACTGATCTGATTGAGCATCTGGAGGGTTACATCGATCCTGGTGCCGCGCCATCCATGCCGTCTGACCGCACACTTGGAGATTACACCATTCGCCGCGAAATCGGTCGCGGCGGGATGGGCATCGTGTACGATGCATGGCAGAACTCGCTCGACCGTCGTGTCGCCCTGAAAGTGTTGCCACTAGGCATCGCCGCCAGCGATCGCGCCTTCGAGCGTTTTATGAGAGAGGCCAGGACGGCCGCCAAGCTCGATCACCAGAACATCGTCCGGGTCCACGGCATGGGCGTGGAAGCGAACACTCCGTACTACTCCATGGAGTACGTCGAAGGGCGAACGCTTGCGCAGATCCTTGGCGCGATGGAGGCACACTCCGACGCTGCGGTAGATGCGCCCTTTGCGCCAGCCAGTGATGGCAGCGCCGACTACGCAGGCATCGCGCGCACTTTCGCGGAGGTCGCCGACGGCCTTCAGCAC
>JACZRS010000007.1 GCA_022574595.1 Planctomycetota bacterium | reverse complement strand
CCGTTGCCATCATCAAATGATTTCAGTGAAAAAACCCCCTCGTTCACGCCGATCCCGACGAGTGACCATGATTTCCCGTCCCACTGCACAATGCAACACTCTTGAGCCCCGGCAAACCCGAAGCTTCCCCCAGCAATGAGTCGCGGTCCTGATCCTTCGTCAAACACTTCAAGGGCGAGGACCATGCCCGATGGTGCATCGATTCCCGCTCCTACCACGGACCACGCCTCACCATCAAACTTCCAAACGCCGCCGGGTTCGATGCCGATATCGGTTGCTGCGTAGATGGCAGGCCCAGTTCCGTCATCAAAGATTTCCAGATCACGCACCCTGTGGTTCAGCCCATCCCCAAGTACCGACCATTCGATTCCATCCCACTTTGCGACGTTCTTTACTGTTGCCTTACCGGCTTGGATGAAATTTCCGCCTACGACTAGCGATTCATGATCGCCATCATCAATGACGAGCAAAGTGCGTACGCTCGCAGCACCTGGCCCGGTCAAACCGCCGCCGACTTCCTGCCAGGTATTACCGTCCCAACGCGCCAGCCGTGAAGCGCTACTATCACCGGCCACTGTGAAGAGTCCCCCGGCATAGAGCGCTGCGCCTGTACCGTCATCATAAGTTATCAACGAATACACCGAAGAATTAAACCCGGGTTGCCCAATGCTCGGATCGATTCCCCCAACACAGCCGCCCTCATCACCAGCTATTGCAGATGTACTTACCACCAAGACACCGATCATTCCTGCGAAATATCTGCTCATCAATACACTATCCTTATATTTTGTCATCGTTACACCTTCTCAAGCCAGCCAAGGGCGTCGTCACGACCAACAGGACGATACGGTTCACAGCCCGTTCGGCTGCACCAATCATCCATACGGATCACCAATCTAATGTCCGCCGAACCATGTTTTCATTAGTTGATACGGGCATCTACACGATTACTGCCAGTTCTTTTGCAAAATTAACAAGTCGCTTGCGACTAATTCCACTGTGCAGGCCTTGTAAGTTTCCATCCGACAGAGACGCCAGCCTCACGATAGTAAGCGGACATTTCCCATTGACCTTGGGCCTGTTTCACCGCCAAGCATTTTGAGAACTAGCGCAACTCACACAGACACGAATTGGAACTCTTGTGCATAGCCCACAACATCATGATCCTCCATTTATAGAACTTTTCAATAAGGCAATCCTGACAAGTCTTTTGCTTGTGTGAGGTACATCACTTACACACCGGGTAGACGAAGGCCGACGCGGTCGCTTGTGCCGGGTCTGCCTATGAGCTTCCATGCTTGACGGCCTAGTACGACTGAGAGCAGATCTCCGCCGCCGGCATCGAGTACGCGCCCCATCAACAGGCCAAGCGCTATCGCAACACCAACCAGGAAACCGCCAACGTGCGCCCAGTGCGCGGTCCCAGTCTCCATGCCGATCAGGATGTACATCACATCGAAAGCTATAAACGCCAGCACCGCCCAGACTCCGGGCATTGCCCAAAACTTTATGCGAAAGTAGAACCACCAGCGGAACCAGGCGCTCATGTGCAAGCGGTTCACCGGGAACAGTACCAGGTACATTCCGGCCATCCCCATGATGGCTCCGGAAGCGCCGAGCATCGCCATAGGCTCAGTATCGGAGCTGGTGATCATCTGAATCCATGCAGCGGCTACTGCCAATACGGGATAGACAATAATCGTGGCAATGTTGCCTATGAGGCAATTCACCCGCGCACCAAGGATCAACAGGAATAGCAGGTTCCCCGCCAGATGGAAGATATCCCCGTGCAAAAGGGCGTGCGTCAGAAGTTGATACGAATGGAAGCGGCCGACGAACTGCTGCCGGAGCGTTAGCGTACTGTGAGCCTCGACAACAATTTTATCCATATTGATGTAGCTGGAGTTCGATGCCTCAGCATCTTTTGTTGCCTGCATGATCGCAGCATCAAGCGCATTGGCGTCACCCCAATCGGTCCAATCGTAGTTCATTTCGATAACTTCAGCCGTCAACGGCGCATCACCCGACCAGAGCATCAGATCTTTGCGTGTACCCATCTGTGTGCTGCTGGAGAACCAGAACCAGAACGAAACTAAAATCGTCAGAGCAACTATCGCCCATGTCGTGAAGGGACGACGCAGCCCCAAAGCTTCAGAGGCAAGCGGCGAGAACCCAAAGGGCATAATCCAACTCAGCCATCTCAAAATCTGCTCAGCGTTGGTGTAAACTCGGTCTTCATCGAGCCGCCGACTTGTCACGATCGAACGGCCCGAATCTATGTTGATCCCACAGTTGACGCAGATCTTCGTGCCGGACGGCAAGGGCTGGTCGCAACCGGGGCAGTTGTAGGTTCCCATTGGGGCGGCCGGAATAGGCGCTGGTTCAGTCTCTTCAGCCGCAAGCTCTATCATCATGTCTGGATCGATCATGCCCAGCGCCGGAACGTGCTCTTCAGCGGCAGGCGCAGGTTGCCGGTGTAACTCCGGGCTTTTCTCGCGTTGTGCACGGAGCGCCTTCTCGTAGCAGGCAGTGCAGAAGTACCTGCCACGGCTATCCTTCTTGCGCGGCCTTCCAGAGCAGTCCTCATGACAAATGACGCAAATCTTCTCCAACTGATCCTCCATAACCGAGTCAACGCGGAAATCAACCGACGCTTCCCATTTGACCTTCACCCAGCTCTACCGCTGAGCTTTCCTAGGCCGAGTGTAACGCTTTCCCCCGTAAACACAAGATCCCGTTGCTTACTACTAACCGGAATCGACGGTTCCAGGGGAGACCGACCCGGTTCTGCCCAAGACGGCGACCTGGAGGCTCTGTCGGGCAACTTGGGTAGTAGTAGAAACAGATTGACGTCGCCGACCATCGTCATTAGTTATAGTACTTAGCATGCCACTTAAAGGCGATCCAGAGGTGCGTTAGACCGACAGGAAATCAAAGTTCAGCTCTTTATGCAGATCACGCTTATCATTCTTCGGTGGTAATATCGCATCCATGAATTCTAACTTTCAGGGCGGTTAGCCAGTGAGTGCTAAGAAACGCAAACGATACATTCTGATCATTCTTGTGGGTGGTCTGGTGGTGTTGGCCGGTGTGTTGGCAAGACCGTTGATTCACCTTTTTAGCACGGCTTCCCGGGATGTCAATGAGCTAGAGGACCTGCCGCCAGGTTATATTGACGACGCCAGCCGATTGAATCTTACCCAAGTTGCCGAGGTTTGGCGTGTACCGGTTGATAGTGATGATCCGGAAGGGCAGATCGCCCAACTATTGGCGAATGCCAGAGCCGAAGGGCGAAGTGTGTCAATCGCCGGAGCCCGACACAGTATGGGCGGGCACACCATATATCCTGGTGGGATAGTCCTTGATATGTTGTCGTGGAATCAGATGGAGTTGGACGAGAGCAGCAAACTCCTGAAGGTGCAGGCTGGGGCCGTTTGGGAGGATGTCATCGCCTACCTCGACCCACTAGGTTGGTCCGTAATAGTAATGCAGTCGAACAACTCGTTCTCTGTTGGAGGCTCGATCAGCGTCAACTGTCACGGTTGGCAATACAACCGCCCACCTATCGCTTCCACCGTCGAATCGTTTCGGCTGATGCAGGCCGACGGGACGATCGTGCGCTGCAGCCGCACGGAGAACCGCGAGCTATTCTCGCTTGTGTTGGGCGGCTACGGGCTATTTGGGATTATCCTCGATGTCGAGCTTCGCGTGATGGCCAACGAACGGTATAGGTTGGAACAACATATGGTTCCGGTCAACGAGGCGCTAGCTACTTTTGACAAGATCATGAACAAGACGGGATTGCAACTGGTTTACGCTCGGATGAACATCGTCCCCGACACCTTTTTGAATGAAGCCATCATCAACGCGTTCTTTAGCGATCCAGGCGGCGAGATACCAGCGCTTGCCGAGCCGGGAACGGCCGAACTTAAACGGGCAGTTTTTCGAGGCTCGGCTGAAAGCGACTATGGTAAGGAACTTCGTTGGAGCGTGGAAACCAAGTTACAACCGTTACTTCGTGGAAAGATATTCTCGCGCAACCAACTCTTGAACGAAAGTGTCGAGGTGTTCCAAAACCGCTCCGCTGATTCGACGGACATCCTGCATGAGTATTTTGTCCCCCGTAGAAACCTTGCGGGATTTGTCCAAGCCATGCGCAGAATCATCCCACAACACGAAGCAAATCTGCTCAACGTCACAGTCCGCGTCGTGAATGAAGACAAGGATACATTCCTGCGCTATGCGGATCAGCCCATGATTGCTTTTGTAATGCTATTCGTACAGGACAAAACCAATGAAGGCGAGATACGGATGCAAGCTGTCACACGGGATCTGATTGATGCTGCAATTGAGCACGAAGGACGATATTACCTTCCATACCGCCTGCATGCGACGAACGAACAATTTCACCGAGCCTACCCTCAGGCCCGAGAATTCTTCGATCAAAAACGAAAGTACGATCCCCATGAGTTGTTTCAGAATCAGTTCTACATCAAGTACGGCAAGCCGGGCGAAGCAGCAGAAGCAGTCCAACCAAACTCCCAGAAGCGTAATGATGGACCGTGACCGCCACCGATCAACATGATGCACCCAACCCGACTCCTCAGCCGAGCAATACATAAACCTGTACATACTCCCCGGGAAAGCGAAGTTCCAGTCGTTTGCTTCTGACCGGAATCTACAGTTCCAGGGATAACGCGCAACCTCCATTCCCCTTTTTTATCCCAGCAAAGAGCCTAGTGCCTAACGCTTGCCTCTACCCACATGATCCCCAATTGGCGAACAAAATTAGTAGATCCGTGGTGTTTACTATGCCGCTGCCGTCGAAATCGGCTGATCCTGCTGTACCCCATTGAGCAAATAGTTCAAGCAGATCAGAAGTCCCGACACTGCCGTCACCATCGAGGTCAGTCTCGCAATTGCTGAAAACGCATATACTGTCGCCGGCTTGTCGATACCACACGCCGTACTCGTCCGAGTCGGCGCACTTAACCAGTGTTCCATCAGAATACACAATGTCTCCGTCGACGATCGTTAGCAGCGATGTGACGTTGCGCAATTCCGCATAATTGCCTTGCGTCTCGAGTGCGAGCACATCCTCTGACAGCACAGCAAGATCCGCTAGCTTGCCAACTTCGAGCGAGCCGAGTTTTGCCTCGTCGAACGAGAACCATGATGCGGCCGACGTGTACAACTCGATCGCCTCGGTGACTGTGATCGTCTCGCCGGGCGGTATGCGCATAGCTCCTGCGTCGTTCAGGCCGGTAGTCATGAAGTAGATCGCGAGCCAGGGGTTGATCGTGACGAGGTTGCCGCCATCTGTGCCGGTGCTCGCCCGAAGAGCCGCGTGATCGTAGACACTTCTAAATGGCGGACCGTCATCTGTAAAGAGCAGCGTACCTGCGTAGTTCTGCGTCTGCATCGCAAAGCCGCCACCAAGAGCGTCGAGGCGGTTCATGGTGTTGGCACTCATGTTGAATACGTGGGCAAGCTGCCAGCGCAAGTCAGTGACTGGGAAGGAATGGTTCACCGCCTCCCACACGTCGAGGAAACCACTGGCGTCACCGTTGGGGATCGCGTGCTGGTGATGGCTCACACCCGCCTCCGCCATAAGAAGCGCAGCGTCGTCGTAGTCGGACGGCACGCCTTGTCCGCCCACTACAAACTCGCCAAGGAGAACGAGCCGGAACATGTCGTTGCCATTTGATTCGAGAAGTTGCTGGATTATGTTCGGCACTTGCGCCAGGCTTTGCGAGCCGAGGTTGTGACGTAGTCTCGTAAACGCCGTACCGTCGTCGAACAGCGTCTCTGCTGCGCTCGAGTTGTCACTGAAGTTCATAACCGTGGTAAGCCCGACGCTTGCCGACCATGCCATGAGATCGAGCGTGCCGCGCACCTGGTCATCGAAGTTGTGCTCCGAGGAGAGCGCGTTGCGGGCCGCAGTCGTGTTGCCGGTAGTAATCGAACCATTGGCTGCGACGGTCACACCATGCGCCTGAAAATACGCGATGCCCTCAGTATTCGTCTGACTTGGTCCGTTGAAGCCGGGAGAGAGGAACACAGGACGGTCGATGCCGTCGAGCGTCGCGAGGTCAGGCAGGACACCTTCGATGAACTGTGTCGGTGTGATGCCGCCGATTGCCGTAATGAAGTTGTCGGCTGTCGCGTTCTGGCCCTTGGCGACCTCCGGCACTTCGCTCATCTTCCTGAGCAGAATTTCCACCGCCTCCTGCCATGAGAACGCGTTATCCATCTCGGCCACGTTGTGACCCGGCCGGTAAGCCCGGGCGAGCCAGTGGACGTGGTTGTCGATAAGCCCCGGTATCACTGTGCGTCCTGCCAGGTCGATGGATTGTGTGCAGTTGCTCTTGGCTGGATCCTCAAGCCACATGGCGGTTATGATGTTCCCAGTGATCTCTATCGCTGACGCAGTGGTGCCTTTGTCGTCAAAAGTCAGAATGGTGCCGTTGTATAGCAACAAATCGCACGGTCCGTGTTCGTTGGATGCGACTGCGGCTGGGATGATGCCCAAAGCGCAGATGAGAGAGATGTATTTCACGAGGAGACCTCCTGGGTGTGTCTAGCCAAATGTCATTGGTTATACGCGGCAGGACGATAGATCATCCCCTTTGTCTTTAGAACACTGCTGCCAAAGGCGGCAGCGCGGCAAGCTCGGCCAGTTCTAAAGTTACGTGTCAGGCGTGATGAACCACTGCTAAATCTTGCTTGGCGTCACCAAACTCCTTATGTTCTCACTATACCGAATGATAAAACCACCAATTGATCGGATCCGCCAATGAGCTTAAGCAACCCCAGTCATATTGACCGACGACAGTTTCTCGTAGCGACCGGCGGAACGGCGCTGGCATCGACCCTGCGCCCAATGCCGATTGCGTCTGCGATCGTGCCGAGGCTAAGCACAACCGCGCTGCGCACCATTACCTACAACATCCTCGCCTGTCGCGGGTTTAAGTTGACTGATGACAACCGGGCGATTCTAAGCAAAGCACGCAAGCAGATTCCCGCCCGAATTGCGCTGGAACTCGCGCTCTACGAGCCGGATATTGTCACCTTCCAGGAATCTCCCGCAAAGTCGGTTGTCGCTGATATCGCAAATCGCATGGGGATGAACCACACTTATTTCCGTGGCGGTTTTCCGGGGGCTGTGATCTCCCGGTTTGAAATCACAGAATCAACCAACAAACCTCTCGCTCCCGGAACCGACCCCGATGACGTCAAGGGGTTGTTTACGCGACATTGGGGTCGAGCAGTATTGAAAACCGATGATGACGATCTCGTTGTCTACAGCGTACACATGCATCCTGGCCAACCCGATATTCGCGAGAAGGAGGTCACACAAATGCTTGCTGCGATGGACGCCGACCTTACGTCGAATCGATCTATAATCCTGCAGGGCGATCTGAACCACACTCCAGACGGGCCCGAGTATCAGCGGTGGGTTGAGGCGGGTCTGCGTGATGCGTTTGCAGCGAAAGGCACCGGCGATGGTTTCAGCATTCCCAGCACCGAACCACGTAAGAAGATCGACTACGTTTGGGCCCATGGCCCGCTCGCCGATCGCCTCACCGAGTGTAGCGTACTGTTTGAGGGCGACTTCCGCACGAACCCCCAAGACCCGAAGTCGTTCGCACTCAGCGACCACATTCCGGTGCTGGCGGTATTCGAGTAGTCCCCCATATCGCAGGAAGCCTTACAAAACTCCTGTTCTCTTTTTTTTCACGGGCGTTATGCCGATCGAGGCTCAATCATTTGGTTCCGGCACGCCGGGATTAGCATCTTTGTAGCCCGCCAGCCGCATTTCCCATTTGAACTTCGCGCAGCTGTACAGCCGAGCCTTCCGAGCACGAACGGTACGCCCCCCTCGGAAACCCAAGTTGCAGTCGCTTGCTTCTGAGCGAAATCGACGGTGACAGGCTTGGTCCCGAAAAAGACTCCCGTCGCCGTTGCTGCTCCGACATCGCGCTACAGAAATGACTCACGACGCTTTTTCCTCCCCTCACTCAATCGGTTCACTGATTCGGTTGATCACCTGCCAACGGTCGTCGCGAAAGACCCAGACGTCCGTCACGTCATAGTCCGGCGGCAGCTGATTATCGAACATCATCCAGTCGTGCAGGGTCATCCGCATCCGGACCGTCGCCACATTCTCGCCGTGCATCACCACCCGCTGATCATGCATCTCCACCAATCCGAAGGTCATGTGCTCCATATTCTCCAACCACTGCTCGCGCGTGACCTCAGGCTTGCCCGGCCGATCCATCAAAAAGACGAACGTCAGGCGAAACTCCGCAGCCAGGATCTGCTCCAGCGCATCGTATTCGTGATGGCGCGCCGCATCGGTCCACGCCTGCTCACGCTCGAGCAAAGCCGTGGCGCCGCGCGCCGACACCCCGTCGCCGCCCGAGCCGTCGTACCGCACCGATCGACAGCCCGACACCGCAAACGCGGCGACAATGAACACCAGGAATCCAGAAGTTCTCATACGCACAACCGCCTTTACATCATTCAAACCCTGCCCGACTCCACCGCCGAGCTTTCCGAGGACGAGTATAACGCGCCCCCCCGAAAACCCAAGTTCCAGTCGCTAATTTCAGACCGCAATCGACGGTGACAGGCCGCCCTAGAAAAAGACTTCGGTCCCTATTCTTCGCCGTCGAAGCGACACCACGACAGCCGTGTCCGCCTCACCGCGTTCTTACCAATGAGTATCGCGATAGTACGAAGGCGCCGGGTCTGATCACAGTTTCGAAGCGAACATCGCTTTGTAATGCCGGTACCACTCGCTCTGAAACCTTTCCGCCTGGTCGTATTTCTTCTTCAACTTTAGAAACTCCACGAATTGAGGATAACAGGTTTCTAGCTGGCAGCGCGTCGCCCATCGGTGATAGGTCAGGTAGTAGCTACCGCCATGCTGGATGCCGCGATCGATCAGTCGTCTGAAGTGATGGGCGGCCCGTTCCTTGCCCGCTTGGTCGTGGTCCACGTGAAGATTGAAAATCACGCAGGCGTATGGCTTCTTCGCCCAGGCGAGAAAGCTCTCGTCATCCTCTTCGATGAGCCGAACCGTGCCATAAATGAGGTTCACCTGACGCTGCAGAAAATCATTCCGCACATCGCTTAGGAATTGGACGAGTGCGTCGCGTGGCACATAGATTTCCGTGATCATCTCCGAGCCGCGAACCTTGACGCCGAGCTGCTCATCCACGCGCTGGTGGTAACCATCAACGTAAGCACTCAACTGATGTGTGTCTGACCAGTAGATCTGCCCCGACGTCGATAAATAGTGGCGAGTGTAATCGTCAACGGCCTGTTTCTTCTGAGAATGTGAGATGTGGTACAGTTGGCGCCAATCGTTTTCATCCAAGACCTTCCGTCGATTCGGCATCAGTGTGCTGTCATCGACCGGTCGATAGCAGGAAAACACGCCTTGGCGTAAGTACTCATCGTGACCTGCCGCGATGGAATACTGAAAGTCACCATAGAGGAATCCTGCTCTGATTCGCTCGTCAAACGATGCCATCAGTTCATCAACCTGGAGTACGCTGACCACGCGCTGCAGCTTTTGACGTGGCATCAAACGCAGCGTCACTCCTGCGAGTATGCCGAACAGTCCGTACCCCCCAATCGCCAGAGTGAATAACTCACGGTTTTCCCGACGACTGCATGTTCGAACATTGCCGTCACCATCGACCAGTGTAAACGAAACTACATCGTTGATGATGGGTTTTAGCTGCAGCCCTCGACCGTGAATGTTTGCAGCGAGCGCCCCACCGATGCTCAACCGATCAGCGCCGGTCTGTTTCTGAATGATGCCCCAATGCCGTGATTGACCGACCTGAACTCGAAGCAGATCCTCGATCAGTTCCGGCCACTCGATACCGGCCTCGACTTCAATCTCACCCTTGTTATCGTCGTACTGCAAGATGTGGTTCAATCCCCTCATGTCAATGAGCGTAGTCTGCTCACCGAACTGCTGACCACCCATTGCATGGCGACTTCCGGCGATACTAATCGATCGACCCTCGCGCTTGCAGGTACGCACGACCGATTGCAGCGCATTGATCGAAGTTGGGCGTTCGATTTCATGGACGCGTGTGGCGTTGAGTTGAGAATGGATGTCATTCACAAGCACATCCCTCGAAGCTCGATTTGCCCACAACTTTGGGTGTTGTCCGACACTGAGTGCTGCCCAAGCGGCGCCAGTTCTCTGAATAAACTCTCGTCTTTTCATGTCGCTTCACCGCTAACCGATATTTCCCATTTGACTTTCGCCTGACTCCACCGCCGAGCCTTCCGAGCACGTGTATAACCCCCCGCCGGAAACACAAGTGCCTTATCGCTTGATACTGGCCGGAAGCGTAGTGAAACAGGCGACTTTCCCTGTGAACGATTGAATGCCATCGGAGCGCCCCCTGGGTTCGCGTCCCTACCGGTAGACCACGACACTGTATCGCCACTGGTGCTCAGGATCAGCATCGGGGTTCTCTAATCCACCGACGCCGCAGAATCCGGTGTCACAGGCTCCTTCAGCCGCAACAGGACTACCCCCATGGCTGCCAACCACACCATGAAGACCCTGGATAAAAACCAGGGTGTCGCCATAGAAAAGACAAGCGGCAACAATACCTGCAAGCAAAATCCCAGGGTAGCTATCCCGCCCAGCCAGCCGGTCCACTTGGGCATCACCGACGTCCTTAGAATAGCGAAACTGAAGAGGGGTACCCCGATGAAGACGACAAGCACGGCCCCTACGCCCGCGGCTAGCCAGCCTGTTTTGCTGAGTGCGTCCGTGATACCCGGCGCCACCAGTTCGTAGGCAATACCCAATCGGATGAACCCATGGAAAACAAGAAAGATGCCACCGGTGAAGGAGGCCACCACCGCTATCAATGGCAGAGGTCCAGCCTGGCGCAGGGCCCGGTAGAACCCCAAAGCCGCGACCATGAAGAGCAAACAGCCCAGGGAATCGAACCAGTGGCCAGGGATGAGGGTATTCACCCCTCGTGACGCGAGCCACTCATTCCCAAAGGAGATGCGCCCCATAATGCCACTGACCACTGACAGGATGGCACATACACCGCCGACTCTGACAAGGCTTATGTTCCCCATGGTTGCCTCCTTTTCTACGATAGTAAATTCCTTTTAGCTGTGCGCAATATAACAGTTGATTGAACAGAATACCGCTGAGCATGGGTCGTTGCCCACCCTTTGCGGAATTCTGTATAGCGGGTATATCGCCACGCTCAATCGAAAAAGCAAACGACGTGCCGGTCAGGCCGGCCGCCAGATCTCATCACGTCTTCTTGTGTTTCGCGATGAGCCCGGCGATCTTGTCGCGCTCTTGCTGTGAAGGCTTGGCAACCTCATCGCCGAGCTTCCAATACTTTCCGTTGTGGTAAACGAGCGGGAGAACGCCCTCATCAGCAAGAATCTCCTGGACCTCTCCGACAAACATCGTGTGATCTCCTAGCGGCGTCTCCTGGATGACCTGGCACTCGGCGTTCATCGCAGCTCCGTTGATCATGGGTACGTTAATCGTCTTTCCGTCATAGAACTCCACACCGAGGTCATTCAGCGCCGCGATCTTGTCGATGTCGTGCCCCGAATTACCACCAGCGATGCTGCAGATGACATTATGGTCCTGGGCAGCCAGGTTGACTCCGAACTCTTTGCTGGCTGAGATGTTCTCAGCCGTAGCGTCCTTTGAGCTGATGTTCACCACGATCAGGCTCGGTGCATAGGACACGTAGTGCGTCCACTCAGCAGACATCACATTGGGTCCATTAGGTCCCTTGCTTGTGATGAGCCCTACATTCGTCACGAACTGGTGTGTGCGTCGGTCGTCCCAACCAAGGTCCATGTGTTTCTCCTCGCGCCCACTGGCACGCATCACGAGATGATGTCCATCCGACACTTCCCATTTGACCTTCGCCCGGCTACACCGCCGAGCACCACGGCCGGACTACGCATCGACGTTCAACAATCGGCACGCGTCTTCGTAGCCGGCGGCACGATGCCCCTTGTTGTCATCGCGATCGTAGCTGTAGGCACTGGCGGTGACTCGCGCCAACGCAACCAGCTGTCGCCAGCGGAATGCCGGTCGCGTTGTAGCGAATTCCTCTACAACAGTCCGGTAGTACTTCTCAGCGTGAAGGCGGCCATCTTCGCTTACGGCATACCGGCGCATCAAGTCGAATACCGGTCGCTCGGAGTATCCCTGATCCCCATAAACGTGAATCGCCGCGGCGGCCGTCGCCTGATCGTTGGCTCGTATACTCTCTTCGGCGATACCCAGCAACGTATCGGCGTCCGTCGTCCTAACCTTCTCGAGATGGGCACCAACGGGATAAGGTTCGTGAGAAAATGGTCGGTACCGAGCCGTGTGAAACGCCGCGACAATCAATCCTGACACCTGGTGATGCTGATTAGAGACGCGAATCATGTTCCGCCACGCGTTGGCCGCATCAGAGGAATGGACACCGGCCGAGTTTCCATGAGTGCGCCACCGGTCAGCTCCTTGTCGCAACACGAGTTGATTCGCTGCCAGCGCAATAGCTTCACCGATCACATCCGGCGCAATCCCCTCTGCAAGAGCGGCAGCCACCGCATCACTGGCCTGCGTTTCGTTCTGGTCGTAGATTGTATTGGCCATGCTATCGACCCACTCGTCGCCTGGATCTCGATCTCCAAGCTGACGACTAAGCAACTTGTGCTGATCAAGAAGTCTCGGCAGCAACTCGCGGATGGCCGAAGGCGCGCGACCCCGTGCCATGCGAATGCGTTCTTCGTCTACGCAATACCTCACGCACTGCCGGAGCATCGTGTGAGCCTGCTCCTTGCCAACCACGTCAATCAGTTCGATCGCGCGATGCGCCAGAACGAAGCGGTGAACGTTGATGTCATCTTCGATTGTGTGCAGCAGCGCGTTGAACTGTTCGTTGATCGGAACATCCGTCACCGAGGCGAAGAGTTGCTCCGCTTCATTCATGTTGCCCTGCCGGGAGGCGTCGCGCAGCCGCTCACCCATGCCCTGTATCGAACCCCCGCCGCCCTGTATCGGCTTGAGCGTTTTCTTTCTGGCGCCGCCAACCTTCTGGATTTGCTGCGTGTTTCGATACAGCACCTTGAGCACCGGCAGCGCGCGCCGATTCGCTGGCATTTCACGCGCAATCTCTAGCGCAGGTATGAGCGCCATCTCGGCGTGGTAGCCGACGTAGTCCTGCCCGCCGAAAGTCTCTGCATTGGCCAGCGCTGCGGCGGCAATCAATTGACGCAAATCAACATTGCCACTGCTCAGCTTTTCGACCAGCTTGATCTGCAACTGATCGGGCGATGTCTGTTGCATGAGATCAACGAGCGGATCGAGCTCGCCGAACGACAGTGACTCATCCGAATCAAATGCGAACGCGCTAGAGCAGCCGAGTTCGGTGGCCAGTGAGGCACCGACACCGGCAATAAGCATCCCACTGCCGACATCCTTCATGAATTCGCGGCGGTTGGTCTGGTTCATTGCGACACTCCTTTTTCTGTTGTAACAGACGAAACTCGCCAAAGTTCCGGTCTTCTGATATGCAATTGTCTCACAGTTATACGGATACCGCAAGCACTTAGCCGCCGGGTACTTTCAATCCCCCATGCAAACAGACGAGAACCGTGTACCACAGGCGGTCGTCTTCAACCGCCCTTCGTGAGATACTAGCGTGGTTTGCTCAGAGGCGGCCTGGACGCCTCGTCAGTCTAGACGCTTGGGCAGGCATGAGGATAGATTAACATCACAGGCCCTTCGTCGTGTGTTGGGTTGGTGAGCGCTTAGCACAAGTTATATTGGCGTTGCCTTTAAGCTAATCAAGCAAACACTAGCAAACTGTATATGGGATTGGAATCTCCTGCATTTATTTTACATAGGAAATTTACCCCTAAGAGTCACGCGGTAAATATAAGTTATCTAGGCTCTAGTTAGCACATTTCGTCGGCGCTCATCCAACAACTTCGCCAAGGTCAAGCCACCTTCTAGTCCGCGTCCACCGATGCGAAGACGACTGTCTATCGCCCCCCATGTTATCCCGCCAGGCGCACCTAGAATTGGGCCGGACTTTCGGCTTGGCCATCTATTTAATCGCTGATAATACGCATCCACCCATTTAAGGATTTGCTTAACTGAAAGCTGTGCTAGTTGTGGGTTGTATCTCGCACCGAAATGTTCTGTTAAGAGCTTTGATAATGAACTAATACCGGTTAATCCCCTGCGGCCGTGGCGCAAAGCCATGTCTATTGCAGCCCAATCTTCATTATTCCTACCGATCATTTTCCCCGACATAGTAACCGGCCAATGTCCTGTTGCATCGAAATGCTCTTTGGCCCATTTTAATATGCGGTGAGTTGTCAAGCGAGGCTTACCTCGGCCATCCCAAACATTTCGCGCATCACGCAGGAGCTTTGCAAGTGATAAGCCTCCGGGTAATGTCTTATTCCCCTGCTTGAGATACCTATCTACCGTAACCCATGAAATACCCGAAGCTGCTCGAACCGGTCCTGAATCTCTATCAGGCCAATGCCCGGTGCATTGAAGGTGATAGTCTGCCCATTTTAGTATTTGTGCTCTTGTAAGTTCGGGCCAGGAGCGCCTGGTGAATTTCACACCACGTCTTCGCGCGAGTACTTGTGCCAGTGAATCACCACCAGGTAAATTGCACCCGCCCTTAGCCAATGCGGAATTGATTGCTTCCCAGGTTCTTTCCGGCTGCTCATAGATCGGGCCGGAACGAGAGATGGGCCATTTGCCCGTACGAATATTGTGAGCATCAGCCCATTGAAGTATTTGGTTAATTGTTAATGCAGTGGCGTAAGTAGCCATCACTTTCTCACAATGATCAATATCTGCGGGATCAATACCTGGGCGTATTTAACTCGGCTAGCTGGGTTAACTCTGACTGGCTATTAGTGAGGTTTAGCTTGATCGTTATTCGTGGATCAGATCTCAAGCCATTACGGCTCTTGTGACAAAAGATTCCCCTGTGCCAGCAGGGCAGATTCCAAATTAGCCACATATATCATACGAGGAATCAGGAAAAGATCGATAAACTGTCCAACGAAAAACAAACCGCCGGTAAATACCCAAAGAAGCCCAGTTATCCACTTTCCTGCATAGAAACGATGTATGCCACAGGCACCAAGAAAGCACAAACACCACAGCAGATAGGCCACGGCAGGCGATTTACCCTGGCCTGGGACATAGCCACCGGTAGTTGCCCCCTGTGCCGGCAAAGGTGTAGGCGTGAACTGATTGCCACTTGGCAAGGGCGTTTGAATGGTAGAAATTGGGGTACTTGAACCATTAGAAATTAGCTGAACATCAGTTTTCATGTCAGTAACTTGTTGATATCTCCGCGATGTTTCCTTCTCTAAGGCCCGAATCACGATGCGGTCTAATCTGATATCAGTATGGACTTTTTGCGATGGAAGAGGAAATCTCCCCAAAGGTAGCTCGCCGGTGAGCATCTCATATAGCACCACTCCTAAGGAATATATATCTGCTCTGTGATCAACTTCTTTGGGACGCTCGAACTGTTCCGGAGCCATGTAATGCATGGTTCCTATCACTTGCTGAGGTGCGGTAAGTGTATAGTCAATATCACTACGTGCCAACAATTTGGCAATTCCAAAATCTGCAACTTTAATTCGCCCCTTCTTGTCAATAAGGATATTCTCTGGCTTTATATCGCGATGAACAATACCTTCTTCATGGGCGAAGGCTAGCGCATCACACAACTGCGGAACTATTGCCAGAGCATCTGCGGGTTCCATAGAACCGCTTCTCATTACCTGCCTGAGATTAGAACCATCTACATACTCCATGATGAAGTAATACATATCCCCCGCCTGCCCTGAATCATAGATCATCACAATGTTTGGATGGTTTAGCCTGGCAAGTGATCTCGCTTCACGTTCAAAGCGCTGTGCAAAGCCGTGATCTCGTTGTGGATCGTGTAAAAGAATTTTAAGAGCAACCATTCGGTCCAAGCTCTTTTGTCGAGCTTTATATACAACTCCCATTCCCCCCTGGCCTAGTACGTCGAGAATCTCTAGCTGAGGGAATAATTCAGCGATATCTTTCGGCTCAGGAATCGCGTTAGACTTCGTTTGTTTGATGGTTGGATTGTCTGAAAAACTGCCTGACATTTAGATTCAATCTGCTTTTAATGCGAACTCACACCGCGAATATGGATGATTACTTAATCTATCAACAATAATAGCCCAATTAACTGTGCTCAAGATTATTGAGCAAAATTACCAGCTATCCTCTTGGTTTATTGGGATTTAGCGATCACTTGTATCTCCACGCGAGCCTCACCCGGCAAACGCGAGACTTCCACGCAGGCTCTGGCAGGATAGGGCTGGTGAAATCGGCTTGCATAGATGCTGTTAAACTCACCGTATAACTCCAAGTCAGTCAGATACACGGTTACACTAATAGCATCAGCAAGCGTAACGCCTGACCTGGCAAGCTCTTCTTCAACTGCATCGATAGCAGTATTGACTTCGACAGCGAAACTTCCACCACGTTTGCCGATCTTGCCAGATACGAATACTAAATTGTCACTGGTTACTGAACCTGAATAAGGACCGAGCGCCCCC
The DNA here is from genome assembly GCA_022574595.1 of Planctomycetota bacterium. Classification (GTDB taxonomy): domain Bacteria; phylum Planctomycetota; class Phycisphaerae; order Phycisphaerales; family SM1A02; genus JACZRS01. Next base: position 164,468 of record JACZRS010000007.1, on the reverse strand, counting down.
ACTGCTGAGCGATGCACAAGTGATCGCGACACTGTGTTGTTGCTGCAGCCAACTACTGCAAACGCCAAGGCAATTAGTGAACCTATGAACCACACCTTCATAGAGAGGCTCCTCTTGCTCGCACCTCAGCACGTTGGTTTATTGTTGTTATATAAAATCTAATTCTTATCAATACCCGTTTTTTCACTGGGCGGACTAAAAAGATCGAGAATAAGTGTATCTTCAATTGCCTCAGCTGAATGAAGAACATTAGAAGGCAGATGCAATACTTCGCCTGCAACTAGCTCAACCTGCTCGTAATCTGATGAATTCTCATCACCTAATCCAAAGCGAATTCTTCCGCTAACTACGCAGGCAAATTGTTCGTTCTCGTGAGCATGACTTGCAACAGTACAACCCTTTTCCAACAGTACGTGCGAAATCATCATCTGTTCACCGATGATACGCTTGCGCGTTAGCAAAGCCATAGGCCTATCTATTTCAAGATCATCCCAGCGATAGCGAGTTGCTTGTACAGTTTGCGTCATGTTGCTTTCCAGGTGATACCTACATCATCACCAAGGCAGTTCTTCTTCATCCACTTGGGTTTCAGGCAATCTGCCTTTGCGCCAATCCTCATTGTCATCTATTGCTGCATCATATTCATCATAATCTTCATCATCCGCGAATTCACCTTCTTCGCCTTCATCATCATCGCACCACATCAATTGTCCATCCTCATCGCGGTATTCCGGGTCAACCGGAAAGATATCGAAACCAAACCCCTTGCCATCACAACCGGGATTTGGGCAACACCAGAAACCTTGCTTGAGGCCTTCAAACTCTTCCTCAATCCAGTGGATGAGATAGCTATCAAACTCTTGATGACAATGAATGCAGTGAACCATGACCGAAATCGTCGGTGGCCTGAATGGATCCCGCTGAGATGGTGACTGTTCCACCATGAGCGGTATGTTCTCAGGTTTATGCATGAGGGTCAAAATTGCATGCAATTGACAAGAAAAAGCCCCCTGAATTAGGGGGCTTGTGAATAACTTTTTTTTGGAGGATCAGTTCAATTGAAGGCTATTTGCCTGAAAGCACATCCCTTAAGCGCTTTTGCTGACGCAGACTGTCCCATACCGCTGAAACCAAGGAATAAATTAGCCGCAGCTTCCCTTCAAAGGGGCTGCCTTGGGCTTCATCCAACATCTTCGCCGCCCTATCAAGGACGATCCATGCACGTTGCTCGTCGAGCGTTCTGGCTACAAGCTCATCTCGGATTTGTTCTAATTCTTCTTGAAGATCTCTCATCTGTGATTCTGTCATGGTAGTTTCCTCCCTTGAGAATCCATATAACCATAACCAAAGTTTACGAGATAGAGTTGGTACATCACAGCCTTATCTAAGGTTTGGTGCACAGCGTTGCTGATTGGGTATTATGGGCAACGCTGTATGTGAAGATGGGGTTCCAAACCAGGGCAGTACCTTCGCAACATTACGATATCGCAAACAAGATTATCGGCCCCTACTTTCACCATCACCCTTGACGCATTTGCGAAAAAGACGATCGCTTGCTAAGAAATACCGGTCACTAATCGAATCCCAAAATTCCTTTATCTACATCGCGCTCGCTTTAGCAAGTTAATTGAAACGAATAGCCTTAGGACTAGGGATTCCCCCTGGAATCGACCCTTAAGTCAATTCGGTGAGAAGCCGAAAAATACACTGTAGAACCAGGCAGGTGCGGCGATTGCTTTTCGAAGCGCACAGACCTTATCGGTCTGGGGAACAACCGGGATGGCGTTTCATGAACAGATCAGATATGTACCGGCTTTCGCTGACCTCCGATGGTTGAGTTATGTGCTGTTCCATTCGGGGGCGATCTTAACGGACTTTCTAAGACTAAAGCTGGAGATACCCATGGTTGGTCTCATTCAGAAACTGTTGTTCGATTTCATTGAGGAAGCGGCCGGTCCGGAGAAGCTGCTAGAAGTCAAGCGCCTAGCAGGCGTCCCCGCGGAGAAGGTATTCCGTATGGACGAGGTCTACGAAGACGAAGAATGGCAGCGCCTTTTCCGCGCCACCTGCGAAGTTCTGGGGGTAACCCAAGAGCAAGCGGAGGAGGCCTACGCCGAATTCTTTTACAAGGACGGGATGAAGCGCTGGCCCATGTGGTTCTCGATGTCCAAGACAGCTCGCGAGTTCCTTCAGCGACAACCGAAGATACACAACGGGTTTGCCACTGGCGTACGGGATCAGAAGGCCAGCCAGGCCATCAACGACAAGTTTGATCTTGAAGAGGTAGAGCATGGAATTGTCATGCACTACCGCTCACCCAACCAACTGTGCGGACTCTACACCGCCCTGGCTCGCTTAATCATCAACCACTACGGCGACGAGGCATCGATCGAGGAGACCAAGTGTCTGAAGCAGGGTGACTCGGAGTGTGAAATCCACATCCGATGGGCCGCGTAACCAAGCAGTAGTAGCCATGACCGAACCCACCAACCCCAACCTTGTCGACGAGCAACGGCTGCGATCATTGATCGATCAACTGTCTGACCAGATGTGTCAGGCCGTAGATGGACGGTTCGACTTTGCCGTGAGGATTGAGGTGCAGGACGAAACGATCGAGAAGCTCCAGATGCTGATCAACTTCGTACTGGATGCGGCTCGCCGGAGCCTGACAGAGATCGAGGCGAAGGCTCATGCACTTGAGGCCAAGACACTGACGCTCTCTTCGGTGAATATGAAACTGGAAAGGGAGATCACCGAGCGCCTCGCGGCCGAGGCTGAGCTGCTCCGAAGCGAACGCGAACTCGTGGAAATGACCGATGAACTCGTGCGACAGAAAGCGCAGCTTGTGGACGAAATATCCCAGCGCATGGGAGCCGAGGCCACGGCCCGCGACGATGCTATGCACGACTCCCTGACGGGCCTGTCGAATCGAGCCGTGTTGCTGGAGCAAATCGAGAGCTGTCTCCATCGCACCAAGCGTGAGAAGGGCTTCTTCTTTGCGCTGCTGTACCTGGACTTTGATCGATTCAAGCTCGTCAACGACAGTCTCGGCCACGAAGTCGGCGACAAGCTTCTTATTAGTATCGCGGATCGATTACAGGGAAGCCTGCGGGCCGGCGACACGACGTCGAGGGTGGATCAGGAACTGGATCCCGAGAACGACAATCTCGCAGTTAGACTGGGCGGGGACGAGTTCGTGATCCTCCTGGATGGAATCAAGAACGTGGCAGACGCTTCACTCGTCGCCGACCGACTGCAGAAATTACTTGAGGCGCCGCACAAGATCGGCAGCCACGAGGTCACTTCGACCGCCAGCATCGGGATCGTCACGAGTGATTTCGGATACAACTCGGCTGATGAAATGCTGCGTGATGCTGACACTGCTATGTATAGCGCCAAAGCTGCAGGCAAGGCACAGCATAAAGTCTTCGACAAAACCATGCATGAACAAGCGATCAATCGCTTGCAACTTGAAATCGACCTGAGAACCGCACTACAAAAAGAACAGTTCCGCCTCTTGTATCAGCCGATCGTTGAGCTGGAAACTGGTCAGATCATCGGCTTTGAAGCACTAATACGTTGGGAGCATCCCACAAGAGGCTTGATCTCACCAATTGATTTTATACCCGTTGCAGAAGAAACCGGTTTGATCGTGCCTATTGGTGGATGGGTTTTGCTTGAAGCAACTCAGCAACTGAAAAAATGGCAGACGCAGTTTCCACGCAAAAAACCACTTTCTATGAATGTCAACATCTCCAAGCGGCAACTAATTCAACCGGACCTTGTCAATACAATCCAAAATGTATTGCGTTCGTTTGATATTCCAGCCTATACACTAAAACTGGAAGTAACCGAAAGTGCCATCATGAGTGATATGGAGCAGCTAACACCGATTCTCCAAAGTTTAAGAAGTCTCGGCCTGCATCTTTGTATAGATGACTTCGGAACTGGACATTCCTCCTTGAGTTGTTTGCATATGTTTGCAATAGATATACTGAAAATCGACCGCTACTTCCTTGAGACTATGGGTGAAGGCAGAGAGTACGCAGCCGTCATGCAAGCGATCGTAACCCTTGCTCATAACCTTGGCATGGACGTTGTTGCTGAAGGTGTAGAAACCGCAGATCAAGTAGCTCTATTACAATCGCTGGGAACTGACCACGCTCAGGGGTACTTCTTTGCTAGGCCGATTAAGCCCGAAGAAATCGAAGCCCTATTGCAAAAATCTTCATCATTGGCCATGTCAGCTGCGTAAATCACCAGCACGTAAATATGCTGCTATTATGCACAGCATATGAAATTACAAGTCTATCTATCCGGCGAAATACATTCCGATTGGCGCCAGCAAATATCAACAGGCGTAAAACAAGCGGATCTTCCTATTACCCTTAGCTCGCCAATTACGGATCACAGCGCCAGCGATGAGTGCGGAATAAAAATCCTGGGCGATGAGCAAGAACCTTTTTGGAAAGACCACAAAGGCGCCAAGATAAATGCCATTAGAAACAGAACGCTTATTGATAAAGCCGACGTTGTAGTTGTGCGTTTCGGCGAAAAATATCGTCAATGGAACGCTGCGTTTGATGCAGGTTATGCAGCCGCTAAGGGTAAACCGATCATTACGCTGCACCCTGCAGAACATACACACGCTTTAAAAGAAGTGGATGCAGCTGCTCTTGCGGTGGCCGAGACGCCTCAGCAGGTAGTGGAGATACTCGCATACATTACGGCAGAAGGCTTATATTGATCTCAATAACCCCTGGTAGGTAGATCCGATATTCTCCTCTTTTTTACCTAGCGACTTTTCCGGTCATACCGTCTGGGCAAGCTGCGTTTAGCTATTACCAGTTGCCCCAACCCCTAATGAATTCGATACTTAAAAAGCGCTTACTCTGCGCTTTCTAAGGGCCTTAAAAAGCTCTGATTAGTTAGGGGAATGTCATGGGTCTAGGAATAAGTATTGGTACATCACTATTGGCACAGAGGCTTCACGCCTCCAATACCAAGTCCCTTGCGGGTAGCTTGGAGAAGCTAGCTACAGGTAAGCGAATCAATCACGGCAAGGATGACCCAGCTGGACTTATTACGTCCGAGAACTTTCGAGCAGTACTCGCAGTCCTCGATGCAGAAGTTCGCACCGTTCGGCGCGTTGATGCGGTTGCTAATGTTGCGGATGGAGCTATGTCTGAAATTTCCAGTCTACTTGTTGAAGCTAAGGGATTAGCAGTCGCAAGCGCCAATACCGCGGGTATGTCAAAAGAGGAAATACAAGCTAATCAAATGCAGCTTAATTCCATAATGTCTTCGATCAATAGAATCTCATCGTCAACAAACTTCAATGGCAATCCATTACTAGACGGAACCGCGTCGTTCACCGTAGACGGCGAAACCTTGAATATCGATAGCACGCGCACAAGCGCACTTGGTGAGACTGTCGTAGGCGGCGATACTTTTACGCTTGCGGATCTAAGCTCAGGCGGTGCGCTCAATTTAGAAAACGGCAATATAGAAGCAGCCTCCCAAGCCATTAGCAATGCAATATCTCAAATTGCTACGCAGCGTGGTTCAATCGGTGCATATCAAAAATACACCCTTGGCTCGAGTATTAGCTACAAGAAAGTTGCCATCGAGAATATCGCAGCTGCCAATTCTTTGATCCGAGATACTGATTACGCCAAGGAAACCGCAGCACTTGCCCGAGCCCAAACTCTGGTTAAAAGCTCGCTGGGCGTGCTGGCAATAATGAACGCGATCAACAAACAATCAGTATTTCAGCTACTGGGATAAGCTTGTAACGCCCACTCTATGAGGGTGTTACGTGTCGCCAAGCAACATAATTAAGACATGCAAGGCTATCCGACTTGCCAAGCGGCAACTAGGCGTAGATGCTACCCAATAAAGGTATGGATTTTCATACTTATTTGAGGAGGATCTATAAATGGTTCCTGTGCTTATTTTGATCGGTGTTGGCGTGGCTTTGGCGTTCTATGCGATTTCAATTTACAACTCACTCAAACGCAAAGCAATTCTTACTGATAGCGCGTGGGCGGATATTGATGTCCAGCTCAAACGTCGGTATGACCTGATCCCAAACCTTCTGGAAACGGTCAAGGGCTATGCTTCACATGAACGCGAAACACTCGAAGCTGTTATCAAAGCTCGACAACAAGCGATCGATGTCAGTGGCATAGCCAATCAAGCCATGGCTGAAGGTGCGCTTAGTAGTGCATTACAAAAATTAATGGTCGTCGTAGAAAGATATCCTGATCTCAAAGCCAACCAGAACTTCATGCAATTCCAGGAAGAGCTTGCAAGCACCGAAAACAAAATCGGTTTCTCACGACAACACTACAATAAAACCGCAAGTCAATACAATATTGCTATTGAAGTGTTCCCAGCTAACATGATCTATGGCATGTTTAAGTTCGATCCTGAAAAGGAATTTTTCGAGTTGGAAGAGGCTGATCAGCGGGTTGCACCAAAAGTGGAATTTTAATTTCAGCGCAATCCCATATTTAGCCCCCGGTGAATACACCGGGGGCGATGGGCGACCGAACTTCATTCACACTTGATCCACAAGGTAACCATTGGCCGACAAAACCAACAACCAATCCGTTGTTCACACTGAAAACGATGCGGTGCGCGCCCTGCCAAGCAACGTCACCTTTCATAATCTAATTGCTAAAAACAAACGCAAAAGCGTTCTGCTTATGCTCGCAATGGGTTTGCTGGTAATTGTAATAGGCGCAGTTATAAGCTCAATGCTTGCGATATACGCAACACGTGGGGAAGCCATTAACCTAATACCTTCTGCAATAACAGGAGCAGTAATCGCAAGCATCATCGCAATTATCGCCTGCACCTGGAGTTTCTATGGCGGAGCTAATGCTATCCTTCGCATCGCCAACGCTAAGGAAATAGAAAAAAAACATGATCCCCAGCTGTTTAATGTTGTTGAAGAGCTAAGTATCGCAGCAGGTATGCCCATGCCAAAAGTTTATCTCATCAACGACCCCGCGATTAATGCCTTTGCCACAGGCCGAGACCCCGAGCATGGAGCAGTTGCAATTACCACAGGACTGCGCCAGCAATTAACCCGTGATGAACTAGCAGGAGTCATGGCCCACGAACTCAGTCACATTCGACATTACGACATCCGCTTTGCCATGCTCATGGCAACAATGGTTGGACTAATAGTATTCGCATGTGATGCATTCTGGAGAATCATGTGGTACGGCGCAATCTTCGGCGGCGGAAGAAGATCAAGCTCCAGAAGTAAAGGCGGCGGAATACTCGTCATAGTGCTAATGGTCGTGGCAATTCTTCTGGCAATAATCGCACCAACACTTGCAATGGTAATACGCATGGCCGTAAGCAGAGAACGCGAATACTTAGCCGATGCAGGCGCAGTCGAACTAACCCGCTACCCCCAAGGTTTAATTGGCGCATTAGAAAAACTAGGCTCATGCAAGCATCCACTAAAAGGTGCCAACCGCGCAACCTCACATCTATTTATAGTAAACCCCTTAAAGAACGCACTAAAAGGAAAAGGCCACGAACTCTCCAGCGTCTTGCGCACCCACCCCCCACTACACGACCGCATCGCAAGATTAAAAGCGTTGATCCAATAAGCAGGTAATCCTCCGTGGAATTTTTATTAATCATTGTTGGCATCATCGTCGTCGGCTTTGTGATCTATTACGCTTATTTGTTAGAGAAAAAGCGGCGTGAGGAAATGGCTGTGCTTGCAGCTGAGCTTGGGTGGAGCTTTGATCCAACAAAGGATCGCTCACACGATGATGAAAATGCGCACTTTGAAATCTTTCGACATGGCCATAGCCGGGCTGCGTATAACACACTTACAGGGACATTCACTGTCGATGATCGCACTTACCCCGCCAAGATGGGTGACTTTACTTACAAAGTCACCTCAAGCACCGGCAAGTCCACCCAAACAAGAACTTATCGTTTCAGTTATTTAATACTTCATCTTCCCTTTGTAAATGTACCTAACCTTCTGATTCGCCGCGAGGGGATGTTTGATAAGTTAGCGGGTGCGTTTGGCTTTGATGATATTGATTTTGAATCCGTAGAGTTCAGCAAGCGTTTCTTTGTTAAAAGCCCTGATAAGAAGTTCGCTTACGATGTTATTGATCCGCGAATGATGGAGTTTTTATTAGCGGAGCAGTCGCCAACTATTGATATTGAGTATGGCAGATGTTGTCTAAGTGATGGCAAACACAAATGGTCGCCTTTAGAGTTCAAGGCAACACTAAATTGGGCAGGGCGCTTTATCGATCAATGGCCGGACCATGTAACCGCCAGCTTGGAGAAACAACATTAAGAAAACAAAGGGGACAGGCTACTTTAAATAATAAAGTAGCCTGTCCCCTTTTTACTAGCTTTTTACTAGGAAAATTATAAATGTTAATCGGTTTTGATATTGACGACGGTCTTGGGTTTCTCGGAGGTTTAATAGCACTACTTTTCCTGGCATATTTCTTTGCCGCAGGCATACGAGCAATAATTAGATCCGCAGAAGCTGACAAGAAACGCAATCAACGACTCAAGAAGTTATCCAAATCAATCAACGGTTCTTATTCACCGAAACCAATGCCAGTGAACGTTTATTTCTTCAAGCCTTTCACAGGTTTCATTCGTAGTGGCGAGCCGTTTCTACTAAATACGTTTGACACAAAATTCAAATCGCGTCATGGGCGAGTCGTCGTGAGAATGGGCGATTTTCGTACTGTCGTAACATTCCAAACGCGCGGCAGGCATGTAGAACAGATTTCGGAATTCAGTTACGCGCTCATTGATCTACCATTTAATACTAAAGGTAGATTACTTGTTCGCCCCGAAGGAATCATGGACAGCGTTGCGACGAATTTTGGTGCGCAAGATTTCGATTTTGAATCATCGGAATTTAATCGCCTCTATCTCATTCGCGGCACAAGCAAGAAATTTGCGTTTGATGTTCTCCAGCCAGGGATGATGGCTCTGATTATGGATACCAAGCCGTTTCCCATTTTGATAGATGAACGCCGATGTTGTATTACCGATGCAAGTAGCCGCTGGACCGTTGATTTGTTTCAAGAAAAGCTAAATTGGATCAAGAAGTTCGTTGATGCATTTCCCGCTCACTTAGCATCTACTTGATACCATACCACGCAACAGTTACTACCCATGCTTCCTGCATTAATCATCACCGGCTGCGTTTTCTTGCTCGCCCTTATCTGGGTGATTGTCAATTACAATCGCATGGCACGGATTCGCCAACACATTGCTGAAAGTTGGTCGGATATAGATGTGGAGTTAAAGCGCAGATACGAGCTTGTTCCTAATCTCGTTAATACAGTTAAGGGTTACGCCAAGCATGAAAGCGAAGTGCTTGAGGAAGTTACAAGTCTGCGTAATAAAGCTGTGGCAAGCACAGGCTCAGCAACTTCACAAGCTGTCGATGAGACTGCTCTTTTATTAGGTTTGAGTAAACTGTTTGCAGTAGTTGAGAATTATCCTGATCTCAAAGCAGATACGGGTTTTCTGGCATTACAAAAAGAGCTTGCCAATACTGAAGATCGCATTGCTGCCAGCCGCAGGTTTTTTAACGGCAACGTCCGTGAGATGAACCAGCTAACGCAGACATTCCCCACAAATATCATTGCTTCGATATTTAACTTTGAAGAAAAGGACTTTTTCGAGCTTGACAGCAGTGCTGAGCGCGTGGTGCCCCATATAGAAATGTGAATGACTGCACATTCGAACTTCATTTAGCTATGCTCTAAAAGCCGATATTCCAAATTGGGTATCGATAGCAGGAGAGAGCTTGGCCAAGCAACGCATCATCTCAGCTGAAGCGCAGTCAAAACAGGAAAAGATTGCGCCCTCGAGCATTCGGCCACGCCGTTTGCAAGACTATGTAGGACAGCGCGACCTCATCGAACGGATCTCGATCACACTTCAGGCGGTCAAACAACGAGGCGAACCCATGGAGCACGTATTGCTGCATGGCCCACCCGGCCTGGGCAAGACAACCATGGCCCACATCATTGCTGCGGAAATGGGAACGCGCGCTTTTACAACATCTGGCCCCGCACTTACCAGAGCAAGTGATCTTGTGGGAACGCTAACGCGACTTGAAGCAAATGATGTTCTATTTATAGATGAGATACATCGCCTTCCTATCGCAGTAGAGGAATATATCTATCCCGCAATGGAAGATTTCAAGATTGATGTAACGGTAGATTCCGCTCACCATGCCAAGACTCTTACCTTGCAACTAAAACCCTTCACACTAATTGGCGCAACCACACGTGCGGGTCTTTTATCAAGTCCGTTGCGCAATCGCTTTGGAATCTCGCATCATCTGAATTTTTATAATGAGCAAGAGCTATTAGAGATTCTACAGTGCGCTACTAAGTCACTGAACATTGAAGGGGTATCCGAATCTGCTCTGGCATTAATTGCCAAGCGCAGCCGAGGTACGCCTCGCGTTACTCTTAGGCTTCTGAGGCGTATTCGTGACTTCGCACAGGTAAGAGCGAACGGCCAAATAGATGAACAAGTCGTTGAAGCGGCTTTGGGGTTAGAAGGTGTAGATGAATTGGGACTTGACCAACTCGATCGTGCGTACATCAAGACTCTAAGGCGAATATATGATGGTGGACCGGCCGGTCTTGAAGCCATCGCAGCCAGTATGGGTGAAGATTCCGGCACTCTTGAAGATGTGGTCGAGCCTTATCTGCTTCAAATTGGTTTTCTAGCAAGGACCAGACAAGGCCGTCGCCTCACCGCTGCTGCCACTACTAATAAAGCCTATTCAGCAGGCATAGAGCCCAAACAAGCCCTCTTGGCCGACGATGAAGCCCTATTCGTTGATGTTCCTTCAAGCTCTTAGTAAATAACAAAATGATTTGACATGAAACACTTTGGACTGCATCAAAGTATTAAGTAGTAGCAGCGGTTAGACAATACCCTGCTTAAAATTGGTTTTATTTTGGGCCTAATTGGCTCGACATTTCTATTGCAACCCTGGTTGCTATTTAAAGAAGTTATTGTTTTTTTTATTGCGAGAATATTTCTGCGCTTTGCGCGCTTAATTAAGTGATAAGTTTTCCGAATCAGATCAATGCAAGGCTCGCAACCACGGGGCGAGCCTCGCAATTAACAAGCAGTACTCAGCTGACAAATCTGCGAGACTGCATAACCCAAGCGGAGGCACCCCACCACCTGAAGAAGTAGAATTAAGTTAACGCCGAATTAGCTCAGAAGAATTCGATCCCGGCGTGACATTCTCTACCGGTGGGGGCCTTAAGGGTAACCCGGTGTTCTGCGCCTCTTTACGTGCAACTTAATTGCTGCACAAAAAAGGAGTAGCATCATCATGCCAAGAAATCCCAAAAAGGCTTTTACAATCGTTGAGCTATTAGTGGTCGTCTCGATCATCGCGTTGCTCATTGGAATCCTCCTTCCTGCCATTGGTAAAGCGAGAGACAAAGCCAGAACAAGTACATCAATCAGCAATCTGCGCCAGTTAGCCACAGCTCACAACGCCTATGCTGGTGACTGGGAAGATTCGCAGCTTTCCCTGGCTAGATACAACATTTCGTTGTATGAAGACATGGCTGCGTATAATGGCGCGATCGGGTATTCAGGAGGTAGCTATTCCCAAGGCCATCCTCCTCTGATCGCAGGCTGGGGCATAGATCCTGATTCCGGCACTTCACAGCTTTTTGCTTATTGGCCCGCTTGGGACCAGCACTACTGGGCAGTTGAGCCGATCGGATTCCCCGGAGGAGCTGGTGTCAATGGATTTGGTTGGTTTAGGCTTCCAAACGTTAAGCAGTTAAGCCAATACGTTGGGGGCCGTTGGTACGACAAGGTTTATTACGCCCCCAAAGATCCGTTTTCCCACATAATCGAACCATGTCTGGACAATCCCAGCGAAGCTCCTACAACGGCTGAGTGCAGTCCTCCGATCTGGTCAACTTATTGCCTGTCCCCGGCATCGCTGTTTTCACCAGCAGTCATGCGCGCTGAAAATCCCCAAGACGGACAAGATCACAACTCAGGTTGGCAGGATCCATGGGATGTCCCAGCCGGTCACCGCACACCGAAGATGGGTTCAATTCGTTACCCAACACTTAAAACTCACATGCTTGAGCATCCCTGGCTTCAGAACGTCCGAACCATTTGCAACCCATCATTTACTGGCCCATGGAATAATGCCTGCGAGCCTTATTGGTTCAACCACGGCTTTGAATCAGCACCCGCTACGCTGTTCTATGATGGTTCAGCTAGGCTGATGGGTACACAAGAAGCCATGAACGCCAATCGCCGAGTGTTTGGCAACACGGAAATCGGCCTCTGGAGCAGAGACACCCCATTTAACGGCAGTTACGCACCTGGATCTGGTGATGGTTATTTCTCCTCTTACGGCTATGACTTTACATCGACCAGCTACCACATCCTCACAACGGATGGAGCTCTCGGTCGAGACACGCTGGGTAGCGAGCAGTAAGACAACATGCCAAGAAAGGCAATTTCCCTAAAGAATTCGAAGGGCAGAGCAAAAAGCTCAGCCCTTTTCTATAGGAAAACAGCTTTTACAGTCGGCAATAAGCCTTCAAAGTCACTAGAACGCCTATTTCTTAGATATTTATAGCATTTGCAAGTGTAAGATTAGTCGAGAGTTACCCAGACTAACCCATGCAATTGGTTTGCATGATGGTCTAGTCGGTCTGTCTTAGAATATATATTGTAACTAAATTGGGAAAAACATGGTTCTTAAGGCTTGCCTGTGGCTCAAAGCCCTGTAGACTTGCAATGCGACCTAAGCGAGGCGTCGCAACCACGGGGCGGGCCTCGTAGTATATTTGTGTAGGCATTGGTCGTCACTTCTTAGGGGCCTGCATTACATTTGCGGAGTACATTGATTGAATTGAAGCAATTTGTCGTACAAGAGCATTGAATCTCATGCGGCATTGCTCTTGACAGAAGTAGAGCAAGATTCGAACAAAGTAATTCGTAGAAAGGGCGCGCACATCAGCGTCTTAATCAAAAGAAAGGTCAATTCTGCTATGAGAAAAACAAGACTGAAAAAGGGGTTCACGATCGTTGAGCTATTGGTGGTGGTTTCGATCATCGCACTGCTCATCGGCATCCTCCTTCCGGCAATTGGCAAAGCACGTGACAAAGCGCGCACGAGTACATCCATCAGCAATCTGAGGCAACTCGGGGTTGCGCATAATGCTTATGCCGGCGACTGGGAAGATTCGCAACTTTCCCTGGTAAGGTACAACATCAGCCTATATAATTCTGTGGACGATTACGGCATCGCCATAGGCTACACTGGGCACGCAGGAACCGGACACCCACCACTAATCGCTGGATGGGGCGTGGCCCCCCCAGACGCGCCAAATGCAGGATCGTCAGGACTTTATGCATATTGGCCAAACCACCCACAGGTAAATCACAACTGGGCGGTCGAGCCAATCGGCTTCCCCGGTGGATCAAATGGTATTCCAGGCTTTGGTTGGTTTAGACTCCCAAATGTCAAACAACTAAGCACATACGTTAGTGGTCGCTGGTATGACAAAATCTTCTACGCGCCCAAGGATCCATTCTGGCACGTTATCGAGCCATGCCTGGATAGCCCGGCTGAATTTGCCACCAATTGTAATTCCTCCCCAATCTGGACTACCTATTGCCTATCCCCTGCTGCGCTGTTTTCACCATCAGTAATGCGCGCTGAAAATCCCGGCGACCCACAAGATCACAACGCGGGTTGGCAGGATCCATGGGATATCCCCGCAGGCCACCGTACACCCAAGATGGGTTCAATTCGATACCCAACGCTTAAGACTCACATGCTTGAGCATCCCTGGTTACAGAATGTCCGCACAATTTGCAATCCTTCATTCACTTCGCCAGTGGGCAATGCCTGTGAGCCTTATTGGTTCAACCACGGCTTTGAATCAGCACCCGCTACACTGTTCTATGATGCTTCAGCAAGGCTGATGGGTACACAAGAAGCCATGAACGCCAATCGTCGAGTGTTTGGCAACACGGAAGTCGGCCTCTGGAGCAGAGACACCCCATTTAACGGCAGTTACGCACCCGGAGGTGGTGGTGGTTATTACTCCACCTACGCTTATGACTTTACATCGACCAGCTACCACATCCTCACAACGGATGGAGCTCTCGGTCGAGACACGCTCGGCAGCGAGCAATAAACCCGTTTTCCGAGCTTTCTAAGCTCATTTGCGATCTAAAAAGGGCTATGTCTACTAGGACATAGCCCTTATTTTACAGAAAAAAAGCGAAAACAGGCCTTTCATCTATTAAATGCTTGGCATTTCTGGAATATCGCGGTATCATTATTCAAGCATTTCATGTCTACCCGGACTAGGGCACCGGGAATATCACTTCTCAAATGCGTCGCACGGGTCGTCGCAGAAAGGTATGGTTGTTTATGAATCAGAAGAAAAACAGGGGCTTTACAATTGTCGAGCTATTGGTGGTGGTCTCGATCATCGCACTGCTCATCGGCATCCTCCTTCCGGCAATTGGCAAAGCACGAGACAAAGCACGAACCAGTACATCGATCAGCAATCTCAGACAACTTGGGGTTGCGCATAACGCCTATGCCGGCGACTGGGAGGATTCTCAGTTATCACTGAATAGGTACAACATCTCACTATACGGCAACATGGCTGCTTACAACGAAGCAATCGGCATGCCACCTGGTGGAGATCACCATATAGGACACCCACCCCAAATTGCTGGCTGGGGCGTGGCCGGCCCAGACTCGCAAAATCCGGGATCAACCGGAATGTATTCATACTGGCCGGGTCACCCGGATCACTACTGGGCAGTCGAACCAATCGGTTTCCCCGGCGGTCATGGTGTTCCAGGCTTTGGCTGGTTCCGATACCCCAACGTCAAACAGCTAAGCACATATGTAAGCAACAAGTACTATGACAAGATATTCTATGCACCAAAGGATCCTTTCTGGCACATTATCGAGCCATGCCTGGATGATCCAGCTGAGTTTTCGACAGGTTGCAATCCTCCAGTCTGGACTACCTATTGCCTATCCCCGGCGGCGCTGTTTTCACCATCAGTAATGCGCGCTGAAAATCCCGGCGACCCACAAGATCACAACGCTGGTTGGCAAGATCCATGGGATATCCCAGCAGGCCACCGTACACCCAAGATGGGTTCAATTCGTTACCCAACACTTAAGACTCACATGCTTGAGCATCCGTGGCTACAGAATGTACGAACTATCTGCAATCCATCATTCACCTCGCCCTGGGGCAATGCCTGCGAGCCTTATTGGTTCAACATGGGCTTTGAATCAGCACCAGCCACACTGTTTTACGATTCTTCAGCAAGGCTGATGGGTACGCAAGAAGCCATGAATGCCAATCGTCGAGTGTTTGGCAACACGGAAGTCGGCCTCTGGAGCAGAGACACCCCATTCAACGGCAGTTACGCACCTGGATCTGGTGATGGTTATTACTCCTCTTACGGCTACGACTTTACATCGACCAGCTACCACGTCCTCACAACGGATGGAGCTCTTGGTCGAGATACGCTCGGCAGCGAGCAATAAGTACCTAGCTTTCTGGCTGCTTTACAGCTTTTTTAGGCTGCGTTCCAACCAAGGACGCAGCCTTTTCTCTTTTTGCTAAGCTTTGAGGTTTAATTCCATAACCTAACCCTTGTTGGGTTGAACCCACCAATCGGGGGGGCTAAACTGCTCGACTACTCGCAAGAAGCGGGTAATGGGAAGCATGATCGTGGGACTTGCTACCTAAGTTACTTTGTATTTATTCATCTGTGAATTTGGCAAACACGCCCACCCAGATGGATTCTACGAAGCGCCCTTGGCGGATTTGTTTTCGGTTACTAACCGATCCCACGAACTGATCTGCGGTGTCGCTGCATGAGGCTATTTTTATGCCATCACTGGTTAAAGACCTGATCGGAGCGGGGATTCATTTCGGTCAACGCCGAAGTAACTGGAATCCGAAGATGAAACCCTACATCTTCGGCGTAAGAAATAAAATTCACATCCTGGATATCCGACAAACTGTGCGCGGACTTCTTTTAGCTAAGAAATTCGTTACCGGTGTGGTTGCAGAGGGAAAAGAAGTTTGTTTTGTAGGAACTAAGCGCCAAGCCCGTCACGCTATCGAACAACATGCTACGAGTGTAGGCATGCCATGGGTTACCGAACGCTGGCTGGGCGGAACCCTGACCAATCACCGCACGATTCGTGAACGGCTCAAACGATTGGAAGAGCTTGAAAGGCTTGTCGAATCAGGCGAGATAGAAAACTACTCCAAGAAGATGACATCGCAGCTATTGCGCGAAAAACGCAAAATAACGCGTAACCTTCAAGGTGTTAGAAATATGACCAAATTGCCGGGCGCCGTCGTTGTCATTGATGTTACGCGCGAGATAAATGCTCTGCGCGAAGCTCGTTCACTTAACATTCCGACAATTGCACTACTTGATAGTGATGGCGATCCGGATGCTGTGGATATTCCAATCCCCGGTAATGATGACTCAATGAGATCAATTGATGTTATTGTCCGCGAGCTATGCGAAGCGGTAACTCAAGGCAAAGCTGCGAGAGCATCTGAAAGTGGCGATAGGGATCAAATTGCTGAAGATTCTCCAACACCGCGCAAACGCTCTTCTCGCGCCATGTTTTCTGCACAAGAGCCAAGCTCGCCCCCAATTGATGCAGAGACAGCAGCCACTACTAGTGAGCCAACACCTGCGGCACCTGTAAGCGCAACCGGGGACTCACCAAGCACATAAATGTTCTATCCAGGAGTAATAGGATGGGTACTGTGGAAGCTAAATTTTCTGCTAAAGATGTAATGGCCTTAAGGCAAAAAACCGGCCTTGGAATGATGGATTGCAAGAAAGCCATGTCCCAATGTAACGGAGACATGGCAGCCGCTGAAGAGTGGCTACGCGATAAACTCAAAGGGAAAATGGAAAAACGCACGGAGCGCGCAGCAGCAGAAGGCCGAATTGGAATTCTCATTAATGGCTCAAATGCAGTTATCACTGAAGTCCGCACTGAAACGGACTTCACCGCGCGTAACGAGAAATTCATAGGTACGGTTGATGCTATAGCAAAGATTGCTCTTGCATCGCCTGCCGGCCCTGTTGCCTCAGCAGGAGAAATTGACACGCTTATTGATGATTTGCGTATCACCACAGGCGAGAACGCCAGCTTCGCGCGTGGCGAAAATTTAGAAGGCGGAGCATTTGGAAGCTATCTTCATCACAACGGCAAGACCGCTGCCCTCATTCAAATCGAGGGACAAGCTGATGCTGAATTATTAGCTGGTATATGCATGCACATTGTGGCGCACGTTCCCACACCAATTGGTGTTAGTGAAGAAGATATCCCTGCTGCAACTATCGATCAGATTAAAACCGATGCAATTATCCAAGCAAAGGAGTCGGGCAAGAACGACGAAATCGCGCAGATGATTGCAACAGGTAAAGTGCGAAAATACCTCGAAGAAACTACCCTGCTAAATCAGATGTATGTAAAAGATCCTGCGGGTAAAACCGCGGTTAAGGATGTGCTTCCCGAAGGTGTAACCATCAAAAAATTTGTACGTTATGTTGTTGGGATTGATTAACTTACTCTAGTTCTAGCTATGTGAAATAGTTTTAGCCTCACAGCTTTTAGTTGTGGGGGTTTTTAATTAAATAAAGCAATCTTACATTCTCCGCCCGACTAGAACGCCGTTGCGAAGCGGAATAATCGAAGCTTCAAACTCTGGATCACTTGCTACTAAGCGATTAAATTTATCCATAGCTATGCGCTGCGGATCACTTTCATCATCAATATGCCAGGTATCAGAACCTAATGCGTTATCTGCAAGTATGATTCCACCTTTGGCGATTAAATTACGAATCAATGTCCAATATTGGGGATATTCACTTTTAACTGCATCGAGAAAAACAACATCAACGCTGCCCGGTTCTAATTCCTCAGCAAGATGAGGCAATACATCCAACGCTGCTCCTCTTTTTATTTCGATGCGATTTGCAACACTTGCCAGCTCAAATTGCCTTTGAGCGAAATCTGCGTGTTTGTCCTCTAGTTCAATTGTGATAAGGCGGCCAGCATTTGCTAAACCCCGTGCCAGCCAAATACCCGAATATCCCCCGAGCGTTCCTACCTCAATTGCTAATCTCCCTCGAGTTGTCGATGCAAGGATCATCAGCAATCGGCCGACATCCGCTGTAATTGCAATACTTGGCAATCCGTTTGCGATCGCTTCTTGCATAAGCCCAGATAGGTGAGCATCCTCCTGTCCGAACACCTCTTTGCTATATTCCTGAATGTATCGCCAACGCTGTGCGGTCATATTCATAACCAGCAGTTTACCTAACATTCAGCTATTTGCTGATTTTAAGCTAGCCTAAGGACCGACTGTAGATTTTTTTGTCGCGTCAATTGGCATAGATCGTTAGTATTAAACAATTAGCAGATTTCTCAGCTTCTAAGCTACTGCAGGAGAAAGATAGCCATGATCAGCAAAAGTAATGCACTGGCAATTTGCTTCCTTGTCGGATCGGTAACAGCAAATGTCAATGCGCAGTCAGGCGATTGGACAACTGGTTCCGGCGGTAGTTCCTCGCGCGATTGTCTTTCTTCGCAGTTCGCCCCATCAGAAAACCAATTGCTTTGGCAGGGCAGCCTTCCCGCTATAGTGGCACAACAAGCAGTAATCGAAGGCAACACCGTGGTTATGGCGCGCATAACTTCTTTCACCATTCCCACAGGCACAACAATTGTTGCTCACGATCTACATACGGGCGCGCAATTGTGGGATATACAATTGCCATACACTCCACCGGATGATTGGCGCAGCCGCGTTAGTGCAATTCGTGACGGACAGGTATATGCAACAAGAGCAGGCAACACAAATCAATCGCCTCTATACGCTTTAGATGTTATAGATGGTTCTATTATTTGGGAATCTCAAAACTTAATAAATGAATCAACTACCGAAGGATTAGCTTTCACATCAAACGGAGATCTAATCGTTGGCAATTTCTCTAGCGTCATGCGTATAAGCAAAAATGATGGCACAACTATGTGGCAGACACAACGAAGCTGCCCTACTTCTAACGGGTGTCTTGTATCAGTCTTTGAGAATACGGGATATTTCTGGCAAGCGTCAGCTCAAGGGCCAATCGTTACTGCTATTGATCTTGCTACTGGAGACGTTCTGTATTCTTCAAACGGTATTGGAGGCGGAGTCATTCAGCAACTCGGGCTTTTCGTTGGGCCGGACGGTACGGTTTATGCGCCTAGAACACAAAACAACATTATTACAGATTTTCTTGTCGCTTTAGAAGATACCGGTATTGCTCTAAACGAAAAATGGTCAGTTCCGCTTGGCTACATACCCTTTGGAACAATGGGTGTCGGGCCTGACGGTTCTGTCTATTCCTACCAAACAGACAATGATAATGATGTGTTTACCATCTTGCGTATTGATCCAATTACTGGCGGCATTGTAAATGTATCCAAACCATTGGCATTTGGCTTTCCACTACAACCGAGGATGGCGATCGATGCTGCAGGTAATGTCTTTGTTACAAACGGCAGTTTCCCCAGCGGCGCGCTATTCGCACTTAATGCTGATCTTACTTTACGATGGTCCACAAATATCCCCAACGTAAATATCGGCGGCCCGGCCATTGGCCAGGATGGAATCCTAATCGTCTGTGGAGTTGGAACAGATGTTCGAGCATACCAAACCAATATACCCCAAATCCCCGGCGATCTAAACGGCGATGGTGTGGTGAACACTACTGATTTACTAATATTATTTAGTAACTGGGGGGCGTGCCCAAATTGTAAAATCTGTCCTGCTGATCTTGATGGTGATTGCAACGTTAGTACCAACGATCTGCTCTTACTTTTCGCAAACTGGGGTTAATAGTCATCTTTGCTAATAAAGCGAGGTCCCTTGCCTGCTTTCTTCTCATAAGTGCCATCGCTGGATCGCTCATACTTGGTGAATCCGATTCGATCAAGATTCTCATTGCTGAGCATTTTCTTGGTACCCTGATCCGACCACTTGCCCGCAACATTAGGCGGCTGAATTATGCGCTTAACAGGCTGCCCAGTTTCGGGGTGCTTAGTCAATGGATCATCAGACATCTTCTGAAATACCTCGAAGATCTCGCTTTCTGAGTCGTCATCGGTGATTACTTGGTATACGTAAGTTGGCATTGGAGAACACGTCTAGTTTGCTATATAGAGATTGTAGGCACCGCAACGAGCGATTTTGAGCTATGTAGGAATACCTATTTACCCACATCAGCCTTGCCACGATTGCCAAATCGTCTAGCAAAGATCTCACCTTGCTAAATTTCCTTGAGATTTCACCCAATATCGTGTTAAACTCTCAGTCTTGAGTGAATCTTCCTGACGCTCAACTGGCAGGAAGTACTCTGCAATCAAAGAATTATTTGTACCTTAGTAGCACCAAATAGCCTTGCCTAAGCCCTCACAAGAAGGAAATCCACGTGTCAAATTCATTCCCCACACATTCGGTTCTGGCTATTTCTGTAAGCTTTGGAGCATTAAGCTGCTTCGCATTTGCTGGCGGCATCCAATTTGTTGAACAGACTTCTGTCAACTTCCCTAGCCCAAACCCGACTGATTATACAAATCAGATTTCGTTTGCAGACATCGATAATGATGGCGATCTGGATATCGCATTTGCTAACGGCGGCAATTTCTCAAGCCCAGGTACTCCTCAAATGCTACGAATCTATATCAACAACGGCGTTGGTATTTTCACGGATGAAACAATTGCACGAACCGGTGGACTTACCTTCAGAGCACGTGGTGTTGAATTTGGTGATGTTGACAACGATGGATATGTAGACATCGTCGTGGCAAACGATTTCAACGCACTTCCTGGACTGCTAATTAATGACGGTGCTGGGTTCTTTACCAACGAATCACATGATCGACTTCCACCTATAACCATGAGCAGCACACGTGGCCAGTTTGGTGACATTGATAACGATGGCGATCTGGATCTTTACTTCACCAATGGCGGACCAACCAATCGCTTCGGCTGTGGTCAGAATCGAATCTATATCAACGATGGTAATGGTTTTTTCACAGATGAAACCGCATCGCGTCATCCTCTAGGCAATGTTTGTGAGCCACAAGATGCGATCTTTGGTGATTATGACGGTGACTTTGACTTGGATATCAGAACGGGTAGCACAGCTAACGATCAAAGCAAGCTATACAGAAATAATGGCGCTGGCATTTTTAGTGATGCCTCAAATCTCGTGCCGGCGGATAGCAATTGCTATTCATATGACTTTGGTGATATCAACGGTGACGGTCTGTTGGATTTACTCGGGGCAAATGGCGGAACGGGAAATTCAGAAATACTCTTGTTAAATAACGGCCACGGATTCATAAATGTCAGCGGCCAAATCGATCCAAATCCTAGCATTGATGACAATGACAGTAAGTTCTTTGATTACGACAACGATGGAGATATGGATTTCATCATCGCTGCTCTGTTCCAAGGTGCTGAAAAAATCTATAACAACGACGGCGCTGGCAATTTCACGCAGGTTACTGGTCTAATTACAGGATTTAGCGATGCCAGTCTTGATATTGGTGTTGCAGATTTAACCGGTGATGGACGCTTGGATATTGTGACCGCACAGGGCGAATCAGGATCATTCCAGAATCGGATCTATATCAATAATGGCCCGATCGACACTATCCCGCCCAACATTGTCAATACCGAACAGCTAGATGATACTGACGATAACACCGGACCATATGTAGTAAGAACTGCTATTTATGATTCGGTTTCATCGGATCGCGGCTTTTACGATAAGGGAATCTATCTCAACTATACAGTTGACGGCGGACCTGATGAACAAGTCACAATGATGTGGAGCGGCAATTCACTTTGGCGCGGCGAAATCCCCGGACAACCCAGAGGTGGATTTGTCGAGTATTCCGTGGAAGCGGTAGATCATGCGGACAACGTCGGCTTTGGTAAAACACTGTCGTTTACAATCGGCGGAGTTCTAGGCGATCTCGATGGTGATGGAGTTGTCAGCACTACCGATCTCCTACTACTGTTTGCTCAGTGGGGAGCGTGTGGTGATTGTAATGATTGCCCAGCTGATCTAGATGACGATTGCACAGTTGGCACAAGTGATTTATTGGTACTCTTTAGTAATTGGGGATAATCAAGAAGTCCCCGTTTAGCCGTAGGGCTTGACCCTACGAGTAATGGTAAAACTGCTTCCAACAGTAAATTCCACATCATTTATAAACAAAACCCAATCCCCAGGCCAAAGCCTGGGGTTTTTATATGTACGATCATAGATACAAGGATAATAAGGTTGCTTTTATCTCATATAGCTGCGATGCTATGTGAAACCGAGCATCCCCACACTCACAAAAGGAGGATAGGGAATGAGCAATTATTGTAAGACCATCGTTTCACTTTTAGCATCGCTATTCATCGCCAGTATTTCAATTGCTAATGTACCAGAAGGTGGTGTACTGTTTGTTGATGATGACGCAGGTGCAGGCGGAGATGGCCTAACTTGGAATACAGCCTATCACTTCCTACAAGATGCACTTACTACAGCATCACAAGGCGGCGTATCAGAAATCCACGTCGCCCAAGGAACCTACAAACCCGATCGTAATGAGGCCAACCCCAAAGGCACCGGCGATCGCGAAGCGACATTTAGTCTCGTTAATAGTGTCTCTCTGATGGGCGGTTACGCTGGTATTGGCGCAGATGATCCCGATGCCCAAGATTTCGAGCTTTACGAAACGATCCTTTCCGGTGACCTGCTCGGGGACGACAAGCCGGACTACATAAACTACGACGAGAATAGTTACCACGTTGTATATGGCAACGATCTTGTGGTTGACACATTGTTTGAAGGATTGACAGTCAAAGCGGGGCATTCCAATTCCGAACAGGCAGGCTTGGGCGGTGCGGGCATGTACGTTACGTCCGGAGAGTTGCTACTTAGCAACTGCCGGTTCCGGGACAATTTCGCCTGGAGTGGCAGCGGCGTCAATGCCGGTGGAGGCCTGTTGCTCATCGAAGGAAGCCTACAGGTCGTTCTTTGCGACTTTACCAACAATGTAGGACGCAATAGGGGCGGTGGCCTGGCTCTAAGCAATAAGACATCAGCGTCATTCACTAATTGCTCCTTTAGCGATAACTGGTCAGCTCGCGGAAGTTGCTTGTATATTGATAACGCAACTGTATCAATTGCCGATAGCACATTCACCAACAACTTTGGCAACAGTATTTTTAATCAAGGAACTCTACTGCTCGTTAATTGCACCTTTGTTGGCAACCAGATCAACCCGGATGCTTCAAGGCATGGTGGGGCACTTCACAACACCGGCCCAAACGTGCTAAAGACCAATGCTACCATCATCAAATGCACCTTCGACTCAAATCTTGGGCATAGAGGCGGCGCTATTTACAACTTTTCCGCAGACCTCAAAATCATAGATTGTTTATTCAAGCACAACATCGGCACCAGAGGTGGGGCAATTGCTTTCTACGCTGGAGGTGACAGCATCTCGACAACTAATTCAACTTTTGTTTATAACTCAGCGTCTAATAGTGGTGGCGCCATATATTTCGCCTCAGGTTTATTCTCTGACATTTACAATTGTATTCTATGGGATAACGTACCAGACCAGATTGAAGTAATCAGTTCCCCACCTAGAGTAACCTTTTGCGATGTTCAAAGCGGTTGGAAAGGCACTGGTAACATCAATGACGACCCACTATTCATCGATTCTGTGAACGACGATTATCGCCTTTCGCCAGGCTCACCGTGCATCGACGCTGGACACAACTGGCGAGTGCCGATCGATAGCAACGATTACGATGCAGACGGTAGAACGTGTGAACTGTTCCCTGTTGATCTAGACGGCAACCCTCGATTCAACGCAGATGAAAACGACTTCGATACTGGCTGCGGTGCGCCAGTGGTTGTGGATATGGGCGCGTACGAATATCAGTTTGATCCGGTTGAGCAAATCAAAATTGCTGACATCTCCGGTGATGGTGTTGTGGGTACGCTTGATCTACTATCACTCTTAGCTGAGTGGGGTCTGTGCGAGAAAGGATGCTGTATAGCTGACTTTAATGACGATGGTTTTGTCGTCACCAGCGACCTGCTCTTCCTCTTAGCCAACTGGGGGCCGTGTGAATAAAGAACCAGCATACAAGACGAGCACGTTTCTCAGAATTGCTTCTATGACTGATAAATTCAGATGGGTTTCTCTACAAGTTACCCTAATACCCCGCAGGTTTGCCGCCTTTTCTTGGGTCGCTGGCGGCACGGAGGCCATCGGCATCTACTTTTATTAGTTGTACTACACCTACGCTTCTGCCAGCTGGTTGTAATACATGGCCAAGTAGTAATAATTTTTCTCGAGCAATCGAATCAATAGACCCTGCTTCAAACAGGAGTTGATTCGGAAGCCATTGATGATGAAAACGTGGCTCAGCTACAGCCTGATTGGGATCCATATCAAACAAAAGACAATTTAGTAAACATTGAATTGTTCCTGTAATGATACGAGGACCGCCTGATGCTCCAGCAACAAGGACTACTTTACCGTCCCTCACAACAATAGTTGGCGACATGCTGCTAAGTGGGCGCTTTCCGGGAGCTGGCAGATTGCGATCGGATTGAATCAGGCCAAAGGCATTGGGCTGGCCCGGCACAGTGGTAAAATCGTCCATCTCATCATTCAGCACAAAACCAAAGCCCGGTACAACAACAAGCGAACCATAAGTTAGGTTTACAGTTTCAGTGCAGGCCACAGCCATGCCGTTGGCATCAACTACGGATAGGTGACTGGTCCCGCCATCTTCGATTACCGTTCCATTTGTGCCATAAAACTCTGGCGCATTTGTTTTTCCCATTGATATTGAATTGGCGAGCTGATCTAGATATTTACTATCTAATAGCTGATCGATCGGCACCTCAACAAACGCAGCATCCGCAAGCCATTCTGCTCGATCTGCAAACGCGTGTTTCATAGCTTCGGTTAGCAGATGTATGTACGGAGCACTATTGTGAGGGGCATCTTTAATTTGCTCAAAGTTTCTTTGAACAAGGCCAAAGATCTGCTGCATGGCTACACCCCCACTACTAGGCGGCGGCATGGAAATAATTTCATTCCCTTGAAACTTCCCTCGCAGCGGCTTACCTACGTGAATTTCATATTCAGCTAAGTCTACACTTGTAATAGGCCCGTTATTCTGTTTCATCATTTGCACAATTGTGTTGGCAATTTCCCCTTGATAAAACGCATGAACACCTTGGGCTGCGATAAGTTTCAGCGCACGCGCTTGATCTGGGTTTGTAATAGTATCGCCGATTTTTATTTCACCATTATGATGAAGCTGTTGCCATAGATACTCAGCACTTTTTTTAAGTTCATGGCTCGACTCAAGCCTTCTTTGCAATGTTTGCCCAGCTGAAATGTGATTAGCATCGGCTGCAAACCCTTTTTCAGCTGCGCGAATTGCAGGAGCCAGCACTACTACTCGCTCCATACTCCCGTAATTATCAAGCGCCCACAATAAGCCCGCAACGCTGCCGGGCACGCCCACGGAATGATGTCCATCTCTACTAGCGCTAGCATTATTTAGCTTGACGTAATAATCCGGACCAACCGCTTGCGGCGACATTTCCCTGTAATTGATTGCAATCGCAACTTCTGAAGCACCATCTTTGCCAGGGATATATATAACCATAAACCCCCCACCGCCGATCCCACAGGAGTATGGCCGAACCACCGATAGACAAAAGCTCGTCGCTACTGCTGCATCTACCGCATTCCCGCCAAGTTTTAGCATTTCAAGCCCTGCTTGGGAAGCAACTGGATGATCGGCTGCAACTGCTGCATGCTTATATGGTTGCAACTGTTGTGCAAATAGCGAATCAGCTGATGTGGCAATTACCCCAAATATGCAAGTTGCACAACAAACGAATTGAGTTCTCATTAGATTATTCCTTTCGCCTTTATCAAATCACGCGCAGCAGTAATATCATCTGTGCGATCCACACCGGCTTCTCGCTCAATTATGAAATTTACTGGCGGATCAATCGCATTAGCAATATCAAAGAACGCATCCCAATCAACTGCGCCTTTACCGGCTGGAACCTCGCTTCCCCAAGTCCCTGGAGTTTTCGTAGGCAACGCATCCTTAACATGAATCTGCACAACAAACTGTGATAGTAATCGCAAAGCTTCCACCGGTTCACCTTTGCCATAGAGAATCATGTTTGCAGGATCAAAGTTCACGCCGATGTTTGGGTGATCTAAATCAACAAGTGCGTCAATTAGGGTTTTGGCAGATTCCTGGCCAGTTTCAAGGCCCAGCATCACACTTTGATCTTGGAAAATATTTGCTACCACCCTTAAACGATCGAGTAGCTTTGCTCGCTGGGGGTCGTTGCAATCTTCTGGAATGAAGCCACCATGGAAAGTTACTAGATTGATATTGGATCTAGCCGCAAGTTCTGCAATCCTCTGTGCATGACTTCGATTTGCTTGCCAAGTCGTATCAGGGCGAATTCCGCCGGTTCTTGCGATGGAGTCGAGCGAGCTGTAGTCCTCATCCAGTGTGGCCATCATGCCGCTTGCTAACTGTATATCTGCCAGGCGTAGCTCCTCAATAACTCCCTCCCAAACTGCGGGGTTTTCCAGTATTGGCCCCAAGGCAAGCTGCACCGAATTGATCTCAAGGGTCTTTAGAGCCTCAATTAGCGCTTTGGGAGTGGCTGGTCGCATGCTCCAACTGCAAACGCCAATTCGTGTGATTCCTGCATTGCTCATATCTATCTTCTGCCCATCCTGCTTGATTTGAGGCTCGTTTTTGCTGCCAAAAGGCCAACATAGCCAATCTACAAGCTATTGGCTGGCACAATCGGCTTTGGAAGTCTAGCATAGCCAAACACGTCAGTTGCTGCATTTTGCTTGCAGGTGAATTTGAACCCCACGAAGACCTTATTGTGACAACCGCCAAGCTAGACCAAACCATTAGTAAAACCTCCGGTGCCCCACCGGGACTAGCATCAATTACGCGCGAAGACCGCAGATTTATGTATCGCGTAGAGGCCTTCATAAGCCAGCTTAGCACCAAGAATAATTTCTGGCACAGGGTCTGCTCGCTGATTTGGCTTCCTTACGCATTCAGGTCCGGCATTGCCATGAAACGCCTGGACTCCAAGCGCTTTACTGCGGTACTTCCATTTAAGCGGATCAATCGAAACTGGTATAACGCTATGGCTGGTGCTGCCTTACTAGGCAATTCGGAAGTCGCAGCAGGCATGTACCTTTTCGCAAAGTGTGGCAGCGACTTCATTGTTGTTTGCAAGGAAATGAAGTACAAGTTCCTGAGGCCGTGTCGAGGGCCGGCTGTTTATGAAATCGTGGAGACCGAAGACTTGCAGCAAAGACTTGATGCAGGCACAGAGTTTAATATCGACCTGGAGCTTGCCATCCGTCAGCAACTTAAGAAACGCGGCAAGGAAGTACGCGTGGGCCGATGCGTTATCACATTCCACTGCACACCTAAATCGATGCTCCGAAAACGAGCAGCTCGTAATAAGAAAAAGTGAACCATACCAAGCACGCGCTGTCAACCATCGGCTGGGGATTGTTCTGCGCCTGCAGTTGGACATGGTGTATCGGCATGTTCCTGCCGATTATCTTTCTAAGGCAGTTCGGCTGGTGGGGTTTCATTGTCTTTGCTGTTCCAAACGTACTAGGTTGCGCAGCGTTTGGATACTTCGTAAATAAAAAGACCAGCGAAGACATAACGCGAAAACACATAACTGCGATGCGCTGGTTTTCGTATATCGTTATCGCCTATCACATGTTCTTCATTCCGTTTCTTGTTGAAACCGCAAAGTTACCTTTGCCCAATTTTATTGCCCAAGGATTTGAGACATATCTTGGAGTTGTTTTAGCCTGTGCAGTTCTTGCAGTTGCCTATGCTATTAGTTACACGCCCAGGCGATTTTGGCTCATAGCAGCAGTAATCACCTACGCAATTTCTCTTGCAGCATTTGTGCAATTAGGACTCGCACCGCTTGATGAGATTTCATTTTCTGGTGAATTACCACGAAACCAGTTACCATGGATGGCGCTTGTAATCGCATTCGGTTTCATGCTTTGCCCTTATTTAGATTTAACCTTCCACCACGCAAGATGCCAAACCCCAAGCAAGCACGCATTCGCAGTGTTCGGTTTAAGTTTCACTGTGATGATCTTACTAACCTGTGCGTATTCACTTTCAGTTACCACAGGCTTAACCACACTAATTGCAGCGCACATTTTCGTTCAGATAATTTTTACATTAGCAGCGCACATATCTCAATTGAGACTAACAAATACTAACAATCATGCAGCGATTATTATTGGTGGCATTCTCGTCGCAGCTGCATCGTGGGCAATCCAAAGAATCGATCATCCATTAGTCATCGGTGAAGAATTTTATATGCGTTTTCTCTTATTCTTCAGCCTGATCTTCCCCACCTATATATTACTTTTCATGGGCCCGGGGAGAACTATCAAGCGTTCGCGTAAAACTCTATTGTGGTTTTTCATTTTAATCGTGGCAAGCGCACCATTTTATGAAATAGGATTTTTACATGGGAGTGCGTGGCTTTTGGTATTCCCCATAGCTGCTATATTTGCTTGGAAATTGGCGATTCATTTCTCTGCTCTTCCTCATATCCCCTCTCCCCCCGGGAGAGGGCTAGGGTGAGGGTCTTATCTTCTATCATTTTCTCTTTTCTCTTTTTCTCTTCCCTGACTCCTGACTCCCGCCATAGGCGGATTCCGAGCAACCTGACTCCTGAAGCCTTCTCCCCAAACGCTTCCCTCCGGGGCGCGGCTAAACGAGTTTCTTCGTAATGCCACGTAAACTTAAGTTCCACGCAGGTTCAAGCCCTGCGGCTAAACCTATTGATGCCACGGCGCCTAGATGCCTTCTTAAAAAAGAAACCAATGGATTGCTATCCATTGGCGTCTGGGATTATTTACCTAGTGCCTTCTTCTCACGTTCTTTTGCCGCAGCACTGTTTATATTTCTTGCCAGAACCACAAGGGCAAGGCTCATTTCGTCCAACTGCTGTTGGTGATCTGCGAATTGGTTGGCGTTTAATACGAGCTTGACCGCCTTTTTGACCAGCCATGGAGGCAACTTCTATATCGCGGCGCTGTGATGCAGTACCCGCAGCACTTGCTGCCGCTGCTGCAGCTGCGATCGCAGGCTGCGCTGTGCGTCGCAGGGAAGCTTGTGCACCACCACCTTGAACGTCATTCGGAGATGTCTGGGGCCGTGGTTGTGGTTGTGGAGATAACTTGGCTTTGAAGATCAAGTCTGTGACTCTATCTCGAATAGACTTTTGCATATTCTCAAAAAGAGCGCCCGCTTCACGCTTAAACTCGATACGAGGATCGCGCTGACTAAACGATCTGAAGCCAATCGCTTCCTTAACTTGGTCCATCGAATACAAATGATCTTTCCAAGCCTGGTCAACAATCTGCAAAAGCACCCAACGCTCAAACTGCGTCAATTCACTACGCAGCACCGCTTCGATCTTTTCCTGCGCAACCATTGTTGGATCATCTACTGCACGTTCGCGTTCATCATCTGTTAGCTGCGCATTACAATTTTCAGTGAACCATTTATCTAGTTGATCGGGACTGCTGCCCGCTGCTACTGCTCTTTCGGCCCGTTCATGAATGCGCGACTCATCCCATTTTTCCGCTTCCTTGATAAGAAGATCACGCAATTCTGTTGGCTTAGATGTTGGAAGTGCCTGCGGATCCCATTGCACTTCATATCTAGCCTTGGCCCAATTGCAAAACTGCGTTATTGCGTGCTGCGGATCTTGCTGCATACCCACGGTAGTCATATCCAGCGCAAACTCAATCGGATAAGTTATCTCGCGCTTTTCATAAGCTTTTCGAGCTTCGCTCATAAGCTTGTCAATTGCTATTGACTTATCTTCCAATCCAGTAAATTCTTTAGCTTTGCACTTGCATCCAAATTTATTTTCCGCCCATTTCACAAGTTCCTGAGCGCCATAAGCAGGCACTAGATATTGATCCAGGCCTGACAGGTCAGCTTTATCAATACGCTTTTCAGCTGCTGTTTCCAGCGCTTTGATAATATCTTCTTCCGTCATATCGCGAAGTTGCGACTCATTCAGATCAGCTCCAAAGTTGGCTTTACCCCAATCTGCTAACCCTTTAAGATCCCAACTACCCGGATCTACATCATCAGGCATATACTCACCAATCGTCACGCGTATTATGCTTCCAGCCTCTTCCTTTGCATCACGTTTAATAAACTCAGGTAAATCATCGCGATCCTTGCCTTTAAGCCTATCTGGTTCAATTGAAACGTTAAGCAGTTCATTCACCTTCTCAGACATGCACTTAGCTACATAACCAGCGTCTAGATAAGTATAAACTGCATCTTCTACTGATTCATCGATGTACTGGAATATCAGTTCCTTTACATTGCGGCCTTCTAAAACATCTTGCCGCATTTCATAAAATACACCACGCTGCACATCCATTGGTTCATCATACTCAAGAATGTTTTTGCGAACCAGGAAGTTGCGCTCTTCAACTTTGCGTTGCGCCCGACCAACAGACTTTGTAAGCATTGGATGCTCGATGGCATCTCCTTCTTTCATGCCCAATTTACTAAGCACAGCAAGAGTGGTTTTGCCCGCAAACATCTTCATCAGATCATCTTCCAGCGATAAGTAAAACCTACTGGAACCATTATCGCCTTGCCTAGCACAACGGCCCCGAAGCTGATTGTCAATCCGCCTGGATTCGTGGCGTTCTGTTGCAATAACATGCAGGCCACCAATTTCTTCTACGTTTTTGTATAGATGAAGTCGGTGCATTAAGCAACCTCCCGAATCATCGAGTTGTGCTTTTAGCTGTTCACTATTCATTGCTGCAGCTTTGGCATCACTTATCCAACAATGATCAATTGCCCATTTGCGTAATAGCGCAAGCTGCACATCCTCATCAGACATCGCTTGAAGATCACCTTTATTGAGGCCGAGTTCTTTAGGGGCTATATGCTTATAGACCGCAGCTATGACTTGCTCTTCACTCATATCCGCGGTTACATCCTTTGAGCAAATACCTCGCCGTTTCCAATGATCAATAAGCTCCTGCGGAGAAAACTGTCCCAGCACAATGTCGGTTCCGCGCCCGGCCATATTCGTTGCAATCATCACCGCCCCGAGTTTCCCTGCGCCCATGATGATGTCTGCTTCGCGTTCGTGCTGCTTGGCGTTAAGCACTTCATGTTTAATATTGTACTTTCGCGTCAGCATTTCGCTTAGATGTTCGGACTTTTCAACGCTTGTTGTTCCAACAAGCATCGGTCTTCCCACATCGTGAAAGGCTTTGATCTCATCTACGATTGCTGTCCACTTGTCTTTTTCTGCTAAATACACAACGTCATTGTGGTCATGACGAATTACCACGACATTAGTTGGGATAACGATCACATCGAGTTTATAGATTTCATGAAACTCTGTTGCTTCAGTGTCAGCAGTGCCAGTCATCCCCGACAATCGATCATAGAGCTTGAAGAAATTCTGGATGGTAATCGTGGCCATGGTCTGGGTTTCCTGTTTGATAGGAACCTTTTCCTTAGACTCAATAGCTTGGTGAAGACCATCCGACCATTGCCTGCCGATCATTTTTCTACCGGTATTTTGATCAACAATCACAACGGTCAATTCACCTTGATCATCAGGCGCTACTACATAATCTCTATCACGCTGATATACAGTGTGCGCGCGAATGGCTTGTTCTAACAGATGGGGAATATCGATGTTGTCGCCGACATAAAACGATCCCACGCCTGCACTTTTCTGAGCTTCGGCAATGCCATCGTGTGTAAGCGTTGCTTTCTTTTTATCCATTTCAATTTCGTAATATTGCGTATGTTCATCGCGTACAGCTTCCAGTTCGGGCAAGCGTGTTCTGGCAGCTTCGAGGCGCTGTTTCATTTGCGCTATTTTTTCCTTATCCCGCGCATTTCTGATATCGCCTTCCAGGCCAGACGCCTCGACTATGCATGATTGGACTTTTTGATCAGCTGCGTTCCAATCTTTTTGCTTTTCAAGTAGATCACGGGCCATGCTATCAGCCATGTCGTAGCGCGGCAAATGATCATGCGCAAGTCCTGAAATGATCAGGGGCGTGCGCGCTTCATCGATTAGCGTTGAATCCACTTCATCAACAATGGCAAAGCCACGCGTCTTTTGTACCTGTTCCGCTACAGAAAGCTTCATATTGTCGCGTAAGTAATCAAAACCAAATTCACTGGTTGTTCCATAAACTACATCGCACTTGTAAGCGATGAGTTTGTCCATGTCTTCCTGCATGTGACGCGGATGGATGGCGCCAACGGTCATTCCAATAGCCTTAAAGAACGGGAAGGTCCAATCACGATCGCGTTGCACCAGGTAATCGTTTACAGTTACGACATGAACTTGTTTATCTTCGATCATGGATAAGTAGCAGGCAAGAGGCGCAACGATGGTCTTGCCTTCGCCGGTTTTCATTTCCGCAATCTTGCCTTCATACAGCACCATTGCGCCGATTATCTGAACGTCAAAGGGCCGAGCGCGAAATGGCGGCTTGGACTGTGGGTATAGCTCCCTTACTGCTTGATAAAGCTCGGGGGGAATATCTACGAAAACCCAAGAGGGGATAGGTTTGCTTGAGCCTAGAAACTCCCCAACAGGCTCAGCCGCTTCGGTCTTTTCTATTATTGCTTTGGTTTCATCATAAAGTTTGCGGGCAGCATCAGGCAGCTTAGATGGATCAAAGTTGTGTTTAGGATCAAACATGTTTCGCAATCCAACATTGCGATCCATGGCTTCGCGCGCCACAGCAAACACCTCGTGCATAATGGCGGATGCTTTATCACCATCCGCTATGCGCTTACGAAATTCATCCTTTTTCTCACGAATCTGCTGATCCGTTAACGGGCGGATTTGATCTTCGAACACGGAGACCTCATCAACGACACGTAAGTATCGCTTTACCATCCGTTCGTTGCGCGTCCCGAATACCTTGCGCATCATGGCTCCAACAATAGGAACACCCATGAGTCACCTCACTAAATTGTTTGTACTAATTATTTGCTAAATCTAAACCAAATAGCGCTGCATCGATTTTTTAAAAATCAACTGCGCTTACAACTGATGATTCAGCAAATTGGAGGGGGTAAATCCAAAAGTCGTTCATCGAGAACTTCTAGTTTTGCGAAATGAGCATCTTGAGAAACTACAACCATTGCCATGGTTGCGTTACCAACAATTGACCTTGCGAAAGGTTCATCAATGGCTAAGGCAGTATGCTGATCCGAAGCGAGTAGATCACGGGCTACTGCTGCAACTGCTGCTGCAACTGCTCGAACAACCTGCGATTCGCTTGTTGCTGTTCGCCCATTGAGATCACCATTACCAGGCAGAGGCCCAGTTGAGGCTGCGGTCGCCAATGCTGCAAGTGCCAGCAGAGCCGTGGCCGTTGCGGTCAATGAGGTGGATCGGATTGGAGAATGCTCTCTTGGCATATTGATATCTAGTATAAGTATCGGCTTCGAATCGGCCTCAGGCAAGTACAGCGGCCAAACTACTCTGCGGTTCTACCATATTCATACGGAATACCACGCCTACTATTGCCCTATGACCTCCGGCACAACCGAAAAACCCGATTCCGAGCTTCTATTGAAGGTAACGGGGATGCACTGCGCCAGCTGTGCAGCAACCGTCCAAACGGCAATTGAAGCTACCCCAGGCGTTGAAACAGCATCCGTCAGCGTAACCCAAGGCTTGGCGACCATTCTTGGAAATGATCTGGAAGTAGAAACCCTCATCGAAGCGGTAAAGGATCGGGGCTTCGATGCTGAGCCGATTGTTCAGACATCAGCACCGGCTGAGCTGCGAAGTGAAATCGAATTACGCCACAATAAAGCTGAACGACTTTGGCGCAACCGTGCGCTAATCGGAATCGGGCTTTGGATCCCCATGGCTTTATTGCATTGGTTTGCACCACAAGCGTGGCATAGTTGGGTTCCCTGGGTGATGCTGCTTGGAGCAAGTCTAGTGCTGGCAACGGCCGGTGCGGGCTTTTATCGCTCAGCTTTTTCAGCAGCAATGCGCAAGACAACCAATATGGACACCTTGATCGCAATCGGAGCGACGACTGCATATGTGTTTTCGGTGGTTGTATTCATAATGAGACTGGCTGGATCAGCTATCGAACAACAACTCTACTTTACAGAGGCAGCTGCCTTATTAGGCATCATCAGCCTCGGCCACTGGCTTGAAGCACGCGCATCCGCCAAAGCGGGGTCAGCGGTAAGGGAACTACTCAAACTTCAACCCGAACAAGCGGAACTTATAGATGAGAGCGGCGAAACCAAGCTGATCCCAAGCGCGAATGTAAAGCCAGGCGATAATATGATTATTCGACCAGGCAGCAGAGTTCCGGTTGATGGCGAAGTTATTGAAGGCGAATCGGAAGTAGATGAATCGCTGGTAACCGGTGAATCTGTGCCGGTCGTTAAGAAATTAAATAGCACCGTCATCGCGGGTTCCGTAAACACAACTGGTAGATTGATAGTTAAAGCAAGCGTTGATGGCCATCACACCACCATCGCAAGAATCGCAGAACTTGTGCAGCGCGCACAATCAAGTAAAGCCCAGATACAGCGACTTGCAGACAAAGTATGCTCAATCTTTGTGCCTGCGGTGCTATTAATTGCAGCTTTTACAATCATCGGGTGGTCCATTGCAAGCTTTGTAGCAGGCGATGCAGCACTTTTCACTAAGGGAGTTATCGCAACAGTCACTGTTTTAATCATCTCATGCCCATGTGCGTTAGGGCTTGCAACGCCCATGGCTGTTATGGTCGGAACCGGAGCAGCATCACGCAACGGAATCCTTGTAAAGTCCGCACAAGCGCTGGAAATTGCTGGCAAATGTCAACATGTGGTATTCGATAAAACCGGAACATTAACCACCGGCAAACCATCTCTATCAACAATAACTGTAGATACCGATCAATTTAGCGAAAATGATGTGTTGAGCTTTGCCGCTGCGGTTGAGATGCCAAGCGAACATCCAATTGCGCGGGCAATTGTCAATTACGCAAAGAAACTCGAATTAGACATTCCAACGGTTACTGATTTTATTGCGATCCCGGGTCAAGGTGTAAAGGGGATTGTAAATGGCCAAGCTGTTGAGATTTCTCGTGATGATTCTGCGACTTGTAAAATAACCATCGATGGCAAACAAGTCGGCACACTAATTGTCGCAGATGAAATCAGAGAAGATGCCAAGCAAGCAATAACCATGCTACACCAAATGGGACTTTCAGTAACACTACTTTCCGGCGATAGACAGGAAGTAGCACAACGAGTCGGAGATGCACTCGGCCTGGCACCAAACGAAATACACGCGCAAGCAACACCAGAATCTAAAGCTGATCTTATAGCGAAATTACCACCAGGTTCCGCAATGGTTGGCGATGGCATTAACGATGCAGCGGCGCTCGCCCAATCCGATCTTGGTATCGCTTTAGCGTCCGGCACAACAATCGCGATCGAATCCGCGGATGTGATAATTCCAGGGGAGCACGTTGTAGCGGTAGCCCAAACAATCAGCGTAGCCCGTCAAACCCTCGCTACTATTAAGCAAAATCTCTTCTTTGCATTTATTTACAATGCGGTGGCCATCCCCTTTGCTGCGTTTGGATTGCTGGGCTTGTATGGTCCACTATATGCTGCTTTTGCCATGGCAGGTAGCGATATAACCGTCATTGGCAACGCCCTAAGGCTCAAGCACAACCTGGATAAAGAGCTAGCCGATAAACCCTAAAGGCTTCTGGGGATATTTTCCTCTACTTTGCCGTATATCTCTTTGGAAATTGATGCATCATTGATCGCCTCAGCAGGGTATTATTTAATGCTACTAACTAATATTTGGAGATGCCTCAGTGGCAAAATCCTTACGGCAATTAAGCCCCGACAAATTTGACTATTGGCAAGCGCAGCATCTTCTAAATAGAGCAGGCTTCGGCGGCACACCAAGCCAGGTTAGAGCCTTAGCAAACATGGGGCTTGAAAAAGCTGTCGATTACATCGTCGATTACGATCAAATTGATGATGAGCCCGTAGACGCTGAGACTTTTGATTCGGACATTATGCGGCCACGCACGCTCGATGAGAATAAGGAAATTCGTGCAGCGCGGCAAAGCGGTGATGAAGCAACTGTTCAACGATATAGGCTCGAGCGAATGAAAAGACAGGGCGCTGATCGCAGACAAATTGCAGAGATTCGCCGATGGTGGTTTAGGAAAATGATCGAAACCCCACGTCCTCTGCAAGAGAAGATGACGCTTTTCTGGCACGGGCATTTCGCAACCGGTTACCGCAACATCGAAGACAGTTACCACATGTTCATTCAGAACCAACTGTTTCGACATAACGCAGTTGGAAACTTCCGTAGACTGACTCACGCAATCATACGCGACCCTGCAATGATCCGTTATCTCGATAACAACCAGAACCGCAGGGCTAAGCCTAATGAAAATCTAGCACGCGAATTGATGGAACTTTTCACACTAGGTGAAGGAAACGACTATACCGAAAACGATATCAAAGAAGGTGCGCGTGCCCTGACTGGTTACACATACAACGATGATAGGTTTATCGGCCTGCAATCACGCAGATACAAACAAATGCACGATGATGGCCGAAAGGTAATCCTCAGACAAATTGGAAATTTTAATGGTGATGATTTTGTTGAAATCATTTTATCGCGAAAAGTTTGTAGTGAATTCATCACCTGGAAGTTATATCGCTACTTTGTAAATGACATGCCGGGCGAACCGAACCCACAAGGCCAGGATTTTGTCGTTGATCTAGCCAAGCTATTTAGAAAGAGCAAATACGAATTAAAGCCATTCTTGAAGACTCTTTTTAAGTCTGAGCATTTTTATGAGCCGGACAACGTCTGTTCACAAATAAAGAATCCCGTGCAACTACTTGTCCAAGCTGTTCGATCTCTTCAAACACCAACGCGAAGTTTGCAGGCTTTGCTTAGTGCTGCGGATTTGATGGGACAAAATATAATGTTCCCGCCATCGGTTAAGGGATGGGAAGGCGGACGGGCATGGATCAACACAGCAACAATTTTCGTAAGGCAAAATGTACTGGTCTACCTTTTAACCGGCCAGCGACCGGATGTGTATCCCTGGCAGGTTGATGGAACGAAATACGATCCTTCGCATCTATTAGATCATTTTGAAGCTCCCTTGCGAGATATAAACGTCAAAGAAGCAATCAAATATTTAGTTTGGTTTAATTTAGGCCGCAAACCTCATGAAAAACGAATCGCATCATTAGTAGATTATGCAAACAAGCGCGGCGGAATACTTACGCCTGAAATTTTAGTAGAAATTCTTGCACTAATTACCGCAATGCCCGAATATCAATTATGTTGAAAGAAGCTGTCAGCTATCAGCGTTCTGCTATCAGCTTTTAAGACCCTGACTCCCGACTCCTGACTCCTGACCCCTTTTCTGGAAAAAAACCATGCCTGATAACCACGACAGTGCATATACAAGACGACTCTTCCTTAAACAGGGAATGACACTTGCATCCATGGTATCGACCGCACCGCTTTTCATTCAACGATCAGCGCTGGGGCTGATGCATCCGGCCGGTTCCATGCTTTCAAGTCAGCCGGGCATACCCGATGATCGAATCCTTGTCGTCGTACAGCTCGGTGGAGGTAACGATGGCTTAAATACTGTCGTGCCTTATGGGAATAATCTTTATTACAACGCGCGGCCTGGCATTGCTATCCCTGCACCTGGTCGAAGTAACGGACCGCAGCAAGGTGCACTAAAACTCGATGATTCCCAAGGCATTGGCCTGCATCCAAATATGGCTGGCTTCAAAGAGCTTTATGATGATGGTGTCGCAAGCATTGTTCAAGGTGTAGGTTATCCAAACCCCAACCGCTCGCACTTTACATCAATGGATATTTGGCATACAGCGGAGCATAGCGCTAAAGGCTATGGGTGGATTGGTAAATACTTCGACAATACCTGTAATGGAACACCCATACCCGAAGGATCCATAGCTATCGGCAGAACATCACCGCTTGCTATGCAAGGCGGAATACAAAAACCCGTTACATTTGAATCAGAAGAACTATTCCGCTGGCTGGGCGAAGATGTGCAGTCTGATTTAGATAAACCATACACTGAAATAAATCGAAGCGGAGTGCTGGAAGACGTCAACCCCGATTCCCAAATGGGGTTCCTTATGCGAACTGCTTTGGATGCCCAGGTTTCTTCTGAACGCATACGTAAAGCGGTTGCAAGAACTCCGCTGGTTAATTACCCGGGTAATAATCTTGCGAAACAACTTCGCATTGTTGGTGCCATGATTCGTGATGGCATGAATACTCGCGTTTATTACGTAACGCTAGGTGGCTTCGATACACATGCCGGCCAAGCCCAGCGTCATGCAAGACTTATGCTGCAATTCGGCCAATCCGTTAACGCCTTCTATAAAGATCTGAAAAAGCAAGGCAACAATTCACGCGTACTAACCATGGCCTTCTCCGAATTCGGCAGGAGAGTTAAACAAAACGCTTCAGGCGGAACCGACCATGGAACCGCAGCACCAATGTACTTTATTGGCGACATGGTCCGCCCAGGCCTGCTCGGCAATCACCCATCACTAAGCGATCTGGATTCAGGCGACCTCAAATGGAACGTAGACTTCCGAGAAATCTACACCGCAGTCCTGGAAGATTGGCTAAAAGCCCCCGCTGCAAAAGTGCTAGGTAAAAAATACCGCAAAGCCAAGATCATAAAGGTGTAAGAGAGCCTAATTACCGAGCATCAAAGTAATTAGCTAAATCATAAACTTCTAACGGGATACCTCAAAGAGTCGTTTTCCTTGGCTGTTTATTCCCCATAAAGACACTCTTACACTATTCTCGCAAATTGATACAATATGTGAGGTGTACCTATGAGTGAACTTCATCGAAATCAAGCATGGGAGCTTCTATACCATAGTAGGCTGAGTGCCTGCTATTGGCAGAAGGTACTATCAAAACTGAAGCGCCGAAGAAACATCGGAAAAATTGTGGGGGCCTTTTTTGTGTTAGGCGCGTCTCTGATTGGCATACGAGAAGACTTTTCTTGGGTTTCATCCGTAATTGGAGCAAGCGTGGCCCTCGTTGCTACATTTTTTGGAACGCGCTATGTGAGTTCAGGAGTGGCTGATGCTAAAGATTTTTGCAAAGGGTGGATAGAACTACGGACTGATTTTGAAAGGTTATGGAGGCAAGGCGAACATATCAACTGGAACACCAACGAAGTAGTCCTCATACTTGAGACACTCTCGGAACGGGAACGTAACTATCAAGCCAAGCAGTTAGAGGATCCAGACAATGAGATTTTAGTTGAATGTGAACGGGCTCTACATCAACGATTGGGTTTATCATTTTCGGACATAACACGAAAGGACTAATACAATGGCCGACCCTCAGCGACCTGCTCCACCACCTCCGGCGCAACCAGAGCCACTGGGGCCACCTCCCGGAAGACCTGCTCCTTTTCCTGGGCGAGAGGAATCTCCAAAGTCTCCACCTGCAGTATTCCCAACTCATCCAATTCCACCACCGCCGCCTCCGCCTCCGCCGCCACCTCCGGGACTAGCTAAAATGAAAGGTGCATTGCAATATATCTAAACTTATTTCCTAGGCTAATAGAGTTGAGTAATGGCTGATACTGAAATAATCAATCGAATTCGTGAAGATGCACGTGATTTAGAAACGAGAGGACGAAAAACAATTCGCATCCAAGCGCTTTACAATTATCTTACGGAGCTAGAAGTAGATTACAGCGATAGTTCCAATGCAGGAGATCGAGCAAAATTCGTTGAAGAGGGAATACTAGCCCAATACAGCGCACAGAATCAAATTGAACTAGAATTTATGCGCGCGGTGAACTTAGCAGGACAAACTGCACTACGAACAGCAATCCTCATAAATGGCGGCTCCGCTATAGCTATACTCGCATTTGTTGGAAACCTCTCAACGACAGGTAAGACTGAGTTGATTGCAGCATTAGCTTCCGCATTGGCGGCATTTGTGTATGGAACACTTTCGGGTGCAATAGCCACTGGTTGTACTTATCTAGCAGGTTTTTTGAGTCATGGACAAACCAAGTGGGTATTCCACGTTCTTAATTTCTGCTCGATATTCTTTGTTTTCTCTGCTTACATATTGTTTGCTATAGGTGGTTACATTGCATACATTGGGATCAAGTAGACTGCAGGAGTAAATATAGGTTTGTGGCAACCTAGCTCGTATTTGGCATTTACGTATTTCTTAAAACGCATCCGAGTAGCGGTAGGCATCAATCACTGCGCGTTCGCCGACTTTGCCTGATTGGCTGTTGCCGTGCTCCATGCCGATTACGCCTGTAAAACCCTTTTTGTGGATGTGTTTGAACACGTTTTGGTAATTGATTTCGCCGGTGGTTGGTTCTTTTCGTCCCGGATTATCACCCACCTGAAAATAGGCAATTTCGCTGTAGGCTTTATCAATATTGGGTATCAGATTGCCTTCGGTTATTTGCTGGTGATAAAGATCATCGAGAATTTTGCACGTTGGGCTGTTTACAGCTTTACAAAGCTGATAGGCCTGGGGGATTTTTGTAAGAAACATGCCTGGATGATCGCGATATGGATTAAGCCCTTCCAGGACCATAACCAGACCGGCCGGTTCACATATCTCGGCCATGGCTTTCAAGCAGTCAACTACGTTAGCGGTTTGGTAATCCCACTCTAATCTTTTGTCATAAGGTCCGGGCACAATAGTGCACCACTTTGCGTTTACGCGCTTTGCGACTTCAACTGCACTGCGCATCTTTTCCTGCAGCATCTTTCGTGTTTCAGAACCACCTAATGCGTAGATTGGTTTGGACCATTGGGCATCTGCGACAAAGACACCCATGGTCATGGAGAGTTCGTCCATTGCTTTTGCAATGCGCTCCTGATCGGCAATGGATTTACCTGCCATGCCGTTATCTTCCCACGCAGTAAATCCTTCATCGGCTGCAAATTTTAATTGATCAACCGGATCATTGCCTGCGTGATGCTTGAACATAGCAAAGTGCGGCGCGTACTTGAGTTTAAAGGAGCCAGATTGTTTGGTGGTTCCCGCAGCATCGGCATTGTTACCCGTAGTTAATACAGCTGCTGCTCCACTAGCGGCCGCGATGAATTCTCTTCGCTTCATTGCAATTTGTCCTTAAATCAGCGGGGTTTTACCAGGTACAGCTACTTCTGTCGTTGGGAGCGAACCGAATTCATAAGCAGGTGGCGAAAGATCGAGCTCAGAGTTAAGTGCTGCTTCCCAGGTTAATTCCTTGCCGGTGTATGCGCTCATTCGCCCCATGATTGCGGTAAGTGTGGATTCAGCGACACGTTTAGCTTCATTTAGATATTTGCCTTTACCGGTGATACTTGCGATCAGGTCTTTGTGTTCAACAACGTATGGATTAGGATTCTTTTCTGTAAATTGCCAAGCGTTCTTACCTATAATCCTTGTTCCCCCACCTATCCATGCTCTGCCTATTGAGCCGTGAATTCCTTCCGCGACTTGATTTTTGCAACCATCAATCTGCCGACAATAGCTTTGCATGACTACACCATTGGGATATTCATATTCAATTGCAAAGTGATCGAAGATGTGGCCGTACTTTGGCGCGGTTCTTACCTCGCGCCCACCCATACCGAAGCATTTAATTGGGTGCGATCCAATGGCCCAGTTGCAGACATCGAGATTATGCACGTGCTGCTCGACAATGTGATCGCCGGATGCCCAGGTGAAGTAGAGCCAGTTTCGGATTTGCCATTCCATATCCGTCCAGGTGGGTTGTTGTTCTTTGACCCAAAGACTACCCTGATTCCAGTAGCAGCGAGCGGAAACGATTTCTCCGATCTCGCCGGAATGAATTCTGTCCATAAGGGCTAAGTATCGTGCTTCATGTCGACGCTGAGTACCAGTTACTACGGATAGGTTTTTGCGTCTAGCTTCTGCTGCGGTTGCGATCACTGAGCGAATACCAGTTGGGTCAACCGCAACGGGTTTTTCCATAAAAACGTGTTTATTTGCTGCAATAGCAGCTCTAAATTGCATTGGTCTAAAGTGCGGCGTGGTCGCAAGAATGACAATATCAACATCGCTAGCGATAAGTTTCTGAAATGCATCAAAGCCAACGTAGCAGCGATCATCTTCAACTTGCGCTCGATCACGATTTTCATTGTTTTCAGATGCTAGATTATTGCGACAACCATTAAGCCGATCATCAAACAAATCCGCAAGCGCCACGATGCGCACTTGATTGCTTGCATTTAAAATATTAAACGCTGCTCCGGTACCGCGCCCGCCGCAGCCAATTAGTCCTACCTTCAATTGATCTGATCCACTAGCAAAAGCGGAACCGGCAATGGCGGCCAGCGGTACTGCACTACCTGCAACTACGGCTGTGGCTTTGACAAAATCACGACGTGTGTATGTTGATTTATCACTTGTTTGATCCATGGCTGACTCCATTTTATTAAGCAGAGCAAATAAACAATTACTTAGCTAACGAATATTTCATCCATGCGCTGAGCTATTTCACGAAGGCGCTCTTCACCACCACCGCTAACTTCCGCTGAAGCCCAACCGCTATATCCTATCTTATCCAGGGCTTTCATTACCGCGGGCCAATCACAATCACCTTCGAGCAACTTAACATTAAAGCCTTTCCAAAGCCCCTCATCGTTGCGTTTCTTGCGTGAAAACTCTTTAATGTCGAGCTTGAGGATGCGCTTATTTAGAATTTCAATCCAATGTTCAGGCCAACCGAAGTTGATGATATTGCCAACGTCGAAGTACCAACCGATATGGTCACTTTCAAACTCATCAATGTAACGTGCAGCTTCAAGGGGGCTAAGCAGAAAACTGTTCCAGACATTTTCAATGGCGATTTTTACTTTTAATTCCTCAGCAAGTGGTAATACTTTTCTAATCTCTGCCTGGGATCTTTCGTAAGCTGCCTTGTACGAAACTGTTTTGTTTACAACAGCAGGGACAAGCAGAACAGTAGATGAACCGTAAGCCTTTGCATCTTGCAGCGCTGTTTCTAACGCTTTTCGACCTTCGCCTCGCACATTGGGATCAGCATGCGATAACGGCTTAGACCAATGCGCTGAATCGATAACCCCCGGAATTGCAAGACCGGTACTATTCATTGCATTGAGGATTTCATCGCGATCAAGGTTGTTGGGGCTATCAAGTTCAACACCATCATAGCCTATATTTTTAAGTAATTGAAACTTTTCAAGAAGCGAACCTTTAACATGCACCATGCCGAACTTCAGCGATTTTTTAATATTGCGTGGTTGATGCTGCACATTAATTGCTAAAGCATTAGCCGTTTGCAAACCGGCTGCACCAATTGCTGCAACTGCGACAAATTCGCGCCTGGTAATAGAATCATCCATTTATTAACTACCTATTAGTTCGGGCGCTTTACCCGGGAGAAACTCCGTTTGTCCGGGCATTGCCACGGCTGGCATTTGAACATTGCTAAACTCATAATGCGAAGGTGTTAAGTCTTCAGGGGAATACAACGCTTGCTCCCAAGTAACCGTTTTACCGGTGTATGCAGACATGCGACCCATGATCGACATCATCGTGGAGTTAGCCATCCAAATGCCATCATTAATTGGTTGACCACTTCTAATTGCTGCAAACAGTTCGTTGTGCTCAACCTGATACATGTTGGGATTTTCGCCCTTATATCGCCATGGTTTTTCACCCTTAATTACGCAGTCAGGCCCCCATGGATTAATTGTGCAAATACCTTTAGTGCCTGTTATATGAGCGGTATTATCGTTTGAGCAATTTGGTATCTGCCTGCATGAGTGGAAGCAGCGTCTGCCATCTTCATATTCATAGGTAACAGAAAAGTGGTCGTAAACATTGCCTGACTCAGCACCTTTTCGCACTTGTCTTCCGCCTAGCGCAGTAGCTTTGACTGGCATTTCACCGTTCATGGCCCAGTTGATCCAATCAATTGCATGGCAAGCTTGTTCTGCGATGTGATCGCCGGACAACCAGGTGAAGTGTTGCCAGTTTCGCATTTGCCATTCCATATCCGACCAATGATTCTGGCGAGGCTTCTTGCCAAGAATGCCAGTATTGTAAGTAGTGTGCATACTTACAACATCACCGATTCCGCCGTCAAGGATGCGACCATAAGTTTCGCGTTGTGCATAGCTATAGCGCCAACAAAAACCGGACATCAACGAAAGGCCTTTGCGTTTTGCCTCAGCTGCGGATTCGAGAACCGAGCGAACCCCGGTCGCATCAACAGCCATGGGCTTTTCACAAAATACGTGCTTGCCCGCATCGATCGCTGCTTTTAGATGTGCAGGTCGAAAATGCGGGGGTGTTGTAAGAATCACAACATCGACATCGCTTGCGATAACTTTCTTATACGCATCAAAGCCTATGAACTGACGCTCAACGGGAACATCGACTTTGTCAGCGTGACTACTACTTAAGCGCTTAAGACTGCTGGCCAATCGATCCTCAAACGCATCGCCCATAGCTACTAATTTCACATTAGGGTCAGCTTTAAGCGCCTGACCTGCTGCG
This sequence comes from Planctomycetota bacterium, assembly GCA_022574595.1. Lineage (GTDB taxonomy): Bacteria > Planctomycetota > Phycisphaerae > Phycisphaerales > SM1A02 > JACZRS01. The sequence continues at coordinate 119,549 of JACZRS010000007.1, read as the reverse complement.
CCTGTGCCGCGTCCGCCACAACCGATAAAGCCAACTCGGATCGTATCATCACCACTGGCGTGCGCCCAGGTTGGAATAACCAGCGCGCTAGCAGTTGCTACGGCCGCGGTAGTTCTTACAAAATCGCGCCTGGTAAGATCCGAATTATTTTTGTTACTAATCATCATTTGCTCCTTCATCTTCATCCACTGAGGGAATACACACAACTCGCAGCCCCACAAAGCCCGCATCGGTTAACCACCAAATTCCCTTGGGTATTTGTGGATCGAGTTCGTTCCATTCTTCGATCGGTTCGACTCTTGCCAGGCACCCAATAGCATCCGCAGTATCCTGGTATGTCCCGCCCATGGTAACACCTTTACCATCAATAGTGCTGCACCATTCTGAAGCATTGCCAAACATATCGTGTAGGCCTAGCCCATTCGCCTTTTTTGTAGCTACTTCATGCGTTTGATAGTCTGCGTTTTCCTCATACCACGCATGTTGTGCTGGGTTTGTTAGTGTTTTCCCACCGGCTGACTCACAAACAATTTTCCACTGGGATTCGGTGGGCAGACGATAATTCTTGCCAGTTTTCTCAGATAGCCATTGGCAAAATGTCCTAGCCCCATGATATGAAACCGAAATAACCGGATAGCCAGACCGACCAAAACCACGGTCCATAGATATGTAAGGCTTGCTAGGCCGCGTAACTGCATCAACTTCTGGATCACCTTCTGTTCCTGTTCGATCCAGACCATAAGTAAATAAGTCATAAAGATCCCAAGTTACTTCGGTTTTAGCGATCCAGAACGGACTTTGTTTGAGTCGATATTTCGAGTCGGGATTTGGGTTTGGCTTATTAACAGGAACCATATCAAAGGAAACAGTTGTCCCTAGGATAGATTCAGTGAACGGCTGAAGGATTACTCTACGTGGTATTGGCCTAGGCTGACTCGCACGAGTCGCACCATTCGATGATTGTGGTTGTGTCGCACATCCTATAGAAGGTGCGAAAACCACAAACATGGTTATTATTGATGAAATGAAAGCTTTCCTTCGAATCATGATTTTCTGCGTCCTCTTGCCTGGCGGGTTTGGATACTTATCAGGATGTACTATAAATAATAGTAATCTTAACCGCTATGAATATAACCAAATCATCATGGGAGTTGATGCTCGAATTGTGCTTTATTGTGAAGATGAAGAAGCTGCCCGCAGTGCTGCACGATCAGCATTCAAGCGAATGAGTGATCTGGATAGTGTTCTAAGCGACTACCGAGCAAATAGCGAGCTTATGCAGCTTTGCAAGACCGCGGGCGGAAATTCCAAATTAGTCAGCAAAGATTTATTAAATGTCCTTGAGCGGGCACAAGAAATATCAATAGTAAGCGGCGGAGCTTTCGACATAACCGTCGGGCCTCTCGTCAGGCTTTGGAGAACTGCTCGCTCTGGCGGAATTTTCCCCAACAATGCTGCGATTAATAAAGCAATGACCTGGGTTGGCTGGGAGAAAATCATAATTGACAGTTCAGCCAACAGCGTCAAATTGAAACAGCCGGGCATGATATTAGATTTGGGCGGGATCGGGAAAGGCTTTGCGGTTGATGAAGCAATGAAAACACTTGCAGGAGTTGGCATCAACATATGTCTGGTTGATCTCGGAGGAGATATTGCAGCAGGCGCTCCACCGCCTGATAAAAAAGCTTGGATAGTTTCGGTAAGAGATGGTTCAGATATAAAAGCCACAATAAATCTACTTTGCAAAAACAAAGGCATTGCAACATCAGGAGATAGTGAGCAATTCCTCAAATCCAAAGGCAAGCGATATTCGCACATCATCGACCCAAGAACTGGTATGGCCCTGACCAATCGCATTGCGGTGACCGTTGTAGCACAAGACTGTACTACCGCGGATGCCCTGGCCTCAGCAATCAGTGTGTTAGGGCCAACCGAAGCTAAAAAGCTGCTCAAGAAATTTCCCCATACCTTTGTACAAATTGCCTTTGAAGCTTCAGATGGTACTTGGCAGAAAATAAACTTTGGCTCAGCGCCTTTTGTTAAAAAGCAGAGTGAGTATTCTAGTAATTAAAATGTGCAGCAAATCATGCTCAATCTGTTGGAGAAAGCAATGTCATTATTATTGTATAGGTGTTACATGTTTTTAGTTCTAGTCGCTGCGCTGGGCATCACTCTTACCCCACCCGCAACTGATAAGGAAGATCACAACACACCTCCAAACGGATTTACCACTTTATTTAATGGGCGAAATCTTGATGGCTGGAAAGGGCTAGTTGGCGGCCCGCCTAAACTAGCCAAGTTATCAGAGGCACAATTAAAAGACGCTCAGCAAAAAGCAGATGACAATATGCGGGCGCACTGGAGCGCAGTAAATGGCGAACTTGTCTTTGATGGTAAAGGCTCGAGCCTTGTAACGAAGCGCAAATATCGAGACTTCGAATTACTGCTCGATTGGAAGATCGAAAAAGGTGGTGACAGTGGCATTTATTTGAGAGGTTCGCCACAGATCCAAATTTGGGATAATCAAATCGGCTCAGGCGGCCTATACAACAATCAGAAGAATCCATCCAAGCCCTTGATTGTTGCGGATAATACATTAGGTGAATGGAATAAATTTCGAATCGTTATGATCGGCGATCGTGTTACAGTTTGGCTTAATGAAATAATGGTCGTTAAGAAAACGGTCCTGGAAAACTATTGGGAGCGTGACGAACCAATCTATGAGCAAGGGCCGATCGAACTTCAAGCGCACGGTAATCCTCTTTGGTTTCGCAATATATTTGTTCGCGAAATAAAAGATGCGAAAAAGGAAAAGCATTTGTTAAGCCCAACAACGCAATCTGCTGAAGATCCAACTGATCGACTTACCGCTGTACCGTTTGTGAATGTCATTTTCAGCGATAATTTCTGGGCAGGGCGAATTGAAACTAATCGCTTAACCACTATCCCCTACTGTTTGGAAAAGTGTGAAGAGACAGGTCGACTCAGCAATTTTACAAAAGCGGCTGGTCTAGCAGAAGGTGAATTCCAAGGCATCTATTACAACGATTCGGATGTTTACAAAGTTATCGAGGGAATTGCCTATTCACTTGCTGCTCATCCCGATGTGCAGTTGGAATCGCAACTTGATGAGTTAATTGATGATATTGCAGCTGCGCAGCAGAGAGATGGTTATCTCAATACATTTCACACATTAGTTGAGCCGGATAACAGATGGACAAACATTCGCAGAAAACACGAGCTTTACTGCGCGGGTCATTTGTTTGAGGCTGCGGTTGCGCACTTTCAAGCGACTGGAAAGCGCTCGCTGCTGAATGTTGCAATCAAATTTGCAGATCATATTGATTCAGTCTTTGGCCCAAATAAAAGACATGATCCGCCTGGCCATCAGGAAATTGAGATCGGCTTAGTTAAGTTGAGCCAGGTTACAGGAGACGATAAGTATTTAACGTTAGCAAAGTTCTTTCTGGATCAACGCGGCCGTTCAGATAATCGTGAATCGTACGGCCCATATTGCCAGGATCACAAACCAGTAATAGACCAAGACAAACCCGTCGGTCATGCAGTGAGAGCTATGTATCAATACTGCGGTATGGCAGATGTGGCAGCACTGACCGGCGATGATTCTTACATAAACGCACTTGACAAAATTTGGCGAAATGAGATCGATACAAAATTGTACTTAACTGGTGGGGTTGGTGCGCGAGGGCGAGGCGAAGCATTCGGCGGAGACTATGAATTACCAAACGCAACCGCATACAACGAAACTTGCGCTGCGATAGGTAACGCAATGTTCAATCACCGCATGAACTTGCTGCACCGTGATGCGAAGTACGCAGATGTTGTGGAGAAAATATTATATAACGGTTTTCTATCCGGTGTTTCCTTAAGCGGAGATCGTTTTTTCTACCCCAACCCATTGGAAAGTGATGGAAACTACCATCGCAGTGAATGGTTTGGCACATCTTGCTGCCCTGTAAATGTTGTGCGTTTTGTGCCTTCGGTTGCAGGTTATGTTTACGCACATGATGGTGATGATATTTATGTGAATCTCTACGCAAGCGGTATCGCTGAAATTGAGGACTTTAAGACTTCAATTAAACTAGTGCAGCAGACAAATTATCCGTGGGATGGCAAGATTAGTATTACTGTTGAGATCGAAAGCGAGGATGAGTTTGCGATATTACTGCGTATTCCTGGGTGGGCACGAGGCGAGGTGATTGCAAGTGATTTATACTCGTTTGTGACAAATGAGCAAAACCATTCGCAGCAAATCACGATTAGCGTAAATGGTTCAGCAATTGTGAAGCCAAAAATTGAGCGCGGTTACGCACGAATTAAACGCACATGGACAAGTGGTGATGTGATTACTCTCAATTTGCCCATGCCTGTGCGATTGATTAGATCGCATGAAAAAGTAGAAGCAAATACAGGCCGAATAGCAATTCAGCGTGGGCCGATTGTTTATTGCGTGGAGGAAATGGATGTTGATGGATCGTGGGAGCGATTTGCTTTACCTCATGATATCAAACTAAAGGTTGAGCGTCGAAAAGATCTACTAGGTGGAGTAACAGTACTAACTGGCCAGGGAATTGATTTAGCGGTTGATGGCAACAAACCAAAGCCAATTAATTTCACCGCTATCCCCTACTACGCTTGGGATCACCGCGAGCCAGGCAAGATGCTTGTTTGGATTCCACAGGCCCCATGACTTCATAAGCCAGCTCACGCTTTTCTTCACATATTTCTATCCAATTTGTGCCTATATAGGATAAATATTGCATCCTAATCAAGTACGCTCATGGTGCAAACTGCTATATCCATTATTTTTAGGGAGTAAACCATTGCTCGCAGGCCTCTTTTAATTAGAATAATGTGCTGAGCAAATGCATTAGAGACAGGAGTTTTGTCCCATTTTACCCTCTTATTGGCCATATAAAGTCGACCTATCAAGTCTATTTAAGAAGGATCCTAAAAGTGAATACTAAAATAAGAGCAAGTGTACTAATTACTGCTGCCATAACTGTTGGAGCTTTGCCAATATCTTTCAAGGCGGATCATATCCCCGGGCATGATAATTGTGATCCCACATTCCCAATGCCTATTCCCGGGCAGGAATTCTTTAGCGGTGGCGTTCTATTCGTGACACTAATTGGTCCCGTGGAAGACAGCATTATCACCAGCACAACTTTCGATATTACTTATGTATCAGATGGCGCTACTCCAGCTTCAGAAATTCAGCTTCACGGCACAATCCTGCTAAATGGAAGCTCAGCTGGATTTATTGTTACAGGTAAAGACCTTGGCTTCGGAAGTGGACCAGGTACTTTCAAAGGGATTTTCAAAACTGATGCATTAAATGGTATTGCAGGTGTTGGTTTCTTCCCTCCATATTCAATTGTAGATTTGCAAATCGATGCTATTAATGGTGGTATTCAAGGCACTGGCTATTTTGTTGATTCATTTATTACCTGCGATGTTATTCCTGCGCCACCTTGCGTACTGCCATGCCCCGCGGATATCAATGACGATGGAACAGTAAATACCAGTGATCTGCTCGACCTACTTGCTGCTTGGAATACTAATAATCCTCACCATCCAGCTGATCTTAACGCGGATGGAGAAGTAAACACCATGGATCTTTTGATCCTATTGGCCAACTGGGGGCTTTGCCCGTAATCATTGAAAAATCGGCTTTGTAATGAGTATATCCTGATTAATGGCTTAATATATTTGAGAGTTCTGCATTAGTGTGCGGGACTTTTTTTTACAATTTTTCTATTTTTCATACAAAGCGCGCAGTATTTGGTTACTCTTGGCGTATAGACCCATTGGATGATCCTTGCCTTGGTTATTTATGGAAGTGGCATCGCATAGTGACTACCACTTTCAGCCGTTGTGGAGAAGAAACATGAATTCAGCTACAAACTTAGTGCTATCAATCGTATGTATTCTTGTTGCTACGATTAGTGCGCAAAGCGACACACTTACGCCAATTAACCACACATCTCTAAGTCAGCTCGATCATGCAAGTCTCAAACAGATTCCAATCGGCCTGCCAATAACTATAACCAATATAGAGTTAGAAGATAACTTAAATGTAAACTTGCAACTAGAAAGATTTGAATTGCTAACGCAAGATGCGAAAGTTATTGTCGTAAAATCTGATGGGCAAACCGAATCTATCAATCCTTCTGTAGTTTTACTGCGCGGAACGGTCATTGGAGATGATGATTCACAAGTATTTATAGGAGTCTCCCATAACGGTACTCAGGGATTTGTTCAACATAATAATATGTTGCACTTCATATCAACTGGACCCTACCGCAAAAAGTTCCAACCTGTACTAGCTCTACAAATCGCAAACGCAGCAAATCTCCCTGCACCCGCTTCGCCAAAGGATTTTTGTCAAACTAAGTTTGATAACGAATTGCTTTTCCGTTTTAGTAAACCAATTCCAGTTGAAGGCGGAGCAATTACTGGCAACCCCCCTTGCAGAGAAGTAGACATAGCAATTGATACAGATTGGGAATTCACCGGAAACCTATTCGCTGGCGACACAACTGCTTCTGCTGAATATGCACTATTTCTAATGGCCGCTATCAGTGAAATCTACCATCGCGATCTTAATACTCGCCTTTATGTCAGTTTCCTTCGAGTATGGAGTAAGAATAACGACCCATATAATGCTAACGGATCACTACTTAATCAACTTCGAGATCACTGGATCGCAAACCACGGCGATGTTGAGCGCGAACTAGTTCACCTTTTCAGTGGAGTTACTATAGGAGGTGGTGTCGCTGCGGGCCTAGGTTTAGTATGCAGTTATGATAACGGTTACTGTGTTTCGGGTAATCTTGTTGGGTCCTTCCCTTATCCACTAGAAGATAATAATAACGACAACTGGGATCCGATTGTTGTTGCTCACGAAATGGGACACCTCTTCGGATCATTGCACACACACGACTACAACCCGCCGGTGGATAGCTGTTTTTTTGGCGAATGCAAGAATGCAGATCAAGGTACGCTTATGAGCTACTGCCACTTTTGCCCTGGTGGCTTAGCAAACTTTCAACTGAGATTCCACCCAATTGTTATCGCGACTATACTTAGTTACCTCGACACTGTTCCCTGCGATATTAGTAGTGAACATTGCTGCGTTTGGGATCTCGATGAAAGCGGTAGCGTTGACACGAGTGATCTACTTGCACTTTTTGCTCTGTGGGGAACAAACCCCAACGGCCCACCCGATTTTGACGGTGATGGGATTGTCAACACTGTCGATCTACTTATTCTATTCGCAAACTGGGGTCCATGTGAGTAAAACCCCGACGCCCATGGATAGCAATCACCCGGCGCCCATGGATAGCAATCCACCGACGCCCATGGATAGCAATCACCCCGACGCCTATAGATAGCAATCACCCCGACGCCCATAGATAGCAATCACCCCGACGCCCATGGATAGCAATCCATGGGGTTCTTGCAGCGTCAATAAGAAATCAAAAAGACACATACACACATCTATACATGATCCTAACTGGTGCTATAAGCAATTATTTGTTAACTTAACCACCTATGGATCTAACTATTCGCCCAATAAAAGAATCTGAATTCGATATATTCCGCTCAAAACTTGTCCGCGTTTTCGGTGGGGATATTCATAAGGAAGACGATCCTAAACATTTACGATCAATCCTCGATCCCGCCCGAACCGTCTGTGCATTTGATGGCAATGATTTAGTTGGAACTTGCGCAGCTTTCACTTTTGATCTAACCGTGCCAGGCTCAACACTAGCAATGGGCGGCACAACAATGGTTACCGTACAACCAACACACAGAAGGCGCGGCATACTGAAGGCAATGATGCAAGCGCACCTTAAGGAAATGAAAGATCGAGGCGAACCACTGGCAGGCTTATGGGCATCTGAAAGCTCGATATACGGCCGTTTCGGTTATGGATATGCAGTCGAAGGATCATTTATCAAAATTGATGCTAAGGAATTGATTTTCACGAACAACACACAAAAAGGAAGTGTCAACTTAATAGAAGCTGATGACGCAGCAAAGATTTTTCCCGACATTTATGAACATATAAGGCAAACTCGGCCTGGTGTACTTTCACGAAGCAAAGCTTGGTGGGATGTACGAGTTTTCCGTGATCCACAGCATCGTCGTGAAGGAAAGAGCGCTAAACGATTTGTTATTTATAAAGAAAATTCTCAACCACTAGGTTATGCAATATATAGACAAAAAGTGAATTGGGAGTGGGCAGAATTTCCTAAAAGCCACATATATGTTGTAGAAGTCATAGCAGCAACAGATGAAGCGCACCTGGCAATTTGGAAATTTCTAACAAATATAGATTTATTCCCTATGGTGCAATATTGGAACGCACCGGTTGATGATCCGCTAATGTGGCGGATTAATGACCCACGCCGAATACAACGCTATAACACCGACAGCTTGTGGATTCGGATTATTGATATTAAAGCGGCACTGGAAGGTCGTAGTTATTCATCTCAAGGCCGATTAGTTTTTGATATACACGATGAGTTTATGCCTGCTAACTCGGGGAAATATGAGTTAACAACAAACTCAAGCGAGGCACAGTGCAAACCAACATCAACCGAAGCGGATATCACATTATCAGCAACATCACTTGGTGCTTTATACCTAGGCGGAAATCGTTTCACAACTCTTGCAAACGCTGGCCTCGTGCAAGGAACACCAGAAGCACTAGCAATGGCTGACAAAATGTTCGCATGGACCTGCGCCCCTTGGTGCCCAGAGGTGTTTTAGCCCTCTTCTCCTTGGAAAACCCTTTAATCCCCGCTTTAACGGTGGAATCTTCCAATTACCGGACCAGCCTGTTAGTATGGCACCGGTTGCTTTGGTGACAAATGTCTACGAGGTGGCAATCCCTATGGAATCGGGACGACGGGCATTACTGTGTGACCACTTTGGCAGAAGGAAACCGAATGATGTACGCATACTCAATTTCAACGAAACGTTTAATCGTCGTCACAGTAGTCGCACTTGCAGTTGTCATTGGCGAACATCGCGCCAACGCCCAGCCAAGCTGGGTGCTTTCGCACCAGAAGATCAGCGACACCCAAGGTGGCTTCACCGGTATTCTGAACGATGACGATCGGTTCGGCGGGTCATTAGCCAGGTTGGGTGATATCGATGGTGACGGTGTGGGCGACTTGGCCGTGGGGGCATCCCGTGATGCCGACGGAGGACTGATCCGTGGCGCGGTGTGGGTGCTGTTCCTCAACCCCGATGGCACGGTAAAAACACATCAGAAGATCAGTTCCACCCAAGGCGGCTTCCTCGGCGTACTGGATGCTACCGATCTGTTCGGCTGGTCGCTAGCCGCTCTAGGTGATCTGGACGGCGACGGCGTAGGCGACCTGGCCGTGGCGGCAGCCGGTGATGATGATGGCGGCCCGCAACATGGTGCCGTCTGGGTGTTGTTCCTTAACACCGATGGCACGGTCAAGTCCCATCAGAAGATCAGTTCCACTCAAGGCGGCTTCACCGGTCTACTGGATGATAGCGATTTCTTCGGCTACTCCGTAGGAGCGCTGGGTGATCTGGATGGTGACGGTATCGGCGACTTGGCAGTGGGGGCAGACAGGGATGACGATGGCGGACTGAACCGTGGCGCGGTCTGGGTGCTGTTCCTCGACGGTATCTCTACTTGCCCCGCTGATCTAAACCACGACGGTTCGGTGGGAACATCCGATCTTCTGATCTTGTTTGCGTTCTGGGGTGAAGTTGATGCCTTCCCTGAAGCAGATCTCGACGGCGATGGATTCGTCAACACTAGCGACCTGCTCATTCTCTTCGCCAATTGGGGTCCGTGTAATTAATATCATCCCGACGCCCATGGATAACAATCCATGGGTTTTCTTGTGTTTGCACCTATTGCAGCGACCCAAAGCGTAGCCGAGCAATGCTCACTATTGAATATGATTGATCTCGTATTAAACAACGATTTCCCATAGTCTCTTACTACATTCTGGAAATTGTCACTTTTTGGCTAAGAATATTCTGGCATCGCTATTTGAACCGTTAGCATAATACAAAATGATCCTAACTTATTGATATTACTGCCCTTACAGCATGACAAGCCTATAAATGCATGAGCTGCTGGATATGCTATCCACCTGATCCGGCGATACTCAGCCACCATCCAGTAGCGTCGAATCGAAAGAACTATCGCACCCAAGACCAAGGGTTTGCGTAGTATTATATATAGAGTATCGAAGCTCGATAAATCGCCATGCTTGGCCGGGGCACAGGGGCCTTAACAAATGAATATAAAGACGCTTCTTGAAAAGCATGCATCCCCAAATGCCTTACATGTATTTGCCAGCGCGCACACAATTAGCATCCTACTTGTTTTGCTTGTAGTGATACCTCTCGAATTGAATGTGGCTTTGGCGCAGTCTTCAGCAGACGAAACATCCACTGCTAATAATACCAGCCAGGATGACTCTACTACAAAAAAGAAGGATTCAGCGGATGCTTTAGCGTCTGAAGAATCGCTCACACGCTTTCAGCAACTTCTCGAGCGCAGACCGTTTCATACCGGAGCGCTTACTGGCTTGGTAAAGTACTATGCCCAGCGCGGCGAGCTGCAAATTTTAGTACAAGAATATGAACAGAAAGTTGAAGCTCTGCCCGATGATCCCGCAGTAAAAGTCATACTTTCGCGATTGTATGTTCGCTCTGGTGAATATGAGAAAGCTGCTGAGCTAGTTGAGCGCATAGATACTTTAGGGGCAGATAAAGCGCGCAGTGAATCTAAGCTACTCTTACTAAAATCAGAAATTTATCAACGGACCGGCAGACTTGAAGCTGCAAGAGAAATGCTGAATCAAGCCCGGGTCAAGGCACGCTCAATCTCAGAGCGCACCAAACTGGTTGAGGCACTGGCAGATCTATATATGCGATCCAAGGATCAGCAGCAGGCAGCCGCTACACTGATAGAGTTTGCAGATGAATTTCCCAATAACTACTTGCACCGTAAACGCATGGCTGATGCGCTGGCAAGGCGGAGTTTACACAAATCTGCAATCGAACTCTACAAATCATTATTAGATCTGGTTGAGAACCAAACAGACAAACGCTGTGAATTGCTTCGCCAATTAGGTAAATCCTATGAACGATTAGATCAAAAACAAGATGCGATTGACGTGTACAGCGATGCAATTGACCTTCTTGCAAACGGTCACTGGCTTCAACGCGAATTGCACCAACGTATAGTAACACTCTACCGCACTTCCGGGAGGTTAGAGGATCTCGTCACTTATTGCCTCGACCAAATTGAGCGCTCACCTGAGCAGACAGCAAACCGTAGCCTGCTTGCGGATGTACTGATTGCATCAGGTGATACTGAATCAGCACTTGACACCTTGGCAGAAGCTGTAGAATTATTCCCTGAAGATCTGGTGCTTAGCGCAAAACGCATCGAATTATTGATTCGCACACATGATAATGAAAGTGTATCTACAGAATACGAACGAATCATTAGCCAATATCCTGATGATGCAGAGCTATATATAGATTACGGACGATTCCTGGCAAATAACCAACAGCTCGCAGCAGCGGGCAACCAATGGACACACGTACTTCAAAGTGAATTAGTTGATGCATCGTTAGCGCATCGTCTTGGCGCACTCTTTGAAGCTTACGAATTGTTTGATGATGCGGTGCGTTGTTATAACCGCGCCATTACCATTGCGCCCCAGAGAATAGATAATTACACCGCTTTAAGCAGGCTTTGGCTATATCGAGGTGAGAAGGACAAAGCTGTATCTTCATTAGATAGATTGTCAGAGGCCAATCCGGATGACCCTACAGTACATGCAGCTTTAAGTTATGCCCTAATGAACCTTGGGCTTTCAGATAAAGCGCTTGCAGCAATCACTATCGCTACGCAATTAAAGCCAGACAACTATCGCTATCAATCTGATAGAGCAGATCTATTAATACGAACAGGTCATTTAGATGATGCGCTGATTGTCAGGCGCAGCGCTATTGAGCTGATCAATAATCCCCCACAGCAAGCACTAGCCATAGATACGCTTGTCAGTATGTACGCATCAGCGGGCATTCTCGACAAATTAACTTCTTCGGAGGAGCAAATTACTAATAATGATCCCGCCAATGCTGTAAGTTTAATGATCTTGGCCCGAGCTGCCGACCAGAACAAGGATCTCGCAGCTTCGCGTCAATGGTTGGCTAAACTGCTTGATGCTCATCCTGCACATGAAGAAGCAAGGAGGCAGGTGGCGCGAGTTTTCGAGGCTGTGGGTGATATTGAATCAGCGGTAAGCGAATATAAAAGACTTATTCAAACTCACCCTACACGCGCGCGACAGTATTACCAGGCAATTGCGGATCTCAAACTTCGCTATTCTGACTCAGCGGGCGCTATCGAAACGCTTCAAGAAATGGTGCAGGCTTCGCCAAATAATGCAACAGTGTTAAAATCCGTAGCTGAACAATTGGTGAGAATTGGCGAACCTGAGCGAGCCATTGAATATTTCCAGCAGAGTTTGCAAATACAACCCGATCGCCACGAAGTTCGACTTGCCTACGCCAATGCTCTGGTCGATGCAGGTCAACTTGAAGAAGCTGTTGATGAATTTAAGATCACTGCATTACAACGAAGTGATCGCGATACTGCTAGAGATGCGCTCAGTAAATTACATGAAACATCTGGGAAATTAGGGACTGTAGATGATCTTTTAGAAGAGCTTCAAATTCGGGTTGAGAATAATCCGGATGAAACAATCGTAGCGCGCACTTTGGCGCAGTTATTAATTCGAGAATACGATTACAGCCGTGCTATGGATCTTTTGGATCTCGTTTTACAGTACAATTCTAAAAACGCAGAGTTAGGGCTTGTACGTGCGGAATTGCTCAGACGCTTAACCCGCTTTGATGATGCAATTCAAGCCTATCGTGAAATACTGCGAATCCCAAATATCGACCGTGATTTTGTGCTAGGTGAAATGGGAAAAGCCTACTTCGAAGCTGGCCGTATTGATCAGGCAACTCACACTTGGCGTCAGATCAATCACAAACTTTATGCGGGCAGCTTCCTGCTTAATAATGGTTTGCTTGATGTAGCAGTAGAAGTATTTGAAGAAGGCATACGTCTAAAACCTGATGATTTTCCCCTTCACCGCAATCTAATTCGTTCGCTGCAAACTGCTGGGCGAACTGATGAGGCGCTAGAAGCGGGAAGACGCCTGCTGGATCTTGAACCTGACAACGTCTTGAATATTCAAGATTTAGCTAGTGCATATATTGTGCAAGGAGATAGAAGCACAGCTGCGGAAATTGCCGGGCGCCTATTTTCCGCTGGCGTAATGAACAAGAAGCCCAGATCGAGAAGTCGGAGATATGGGGGATACGGGGGGGGTGGGATGTCCTTGTCCATGTCTATGTACTATGGAGGGTACAGTGGATATCAACAACGCTCTTCTAAAAGCAATCTTGCTCGTGCTGTTGAGTTTTTTAGTAGAAATGGTTTACAAGCTGAGCTTAAAGATACTATCAAGCAGCAACTACTGGCTCAGCCGGATAATGCAGTCCTTAAAGAAACCGCAGTTACACTATACAGGGGCTCTTTCGCTGAGCCAATGTTGGCCTTGGAGCTTTTAAAGCAATTGGAAACTGCGACATTCCCCTTGGAATACCAAAGATGGTTGGGGCAAAGCTCACAGCGCGACTACATGCGCGTAAGACAGTATCAATTGATTGCAAGTAAACCTGCCCTGCGCGATAAACATTTAGCAGTTCTTGAAGCCAAGCAGATAGAAGATCTAAATCGAGATGAAATTCTAGAGCTAGCGGTCATCCGCCAGGCGCAAGGCGCCAATGACCGTGCCATCAAACTATTGACTAGAGCAGTAGCTGAGAATCATGAAGATATAGTCTCCCTGAGCGCTCTAGTTGAAATGCTGATAAATGCAGAACTATTTACCGAAGCAGAGCCACATGCTAAAGATCTGAGCAATCTCCTTGCAACAAAGCGTGCTGACATGCTTATAGAAATGGGTGAGCGAGTCCGACGCGACTTTGTGCGGAATCTGCCGCTGCAGTTTCAACTTCGAATTAATGATGAATTGCTTCGTGATATTGCATATAAGTGGACATTAGGCGAAGGATTTCAAACTAATTACCGCGGCCAAATCGACACTATGGGATACTTCCGCGCCCAGATATCGCTGGCTACAATTTACGCCAAGACTAATCAAATGGACTCCGCAAGGGAAATATGGAAGCAGATGGCTCCTTCAAACCTTGCAGATGTTGACGGTTGGACAATGCTTGCGGATATAACGCAACTACATGATCAGAAGGACTTAGCCTTTGAATACTATCAACACGCTCTTAAAGCAGCACAAATACTAGCAGCTGACCCCTTATTGCAACGGATCTATGGCAGCTCATCAAGCCAATCGTGGTATTGGGCTCAAGAAAATATCAGTTCATCATTTAATAAAATCGTAGAATCATTCGCATCACGCGATAAGCTGGTTGAGCTTTATGATTTCCTGCGCGAAAGTAACCAGAACGCCAAGGCTAGACGTGTTCTAGATCAATATAAACTTCACGATCAACTCAAAGAATTATATGAAACGCGTTTGCAGGATGCCCGGCAGACCTTCCTGAATAATAAAGTGGATTCGCTCAATCAAAGCATGCCGTACTTTGTTCAAGTATGCAAGCTTGCGGAACTACATGATCAAACAGGCGACTGGCCAATTTCCCAGAAACTATATGAACAGTATCTTGAGGATTTTCCAGATGAACTGGGTTTGTTGGTAACACTTGGCGAAATCGCAGAAGCACAGCAGCAATTCGCAATTGCATTGGCTTGGGAAAAGAAACTTATAGATGCCAAAGAACGGCTAAGTCGGCAAGTGAGAGCGTGGTCTCTACGAAACCTTACTATGATTCCCCTTGCTCCACAAATAATCAAGAGTAATGTTAGAGGCGGTGGATGGGCTCAGCGTTGGAATTCTTCTAGTCGCAGGTCTGGATATGGATATGGATATGGATATGGAAGCAGATATAACGCACTTTCCACTTCACCATCGTGGATTAGAATCGCACAATTACACATGGCCAATGGCAACAACATAGCTGCCGCTTCGGCTATGGAAAGAGCAATAGGTTCCGCCGGATCTAATCGCCAGCGGGTTTCCACGCAGGTTTTGAATCTAATTGAGCAACGTCAATTAAGCACAAAGATGCTGCCAGTTTTGAGAACTCTTTGTGTGTATCTGCCTACCGATGAACGCGCACAATTAGCATTTGCCAAATCTCTGGAAGCAAATGCCAAGAATGATGTTGCGCTGGAGGTATATAAGAGATTATTGCGTCGAGGTGTTTCTGATATTGGTGTATTAGCGCAGGTGCGCTCCCGACTTGACGCGTTAGAGCCGAATAGCGATAAGGATAATGCAGCAACGCTGGCATCTTTGATAGAACAAGTTGCCAATGACCCTGAAAATGCCAACGAAAGATTGCGTTTAGCTAAAGCATATTATTATTCGCTAGATATTGATGATGCGCTGACTGAGCTGCTGAGAGTGCAGGAAACTGCTCCTCATTTGCAAGGATTGCATGATCTGCTTATAGAAATCTACACACTAAAGGGAGAATCCCCAAAGCTCATCGAAGCGTTGCATGCGCAGGTCAAACGAACAAGTAATGATTCTATGCGGCGTAATGCAAGGCAAAGATTAGTCCAAGAGCTATTCAGTAATGGTCAAACTGATGAAGCGCTTGATATTCTAAAGCAGCTTGCAGATCCAAAGAATCCTTCATCATACATGGGTATTGGCAAGATGCTTCATTATTTCGGCCTGCATGATGAAGCAATCGAACAATTTGAATTAGCCAAGCGAAGTCAGAGAGGGCAAGACATTTCGGGGCAAGGTTTAGCCACTGCTTACATATTAAAAGGCCAGGTTAACGTTGCTGCTGATAAAATAATGGATGCTATCGATTCGCAGAAACGCCAAATGAACCAGTACGGTGCCAGCAGCATCTACTCACTTTATAACTCACAGACAAACCCATTTAATCCCTTCCTGTCTTTGTTTGTTCTAGAGCCTGACCTGGTTGAAGAAATCCAAAACCGTTTGATCGCTAGTTATGATGCCAATCCTAAGGATCCACAAGCTACGAAACTATTGATGCAGTTTTATAGACAATTGGGGCGTAATGATCGTGCTGAAATCCTTCTTGAAGCAATCGCGGGCGAAGGTGTAACGGATCAGGCGCTGGTACTTCGGCTTATCGAACGATCGCTTGAGAAAAAGGATTACACAAAAGCAATTGAACTAGCTGAGACTTTCATAAAACAACAACCTAAGCCCAAAATCCCACCAGGAATGCCTCCACAATACGCGGGGATGATGGCCCTGCAATCCCCACGAAACTTAATGCTTTGTAAACTCGGCGATATTCATTGGGATCTGGATGATAAAGATAAAGCCTTTGAGTATTACAAACAGATCGTAGATAAAGATATTGATGAAACTAGACTGGCGTATGCTGCAATCTGTGTGTTTCGTGATCGTGTTTCTGAAGCGCGCACATTAGTGGAAAACGCACTTGCTGCTCAACAGGTTAAGTCGAGATCGCTGCTGGAGTTTCGAGCAAGTCTTGCAGCACTTGAAGATAAACCTAAGGAGGCGTTTGATTACCTTGCCCAATCCATAGAACTTGCAGGCGCTCAAGATTCTTCCAATATGAATATGTATTATCGTGCAGGCGGTAGCAGTAGCAGTATTCTTGCAGAGATCGCGCTGCAATCCGGGCAAATCGACCGCTACATAGCTTTCATGCAAAAGGCTATAACTAAAAACCCACACAAGTGGGACAACTACATCGAGCTGGCAAATAATTATTATGACTTGGGACGCATTACAGAAGCTTTCCAAATTATAGATCAAGCTGCACAAGTAGCAACATTAAAACAACAAGCGTTGCAGCAGCGCGTGGAGTGGGAGGAAAAAGATTTTACTTCGCCCAGCGAATTGATGACTCTTTACAGAGAGCTGATCGAAATTTCTGATCGTCAAGTACAAACTCCCAGTCAGTATGGATATGGAGGATCTGCTTCATCAAACCTGCGCGATCGCTTAGGTGATTTGTTGTGGACAAAGGGTGAGCACGATTCAGCAGTTACAACCTGGATGCAGCGCATGAATCTAACAGATGCGGATAGTCATGTTACACTTGGTGACAAACTGAATGAGAGACGAGCTTTTGATCTAGCTGAAGATGCTTACAGGGAAGCCCTGGCGCTTGAGCCTGACAATATTACTGTTCATGAAAAACTTGCGGAACTCGCGTATTACCGCGGCAGTAATAGTGACACTCTTACACACTTGCGCGAAATCTTCCTGCAAAGTCAGGAATCAGGAAATTCTAACTCTAATAGATATTGGTACCAGGACTTCGAAGATATAGGTAATCGGATTCACCATTGGGCGATGGATTTAGCCCGCGATCCAATTATCATTTCAAATATTGATGAATCACAATCAGATGAGGCTGCACTCGATCGTATTATGCTGGGCAATCTTGCTGGAGATTGGTTAAACCTTGAGCACGAGCTCAAACAACGTCTTGAAGAATCGCCTTTCGATCCTGCTGCTTGGAGACTATTAGCCACGACATTGCAGCGAAACGGGAATTGGATTGAAGCAACCGATGCATGGGAAGTAATCCGAAGGATAGAACTAACAACGCTGCAACAGCGCAGAGATAATTTGAAACTGGCATTGGCGGGAAAACAAATCAAAGAAGCAGTAACCGGCACAAGGCGCACCACACCCGGATCTGCTCAACCAATGCCCAGGCCTAGTCGAGGAGGTTTTTCCTCTTATAGAGGATTCAGCGGCGGATATTATGGATATGGAGGGTCCTCCTCAGCAGATCAGAAATTGGCAATGCTTTATCTGTATCAAGGCAGGTTCACCGAGGCTGAACGATTAATTCTTATACAACATCAAAGCAATATCGCCCAAGCAGGCTTACCCCTGCTTGCCTCAATGACATGGGAACAAGGGGCTTCTGAGCGCGCTATCGAACTAATGCATTTGGCGGTTCTTCTTTCGGGCAATCTTCAAAATATCTCTCAATATGCAGGCATGCTCGCCGATGCTGGCAATATACAGGAAGCGACTGAACTTTTGCTTCGGGCTTATAGATACCAGGACACACAAGCAGGAAGCTCATATTCAATGTTTTCCAGTTGGTATGGAGGCGGGCGCGGAGATGAATTTGAATCTTATGCGGAACAGGCAATTTCAGGAGCATTATCTGAAATCTGCACCAACGCAGGATCTCTCGATGAAATCCTGGCGGAGCTTAATGATAAAGTTGCAGATGATCCAAATGATAGTCGTATGGCAAAACTCATTTTGAGTTTGCAAATCCGAGATCGGCGCTGGAGCCAAGCTCGCGAATCACTGATCTTGTGGCAAAAATCGCGGCCTGAAGATGTGGCTATTAAAGTTGAACTGTTGCATACTCATTTGCAATTACAACAATGGGATGAAGCATTACTTCTATTAGATCAACTTGAGAAGGATGTGCCCGAAAGCTCTGGGAACTGGATCATTTGTAAATCGTTTATCAATCTAATGCAAGGCGATCGTGAGGGCGCAATAAAAACTATTGAGCCGCTAATAGATACTTCACAACCTGAATTAGCAAAAGTATTACCACAACAGGTTTGGACAATTCTTGCGGTGGCGCGCGATTATGATCGACTTGCTGCTTACTTGGAATCTTTGCAGGAACATGATGCTCTCAAAGATTCAGGCAGAGAATTGTTAGTTGCGGTATATAGGATTCAAGGTAATTGGTCTCCTGCAATTAAACTTGCGCTGGACAAATTGTGGCAGCAACAAAAATCCTTAAAGGTCTCTTTACGCTGGTATAGAGAACTAGTAGCTACAGTGCGTGCGGCTGAGAGCCAAGGCATCAAAATCCAATTTGATAGTGAACGCCCGGAGGATAATACCTTACTGATTTTGATTTCAAGTGGCGCTAATAGTGGCAAGGAAGAATTCCTGAAACTTGTACAGGAACAGCCAAATAACATCAATGCTCAGCGAGGACTCATATTCGCAGCTGATCTTGCAGGCGATAATGCCTTGGCTCTAAAGAGTAATAATAATTTACTTAATTGGCTTGTGCCAAAGCTAAATGAAATTTGGATACCTGCTGATCTCACTTCACTTGGAGATCAATCACAACTCAGGCTTGAGCAAATAAAATCGCAAGGATTTCAATCTACTTCCATGCTGCAAAATAGGTACGGATCTTTGAATCCTCTGCAAGGGATAATTTCAGCAAACAACCAGAGGTATCGAGTAGATGAAAATGAAAATGTAACCTATAGAGACTTGTGGAAATCCCATCAATGGTTGCAACGTGATTTACTGCTTAAAGCAGGCAGTGATGCTGAGGCATTAACCAACCTCCTGCAGGATCATGCATCGTTTGCTAAAAGTGATCAGTACAGTGGCAACTCATATAATTATAATTACCCCTACTATAACTATCGCGCAAGGAACATTTATGGTCTTAGGAATGAAGAATCGTTTTCAACTGATTGGCGCTCAGTGATAATCGAGCCTCTTGAACGCTACCGACACTTTGAGGCGATAATATCCCATTATGCGGGCAACGAAGCTCATATGTTGCCTGAAGAATGGTTAAAATTAGGTGAATCCAACGCAGCAATCGGCAATCCTGACCAGGCAAATCGCTGTAGAAAACGCGCAGCCGATATGAAATTGGTTGAGCTAATGGCAACCGATCAACCTGCGATAGGCGATCAGAATTCGTATTACAGTTGGAGATGGCGCTGGTATGGCAACGACAGCTCGCAGCGCATTAGCATTATCCGCGGCGCCCTTGCCTTCGGTGCTTTTGACAATCCCCGGCAGCAACAAAACAGCCGCACTAAAATAGAAGGTACGCCAGAAGAATTGTGGGAACTCGCGCTTGTTGATCCACAAGTGGAAACTCAATTCCTGGAACTGGCAAAGGTTGTCCAGACACATTGGGGATCTACAAGCTCCTTATCGCAGCTAATTAGCTATTATCGAGCTAAAGATAATTATGTAGCTGTCATAGAAATACTCGAACGAGTATTTAAGCTGGAAGAACTCTTACAATCGCAACATCTTTCATACTACATACACGCTTGTTTCAAAGAGCAAGACAATGAGCGCATTGAGAAGATGCTGGAATTAATTGAATCTCAGAGTTCTGTGTTAAAAGATGATGTTCTGTTAGCCCGTCTTGTTCTCTTGAGATATCAAGGCAAAGATGATGAAGCTCAGGAGCTTGAGTTACAACTTATTGATCGATGCCGCAGCGAGCCTAAAAACCCAAATAAACTCGACACTAATTTATTGCAGATGGTTGAACTTAATCCACAACAAAGGTATTCCCAGAATTGGTATTTCAATTGGAGATCGCAACCCTTTGTGCGAACGCCTAGGGTGTGGAACAATAACCTGCCCACAATTGCATCACTAGCAGCATCTCTTGGCATTCGTTATGACGCACAGCTTGCTCCCTATGATCTTACACTTTCTCGATTACGAGAAACCTACAAGCGAAGTGCTCTTCACACTGATGCCCTGAGGATTCTCGAACTTCAACTAGATGAAACCTCTGAATCTCTAGCTCCTCGCATCCGTGCTGATCTTCTAATAGATAAGGCAGAATTACTTTCTGAAATTGGTAATTCCCAGGAATCTCGCAATGTTCTAAATGATGCTGATGAGCTGCTGCGCAATGAATTGAGCCGATCACCTAACGATAAATCCTTACAAAAACAGCTAGCTAGAATCTATGAATCTTCCCAGTTCGTTCCAGACCATCAACAGTGGTACGACACCATTATCGCCACAAAGGCAAAAGATCCGACCTACGATATATCAGGTGTTAAGGTAGGTAGGGCCCTTTTTGAGCTAGGGCGCTATGACGATTCTTGGCAATCCTACAAAAAAGCTCTATATCGTGGAGAATTTCGGTACAATGAGGCAACGGAGCTTTTCAAAGCTGGCATGGCGGCATACTACGCCGGCGAAAGCATCGAGGCCAAGGAGATTCTCCGTCAAGCACTTTGGCGCGATCCCTTAAGTGAGTTAGCTCTTAAAGCCCAGGAGTTGATCAATGAATAACTTAAATGACCACACTTCAATTAAGCACATACTAGACAATTTGCGACGTAGGCAACGTATGCTTAATGTATTGCGATTGTCTTGCTATGGACTTATTTTCGGATGTGTCATCGCAGCAGTCGTCACACTGATTCTAGTACTCACGATTGATCAATCGATTTGGAGTACAAGGTGGCTTTCATTATGGATACTGCCAATTCTTACAACATTAGGCGCTTTTGCGGGTTTGATTGCTCCTATTGACCAAATAAAAATTGCGCGAGCGCTGGATCGTGCTGCTGAAAGTGAAGACCGTTTTGCTAGTGCTGTACAATTAGCAAATCATCATCATCATGATCGAGTTTTATTAGTTCGCGACGATGCTTTAATCAAAGTAAGCGGAACATCTGCTCAGACCGCACTACCAATAACTGCGCCAAGAGGATTACGTTGGCTCCCAATTACTGCGGCCGTCTTATTTATCATTTTGTTATTCGCTCCTAAAGATAATCTGGAAGCGAAACTAGCCCCAATCCCAGAAGTTACTTCTCAGCAGTGGCAAACATTAAGCGAGACCTTCGCGGAGCAACTGGATCGCCTACCTCCACCTCGAGATGGTAAAGAACAAGAAGTTCTTGAGCAATTGCAACAGTTGGCAACAATGCTATCCGAAAAGCCTGATAAAAAAGATGCACTAGCGAAGATTGCCCAGGTTCGAGCTGAACTTAACCGACGGCAGAAGAAAATGCCCGCACGAGATGTCTCCATGCGCAATGCTGCCAAGGCCATGAAGTCCAGTGAAGCGCTGAAAAAGTTCGCATCACAATTACAGCAAGGCAATTACAAGCGTGCTGCTGAAGAATTGGCAAAATTGGCCAAACAACTTAAAGCTGGAGATCTTAAATTATCCGCAATGGATTTCGAGGCAATATCTCGCGATTTCGAGCGACTTTCCAAAGAGCTAAGCAATATGGAACAATTGCAAAACGCTAGCCAAGCATGTGCCAATGCTGGAAGTTCAATGAACCGTCAGCGCCTTAGTGGCTCACTTGCAGATTTGGCCGAGGCGTTGCGCCAGAACGCAGAGGCGCTGAGACAGGCCGAGCAAATGAACAAAGCCAGGCAACTTGTAGAAGATCTCCAAAGGCAGCTCAACGAATGTAAAGCTTGCGCTGGCTGTAAAAATGGATGCGCTTCTTGCCAAGGCCAAGGGTCGGGTCAAATGCCTAGCAATGGCCTTGGACAATATCCCGGGCAGGGAAATGGCCAAAGAAGCAGTGCGTTCGTACGACAATCTGACAAGAAGGGTGGTCTAAAAGCTGGATGGGGTAGCGCTCAAAGATGGGATGGCGGGGAAATGAGCGGTATGAAGGATAGGCGCATGCCGGATGTCGCCGCAACTAAAGAGACGCATGGAACTGATACTAGCTATTCCACTGTTTCCAAAGATGAGCGAGCGTTAAGCGCACAAGAGTTTAACGAACTATACGCTCAGATGATTCGTAAGGCGGAGGCAGACCTGGAGCTAGAAAGAGTGCCAATTGCCTATCGTGAGTATCTGCGCCGTTATTTTCGTGGTATCACACCACAGCAAGATCAAGACGACGAAGAATCGAACAATTGATATTAAATTTGGCAACGCGCACAAAGGCTTTGATACTACGAACCGCTAGGTGGAATTAAATTGGCTGCGGACCTCAATGATGAGCAAATCGCCGCAGTCCGGGAGATCGTGCAAGTATGACCGAAAAACTCAGTTCGCAAAGTGTTGATCAGTTTAGATTGCATTATCAATCGCTTGAATCCGAAATCTCCAAATGCATCGTTGGCTACAAAGATGTCATTGATCAGGTTCTTACTGCAATGATGTCAGGCGGACACGTTTTAGTCGAAGGCGTGCCTGGTCTTGGTAAGACATTACTGGTAAAAACTATTACTGAAGCTACGGATTTGTTGTTTCGTAGAATCCAATTTACACCGGACTTGATGCCTGCAGACATTACCGGCACAAATGTGATTTATGATGATGAACATGGCGGCAGATCTTTCCGCTTTCAATCAGGTCCAATCTTTGCAAACCTGGTTCTAGCGGACGAAATTAACCGTGCCACCCCAAAGACCCAATCGGCTGTGCTTGAAGCTATGCAGGAACAATGCGTTACTGTTGGAGGCAAAACTCACAAGCTTCCCAATCCATTTTGGGTTCTCGCCACACAAAACCCTATAGAAATGGAGGGGACATATCCTCTGCCGGAAGCTCAGATTGACCGCTTCTTCTTTAAGGTAGATGTGCAGCCACAAGGGGAAGAAGAGCTGTTAGGAATCATTGAACGTACAACCGGCGATGATGAGATCAAGATTTCTGCGGTCCTAAACGGCGAACAAATTGCACAAATGCAAGTAACAGTTCGCCAGGTGCTTGTTGCAGAATTTGTTCAACGCTACGCAGTCAGATTGGCCTTAGGCACGCATCCCAAGAGTGAATACGCTACTGATAAAACCCGTCAGTTCGTTCGCTTCGGCGTAAGTCCTCGTGGGGTTCAATCTCTGATTTTAGCCGGCAAAGTAAGAGCGCTTCTGGCAAATCGATACCAGGTAAGCTGCGAGGACATCCGTGAAATTGTTCGCCCAGCACTTCGACATCGCATTATCCGCAACTTTGAAGCAGAAGCTGAGGGTATATCCACGGATACTGTCATAGATAGTCTTCTTGAGTGCGTCGCTGAACCGGCTGTCTGAGGTCAATGTAACAGATCATGAGCGATGAACTCTTCGACAAAGATTTTCTAAAGAAACTCGAGTACCTCGATCTGGTTGCTCGACGACTTGTCTTTGGCAGACAACAAGCAATGCGAACAAGTGTTAAAAAAGGCGCTAGCATAGAATTTAAGGATTTTCGTGAATATAGCCCCGGCGATGATCCCCGAACAATCGACTGGTCTGTATACGCAAGACTCGGCGAACTATACGTCAAATTGTTTAGACAAGAAGAGGAACTGGATCTGTGGATACTGCTGGATACCAGCGCCTCCATGGATTTTGGTGAACCAAATAAGTTTGATCACGCACGAAGGCTTGCAGCAGCATTGGCGTACATCGGCCTGGCAAATATGGATTCCGCCAGCGTAGTTCCTTTTGCACAAGAGCTTGGCCGCGGCAGAGAAAAACTTCGTGGGCGAAGTCGTGTCTTCGAACTTTTAGATTTTCTAACCCAGCTTCCCGCTCAAGGGGAAACAGATTTCGAATTGGCTACCAAAACATTTGTTACACGTGTGCGCAAGCCAGGATTAGTAGTAATCATTTCTGATTTTTATGGCCTATTGAAGGCGCAGTCCGCAATCGATCAATTGCGCTTTTTCAAGCATCAACTCTATGTCATTCAGATTGCTTCACCCTGGGAACTTGATCCGCCAATTCGAGGTGAATTTCGTCTAGTAGATACTGAGACATCTGAGCATGAGGATCTGACCGTCACTGACTCAATGCTTAAACGTTACAAGCAAGCGTTTACTAGCTTTTCTGCTGAATTGCGCAGCTACAGCATGAAATATTCTATTGGATATTCCTTGGCGGACACTGAAACCGCCTTTGATGATTTCGTAGTAAAGGTGCTTCAGCGCGGAGGCTTAACGACGTGACCCTTCTTGCTCCCTGGGCCTTGTGGCTGTTTTCAATCGGCGGAGCCGTCGTCGCTTTGTATCTTCTGAAAATAAGAAGGCATCGCCAAACTGTTCCTGCAATTGAATTCTGGCGCGCACTAGTTAGCCAAGCACCGGTACGCTCACTCTTTCAACGGCTTAAAAGACTGTTTTCACTATTGCTTTGGCTGATCATTGTAGCACTACTCGTATTAGCTACAGGCAATCCAATATTTTCCTTCGGGAAAATCAAACCTCGCTCTATTGCAATTATTCTCGACAACTCGGCGAGCATGCAAACAATAGAAAGTGAGGCGGAAAATAAAACGCGATTGCAACTTGCAAAGGAAGCCATAAATGAACTTACTTCAAGAAGGCCTGTCGCAGATGAGTGGATGTTGATCGAGGCCGGTCGTGAACCCCAAGTTCACATTGCCTGGACACGAGATCGCCGAGCAGTACGTGATGCTGCTGATAGCATTAAAACTTATGAAGGATCATCAGATCTCGCAGCATCCAAGGAATTAGCTCAACAACTATTAGTGGGAAAGGAACGTCCCTGCATTGTGATAATTTCAGATGGGGCTAATGATGAAATCATCAAGTTAAGTACTGAAGATAAAACAGTCGTTTATTGGCCTATCGGTAACAGTGATGACAATTTGGGAATCACTCATCTAAGTGTTCGCACACATCGTCAAAAATCTGCACACTATGCCTTCATTCGAGTATTAAATGCATCAGGCAATGAAATCGAAACACGAATCGTATTCGAGCTTGATGGCTCAACCGCTGCGGTAGAACCATTTACAATTGCAGCCAATAGCGAATGGGAAAAAACCGTAATACTCAATGCTCCCCAGGGAGGCGTGCTTCGAGCATCAATTGATAGAGATGACTCTTTGATGTTGGATAACGAAGCCTTTGCAATTCTTGATCCCATTAGGTCGGCCAGCACATTACTAATAACTCCGCCTGAAGATGCTTATTTCTTTGAACAAGCCCTTGTTGCCATGGAACCGCTTGTAGATTTGGATAGCAGCAGCACTATAAGCCCAGACGAATTTGATCAAACCGCTGCAACCATTCAAGACTTTGATCTAATGATCTTCAACAATTGTCTTCCCAAGCAGATACCACCAACCGGGAAATTTATATTCGTCAACGGTTGGCCTGCGGAACTCCCTATAACAGTTAGCGGAATTATAGATTCGCCCGAGCTATTCGTATCTCAACGCGATCATCCACTTACAAGATATTTGACTTTGCGCGCAGTCATGTTAGCCCAGGCCCAGCGCGTTGAACTTACGCAGCGATCTACCGTACTAGCGCAAACAACCGAAGCAGATCCGTTGATATTTCTGATTGATCAACCAGATCGCCAAGCGCTTTGCTTAGCATTTGACGTATTAGATAGTGATCTTCCCTTTCGTAATGCATTTCCTATGTTAATGCGTAATGCGGTGGCATTTCTCGTAACTGAACAACCCAATTGGATTCGCAGTGAATATCACATCGGCGAGATTATCCAACCAGTTCGGCCATTACCACGTGATGTGTCAGAGATAACTATCGCGCGCCTAAGTGCGGATGAGATATCACAACAAACTATTCCCACAAACGGCGAGTCATTTACATTTTCATCAACATTAGAAAGAGGCCCACTGCGAATATCTATTGGCAATGAATTCGCTTATGCAGTGGTAAATTTAACAAGTACAAAGGAGACTGCAATCGGCCCCGTCGTAGCGATCGCGCAACCTGGTGATAATTTAGTGCTAACTGGTCGGCTATTGGGGATGGTGCCTTGGCTTGCTCTAACAGTCATAGCACTTGCACTAATTACACTGGAATGGCTTACTTATCACTTTAGATGGACCGAATAGATCGTGTATTTTGATCTGGCATGGTGTTGGCTTCTACTCCCTCCGCTACTTATCTACCTCTTATGGATGAGTAAGCGTAGCTATGCTCAATTGCGCCCATTAGCAAAATGGAGCAGTTTGGGTTTGCGTGCTGCAATTCTTCTTTGCTTGATTGGCGCATTAACTCAACCTGCAATTATTAAGCAATCATACAGCCACCATGTTGTTTTCCTGCTCGACGTATCACAAAGTATTACAGATGATAATCTCGACAGCGCCATGGCCAGCATTAATAAGCTAGCTGGCCAGACTATTGAGATGGGGCACACTATTAGCGTAATTGCCTTTGGCGAAAACGCCAGCCTCGAAGTTAAGCCTCAAGATGAATGGGAAGATTGGCCTGAATCTTTGCGTGATCGCTTTACATATCAACGATCATTACCAGCTTTATATGCCCAAAGAACAAATCTGCTTGCCTCAGGTGAATCCATAGACAAATCCGCTATGGAAAAGTTGCAAACTTCAATCAAGGATGTGGAAGAATTCCGCAAATTGATCGCAGGTGATAGTACTAATATTGATATAGCTACACGCTTAGCACTTAATAGCGGATCAACCCAGCAACGCCACACAATTTATATTTACACCGATGGGAATTTCAATCGGGGGCAATGGTCAAGAGCTTGGGATATAGCAAAAAAAACAGAAACTACGCTGCATACGGTTAAATTAGATCGACCCATCCCTCCAGAAGTGGCCATATCTGAAGTCGCCCTTCCCTCAACTGCTCGTACCAACCAAGGCTTCACTGCACGAATTCGCCTTGTCAGCAATGTCGAGACCGAAGCTCAACTGAGTATATTTAAAGATGGCTACGTATTTAGTAATCGCAATACCCAAGTCTCTAAAGGTGAAACAATAATCGAGGTGCCCGGCCTTTATTTTCTCGACAAGGGTTTTCACACCATTGAGGTGGTTATCCAACCTGTTAAAGATACGCACCTTCAGAACAACACATTCCAATCACTGATTATTGTGCCAGGCGAAGCGCGGATCTTGTACGTCGATGGAAATGAAGATCAAATGCTTTATCTGAAAAGCGCGCTTGAGTTAGAAGGAATTAGTGTAGATGCTCGGCCAGATACTGGCGTTCCTCAAACTATGACGGAACTTCTCAGCTACGATGCGTTTATTCTTTGCAATGTTCCTGCGGATAGACTTTCACAGCGACAAATGCAGATGATTCGTAGCTATGTTCGAGATTTTGGTGGCGGCTTCATCATGCTTGGGGGAGAAGAAAGCTTCGGCCTGGGTGGTTATTTCAAAACTCCCATCGAAGAGATTCTTCCAGTTAGCATGCCTATTCAAAAAGACTTGCTAAGGCCCTCGCTTGGATTGATCTTGGTAATAGATAAGTCCGGCAGTATGGCGGGAGCTAAAATTCAACTAGCAAAACGCGCTGCTATCGCAACCGCAGAGGCGATCAATCCTAGAGATAGAATAGGCGTAATTGGGTTTGATAGTGAATCGCGCATTATCCTTGAGCTTACATCAGCAGGAAATCGTGCAGCAATCGCATCTCATATCGCTAATCTAGAAGCAGGTGGTGGAACTTTTTTATACCCCGCACTTGAAGATGCATATAGGCAATTAATCCAAAGCAATGTACGACGAAAACACATCATTGTACTTTCTGATGGACAAACCCAAGGCTTTGGCTATCAAGAATTTGTTCAGCAGATGGCAGCAGATGGGATTACTCTCTCTGCGGTAGGAATAGGTGAAGGCGCTGATATGCAGTTGATGGAGGCAATTGCCATAGCTGGGGGCGGTCGGGCGTATTTTACAAACGACTTCTTCAGCATTCCGCAGATTTTCACACGAGAAGCTTTGAGAGCTTCAAAGAACATGCTTATAGAAAGGCTTGTGCAGCCGATCGCATTAACCCATGATGCTTTGCTTGATGAAATTGATGTCGATGAACTTCCCCTGCTAACAGGTTATGTAGCGACAACTGCCAAGCAAGCTGCGGATATTCTTCTGGTTTCTGATAGTGGTGATCCCATCCTCGCCAAGTGGCGCTATGGGCTTGGCAGATCTATTGCTTATACATCAGAGGCAAAGCCGCGTTGGGCAGAAGATTGGTTGCAATGGGAAGATTTTGCAAAATTCTGGGCGCAGTTGGTAAGAAGTGTTACTGGAGAAGACCTGGCACAAACTATTGCGGTTGAGCGAAACCATCAGCGTACAAATACTAATCTGTTGCTCCAAGCCGATGTAAGTGATTCGTCAGGCGAGTTCCTTACCGACATAAATCTGCTGCTGACATCGGTTGATGCTCAAGGGCGGTCTAATACCCTTGATGTCAAGCGCATAGGGCCCGGGCAATTTCAAGCCCAGTTACCCTCTATTAAATATGGTCAAGCTCAACAGTTTGTTTGGCACGCTGCGGATGATCTAGAGGAAATTCATACATTTCCCTATGGATTCATTTATTCGTTTTCACCAGAACATAGCACACTTGGCGCCAATGAAACCGTTTTCGCCGACATTCAAGCCACAGGGGCGGGCCAGGTAATGTCACTCGATAATTCAAAGCTCATAATCCCGGAAGTGACAAGCCAAATAGTAATCGCATTGTGGCCATATTTATTGACCATTGCCCTACTTTTAGTTCCGATTGACATTCTTTGCCGCCGTCTTGGTTAGCATGGACTTCCGGGGAGATTCAATAAGGTTTTACAACATCGTGGCATCGAGTGGAGACCCGTTTAGCCGCGACCCGACAGGGGAGCGTTTTGGGGGGAAGCAGGGGTCAGGTATCAGGTTGCTCGGAATCCGCCTATGGCGGGAGTCAGGAGTCAGGGAAGAAAAGAGAAAAAAAGAAGAGAAGACCCTCACCCCTAACCCCTCTCCCAAGGGGAGAGGGGGATAAGAAGTAGGCAATGGGCGATACAGGGCTCGAACCTGTGACCTCACGGGTGTGATTCGACACCAGAAACACAACGCTGACCGTAACCCGTCTTAATTATCGCGTGAACGCGATACTATGTTGCAATCATATCACCTTTTGCGCCTTCTTGCGCGCCGTTTCGTATCAGATGATACGTTTCCGCACTTGTCACAGAATTGTCACGCTGAGGTCACTTGCGCACGTTGTTTGATATGCGACCATTACTGCATGTCCGAATCACTCTATTTGTCACTCGCTGAAGCAGCACGACAGTGCCCTGGAAAACCCGCGCCTTCCACGGTGTGGCGTTGGTGTCGTCGTGGAGTAAGAGCGCGGTCTGGCGAACGTGTACGACTATCGCATGTGCGTGTTGGTGGCCGCATCTACACGACTTTACACTCACTTACACGTTTCTTTGAGGCGACGGCACAAGCGGACATCGAGCATTTTGATCGTCCAAAACAATATACAACTAAAGGCGCTTGTAGCGAATCTCAGCGACTCCGCGATATCAAACGTGCAGACTCCCAATGCAAGGACGCGGGATTCTGATTGATTCAATCTTATGGCTGACAGAAGATCTTCATTGTCTTAGCGTGTCAAATAAAAAGCCCCCGACGCAGAGATTAGATGCGGCGAGGGCAAGGAATTAATTCATGAGCAATATAAGAAATACAAACAGTAAGTCAGCCCAGAAAACTAGATCAAAGAGATTTGCTTGCGATCTCGCCAAGATCAAACAGCTTACTGCGAAGGATGGCCCACTACATGAACTTCGTGGAGAATGTCGTTGGGTCGATTGGAAGTTTGTAAGACGGAAAGGGAAACTCAACAAGCTACCATTCAATCCCAAGACCGGAGAACTTGCTAGCACTATCGATCCTAAGACATGGTCAACACTCGGCGTGGCTGTGAGGGCGTATCGCCTAGGGAAATACTCAGGCCTTGGATTCGTACTTGGTGGCATCTATGTCGGTGTCGATCTCGACAACTGCGTTGATTTGAAGAAGCACTTTATCTCAGATGAAGCAATGAAAATCATTCGGATGCTCGGAACTTATTGGGAAATCTCTCCTAGCGGACGAGGCGTGAAATTGATAGGAAAGTGCACAAGCCTACCCAAAGGCAAGGGTATAAAACGTCCCTGCTGCGAATTGTACCATGCGAGTCGATACTTCACTGTCACCGGACATTGTCTTGATGAAATCTCTGTGTCGGATATCACCTCAAATTATCTACAACTCTATAAGAAACTAAAGAGGGACTCAATTGAGGCACTAGATACTACATTACTAAAGCAATCTCCTACCAATCTCACAGATAAGCAGATTATTAAGGAAATTCGGGTCAGGCACTTAGACCTTTGGAATGGTGAGTGGCAAAAAGCGGGATATCCAAGTCGATCAGAGGCTGATCTAGCCCTTTGCTATCAACTAGTGTTACGGTGTGGATCTGATCTGGACCGAATCAATTTGCTCTTTCGTAAATCAAAACTGATGCGAAAGAAATGGGAACGCAAGGACTACCGAGAACTCACGATAATGCGGGCTTTATCTGGTTGCTATGGAATGACTCTAAATGAGAAGTCAAGCGGACGTTTGGTAACGACACTAATGTCAGATGTGAAACCAAAACCTGTCGAGTGGTTGTGGGATCAACGATTTCCTAGTAGTAAATTATCTCTCATTGCAGGTGCTCCAGGGGTCGGCAAGAGCTACGTGACTACATACATGGCAGCATGCATTTCTACAGGGCGTGCATGGCACACGGAACCAGACAGACCGCAGCCCAAGGGTTCGGTTATCATGCTATCCGCTGAGGATGATCCTGAGGATTCGCTTCGTCCCAGGTTGGATGAATTTGGAGCTGATCCTAGCAAAATATTGCATGTGTCTGGCACAATCGACAAAGCAATACGCAATCAAGAGACACGCATGGTCTGCCTGATTGAGGATATGTCTAAGTTAAAACACCTGCTTCGAAGTTATCCTGATTGCCGCCTAGTCGTAATAGATCCGATCAACGCATACCTTAGTGGTATTGGCGACTCGTACAAAGATACCGAAATCCGTAAAGTACTGAATCCCCTCCAAGTGCTTGCTTGTGAGTGTGAAGTAGCAATCATCGTAGTCACTCACCTAAGTAAAGGTGGTCGAAATTCCAGTCAAGATCCACTGCAACGAGTGATCGGTTCTATTGGCTATGTTGGCACAGCCAGAGCTGTATGGGGAGTGATGAAAGATCCCGAAGATCCACAAAGGAGGTTAATGCTACCGCTCAAAAGTAACTACGGCCCGGACTTCGGTACTGGCATGGCGTATAGATTTACCCCAGGACATAAGGATTTGGTTTGGCGCATCGAGTGGGATGATGAGGCGGTGCAAATCGAAGCGACCGATGTATTCGAAAAGCAGATCGACAAGGATAAACACCACCTTATCGATGAAGCATGCGACTTTATCAAAGTCCAGCTGAATACCGGAACGCGATGGGCGAAAGATATGAAGAAATGGGCTATTGATGCAGGGCACGCATCGAGAACGATTGATCGTGCGAAACGTACCTTAAGAATCGTTTCAGAGAAGAGTGGATTTGGCAATAAACAAAAATGGTATTGGAGGTTGCCGGAACAGGAAGCAAAACCGCCAATAGACAAAAAGAAAAAAACATGACGTGATCTTGGCGATCTTGGCATCCTTAGCGTTTTCGTATGGTTTACGCTTCTTAAGCTGGCATTCTCATGCATGCAGTTGGCGATCTCAAATGGCGATCTTCATGAAACATTGACAACGCCAAATCCTCGTAAAGATCGCCATGTGAGGGGGCCAACAAATCAACATTTTCAATACAAACAGCGCGAAGATTGCCAAGGACGCCAAACTAATCCGAATCGACTGTCGATGAATGCCACGTTAGGATTCTACGTCAGAGCACTAAACAGCGTCTGAAATTGCCCATTACTTAAAAAGTGCAGCGAAAGAGAAGAGACACCTCTACCGAATGAGCCGTCAAGTTGTAACCTTCGGGCGCGGGCGCACACGCGTATATATATAGAATGGAGTCTCCTGAGTAGTGGCCCATAGGAGTCAACAATGAAAACTAAGACAGCATACTATTTAGTGTTTGCCCTAAAGGACGGAACGATTACTTCTGCAGCACAAACACGGAAGCCCTAAAGTCGATACTGAGACCCCGCCAACAAGAAAACGTTGAC
This sequence comes from Planctomycetota bacterium, assembly GCA_022574595.1. Taxonomy (GTDB): domain Bacteria; phylum Planctomycetota; class Phycisphaerae; order Phycisphaerales; family SM1A02; genus JACZRS01. The sequence continues at coordinate 86,646 of JACZRS010000007.1, read as the reverse complement.
GGTATCTGGCGATGGAACAATCAATGACATGATGGTTAACTAACTCACAAACTTGGATAGGTAGGGGCCAGAAGGTGCATATTCATTTCACTGGCCGTCGAATCCTCTGCATTTCCAGCTGTGAGGTGCTCCGAAAATCCATGCCAGGTTAGGCACAGGAGGGATTTTCTTTAGCATGTGGTAAGAGCTGTAAATCGCCGCTATTATTGATTCAGCCAGGGTGTCTGGTGTGCTACGATCTGTCTCGTAAAGTGCTCAAACCTATTTTGCTTTTTGGGCGTTAATATGCAGGATTACGTTGCTGAATCTAATCCACAATTTGATCTCTTTATAAGTTATTCTACTGATCCTGATTATCGCCTGGTGCGCGGTCTTGAGAGTTTTCTCGAGTCCTTTCACAGGCTTCCGACGCCGGACGACATGCGTCTGCCACGGCTTCGCGTGTGCGTCGATGGTTCCGATTTCTCTCTCACTCGCGGCAGCGGAGCAGGTCGTGGACCCCGTCAGATGATTCCAGCGGAAGTGGAGGAATACCTTGCTCGCTCAACACGCCTTCTCGTCATGTGCTGTCCAAAGGGTCGCACATCTCGATGGGTAAACGACGAGGTTGAGTGGTTCCTCCGGAATCGGGGTCCTGACGCGATACTAGTTGCAGTGTCGGATGGACGTAATCCGACCACAGCACCTGAAGACGTATTCCCGCCCGCCGTGCTCAATGCCGAGCTACACCGGAGAATCTGGTACGACTTGCGCGGTCTTCGGGGAACGCATGGGAAAACATGGGTGAAGGTCCGCGACGCTGACGATGAGAGGACTAGGCTTGCGGCGGATCTGTCGGGTGTTTCGGCTGGTGTCGTCCAACCGCTTTGGTACAGGGATCGCCGCCGCCGAGCCCGGAGACAAGCAGCTATCGCGTCTGTCGTGGCTGTCGTGATGATGATTGTTGCTGTGATCGCCGTTTATTTCGGCGTCCTGGCAGAGCAGCGCCGAATTGAGTCGTATGGCCGACTCGCAGAGCGCCTCGAGGCGAACGGTCGCGAAGCCCTCCTCCAACGCAACCCGGAGCGGGCGCTCCCTTTGCTCGATGAAGCCAGAACGATTCGGGACCAACTCGGAATCGTTCCAGTGAGTCTCGATTTCCTCATCGCAAGAGCTATCACTCCACTTCAGGGGCGCCTGTTGGTGCTGCGGGGTCACACGCAGGATGTGGAACGGGTCTTCTTCGCGTCCGATAATCAGCGAGTGATTACCCTGGGTCGCGATGGCCTCACGAGTCTGTGGGATTGCGGTTCGGGTGACCGTTTAGCTGTAGCCATGCCAGACCCTTCGCCGGTTTTTGGCGCGACCATCGCGGCCGTAGACCTGCGAGGAGAAAAGCTCATCAGCTTATCTTCACGTCGACCTCATCGCGTCTTTCTGCTTGATGAAGACCTAAAACCGCACTTTCTGGAAAACGGTACTTTTCGTCCTAAACAAGTCGCAATCAGTGCAGATGGGTCACGTGCGTTTGTTCGGTACAACACGCGTCTCGATCTTTGGAATACGGCCGATCGCAGCCAACTCAAGATAATCGAAACGTCGAGTCCACGCCGGGCGATTGACCGAGCTTGGTTTTCGGGGGACGACGGCTATCTGGTTCTCCGAATTACCGAGAGTTCGAGTGACCGGCAGGTCGAGTACCAAGTCTACAACGTCGTCGACGGAAGTTATAACGGCAGACTTGGGCCGTTCACAAGCGAATCGATCGTGTATCCTGCTCCATCATTCTCCGGCAGCCGGTATATCGTTCTACTTGAAGCTGGCGATTACCCTCGTCGAGCTACTCTGTGGGATCTCGGTGAGTGCACCCTGATTCGTGAGATGAGCTACAACAATGAGCCATTGCAAGCAGTGCGCTTCAACGACAATGGCTCGAGGCTCGCCATCCGTTTTGAGACGCGGGCAGAGCTGTACACCCTGCCTGGAGGAGAACTGAGCTTCAGTGTTCCCGACGACAACCTTACGCTCGCCACGCCAGTCGTTACGGACCCCGAGCTTACACTTGCATTCTCTAGTACCGGTGCGTTTGCACTTTCTGTAAACACTCCAGGTTCAATCGGTCCGATGAGTGTGGCCGTCTGGAACGATGCGGGCAAACTCATTCACCGGTTCCCTGGACATCGCAGCTCCATCAAAGCATTGGCGTTCAGTAATAACGGAGCCCTACTGGCGAGTGCTGGTGCCGACCGAGTGGTCAAAGTCTTCAACGTCGTGACCGGCCAGCTCGTGGCAGAGGCGCGCGGCCACAAGGATGAGGTTCTCGATGTCGTGTTCGATCAAAAGGGGGAACAGATGCTCACTGCGAGCGCTGACAGCACAGCTATGCTGTGGTCAATCGACAATCTTTCACAGCCAACTGTAGTTCGGCAACACATCCCCCGGGTTTCATATTCTTATAATAGAGTCGCTCTCGTAGCAGCGAATGAGGAAATGTTAGCCGTGAGCGATGATCAATCGATCGCTGCGGTCAGCATCAACGACGGTAAGCTCAGTAGTATCCTCCCAGCAGATGACAAGCAAATTGTATGCATTGCCGCGAGCGCAGACGGCAGGAGAGTGGCCGTAGCGAGTGTCGATCGTCACATCAGACTCTGGGAATCTGGTCGCAATCAAACGCGCTCCCTAGAGCCTCTCAAAGGGTATCCTGGGCTGTCTTTCGGACTCATGTTCTTGCCAACGTTGATGCAGTTCAGCGAAAACGGCGCCGTCTTCTTGGCGATTGGACCTGGGTACGTGGGGCTATGGAATGCTACAACCGGACGTGTTGTGTACGAAGTGGATCTAGGATCCTCACCGCCCGTGTGCGTGGCGATGACCAAGGCTGCGGAGCAAGTGCTCGTCGGATGCTCTGACGGTCGGCTGCTGCAGATCCAGCGAGAGCCCGATGGGACGTACGTCGAGTCTACACCAGAGCCACACTTGGGATTCGTGCATGCAATTGCCGCGGAAGAGGGGCGCTTTCTTACGGCGAGCGCCGAGGGTACTGTCCGCGTTTGGATGCATGACGCTGCGGTGACTCCTGTCGCTGAGGTTCGTCACGGCCCTGTGCCCGTCCTCCTTGCTGACTTTCTGCCCGGTGGGGCGGAGTTCGTCTCGGTTAGTGAAGACGGTACGGTCAAGGTATGGGCTACCGCGGCACCAAACGAACCACGCATATCGATGTCTGAATCTGCGCCACCGTTGGGCGATCCGGTCTTTCGTGCGCCTAGGGATATTTCGTTTGGCGTCAATATGAAGGCCCCCACTGCGCTTGCGATTCACCCAGATGGGGTGATCATCGCCGTTGCGAGCCGGGATGAAGGCTGCTCGATTAACGTGTGGAGCGTCGAGAGTGGAGAACTTCTTGCGAAGTTCGACCATCTCGATGGCGGTGGTGAGATCCGGTGTCTTGCTTTCACGCCCGATGGGTCAAGACTTCTCGCAGCTTCGAACCTCGGACAGGCTTGGTCGATTGACGTGTCGTCCGATCCACCGGATCCCGACGAACTTGACCGGATTCTGAAGCATATCGATGCAGGGCAATCTCGCCATGCGCCGTGAGTCGTCGGTGTCAATGTTGGGCTGTGTGTGGTCGATCGGATACAATACCCGTCACGGAAGGAGTTTGAATTCATGCCGCGCTCTGATCCAGCTCGCCTCAGCAAGGTTTCAGTGAGCCTCCCATTTGGGATCGGCTCTGCTGAGTGGGAGTCGGACCCAACGGAACGGCGTGCGGCCTGGTCCCTCTACGTGGAACTGGTCACGAGAATCGCGGTTCAGCCAATCGAGGTCGATCGTGGCCTGGATCGCGAAGCGCTGGACTCGTTATACTCACTCTTCCAATCGACGCGCGATGTGCTCAAAGAAGCCGGTCCATCAATCGGCGCTGCTCGCGACTCTGTGGGCGGAATAGCAATAACTGTCCTCAATCGGGGACTTCGGCCACTCCTGTCAAAATGGCACTCGGTTCTTACCGATTACGAAAGCAAGCGCCCACCGCGAATCAGCTCCATTGAGCACGAGCGTGCTTGGCCGGACAGAGATCTATTCCGTAAGGAACTTGAACAACTCCGCCAGAATCTGGAGCAGTACGCAACAGCACTCGCCGTTATTGCGGGAGTTGAACCGACATAGTCAGATCAGTAGCTTGCTGATCATCATGCGGGACTGTTCCAGGGCAGCTTTCCAATACCTACCTTCGCGAGATTGAGTTCAGGATTGCCGACTTCCTCGAAGCGATCGACAAGTTCATAATGGCGCACGAAAAATCCTAAGGTCGCTGGTCATTGAGCAAGCATATGCCCGTGGAAACAAAGACGCGCCAATAGGACGAAGCCAGCGTACTACATGGTGTTCGCCTTGAAGAACGGCACGATTAAATCCGCGATACAAATACGGGAAGCCCTAAAGTCGATACTGAGACCCCGCCAACAAGAAAACGTTGACGGTATCTGGCGATGGAACAATCAATGACATGATGGTTAACTAACTCACAAACTTGGATAGGTAGGGGCCAAACAGTTATGGTTCGCTCATCAGCTATAGAGTATCGCTTTCATCCAGAAGTGAGATCCATTCGCACCTCACAGGAAATAGTTGCTCGATCGATGCAAAAGCGTAGTCATTTCGTGCCAGCTGTGATGACGCGAGATCCCTCATGGGAGACCGATGTCTCAGGTGGACGGTCGATCCGCTGTAATCATATTGCTGTAATGGTTTTCCGCTAACAACTTTCATTCGTGAGCTTGCCGGGGCTTGCCGCTTCGACGATCGTTCTCTGGAAAAGCTTGTATATAAGGACTACAGGTGACCTCTGTGTAAGGTAGTACGGAGGTCATTTGTAAGTCCTTGCGCCTCAATATGTTTCAAACGCTGATCTCCATATTATGAGAGCGTTTGCGAGAATCAGCATAAACCCTTAGACCCATTGCACTTAGAGACTTATGGCAAATCCGCAGCGCGGCAAAATGAGGCAAAACGCTGCAAATCGGGTCACCCCGGCAAGCTCAGGACAAGCTCGGTTATAATAGTTGGGAGTTTATCTAGTAATAACTCTTATATGCTCACTAAGATAGAATGCATTCTGACCAGTCATTGAGGAACCTGTGGCATCAAGTGAATCGAATCCATCCGAGAAGCCGGTGAGCAAGCTCAAGTGGTTGCTCGTCGCCGCGATCATTACGGAGCTTGTCGCTCTCCCTGTAATTTGGCTGACCTCTTCGCGACCGAAGCTCTCCTACGACTTGGTGGAGTACGGGCCATTTAAAATACCGAATGAAAACACCTACTTCACCAATGTGCGTTTATGGAACTCTGGGAATGAAAAGTTGACGGACGTGTTGACTGTACTGTCCTTTGAAGGCGATGTCATTGATAGCGACTTTTCCTGGGTAGAGGCTCAGAACGGATCAACAAAGGTGACACTCTGGCAGGTTGATGATAAAAAAAGCAACGAATTCCGTGCGGTAGTTGCAGATTTCCCACGTGGAGATCAGCTTGAATTCGTTGTCATGTCATCCGGTACACTCGAACGAGGGTTGGTTGAGATTCGAAGTAGCGAGGTCGTTGGAATGCCATGGGTAGCTAGTGACCGACCCATTTCTGGAAAGAGGATTCGCTCACTGGTGCCAGGTGATCCCAGTTCAACAGAGATTATGATTAGACAACTCGGTCCTTTTGCTGCTGGTTTACTAATGTTCACTAACGGAATCGTCAGCACGCCACCGAGCGAAGCAGTGATGGGGATCGCTGGTTTCTTTGCGGCGTCCGGGCGCGTTTCGTTCATGAATTGTTTGATGGCAGGACTTGCTGGGAATGTGATCGGGCATTACTTATTGTATTGGTTTGCAATACGACTTGGAGATAATCTATGGGCGAGGAAGAGATGGAAGCTTGTCATCAAGATCCTTGGAAATGAGGCAAAACGTGAATCGGTTATGGGTTGGTACAAACGTTTCAATCCATTAACAGATCCAAACGCAATGCTGAATCTCCTGCTTCTACGGTGCATTCCATCCATTCGATCAGTAGTATCAGTTGCTGCCGCATTTTCCGGGATGTCTACCAGTAAGTTCCTGCTGGCTACCATTCTCGGTGATCTTTTGTGGATCGTAATGTGGATGACCATTGGCGTAGTGTTTGGTCCACAGCTTGCGGGATCGTCCAGTTCGACACAATTGTTAATGGGCCTGCTCATTGGTACAATAATGATCCTGATCCTCGTGCTTGTGCGCGAAAGAACAACAGAGTTTGTCCAGGAAAGCAATTCGCAGTGAATATCCAAGAATTTAATATATTGTCTGTAGGTGCATGGTTGATCGTAATTGCGATTTATGTGGCGCACTTGATTCGCTTTCGTGAGAAGAAATTTCTTTCTCGCCATCAGAGTCATAAAATTTGGCACTACATACCCATTGTCGCGCAGATAGCAGTGATTGAGTTTGGAGTTGGACGAATCGATGTCGAGCGGGTGGCTCTAATTACCTCAATGCTCAGCGGCGCACTCTGTATTGCGACCGGATTGATAATGTTCGTATGGGCAATGAGCAGTATCGGGCGTTGGTGGGATTTTCATGTGAGCGTGCAGGAAAGTCAGGAATTGATAGCTGCGGGCCCATACCGAGTTATTGCTCATCCTGTGTTCTTTGGGAAGATCATGATATTGGTGGGGACTGCACTTTACGGAGTCAATGTTATCGCATTAGTTCTAGCATTATTCTCTGCCGGGATTCTTCTTAGACGCGCCATGGTAGAAGAGCGCATACTGGGGTTGGTACTGGGACAAAAGTATTACATTTATCGACTACGTCACATTACCAGAAGATTTTCTTGTAGCCAAGCACGTCAACTGCTAGTTAAGCGCCGGACTAGCACTACATCCTCCTTGGGCATTACTTTTAATTCTACGTGATTCGCTCCCAATTCCTTAAAATGAAAACCAAGTCGGAGCACAGTCGTGGTGTGTTGATCTGTCTGCGCTCGGGTATCGGACATGACCTCCATATCCTGTAACCGAAGGTTGTTCATCGGTGTCGCTCTTATGCCTGTTCCTGATCAAGGTAGAGGGAAAGCGAATAGAGATGAAACTGGACATATTGATGAAGCAACTCGAACAACTCGGATCTGCTCCTTGTCACGACTATTGAGTTACGCTTTCATCCGAATGCGAGATCAATTCGCACACTTGATCGACCAAGAGACTCAATGTCGCAAAAGCGTAGCCATTTGGCTATCCACAATCCTATCACTAGTGTGTATAACTACATTCGATTCAAGATAGACAGCCCTCAGACTCTTCGTGCCTCAATACCGTGACTTGAACATCAATGACAGGAACCGAAGTATCCCATCTCGAGCGCGGTGAAGCACCAGGTTTTCTCATATGGTACACTGCGAGCGATCGGACGCCTATGGACCAGAAAGATTACCTATGAATGGCACGGATGTACCACAGGATGGAGATAGCTTTTCAGGACCACCTGAAACTGGTGATCCTGTAACGATGGAAGACAATGGGGCAGCGCGCGGAGGAGTACTCACCGGATCGCAGATTCTGGCTCACAATCTGATAGACAATCCGCTAGACAAATGTGTAAAGGCAGCGTCTTATGATTTGCGCCTAGGACGTGATGCGTTCTTGTGCGGCAAAGGCACGCTCGCACTTCATGATCTCACAGCGAAAGGCAGGGTGAAGGGAATCGAAATCGAGCCATTCGGAACTGCATTGGTGTCAACCATCGAGCGTGTTCGCACACCGCACAATATCGTCGGCAGGTTTGATCTCAAGATTGCGCACGCGCTCGATGGGTTCATCCTCCAAGTCGGGCCACAGGTTGAGCCTGAGTACGACGGCCCCCTGTTCGGCATCCTGCTGAATACTACGGCCGCTGGTAAGTTCATCCCGTACGAGGAGTCGATATTCACCATCGAGTTTCACCTCACAAGCGAGCCGCCGGATCGCGCTCAACCGAAGAAGATCATTGATCTTGAGCACTTTATGAAGTCACACGGCGCGGATTTCGAGCGGCTGAAGAAGGAGAACGTAATTCAGGGCCTTCAGACGGCAATCGACGATTGCCAACGTGCTCTTGGCCTGCGGCGGGAGCAGCGGCGACTCCGAGTAGTCCTATGGATCAGCCTGATCGGTATAGTGATAGCCGCACTGACATTCGTCGGACTGAGAGATGAGATTCAAACGTTCTTTCAGGCAGGTCTGAGAGGTGTCACTATGGAGGAGACACCGGAAGGCGATGCTGTCAAGAAGCCTGGCGAAGGTAAGCGAGCCAATGCCAAGACCGAGTGAACAGTGCGACGTACTTATTGTTGGAGCCGGTCCGGCCGGTCTGGCGGCTGCGCATCGGCTGCTTCACTTGACTGAGCAGTCTGTCCTCCTTCTTGAGCAAGGCAAGAGCTTGTCGCGGCGGACTTGTCCCCAGCTAACCACGGACCGATGTCCGCCGTGTCGTCAATGCGACTTCGTGAGTGGTGTCGGCGGAGTCGCGGGCATCGTCGGCGGCAGCCTCTGTTTCTTCCCTGCCGGAGAGAGACTAGCCCATCACACAGGTTACGCCTGTGAAGCCGCCAACGCCGCCGTGATCGAGTTGATCAAGGAGGCCGAGCAGTGTGGCATGGCCGACGACCTAAGACTACGGTGCGGTCTGCCTAAACACGCGCAACTGAGAGACGTCGGAGCGATGCATCTGAAGCGCTATTGCGCCGTACCGTTGCTAGCCGATGAGATGCGTCCTCTGATGGCCGGCCTGATCTCGTCAGTCGAGGATTCTGGCGGTCGTGTGATCACGCGAGCGTCCGTCACGCAGATCATGCGAAGCGATCCTTTGGCTGGATTCAGAGTCATCTACTCGCACCAGGGCGTTCCTAAGGCCGTGATAGTGCGTAAGGCCGTTTTGCTTTGCGTAGGACGTTCTGGAGCCAGTTGGTTGGAGTCTACGCTTGAATCGCTCGGGCTGCCGCACGGGCATGCGAACGTGGACGTTGGAGTAAGACTTGAGATGCCTGCGTCTCTCGTCCAGAACATTGCTGGCTCTTTGGAGGATCCGAAATTTAAGGCGTCATTTTCAGATGTGGAGTTCCGTACACTGTGTTGGTGCAGAGGTGGCCAGATGGCCGTCGCGCACCTAGATGGCGTTCGCATGGTTGACGGTCACTTCGGCACAGGATGGACCGAACGCACAAGCGTTTCGCTCGTTGGGCGACTACCGGTGCCAGCGCGCTCCAATCCTGTTGACTTTGCATTGAGCCATTTCGCTTGTCGCAATCCTCGCGAGAAGGGTCCGTTTCGTCAGCAGCTCGATCTGTTCCTGGGACGACCTCGAGATACGGCTCCGATTCCGTCGCCCGAGTGTCCGCCGGCGCTCAACTCGATTGAGTACGATGTCCATCACGCGTTGAGCGCCACGCTCAGAGAGGGCATCGACACATTGCTGAGCCTCTTGAACGACGAGAGTGGTGGGGCCATCTTCTCTCATCCGACTGGCTATGTCTATGCGCCGGTGATCGACAATTTCTGGCGATCGGTGCCTCTGGATGAAGCGCTCATGACAGACATGCCTGGTGTGTTCATCGGAGGTGATCTTGCTGGTCTAGGACGTGGGTACGTACAGGCAATGTTTTCCGGACTTGTCATAGCACATGCGATAGCCGGCGTGCCTCTAACATCGTCGGTATCACGTGGAGTGCTGGCCCAAGCGGGAGTACAGCGGTCATGACTGCTTCCCCTCTCTTTGGCGTGGCGGGCAATCCGCCGAATTTCTGGGCGTCCGACTACTCCTCAGATAGGGTTCATGCACCCGAATGGCTGGGAAGCATTGGGTTAGACGCGCTTGAACTCCAATGCACGCGCGGTGTACGCATGTCTGACGAGCGCGCGGCGGAATTTAGGAGGAACGCGGAGCGGTACAATGTCGAACTCTCCATTCATGGCCCGTACTACATCTCAATCGGGACGCCAGATCCGAAGAAGATCGACAACTCGCTGAACGAACTTCACAAGTGTGTGCGGTTGGCAAAGAAACTCGGCGCTCGCAGGATCGTGTTCCACCCCGGTACGTTCGTAGGTACACGCGAGAGTGGTGTCCGCAGTGCAATTGACGCGCTGAAGCGATTTGAGCAAGAGTGTGACCTTGATGACGTGCGACTGTTTCCTGAAGTTGCGGGTAAGATTCGTCAACTCGGGTCATTAGATGATATCTTGGCGATCTGCGCGGAAGTTGATTGCGCATGGCCGTGTATCGACTTTGCTCATCTTCATGCACGGACACATGGATCACTTCGCAGTCGAGACGACTTCGCTGTGGTGTTCGACAAGTTGCAGAAAGTGCTAGGCCAAGAAGCATTCATTGCTAGGCATTTGCACTTTCACATGTGTCCAATTGAGTGGGGGAAACAAGGAGAGATCCGGCATCGTGCCTTCGCTGATCTACAGACAGATGAACAGCTAGGTCTATTCGGTGCTCGCAGTACAGCTACCAGACATTTCTTGCCTAGATTCGAGCCTTTGATCGAAGAGATAGTGGCTAGAGAGCTTGCTCCGCTCATCGTTTGCGAAGCGAAAGATTCGCAGGATGTGGCGGCTAGGCTGATGAAAGAATACTGGTTGTCTACAAACGGGCAGCGCATAAGCACGGCGCAAGCGACGTGTTGATGTGGATCTGTCCAACCTACAATATCCGGTTTTGTCCAAGTATGAAGGTCTCCGGCGCATTGAGCTTTACCGATTACCACATCCGAAATGGAGATTCGTCGAGTGCGTCACAGACTTGCCGCATAGTCCATGGACGGAAGCGCGGCTTGGATGGACAGTTAGGTCGTGCCCGAGCAAGATGTACGCATTCGAGTTGCCAGCTAAGCACTATGTTCCGTTTCGCAGCGTTCGCAGGACCATCAAGACTTTCGCATCAGTCAGGCCTGACGTCTCCCACTATGTCGTCTATCCGTCCTGGAGATTCGATTACGCGGGCTGCTGCTTGATAACACCAAGCCATCTGGTAGTAGAAGTGATCCATGGTGACATCAGCCCGCTATTGAGAGGGTCGGCCACACCAGATGAGTCATTCGTTTACAAATTGCCAGTACTGCTGGGGGATGCCTCCAAGCAAAGATCCATGATCCTGCAGCAAGAAGAGCATGCACTGCTGCTCAGAATCTGCCAGCGAATCAACGTGCGAAGGATAGTAGTACTAGAGTGGTCTCGAACTACAGAGCAACAGATGCTGTTCCATGATTGGCTTGAGTCTGACGGCTCTGAACACTGATTGCCTATCTAGGAGCGCAGGGGATATTTGGAAAATCCAAGGTCTAACAAGTACCCTCATCTAAAGCGAACAAACCCCTAGGATCTCGGGCGCATAGGAGCGTTCCAGAGCGCCGTTGGCGTGTGATGAGGATTACCTCGTCGATCGTGTTAGAAACACGTCAGGGCGCGATAAGACACAATGAAGTGCTTTGGCAACATATTACGAATACTCGCTGCACATATTCAAATAACGACCTTGCGCTCATGCCAATAGAGTCTTAGAATCATCGTCATGTTGACCTCAAATTATCAAATAACAGTAAGGAGTAAAACAATGACGACATCCAAGAAGGCAATGACGAACAAGACCACGACAAAGGAAGTGAATTCGACTGCCAAGTCAAGTAGTAACAGTAAAGTGAATGGCAACCAAGCGAAGATCGCTGAGTTACTGAAGAAACTTAAGGCAGCGACCCTTCGAAGCGAGAAACAACAGATCCGGCGACAACTCCGAGTACTGGGTCATCGCGGTGGATTGAACCGCAAGCCCGCAGTCAAACCAAAATCAATGTGATATTACTCGTAAATTATCTCTCTCGCCCCCGTATATCGAAGGGGGCTTTCTCAAGCCGATTCGAGCGCCTAGGATCGCCAATTAGACGATTCCGCGATGGGAACGACGATCGACATGGGAGAGGGACAAGGAGTGCGTCAAAAGCGATTTAGCGCGTCCACAGGACGATGATCACGTCGAATAGTATCGCTTTGATTGATTTAGTGCGATCAGGGAGCAATAGAGTCTCGCTTTCATGACGAAGCGAGATTCAATGAAAATCTTACTTAATTGCCCTAACTGCTTTGAGAATCTTGATTGGATCAACATCGATCGCATCTGCCACTTCTAAGAACTCCACGAGATCAAGACGACGCTCACCTTGCTCGTACTTCGAAACAAATGACTGATGACGCTTCAATTTGCGAGACACATCGACTTGAGTTAGCTCAGCGTCGTTACGGGCCTCCCGCAATAGCTCAAGTAATCGTTGGTATCGCTTCGTAAAGACTGATCGCACAGCTCGCTCCTCTTAAGAGAGCTGCAGTGTCAATCCTATTTCGGAATATCCCAACTTCGGATATAATCAATGCAAAGGAGATGCCATGGCTAATAAATCTAAACAAGGATCGGGTTGTGTAATTGCAATTGTTATTACTGCAGCAGTAGGAGCTGTCTTATTCATCGGATTCATCGGGCTTATCTGGCTCGCGACACAGATGCCAACAACGCCCCGCAGTCCCTCAACTGCAAATAACAATAAACAAGCCACCAAACAGGCGGTTATAGATCGAGATCCTTCAGTTCCAAGTGAGATTGAAAAACCGACTAAACAGACAGCTGTGCCTCAGATCAGTGATGAGATCAAGCAGATTATTGTCGATCACTTCGTACTCAACTTCACCGATGTCCGAGATGTGTTCATTGGCCAAGAGCATGATGACATCAAGATCGCCATCATCGTGAGTCCCGGAACAACAAGAATCCGTGCAAAGGAAATCGGTGAGAATGCTGTTCGATTGATTAAGAGTTTGTCGGATGACGATAGCCCTGGCAAACTCATCGGCCAGGGGATCTACGATTATCGAATCGCAGTTGGCACGAGCGACGAGAACATCATGATCCAAGGCGCAAAGAATGCAAGTGCTATAAGTATCTCCTGGTGATGCTCTTCCAGTACTGCTCCAAACCGCCCGGGTTATTAGGCGCTGAAAAACGGCTCGATGCAGCACTTCAGAAGTGCATGAGCTACGCTTTCATAAAGTGTAGGTTGCAGGATCAAGCCCCGTGCGTGGTTTACTCCAAAACCCCACAATAGAATGTTGTTGGGATTTTCTACGATCGCCAGGTCTAACGAGTGTCTAGCAATTAGTGACACGCGACACGTGAGTGCCCAGTCTTGCGCCTCAAAGTCGGAGGATGACAGGGTTGTTAGTTACTTGGGATTGCCTTCAAGAAGCTAGTTCTGCATTCGTTATTCCAGTTGTCCCTGGCGAAAACCTCATTTGAGCGTTTGTTAGGTTTGTGTGTACGCACTTAACACTCACTCTTGTTAACGATCATGTATGGCTTTATTTTTTAGCAGAAGTGTAAGAAAGCAAATGCCAGAATGATAAAGCACCGGTGGATGCTGCAATGTACAACGTTTGTGGTATAGTAGTGCCTAACATGCTGAATTTCTTACACCTTTCAGACATCCACTTTAGTAAGCCCTATCAGGCTGTGTATGACCTCGATCAGCAGTTGCGCAGCGAACTTCTCCGAGACGCAGTTGAAGTGAAGGGTGAAGTCGGGAGTCCACCTCACGCGATTCTTATTTCAGGTGACATTGCATTTGCCGGACAATCCAACGAGTATGAAATCGCGCAGCAATGGATTAGTGAGCTTTGTGTGAGTCTTAACTGTCCACCGGAAAACGTTTGGTGTGTCCCAGGTAATCATGACGTTTGTCATCCAACGATCAATGCCGATATCACTATCCGGATGTGCCATAAGGAACTTCGAACCTGCAATCCATGTAGCATTAACTCAATTCTCGAAGATTATGTGAAGGCTCCAAACGATGTACTGTATGCGCCGCTACGCAATTACAACGCGTTTGCTCAGAAATACAATTGCCCGGTTGATCATTCGACCCCATGGTGGGAAGAAGAGTTCGAACTGAACGATGGTTCGATGCTTCGGCTCAGGGGATTGAACTCAACACTAATTTCTGACGCAGAGGACAATCGGGGCAGTAATAAACTTGTTCTAGGTGGGTATCAATATGGAATTAGCAGATCGGATGGTGTTGAGTACATGGTCATGTGTCATCATCCTCCGGATTGGCTTATTGATCAGGATGAGGTTTCCGACGGACTAAAAGCGCTAACCAAGGTTCAGCTATTTGGGCACAAGCACCGTCTGAGAATGACCAAGGTGGACGAATCATTGATTCTGAGTGCCGGAGCTGTCCACCCTAGTCGACAAGAGTCTGATTGGATGCCACGATACAACTGGATTGGAGTGACCATTGATACAGTAGATGCTGAACGAAAAATGCTAGTACGTGTTTATCCCCGCGTATGGCAACAGGAAAACAGTACTTTCATCGCTGACTCAAATTCGTGCGGTGGGCAAGAATACAAAGTCTATAATCTGGCGCTGAGTCCATGGGAATCACCGGGGAATGATAATGATCCGAAACATAGCAGTGCCGAACGTGCAGAGATTGCAAACGAGGTAGAGCAGGTGGATGAACAGCCAACAAGACGAAGCCCGAAGCGCATGCTATCACATTGCTTCTGGAAACTTCCCTACATTTATAAGCTGAGTGGCACAAAAGCTGAGCCTTATCCAAAACGATGACGAAGGTATTACTGATAGGGAGCTATTCCGACGGGTTATCCAGCGAGCTGAAGCACGCGGAGAGCTATTCCGTTTGTGGGATGCGGTGATGGAGCATCTTGATAAAACACAATTCCCGAGCAATCCGTTTGCTGGAGATAACCAATGAATATGCATCCAGATTTTGGCGAATGGCTACGCCTAGTAATGATCGATCTTGACGATCAACTTGTGAATCTTAGATGGGAGGGCGTCACTGCATTCATCGAGAGTGCGTCGCTTAAAGATATTCCTGGTTTAGCGAGTTTACTTTTTCAATGGCCCGCCGACGCTACGTTTGAGTCGCGCTTTCGTGACACGTTTCGGAAAGCCGACACATCATTCCGTAATAAGGGAAATGACAAAGAGGTAGCCGTCATAGCGGGTACAATTCTAGTTGAAATGATCAGGTCCCACAAGGATAAATCATGCCGGATTGTGAGCGCTCTCTCTCTCAGATGCGCCGAGTTCGCAGAGCTTCGCAGTACCAAACTGTCGCCAACATTTGTAGTTATTGGAACGCAGTATCTTGCGAATACTTCGGCTGCAATTCGCGCGACGATGCATTCCGATCGCAAGCTCAGCCAATTGGCAAATCCCAAGATTGAAGAACTTGCCAAGCTAGCAGCGGGTACTGATGAGACTCAACGAAGCAAGATTATATCAGAGGCACTCCAATTATTTCAGACTCAGTTAAAACTCATTATCGATACACAAAACGAGTCCGATGCATTACATCTACTACGCGATGAGGAATCCAATGCATTGTGGTGGATGATAGGCCAGCACAGCACATGGCTCGAGCGTTCATTCTCTGATATTGAGACAGCTTCGGCGTGTACACTTGCTGGCTTCGAACTTGCATCACTAGTTCGCCAATCTCCCGGACCGTTTGCCGCGCCGGCACTACTTTCACAAGTGATCAATAATTTGTCCGACGAACTGCCTAAGACAATTGCTATAAAAGATCTGGCGAATCAGTTTCCGTTCGATACGACGAAGGAGCATTTGAAGAATTCACAGGGCATGTTAACTCCTGTTCTGCAAATCGTCCTTACTCGTGACCCGTCTAGATGGCAAGAGATCGCAGCTTCAATACATATCGACGAAAACGCCACCATAAGCCCGCTTGACCTTGCACGCCAAGCATATGACGAAATGCTACTCTCTTCACTCTTGGACGAGGCGATTTAATGCCCAATGAGACCGACAGCACATTTTCAGACGATTCCTCCGCCACCGCACCTCAAGCCACTGTTACCACTGATACGGCCACACTAGAGGATTTCATTGAATTGCATAGAGGAGAGTCACTACTGACTAAAGAGGCAACTGAGTTTGCTTCTGGATTACAAGCAAATCGCGTTGTTATTGGTGGCAGAAGCGACAGCGGAAAAACCACCCTGATTGCGAGTATCTACGAACGATTCAATCACGGCACTTTTGCAGGCTACCTGTTTGCCGGATCAGACACGCTCATCGGCTTCGAACGCATTTGTCATCACAGCCGCCTTGTATCCAATCGATTAGAGCCTAAAACAGAACGAACTGCACGTGCGGTTAGTCATAGATTCCTCCACTTGCGTGTGTGCAAGGAGAACAAAGGACATACACATCGAGATTTACTGTTGTCTGATGTGTCTGGAGAAGAGTTTCAGGCTGCGATCAATTCCGAAGAAGACGCGCGCGCCCTGTCTCTGATTCGATTTGCGGACCACTTCGTCGTGCTGAGCGATGGTGCGCGACTAGCCGATGTCAGTCGAAGACAGGAAGAGCGGCGATTCGTGAAATTACTGATTCTAAGCCTTATTCAGATCGAATATTTGGATAAGTCGTCTTTCGTAGACATCTTATTCACAAAAGATGATGTCATCGAACGAACTGGAGATGCATGCAAAGATTTCATAAAAATGATAGAGGGAGAGATTCGTGATTCATTCGAGAAACTGTTAGGGCGATTGCGATTCTTCAGCATTGCTGCTCGCGACGAAAAATACAAGCGTGATATAGCCGACGGTGTCGATGGAGTGCTTCCATCATGGATTGAAGATTCGCCCTTAGACAAAAACCAGCCATCCCGTAAGCTAAAAATGCCCCCTATAACTGGAGAGTTCGACAAGTATTTTCAACGAATCTTGCCGCAAGCTTTTGAATAGCAATGAGCGCACCACGCACAATTATTTCGTTGGGATTTCCGGCAACAGGTAAAACGACATTCCTTGCCAGTTTATGGCAACACGCACTCTCATCGACCGTGAAAGGAGCGCTCTGTGTAGAGGCACTACCGACTGACCGTAAATATCTAAACCAAATCGGTGCAGCATGGCTTCAATGCGAGAGTCAATCGCGCACCAGATTAGGGCGGATCGAACGCACCTCTATAAATCTCTCAGATAGTGATTTTAGTCGAGTTGTTACACTTGAGTTTCCTGATTTGTCGGGCGAGACGTTTATGAGTCACTGGGCAGAACGGCAATGGAGCCTCGAATTTGACAACCTCGTAGAAAATGCGATCGGATTCCTTCTATTTGTGCACCCCGAGAAAGTGATTGATCCAACAACAATTGCTGAAGAAATCTACGTAAGCGGTGATGTTCAAAATGGAGATGGACCAAAAAGTGATGAGAATACTAAAGAGGAAGTGGTTCAATGGATTCCGAACCTCGCGCCTACACAAGTGCAACTTGTGGAGTGCTTGCAATTTCTAAATAAACGACGTGATGATGCGTTTAGCGCATGTCGTGTTGCAGTAGTAGTGTCGGCCTGGGATCTCCTTTGTAGCGAATTCGACACGGCCTCAATATATTTAAAAAAACGATTACCGCTGTTAAATCAATATTTGACTGCAAACATTGATTCGAATCGGCGTCATGTTTATGGAGTTAGCGCACAAGGGGGAGATTACAAGTCGAAGAAGTCGGAACTTCTGACACATGCCAATCCATGGGAACGAATTCTGGTTGCAGACGACGACTTCACGGATCATGACATAACTCGCCCGATCCGATGGTTACTTCAAGAAGCATGGGGTGGGGAGTCCATATGAATGCCGATGTTGTCATTGAACAGGCACTTTTCGGTTACTCAGATGGACATCGTCTGCTCGATTCATCGTTCGATCTGCCGCGGGCCGACGAGCGATTGCTATCGATCCTAAGTGACTTTTCGGGGCATGCATTCTTACCGGGCTTTGAAGAATACTACAGCGGTTTCGCACTAGCTGAATCAGAGATGTACGCGCTTTGCAAAACTTGGTATGCAATTGAAATGGAACGACCGGGCTGTGTTTGGACCCATGTAATACTGGTGAAACTGGATCAGTGGGAGCGAATCGATGATGTGCGAATTCTTCGACGAGCCTTTAATAGACCATCGCAAGATCTTATATCAAAGCAAGCCTACAGCAAGAGGCTGAATATTGCACCAGATTGCATTACAGGAGCGACCGATGATTTGCAAAATGTAGTATCACCGTTGAGCCTACATTTGGTGCGTGCGCTGTATCAATCGGAAGAGAGCATCTGCGTGGAGGCACAAAGTGCTAAAGAGTTAGAAGAATTGGTTTTTGGTCTTTGGAACATGCAATGGAATGCGTTGCGGCACCAATTTAGTTTTTGTACTGGCGCACTGGAGGCACGAGATATACCTGGTTTTCAATTCAACCTTGAGATAGTTCCTTACGGTGCACCAACACGTAAAGGAAAGTTGCAGATCGAGAGGCATTCGCGTGCTGAGTTCGTCGAATACAATAATCAATGGGCTGAAGTCATAGTTAAAGGCGCTCTTCATCCACAGCTGTCAACATTCGGGGATTTCGTGCGAAGCGCGTGCGCCGACTTCCCGGCCAAACGATCAATGTTTCCGTTTATTGCCCAAGTGTATGCACTGTTAGAAAAGGTTGAGTATGAAAATGCAGACCCTGCCGATGTTTTAGATTCAATTGCAGAAAGATTCCCTTCACCGAACGATGCCGTAGCATTAAAGGGCTATGTGTTGGGAAACGGGACGCAGTCACGAGTTGCTTTCGACACTGTTGCGGTTCTCCGCTACCTAGCGAGCTCGCCCCACTTTAACTCGTTCCAGAATTTGAACCTGAGGCTTAGCGATCGCATCGACAATCTTTGGTCAACGCGCAAGAGTGGTGCGTTGGACCTACTGGTGTGGCTAGACCAGGAAGAACGCAACATTGTAGGTGAGGAACTCTTCGGAGATCTTGTAAAGCATCTATCGGCACACGATATGGTCATGGTGATCGATGCAAATCCGAATCTGAGATACGCACTACTTCGTGCGTGTCCAGGAATCGCAGAGGAACCCGCGCTGTGGTGTGCCTCACGAAGTGTGCAACTCGAAATGCTAGATATGATTGCTGAAGCCACTATAGATGCAAAGACGTTGATTCAAGTAGTAAACACAATCATCGAGAGTACCGAGTTGTATTGTTCTGACATTTTGGACAGACTCGGGAGCAGAGCCGTTGACGCCATTCTAACTCTAGCGGCAAGCAGTGAGTCGCATGTGATCAATCACGATTGTTTATTGGCGCTATCACGTGAATCAGAAGCGGTCATGAGATGGCTTCGAAGTGAGTCTTCCGTCAACAACCATGCGTGGTTTCTAGCGACTAAAGTACTTGACCCAACACAGAAATCGGTTCAAAAGCTCGGCTTGGGACGTTGGCTCGATGTGGGTCGACAGTCTATGTCTGGCGTTGCGGATGAGCGAAATCTGAATGATGTCATGGCGTTCGTCTTGACTATTGGCTTCGAAAGTACTGAGGACATGGCAGCTGAATTGGTATCTACATCATTTGATGCCGTTCACGAAGCGCTAGCCCATAATCGATTGCCTTACGAGTCTTGGCAGAAGTTGCATGTGATTCTCCCTCGACTACGAAGCGCCAGTTGGGACAAGTGCGAGCGACTTAGAAGAAAGATCGTACACACTTTTCTCGATAATCAATGGGATGTGAAGCACTTCTTACTCGCAACTGCTCGACCAAGTACATTCCAACTTGTGATGAAAACTTGCAAGAAATTGCGCAAGGACGGGAAATTAATGACATCGCACTTGGTAAGTGCAATAGAACGGAATCCCGACATCGGCACACCGGATCAGAAGCGTTTGCTATTTTGAGTGCTTTGGGCAGTGTGAATAGCAATGTGAGCTACAAGAGTCGGTGATTAGCGGGCAGACCTCGATTATCCTTGCAATCTGACAGCGATCGAACAGTTGGTTTAAATACGCTTAGTCCTTGCGCCTGGTGCAACCAAGCAATAGGGTATCGCTTGTTGTCCAAAGCTTAACCATCTGCAAAAAGGAGCGAGGCTATGTTCACACCTTCAAACAAGGGAAAACTATATCCACCTGAACCTCTCATTCGCGATGAAATACAATGTCTTATTCGTGCATGTTCTCACCGAGCCCCAACGGGAATCAGAAACCGAGCGTTGATTGTTACAATGTATCGTGGCGGTCTGCGGGTGTCCGAGGCGCTATCTCTCGAACGAAAGGATCTCGATCCGCAATCAGGATCGATTCGCATTCTCCACGGCAAGGGTGACAAGGCACGAACTGTGGGCCTAGATGCGACTGCGTTTGACATGATCCAACGCTGGTTAGACATACGATCATCACTTCACATTTCTCGCGGTCCATTGTTCTGCACGCTAAAGGGGACTCGTTTGTCGAGTGCCTACGTGCGGAAGATGTTGCCTCGAATGGCACTACGTGCTGGCATTGAAAAGCGCGTACACGCGCATGGCTTACGACATACACACGCTGCGGAACTTGCTGCAGAAGGAGTGCCCATTAATGTGATTTCCCGACAACTCGGACACACAAATGTCGGAACCACATCGAGGTATATTGACCACATCGCGCCGCAGCAAGTCATCGAGACAATGCGGATGCGGCAGTGGTCGATATCAGGATAGTGTCATAATGATCGCTATATCAGGTCCGCATTATCATCAACTCCGATTACAGGTCGTTCCCATGGCTTGCCTGTGTTCTGCCTTGGCGGATGATACGCTGTTCCTGTGGATTCAAATCCCCAGTGAATTAAGACATCACTTATCGCCCGCCTGACTGCCGAGTCATTAGTTGGCTCGTTAAACCTACGATCCAGTAGCGTCGCATACCTCTCGCTAGTCAGCCCTCTATGGAGAAAGATGACGCGAGCGATTTTGAGTGTTTTCCCAGTCACAAGAGGTTTCCCTACATCCTTTAGTGCTTCATCCGACTCACGGAGCCAATCTACAAGTTCATAGAAGGTTGTCGTGTGATCGACTTCGGTAGGATCAGGGAGCGATCGGAATTTCACGTCGGGGAAACAGAAACACAGCGACGCGCATTCACCCCGTAACATACTGATCTCTTTCTTAGCGCCAGCGACCAGCTCATGTTTTGTGGCCTCGTCTTGTTTGTCTTGATCGGCAAGTCGAGCTATCCAATCGTAGATGATTACAAGATAGTCATGAATAGCGTCGTGCTCCATTTCACGGAGCCAGTCAGGGACACTCTTTTTGCACATTATCCTACCTCCGCTGCAATCTCTATCGCTCGTGTCGTGTTCACTTCTGCATATATCTGAGTAACATCAGCGCGTTGGTGACCAAGCATGACCTGCGCTGCCTCAAGACCGAAGTCTCGACGAATTCTAGTCGCATAGTTGTGTCGAAGCTGATGTGGATGCCAGTTCGGCACTTCTGCTTCTTTGCAGGCTCTTGCGATGGCTCTGCGGTAACTCGTAGATGTGTAGTAATCCCCCGGTACTCGCTTTGGGTGTCGGACACGATTGCTACCGGGGATATTTCCACAGGAGAGAGGTATCACACGCTTCTGGCGCAGATCATTTCGACGATCGTTTTCTGCTTCCTTTGGTGCGAACAAATACTGATTGACGGGACATCCCCCAAAGAATGGTTCGATGACTTTCTGAGATTGTTCACCAAGCGGAATCGTTCTTTTTATATTGTGGTGTGCCGTCTTGTGATGGGATAATTTGTATATCCAAACGACACCTGACATATCAAGGTCAATTGGCCGCATCATGACGAGTTCACCCGGACGCGCTCCGGTCAGAAGTTGCAATTGAATGATCGCCCAGACTTGCCTTGACACATAAGGTTCGACCGCTTTGACATATTCCTCTGGAACAGAGCACACGGGTGTCGTTTCACGTGCCGCAGACCGACCTTGTTTTAGACCTTCGACAGTCTGTAATGAAACATGAACCGAGACTGGTAGGAGATCTTCCTGTACACCCCATTTGAACATCCGTTTGATTCGGCTAATGGATTTGTTGATATGCGACCGTGAGTTATCCCGATCGATCATTTTTTGTCGCACCGCCTTTAAGGCACGAGGATCAAACTTGGAAGCTGGCGTGTTTCCATATAATGCCCTGACGTGTCGCATAGCAGTGCGATAGCTAGCGATCTCACTCGTAGGTGAACCATCTGGCTTACGATAGTACTCCGAAACATAGGTCCAGAAGCGTGCACATAACTCTGTGATCGTGATCTCTTCGGTATCGACAGAAAGACATCGACCGCTAGTCAACCATTCTGCCATCAGTCTTTCGTATCGCTGCTTACTTACTTCATCGCCATACTTTCCTAAGTAGTGGCGCGACCCGTCGATCTCAACGAACGCACGATCGGGCTTGCCCTTCCTTTTCTGACGGCGATATTTGGGGATTCTCTGCGCTACCATAGTGCGACCTCATATGTTGTGGAACGTATCAGTGGATACGCCCTAGGTTTGGGTCACGGCCGCACTTCCCCTTGGGAAGGTAATCGTAAATACTTGATTCAGCACGCGTTATGTAAATGGGCGATACAGGGCTCGAACCTGTGACCTCACGGGTGTGATCCGTGCGCTCTAGCCAACTGAGCTAATCGCCCCATGGATAAGTATACGCCGCCTGATGGACAAATTGTCAAATCCAAATCTCAAGGAAACTCTATCTGTTTATTTTCATCTTTCTTTAGCAACTGAAGTAGATGTTCAGTTAAAGATCTAACTGCTTCTAGTCTGGCTGGATCTGGAGCTTTATAGCCCTGGGCATCAGTTACAATATGCGACCAATGTGCCTTGGTGCGCGCAAGTTGTATTGACGCAGGCATAATCGCAACAGAAGTTTGTGGGAGCTTCAATCGGCCAGGCTTAGGCATAACCAGGGGTTGCTGGGCAGCGTGTCCGCGACAAAGCAGTGCACGCGTTAACATCAGTTGGCGAAGAGCAAGCAACCTCAAAGTTTGATCATCGCAGCGAAGTTCAGTTTCACCCTGAGCTTTACGAATCAAACGTTTTCCTTGAGATCTGCCAGCACCGAGTACTCCACCGATCACAGCTCCGATTAGGGTCATTGCCCCCCCACTTACTCCTCCAACCATAGCGTCAAATACAAAACCTGTAGCCGCTCCTGCTGCAATCCCCCCGCCTGCAGTTAAACCAAATTGTTTCATGGCTTGGGGACTAAATAGATCATACCCCCATTTGCCACCCTCTATAGGTAATGTATCTGGCAAGCAATCTTCAGGGCGAAAACAATGTAATTCCAGTAATTGATCCACACAGCGCTGTTCGCGCGAGCTAACTATTTTGCGCAGAGTACTCAAAGCATTCTCTGTTTGGGGAGAATCACCTGTTTGAACATAAGTAACATACGCAGCCACATCAATTAACATATCGCCAACAAGCTGAGCAGATGCACGCTTCAAATCACGATGCAGATTGCAACGATCTTCAATTAAACTATTGAGTTGATCAACATTAGCATCAAGCAAACTACGCATTTTTTCATACAGCCTTTGTTCGCAAAGCTCATCTAAAACAACCGTATCAAACTCAGCAACTGCGTGCATGTTGACTCGCGCTAGATGCTCGCGCCAAATGCCGACCTTGGCATCTTCATTTGCGATAAAGTTCAGTACGGGAACAACAGGCTTGGCGCAGCGCGCAAGGATATTCAGCTCATCGCTGTGTTTACCCAGTACACGATCGCGCGCATCAATTACATATAGCGCAACATCACTTGACAAAACTTGGCGCAATGCTTTAGCTTCCTGCGCAAACTCCTTGTTAGCTTCATCGCTTGCTAAAAACTGCTCAATAAGCTCAATACCTTGTGTGCGGCGACCGGATGCTAAACTATCCAAATGATCGAGTAATCCGATGGAATCTTCTAGTCCGGGGGTATCGTAAAGTTCCATGATCGGTTTGCCATTAACTAGTACAGCAGCTCCCTCAACGTGACGAGTTGTGGCGGGACGATCTGAAACATCTCCAAAGCTTGCATCGCGCGTCAATGTGCGCAGCAGCGAAGTCTTACCCGTATTGGTATGCCCCACCACCGCAACAATAAGGGGCTTGACGCTCACTATGATGACTCCTTTGCCAGAGCCAAATCAAATCGATGCCTCACATCATCAAGCCAACGCTCAGTTGATTGGGCATTGTCGCACTCAACGGATTCATCGCAATCCAATACTTGCTCTAGCACTTGCGTTATTGCAGTTTCATCGCGGCCTTGCAGTTCCAGTAATAGCGCAAACAAAGTTGCTGCTTGCACAGATTCCGTAAGCTGAACATTCTTTGCAGATTCATCCCCACTTAGCTCAGCCGCAGGTTTTCTAAACGCAGCCGTTGCCGTTGCAATAGCAGCCCCAATACCCGACCAAAGAGGCAATGCACCGATAGCGATAGGAGAAAGCAATGTCGCAGCTGCAACACAACCAAGCGCACCGGTCAACGCACCCGCAGCCATCCAACGTGGATTAAGGCGAAGATTATTTGGCAATAGCCCAACAACTCGCTGCGCCCCACCTTTTAGCGACGAACTAAGATCACCTTTTAGATCCATAGGCAAATGAAAAAACTCTCTCCACGATTCTTGATCATTCTTATACAGCTTGGCAATATCTCGATGAAGTTCAGCTTGCTGCTCTAGTTTTGGTGCATCATCCCACCGCGCAACATGATTTACAATCAAGCTGAACGCTTCTTCGATATGCCGAGCTTGAGTTTTTCTTGGCGTTGCGCCCATCAATAGCTCAAGCTTTGCAAGACTGGCATCAGTCGCATAATCCAGATCCAGCTCTATTACATGCTGCGCTGCTATGGACACATTCTTTGCAAGTTTACGCCAATCTTCGATGCGATCTTGCATTTGCTGCGCATCAGAGCGTTTGCGCAGATAATCTCCACCAGTTAGCAATAATCCAACCGGGCAATTCGCAGAACTTTGCACTTTACTTATAAACACTGCTATACCCCGATCAGGAGTCGTGGTTAAAGCGCATGCAATAATGATTATGCCTGGCTGAGCTTGTAACGATGACAATGAATTGAAAAACTGATGACGATCATCAGAAGTATCAACGAATCCAAGATCGATAAAACTCACATCACTCAAAGGTGGCGGCCAAGCTGTCTTAGGCTCTTGTATTTCTAAACCAATAATAACAGGCGGACCTTTGGGGAATGTCTCATTCTCTTGCGATGGCTCAGCAATCTTAGTTGTTGAATCTTCTACTTTATCATTATCAGCATCAACGATGCCTAGTGAAGTTGACTGAGGCATAAGCAGAGGTTTTAAGCGCAAATACCCACTATGAGTTGTATCAAGTCTCCAGCGTTTACGTGAAGCTGATCTGCGCTGCAAACACAAGCCCATCAAAATCAAACGCGGCGCTAAGCCATAGACAACTATGCACCCGATCAATAGTTGACTCCATGCGTGCCGCGTCTCCTGGCTTTGCTCTATCGAAATAGGCCACTGTGAGTTTTCAATCTGCTGCTGCGAAGGCGTAGAAAAACCAACTGCATTTGGCAAAGCGCTCAGCGAACTGGCAATCTGTTTATATGTATCGCTTGAAAGAATTGTCGTTTCCCAGGCAAACGTATAGTGCCTTGTGCTAAGCATGATAATCATTAGAGTTAAGCATCCAACACAAAAACCAGCCCAGGCTGCGTGACTGATTGCGCTTAATGTCCACTTACCTTGTTTAGATTGTAATTGTGAAATACCAATCGCTTCTATAGCAGAGGTGTATACTCGCCCCTTATAAACCTTAGCTGCAATCACATTTGCCAAGCGAAGAGCGATAGCTCCCAGCGAACCTGTATTTAAAGCTGAAGATCGCACGACCATAAAAATAAACCAAACGACTAGCAGTACAGATTGCACACCAAGCAAGCCTGTAAGAACCCAGAAAAAATTCACAGGTGATTGGCGATCAGATACGAGCATTGCTCTTACTGCGCCTGCACCTGCTAACATTGCGATTATTAGTAAAATCACGACGATGGTTGTAAGCATGTGCGTGATGCGCTTTATTGCTGCGCGCTGATCGGTAGTTATTGATAATGATTGAGCGTGAACAATTATGCGCTGTTCAAAATCGCCATCAGTTTGTAATGCTTTAGAAATAGCTTGGGGTTCATCAAGCAAATTAGTTTGATCGTGTTCATAGGCGCGCAGCGCTTCTGCTAGCAATCGATCATCAAACCCGATCGAACTGGAAACTTGCGAATCTCTATTTTGTGAAGCAGCTGGAGTCATATCAGCATGTTACATCCCGCAGCAACCAAGCTCAGTCTCACCGCTTGGTGGCTAGGTAATTAGGATATTCATTGGGGGTTAATAGTACGAAATTTCGAGAAGCTGCGTCTACACAACCGAATCGTCTTTTTTATCCGAAGTAGATTCAACGGTCTCATTGGCATCATCGGTAGAAGACTCAAGAGTCTGCTTCTTCTGATGTTCGATCCGCTCAGCGGGCTTGGATGATTCCTCATCAATATCATCATCAATGCCCTTAATGCCTCGTTTGAACTCGACTATCCCTCGGCCAAGGCTTCGGCCAACTTCAGGAAGTCGTCGGCCAAAGATCAATAAACCAAGCACCAGCAGGACCATCCATTCCATTCCGCCGGGCATTCCGAATGCAAGTGTGTATAAATTCTCAATAACCAACCAAGTGCTCATCTCGCATCATCCTCAGGGAGCGTTGTGCTCCTGTTAGTTGCATTGTAGGGCATTAAGCCCATATTGGATGTTTTCGGCTGGTCAATTGCTCGATCTTCCGCTTATTGCTGGAATTAAGGCAGATTGGGCAATTGACGGAGCCGTAACCGCACTTGTAGGCGAAATCGGCCTAGGCCGCCAGCAACCCGCCAAAGCTTGATTGTCAATGGCCCATACCAGCTTGACCCGATATTCGTCATTGGGAATCAAGATTTAAGCACCTCATAAAGTATTGGTGAGCTTAGGAGAAGCAATAATCATGAAGAAAATGGGCTTATTCATCGCACTTACAAGTTTAAGTACCATCTTCGGCTGCGCGACAAACCATGTAGCCCGCACACCAGTGAAGTCGCAGCCGAACTACACCAAGATGCTAGCTCCTGGTGATAGTGCTCTTAGGCTTATTGTCGATCCGCAGCGCATGCCCGATCTGACAAGGGCGTATCGCCATAGTGATGCGATAATGCTGAATGCCATTGACAATAGCCTTGCTTGGTTTGCTTCGCCATCAAGTAAACGGTTTTATCCATTTGAAGAGATTTCGCATGAGCAAGCTCGTGCCAGTTTGTTAGCTCTGCTTGAGTTGTTCTCAAGCTCATATAACGAGCAAGTTTTCACAGATGATCTGCTGCGGATGTTTGATGTTTACGAATCGGTAGGTTACGACAGGCGTGGCACGGTTCTGTTTACCGGTTATTACTCGCCGACATTCCGTGCAAGCCGAACTAAAACTTCGCGCTTTCGCTACCCTCTATACAAAAGACCAGCCGACTTGGTAAGCGATCCACTCACAGGCGAACCACAAGGACGCAAGCTCGCTAATGGTTCGCTTACTACTTACTACACAAGAAAACAAATTGAAGATTCACAGATGTTTGTGGGCAATGAACTTATTTGGCTGAAAGATCCGCTATCTGTTTACATCATTCACATAAATGGTTCAGCTAAGCTTCGATTGCCGGATAGCGCGATCGTTTATGTTGGATATGCAGGCAAGACAGATCGGCCATACACCGGGCTTGGGGAATCTGTTATCAATGAAGGCTTACTAAAGCCAGATCAGCTTAGCCTTGCAGCTATCAGGCGAATGTATGAGAAAGATCCGCAGCTTATTGAGAACTTGATTATGCGGAACCAGAACTACGTGTTCTTTACCGAATATAATGGCGAAGATTGGCCGGCGGGTTCGCTGGGCGTGCCTGTTACCGCTAACCGAACGATAGCAACGGACAAAAAAGTATACCCGCGTGGTGGAATGGTTCTCATTGATACTAAAGCTATAACCTTCACGCACAAGCAGGAAGAACTCCTGGAGTTTATGCTGGATCAGGATACCGGTGGAGCCATTCAAGCACCGGGACGAGCGGACATTTTTATGGGTGTAGGGGCGAGTGCGGAGATTCTTGCAGGCGGTCAATATGCTGAAGGCAAGCTGTACTACTTTTTCCTTAAGCCGCAGTATGTTGAGCAATATTCAGAAACAGGTCTAGTAAAAGTCGGCCGCTAAAAAATGTAGGGCAGTGCCTTTGGCCTGCCATTAAATTTAACAACTACTCGATCTTAGCTCCCTTGCTCAAATTGCAACTCTGGCACAATAAACGTATATTCACAATTGTTGACGATCACCAAACAATGCCAGTTGCTCCACCACATGGAACACTATCATTGCAATCGCACAATGGCAGGCCAAAGGCCATGCCCTACCAACTACTAGAGCTCCCATGCCCATGGCGTCCGGAGGCCGCCCGCTAAACTAGTGCCAAGTACCTCCCCCCCAAACGCTCCCCTGTAGGGTCGCGGCTAAACGGGTCTTCACAAGCCTTCATCCCAACGCAGCGGGTCAAGCCCGCCGGCTAAACGGGTCTTCACTTGATGCCACGATGTCGTAGCGCAGCGGAGATCCCGATTCCATCGGGACCTTCCCCCCTACCTGCCGATGGTATTGCTTAGCTCATCCGCTTGTTGGTATAGACCCGCTTCTTCGAGAATCTTCATGTACATCTTACCTACTCGGTAGTAGTTGCTTTGACGGAAAAATGGGCCTGCAACATCCTTTGGTCGCCTAATGCTGCTAAAGGCACGATCAAATAACCTAAGCAGCTTTTGACCTTCGCCTGCATCACGAAGAATCTTCTCCGCAGACTTTAGCGCATAAACAATGTAATGTCCGGAATTAGAAAAACGAAAGATCACATCTTCGTAACATTGGCCGGCCCGATCGATATTACCCGCTTTGGCCCATTGACGCCCCTGGGCCATGCGCACCTCAGCAGCGAGATCAGTTCGTTTCGAAAAGAGCTTAAAAGCCTTATTCCATAGGGCGTTTTGCTCCTTCATATCATCAATGCTTTCGATCATGGGCTGAAGAATCTCAAGATAAAAATCAGGAAAGTCACTTCCGCAAAGTCGATGAAGCACAGTTGACCAATATTTTTTCTGCTTCAGTGTTAGAAGACCATCACTGGCAAGATCACGAACAACTATCCAACCAGGTGCATAGCCAGGCGAAATGCGTAAACCTGTTTCAGTCAAGTCTAAAATTGCTTCAATTGTCAACGGGCGCTGCTTTACCGCCTCATCATCACTAAGTTGAAATAAATCCTTTCTGGTCATAATTTCCCGCAAGCGTATTGCAGCATCAATGTACGCAGCTGCTGTATGACGATCCTTTGCAGAAATATTTGCGAGGCTGGCGAGCAATGAAACGAAACTATCAGGAATGCCTCTACGAATTTGCGGATCGAGGATATTGCCGCGCACACCCTGGTATTCAGAATATCTGCCTATATCAAAGTTCCACCATACATCGCGTCCCCTGGCTTGAAGAAAGCCAACCCAGGCATGAGCGCTCTTGCTACCCCGACCTACCGCATAAGCTGTGGGGACACCTATTGCTTTCCCAACAGTCATGGCGTAATACGCTTGATCTGCACATACTCCGCCGTACTCAAGAATGTTAGGCAGATTCCATCCCGCAACAGTTACCTTCTTAGGCGTACCTTTGTAATAGTGATCATAATCATATTTGATATCAAAGAACCTCGCCCCCACCACCTCATCTCCCCTATAACGGTTTAGCGCCCAAGTCATTTCTTCAATAGTCGCAGTCGTATCCACAACATAGATCAAAAGCTCAGCTGGAACATTGCGCAAACCGAAGAGCAAATTCTTTTCGTTTGATGCAAAGTAATCAAAGATATCTATTGCGCTAGCTGACCTGGCAAAGTTTTCATTTACTCTCTGAGAGAATGGCTTTTCATGCACTACACAAATAGCAGATGCGAGATTTACATATTCTGTAATCTTCGAGGCTCGGCTCAAACGCAGCTCATCAAGTAGCGCATAAATCGGGCCAGGGAGTTCTTTCTTGGGCTTAACCAAGAATGCAATCACAGATGCTAATTCCTCATTATCGAGCAGAAACCGCAGCAAGTCGCCACATTCCGATTCCTGGGCTAAATCTGCTAGCTGCCAAACAAGACGGAGCGCTAAAGCAGATTCTCGAAGTAAGTCAGCATCATCAAAGGAAGCGTATATAACCACACGGTCAAATTGGGTTTGCAGTGACTTATGTGCTTTGAGGTAGTCGCCGGTCTTTTCCAATTCATCTAATGCAGCACTGATACTTGCTCGGATCTCTATAGATAGATCTGATGAAGTTGCGTGAGCTGCGCGTGGTAGTGTTACCAATAAACACACCATCGCTAAAATTGTTCGCATTACTTTGTACATAAGTCTGTAAGAGCTATTTAGTTAAAATCGCTTATCTAATGTACCACGTTGATAGGATGATTGCACTACATTTCATATAGACCCCACAAGCATAGCTGTCAGTGCAATAAACTCTAATTCTCATGCAATTTTAACACAGTGGCACGGGCTTCTCGCCCGTGAATAATCAATGCACGGGCGAGACGCCCGTGCCACTAAGAGTTAAAAGCAATCTGCTTCTTGCTGATAGCTGATAGCTGACCGCTACTCAAACCCGTATTCCGCCCAGCGTGCTAAAACTCGAGTCTTTATTTCATGCGACATTTTAAGGATTGGTGGGTAATCGCGCACAGGTTGGCCGTTTCGCTCATCACCTGGGATCTTGCGCGTTGCATCCAAGCCTATGCGATTATTAATTCGAATAATATCGCGTCCGGGATCTGCGTTTGCGCAAAGATGAAAAAGCACATTTTCCGTGTCTTGTACATTTACTATTCGATCAACTGCAATCACAAAGTCCGCTTCACTTGCATTAAAGCATGCTTCGATAGCCTTAGCACCTTGACCTGGTTGGGTTTTATCTATCGAAACAAACAAACATCTACCCAGCCCAAACTCTGGCAAGTGCTCATCGACAACTCCAGTTTCGCTACGAAAATTCTTGCTAAGCACAGTCGCTTTATTACCATTTATTTGTTCAATAGGAATACCCCCAACTTCTTCGCCGCGGCATTTGCGCGTTGCATCAATACCCAACTTGTGGCCGGCACCAAGTCTCGGAGCTGCATGATCGAGAATATCAAGCGGGCCATTTACCAATTCTAAATCCCTGACAAAATGGCAATTCTCAAACACCGCCCTTAACACAGCCTCATCGTTATGAACATCCACATCATCATCAACAACGATAATTATTTTCGTCCATGCCATCTGCCCGGCACCCCACACCGCGTGCATGATCCGCCTGGCCTGCAAGGGATAGGCTTTTTTCACTTTAATAAACGCACAGTTATGAAAACACCCAAAGCGCGGCAGATGATAATCTTCTATATCGGGAATAAGAGTCTTTAGTAACGGAAGGAATATTCTCTCAGTTGCCTTACCCAAGTAATAGTCTTCCTGAGGCGGCAGCCCCACGATTATTGCGGGAAAAACAGCTTGCTTTCGATGCGTAACCGCAGTCACATCCATAATGGGATATCGATCAGGCATGGAATAATACCCCGTATGATCACCAAACGGCCCTTCAAAGATCGCACCCTCACCAAGCGCTTCACCACTGCGCGGATCAAAGTCAATTAAGCCACAATCCGTATTAACAAATCCCTCAATAACAATCTCACTATTGGCGGGAACCCAAAGCGGAACCGTTTTAGCGCGAACCATCCGAATACCACGACCATTTAGAAAACCAGCCATGAGAAGTTCGCTAAGTCCTGGTGGTAATGGCGCAATTGCAGCGTAAGGCATAACGGATTCACCGCCAAAGCAAATGGCCATGGGCATGGGCTTGCCTTTTTTCTTCCAGGAGCGCCAATGCGCAGCTCCATCATGATGAACATGCCAGTGCATCCCCAGATGTGTTGAGTCAAGTAATGGCGCGCGGTACATACCGATGTTGTGGCTGGCGGGCTTTTCAACTCCTTCATCATCTGCGTGGATGGTGTGCATGCCTGCAAAGGTGATGTAGCGCCCCTTGCCGCCATCCGTTCCTGCTTGAGTTGAACTAAAATCATAACCAACCGCAGCAGGATCACCATCCAGCGGCCAGCACTTAATCAGTGGCAAACGATGAAGATCAACTTCACCGCGCTCGGTTAATTTAACCACCTCTTGACATGCACCTTTGCGCACTCGCTTGGGTGGTATTCGAAGCAAAGGCAGAAACTGCTTCGCTTTAGTTAGCATGTCCATTAGCGATCGTGGAGGCTCAGGTTTTGTAAGCTTTGCTATTCGACTTGCAATTCTCTCAAAGCCCCCACTTTCGTGACAGCCTAGGGCCATCTCCATACGGAAGTATGAGCCAAAGATATTTATAGCCAGTGGAAAATCGCTGTTCTCTACATTTTCAAATAGCAGTGCGTGCCCACCTTGATTGCAATGCTCTGGATCAAAGCTTGCAGCAAATCGACTAAGTGTTGCGCATGGCAGCTTGCTTTGTCTATCGGTAATTTCTGTTATTTCAAGGTCAGCTGAGACTGAAGCGTAGATTCGGCGCAATTCCCCCGCTTCATCAAGGGCTTTTAGAAAATCTCCCAGCGAGCGATACATAGCCCAAAAGCATACACTTACTAGCAGATAAATGATTGATTATCGGATTATCTGATCCGGCTAAACTCTCTCGACATGAAATATCAAGGGCGTTTCTCGGATAAGATCACTACTGGTTAAACGAATCCAAACTTGGGCTGGAGCATTTGTGACTAGCGACAACGGCAAATATGCAATCGATCTTCACGAAGTTGACAAAGTCTATAAGGGCAAAGTCCATGCACTTTGCAGCATAGAAATGAAGGTCCATCATGGGGAGATCTTCGGCCTGCTAGGCCCTAATGGTGCGGGCAAGTCCACGCTGGTCAAGATCATGATGACGGTGGTTCGCCCAACAAAGGCTAAGGGCACAATGCTGGGCCAACCTATTGGGCATAAGCCAACGCTGGCTAGAGTTGGATATTTGCCTGAGCATCATCGCTTTCCTAATTATTTAACAGGCAGGCAAACACTGGAATTCTTTGCAGCACTTGCGAAGGTAGATCGTCCAACTCGAAAAAAGCGCGCAGCGTCACTACTGGAATTAGTAGGTATGAGTGAATGGGGCAATAAAAAAATCTCATCCTATTCCAAAGGCATGATGCAGCGTGTGGGTATTGCCCAAGCGTTAATGAATGATCCGGATTTAATCGTGTTAGATGAGCCAACTGATGGAGTAGACCCAGTAGGCAGACGCGATATCCGTGATGTATTAATAAAAATGAAAGACCAAGGCAAGACGGTATTTTTAAACAGTCATCTACTTAGTGAACTAGAGATGGTTTGTGATCGTGTTGCGATTCTTGTGCAAGGGAAAGTCGCTACTCAAGGAACGATTGATGATCTAACTGCTGATAGTCAGCGCTATGAAATAGTTATTGATGGGCAAGAGCCTTCTTGGGTAAATGAGTTTGGTGATCTTCGAGCTGAATCGAGGGCGAACCATCAAACCGTGTTGATCTTAGGAAGTACTGATGCAGGTAAGGTTCAGCCAATCATTGACCGCCTTCGCAGCACTCAAACGACAATCCACTCAATCAAACCAGTAAGGGAAAGCTTGGAAGATCTGTTTATGCGTGCGGTAACTGATCCTGCTACCGGTAAAGCATATCAACCGGGTGCAGCTTCAACTAAGCGAAAGAAAAAGCGAGCAGGAGAAGGATCATGACTCAAACGCTTGCGCTTTTTATTGATGCTTACCGGGAATTAAATGCTCGCAAGATGTTTTGGATCACTCTGATTCTTTCGGGAGTCGTGGTGAGTACATTGCTTATTATTGGAGTAGTTGATAATCCAGAGTCAACGACTTCTTTTGATAGTCAACACATAAAGGTAATGTTCTGGGAAACGCCAATTCCATTGCCGCTAGGTATGGACCTTGAGGATATATTAAAAGGAACATTCGTATATCTGGGAATTGGCGTTTGGCTTACATGGGCAGCTGCGATTCTTGCTCTAATTTCTACGGCTGGGATTTTTCCAGATTTTTTAAGTGCAGGTGCTATCGATCTTGTTTTACACAAGCCAATTGGACGTTTACGAATTTTTCTAACTAAATACGTTGGAGGTCTACTTTTTGTAGCACTACAAGTAACTGTATTTTCCACCGCTGCTTTTGCAATAGTTGGATTTCGCGCAGGTGCATGGGAGCCTGCATTCTTTTTAGCTATACCATTGGTAGTTGCGTTCTTTAGTTTTTTGTTTTGTGTCAGCGCATTGGTGGGAACAATAACACGGTCTGCAATTACATCGCTATTAGTGACTATGCTATTTTGGGTCTTACTCTTTGCATTTAACACTGCTGATGAAGTTCTCTCCATGCCTCGCGTTACAAATGAAATTTATGTAGAGAAACTCGATGAGAAACTCATCGAACTTAGAAACGCAGACGATGCCAACTCAAAGATCAGAGTTCCAGTTGTAGAAAAACAGCTTGTTGAAGCAACTGAATCTAGAGACTTATGGAGAAAATGGCACAGCCTTATCTATGGAATCAAGACAGTGCTGCCCAAGACAGGAGAAACAATAAGCTTGCTTGAAAGACAATTAATTGAAAAAGCAGATTTGCCTGATACTACGAATAATAATAATAATAAGAATTTGCCCTCTATTAGCTCAAAGATGGCAGCCGTGGGTGTACGAACAGCAGATGTAATAGTTCGAATGGAGGATATATATCTTAATCGTACTGTAACTTGGATATTGGGGACATCATTTATCTTCGAAGCGTTTGTACTTTCACTGGCTTGCTGGGTTTTCTGCCGGCGCGACTATTGATCTAACTCAACCCCGCGCTCATGTGCTGCATGAATCGCATGGTTAATTATCATTGGCAGATCGCGCTTCATCATTACTTCTATTGCAGCCTGTGTTGTTCCGCCTGGACTTGTAACCGCATCGCGTAAATCGCAAGCATTCATACTTGATTCACATAACATTTTTCCTGCACCAAATATAGTCTGATATGCGAGCAACTTTGCTGTGGCTTGATCTATACCCAAATCAATCGCAGCTTTTTGCATTTGTTCTGCGAGCAAAAATACATAAGCTGGGCCGGACCCGCTTACAGCTGTTACTGCGTGCATCAATGATTCATCAACAATAGCAATTTCACCTAGCGATTTAAATAGTGATTCAGCAAGAGCTTCATCCCCTGGCTTTGCGCCAACACCAAACGCAATCGCAGTCATACCTGCACCCACACTACAAGGGGTGTTTGGCATAACACGAACGATACGAGCATTTTCACCAAGGGCTGCACGCAGAACTTTGCTGCTTAAACCAGCCATGATTGAGATGACAATTTTAGACTCTGTTAGTGGAGCAATAGATGATGCGACCGCCACGAAAACCTGTGGCTTAACTGCAAGCATTATCTGCTCTGCCGTTAACGATTCAGTTGCATCTTCTGTTGCCACACAACCTAATGCCTCAATTTCTGATCGTCGCTGCTTGTCCGTATCTACTACAAGAACCTGTCTAGCTTCTACTACCTCAGCCTTGATAGCGCCTCGGAGGATAGCTTGGCCCATGTTTCCCCCGCCGATGATTGCAAGTTTGTATTTCATACCCAAACGCAACCTTAGCAAGATTGCCCCCGGAAGTTTGGTCTCAAGGGCGGATAGTGTGTTGATAGCGAGTACTTGTGGGCGATATTTGCTTTGTGATTGTCCCCTTTAAGTGCTGAAGCCTAAACTGACGGCCGGA
The DNA here is from genome assembly GCA_022574595.1 of Planctomycetota bacterium. GTDB lineage: Bacteria > Planctomycetota > Phycisphaerae > Phycisphaerales > SM1A02 > JACZRS01. Next base: position 50,751 of record JACZRS010000007.1, on the reverse strand, counting down.
AATGGCCTTGAGCAGCGTCGCTCTGGTAGAGGTAACTTTTTTATGGCTAAATCAACAGAATATGGTAGCACCTATACGCTCCCATTCGAGCAGCCAATCGTCGAACTGCAAAAGCAGATCACGATATTTGAACAAAAGCCAGACGCTGCCGAGTTTGCTGAGGAAATTGAAAGCCTGAAGAAGAATCGGGATCAGCTTCTGGAGAAAATCTATCGCAACCTTAGCCCCTGGGACATAGTTCGTGTAGCTCGCCATCCACAGCGCCCTCAAACATCTGATTACATCGAAATGATGTGTCGAGATTTTTGTGAGCTGCATGGCGACCGCCATTTTGGCGATGACCCGGCAATGATCACAGGGTTCGGCCGCATCGGACCGCATAAGGTCATGATCATCGGCCACCAAAAAGGCAAAACAACTCAGGAAAAAATCACCTGCCACTTTGGATGCGCCCATCCCGAGGGCTACCGCAAAGCTCTACTAAAAATGAAGCTTGCGGAGAAATTTGGATTACCCATCGTTACGTTTATAGATACACCAGGTGCATATCCCGGACTTAAAGCGGAAGAGCGGGGTCAAGCCGCAGCTATAGCGGTCAATCTGCTTGAGATGAGTCGCCTCAAGACACCTATTGTTTGCGTTGTAATTGGTGAGGGCGGCTCAGGCGGAGCTCTGGGTATAGGCGTGGGCGACCGGACCGCAATGTTAAAGTACTCCTGGTATTCAGTTATAAGCCCTGAAGGTTGCGCAGCGATTTTGTGGAAGAAAGCTGATGAGCAAACCAACTTACAGGCTGCAGAAGCATTGAAGCTCACTGCTGTGGATAATCTCGCCAATGGGCTTATTGATGATGTGATTGCAGAACCATCAACTGGAGCTCATAGAGATCCTCAGGCGACGGCCAAGCAGATGGAGCATTGGATTGTGGACCGAATTAGAGAACTAAAACGGTTTAAGCCTCAAACTTTAGTACAGAAGCGCTATGAGCGATTGCGTAATATTGGGGAGGTGGCCCTGGCGGCAACTCCGACCCAGCATTGACCGAAGTGATGACTTATCCTAGGATAGCCGAATTCGTGACCGGCATCGGTCCGTAACCCCTTTCATTACAACGGTTTGCGTTGACCGGTGACCGAGGGATCCTACCGTGGCCAAGAAAAAAACTACTAAAAAGAAATCTAGAGCAAAATCTAGTAGCGCATCGAAAAGCACATCTACTGGCAAGAGCAGCAAATCCAAGACTGCCAAGAAGTCCACTAGTTCTGCTAAATCCTCCAAAAAAACCGCTGTAATAAAGAAAAAGAAGGCCCCGGCTAAGAAGTCTGCTGCCAAAAAACCTCAAGCCAAGAAGAAGACTACAGACAAAAAATCCACAGCTAAGAAGGCTCTGGCTCCTTCTAAGAAGAAAAAAACTTCAACCAAGATAGCCAAAACTACTTCAAAGATAGAAACTGTAGCCTCCAAAACCACTCCTGAACCTGCAAAAAAGACAGCTCAAGAGACGCCACCCACAAGCAAGAAAACTACTACAAAGAAAAAGAAGAAAGCACCAGCAAAAAGACGCACATTAAGACTAGGCTCTAGCTCAGTAGCAGAAGCTGCGAGTGCTGCTGTCGCGGATGCGCAGGGTTATGTCATAATCAACGGCCGACGTGTAAGAACTATCTCTACAAAGAACCTAAACCTTGGCTCAAAGAAAAAACACACGGCAGTCAAAGCACAAGAGCCAACTGAAGTATTGGTAAAAAAGGCTGAGGCGGTAAAATCTAAGCTCGCACAAAAGACCCTCGATGAGTTTCAACAGATTCTTCTTGCAAAACGTGCAGAACTCATCGGCGATCTGACTACCATTGAAGCTGGGGCGCTTAGATCCGATGGCGGCGGCAATTCCGGTGTTCCAATTCACATGGCTGACATTGGCACTGATACGTTCGATCAGGATTTTGCGCTTGGGCTGGCTGAATCTGAAAGAACTCGTTTAAAAGAAATTGATGAAGCATTGCAACGAATTGAAGATGGAACTTATGGCGTGTGCCAAATGACTGGTAAACCCATCCCACGAGCAAGACTACTTGCAAAACCCTGGGCTAAATACACAATCGAAGCAGCTCGCCAGGTTGAGGGCGGTTGGAGCGGTTAATGTCTGAGCCGGACAATGCACCTCCAAGACCAACAAAGCGCGCATTTCGCTCGCCACGAGCCTGGCTTATCTTAATGTGCGTGGCCGTAGTTGGACTATCGCTTGACCTTGGACTTAAACAATGGTCATTTGATAATGTTGCTTCGGCTCCTGTTGTACTAGATAGACAAGAACTCTTAAATAACCAATATTGGCGAATACCAAGGCACGAGCCAATGGTCTTGCTAGACGGCATCCTAACCCTGCACTTGGTGGAAAACCGGGGAGCGGTCTTTGGAATAGGAGCGGATCATAGAATTTTCTTCATCGCATTTACTGTTGCAGCACTGCTAGCTGCCGTTTTTGTCTTTGCTAGAAGTACTACTCATCGATCCTGGCTGGCACATATAGGAATCGGAATGATCCTGGCGGGAGGTATGGGCAATCTTTACGATCGCGTAGCATTTGGTGTTGTTAGAGATTTCCTGCATATGTTCCCGGGCGGTAAACTGCCGTTTGATTGGCATTGGCCCGGTGGATCTACTGAACTATTCCCTTGGGTTTTTAATACCGCGGATATTCTTTTACTAGTCGGTATGACATTACTCTTACTACACATAAATAAACGTGAGCGATTACAAAAACAATCCCAGGCAGCGGAACAAAATGCTCAAGGTGAATCTGTTCTTGACGAAGCTTGACCGATTTGATTAACAAAATCTAAAAGTTCTAACGCATCATCAAGTGAAATTAGGTCAGCTTCAGTTAAAGGCTGAGGCACATCATCAAGCTGCTGTGCATTTTCAATAGTAAATGGACCCACCGCTGTTCTGCGAATTGATTTGCAGTGGCCTCCCGTGCCAAGCGCTTCGCCAATATTCCGCGCTAAACTTCGGATATATGTTCCTTTACCGCAATGAACATATAAATCTAATAATGGCCACTCGTAACTGCGGACTTGTAGATCAAAGATTTCAATCGGCCTAGGTGGAATCTCTACCTTCACGCCAGCGCGATCGAGTTTGTAGGCACGCTGACCATCGATCTTGATCGCGCTGCGGGCTGGAGGCCGTTGCATTATCCTGCCCATAAATTGTGGCAAGACATCCGCAATATCTTTTTGTGTAGGCAGCTTTGTAACTTGTACTTCTGTCCGCTCACCTTCCAGATCATCTGTATTTGTAAATGCGCTTAAGTCCACAGTTGTTAAGTAACGCTTGGTAGTGGCCATGAATTTTTCGATTTGCTTGGTTGCTTTTCCCATAGCAATGACCAAGACGCCTGTTGCGAGAGGGTCAAGCGTACCTGCGTGCCCGGTTCTGGGGCCGCCAGCTCTTGATCGAACCGCCGCCACCGCTGACATAGATGTCATGCCCAAAGGTTTGTCGAGTATGAGTACCCCGCAGGTGCTTGGTCTAGGCGGTTTGTTCGATCGAGCCATAGGTATACACTAGGTCGTATAATTGGACAGGTGTCCGAGTGGCCGAAGGAGCAGCACTGGAAATGCTGTGTGCGTTTTTTACGTACCGTGGGTTCGAATCCCACCCTGTCCGCTTTAGTAAAGCTGTCAGCAGTCAGCGGTCAGCGATCAGCCAGAAAAAAAGCTGAGAGCTGAAGGCTGATAGCTGAATGCTTCTTCTCTCACGGGCTGTAGCGCAGCTTGGTTAGCGCGGTCGCCTAAGGCGACAGATCGGCGGTTCGAATCCGTCAACAGCCTTGATAGTATTGAGTGGGACTAACTAATCCCACACACGGGCTGTAGCGCAGCTTGGTTAGCGCGGTCGCCTAAGGCGACAGATCGGCGGTTCGAATCTGCCAACAGCCTTGATAGTATTGGGTGGAATTAACTATTCCCACACACGGGCTGTAGCGCAGCTTGGTTAGCGCGGTCGCCTAAGGCGACAGATCGGCGGTTCGAATCTGCCAACAGCCTTGATAGTATTGAGTGGGACTAACTAATCCCACACACGGGCTGTAGCGCAGCTTGGTTAGCGCGTCTGACTGGGGGTCAGAAGGTCGGCGGTTCGAATCCGCCCAGCCCGATTTGACTAATGCAGAAAATAGTTGCTTTTGCGTTTATGTATTACGAAGCGAAACATCCGGTCGGCGCTACGTTGGCTCTACCAAAGATGTAAATATTCGTTTATCTCGACATAACGCTGGTCATTCCAAATCGACTCGCGCGGGTCGGCCGTGGAGACTCGTTTATACTACTGAAGCTTTTCCATCCCGCTCCGAAGCTGTTAAGCGAGAATTGTTCTTAAAATCCGGTAAGGGACGTGAGTGCCTAGACAATATGCTAAGTTAGCGCGGTCGCCTGAGGCGACAGATCGTCCGCCTGAGGCGGACCAGCCCGATTCGCCAAAGGCGAATAGAGCAGGCGAGACAAGACAGGTGAGCAGGTGAAAGAAAATGCCCGCTCACCTGCGGTCTCCTGATCACCTGCTCCACTGCTCAAAAAAATCCACACACTGTAAAGCCGGCGATGGCATCGCCGGTCGAACGGCGACATGCGTCCGATCATACGGTTGATATCCTTGTGAATGGCTGTCAATGCCGTGCTAACTAACGCTTTTTTCTCCGAACCACGGCGATACCATCGCCGACTTTACACAGAAATAGTAGAATTAAGCTGTTGTAGCGATCACATAAGCAATTGGCGAAGTATGTTTTGCCTCACTGCGAATTTGCCTTGATCTGGTGCGGACAAGGTAGGTGATGTCAAATTAGATTTGGATGAAAGTGCCCCGATGATCGCAGCCAGCTGCGCTTCTGCTATAGCGATCTCAAGACGTAGCTTTTGTTGCCAGAATAATTCACAGCCCACCCTATGCTTTTGAGGCATTCCAGCAGCCATATTTGTTGGCCGATTCAATTCCAACCTTCTCTGACGAAAGTTAGTGCATTTACTACGGATTCGTTGATGGAAGACTATTTGACCTGATTCGGCACTATTAAACATACACTCATCCTTATGATCTTTTTATGATCATCTTTCGATCATGCTTAGTCTAGGCCTCTATAGACAGATTGCAAGTAACATGGCATGGGGCTCAGGGTCGTGATGTCTGCCTCGAATTAGATTTGATAAATAAATTGGGCTTAAGTACTGCCCCTGTGGAGGATTAAGCTATTTCGGCAAGTAAAACCAGCGATGATTGGGATAGGCTGGCGCTTCAGGTGCCAGCATCATTGGCCAAACGTTTCCGCGATCTAGCGCATTCGGATGAGAATCAACGAGGCGTAAAGTTATCGGGTACTGCGGCAACTGCGTTATGGATAGGCCTTCCCGCTAATGTCCGAGCACCGCTGCTGGATTGGGCGGCCCGAGTTGAACGCGACCCCAAATTAGCGGACTCACCCGAAGCAGCGGCAACTGTATTTGCAACAATTCTTCGATCACTTATAGAACTACGAGGCACGGAAACTGAGAAACCTTCCTCCACACCCGAAGCCGAATCAGAAGAAAACGCTGGCTGGTTCGTTGATCGAATACTAGATCCTCAAATTCTACTTGGTAAAGAACACAAAAAGGAAGATTGCGAAACCGGGACCGCATAGATGTTCTTGTTCCACCACTGTAAAGCCGGCGATGGCATCGCCGTTGAAGAGTGATTTGCCACCGCTCCCACGGTTGATATTCGTTGTAATTCACTCTCAACGACGTAACAACGATTTTTTCTCCGAACTACGGCGATGCCATCGCCGGCTTTACACAGTTCGTATAAAATATTCTCATGCCACGAACGCTTGGATATCACTATGTTAAATCGGGTTATGGTCTTTGGCTGCCGGGCGATGATCGTGGTTCATGGTCGCAAGCTTGGGATGAACAGATCGGTTACACGCAACCACATACGCTCAATTCGGGCGATCCTGTTCGCCAACGCATGGCCAACGAACGCATGAAACACGAGCCGGTTAGGCTCGACAACGCAATGATCGATGCCGTTGTTGACGCGATCAATCAATGCGAATCTTCATCACCGTGGCAAATCGCTGCGGCGAGTATCGAATCAACGCACGTGCACCTGCTCATCACATACAGTGGCCTCGATATCAAACGCACCATAAAATGGCTCGCACAACAAACAACCAAGGCCGTACATAATCAAACCGATCACGTTGGCCCAGTTTGGTGTGAGGGATATTGGTGCAGTTACGTTTTTGATAAAGACTACTGGATGAATCTGATTCAATACATCCAAAAGCATAACTTACGCCGCAACCAACTCGCCCAACCATATAAATTCATAACCCTGTAAAGCCGGCGATGGCATCGCCGGTCTTTTAAGCAATTACATTTCCTTCCAATTTCTTATCAAACCACTATACTGAAGTACGAAGCTAATTAAAAACTCTTCTTGGCAACATATATGTTCAGTTTTTTAAACCGCAAATATCCAGCTTCTGAGGTGGCTAAAGAACTATCTAAGCTCGCTTTACTTGTAACAGATGAGCATCGGCAGGCAATCAATGAAGTAGCTAGATGTCTCAATGTTCCTCCTAGTTGTGTTGAGATCGAGTATCGGTGCCTGAAAGTCTATATAGTCGAAACAGTAGTCCAGACAATCAGCACTGAATGTGCGGCTGGACAAACATTCCTAGCCACATTTCATAATGCCGTTGCTGAAAAAGCGAAAAGTGAATGCTTTGTAGATAAATTTTGGGAAGAGCAAGAAAATAGAATAGAATTATATGATACTGCATGGCAAGATGCACGCGAAGTAGGTCAAGGTGTAGCCATGTCTTCTGCACTCGCATCGCTAATCCGTAGTGAAAATGACTTACTAGAAGTTACATCTCTCTGGCTCGCGTGCTCCTCATTGCTAATACCACTTCTTAAGTACCTCAGGTCCATTCGTATCGTAAAAGGCTAGACATTTGTTCTTTGATATATGGCTTACGAGAAAAGCTGATTCAAAGAGATTTCTACAGCAATTCCCTCAAACATCCGGCGGCGTGGCGTCGCGCTGAATGCGGATTTGGTCAATCGTCACCAGCTGGCCGTTGCCCATGCCGGGACATGGGGTTATTTTTTTTATTGATTCCCATGTGCGCTGGGATTTGAGATTCTCTGGCCAGAAGGGCCAGGTGCCACATTGTGCTGGCCTCGATTTGTAAACTTTACATAGCGCTTTGCCGGGCGATGTTTTTCGATCGAGAAATATGCAGTCGTAGCCGTGCTGGTTTTTGTGTTCGATCAGCGACATTCTGCCGCGCACTTTGCGTGTGTATTTCTTGTAAAACTCTTTTACGGTAATGCCGAGTTGCTCGGCCATGCGGATTGCTTCTTCCTCAGTGAACCAAACATAACCGGTTGGTCCCGTGCAGCAATTGCCACACTGTGTACAAGAAAACCGCAGCCCCTTTTCGTACCACTCTTTTTTTATAGTATCGCCCACAGATTCACTCATCGCCGGAGCTATCCTCAGCGCTTTCCTCCGCATCCGACCAAGGTTCGATTTCTATTAGGTGTACCTTCGCTTCAGTTTGCTTTAACTCTAGATTTGTCAGCGTATCCGGCCTCTCATCCAGGGCAACACGATCAACCGCAAAGACCTCTGTCAGAATCCACTTATCATGATCTTTAAAGGCCTCTATAACGAACTGCTCAAGTTGTTCAAGCGAATCGGCTGTGGCCCAGATGACCACATCGGCCCTATCTTCAGGATTCCCATCTGCGCTCTCTGCTCCGATGATTGCGCGCCAAAGTGTTAACCCGAGTTCCTTACCTGCATCATCAACATTAGTAGAAGGATCGACTCTTAATTCCAAACGCCAATCGTAGCGCATCTGCCAAAGCATATCATCAATATCAGGTGAAGCTTCTTCATCAAGATCAATTACTGATCGGGTAATAGATGGCTTACTATTCTGATTCTCTTCATCAAGCGGCCAAGTTTGCGGCACTTCTTCCAAATCAAACTGATTGAGCATTTCCTCAATTTTGTCGCGCAAATCCAATGGGACAATTATGGATATGCCTTTCCACTGATCCAAGAAAACTTCGATAAAGGGATCTTCACTATTAGCGCCCGCAGCGATGGCTGCGTCTTCCAATAGAACATTCTCAAAAATTTTCCATGTTATTAACAGATCATCGCAAGGCACAGATTCTCGGGCAACGTAAACATCAATAGCGCGGTAAGCATCGCGCGAGTTGATCTCGACGATTCCGTATACTTCGCCCGGCAACATCGTAAAGGCCTTCTCAAGCACGCTGGCCACTCGTTCGTGGGATACCACGATATGGAAGGTATATGTGTCCGGATCATCATCCTCGCCCGGGTTGTAGGCAATGGTATAGCCCTGCGTAGGCGGCTTTATCTCCCCAGGGACAATTCCCAAGGGAAAGGCAAAGCCATCTATCACAGTCCGGGTCAGATCATCTCTAAGGCGATAATCGCTCATAAGTCGCTCATAGTAGCGTAGCAGCCGAATTTGGGACGTTTTATGTATCGACATCTCGTCCGCCTTTGTCCATCTTCACTAGTCCTGTATCATTCGTCCCTTTGCTGGAACCGTATTAGGGGCATCAAATGGCAGGACAACGAGCACAATGGGGCAGCAGACTCGGATTTATCCTCGCAGCGGCAGGATCGGCTGTCGGCTTAGGCAATATTTGGAAGTTCCCCTATATCACCGGCGAAAACGGCGGTGGGCTGTTTGTGCTGATCTACCTTGCATGTATAGCGCTGGTGGGCTTGCCAATCATGATGGCTGAGATATTCATCGGACGTGCTACTCAAAGCTCACCGGTTGGCGCATTTCGAAAATTGTCTAAGCCTCGCAGCCCGTGGATGGGCATAGGTTGGATGGGAGTTGTAGTTGCATTTATTATTCTGTCTTATTACAGCGTAGTTGCTGGCTGGGCCATGCACTACACCTGGATCTCGCTAACTGATTCCTTTACAGGAAAAAGTCCAGAGGAGATTGGTAATACATTCACCGCATTGTTTGAGAGCGCCAAGCTAAACCTATTCTGGCACACCCTGTTCATGGCCATCACTATCGCCATTGTAATGGGAGGAATACGCAGAGGTATAGAACTTTGTTCCAAAATCCTTATGCCCACATTGTTCTTGCTTCTATTGATTTTATTGGCATACGCAATGACTACGGATGGGTTTGGCAAGGCATTTTCATTCCTCTTCGCCCCCAATGCCGACAAATTAACATCCGCAGGAGTGCTTGAAGCTCTTGGCCATAGCTTCTTTACATTAAGTCTGGGTATGGGCGCCATGATTACCTACGGAAGTTATCTAAAGAGCAAAGATGACATTGTCGCCGCTTCAATCACGGTTAGCGTGCTGGATACTGCGGTGGCGCTAATCGCTTGCCTGGTGTTGTTCCCCATCATTTTCACGGTAGGCAGAGAGCCTTCAGCAGGACCGGGATTAGTATTTGTCAGCATTCCCATCGCCTTTGCCCAGATGCCCGGCGGAGCAATCTTAGCGCCGCTGTTTTTCATCCTACTAACATTTGCTGCACTAACTAGCGCAATCTCGCTGCTGGAGGTTGCTGTCAGTTATTTCATCGACGAGCGAGGATGGAGTCGCGCTAAAGCAACTCTCACTTGTGGCATCTCGATTCTTGTAGTGGGTATACCATCAGCTCTGAGCGGCGGAACCAAATTCTTTGGCGAACAATTCCAAACCCTAACAAGCTATCTAAGGATCAACGATGGAGAAGGATTCAACTGGTTTGATTTCTTTGATTACGTTGCAACGAACTGGATGTTGCCAATAGGTGGTCTAGGCATTGCTTTGTTTGCAGCATGGCGTGTAGGTAATAAAGCCCGCGAAGAAGGATTCAAGGCCGGCACAAGATTCGGCAAACTCTACTGGGGCTGGGTATTTCTGCTTAGATACATTGTCCCCATCGCAGTTTTATTAGTTTTCCTTAACGCTATCGGTGTACTTGATATACTGGGGGTAACAAGCGATGATGCCAATTGATCAAGTTAGTTAGTTCGCACTTTCATTTATGAGGAATTTTTCGTTTTCTAACCGATCATAAATTGCCACATCATTTTTACTTTGGTTTCCTAACTTTGGAGACGACATGGAAATTTTAAACGATATTCTTGATCCAATTAACACGATCTTATGGCACAACTGGGTGCTATACATCGTACTTGGAGTAGGTGTTCTTTTCACTATATGGAGTGGTGTTTGCCAATTCCGTGCTTTAACGCATGGAGTTGCAGTCACGCGCGGAAAGTATGATGACCCCAAAGATCCCGGTGCGATCAATCACTTCCAAGCTCTATCAGCAGCATTGTCCGCAACAGTCGGACTTGGAAACATAGCCGGCGTAGGAGTGGCGGTTGCGCTAGGCGGGCCGGGCGCGGTTTTCTGGATGTGGATGGTGGGAATCTTTGGCATGGCAATCAAAACCACTGAAGTCACACTATCCATGCTTTACCGCAACACCGACGATCCGGAAAATCCACACGGCGGGCCAATGTATGTGGCTGCTAAAGCCTTCAAAGACAAAGGAATGGCGGGAGTAGGTAAAGTAGTCGGCTCAATATTCGTCGTTACATTATTGATCTCCACAATTACCGGCGGGAACATGTTCCAATCATGGTCGGTGGGCGAGATCACTGAAAATTATTTTCACGTTCCATCAATCGTCAGCGGAATTATCCTGGCGGTATTGGTCGCAGCGGTAATCATCGGAGGCATAAAGCGAATTGGAGCAGTGGCGGGCCGCATTGTCCCAATCATGTGCGCAATTTATCTATTAGCAGCAGCAGTAGTTCTCATCATGAATATTGCTGAGATTCCAGCGGTGCTGAAAATGATCGTTGTTGAAGCCTTCAGCCCTGCCGAAGCTCAAGGCGCATTCCTAGGCGGGACAGCAGGTTACGCACTTTTATGGGGAATGAAGCGAGCACTATTTTCCAGTGAATCAGGCCAGGGATCGTCACCAATCGCTCACTCTGCAGCGAAGACAAACGAGCCTGTTCGTGAAGGTGTTGTGGCAGGATTAGAACCGTTCATCGACACGATAGTGGTTTGCACACTTACAGCATTGGTGATTCTCACAACCGGTGCGTTTAATCGCGGGCCGGAAGCAAATTTCCAAAATCCAACTGCGGTTCGAATTGTTGAAGTTGACTTAGTCGGAGCAGGTACGGATAACAAAGACCCAGATGGAGTACAGGATAAAAATAAAAGCGGTACACCATTATGGACGCTGGAAACTCCAGATATTCCCCCAAGAAACCAGGATGCGCGAGATACTTCGGGACCATGGTCTGGAGGCGAAGGCTTGTTTATTATCGTACACGGTGATGATGATTCAAACACAGGCCAAAACCTGCATCGAATGGGCGGCAAGATAAAACTTGGTGAAGATGACGTTGCTATTGTCACATGGAACTCTTTCGCATCAACTATTAAACCCACCCTTGCCGAAGAAGACGGTGGTATATATGTGGAATACCCCGGCCCGTCGCTAACTGGACATGCTTTTGATCGAGCTATTCCTGGTTTGGGTAAGTATCTGGTTACCATCGCCGCCTGGCTCTTTGCATTATCTACAATGATTTCCTGGAGCTACTACGGCGAACAGGGCATGGTGTTTCTCTTTGGAGATAAATCCGTTTTCCCATACAAAGTTTTCTACTGCTTAATGATAATCGTGGCCGCAGCTGGCTTTATTCAGACAGATAAGGAACTTGATAGTCTCACAGCACTAGGTACTGGCGTGATGCTCTGGGCCAATATCCCGATCATGTTGATCTTTGGCTCCATAGCCATGAAGGCATATCACACATATATTGGCAAGCTCAAGCGCGGTGAATTCCATGCCCACGCAGCCCCTTCCATCACTGATGTAATGGGTGGCAAGAGTAAGGAATAAGATTCCCCCGCATATTTTCACATTTTAATCCACAAAGCCCAGGAAAATTTCCTGGGCTTTTTTTCATTTTCACTTTTTTGCGTTTTTGCGGGTAACATTAAAAATATGTGGTCCATTGCGGATATCGCTGATGCACTGGAAATTGGGCTTACGCATAAAGCTGAGCAGCTGGATAAGGAACATGCGGTTGGTGGGCTGGACTCACTTGAAGAATTGGACCTGCATCCGATCATTGCCACCGCTTTAGATGAAGCTGGCTTCGGTGTGCATCGAGAGCAGCGCTACCCAGCCGACCAAATAAAACGCAAACGCAGTGAAGGTGAACGATGCGATTTCGTTCTCACACACGATAAGCTCCCGCTTGCGATACCCAGTGATGTCCCCACACTATTTGATCCACCCAACGCAATCCCATTAGATGAAGCCTATTGGCTTGAAGTAAAAGTTGTCTATCAATACACAGAAGACGGTCCGAATCATAATTACACTTCATCTCTTTTAACCCCTAGTCGCCGAGATGTTCTAAAGCTGTCCAAGGATACAGGCATTAATCATCGTGGTTTATTGATTCTGCTTTTTTCTCAAGATGAGCGAGTTGCCGAACACGATCTGGCGCAATGGCTTCATGGCGCGCTTAATCACAACCTGCCCATCAGCTCACCAAGCCTGCGCGATATTGCCATAACTGATCGACTAGGTAATGCATTGTGCAAGATTGCGTTATATCCTCTGCACAGCTACGAAAAAAGTATGCTTTAGCCCCCACTTGGCTGGGCTATCACACCACTTTTAATCACGTCAAGAATATGCTTGGCTGCTTCCTGGGCCGGCCTGTGATTGGCAAAGCGCAAACACACGCGGTGCAGCTCCTCGCTTTGAATAGCACCGTGTTTAGAGTCATGCATATATCGAGCAGCGTGCTTGACAATTGGAAATGGACCACCAATGTAAGGCACGAACTCAGGCACAATTTCTCTATCAGCAATAATATTTGGCAGAAGTCTATAACGCGTCCGCAGGAGAACCTTAGCGCAAAGCCAGGATATCAATCCCGTTTTATATATGCCGATCATGGGTTTACGCTGTGCGGTCAGGTCCAGCGTGATAGTTCCCGAAACCGCCAAGGCTATATCACACCAGGCAATTACTGATTTCGCCTCTCCGGTAATCATGTGAAGTCCATTTGGAAATATGTTGATTTTTTTTCTCAATAATCGCGCAAGTTTAGGATTGGCAGCAACTATTACCCCCCCCATTCCCGAATTTCGCCCTTGCAATTCCGTAAATACCGAAATCAACAACTTAATGTTTGCGCGCACTTCATGCACACGTGATCCTGGAAAGATTGCAACACGTGGTGCGCCTTGTGGTAAACCATGTGTCTGCTTACGCAAAGCTGCAGAATCAATCTCGTCGCTAATAGATGGATGCCCAATGAACTTTGCAGGGATATTTCGATCGTTAAACCATTGCTCCTCAAACGGCAGTAGACATAACACCAGATCAGTATTCCTGCGCAGCTTGCCTTTTCGCCAACTGCCCCACGCCCAAAGCTGAGGCGCAACAAGATGAATAATCTTAGCGCCGGTTCTTCGCATTACTTTAACAATGGGAAAATTCGCAGCGGGCGAATCTACTGGAACATGCGCTAACACTCGATGATGACTGGCCCATTCCTTGATTCGCTTGCGTTCTCTTCTGATCTCCGATGCACGCTTTAGGCCGCTAATCCCCATGGCACCGGCCTCAACCGTCTCCTGCACAAGCTCTGCCCCCGCTTGCTGCATCAAAGGCCCACCCCATGCATAAATCTGAAGCTTTGGCGCAACACGCCGAAGTTCACGGATAACAGGCGCAGCATGAGCATCGCCGCTGGGTTCAAAGGCGGTAAAAAGTATGGCCGGCGGGGGCTGAGATACAGATTGTGCCATCTCAGATACCGCCAGCCCATACAAATGTAATCTGCGAAATGTTTGAAGAAATAAATCTCATAACCGAACGATTCGATAAAGGAACAAGAAAATAGCCCACAACATAACTTAGTTTAGAGGCATACCATACGCTCGTGTTTATATCCATGCATTATTTACGATATTTGTTATCCGCAGTCACGATCCTGGCTGGATCTGGGTTATTGGTCATATCGCGCCAACTTCCTAATGCTACCCAAACTAAACAAGATGACCATTCACCTGTCATTGCCGAACCCTTCCCAGCCCCGCCAATCCTTGGTATAGCCATCAATGCTCATCACATAAGCGATCTCAAGCTATACCTCGAATCCGTTGATCAAATCGCCAAGATTGGTGCGAATTCGCTAATTGTTGTTACGCCCATGTTCCAGACGCTGGTGGATTCAAACGAGATCCGTTATCTGCCAAAGAAATGTCCGACGGCTCAGCAGCTTATTGCGATCCTCAAACATGCTAAGAAACGCAATCTGCACACCACACTCCTGCCCATCGTCCTAATAGAAAAGCCCGGCGAAAAAGATTGGCGTGGAGTTATTGAACCGACTGATTGGGATGCATGGTGGAAAAGTTATGACAATTTCATCGATCGTTTTGTAAAAATAGCCGTCACTGCGGATGTTGATCTTTTTTCTATTGGTAGTGAACTCAATACAACCGAATCGCAAATTAACCGTTGGACTCGAATAGCAAAGAATGTCCGACAGAGCTTTCCCGGCAAACTCACATACTCCGCAAATTGGGATCGCTACGACAAAATAAAGCTTTGGCCGTTGGTAGACATCATGAGCGTCAGTTCATATTTCGAGCTTTCACGCGATGATGAAGATGCACCGTTTGAAATACTCCGTGATGCATGGATCAAGGAACGAGACTTACTACTAAAAACCGCTAAGCAATACGATCGGCCGCTTATGCTGAGCGAGGTTGGTTACCCATCACTTTCTTCCGCAGCAGCCTTCCCTTGGAACTATGTAGCAAAGGATGGCGAGCAAGCAGACCATGCCGCACAGGCTCGCTGCTACGAGGCTTTCTTCGCAGCATGGACTGATGTTGTAGTCGATCCTACTAACCTCGCTATCGGTTTTCATTGCTATCACTGGGATCCCTACCACCATGGAGATAGCCGCGATACAGGCTACGGCATAAAAGGCAAGCCCGCACTTGAAATCATCCGCAAAGGCTTTGAAGATATCCGCCGTCAAGCTGCCGATGCCAAACAATAATCCTCAGCCATGGCCTTAGGCTCAATCATCGCTACGATGTTGGCCTTGCGTTACGGCCACCCGTGATGCCTTATTATCTCTATCTCAAGTTAAGGATCCCAGTTTTATGCTCAAGCGCACCCATATGTGCGGCGAATTACGCTCCGATCAATCAGGCCAAACCGCGACACTAGCCGGTTGGGTCAATACCTATCGCGATCAAGGCAAGGGTTTAATCTTCATTGACCTCCGTGATCGTGATGGCATGACTCAGATTGTCTTTGATCTTGAGGATGTTGATGAGCAGGTTGTAACCCAAGCCCGCGCGCTTCGCCGTGAGGATGTAATTGCCGTAAAGGGCTTGGTGCGAAAGCGAGAAGGCAAGGCCAACCAACGACTGGCAACCGGTGAGATCGAAATTATGGGGACAGCTTTAGAGGTTCTAAATAAAACCGAAACCCCGCCGATTCTGCCTGATGAACATGATGCGGAAAAGATTGCTGAAGAAAAACGCTTGCAGTATCGCTACATTGATCTGCGCCGTCCGCGCATGCAGGGAATTCTGCGCACTCGATACAACGTCACTCGCATAGCACGCGATTACTTTGACGATAATGGTTTTCTGGAAATAGAAACGCCTTGCCTTATTAAGACAACACCAGAAGGTGCGCGCGACTTTATTGTTCCCTCGCGTAGCTATCCAGGCCAGTGGTATGCCTTGCCGCAAAGCCCGCAAATTTTCAAGCAAATACTCATGGCCGCAGGCTGCGATCGATACTTACAAATTGTTCGCTGCTTTCGTGATGAAGATCCACGCGCTGATCGACAAGCTGAGTTCACACAGATCGATCTCGAAATGAGCTTCGTTGAGCGTGATGATGTGATTAGTGTTATGGCCGGCTTTGCTCAAACACTTTTTAAGCAAGTACTAAATATCGAGATTGGCGACATTCCAATTATGCCCTACAAAGAAGCCATGGACCGCTTCGGTATAGATCGCCCCGATACAAGGTTCGGACTGGAATTACAGGATATTTCCGATCTGGCAGCGAAGACAGATTTCCGTGTATTTTCGGATGCGCTGGCTAAAGAAAATGGAGTGGTCAAAGCTATCCGTGTACCCGGCGGGGCTGAGAAAATGTCGCGCAAAGTCACCGATGGTTACAGCGAATTTGTAAAAACCTTCGGAGCGGGCGGCGTGCCAACTGTAAAATATACCGAAAACGGTTACGAAACCGGGATCGCTAAATTCGTTGGCCCGATAGCAGATAAACTAAAAGAACGCTTAGCTTTAGAAGTTGGCGATCTTGTGTTCTTCAGTGCAGATACCAACGTAGTAGCAACAAGAGCGCTGGGCGAACTGCGTAACAAACTAGCACGCGATCTTGAGCTTATTGATAAGGACGCTTGGAACTTCCTGTGGGTAGTTGATTTTCCAATGTTCGAATTTGATCCCGCCCGGGACCGATGGATCGCACTACATCATCCCTTTACAGGCCCAATGCCCGGCGAGGAAGACAAACTCGAAAGTGACCCCGGAAGTTGCATTTCCGCAGCTTACGATCTTGTTTGTAACGGTTCAGAAATCGCAGGTGGATCAATTCGTATTCACCAACCACAGATGCAGCAAAAGGTTTTCAATCTGCTGGGTATTGATGATGAAGAAGCGGAACAGAAATTTGGGTTCTTACTTAGAGCACTGCGTTACGGTGCACCCCCAATGGGCGGAATCGCCTTCGGCCTCGACCGCCTGGTAATGCTGCTGGTAGGTACAAACAATATCCGTGATGTAATCGCATTCCCCAAGACCCAAACAGGCCAGGATTTAATGTCCGAAGCGCCCGGCCCAGTAGATCCCCAACAACTGGAAGAACTCAACATAAGTGTAAATCCACCAGAGGAACCCGTTTAGCGGGCGGCCCGGAGGGGATCGTTTAGCGGGCGGCCTCCGGACGCCATTGGGTTATGGTAATTCTCGCCAGGTGCCACGGGTTCACGAGCAGCGGAAACCCGTGCCTTGCGCTATTTAGCAATCCAACACACTGGTTACGCAAAGCCGTAACCAGTGGCACCGAAGACATAATTTTTCAGTGGCACGGGCGTCTCGCCCGTGCGGATATCCCCCATGCGGCCTGGAAGTCCGCCGCTAAACATTTCCAAACTCCGCATGGCGACGTTTTGACGTTTCGACGTTTCAACTGCTACCCTAGAAGTAATGTGCGGCATTGGCGGAATCCTGCGAACCGATGGCAAGCCCATTCCCGATGAATGGCTCGACGCCATCGATGCACGCATCGCATACCGTGGACCCGATGGCCATGGTAGATTCCGCGATCGTGTTGAAATCGATACACCAGATGGTAAAAAAACTGTTGAAGTCGCTTTTGTTCACCGAAGGTTATCCATCATCGATCACGAAGATGGCGCTCAGCCGATGGTTTCCCAGCAAGGACGCGATAAGAGCGAAGGCCTGGTTGCGGTAGTCTTTAACGGTTGTATTTACAACCACCGTGAGTTGCGCAGCGAATTAGAAAACAAAGGTCATAAATTTGTAACCGACCACAGCGATACCGAAGTCCTAATCCACGGCTGGCGTGAGTGGAAAGTGAAATTAACCGATCACCTCGAAGGCATGTACGCATTTGCGATTTGGGATCGCGAAGCGGCAAGCCTTTATCTTGCGCGCGACGCCTTTGGCGAGAAGCCGTTATACATTCGCGAGACACAAACGATTCTTGAAGATGATGTATGTGAAGCTCCCGTAGTTGCGTTTGCAAGTGAAGCTTCATCAATAAGTGTAATGCCAACACCAGATAAAGTTATTGGCGATTCGTGTCGGATGCAGTGGTTAATACCTCAGATTATGTTCGGCTACGAATCAAATTTCTTGCCCGGGCCCGACTTAATCGAAATTCACTCCGCAGACCCCGGCTGTAGTTGGCACCGCAGCGCAGCAAGTCCCGATTCTGATTTTAGTGCAAACTCTATTGATCTCCACGAGCGCTCTGAAAGCAACGAATCAATAGAACAATTAATAAATAATGCTGTCGCTCGAAGACTGGAAGCAGATGTTCCGCTTGGTTGTTTTCTTTCGGGGGGCGTTGATTCATCATTGATTGCATACTTTGCAAAGTTACACAAACCTGATTTGCAAACATTCTCCGTGCATATGCCTGATGAGCGTTACGATGAATCAGAGTTTGCAGAAATAGTTGCGAAACATCTTGGCACTAACCACACAACACTGGAAGTTTCACCAAATCCTGCTGAAGATTTAATTAACCTCATTGAAATCCTCGGCCAACCCTTTGGCGACTCATCGATTCTGCCAACTTATTGGGTAAGTAAAGCTGCAAGAGAATATGTCAAGGTTGCGATTTCTGGTGATGGCGGCGATGAACTTTTTATTGGTTACGAACGATATCTTGCAGCACCGATTCTAGCCAAACATCATAAATTACTATCACGCATTCCCAGCGCAATCCTGCGCAAAGCACATCCGAAATCCAAGATTGCTAAATTCGCACGACTTGGTGATATGGCTAGCGACTACCCAATGTTGGGACTCACTTCTATGGAAGCGCTTTTTACAATCCAGCAAATGGAACAACTCAACCCACTATTCGTTGATTCACATTGGAAGTGTTCAATGGATCATGGGCACACAATCAAAGATGCACTCGGATGTTTTCCAAGAGTATGTGATACTGATGAAGATCCTATTGAAATGCTGCGTAACTTTGATATAGATTACTACCTACCAAACGATCTTCTCCGCAAAGTCGATACCGCGTCCATGGCCTGTGGGCTGGAAGTTCGGTGCCCATTTCTTGATCGGGATTTGGCGCGGGCGGCTCTTGCCATGCCTATCGAACAACTTATTCCTGGTGGAAAACGCAAAGGGCTATTAAGAAATATCGCTAGAAAATATCTGCCTGCTGAGATTGTGGATCGGCCGAAGATGGGCTTTGCGATTCCCATCGGCGAGTGGTTTCGCAATGATTTCGGTGGCATGAAAGTCTTGCTATTAGACCACTTACAGTCATTTGAGCCTTTTGGGCCAATAGAATTGAATAAGAAAGCAGTGCAGAAGTTTATAGATGAACATATGTCATCCAAGCGCGATCACAGCCAGCGATTATTTACACTTTTAACACTTTCTATATGGGCCAAATCGCTATGAATATGCACAAAGAACCTATTGGCGTTACTCTTTAGAGTTATGAGCAAGGGCAATAATTGGCTTACGGTTCTAATCGTGATCGGCCTCATAGGCGGCTGTCTGTTTGGGCAATTCGTTTTACACAATCCAAGCCAGCCCATTACTGATAAACATTGGACAAAAGAAGTTGGTTACCTGATTCTCATTCGCCCATTAATGATGTTAATCATTCCATTGGTTTTTGTCAGCGTAATCTGCGGCGTAACTTCAATTGGCGACCCCAGCAAACTTGGCGTAGTGGGCGGATCAACGCTGTTTTATTATGCAGCAACAATGTTCATAGCCGTTGGCATAGGCGCAGCACTTGTTACCACAATAAGGCCTGGCGATCTTGATGAGGAATCAAGAGATGCTTTGATAGATCAGGCGAGGTCCGCAGAAGTTGAAGGTGGATCTATTGCACGCAATATTGCTCAAGCAAAAGAAGCTAAGCGCGATACACTGGGCGGCGCCTGGATGAATCTTGTCCAGCAAATGATCCCTAGCAACATCATACGCAACATGAGCGAAAACAACACGCTTGCAGTGATCGTTGTTGGTCTTCTATTTGGATTAGCTCTGGCGCTGGGTGGAGAAAAAACTCAACCCGCGGTTTACTTCTTCAATGCAATTTTTGATGCGCTTATGCGCATAGTGAAGTGGATAATCTGGCTAACACCCATAGGCGTATTCTTGCTGGTTGCCTGGACTGTCGGGAAAATAGGTTTAGGCGATCTAGCAGGTAAGTGGCTGAAATATGTCGCAACAGTATTGATTGGTCTATTCATTCACGGTTTTATTGTTCTGCCATTGATATTGACTATATTTTCTCGCAAAAATCCCTTCCGATTCATGTGGCAAATGCGCCGAGCTTTGCTGACCGCATTTGGAACGGATTCAAGCACAGCGACTCTGCCAGTTACGATAGATTGTGCAGAAAATGAGGGCGGATGTTCCAAGCGAGCAGCAAACTTCGTGTTACCACTTGGCGCTACTATTAATATGGACGGAACCGCAATATATGAAGCGGTGGCGGTGATATTCCTCTGTCAACTCTGGGGGATTGACCTTTCGTTCACAGAAGTCTTAATAGTTATGGTTACCGCAAGCATGGCTGCAATCGGAGCGGCGGGCATTCCCTCAGCTGGCGTCATTACCATGCTAATTGTTATTGGTGCGGTCAATCAAAGTTTACTCGGGCGTGGTGTAGAACAACTGCCGGAATTTTTAATCTTTGTAATAATCGCTGTCGATCGCATCGTAGATATGTGCAGAACAACGGTGAATGTCTGGGGTGATGCAGTCGGTGCAAAGATAATTACTAAGCTAGCGCCTGACCCTGAAACAGAACTCGATAGCGCCTAACCAAATCCTTTTTCTGTGAGCCAGCGCTCTGCATCCATCGCGGCCTGGCAACCCATACCCGCAGCGGTAACTGCTTGTCGATACTCCTGGTCGGCAACATCACCCGCAGCAAAAACGCCTTCGATATTGGTTTGGCTGTTTCGAGTTAGGAGCGATACATATCCCTTGTCATCAAAATCTATGCCAGCACCTTCTAAGAAATCAGTTGCAGGAGTGTGGCCAATCGCAACAAACAATCCCTTGACCTCTAAGCTCGATTCATCTCCCGTAACAGTATCCTTTAGCAGTACAGCCTCAATTTTTTCGTCACCAATCACATCGACGACAGTCTTATTCCACGCAACTTCGACGTTGGGCAAGTCCAAAGTGTGTTTCTGCATGATTTTCGATGCGCGCAGTTGATCTCGGCGATGGATGATTGTCACCTTGGACGCGAATTTCGCAAGGAATGCTGATTCTTCCATTGCGGTATCTCCACCACCAACTACAGCCAAATGTTGATCTCGAAAAACTGGCAAAGCCCCATCGCAAACAGCACAAGCGCTCACGCCACCACCGGTTGTAGCCAGGCGAAGTTCATTTTCCAAACCGATCCAATTTGCAGTAGCGCCTGTTGCAATTATTACAGCATGGGCTTTGGCGACATCACCTTTTGAGGTTGTTAATTCAAAGGGATGCGTTGAGAAATTGCACGACTGGATATCCTGTCCAACAATGCGCGTACCAAAGCGTTCAGCTTGTTTTTGAAACTGCTGCATCATTTCCGGGCCGGTGATCCCCTCGGGAAATCCTGGATAGTTCTCGACCTCAGTAGTAAGCATCAACTGTCCACCGGGCAAGACAGGCGCGGGGTTTTGTCTTGGCACGCCTATGTAGCAAATTGGATTAAGGTTTGCTCTTGCTGCATAAATCGCGGCTGTCCAACCGGCCGGACCGCTTCCGATGATTATCAGTTTTTCAATATCTTGCATGGAAAGAAAGCAACTCCGCCAACCAGCGGATGTATTTCCTGAAAGTTAAAGATTTCAGTCGATAAAAATACCTTGCTCACGAGAAAGAGCCTTAATAGGTGGCCACAACACGAGATCATACTCCACACCAGTATCGGTGTGTTCTGCAGCTCGTCCGTCCTCGTGATCTTCTCCCTGTGCGTAAAGCACGCAATCACCATCTTTGAGCCACAAACGGCCATTAGGTGTGTCCAAAGCTGTTCGACTGTCGAGTCTTATGTAACTCAGATGCCCATATTCCAAGTCATAGGGGTCAATGTCAGTTCTCTTTCTGATATTTTGCCCATAAAGTTTCTCTTGATTATCTGGATAATTTCCCAGTTCTTTATTATATGCAGAAAGCCCCGCAGCCATGATCGTGCCGCTTACACCTGCTACTAATTGGTTTCTAACGCCGAACACTGCCTCGATATTCTGCATCGAGTAAATAACTGCTGCGTACCGGACAGAATTTGTCCGTTCAAATTGCGAATCACTTTCAAGTTGCAAATCATATTGCTGAACGCGCCAACGCCTCCACCAATCATCATAAATTAGCTTTAGTCTGGCCTTTGATGCTTGGAGGCTGCTATGAATCGGTGCAATCATTCTCCAACGTTTAGCAGCACCAAACCTTTCGAGTGGAGCATCTCGAGATTGAATGCCGCCGAAGGTTGCAGCAAACAAGTCTTCATCCGCTTGTTCGCTCTTATTAAAGACTTCATCAAGCAAAGCCTCAGAAATAATCCTGTCACCTTCGGGGATTAAAAGCCATTGTCTATCTGGTCTTAAAAATGGTAAATCGAACCATGCAATCTCTGTGTATTGCTGTGGAGTAATTCGATCAAAGTAGACATAGAACATGTCGCGCGTATTGCTTAGCGCATCAACCAGCAACTGTATGCTGTGGAGTTTCTCTTCAAGAAACCGCCTATCACATAGCTGCCTGAGCAAGAATAAATGAGCAACGGTAAGGTCTAGCGCTTTATCAGTTTCCCCAGCCTCAAATAACCTGACCTGCTCAGCAGTAGCAAATGCAGAAACTACATCAATGGCTTTGATGTATTGGAACTCATTTCGCCTCAGGCTGCCACCTACCGCTATTTCTGCGGTTAAGTGTGCTTCTTCATAAACCGAATCCGCATTTCCCTCAGTGTAAGGCAATCCAAAGACGTTGCGATCTTTGCACTGAAGTATTGCCTCAGCCATACCCGCATTGGATTCAGCCCAGGAACTGACCAAGTCCCACTTAGCCATCTTGGCATGAATCGTAGTAAGATTGAATCCTTCACCAACTTCCATAGGCGGAGGATCAAGGGTCAAATATGCATCAAAAATGACGCTATAGCTCTTTTTAGATTCAGTAATAACTTTATCTATTGTATCGTGGTCATTGAGCTTTCTTAATACCTGGCTGTGCTGGGCTACAACTGGCGTAGCTAAGACAAAAAGTAGCCCTAACGCCATATATTGTGACAGAATCTGCTTATAAGATTGCATGTAATAGGTCCTTCTTCTTTAATTCTCACTGATAGGCTTAGCCTTGCATACTAGCACAACACACCCCTATCAGTCAGCCCCTTACTGGTGCCACTTAAACCTGGGCAAATAGGAAGAGTTTCGATATCATCCCCTGTTTGGGCGATCTATGATCGCCTTTAGACTCAAGGAGAATCCTTCAATGATCGTCGGTGTTCCCACAGAAGTAAAGACAGATGAATATCGCGTTGGATTACGCCCTGTTGGGGCAGAAATGCTCACGCAGAGAGGCCATGAAGTCCTTATCCAAGCCTCAGCAGGCATTGGGGCGGGTTACACCGATCAGGAGTATGACGCTGCCGGTGCCAAAATCGTTCCATCCGCAGAGGATGTTTGGGACGCTGCGGACATGATTGTTAAGGTCAAGGAGCCTCAGGAACAGGAAGTCGCCGTAATCCGATCCGAGCAGATCGTCTTTACCTATTTTCACTTTGCGTCAAATAAGCAGCTAACTTTAGGTTGCCTCAATAGTGGATGTATAGCAGTAGCGTATGAAACGCTAACCGACGATGAAGGCCGATTGCCCCTCTTAACGCCTATGAGCGAAATCGCAGGCAAACTGTCAATCCAGGAGGGAGCGGATTATCTGGAAAATCCACATGGCGGGCGAGGCGTTTTACTCGGAGGTGTGCCAGGCGTTGAGCCAGGCCGCGTTATGGTTCTTGGCGGTGGAGTTGTCGGAACCTGGGCGGCTCGCATTGCTGCTGGTATGGGCTCAAATGTAATCATCCTGGATATCGATATAGACAGATTGCGATATCTCGATGAAACCATGCCTTCTAACGTTGACACTATTTATTCTGATCCCCATGCAATTCGTGAATATCTCCCACATGCAGATCTAGTGGTTGGAGCAGTATTAATTCCAGGGGCAAAGGCTCCCCATTTGATTTCGCGCGAGGATCTGAAACGAATGAAACCCGGATCTGTAATCGTCGATGTTGCAATAGACCAAGGGGGATGCGTAGAAACCGCAAAGATGACCACACACTCTAACCCAGTGTACACAGTCGATGGAGTGGTCCACTACTGCGTGGGTAATATGCCCGGAGCTGTAGCGCGAACTGCAACTCAGGCTCTTTGCAATGCAACTTTGCCATGGGTATTAAAACTTGCTGACCATGGCCCGGACAAGCTTGCAGCTGCCAACCACAATTTCGCAAATGCAGTGAATATCAGCCGAGGCACGTTGACAAATAAACCCGTAGCAGATGCACATAATCTTGCATTTGAAGCCCTATCAACATAACTCATTCAACTAAGGCTCATCTAATCCATTTAATCACATAAAGCACTGTTAAATAACCACTTAGCTAACCTTGGCCAATTTCTAACACCTCATTAAAGGCTCTCACGCTGGGGGGATCGTCCACCAGCAACCGATAGCACCACCAATAGCGAGGAGCGCTACTAACCATGCTTGGGGCATGCTATGGCCACCGAACAGCTAAACCAGCTACACATTTTCTCTCGGCAGGACATGACTTGCCCCCACTACTGCTCAATCGCAGGTGGATCTGTTGGACTGTTCTCAGCAAGAAGCCCCGCCAAGGAAACGGATAATGAAGACGCTGCTGCAATCCTGTCCGTAGATGACAAACGTGCAGTCCTGGCTGTTGCCGACGGCCTCGGAGGCCATTTAGCAGGCGCAGAAGCGGCAGAGCTTGCCCTTAGAGCATTGGTCAAGAGCATTCAGACTGAGCTTGATTGTGTTACGGACCAACCAAACTTGCGTACTGCCATCCTAAACGGCTTTGAGACTGCAAATAGGGACGTAACCGCCCTCGGAGTTGGGGCTGGAACAACACTTGCAGCATTGGAAATAGACGGCAACACTGCAAGAACATACCACGTCGGTGACACTGAAATCCTCATCGTCGGTCAACGTGGCAAGAACCACCACCAAACCGTTTCACATTCACCAGTAGGGTACGCAGTAGAGGCTGGATTACTTAATGAAAAAGAAGCAATCGAGCATAAGGACCGCCATATCGTTTCAAATATCGTCGGTTCAGAAGATATGAGAATCGAAATTGGCCCAGTAGTTAAGATTCGGCCACGCGATACAATTGTTCTCGCTAGCGATGGACTTTTCGATAACTTACGCCTTTCGGAGATCATCAATCTTGTCAGAAAAGGACCGCTTATCAAGGTCGTGCAGCAGGTGTCAAAGCTGTGCCAGGATCGCATGGTGAATCCGCAGGAATCTCACCCTAGTAAGCCGGATGACTTGACACTTTTGGTATACCGACCAGATCAAATTGCTTCAAGAAAAAAGTCTTCAAACTCTAGACATAATTAATAAAACCTCTATGGTGGCGTTCGCTATTATGATCGCCCCGATGACAAAACCTCCAATCAGAATCGACTCATTTGACCTGAAGCCCGGTCGCAAGATCGCAGGCAAGTACGTTATCGATTGCAAGCTCGGAAGCGGCTGGGAGGGAGAAGTCTACAAGGTCATAGAGACCAGAACCGGCATTTGGCGGACTGCCAAATTGTTCTACCCCCATAGAAATATAGGCGATAAGGCAGTCACATATTACGCGAAACAGCTCAACCGCTTAAGTAAATGCTTAATTGTAATTCACTACATACATTCAGAAACCATCCGAGTGCGTGGCGTACCTATCACTTGTCTAATCAGTGAATATGTTGAAGGTGAATTGTTGTGCGATTTTGTGGCGCGCCAACCACGCAAACGTTTGCGCCCCTTCGAAGCACTGCACCTGACTTACGCACTATCAAGAGGACTGGAAGATATTCACCGTGTAAAGGAATACCACGGGGATTTACACGCAGCAAACGTTATGGTGCGAAGGCATGGCATACTCTTTGATATCAAACTCGTGGATTTCTATCATTGGGGCGCACCAACCGCTGCTCATATTAAAGATGATGTCATCAATCTTATTCGCTTGTTGTATGACTCCGTTGGCGGACAGAAACATTACAAGTCCCAGCCGCCTGAGATTAAAGAAATCTGCCGAGGCTTACGTCGCGATTTGATCAGCAAATCTTTTCCTACCGCAAGACATCTGCGCGAACACCTTGAGAACTTCACCTGGAGTTCACGTGCCTGATCTGGCGTAAAATGCGATTCACGTTTCAAGGGGATACAATAACCAACTGTATTATGAGCAACGAACAATTAATCAATAAGCGAATCGAACAGTCCATTGCAGCAATCTCATCGCTGCGCGATTGCTCATCTCAAATTGCTACGATCACTGATGTAATCTGCCAATGCTTAAAAGCAGGCGGAACTCTATACACAGCAGGAAACGGCGGGTCCGCAGCCCAAGCACTACACCTGGCAGAAGAGTTGATCGGCAGATATCGCGGCGATCGCCCACCACAACGAGCAATCTGCTTATGCGCAGATACACCCGCTTTAACATGTATTGCAAACGATTACGGCTTCGAAAATATCTTCTCCCGCCAGGTTAAAGCTCTCGCAACAGAAAATGATATTGTGCTAGTGCTATCAACATCAGGCAACAGCCCCAATATCGTCAACGCCCTACAAACCGCACGCGATAATAACGCAACAACAATCGGCCTACTCGGTAATGACGGCGGCAACTGCACAGAACTATGCGACCACTCGATCATAATCCCAGGCGAGGATTCCGCCCACACCCAGGAAGCACATCAAGTAGTAATCCACCTGATCTGTGAAGTAGTTGAGCAATACTGCGCACAAGCCTCGACAAGCCCGCATTAATTGTCTTTCTTTTCTTATTCAAGTGGCACGGGCGTCTCGCCCGTACATTGATTTATTCATGGTGCCACTGGTTCCGGCTTTAAGTAACCAGTGTCTTGAAGTACTAAATTCATTACCCAGAACACGAGATTCCACTGCGCGTGAACCCTTTACACCGCACAATCCCAATCCCATCTTTGATCTACAATTTAATTCAACCTGACACCTTTGATTGCACTATGAATTGCCCCAGGCGCCCATGGATAGCAATCCATGGGGTTCATAAAATAGCATCAAGAGAAGAAAAGAACCCTCACCTCGCTTCGAGTCGCCTATGGATACCCAACCCTCTCCCAAGGGGAGAGGGAGTAAGAGTAAGAGGGGGATAGGAAGGATTAGGGGAAGGATAAGGTGTCAGGATTCAATAATTTGTACGAACGCCAATAATCTGGAACTCGGGGGTGCCATGCACAAGGAGTCTTCGAGTCGTGCATGTGGTTTGTAAGATTAACTTCCAATCGCACTGACGACTGCGCTTCACTGTCAGTGGAACCAAAGACTTAGTTCTTCAGTGGCACGGGCGTCTCGCCCGTACGGATGAATTTTCTCCTACCTAATACAAATTCTACAAGCAGTTTTTCACGGGCGAGACGCCCGTGCCACTGAAGAGATTGCTGATTCTCTTCATACTCCTCTGTGGCCTTGAGGGATCTGAAATCATGAACCCCCGACTTTGGATTCGATTTGTGTTTCTTCATCATCGCCGTCATCATCTGCCATAGTGGGTTTGCCATCGATGAGATGGGCACCGGGTTTTTGTTGGCGCCACTGTGCGTTTGAAATTAATTCTCTTACCGCTTGTTGACCATCGCGCAGTGATTTACGCTCAGTACCACTCTCAGGAATTGGCGAAGATGTATGTGATTCTTCGTGCGATTCCTTATACATATGCAGCGTTTGTTTTGAGCACGCAGCTAATTCGCTGGCGAGGCACCGGCACCGTAGCTTATACGCCTTCGCGGATCGATGAAAGGTATCACCGTCTGAAATTCACCTGTTCGCATATCCGCTACCTTCAATGTAAGCATGGGCTTTGGACCGACAAGTGGACTGTTGTTTTGAGACCACTTCAGCTCTGCCCCTTTAGTGGGCCACGCCCAGTATAGCACAATATTCGCATCGAGAAGTGCGATCGCACCTAAACTCACACTACCGGGCGCACTGGCCGGTACAGACAGCTTGCGATCAAGATCGACGATTCTCCAGCGATTCTTGAAGTCCCGCATCAGAACGCTCGTTCCATCCGCAGACACCACCGGGCCGAGTCCCACATGCAGTGCCTCCGTACTACCAGTCACAGTGTCCATGATGTGTACTACGGGAACCCGCTTTCGTTCGATCAACACTGTTGCATAAACCTCGTTTGGGTCCACATATTTGCGAAGGACTTCGACGGCCTTATCACGACTCAATAAATCGACATATACCAATCGCCTGCCATCTGGAAACCAGCATAAGTTGTCATCAAGTGCATTTGTTTCGATAGGTAGCTTCTCCTTAGTATCAACATCCCAAATCGCTATTCTCCCACGCTTAAAATACGCGAGAGGCTTCCGTATCTTGATTCTAGAAATGTTGGTTACAAACGCTACCAAACCTCCTACAGGAGCCAGCGCAAGATGATCTCCGATCTCCATACTCCAGAGTGCATCGCCAGACCGCTCAACCACTAGCTCCTCCCCAGAGCCATCGATCCGCATGACTTTCACGAAATGTCGCTTTTCGATCATGTGGTTTTCAATAAAAGCCACACGACCGAGGGAATCCGGACCGCTCAAAGAGTTTATCGTACCAATCGCAGGGCCTGGAGACCTGACTACTAATTCATCTAGCGACGGAAGAGCTTCGCCGACGATTCCCCCGATTGGGCGGTCCATAATGATGTAGCCTTTCATGCTACTACTAATGAGAGCGGGATTCTCTGGTCCCTGAATCGTGATTATCGAAGGGCGACCACAACCGAATGGGCTGATCACTGTGGTACACAAAATAAATAGCACGAATGTGGACTTGATGTGCAATGCAGACGGTCTCATGTTGTAACACTCCTTATCCTAATAAGAGCGTCTCGGATAAGAGACAAATTGATGTTTCAAAATGCTAGCATTACAGCTCTCAATTGTATAGGGGTGGAGCGTAAAATGTGTCAGGATTCATTGTTTTTGCTCAAAAACGGTATCAGATTGATTTGTTTAAGCGTGCAATCAAGAAAAAAGTGGTATTTAGGCATAAAGAGAAGAAAAGACAGTCGCTCGCCCTAGCCCTCTCCCAAGGGGAGAGGGGGCAAGAGTAAGAGGGGGATAAGAATTATGATCCGCCGAATTTGGATTCTATTTGTGTTTCCTCATCATCGCCATCATCATCTGCCACAGTGGGTTTACCATTGATTAGATGGGCACCGGGTTTTTGTTGGCGCCACTGTGCGTTTGAAATTAATTCTCTTACCGCTTGTTGCCCATGGCGCAGTGATTTACGCTCAGTACCACTCTCAGGAATTGGCGAAGATGTATGTGATTCTTCGTGCGATTCCTTATACATATGCAGCGTCTGTGTTGGGAACGCAAACTGCACACCAAGACGATCTGCAAGTCTAATAATGTCGAGCATCAAGCGATGCCGCTCGCGCAGTTCAGTTTGCCAATCAGGGGTTTCGTGAAACATATATACAAGAACATCGAGGCTGGATGAGCCGAACTGATGTAGCCAAACGTGGAAATAGTCCTTGCGCGTAAAAGGATGAACACGAATCAGTTCGCGTATACCCTCGCAGAAGGCTTCGATCTTATCCGGGTGCGTGTCGTAGGTGAGGGATATATGAGTTTTCCAACGTCGATACTTTCGTTTGCCGAAGTTATCTACTACAGCTCTGACAAGGTTGCCGTTGGGGATTGTTATCAGCGAGTTGTAGAAGGTCCGAACACGTGTGGAGCGGAAGCCGATTTCTTCCACGGTACCTTCGGTATCACCAATCTGCACCCAATCACCAATTTGAAACGGCCGATCTACGATAACGGTGATGGAACCAAAGAAATTTTCAAGTGTGTCTCGCGCAGCGAATGCGAAGCCGATGCCGCCTATACCCAGGCCGGCTAAGAGTGGGCCGATTTGAATATCCAATGCATCGGCAATATAGATCAAGCCGAAAACTGTAATGAAGATCTTTCCTGTCTTTCGCAGTAAGGGAATAAGAAGATCATCGATCTTAGTTTCAGTCTTTAAAGCTTTGGATGCAAAGAACTCGCTTAACAGGTCGGTAACACGGTATGCAGACCACACCCCAGCTAGTGTTACAAATAGCTTTGCCGCTGCTAATAAAATTACAGCAGCGCCCTGCGGCATCTCTAAGACTGGCAAGACCAACAACCAAAAACTACCCGCCGCGAACAGGCCAAATGGGCGCACTGTCTTACTAAGCGTTTCATCCTTAGCTTCGCCTCCCTTTCTCTTCATTACTTTTCGAGTAAGGGCTTTTAAGAAAGCCCGCAGAAACAGGTCCAACATCAAACCCAGCAGGATCAACGCACCCAGGCCTATCCACTGCCAAACCTTGATGGTTAAGAATGAGTTGTAAACAAAGGAAGCAGGGAGGATGTCCTCGATCCACTGCAGCCAATTAGAGGTCGGCCCAGCCGAGTCTACTACCCCATCAACGTTTGCTGAATCTTGAAGATCGTCCTGGGTCTGCACCGCAGATGCAACTGAAGCTGGCATCAACAATGACGACACCAACAGCAGCGCTTGCAAAGTAATTAGTCGTCTTAACATGCTTCATATGCTACCGCGGATTAGCAATCCTCGCCGCCCCTGGAAATTGCTCCTTACAAGCAAGCAAATAAGCCTGGAGATTCTCGGACCCAATATCAGATGCCTTGCACCTAATGGATAAAACAGGCAGGCCAGAACCTTCTTTGCATGTCCATTTCGATCCTGCATTGACTGCAATGAGGAGTATATTCGAGTCCAGAGTCTTTATTTCTCAGTTGCCAGGTTAAGGGGCCAGGCAAGACTCAAAGAATTTTCAGCCATTGGTTATTCAATGAACCTGAGAAATGGCAGTGTAAGGATGCAATGTCCTTGAAGGGTAAAGGGAAGTGATAATGTTAAAAGCAACCTTAACAGTCGCAATTTCTGTACTCGCATCCAGTCTGATGCTGACAGAAAGTGCAAGGGCAGGCTCTACTACCTTTATTTTCGAAGGTACGACCTATCTCAATATCCTTGATAGCCCGATGTACCCCCAGGCAGATGACTTGTACTTCGAAGGCTTCGAGGACCGTCTGATTAATACACCCAGAATAACGATTGACAGCGGCATCATGCTCGACCTCAGCAGATTTACTGATTCAGTTGCTGCAGATATTGGCGTTATAGATAGTTTCACTTTTAACATCGAAGTAGGCACTCTGGTCGATGTAACCGAAGAAGTTAGTTTTGCCTGGACCGATGGCAATACCGCTGACGTTATTAGAATTGAAGCGGCCGTCCTGGATGGCGTTTCAATATTCGACATAGTTTTAGGTAATGAGAATCGTTTGGGCACCACAGTCGAAGATCTTTTCCTGGGAGTCCAGAATGAAGGAGGAATTTCCTCTTTCAAGCTTGCAACAACATTCCGCGGAATCGTAAGCGATCACCTTCAGTTTGCTTCAATCATTCCTTTAGCAGCGCCTATCGCGCTCGGATTAGCAGGGCTAAGCGGAGTGTTATTTGCCAAGAGACTAAAAATGCACACTAAAAACTAACTAAGTTTCGAAGTATAAAAACAACAAGTCACTCAATAAGGCCGGCATCCACAACCGGCTTTGTTTAATTTCCATTGCAGCTTTAGTTAAGCACTGGCTTTTTCTCTAGATGAATCAAGCCACGCCTTGCGCCGCCTTTTCTTTCAGCGGACGCCACCATGATTCGTTGGCTTTATACCAGTTGATAGTCTCAGCTAATGCATCAGGCCAGGCGCTGCGAGTTGGTTGCCAACCTAACTCTGCCTTTATCTTTGATGAATCAATAGCATAGCGCCTATCGTGGCCGAGCCTATCTTCAACTGGTTGAATCATGTCTTTAGAACATCCAAGCAATTCTAGAATCGTGTGGGTTAGGTCAACATTGCTTCGTTCATTATTTCCGCCGATGTTGTAAACCTCACCTACTCTTCCACGCTCTAATACCCCAAGCACTGCTTCGCAGTGATCAGTAACGTGCAGCCAATCGCGAACATTCAATCCATCGCCATATAGCGGAACCTTTAAGGAATCGATCAAATTAGTTACAAATAGTGGAATGACTTTTTCCGGAAATTGTTTAGGACCAAAATTATTAGAGCAACGCGTAACCATCACCGGTAAATCAAAGGTCTGTTGGAAAGAAAGCGCTAAAAGATCAGCCGCGGCCTTTGATGCCGAGTATGGACTGCTGGGCTTAAGTGGTGTCTGCTCAGTAAATAATAAATCAGGCCGATCCAATGGCAAATCGCCATATACTTCATCAGTTCCAATATGAACAAAACGCTCGATTGTCCCTACCTCACGACATGCATCGAGCATAACCTGGGTTCCCAGCACATTGGTAGATACAAAGGGACTGGCATCGGCAATTGATCTATCAACGTGCGATTCCGCTGCAAAGTGAACTACACTATCACAGCCAGATAGCGCTTTAACTACCGCTTGGCGATCACGAATATCGCCATGTATAAACTCATAGTTCGGATTGTCAGATACATCTGTTAAATTAGCTAGATTTCCTGCATAGGTCAGTGCATCAAGATTAACAATCCGCCAATTTGGGCGCTGCGACATTACAAAGTTTACAAAATTTGAGCCGATGAATCCAGCACCGCCTGTTACTAGAATTCTTCGCTCATCTTGTTTCATTGCTGCGCGAGTATCCCTATTTATTACTTAAAAGTGGCGCGTTGGCTTTGGCATCATCATCGACATGATTGGCACCGCCTTCTGCGACGAGACTATTGGCACGATATAGACTTTCAAATGTACCAGCATCAGTCCACCAACCGTTTAATATGTTGTAAGTTAGATCGCCTCGTCTTATGTACTCATTATTGACATCAGTAATTTCCAGTTCGCCGCGATTGCTTGGTTTTAAAGTGCGAGTGATATCAAAGACATCGTTGTCGTACATGTAAATTCCCGTAACCGCATAATTACTAGGAGGATCATCTGGCTTTTCAAGAATTTCAGATATGCGTCCATCTTCAACACGCGCCACACCAAAGCGCTTGGGATCGTTGACTTCTTTAAGTATGATCCTCGCCCCGCTTGTCTGGGTAAAAAACTCACCTACTGCTTGTCGAATATTCTGTTCAATAATGTTATCGCCTAACACTACGCAGATTTTATCACCTTCTGCAAAATCTTCCGCCAGTTGCAGTGCATCTGCGATGCCTCCTTCACCTTCTTGATAGGTGTAGTGCAATTCGCGTATTCCAAGGGATTTCCCATTACCTAGAAGCTTTAGAAAGTCGCCCGCATGTTCACCACCGGTAACGATTATGATATCACGTATTCCCGCTTTGATAAGACATTCAATTGGGTAGTAGATCATAGGCCGATCGTAGATCGGAAGCAGATGCTTGTTGGTCACTAATGTTAGCGGGCGCAGCCTTGTGCCTAGTCCGCCGGCGAGTATTACGCCTTTCATGATTCATCACTCCCGCAGGAAAGTTGTTGAGTACTGTTAAGATTGTCTTGCTGTACACTATATCATTGCCCAATCGGAACTTCTACGGACGCTTGGGCTTCATAAATAAGCTGACGCAGTTTGTCAGCCCTGATTTGCAGCTTCGGATCAATTGCCGGCCTAATTCTAAGCCTGCCTTCAATATCATGCAGCATCTGCCAGGCCTCTTCAGTTTGCCCCATTTTCAAGGTCGTTTCCGCAAGCAAAAGACTAATTGCAGCATCGTTAGGCCTACTCTTATGTGCATGCATCAAAGCCAATTGAGCATCGCTAATGCGATCAAACTCTATCAAGACCAACGCGTAAGTATCAAGTATATCTGGATGATCGGGGGCAAGCACCAATGCTCGTTCAACGAATGCTAGCGCTTCAGAGCTTGCATTTGTAGTTTGGCAAAGCACAAAGGCAAGATTATTTAGTGCCGCCAGGTTATTTTGATCTTGATCGATTACTTTGCGGTATATAGCCTCTGCTGCGGTCCAATCTTCACGTGCTTCAGCGATACTACCTTTAACAAGTTGTGTGGATATCTGATCTTCAGCGCTCTCGATAAGACGCTCAGCCTCTAGCTGCATTTTACTTTCACCGGTTCTGACCCCCAAAGCCGACCACGCAGCTGCAAGCTGAAGCACAGCTTCATCATCTGATATCAATTGCGCTTCAGTCAGGCGAAGTGCGGATTCCGCATCAACTGGATCAATAACTTCAATCAAGGCTAACCAAAGCCCACACCATTTAGCATTAGCTAATAACGGTTTAATAATTATGTATGCCTCATCAACCCGTCCATCCAGCATCAACATACGAATCCAAGACGAAAGATGATCAGGATAATCCCTACGATGAGCGATAATTGCTTTTGCATAGGGTCGCAAACGGTCAACCGCATCTGCATATCGACCAAGTTCTAACAGGATTCTTGCAGCCGCTTTGTCCGCAGGTGCTGTATCATTGAGAGATCGATTTCGCCATTCTTGAGCCTGCCAAAGCGCTACATCCCAACGCTGCGTTTCAATTAACAATTTTGTTGCCCGCTGAGCTGGTTCTGTACTTGATGGGAAACGCTTACTTGCTTTACGTGCTATCTCAGCAGCATTTGTAAACTCACCGGCCCGCTCATTGATGGTAATTGCAAGTAACCAAGCTGGGAGGAATGTCCCATGGTCAGAAATTAGCTCTTGCGCCTTTTCAATATGTTCAGAAGTAAGAGGTGCATCTTCACCAGCCTGTCTTATAATTTTTAGCAACTTAAGTGTTGCTAGTAGATTTTCAGCAGGCGCAGTAAACTCCTTTAGTTGTTCTATTGCGCGCTCGACTGCATGGGCATCCTGCTTCATAACCGAAACTGCGAAAAGACTTTGAAGTTCTGGACTTTTGGGCGAAGCTTGGAGACCTTCAACAGCAGCTTCATATGCACGAATAGAATCATTATTGGACAGGTAGTTCTGTACTAAAGCCTTCCAGGCATCTACAAGGTATGGTTGTTTATTAATGGCTATGCGAAGCCAATGTTCAGATAGTTCCAGGTTACCATACCTCAGATAGTAATTACCAAGTAGAGTAGCGGTTGATGCGGCAATGTCCTCATTACTTAGTAAATCGATAATCACATTTGCTTTTTCAGCCTTTCCGATTGATGCATAAAAATCCGCAGACTGAACTATAACTAATGAACCTGGCTCCTGCTTTGATAGCAATTGATCATAAATTTTCTGAGCCTCCTGCAATTTCCCTGTTCTATGATATAGCGAAGCAAGCGATAGCAAATCACTTTCTAATGAGCTTGCCTGCGCCAAGGATTTCGCCATGTCAATAGCTTCATCAATCTCCCCTTGAGCAATAAGCAGCTTAATCTCTTTTCTGGTTATATCTTTATCAAGTGATGCATTTTCATCCAATTTATTTTTATTCAAAGAAGTAGTTTCATATTCACCTGTTAGCAGAAGTAGTGATATTAATCTAGGCAATAGTGAAGCTTGCATTGAATAAAGCTCATTTGCTTGCTCCTGACAATCTATCGCGTGTTGGGGTGATGGTGGTGAAGTGTGCAAGTTTGCTTCTGATATAAGGGATAATGTAGCTAAAGATCCTTGCGACTTTTCCAATATCCCAGCAGGGAATGCAACTCCCATAGCTAAAACAATTGCGATAATTCGCAGCATTGGGCGCATGCTTCGGGCTATTAATTCAGTAATTTGCTTCGCATCCATTCCCTTGATCCCCTACTACTTACCCGTTTTGTACCGCCCAGGGAAATCCCTTTACGCTATCCCATGCACGCCGCTCTTCATCCGGATCTTTGGGGTTATATGCATTGGTTACATAATAAAGCAGACCTGCTGACTCATTTCCAACTGTAGCAGCACCATGCCAAAGTGGTGTTGGAATAATTAAAACCCCTGGGTTGCGCGCTCCAAAAACCATTGACCAGGCAACATCTTCTGATTCGTTATATACGCCGACTTTTATGTGGCCGGTCGTGCAAATCCAAAAGTCCGTTTGCTTAGCGTGACGATGCCAAGCCTTTACTACACCGGGATATTGCACTGAATAATTAATTTGCCCTTCTTTGCTTAATGCGCCAGTAAGCAAATTCATAAGCGACCAACCCCGATCATCCGCCCAGGGTGTAATAGGCACAAAGATCGGCTGCAACTCTGCTTCAGCGCGGCTGCGCGCTTCGGGCCAGGGTAAATCAACAGTCGTTGGTTTTAAGATCTTAAGGGCCATTAAATCTCTCCGGCTGCTATCAAATTCTAACGTCCGATAGCGACCTCTACATTCGAGGAAATACAACCGCCTATTTAGCAATCATCGGCCTGTATAACCATCCCCTTGGCAATAAAGGCACAGCAAACACTGGCCTATGAACTACCTGTTTGATCAAAGCCATACGATACGAACACACGGGACAAAACAGGCTAATCAACGTGATATTGTAGTGATAATAGCGTCCCAATGCCTGGACTCCCAAAGTCCGAGAAGCAGGCTTTTAGGCTTTGAGCCAAGTCAAGGCGAACCACAGCAGCATAATGCTCGAATGAGGTCTATGATCGACGGCTAAAGAAGGCTTTAATTCTACATATCCAGGTAGCAAATATGTCACCACAACTAAAATCACAAATCGGAACAATTCTCTGCCGCGGCGTAGTGCCAGCTTGGGTGGCATCGGGTGCAATTGTCAAGTTAATTGAAGCAACACCAAAGTTGCTGCCCGAGAAAACTGTTTTGTCTTTAGGGAAAATGCTGGATCAAGAGATGGGCATTAGTCTGATGACTCTATTAGCTTCGCTTATTGCAATAGAGTTTGTGTGTATAGCAGTTATGGTCTTGTTGCAAAAGTATGCAAGAGCGGCTGCTATTTTTATTCTTAGTGTATTTTGCATAGTGCTCATTGGCGAAATGGTTCAAGGGAATATCACCAAGTGTGGTTGCTTTGGTGGCTTCTCGCCTACGCCCTGGGCCATGCTCATTGCAGATGGCAGTTTGCTATTTGGCGTCTTGTTTTTCAGGACAACACATAAATCAGCAGCGCAGTCACCGAAATGGCCCATGCCTTCCGCCGTCGTTTTATCGCTTTCTTTAATAGGTTTAAGCTTCGGTGTAATAATTTCTGCGGGAAAAGCGCCAGAATCCAACGGCAACGGATCACCAGTAGTACATGACGATCCAACAATAAATCCCAATCCTGCGCCTCTAAAAGGCTTATGGTATACGCCGAATGATATGAATGAATGGGTCGGCAAGCCGTGGCGTGAATTAGAGATATTTCAATTCATGCCGATTTGGCCTAGCAATATGGATGATGGCAAGCACTACGTTGTCTTTTACAGAAGAACGTGTGATCACTGTGAAGAGATGTTCTATGATGATTTAACTGATCCTGATCTTGCAGCTATGGTGACAGCAATCGAAGTGCCAGAAGAGAAAGATCAGATGAGGCCCGAAGACCGCGCTTGGCCATTGCCTGATACAGACTGTGAACTATTAGAGCTGTCCATTGGCTGTGATTGGCTAATCCAGTCGCCTCTTACAATTAGAGTCGAAGACGGTATTATTACATGCGCTGTTGAAGGCGGCCACAAAGAATGCATGGAGTTAGGCCCAGAGGATCATTAGCTGATATCTTTGAGTTTATTTTTAAGTAATATGGCAACTTATTTACAAGTAATTCTAAAGGGGACGTGAGTCGTTGTATTGCAAACAACGACTCCCGTCCCTTTATTTGTTCAACGCGTGTATCATCTGGCTCGGCCGGATGTGAGTCATCTTCGCACAGAAATCGTGAGCGGAACTTGGATTTGGGGCGTGCCCCAGTCGTAATCGCCTCCGCGTGCTTCAAACTTGGCCTGATCGAAGGCGATCTGTTTGAATGCCTCAACCACACCCACTTCAAGAATGCTGCGAGGCGAGTATTTGTGCCGACCTCCGACATTGCTGAAGAAGCGGCCCAGCGGATCGATCATCGCGTAGGATTCGGTCATGTCCTCATTGGTTTCCGCAACCACTTTGATGCCGTTATCAATGAGACTGCGATGTCTGTTCACGAAAGTCTGAAACTGTTTACTGGTGATAAGGAGCGACTCGACCTTGCCGGAGTTCTGACCTTCTATCGGCAAGACTTGGAATATCTTCCACCGCTCCGGCCGAACGCGCCGCACAAAGTCGCTCATATCTTCCTGCCAGTTGAGGGAGGTGACCACGGTGTTCAGCTTCACGCGAATGCCGAGGTCGTGCAGACTTTGGAAATGTTCCAGGGACTGTGCAATATGATTGCCCCGTCCACGACCGAGCGCAGCCTGAGTCACTTCGTTCGCTGAGTCCACAGAGAGTCCAACCCAATTGAGGTAGTCTGAAACCTCTTCGAGAATGCGTTGTAGCCGGAATCCATTCGTCACAAGAGTGTTAACGAAGCCCAATTCACGAGATCGGCGGAGCAGTGCAGACAGGTATGGGCAGAGAGTCGGCTCGCCGCCGACGAATGTGAGTTTCTCGACACCCTCATCACGGAGCAATTCGATTATGCGAAACGCATCCGCTTCTTTAATCCCGCCACGGACCTTCCGTAGCTCGGGAGTGTCGTTGAAAGTTGCGTAGCAGAATAAACAGTTGAGATTGCAGGTCTTCCAGAGATGGAAGTTTACAGCAGGGGGTAAATGAGAATTCATAATATATTCCTTTAGGTAATTCTTGGGCCACAATCGCTTTCGCGCGTGACCGCCCAATGGAACCGCGGTGCCTTACAGGCAAGTGGGCGCAGAGTGCGC
The DNA here is from genome assembly GCA_022574595.1 of Planctomycetota bacterium. GTDB lineage: Bacteria > Planctomycetota > Phycisphaerae > Phycisphaerales > SM1A02 > JACZRS01. The sequence continues at coordinate 11,758 of JACZRS010000007.1, read as the reverse complement.
ACCGGACGGCGGTATGGATTGAAATTGATAATGTTTACTTCGGAGTCAGTTCAGTAGTTCGTCGTGCCTCCTCTTCTCGGGTATGGTTTGCCCCGTCATGATCGATGATTTCGCCAAGGCTCGTCAAGTGGGCTTGGCGCAACCACCAAAATGCATCGAACACAGCGCGTCGTGGCGACAGGCCTTTGGGAAGGCTCGGCTGGTGCCGGAGTTCCGCATATGCCTTCATCGCCACTTCACGAACAGTGTCATCCGGATCGTTCTTGGACACCCAGTTGAGAACATGGTGTCCCTTGCCTTTCGGGTTTACGCACAGTGCGCGCGCCGCCTGAATGAAGCCCTCACGCCATACAGGATCGGCTTCAACTTGGCCACTCTCGGCTGAGCCGGATTGCTTACCTCGGCGCTCACGAGTCTTTAGACGCTCCAAACAAAACAGCGCGAACTCTGCTCGGAACTTGTCTAGTTGAGGGTCGTTATCCTGTTCCCGCCCCATGTAGTGATGCAACATGTTCATCAGGCTACGCGGTATCATCTCCCACGGAGTGGGAGGATCATCTTTCATGTCAGTCGACCAGTATCGAAGATCGTACCCGACAGCGCGCTCATTCATTGCCCTGAAAGCGAGCAGGAGGGGCTTTGTTGCTTGCCACAGTGATCCGAGTTTGAAGAGCACAAAGATACAATTGCGGAAGTGTGGATCGAGTTGCTTAAGTTGCTCTCCATCATCATCGTTGGCACGGCGCAACAGTGGACGTAGGCGCCCGATCTCATCAGCTGCTGCGCGGATGAGTCTCGCGCGACATTCTGGGAGCATCCATTCCCCCGTCTCTTCAACTACCATCCACCCAAAGCGGAGCCAGACATGTCTGAGTTCGTCCGGCACGACCTCGAACGATGCGGCTCGACGGTCTGCCTCCTCAAATACGTGACGGCAGATGGTTGCGAAGTCATTCCCCGCTTCAGCGAAGGACTCTGGATGGATCTGGTTCTTGAACCATGACCAGCTGCTAAATACATACGCGATTCCTCGTGCGCGCCGGAGGAAATAAGGAAGGCTCATATCCGACATGCCCTTCATAAGATGCTTCGCAGTGCGTGCGCCCTGTAGTTCAAGCCACAGTTGAAGAGAGGTCGGATATTTTGCGTTGTCTTTTCGATTGCCGTAGTTACGCAGGGAGTCCCACCAATCAGGCTGATCGCCAAATGCAAGTAGGATCATGCGTAAGTTTATGTTGTCGGCAGAGATTTCATTGGCGATTGAGAATTGCCACGCAATCCACATGACCCTATAGGGATCTCTACTACTCGGTGGTCGGAGTGCGAGGAAGCGGGGGAACGCAGCCCCGAAGTCCACACCATGATTACGACATGTATCTACAAAGCTCTGGAGGCATTTGATCGCTTTAGTTTGTTCGGCTGTTGGTTCCTCTCGCGGAGGTAGACAGTGATCCGCTGCGAAGATATCGAGCAGTTCACAAACGCCAGTATCACGGTCATGCTTCGACTGCCTCCAAAACTCGCCGAGCTTTTCCAGCTGAAGCAACGAGCTTTCTGCTTGGGCAGTTGAATGGGATATTCCCTCGGTTTGGTCGTAAAGCTTCAGAACCGCCGGTGCGATCCAAGCAACGAGTTCCGGGTTTATCCCTAGATAGGCAAGTTTCCGGCGCGCTACATCACCGAGAGAAACCGCACAAGGTTCGGGCATTTTGGGTCTTGTCATATTGCACCCTTCAGGCTGTAAAGCATAAATGTGTTCCTCGAAAAGCACAGCGGTTGTGCTTGCTCGTCGAGTGAGAATCCAAGCTGGACTCTCCGGGGTGGGCCAATAAGGCCCAAGCTACATAATGATGAGCATAGTACTATGACCTTGATTTGTCAATAGCGCGGTACGAGCGATCATATCGGGTAAATTAATTTTACTTTTCAAAATAATGCTGCAATTCATTTGCAGAATCAAGTAGAATCCACGCACTTAGCGGATCAGGCTTACCGCTCATAACCATGCAGTTATGCAACAGAGTTTCTGCGTAATGTTGATCCTCAGGAGTTCCTGCAAGCAAGAATACATGCAGTGCCCAAGGTCGGTTGGTTGCGTTATCAGGTTGGGTGTGCTGCAAATGCCATTGTCGCAGCCCGGATACTCTCTTTATCAAATCATCAGAATTTCTTTGGCGCGCAAGCCGCCAAAGTGCGTGAAGCGCAGACAGTTCCGACTCCGTCCATACCTCGATTGTCTTGTACCCATCTTGTGGCCAGAGCGGACCATAACCTGGATCGCTAATAAGTGAATCAAGGTTCACATTGGGATCCACAACCGCCCACCACAACCCTACATCATCTTGTGGCAAATTCACAGGCGCTGCCATAGCACCACCCGCTTCGTTACACACTGCCAGGGCGAAGGGCTTGAGAGCTTCAATTGCAGTTGACAAGGCTGCTTGTTTCGCCACTGGGCTAGCGATACTGCGTAGATGACTAACCCACTTATCCACAATAACCTGGTTCATAATCTCCTACTATTGCTCTAGTTTGGCTTTATCGCAAGTTTTGCCAGGCTAAAGGCTAAGCAAACAAATTTTATTTGGGAATTAATCGATCACCTGCTAGGCTGGTATGTAACAATATGCTTCAACAAGCCACGACTATTGATGCTCGACTCTTGGTTCGCAAATGTGTTGCCTGCGGATACGATGGCAAATTGCTACGCAATGGACAAGCTCCGCGCTGTGCTCGATGTGGTTGTGATCTTAAAAAGAGACCTGCTCGAAGTTATGCAGAAATGGAAGGGCTAATAAATCATCCAACTAATTTAGAAGCTCCCCTAAGTAATCCCCCTCAAGAACGCCGGTTTATCAATAGATGGATAGTATTTTTATTCTTCGCTACCATCTGCATCATCGCGCTGATTCAACTCACATCAGCTACATTTGACATCTAAATTCTCACTTTGCAAAAAAAGAGCTACACTGTGCTTTATTATTGCGCGCACTTAACGCAGGAGAATGAAATGGGTCAAGCAGCTCAACCAGTTATCGATAAAGTAAATGCCAACCTTCCCAATGCAGTAAAGCGTCTGTTTGCACTACTTGAAATACCAAGTATCAGCACCGATCCAGCATACAACGACCAGACACGACAAGCAGCGCAGTTCATGGTCGATGATTTGGCTTCGATCGGGTTCGATACAAAGCTGCACGATACAGATGGTCATCCCATGGTCACCGCGCATTACCCCGGCCCCGATAAAGATAACGTGCCGCACGTCCTGTACTACGGCCATTACGATGTGCAGCCACCTGATCCGCTCAATCTTTGGAACAGCCCACCTTTTGAACCAACACTAGTTGATTCTGAACATGGCAAAAGCATCGTGGCGCGCGGGGCAGTCGATGACAAGGGCCAACTCATGACTTTTGTCGAAGCCTTCCGCGCCTGGATGGCTGTGCACGGCTCGTTACCAATTAGAGTTACGATTCTTCTGGAAGGTGAAGAAGAATCAGGAAGCCCCAGTCTGGATCCGTTTCTTGAAGCGAATAAGCAGATGCTGACTGCGGATACTTGTATTGTTTGCGATACGGGAATGTGGGATGTAAAAACCCCAGCCATAACTTACATGCTGCGCGGCCTGGTATATACCGAAGTCACCTTAAAAGGCCCAAGCCACGATCTACATTCAGGAATGTATGGCGGAGCTGTAGTAAACCCAATAAACGCACTGACCAGAGTGCTAAGCCAACTACACAATGATGATGGTGTCGTGCAAATTCCAGGGTTTTACGATGATGTATTACCTTTAAGTGAAGAGGAAATTAAGCAATGGGAACAACTCGGCTTTGATGAAACAGAATTCTTAGCAACAGCGGGCTACAAAGAGCCTTTTGGTGAAAAAGGCCACAGCACATTAGAGCGAATGTGGTCCAGACCAACCTGCGATATCAACGGCATATGGGGCGGATACACAGGAGCCGGTGCAAAGACTGTAATAGGCGCACAAGTCAGCACAAAGGTAAGCTGCAGGCTCGTCGCTAACCAAGACCCTGATAAAATCTTTGAAAGCCTCAAACAATTCTTCCAGCAGCGCACACCCCCAGGCTGCAAATGGGAAATACAGAGCCACGGCATCAGCCCAGCCATTCGTGTACCGACCGACTCACCATATTTGCAAGCAGCAATGAAAGGCCTAAGCGAAACATACTCTAAAGATGCAGTTCTAATCGGAACAGGCGGATCGATCCCACTGGTGGGTTCAATCCAAAAAATCCTCGGCTTCGATTCTCTACTAATAGGGTTTGGCCTAGATGATGATCGCGTCCATTCACCCAACGAAAAGTTCGAGATGCGCTGCTTCGAGATGGGCATCAAATCCCACGTCGCAATCCTAGAACAACTTGCAGCAGTTTCATCATAGATTGGGCATGCATAACTTATCTAACCTACACTAGAACTAATGGCTTTAGGAACTATCATTCTCTGTTTTGCGATTGCGTCGATTTCGCCACTTACTGATGATCAGCGTACTGCTTTAGATACAGCTTTTGATGGGCGGGATCATCAGGAAGCAGCGTTTACTGCACTGGTTGAAAATGTGAGATCCTGGACCCATGGGATTGGAGATGCTGCTATTCGATTGGAACCTGACTATCAGGCGATGCTTGTAAACCCTGAGAAGTACAGAGGTGAGCTTTGCAAAATAACTGGCAAGTTGCAGCAGCATAATCCTTTGCCGGGGCTAAATAAGGGTTTAGGCGAATGGTTTGTGCGCGATTCAGATTCTCGGCCGATCCTTGTTTATATTGTTAAAAATATTGATGACCAAACTTTCCGAGATGGTCAAGCGGTTGAGATAATCGCAAGATTTTATAAACGTGTTGATGCGATAGCTAAAGATGGTGAAGAACATAGTTACCCCGCATTTGTTGGAGCATTTCCTGAAAGCGCATTAACAGCAACAGGATCAGCAAGTAATCCCATGCTGGTTCTGGCAATACCAGTAGCGATCGGCTTAGTCGTATTTATCATATTGCTAGCTTATACAAGACATATTCGCAATAGCTCTAAGGAAGCCCACCGAAGATCAACTGATTCACTGCTGCTGGACGAAGATGTATCATTACCCAAAGATCCAGCCCAGGCGTTAACGCAACTAAAGCGTCATGGTGAGGCGTGACAGTAAATAGCGGGTATTTCTTACTCCCTCTCCCTTTGGGAGAGGGTTGGGGTGAGGGTTCTCTCCCACTTCCTCGATGCATATATATAGAACCGCTCTCCAATGATCTTCGTGGGTCGAGACCGATATTCAATGGTCTTCTCACCACGAAGAATCAATTCTGCATAAGGTTGGCGGATGGATAGGGCTCGCATATCATGGACCACTACCCCTGCTCACGGAATTCCGATCAATCAACTGTTAGTCAATATAGCAGCACCGGAGAGAAGCTAGTGGATGAACCAGCACCCAAAAGTAAAAAACGGCAGCGTGCAGATAAAATAAAGGAATATAGATGCAAAAACTTAATTGCTGTTATAGAAGATCCACACGATATAAAAAATATCGGAACTGTAGTAAGAAATGTAAATGCTTTAGGTGTGGAGAAAACTTATATCGTAGACTCTCGGAAGGCCTTGCCCGATGATTGGCAAGAGATGCGGGAAAAGAAATCACTGTTGTCAACATCGGTTTCCGCAATAAAATGGAGCTTCGTAAAGAGGTTTGATAGTACCGAAGCGTGTCTCCAGCACTTGGAGAAAAACCAATTTGTATCTATTGTTACATCGCCACATGTAAATGGACATAATAATTTTGATTTGAACGAGGTTGACTATACCCAGCATGCCAAACTAGCCATATGGTTTGGAAGTGAGTCGAGGGGAATTAGCGATCTCGCCCTAAAACGCAGTGAAATGTGCGTAAGCATCCCAATGGTCGGCATGATCGAAAGTCTAAATTTGGGAACAACATCAGGAATTGTGTTATACGAAATTACAAAGCAACGGCGTGAGTATCAGAGAAAATACAAGCGTAAAGATAGACGTGGTAGAAAATATCTTGCCTAACAATCTCATATACAGAGGGTCGAAAAAAATAGGAAAAGGGGATAAGTACATTGTTTGTTTGGGGTGAGAATTATAATTTCTTTAACATTCACTCTCCGGCGGGAGGTGTAGCAAATCAAGTGAGCCGCGTCGTCTCGGCTTTGCGAGTCGCCTATGGAGACTGCGACCGCGGTTCACGTATTAGTAGTTTGCACTCAGTTTGCGCAACAAGCCGTAAAGCTTTAAAGATTGAATTCTTAAGTGGCATCCCGATGGAATCGGGATCTCGCCTGTGCGGTCATTCTTATTGAATGTTTACTCTTTAATCAAGAATATGTACGGGCGAGATCCCGATTCCATCGGGATACCACTGGAAGCAAGGACGGCTGGAAACATTGATTCGCAATTCTTATGTTAACGCGAAGCCGCAAGCGGCCCATTGCAACACAAAAGCCCACAAACGAAGGTCAACTGATTCACAGCAGTTGGACGAAGATGTATCATTATCCGATTGATCCAGCTGAGGCGTTGGTGCAACTGAAGCGTCAAGGTAAGAATAGCTAATGAGCGATATAACCATCCCTGTAAACATACCAGGCGCTAATTACAAGGTGATAATCTCACCTGGTTTGCTAGAGCGCATTGGATCAATTATCAGTGAGGTTGCGCCCAGTGATAAAGCGCTACTTGCAGTGGATAAACAAATTACAAATACGCATGGCAAACTCGCTCAAAGTTCCTTGCGTGGTGCTGGTTTTGAAACAACAATTATTGAGCTTGTTGCAAATGAAAAATATAAAACGCTGGAAACCGCCCAAAGCGTATATCAAACAATGCTCGCAGCTTCTCTCGATCGCAAGAGCCCAGTAGTCGCATTAGGTGGAGGGATCATTGGCGACACCGCAGGGCTAGCAGCTGCTACATACATGAGGGGCGTTCCGTTAATACAAGTCCCCACAACTTTGCTGGCAATGGTAGATGCAGCAATCGGAGGGAAAACCGGCGTAAACTTCCCACTACCCACGGGAGGGCTGGGAAAGAATCTAATCGGAGCATTCTGGCAGCCACGGGCTGTACTTATTGATCCACTAACTCTTAATTCGCTTAGTGCTCGCAACTTCCGCTGCGGGCTAGGTGAATGTGTTAAGTACGCACTGATTGCAGACGCAAACCTATTGGATTTTCTGTCAAGCAACGCTCAACAAATTCTCGATCTTGACCCTGAGCTGATTACGGAACTCATCGAAAGATGTGTGCGCATTAAGGTTAGAATTGTTGAGCAAGATGAGCGTGAAGCTGGATTGCGAGCATTATTAAACCTCGGACACACATTCGCCCATGCAATTGAATCTATCCACGAACTAGATATAGCGCACGGCGAAGCGGTTTCTATCGGTTTAGTAGCTGCAATGAAGTGCGCAATAGAAACTCAAAGACAAAGCCAACAGGATCTTGAAAAATTGACAAAGGTTCTTAAAACACTTGGCCTACCTATCTGTCTTGAAAATCCTGTGGATGAACAAAGACTTTTAGACGCTATGCGATTTGACAAGAAGACAAGCCAAGGCAAGCTTCGGTTAGTTCTACCTTGTGGACCTGGCCAAGCGGAAATAGTTGATGACCTGCCCATAGAGATTATCTTACGCGCATGGGATTCAGTGGGCGCAAAAGCCGTTTGAATAATTGAAAATCTCGCTAAGCAAAATTATGCATCCACAAGTCAACATCGAGCCAAACAATAAAAGCAGATTTGGCATTATTGCTGCGCTTAAGTACTTCTCTATCGCAGCACTTATCTGGGCATTAGGAGCGCGAATGCTCGGCCCATCTGATGCCTACGACCAAACTCAACCAATGACGATGGCCTACACAACGGACATCATCGTCAACGGCAATTGGATTCTGCCTATTGAGCGAGGCGAGTTTCCCGCTACCAAGCCTCCACTATACAACTGGCTCGCGGTTCCAATGGTAAAACTGATGGGATTCGATAAGGACTTTGCTCATAAATCCCCAAGTGTTTTAGCTCTCTGCTTGTGCTGGCTGGTTATGGTGCGCCTTGGCAGAAGGTTGGACAGTAAGCACAGCGGGGCACTCGGTTGGCTTACAGGAATGATGCTTGCGAGCAACTATATGTTCTTTAAGCTTGGCTACTTAGCGCGCCCGGACATGGTGCTGACACTTTGGCTAGTCCTTGGCTGGATCACAGCCACGATTCTACTTATCGCAAGAGATGAAGATCTAACAACCACAAGAAGATTTGCGCTAGCGGGCGCTTTTTGGTTATGTGTACTTTTTGCTGCACTTACAAAAGGTCCGCCAGCTATTGTCCTGCCACTGTATGCGCTTATTGCTGCCAAGCCACTTGGTGGATCGCTACGAAAAACTACAATCTTTGGCTGGTGGTGGGGATTACCCTTGTGCACAATATTCTTTGGCCTATGGGTTTGGGGCGTTTTTCATATTGACCGAGAGCATCTAATGCAAAAACTTTGGTTCGATGAAGTCGCTGGACGCATAACCGGCCTGGGCGATCAAGGAAACACCAACGGCCCAATTGATTTCTTTAGAAGCATCATTCACATGCCTCTCTATTACCTGACTCGCTTTGCTCCATGGTCAGTTCTTTCAATAATTGCAATGTTCACAATTTGGACTCGAATAAATGTTTCAGAAGGGGCTATGCAAAAAGTTCGAAGGTGGCGCAAACTTGGCGAGCTAGGCAGTTACCTGAACGGGGCTGCTCTATTTGTAATAATTATCATCTGCTTATATACGTTAAGTACTGGTAAGCGAGCAGATTACATCGCAGCAGCTTTCGCCCCCGGTGCATTGCTAACTGCATGGTGGGTACTTCAGTTACCTAAGCGTATAGTGAAGACTGCGGCTTGGATCAGCGTCACTGCAGCTATCGCAACTCTACTAACCATGACTCTGATCAATGAATATAAACCATCAAACCCTGCTATCCATGCTGGCTTCGGCGATGATATCAACGAATTTATTCACGAAACACAGCAATATATAAGTGAATTTCCCACGCCCATAGTTTACTGGGCTGCTGGATCATCACACCTCCAGGGCCATCTCGGATCTAGTGTCAAAGATGGATCCATACCGTTACTCACAGCACTTCACAATGAGCAGCCCTTCTGGCTTGTTGCAGGGCAACGCAGTTCTGAGCCGCTAGACATCTCAAATTGGCTGATCGCAAATGAAGAAAATGCAGTATTAGTCAAGCGATGCAGCTCCAAGGAACTTCCAAAATATGGTGGTTGGCCTAAAAAAGTGACTTTGTATTGGGTCGTACCGGTTCCTAAATAAGGTCTTACCCATAGCTTTTCAACCTCTGAGCCTTGCGATTCCGATAACCCAAGTTGTCTGTTGTTGCGCGTTAATAAGCCGGAATGGTCCCTAACTCCAACCCTAGAGGATTTTCTCAAGGTGCGAACCTTCGCAATTGTCAATCAGAAAGGTGGAAGTGGCAAAACCACTACGGCTATCAATCTAGCTGCAATTTTTGCGCATCGTGGCCAAAGAACACTGCTTATTGACCTCGATCCACAATCACATTGTGCGACGGGACTAGGCGTGCCTGAAGGGTGCGTGCAAAAAAGCATAAGCGAGGTTCTGCTTGCGGATGATGTTACTCAATTGGATCGAAGCGAATTCCTTTGGGAAGCAGCTCGGAATCTTGACCTTATTCCCAGCACAATGAGGCTGGCGGGACTTGAAGCACCCGGAGGCGGGCTTCACCAAAGGCCAGATCGAGATCGTAGACTTGCAGCAGTATGCTCAGCTTTAGCTGACAAATATGACCGATGCGTAATCGACTGCCCGCCAACCATAGGCCTACTTACCTTTAACGCCTTGCGCGCAGCCCGTGAAACGATCATTCCCGTTGAAACTGGTTTCTTTGCCTTGCGCGGTGCGGAAAAGCAGTGGAGAACAATACGCCAACTTATTGACCGCTTAGGTAGACCAATTGCCTGCCACATGATTGCGACAATCTATGATGAAAGATCATCACTGGCTACGGAAATCCTAAGGGCACTACAAAGGCGGTTCGTTGGTCAAATCCTGCCTGTAGTAATTCGTGAGAATGAAGCATTGCGCGAAGCAATTAGCTTTGGCCAACCTGTTATCGAATATGCGCCGAATTCACAGGCGGCTGCGGATTACAAAGAGCTCGCAGATTGGCTTGATGACCATCCTCCACGCAGAGGCGTTGAAATTGAGGTCATGGCTGGTAGGCACGAACCACTGCCAGCACGCTTTAGGCCCATCCAGCCATTTGCACCTGTCTCAAGCAGGTTCACTGGAGATCGCCCGCGTGAAGGACGAGCTGAAGAACTTGCTAGACGTGTTCGCACTTTTCGTCAACAAAGAGAAGCACAAGCAAAAGCAGCAGAATCTCCCAATCCACAATCCGCAACAAGCCAAGTAGAGGTTAAATCCACTATTGCCCCTGCAGATAGGCCAATGGACCTTAGCCAACTGATAGAACCGCAAACACACCCAACACTCACTTTTACTCAACCGCAACCAACAACGCTAGGCCGCCCACACGCAACTACATTGCCTAATTGTGGTGCAAATTGCACGGATAAAGGCGTATTGTTTGTTCAACCGGGAGAAGCAACAACGTCAATTGCTGTGGCTGGCGACTTTAACCAATGGTCGCCGACCGCTACTGTGCTTATTCATCAACCACAACTTGGTGTTCAACAAGCACTTGTGCAAATTCCGCCCGGCCTGTATCAATATCGACTTGTAATCAACGGCAGATGGCAGGCGGATCCGTATAATGCTCGCACTCAGCTTAATGAGTACGGCGAACCAAATAGCGTTTTAATTGTTCCCGAATCAACCGAAGGCTCGTTATGACACAGCCAATGGATCCATTTGATGAGCTAGCTGAACTGTTCCTCACTGAGCCGGAACAGTTTCCACAATATCCCCCTAATCTCAATGATGAAAAAATCATCATCGAGCTTGCTATCATTGGACATCTTCCTGTTCGAGCGGGTGTGTGGCTGACACCATACGCAGATGCAATCGCACGAGAAGAAGGTCCGACCGCCCTACTTCGAATGGAAACTGATTCGGCAACGCTTCAGTTAATTCGTGCGCAAAAACCAATTCCATCGCCGCCTGAGAGTAAATCCACACTTGATGATGCAATTGCACTAGTAGCCTCCGCAGCTGACACTTGGATAGTCCGCCCGCCGCCAAATACGCCTATGGCACAATTAGTGCTCGCAGGCGCAGATAGATTGACCATTCTAAGTAGCGCTGATGAAGCTGCGGTAGTAGCAGCGTATCAAATTGTAAAAGAACTCTACGAAGCAGCGGAAAAAAACAATTGCCAGCTTCCAACTATAAATCTTGCGGTACTAGGCTCTGATCGACACGCAGCTGAGCGAATGCGCCAGCGACTTAATCGCACAACCAACACATTCCTCGGAATCGAATTGCAAATGGTGGCATGCATCGGGCAAATGGATGCAACCATCCGCTCAACCGATTTTGGAAAGTACGGGGATTTACCAGATCGAAAACTACGCTCACTTCTGGAAATAATAGATGAATCCGCAAGCAACGCAGCAGCGCAGCACCCAACACTGCACGAAGAGTTTGACGAACCCGAGAGCACAAGGCCAACACGTAAAGCTCCTCCTCTATCAATTATCAAGCAAATCGCCCACCCATTAATTACCCC
>JACZRS010000022.1 GCA_022574595.1 Planctomycetota bacterium | reverse complement strand
ACATTCGATTCCCAACAGTGGAACGAAACCGCCAAGCTCTATGCATCTGAGTTTGATGGGGCCGAGGCCTTTGGCACACACGCCAACACCGATGGCGAGAACGTCATAGTTGGTGCTAATTTCGCGATCATTGACGGCCACAGCGAGGCAGGAGCAGCATTCATCTTCGGCGGACTGGGTGATTGCAACAACAACGGCATAATCGATATCTGCGACATCGCAGATGGCAACGCAACAGACAAAAACAACAACGGCCTACCTGATGAGTGTGATCAACCACCCTGCCCATGGGATATGGACAACAGCGGCAGCGTCGGCGTCGGCGATCTACTCATGATGTTCGCACAATGGGGATCAGCCGGATCAGCCGACTTCAACGCCGACGGCATAGTAAACACATCAGACCTACTAATCCTCTTCGCCAACTGGGGGCCGTGTCCCTGACTCGGTGCTAAACTATGAAAGTTGTAATCACAAATAGGTCGATTCGACAAATCACGTTGGCAACTCTTGCCATTGCAATACTTTGTATCTCCGGTCGCGCTGATCCGATGGCGGAGCCGAAGGGGGATCCCAAGAGGGATCCGACGGGAGCCTGCTGTCTATTCGATGGTTTGTGTATCGTTGTTACGGAATCGCAATGCCAGACTGACGGTGGCATATACCAGGGCGATGATGTCACGTGCGATGATGCTGTGTGCGCCCCACTCGGAGCATGCTGCATCCCCTTTGATATTTGCGTAGTCTCAACTATCCAAGAATGTACCATACTTGGTGGCGTCATTTGGGCGCCCGGACAAGATTGCGGAACCTTTACATGCCCCCCACTCGGCGCATGCTGTGATCCCGATGATGACTGCTTTGTAACTTCACAAAGTTCTTGTGCGAATGTATTTGGCGGCATATACCAAGGTGATGGTGTCGCATGTAAGGATTCTTCTTGTGCGCCTTGCATTGCTGACTTTGATGGCGACGGCATGGTTACTACAGGCGATTTACTCCTGCTATTCGGCGCATGGGGCCCCAACCCTGGTCACCCCGCTGATTTAGATGGCAACGGAGAAGTTGCAACGGCTGATCTTCTCATCCTCTTTTCCTTTTGGGGGCAGTGTTCCTGAAGAAAATACATGGATTTCTGCAAGATCAGACCTGTGCGTGGACATAATTATGAAAAGGCCTGCTGCGGGTAGGTCGCAGGTTATTTTATTGATGTATCATTCGCTTAACATATGCTGTATACAGACGATTTCTGTGAGTGCATATCTTAGCGAGGAGGCAACGCAGATGAATCAACAACACACACCTAATACTGGCCGCTTGCTCTTTACATTCTCACTTGCTTGCGCGATTCTGTTCGCGGTGAACACTGCGCCTACTCACGCAAATCCTCCAGAGCAGAATGAGATCGCCAAGCTGCTCCCTGTCCCGGGCATTGAACTTGGGAAGTTCGGCACATCAGTATCGATTGATGGTGACACGCTAGTAGTCGGTGCACCAAACTATGTGCCGGAACCCACAGGGCCTGGGTTGGTCTATATATATAATAGAGATGCCCAAGGTAATTGGGTTGAGCATGCAAATCTTGTGGTGTGCGATGCAGCGTGTGGCGATGGATTTGGTAGAGCAGTCAGTATCGACGGAGACACGATCATTGTAGGTGCGCCTGCAGCTGCCAATAGTGAGATCATAGGCGCTGCCTATATATTTACGCGAAACCAGCAAGGTGAGTGGACACAACAGGCCAAACTCGAGGTTGCCGATCCTCTAATTATTAAGTTAGGAGGGTCTGTTGCGCTCCAAGGGAATACGGCTGTAGTCGGCATGATCTCTACCGAAATTCCGGAGGTCTTCATATTCCTTCGCGATCAAAACGGCCATTGGTCGCATGAATCCACGCTAACGGCGCCGGGTACTAACTCCACTAACTCGCTAGCCATTCAAGGCGACACGATCATTGTCGGTGCGCCAGCTTTTGGCATTGATGATGATAAGCATACCACGTTTGGCGCAGTGTATATCTTCACCCGCAATGAAAATGGTAATTGGACGCAAGAGGCACAGCTGCTCGATCCCAATCCCGAAATGCCCTTCAATTTCTTCGGCTCTTCCGTAGCCTTTGATAGCAACACTGTCGTCATAGGCTCGTTGGTATACGGAGTTAGCCGGGCTTACATTTTTGACCGCAACGAGCAGGGTGACTGGTTAATGCAGCAGGTACTAGATCCCGAATGTAACTCTTCATCAGACAACTTTGGCACTTCCGTAGCCATTCAAGGTGACACACTCGTTGTCGGAGCCAGCCACGACGTTCCCAGTGGTTCTGCACACATCTACACTCGAGATGCGAGTGGAATCTGGTCGGAGCACGCAAAGCTGCTGCAATCTGATGCTGGCAGCAACGACGTCTTCGGTGCAGCAGTTGCCTTCGATAACGAAACAATCATTGTTGGCGCACGAGCTGATGATGACAATGGCAGCTCCTCCGGCTCAGCCTACATCTTTGATATTCTTCCACCTTTAACATGCCCGTGGGATCTCGATGCTGATGGTAGCGTCGGTACCTCGGACCTCCTGGCATTGTTCGCAGCATGGGGATCGAATCCCTGCAATTCAGCCGACTTTGATGACAATGGAATCGTCGGAACGGCTGACCTTCTAATCCTCTTCGCAAATTGGGGGTCGTGTTCCTGAAGGAAGAAAGTATCTGGATTTCTGCAAGATCAGACCTCTGCATGGACATAAATATGAAAGGGCCTGCTGCGGGCAGGTCGCAGGTTATATTCATTGATGTATAATTCGCTTACCATATGCGTTACACAGACGATTCCTGTGAGTGCATAGTCTTAGCGAGGAGGCAACGCAGATGAATCAGCAACACTCACCTAAAACTGGCCGTTTGTTTTCTACATTCTTATTTGCAGGCGCGACACTGTTCGCCTTGGGCACCGCGCCCATTCACGCAGATCCTCCAGAACAGAATGAGATCGCCAAGCTGCTCCCTGTCCCGGGCATTGAACTTGGGAGGTTCGGCAAATCAGTATCGATTGATGGTGACACGCTAGTAGTCGGTGCACCAAACTATGTGCCGGAACCCACAGGACCTGGGTTGGTCTATATATATAATAGAGATGCTCAAGGTAATTGGGTTGAGCATGCAAATCTTGTGGTGTGCGATGCAGCGTGTGGCGATGGATTTGGTAGAGCAGTCAGTATCGACGGAGACACGATCATTGTCGGTGCGCCAGCCGCTGCGAATAGTGAGATCGATGGCGCTGCCTATATCTTTACACGTAACGAGCAAGGCGACTGGTCACAACAGGCCAAACTAATGGTCTCCGATCCCCGAATCACGAATCTAGGAGGGTCTGTTGCGCTCGAAGGGAATACGGCTGTCGTCGGCTTGATCTCCAGCAACATTCCGGAGGTCTTCATATTCGTCCGCGATCAAAACGGCCATTGGTCGCATGAATCCACACTATCCGCGCCGGGTACGAACGCCACTGACGTGCTAGCCATTCAAGGCGACACGATCATTGTCGGTGCGCCCTTTTTTGGCCTTGATGATCCTGAGCAGACCACGTTTGGCGCAGTGTACGTCTTCACCCGTGATGAAAATGGCAATTGGGCGCAACAGGCACAGTTACTCGATCCCAATCCCGTAAAGTCCTTCAATTTCTTCGGCGGTTCCGTAGCCTTTGATAGCAACACCCTCGTCATAGGCTCGTTGACATTCTCAGTTTCCCGGGCGTACATATTTGACCGCAACGAGCAGGGCGACTGGTTGATGCAGCAGGTACTGGATCCCGACGGTAATTCTTCACCCGACAACTTCGGCGCTTCCGTAGCCATCCAGGGCGACACGCTTGTTGTCGGTGCCAGCCACGACGCTCCCAGTGGTTCCGCACACATCTTCACTCGCGATGCCCGTGGTATCTGGTCCGAGCACGCCAAGCTGCTGCAATCTGATGCTGGCAACAACGACAACTTTGGTGCGGCAGTTGCCTTCGATAACGATACAATCATTGTTGGCGCACGAGGTGATGATGATAATGGCAGCTCTTCCGGTTCAGCCTACGTCTTTGATGCTGCCGGTACGCCTGGAAAGTGCCCGTGGGACCTTGATAACAACGCAGAAGTCGGCGTGTCCGATCTTCTCGTGCTGCTGGCAGCCTGGGGCCCTGTCCCGACTCCCGACCCGCCCGACTTCGACGGCGACGGCTTCGTCAGCGTATCCGACCTCCTCATCCTCTTCGCCAATTGGGGGCCGTGCGCCAAATAAGTAACGTTCGCCCAACACCTCTAACCATAACGCCCCCGGCCCTCATCGGCCGGGGGTTTTTCATCCACCACCATGCTCGCCAACTAACTGGGGGCCGTGTAATTAAAGGCCGAAGCTACGCCCACGGATATTAATACATGCGGTCATCTTGAAGATGGAATCAAGGCTTGGATTCTTCGTGCTCTTTGATCATCTTTATTACATCTTTGGCTATATCATTGGGAATTGGGAACATCAGGTTGTACTGCACGATCTTCCAACCATCGTTGTGCTTGACAAGCACACCTGTTCCTCTGCATTTTCCATACTTATCATTGTGCAAGACTTCATCGAACCAGGCTGTGTTGGAATCTGAATCAATGAAGATATTGCGCTGGCGCATTTGATATGTCCATCCGGTTCCTGCTTCAAAATGCGGCTTGGCGTACGCTTTGAACTGCTCGATTGACCAACGCTCGCTCGCATCTGTGCCTAGAAACACAGCATCAGGTGCGAACAGTTTAAAGTAACGCTCGCCATCAGCTTTGGAGGCTGCATCGTGAAGTTGATCGAGTGCGTACCCAACCGCTTGCTCATCAACAGAAGCAGGCGCAATTCCTTTTCGGATTGTGTCCAGCAAGTCCATGATGACTAGCCCTTCCAAGCTTTGGGGGACGTGCCCTTCACCGGTAAATATCTTTGTTGTTACTTCGATGATGCCGAGTTCATTCAGCATCTGCTTTGTTTCGTTCATTTTCTTAACCCAGCGAATATCATCGCCTCCCGCAAACATATTGATAGGCATATCTTTTAGTTTGCTTAGACGTTTAACATCATCTTCGTTTGGCGGGAAACCGGGTAGTACCGTTAGTGAGAGAAAATGCTCGGCGTATAGGCCAGCAATTCTAAAGGAGCTGCGCCCGCCGTTGGATGCGCCTGCTATATGGAATTTGCCTTGTTCGATCTTGTATTTGCTTTGAATATGATCGAGCAGTTGTGGAATATGTACTTCAGATCCACGGAAGAACAGTACGCCATCGGGCGCAACGGGACTTACCACGATCCAGCCACTCTTTGCTGCCTGCTTACCCCAAAATCGCAGTAAGCCTGACTCGACCATTTGGTATGTCTGCTGACCGGGCGGCATTGCAAGCAATGCGGGATAGGTATTATCCGCATCAAAATCATCAGGTAACACCAGTGCGTAAAGAAGGCGCGATCCATCATTAAGATCAAGTGTGTAGTATTCATGTGCATTCTGCGCTGCTGAAAATGCGGTAATTGCGAGCGAAAATACAAAGCAGAGTAGTTTGGGGTACATCTTTTTCTCCGAGGAATGCGAACTTACTGATGGTGTGATGCGTCTATTATAGCGTGCTGTAATTAGATTTATGGATGGAAACATTTGAGAGACCATCAACTTTGACAAGTCAGCAAAGGAATACGCTACGTGGCTGGAATAAGATAAATTTCTGGGAATTCATGGATCTCACCATTGATGCGTTGGATGCCAGGAAATGATGGAGGTACTTCATGCGATTATTAGCATTTACACTCGGTTTCACTTTGGCTGAATGTTTCACAGGATTATGTTTGGCCCAGCAAGGTGAAGTGTACGAGTATGAGCATTCAAGTAATGATGGCGTTGGGTATCAAGAGATAGCCGTAAACGACCATTACCGTGAATTTGCGCCTATTCATATGGCCGCCATGCGCGGCGACATAGAAACCATCCGCGCAGAGCTTGCAGAGGGTGTACCGGTAGATCTTAAAGTAGAAGATCTGCACTATTCAAATACACATCGTGATGCCACGCCTCTAATGTGGGCGGTTTCGCGTGGGAAGCCAGAGGCAGCCCGTTTTTTGATTAAGGCTGGTGCAGATATCAATGCCAAAGCAAAGTATGGCATCACACCTCTCATGGTTGCAATCGGAACAATCCCAACTATTGGAAGTGATCTACTTCCTTGTGTTAAAATCCTGATTGAAGCAGGAGCGGATATAGAAACCAGCGACGGTCGAGGTCGCACTGCTATGTTTTATGCTTGTGGCGACGCATCACCACTAGAGTACCCGCGCAAAGAGTTGCTCACTGAGAAATATCGAATCGAATCAATGAGAAGCTACATTCGCCCTCATTTTGGTGGTGCGATCGGCCTTTCTTGGCTTGTACCAAACCGTGTTGTTAGATCACGCCAAGGCGATGCACATCGTTTAGCTACTTTGATTGAGGCAGGCGCTAATGCCAATGCAAGAAACAGGAATGGCAAAACGATACTAATGCAAGCAGCATCGACTTCAGACTCGCAGCGAATACGGCTTTTGCTTGATGCTGGTGCAGATTTTACACCTAAGACGAAGTATGGCTGGAATGCACTTTTGGTAGCTGCGCTATACGGCAATAGCGAGATGTTTGCGCAGTTACTCACAGCATCAATAGAAGCAAATAATATCAATCTAGACAAGAATGGAGGAGACCTGCTGTGTAAAGCTGCAAGCTCTGAGGAAGATGCAGATCAGAAAGTAAGACTGCTGCTAGATGCCGGAGCAGATCCTAACAGTTTAGGCCGCAATGGTAGAAGGCCGTTGCTATCATCCTTTGGGGGAAGAGCAGCAACCATTCTGCTGGAAGCTGGTGCCGATCCGACCGTTTTTGATCGCAAAGGTAACTCCGCCCTTATTCTCGCTGCTAGATCTGGGTCAGCTGATGCACTGAAGATGCTGCTTGAGCACAACTTTGATATTGAGAGACGTTCTAATGAGCGCTTACAACCAACAGCCCTAATCCTTGCCGCGAGAAGTCATCATGAATCATCTGAGAAGATAAAGTTATTGCTGGAAGCTGGCGCAGAAATTGATATCAAACTAAGAGATGGGACCACAGCACTATTGATAGCTGCACGCACTGGAAATATGAATGCTATGCAGGTGCTTACTACTGCAGGAGCAGATGTGAACGTAGTTGATGGCGGCCCAATCAAGGGTGAAAATGGATCAACCTATCGTGAAGGACAAAAAGGCATGACCCCTCTGATGTATGTTGCAAATCGTGGCGCAAGCTCCACTTTTTTATGCAAGCAAACCGGGGAGGACGCTGTCCAATCTTTGTTAGCTCATGGAGCTGAGGTAGATATAGCAACACCATCGGGAGAAACAGCGCTTATATTCTCTATCAGGTCCGAGCATCCAAAAGCTGTTCAGTTGTTATTAGATGCTGGCGCAAATCCGAGTGTTGTTAGCACAGAATGGTGGGATATTGAGTGGGAGACGAGACGTTCCGCATTAGGTGTAGCTATAGATTTCGAGAATCCAAATGCAGTTGAAATGTTGCTAAACGCTGGAGCTGATTCAAATGCAATTGCAGAAATTTCTGGCATTAACAACTTGCCTGCGCTTTGCTTGGCCGCTATGGCTGGCGACATACTGAGTGTACGATCACTCCTTAATGATGGTGCGCAAATTGACACCCCGGATAGTGTCGGTCTAACACCTCTCATGCATGCGTTTAATGCTGATGGTTGGTTTAGGAGCTACTACGAGTCACAGCAGCTTAATACGACACAATTCTTGCTTGATAAGGGAGCAAATGTAAATGCAGCCGACAACATAGGCCGCACAGTGCTTATGTATGCACTGGATTCTGGCGTTTCAAACAGGACTGACGATGCTCCTTCACTGAATTCATTAATTCAGCGGTTGCTTGATCTTGGTGCAAATCTAGAGGCCCGCGATAAAGAGCTGATGACACCTCTGATGTACGCAGCTATGTCGCATGTTACCGATCGAATTAAGATCCTGATAGATGCAGGCGCTGATCTTGATGCTATAGATAATAAGGGGCGCAATGCTTTGGCAATGGCCCGCGGGACTTCTGGAAGCTATAAGTGGCAGATACCTTCTTTGGAGTACATTGAGCAATTGTACAAGCAACGGGATAAGTGAAAAGGTATTCCGGGTGGGGAATCTCAATACTTCGAAGCAAATCACTCTATATAAACTATACAGCGACAGTAACCGCAGCACAAACCTTTTTGGCGGCGTCGGCTAGGTCGGTTGCTGTTGTCATTGATGGGATTTCACTGCGGGCTGCTTCCAGGATTTTGCGGGCAGCAGCTACGTTGGTTCCTTCGAGACGAACAACTAACGGGACTTCAAAACCTACTTCCTTTGCTGATGCGACTATGGCGCGGGCGATTTTGTCACATTCCATTATTCCGCCGAAGATGTTTACTAATACTCCTTGCACACGTTTATCTGAAAGGATAATGCGAAAGGCTTCGGTTACCGCTTCTTCGGTTGCGCTTCCACCTACATCCAGGAAGTTTGCAGGCTCACCGCCATGGAGCTTGACAATATCCATAGTGGACATGGCCAGGCCGGCCCCATTTACCAGACAACCGATATTGCCATCAAGTGCAACATAACTCAGATCAAATTTATTAGCGCGCATTTCAGCGGGGTTTTCCTCAGCTGGATCGAACATATCCGCAATGTGCTTTTGGCGGAACATGGCGTTGTCATCAAAGCTGAACTTGGCATCAATCGCTAGCACCAGCCCGTTGGGATGTTCATCTGTGGGCGGCGTAACAATTAGCGGATTGATTTCCGCAAGGCTGGCATCGCTTGAAATAAACAGCTTGGCTAAGCGCATCATAATGTTTACCGCCTGGCCAACTTGTTTACCAACGAAACCTAGCTTAAACGCTAATTGTCGAGCTTGGTATGGTTCGAGGCCTAGCAGAGGATGCATGGGCGTTTTGTGAATCGCATCGGGATTACTTTCCGCGACCGCTTCGATCTCCACACCACCTTCTGCTGATGCGATCATTGTCGAGGTGTTGTTAGTTCGATCGACAGTTATTGCCAGGTAGTATTCCTTTTCGATTTCAACTCCAGCAGCAAGAAGAAGGCGTTTAACTTCCAGGCCATCTTCGCCGGTTTGTGGCGAGACCATTCGATTAGTAAGCATGAACTTTGCTGCTTCGCGTGCTTCATCTACTGAGCTAACGAGTTTTACAAATCCAGCTTTGCCTCTGCCGCCTGCGTGAACCTGGGCCTTGATCACGATCTTGGTATTGCCTGCATCAAACAATACTTTGGCTTGTTGTTCCGCTTCTTCAATGGTTTGGACCATCTTGCCTGATGGAACTGGTATACCCGCATCAGCGAGAAGGTCACGTGCTTGGTATTCGTGAATTTTCATAGGAGGAATTACTACTAGATGGTCTAAGAAAATGTTTTGATTTTGTTATAAACAGGATAGCGTCAAAATCATAAGTCTGCTCTCCCTCCCCTCCTACCCCTGAAACCTGACTCCCGCCATAGGCGGATTCCGAGCAACCTGATGCCTGACACCTCTCCCCTACATATCCCGATACTCATCAATTAGAGCTTTGATTGCGTAGGGGCGAGGTATGTCTTTCACTTCGATTTCGATGCCGTCCTGGCCCGAACTTGAGATTCCTATGTAGCCGACCTTAAGAATCCGCTGGAGCAGACTTTGGCGAATCTCGACGTTGCGAACATGATCGTGCAGCACCTCAGAAGTGTGGCGGCGAATAATGCCCTCGTGACGAATTGTTCGCTTATTGGAAATAGTCAACTTTATCCACAAATGTGAAGCGACATACCAATACATCCACCAAAGAGCGCCTGCAACTGTCAAAACAATACCAAGCCAACTCAGCCAGTTTGCAACATTGTCAGAAACCTTGGCAGCAATCGCCAAAGTCACTCCACCTAAAACAAGAATCACAATGGCAGAAAATTTAAAGGGATGGGCGCAGAACATCGCAGGATGAATTGTACAAATATCCTGTTCGGGACCTGCATCGGGTGGTAAACCTTTAGCTTCTGGTCCTTTTGTTATAGAGTCTTGGGCTTCGGGTACGCGATTCATGTCGCCGCAATATGGACACGCAACTTTACCGCCAGCCTGTTCATCTTCAATTTCAAAGGTTCGTTCACAATCATCACATTCGATAGTAATCACGGAAATATCCTCCGGGGAGTTTACTACATCTTAGCCCCCCCGGAAATAGCAAGCTGCGTTTGAAATGTCCGTATTGTATGAAATGAAGACATGCCATGATGCCATCTACACTAGTGCCAAGTGCCAAGTGCCTTCTTCCATAACGCAGCGGGTCAAGCCCGCCGGCTAAACGGGTCAAACTTGATGCCTTGATGCCTTGATGCCTTGATGCCTTCTTTGCAGCTATGATCGTTCATGCTGATTCTTTTTGATATTGATGGGACTATTTTATTAACACAGCGTGCGGGGACTGCTGCCATGCAAGCAGCAGCTCAAGAGTTATTCGGCCACCATTTTACCTTTGATGGAATTGAAATGGGCGGTTGGCTTGATCCAATAATTTGGCATGCGGTCGCAACTGCAAACGGCATAGAAGATCCGGCATCGCACCACGACCGTTTTCGTGCAGCCTATAAGCAGCACTTTGAGGATCGACTTGCAAATAACCCTACCGTGCAAGTCCTGCCGGGCGTTGTTGATTTACTGAGCGCTCTTATTGTCGAAGAGGATGTCACACTCGGTTTGGTTACAGGCAACTACCCCGAAACAGGCTTATTGAAACTCCAAGCAGCAGGGATCGATCCATCTATATTTAAGGTAGCAGCCTGGGGGACGGATGGTTCGCATAGACGCGAATTGCCACTTGTTGCCATGGCGCAATATGAAGCACATTGTGGACAAGCAATCGCCCCAAGCGATGTAGTGATAATCGGCGACACGCTGCACGATATAGATTGCGCTAAAGCCAATGGATGTCGATCAATAGCTGTATCAACCGGCTTTTGTCCCGCGGATAAATTAGCGGCCAATGAACCTGATTTGCTGGTAATTGATTTATCAGATACCCAACTACTAGTTAAGTGGATGCTTAGGCCTGCAAGAAAAGCTTCGATTTGATACAATTACTGGTAACTGGAGTAATTACAGCATGGTTGATGAAGTTCAAAGCGTACCACCTACGGAGCCTACTGCTGATCTACCCTCAATGGTAGTTGGCGAGTCATTGAAACCCGTTGCTGCAACAGAGCGAATTTACACACTTGATGTACTTCGCGGATTCGCCATCTTCGGCATCTTCATGGTCAACATCGCCTTTTTCGCGATGCCTTTGGCCAACGCCATTGGTCAACGTGCTGGCGAGGAATCCACCATCGATCTCGCGGTACATTCTGTTGTCAAGGCTTTCTTCGAGTTCAAATTTGTGTCAACTTTCTCTCTGCTATTCGGCATGGGTCTTGTTATTCAGATGAACCGAGCTGCTAAACGCAACAGGCCCTTCGTTGGACTCTATCTGCGGCGGACGTTCCTACTCATGGCAATGGGAGCTATACACGGGTTGTTGCTTTGGTACGGAGACATTCTGTTCATCTATTCGTTCGTTGCATTATTAGTCGTAATCATAGTTTTACTCATGCGTGAGATTCGGCCCAAAGTAATGTTGTGGTTCGCTACAGGCGCGCTGGTCTTATCAGTGTTAGAAGGTTCTACTGTAAACTTTCTTTCTGTTTTCTTCACAGGGATGTCCGCGCCGTCAGCGCAGTCCGTCGAATCTACGGTTGATGGAGATTCGCTGAACGAAGAAAGTGATAATACGATTACGACAGATACTGATTCTTTAGATTTTACTGATGACTCACAAGTTTCAGTCCCGGAGTCAACCGAAGATCTCAACGCCGAATCAGCTGTCGAGCATGACACAGAACCAATTGATGAGATGGATAGATTTTATGATGTGCTATTGCCAGGCCTCAAAGGGAATGATCCGAATGATTGGGATAGAGCGGAAGTCATTGCCTACAAGGAAGGTCCGATGCTGGCGACGCTAATCATGCGTGCGATTACGTTTGGCGGCATGTTGGTTTTCGCCGGGCTATTAGGTGGGTTTGGACTGCGTGTGCTAGCTATGTTCTTGTTTGGTGTTGCGCTGATGAAGTTGAACTTCTTCGACCAGAAACACAAGCGTTGGCATGTGAGACTCTGCGTTTTCGGGACCATTATAGGCGTCTTGGGCGAGCTTTCTGTTATTGCTATCCTATACCTTACCGAGCACAAGATTAATTACGGTTGGGCGGCTGCCGAGTCACTGCATCAGATTACAAGCTTTTTCCTTTGCTTTGGTTATATCGGAGCTATTACGCTTCTCGTACAAGCGGGCCTATTGCGCTGGCTTACATATGCCATGTCTTGTGTGGGACGAACCGCCCTTAGCAATTATCTGCTTCAAACGATCGTCGCAACTTACATTATGTATTGGTGGGGGTTAGGGATGTTTAATGATGTAAGTCGACCGCAGCAAATGGCGATTGTCGTCGGCGTTTATTGCTGCCAACTCGTGTTGAGTGTGCTTTATCTACAAGTATTTTCTATAGGTCCATTTGAATGGCTGTGGCGCTCGCTGACGTATCTCAAGTTTCAACCGATACTTCGACGGGCTTCGACGACGACGCCGTGATTTGGTCTGACCGTAAGTTTCGGCGAAAGATTGAACAGGCCGCTTATGGACCGCGATATCATCAAGGCGCTTAGCTGGCGCTTAGCTGGCGCTTAGCTGGCGCTTGCTGTCGAGCAGGCGGCCGAAGCAGCGGTAGCGGTGTTTAATCAGCTGAGGTCGTTTCAGAGCAAGTCGAAAAATGCCTCTGACGGTTAGATCATGACGCTAAAACCAACTGCCGTTGTCTGGCCAGTTCGATCAGGCGATCGAGCATATGATCGTAATTGCGAAGAGCATTGAGATGCTCGGTGGCGTGCTGCCTCGCCGCCACGCTCATGCGCTGGCGCAAAGCAGGATCACCGATGAGCTTCTTGGCGGCGTCAACGAACGCGGTTTCATCGCCCGGTGGTACCAGCAGCCCGGTCTGGCCGTCGAGAGTCAGTTCATGCACCGCGCCGACCCGGCTGGCTATCACGGGCAGGCCTACCACCGCCGCCTCGACCAATACCCACGGCGACAGATCCGCGCGTGATGGCAGCACGAGTATGTCCATGCTCGGCAAGAACTGGCTCATCACCTGTTCGTTGGGCATCGACTTGTACCAGAAGACCCGTTTGGCCGACCTATCGGGTTTCGCCTGGCTGGAGAGGATGTGCAGTTCGGCCAGATCGCTCAGATGTTTTTGATGCCAGCGCAGCAGGTCCGGGCCGCCTTTGCGCGCAAAGGCCATGCCGACGAACACCATTTTAACCACCGCGCCGTTATGATTGGGCGACTCAGGCACGTCGGGGGTCATGGGTGCAACGGAAGGCGGCAGGATGGCCACTCGATCCGCAGCGATGCCGTAGTCGTTAATGACTGAATCCCCCGCCTGGCGGCTCATGGCGAACACCAGATCACTTTGAGAAAAAATGCGCTGTTCCTTGGCAATCATAGGCTTGAGGGAAGCCGCCGATGCATTGTTGTAAACACCGTTTTTGGTCGTCGCGTCAATGTTAACTGCCACGGCAGGGCGCCGCTCGCCGCCGACGTCGAAGAGGGCCGGAGCGTACTGTTGCGTGCAGAAGTGAACCACGTCGAACCTATTCAGCATCAGGTGACGTCTAAACCAGCGTCGCAGTACGCTGCGCCACAACATAAGGCGGCGGTAGGCAGCCATGTCCCAGCCGCGAAAGACTTGTAACTGGGCACCTAACAACCGCATCCCGAACGTCGGCTTGATGCGCATATGTATTGCGTCAATGTCGTCTCGGTCGGCGGTGGCCGTTGCGAGCTTGCCGGCCAGCGTCTTGAAGCCCACCGCGTTGATCGTGAGAAACAGCATCCGTGTTGGACCGCCCGGCTCTGGGTGTTCTGGAGGCAGCCCTGCCCGATCCAGTCCGTTCAAATTGATTGTGACCAAACGATTCATACCGTGACTTCTTGGACCTGGCAACTAAGAATTTTGTACAGCCTTTTCACGCATGTGTTCTAGGGAGGTTGAGATCGTGTGCCCGGGTCAACCTATATAATAGTACAGCCACTCTGAATTGCTATGGTGTTCACCAAATTACTTGAAATAGCAGCCTATTATGCGAATAAACCAGAAATAGCAGTCTTAAGGCCTACTTAGCATTTCCAACATTCTGCGCGGCGCTTCACCCTGTCCTGTGCGGCAACTTAATCGTGCAGCTTCGCAAACTGCTAAGAGCTTGGCATTATCAGGCGGCGCTTCGGCTGTATTGTGCTTGTCAATAAGGCGCGTAGTGGCAATGGCTATAAGCTGGCCGGGGCTTAATGCCTTTTTCTCTCGGTGTGAATCTAGAATGTCACCATCTTGAGAAGTCCATTCAAAGCCAGCATCGTCTAGCCTCAAACATCCACCCTCAGCCATGATGGTTACGCCTCGAAACCACGAACCGGCACAATCACTTAACGCAACACAAGCGCAGCAATTATTTGAAAAACGCATATTCAAAGTCATATGCCCGTGCAGGCCTGCAAGCGATTCAGGTGTAGCGCCAACTAGGCCTGCCAAGGATGCATCTATTAGCTGGGCGTCTCCACATAGTGTATCGATCATGTCGATTGCATCAAACAAGCGGGCGAACAGTGTGCCTTGGCCTGCTCCGCTGCGCATTGAAACATTTACACATTGCCTTGGTCCAAGTTGATCAAATACTTCTTGTGCAGCTCGATAACCGGGGCTTTGTCTCATTAACGCAACGAATCTTGCGGTCTTTGCTTCGTCGGGATCATCAGTTAGTTCTGATATTGATCCTGGACGAGGTTCGCTGCTTATAGTAGTGATGCCAACTTCACGAATGAGCCTTCGTTCATCTACTTCAAGCCGCGACGGAGCAGCAAGCCACAGCAAGTTGGCTTTTTCGTGAAGGATAGCTTCGCGCAAATTTTTAAGGCGATCAGTTTTTAGATTTTCTGCAAGTTCAGCTGCATCCGTAGATTGTGGAGAGCCAACCGCAATAAGCTCAGCCTTGGACTTGCGCAGCATATCTTTTATCAACATCTGCTGGTCGGCATGAGCCCAGATTATTAGTCGAGCAGTTTCACTCATTGTTGGAAGTAGTTTACAGGATTTAGGAAGAAGCGTTCAACTAGATGGGAGAATAGGCATCAGGAGTCAGGAGTCAGGTTTCAGGGGGGAGAAGATAGGAAATAGAATTGCAGTCTGCTTTTAGCCAGAAGCTGATAGCTATATTCCCCTCCTATCTTTGCTGGCACCTGACACCTGAAACCTGACTCCTGACTCCTGACACCTGACACCTGACACCTGACACCTGACACCTGACACCTGACACCTGACACCTGACACCTGACACCTGACACCTGACACCTGACACCTGACACCTGACTCCTGACTCCTGACTCCTGACACCTTTGCAGCTATACTTCCCCGTGGACAGATGATCGCTGTTTGAGACTTGTCTTAGATGGAGGAAAGTCCGAACACCACAGGACACGGTGGTGGGTAACGCCCACCGGCCTCGGTCGCGGGGCTAGGGCTAGTGCCACAGAAAATATACCGCCACCCCCGGAAGTTGTTATTTGCAGTAATGCACAACTACTCAGCAAACTGCACTTAACAACTTCCGGGGGGGTAAGGGTGAAATGGTGCGGTAAGAGCGCACCGCTTAGCTGGTGACAGTTAAGGCAAGGTAAACCCCACCGGGTGCAAGCGCAAGCAGTCCTCCGCTGGACTCCGCAAGATCCAGCATCCATGGTCCGTGGAGTGAGGGCGGGTAGCGTGCTAAAGGTTGTCGGCAACGGCAAACACAGATGAATGGTCATCACCCCGGAAATTGCCTCGGCAGTTCTGGGGGACAGAATTCGGCTTATGTCCACACGCGGCCTATGACGGGCGAGTCCGAAAGGGCTCGCCCGTGACCTTTTTTGTAGCAGTAAGATTAAGGCTCCGATTCATCTTCCTCAGAAACAGGGCCAACCAGTTCCACTTCGAACCACATTACCGAGCCTTCTCGATCGATAGTGAGTTTCACAACTTCGCCAGCTTCTGATGCTCTAAGCAACTGCATCATACGATTCAGTCCCGTTAACTCCTCGCCATTCCATTCAAGCATCACATCGCCAGCTTGAACTCCTGCAATAGCAGCTGGCAATCCTTCTGTAATACCATCAACATATACACCCGTATCACGCTGACTAGAATACTTCGGGATAACGCCAAGCCTTACGTTTCTTCCAAATCTATCAGGGCTTCTTCTGCCGCGACGTCTTCCTTCAGTGGATGCCTGCTCACTAGAAGATGAAAGCGTCAATGGAGCTTGCATAGCTGCAACTTCACTAACAATAGATTCCACTAAATCAATAACCATAATAGCGCCGGTTGGATTTACCGTATATGAATGATCGCCCGGGCGGTGATATTCACTATGCATCCCACTAAACAGGAACAGTACAGGCATATCTTTTTTATAGAAATTCGCATGATCCGATGGCCCACGACCTCTTGGTGCTGCGTGAATTGTTAGCTGCGAGTTTGCTACAAGGCGCGGCAGCATCTCATCAAATTCATCTGCGGTACCTGTTCCGCCTATCATCAGCGAATCGCTTCTGACTCTGCCGATCATGTCCATGTTTACCATCAGGGAAATATCATCAAGTAGGATTGCGGGGTTTTCAACAAAGTGAGCAGATCCTAATAGGCCCGCTTCTTCCGCGCCAAAGCCCATAAACAAAATCGATCGTAGGTTTGCATCTTCTTCCGCCCCTGCGTACTGCATAGCGAAGCGCTTTGCCAGAATCAACATGCCCGCAGTACCTGATGCGTTGTCGTCCGCTCCAGGATGAAGCGTTTTATTGCGGCCATAACCTACATGATCAAAATGCCCTCCGACCACAATCCACTCATCCGCCAAATCACCTTTGCCTGCAAGTATTCCCGCTACGTTTGCACTTGGATTCTGCTTGCTTTCATTCTTCATATTCGCCTTACCTGAAACAGTGATTAGTAATTCATCAGTCAAGGCAGCCATTTTAATCTCACCCGCATCTGCCAGGCTGCGTAATGTCGCTAAATCCCGGCCAGCAACATCTGCGATTTCCAGAATCCGTTCTACAACTTTGGGAGTTACCTGAACAAAAGGAATTTCTAGAGTGGCACGATCTCTGCTAACAAACCTACTGCTTGAAGTTAAGGATTCAAATTTCAACTTTCCACCGACAGCTCCCGGAGGATTAACAAGAATTATCGCAACTGCACCTCGATCAACTAGAGATTGGACTTTGTTTCTAATTGCTGCATGACGCGAAAAATTCTGGTTGGCCCACTGGCTTGTGCCTTCTTCGTTAAGTGGCTCATACCGAAGCAGCAAAGCAACGCGTCCAGTTAAATCTGTTTCTTCATCAAAGCTGCTGTAGCCATCATCCGCTTTTTCGATCCCATAGCCGACGAATGTAACTGGTGCTGTTACACTCTGGCCGCCGGACGGTGCTAATACAACGTAATCTTCTTTGTATTTAAGTTCTTCATCATTGATCGCAAACTGCTTATCTTGAAGATCAAAGGTCAACCTCGGCCTACCTCCATAGCCAAACGGCTGCTTGTAGCTCAATTCACCTTCACTTTCATCATCTTCGCTTTCAAACGCTGGGGTAAGTCCATACAGCTTCATGTAAAATTCGAGATATTCTGTCGCAAGCTCAAAGCCGCGTGTGCCAGCCTTGCGTCCTTCAAAGAATTCATTGCCCAGCGTTTGCACGTGCTGATACCAAAGCGTTGTATCATCACCTAGGTCTTCAAAGACTTTTCGCAAATTGATATTGCTCGCATCAACTTCCGTTAGAGATTCGGCTGGGTTAAAGGCTCGTAAATTCGAAGGAGCATCGACAATTGTGCCTTTGGTTTCCTTGACGACATCTGCGAGCGAAATATCGCTATCAGTCTTTGGCACAGCTTCAGTTGAGAGAGTTCCCTTTAGGCCCAGCGATAACGGGTCTTCCGTCTGTGATTGGCATCCAATGAATGCGATGGTCAAACAAGTAACAGATGCAATCATCCAGGGCATACGTCTCAGGCGTGAAATGTCAAGCATCAATAGCTCCGTCTATGATCTATCTTCTGAAAGATAAAGTGGGGGACAGGCATCAAAGCCTCAAGTTAAAGTCTACCATGCCAGGCCCCCGATCGTTGCTCGATTTCCTACTTGTGAATATAGTTCTGCCCACCAGCAATTGGGCTGGCCTTTATTTAACCCTCCCTTTTCGCGTATTTATTGATGGATTACACACAAATCACTCCCGATGAACAGACTCAAATGCTTCAGGCCATTGGCGCAGGTAGCATTGATGAGCTGTTTTCCGCCATACCCGAGGCCATCCGCTTTAACGACTTGCTTGACCTGCCACCAGCTAAATCGGAGCTGGAGCTTCAACGGGATCTATCGGAAATGGCGGCCCACAACCTGGGTCCACACAATATGGCCTGCTTCATGGGGGCTGGTGCCTATGACCATTTTTATCCGGTTCTGATCGATCAACTCATAAGTCGAGGCGAATATCTCACCGCATATACGCCTTACCAGGCTGAAGCTTCACAAGGATCACTCCAGGCGTTCTTCGAGTTTCAGACACAGATCGCGCGGTTGACCGGCATGGATGTAGCCAACGCAAGTATGTATGAAGGAGCAACCGCGGTCGCAGAAGCGGTGTTGATGGCGATAAATACATCGGGCAAGAACCGTGTGCTTGTTGCTGCGACTTTGCATCCAGAATATCGAGCGGTAATCAATACATACCTTGATGAATTGCCCGCTGAGGTGGTTCAGCTTGATGCTACAAATGGATGTATTAGCCAAGCAACCTTGCGCGATGCGCTTGATGATGACACCGCAGCTGTTGTAATTCAATCGCCAAATATATGGGGGTTAATCGAAGATTGGGAAGGTTGCTTCAAAGCTGCACACGAAAAAGATAAAACAGTTGCGATTGCGGTTTTTAATCCTATCGCTTGTGCACTATTAAAAAACCCAGGCTCATGTGGAGCTGATATAGCGGCCGGCGAAGGTCAACCGCTTGGCGTATCCATGAGCTTTGGCGGGCCATACCTTGGACTCTTTGCTGCAAAAAAACAGTTCACAAGAAAAATGCCCGGCAGACTAATTGGTAGAACAACTGACACTGAAGGCAGACCTGCGTATTGCTTAACTTTGCAAACCCGTGAACAACACATCCGCGGCGCTAAAGCCACATCAAATATCTGCACAAACCAAGGGCTGCTCGCACTGCGCGCAACAATGTTCATGACCGCGCTTGGCAAAGAAGGCTTAAAGGAGATGGCTGAGCAGTGTTATCACAAAGCTCATTACCTTGCGGATGCGATTGCAGCCTTAGATGGTTATGCGCTCAAGTACGATGGACCGTTTTTTAACGAGTTCTGTGTTACTTGCCCCAAGGAAGTAACGGAAGTTATCGAAGCTGCAAAACGACGCGGGATTCTTGCAGGCGTAGCGCCACATGGCAGACGCATGGGCCGCATCGGTGACCCCAACGATTTACTAATAGCAGTAACCGAAAAGCGCACCAAACAAGAAATGGATGCATTAGTTGAAGTTTTACAAGAGGTAGGGCAGTGACCACTTTTATGGAAATAAAGCCAACAACATCGCAAGGCGATAGCAAATCAAACGCAGTTGTGCGTGGTGCACGGGCTGTTGAGCCGTTGATCTTTGAGAAATCGGTTGCGGGTCAGCGCGCGGTTGACTTGCCGCCGCTTGATGTTCCGCATGCGGACTTGCCTGAGGAATTATTGGGTGATGGCATTAACCTGCCAGAGATCGGCCAGCACGATCTTATGACGCATTACACACATCTATCTGACCGCAACTTTTCGGTTGATGGGAATTTTTATCCGCTGGGTTCATGCACCATGAAGCATAACCCGCGCATAAATGAATGGGCAGCTGCCTTGCCCGGCCTGGCATCATTACACCCATTGCAAGATGACACACAAATTCAAGGCGCATTACGCCTCCTATATGAAACCCGATGCTTCCTCGAAGAAATCTCCGGCCTGGATGAAGTCTGCCTGCAACCAGCAGCAGGCGCACATGGTGAATACACCGCTCTAAAAATAATACGCGCATACTTTAAGGATAATGGCCAACCACAGCGCAATATCGTATTAGCACCGGATAACGCACACGGCACAAACCCCGCTAGTTGCTCCATGTGTGGGTGTAGTGTAAACATGGTCAAATCAATATCAGGTTACACCGATCTCGATGATCTTCGCAGACAAATCGATAAACACGGAGCAGAAAACATTGCGGCGTTTATGATTACAAACCCCAACACCGCTGGGCTGTTTGACAGCAAAATCGCAGAAGCAGCAGATATCATTCATGA
Source organism: Planctomycetota bacterium (assembly GCA_022574595.1). Lineage (GTDB taxonomy): Bacteria > Planctomycetota > Phycisphaerae > Phycisphaerales > SM1A02 > JACZRS01. The sequence goes on along the minus strand of JACZRS010000022.1, from coordinate 42,229 downwards.
TGCGGGCGCAAAGCTATATCTAGATGGCGCAAACATGAATGCAATTTTAGGTAAAACGCGGCCCGCAGATTTTGGTGCAGATCTTATGCACTTTAATACGCATAAAACATTTTCAACACCGCACGGTTGTGGTGGACCGGGCGCTGGTCCAATAGCTGTTCGCAAAGAGTTCGCGCCTTACCTACCAATCCCCCAGGTAATCATGGCTGATGATGGTTCATTTTCACTTGATAGAGATAGACAAAAATCCATCGGTAAAGTGCGCAGCTTCACTTGTCAATTCGGCGTGTTAGTACGCTGCTGGACTTATATATCCGCATGCGGCCCAGAAGGTCTGCGAAACGTTGCGGAAAAAGCTGTGCTGAATGCGAATTATTTGGCGGCGAAATTGCGCGATGTATATGAAATGCCATACTTTGATCCGGAGAATGGACGATTTTGTGCTCACGAATTTGTAACTGTTCCTGAGAAGTTGCTGGCCAAGGGTGTAACGTTAAATGATATTGCAAAAAGGATGATTGATTATGATGTGCATCCGCCGACCATGCACTGGCCGGTGCATGATTGTTTGATGATTGAGCCAACCGAAACTGAGTCTAAACCAACGCTCGATCGGTTTGTGAGTGTTATGCTGAATATCGCAAAGCAGATAAATGAGGATGCAAGTTCGCTAGCAGATGCGCCAACCGATGCAACGATCCGCAGAGCTGATGAAGTTGCAGCTGCAAGAAAACCCATGCTGATCTGGGAATAAGACGCCCACGGATAGCAAATCCCTATCCCCCGACGCCCACGGATAGCAATTCCCTATCCCCGACGCCCACGGATAGCAAATCCCTATCCCCCGACGCCCACGGATAGCAATCCGTGGGGTAAACTAAGTCACAAAAAGGAATTCCCCTTTGCCCACGCCAATTAACATCGCGCTCATCGGTTCCAAGTTCATGGGGCGCGCTCATTCCAACGCATGGATGAGTGTAAACAAGTTCTTTGATTTACCACGCGATGCAATGATGCACACGGTTTGCGCTAAGAACGCCAAGCAAACGAGCGCGTTTGCCAAGAAATGGGGCTGGTTTAATTCAACAACAAACTTCAAAGACATCATTAATAATGGTGAAATTGATCTGGTAGATATAGGCACGCCAAACCATGTTCATGCGGATCAAGCGATTAGCGCACTTGAAGCTTCAAAGCATGTTGCATGTGAAAAGCCCTTGGCAGGCACACTTGATGAAGCGCGCAAAATGCGTGATGCAGCACGAAAGGCCAAGCGCAAAGGCATACAAACTTTCGTGTGGTTTAACTATCGTCGCTGCCCAGCCGTTGCGTTCGCTCATCAATTAGTTCAAAAAGGTAAGCTTGGGAAAATCTATCATGTTCGTGCAAAGTATCTGCAGGACTGGGGAGGACCTGATACGCCACTATCCTGGCGATTTGACTCTAAACTAGCAGGCTCAGGAGCGCATGGCGATCTTAACGCACACATAATCGACATGGCTCGATTCATTACTGGGGATGAAATTGTTGAAGTCAGCGGCGCAGTAAGTGAAACCTTCATCAAACAGCGCGAAATTATTACGACTAAAAAGTCTGCACGAAAGCGCTTTGGCAAATCTACAGTTGATGATTGTGTGCTGTTTTTAACAAAATTTAAATCCGGCGCTGTCGGTTCGTTTGAAGCAACCCGCCTCGCAACCGGCAACCAGAACGCCAACCAGATTGAAATCAACGGAGAAAAGGGCGCAATCAAATTCGACTTTGAGCGCATGAACGAATTGCAGTGGTGGGACAACACTCTCGATTCATCATTGCGTGGCTGGAGCAGAATCATGTGCACCAACGCGGGCGATCATCCATATATAGATGCATATTGGCCGCCTGCACATTTAATCGGTTACGAACACGGTTTTACAAGCCAGGCTGCGGACATTATTAGAATGCTTGCGGGCAAAAAACCCATAGTACCCATGCCCGATTTCGAAGATGCCTATCAAACCCAGCGTATTTTGCACGCAGCCCTGATTTCCGCAAAGAAGCGCCAAGCTGTTAGAATGAGTGAAGTAAAATAGCGATTAGCAATTTTCCAATAATCCGGTAAAGGGGTTATTCAATGACCCAGCAAAGACAAATTGATACAAAAGCCCAAGTGTTCTTTATGCTTATCAGTGGCGGGATTTTTGCATACTTTGGGTTCGGCAGTAGTTGGGCGCATCAATACACAACTACAACTCCTCCTGTACTCCTTCCAATGGTTGTTCTTTTGGAGTGGTCGTTAAAAGGCGGAGCAATTGCGTTCGGAATCTCAGCTTTAATATCGTTTACTGGTTCCATATTCGGACCGCTTTTGTACGCAGTAGTGGGTCTACTTACAGCAGTTATCTTTGCAATTGTCGCAATATGGGAATGGACAAATCCAAATGGGTATTTCAGCGGGGTTCCTGCGATTCTGCTGATTATCTTTGCTGTGTGGAACGGCTTTGGTTCATACACAGGAATTCGAGAAGTCATAAGCGCTTGGAAACATAAAGATATCTCCACAAATGAATTCGGATAAACTGTTTCGTTTATAAAGTTATCTTCTCTGATTCCAAACAAACTTAACCAAACCCGCTACAATCCTTGACCACTATTTTTCTATCTACATATATGGACCACTTTAACTACCAATCAAACCACCTGCACTGCGAAGGCGTTGCCATGTCGCAGATCGCAGAGCAATTCGATACGCCTTGCTATGTCTATTCAAGAGCTACGTTAGTTGAACATTACACAAGGCTGGCAGAGGCGTTTGCCCCGCTTGATCCGCTTTTATGCTATTCAATTAAAAGCTGCTCGAATATTTCGATTTGTAAAACGCTGGCAGAGTGCGGTGCGGGTATGGATCTTGTAAGTGGGGGGGAGCTGCACCGGGCTAAGCTCGCAGGTGTGGATCCTGCACAATGTGTTTACGCAGGTGTTGGAAAGAGCGACGCGGAAATACGCCAATCTCTCGAAGCCGGTGTGGGCTGGTTTAATATTGAATCAGAAGCAGAGTTTGAAAACGTAAGCGCAATCGCAAAATCTATGAACCTAATTTGCAAAGCAGCGTTGCGCGTTAATCCTGATGTTGATCCCAAGACTCATCGCTACACAACTACGGGTAAGAAAGAAACCAAATTCGGCGTAGATATCGAGCGCGCTAAATCAGTATTCGAACAATACGGCAATGATGAACATTGCATCCTCTGTGGGATTCACGTTCATCTTGGTTCGCCGATCTATTCGGCGGAGCCTTATGTTACCAGTCTGAGAAAAATCCTGATCCTCATTGATGAATTAGATGTACGCGGAATAAAAATTAATATGCTCGATCTCGGCGGTGGATTCGGTGCTGATTACGAATCAGATCAAACGCCGCTTGCAAGCGAATATGCCAAGGAGATTGTGCCTCTCCTGCAAGATCACGCATCAAAGGGGATGAAAATTATCCTCGAGCCCGGCAGAACCATAACCGCAAATGCAGGCATATTGCTGCTTAAAGTTTTATACATAAAAACTTCGGGTGAAAAAACATTTGTCACCTGCGATGGTGGGATGAACGTGATGATGCGGCCATCGCATTACGGGGCTTTCCATTTCATTTGGCCATGCAGCGTAAAAGACGAGCACGTACCCCAGCGCAGAGCTAAGGAAATGGATCTGCCTGACCTTATTATGGTCGATGTTGTGGGCCCAATCTGTGAAACAGGCGATTTTCTAGCGATTGATAGATTGATGCCACCTGTATCGCGTGGAGATCTTATAGCGCTATTTGGTGCTGGCGCTTATGGAATGTCGATGAGCAATCGCTATAACTCAATGCCTTTGCCCGCTGAAGTGTTAGTTGATCAAACTTCCTCTAAACTAATACGCAGACGCGAGACCTATGATGATCTCACCAGCCACGAACTTAATCTTTAGTAGAGTATTGGAATGATCAAGCGCGAAGATGATGGTATATGGGTCGAACTCAACGAAACCATCGCTGCGCATTACGAAGAAGTGTTCAGTTTTCTTACAACTCCAACCGGGCTGACCCGTTGGTTTCCCATAGAAGCAAAGGTTGATCTAAGGCCCGGCGGAAAAATAGTTTTTAGTTGGAACAAAGATTTTACACGTACCACAACCGTAGCAATTCTCGATTACGATGCTGGTGGGAAAATTGTCTGGGATTGGCAAGCTTCACATTCCGAGCAGCATGCACCAGTATATTGGACGGTTAGTCCTGATGTGGAGCAAGGCTGCAAGGTTCTGCTGAGGCAGGGGCCGTTTATGGAAGATGTCGATTCGTTAATAACCATGGCTGAGGAAGCTTCAAATTGGCGCTGGCAGTTGTGTAATTTACGATCCGTACTCGAATCATCGCACGATATGCGCAAAGTAAGGCCGCTATAAAACTTATGTCTACACACACGATCGCTCTTGTTTCTGATTTGATGTTTTCCTCAAAGATCACCGCAACCGCAAATTCGGTCGGCGCAACTGTAGTAGTCGTTCGAACTCTAGAGCAGTTAGAAAATGAATTAACTTCTAATCCTGCGACAACAGTAATGATTGACCTGGAAGCAACCGCTGCAGACCCAATCCAAGCGATCGCCTATTGCCTTATCGCCCAACCCAAACCAAGAATAATAGCCTTCGGCCCGCACGTTAATGTTGATCTACTAGCCAAGGCAAAGCAAGCCGGCGCAGACGATGTAATGCCCCGCGGCGCATTCACCACCAATCTACAACAACTACTAGTGGCAACCCCTACGCATTAGACACTTAGAACTTGAGTTTCTAATTCAGCCAAGTAACTGCTTAATCGTACCTATGATGTTAATCCTGTCGTTGTTAATTACACGGTCCCCAGTTGGCGAAGAGGATGAGAAGATCGGCTGTATCGACTATACCACTTCCATCGAAGTCGGCTGGTCCATCTGTACCCCATTGCGCAAAGAGTTCGAGTAGATCGGATGTACTGACGTTGCCGCTTCCATTGAGGTCTCCGGTGCAGGTAATTGTCAGCGTTGCGGGAACGCTGGCGACCAGGCAGCCATCGAAAAACACCAGCGCCTCGTAATTGCCCTGATCTTCTGTATGCGCGCTCACGACTGTCATCGTGGGTGTCGACGTCCCCGAGTAGAGGTCCGGGTTAGAATCGTTAATCTGCACACCATCCTTGCGCCAGCGATAGGTTATTTCGTGAAATCCCGATGCAGTGATGCTGAAGATGGCATCCTCGCCTGCCTCGACTGCCGTGTCTACAGGATCACTGGTGATGCTGAGGTCGCAGGGCAGGATCGCGCTTGAGATCCCGGGATTCCTGTGGAACTTCCACGTAGCTCTGTTGCTGCCTGTGTCAGACGCCACTATGGTCGATCCATGCACGGCCACAGCTGCTCCGAATTTATTAAATTCGCCGCCAGGATTCGGGTTTAAGATACTCGGTGCCACGGTCCACGCCTGCAGGTCATTGTCGAACTCCATCACCCGTACCGCAGTATCAAAAGGATGTCCGATGACCGCGAGGTTGCCGTCGATTCCGACATTCAAACGTACGTTATCAAGTATGTTCTGCGCAATAAAGGCCTCCCAGCGCCATTTCAATCCATCAGGCGCATCTGGATTGAGACGATAGATAGTCGCACCGTTTGGCCCACCAAAATGTGTTCGCGCGCTTAGGATTATTCGATCGCCATCCATGTCCACATCAGACGCTACCCATATAGAAGTGCTTCGAATCATCTGCTGCTCGAGTTCCCACTGTAGCGAGGCAGGGTTGTAACGATAGACATTGACTCCCTCTGCACTTGACGCGTCAACAATTGTCGTAATCGCTACTGCCACTCGATCACCATGAACAGCAACTCCGCCGTTACCTCCTTTTGGAATGTTTATCTCGGTCTCGAATTCCCACGTCTTGTTATGACGGAAGATTAGTACACTATTTTTTGCCGGGCCTGCTCCGGCGACGATGACATCACCATCAATGTCGATATCCCACCTAGCCATTCGGTCACCTGCCGATGGTTCAGGGTCAAATAATGTGGCCTGGAGAATCGTCCCATTGAAGATCTGTAATTGGCCTGTGCCGACATTATTACTTGCCGACTGGATATTAGTGTTACCGCTCTTGGCGACTTGCCTAACGAATTGACCATCGTTTGTGGGTAGCTGAATTCCGAAATTTCCACAGTTTCCAAAAAACTTTCCTCCAATCGGTCCGGTCCCCACAGCGATCCCCGCCGCGTCGATGTGAATGTCCGCACCCCAGTTACCAACCGGTGAGGGCGGTGGGGCGAGTTCCTGGTAACTCCAGGGACCGGTCTCATCGCGGTATTGGGAAACCGGACCAGCCGTGGTGTTGATCGTCGCTGCGTTGTGAGCCTCGCCTGACTGTCCGATGGGTACGCCGGTCGGTTCACCTAGATAATCCACAACGGGATTGGAAAAGTTCTGAATCTGCGCGCCTGATAGGGAGGACCACATCACCGTCCTAAAGAACGGCGAGTTGGAGCCGTGGGCCTTTGAATAGCTAAATACGCTATTACAATCGTTGCCATGTTCGTGACAGCATCCGAGGTTGTGGCCGACTTCGTGGGCAAACGTGATTGGATCATCATATACGCATACGCTGAAGCTGGCAGCATTGTCGCCATCGGGGTCTTGCAAAGTGAAAGCCAGCCCGACCGTACTGCCATCTGAATTGGCCACGAACAGACTGGCTAGATCCGCACCGTACCAGTCGAGCTGGCAAGCGGTCTGGCCGAACTCTCCTGGCCCCATAGGTATTTCATTGTCGGAAAAATCGGTAAGTATTTGATTGAAACTACCGCCCTCCGTTAAATCCACTTCTGATATCTTGACGAGACGAAGCTCAGCGTTGACGTTGCTGTTGAAGTACGCCATATTCGACCAGAGGACATGCGATTCGGCGACAACTTCAATCGACAACGTACCACCGGCTGCGTCGCGCGCTTGCGCTGTGTAGAAAATAATGATGTCGATTGTTGGTGTGCCAAGAAGAGGGTTCCCACCATATGATTGGCCCTTTGGTTGCTGGGCGATAAACTCTGCGTTCACGCCACACTGGAACTGTGCATCCGGGTCAACTTGTTGTATGCGCACCTCACCAGGACGATCATCTCCTGCCGGTCTGAGCCAGAACACGCCAAATTCAGGATCACGGATGTCTCCTGCAAGCATTCCTGCGCGGGTGACGATGAGCACACTGGAGCCTGGACTATCTATCAGCTCGCCGATCCAGTAATTTGCCCCGCCGAAAGTTGTGCCTGTGTTGTAGATAAATGCGCGCACCGATTCACCAGCGGGAAGTGGAATGTCAAAAGATGAACCGACATCAATCGCATCAAAGGCGGATGGACTCCAACTTGCCATGACTTCATTGAGTACCGAAGGACTGTGATGAACATTCGCTATTGCCTTTTGCGTAATCGTGAATGGAGACTCCGCATAAGCCTTCGCTTGGCCAACACCCAGAACGCACACAGTTATGGCAATGATGATCAGACGTCCGGCTATGAGCGAACGAGCCGCACCTCGACCTGCAACCAACGAATTTAAGGATCCGGGAAGTCTCGTAATACCTCGCATGATTTTCTCCTAATGATTGTTCTACGCTTCACCGCAGACTTTTCACCTATCCACCCTCAACCATAGCTCCACCGCTGAGCTTTTCGACCTCGAGTGTAACTTCATCCCCTCCCGACTGTCAATAAAAATGATCCATTTCACGGATCTACAGTGCCGGCGAGCCCTGCCCCAAAATAGCACTTTGTAGACCCTATCGGGGCGATTGGTCGTTTATGGTCCTCATCACGGCACAATCGGGGGAATAGTCCAGAGTCCACTTCCCATTGCCTCTAAAACCAGCCAACCCCCGGCATAACCAGCCGTCCAACAATCTGCACAATAATCAGCGCGTAAAACCCTGCGACCAGATCGTCTGCGAGCACACCCCAACCTCCCTTTAGTTTCTGAATCTTATATGCAGGCGGTGGTTTGATTATGTCCAAAATGCGAAATGCTAAAAAAGCAGTTGCTGCAAGGGTTAGATTCCAATACCAATCCTGCGGATCATTTAATGCTCGCCAGGGCAAGGCTAATAAGGCTACTGATTGACCCGCCATCTCGTCTGCGACGATTTGCCCGGGATCCTTTCTGCCGAACGCTTGCTCACCTTCCTTACCAAACTTCACGCACGCAACACTAAAGAGCAATCCCACAAGAGCAACACAAACGCTAATTGTTACATGCTCAAAGGTGCTAAGATCATCTCGTCCTAACACAAACACCAACCCCAACGCTAAACCCACAGCCGGCATCGAACCCCAGGTTCCCGATGCAATGCGCATGTGTCCAAGTCCGAACACCGTCAGCAATTGCAAACGGATATTCATCAAGCCGAACCTTCTTCTTTTTTATCTTTTTCATCCATTTCCTTGAGCTTTGCCAGTGTAGCGCGCATGGCAAGCACATAAGGCAGGCCCGACCAGACCGTGACTATTACCGTGGCATAAATCAGCACATCACAAACCCGAAGCGCCCAAAGGTGTTGGCCCGGCCTGAAAACGATCACTACAAATATTATTGTGGGGATTACTATTGACTGGAGAATCATCTTGGCTTTACCCGACCATTTTGAGCCGCAGCTAACTCCCATTGACTCGATCACGCCACGGATGCCGGTGACTAATAGTTCACGGGTGAGAATCACAACGACCATCCATGGATAAACGCCAGTGGCCATGGTGAAGAAGCTGCCCTCTTCGACCCATTCGGGAACCAAAAATCGAGGCCCGGCTAAATATATAAAAGCCCCCAGCACCAGAACTTTGTCACAAAATGGGTCCATCAATCGGCCAAATGTTGAAATTACCTGCCATTTCCGTGCTAGGTATCCATCAAAGGCATCTGTGATTGCAGCCACGATAAATATGAATATTGCTATTGCTGCCCAAAGGATATTTTCGCTGGGGTAGCGATAAGCATTTAATGAAGCGAAAAATCCCACTGCCAGGACTAGCCTGAACAAGGTCAGCATATTGGGCAATCTTCGACGGAATTCTTCGGACATAGCTGTTAAATCGTATCGAGCAAAGGCCTGGACTGACTAGAAAGACTAGGGTTTTGCGACCGCAATTGGCAAAAGATTGTGAAGTTATGCACAGTCTAAGTTGCAGAATCGGCCATTGGACCATATTCTGCGGATCTTCGATCAATCGCCGCCCAATTGAGGGCGTACCGGCCTGGCCGGGCGACTTGGCCGGTGCCAGGACGGCGACGGATGGTGAGCGCGTGGATGGCCCCTTTCACTCTTTACTCAGCTTGCGTTATTGGTGCATTAGCTCTTTACCTATTGGTAAGGCCAGGCCCACGTGGCGCCAAGGCTTTCGGAATTATCCTGGGTTTAGGTGCGCTGGCGTGGCTTACTCTAGAGTCCATTAAATCAACGGTTGACTCGACCGATCGTCCAAGCGTATTTTTTTTCATTTTCAGCTTGATAGCAATCGCATCTGCGGTGCGGATGATTACACACCATCGTCCGATTTATTCAGCCCTTTATTTTGTGATGGTCGTGCTAAGTTCAGCTGGGCTATTCCTATTACTGGAAGCGGAGTTCATGGCCTTTGCGCTGGTGATCGTTTATGCCGGTGCGATACTTATTACTTACGTATTCGTATTGATGCTTTCACAGCAAACGCCATTAGGTGATAAGGTTGAGCATCAGCCGGAATATGATCGCATCCCAAGAGAGCCGGCGGCTGCGGCAATGGTTGGTTTCGTAATGCTGGCATTGTTGACGGACATGGCTTTTAACAGCGCAAGTAAAATACCTGCTGCTAATACCGTCAGAGAAGCGCAGCGACAAGCATGGAATGAACTCGAGCAAATGCCCAAACGTTTTGAGGAACGTGTGCTTGAAGTTGAACCAGAGTTTATTTTTCCTGCACAGAAGGCTTTGCATATCCTCACAGATGAAAGCGGTGCTTATGTGCTAGGTGCGGTTGGAGAGGCTGGAAGTGTTGAGCAGCGCGTTGATCTACCTATTGAAGCTATGCCTGAAAATGTTCAGCATGTTGGTTGGGCGCTGGTGTACAAATTTCCCGCAAGTTTAGAGGTCGCAGGCATAATTCTCCTGCTGGCAATGTTCGGAGCAGTGGTTCTTGCTCAAAGGCAAATCGAACTATCGGAAGAAGAAAAATTATTAGCTGCTCAGGCGCGACAATCCAAAGCTGCCAAAGTTCCATCAGATTCTGAGGGAGGTGCAGCATGATGCTTGCCGTAACAGAATCAATGGGTTCGTTAACACTTAGCCACTACATAATGGTAAGCGCGCTGCTTTTTGTAATCGGTCTGGTTGGCTTTGTCAGCAGACGCAATTTAATCGTTATGTTTCTTTGCACGGAATTAATGTTCCAAGGCGCAGCCATAGCAATGATTGCATTTGGGAGATTTCATCTAGATGTTTCCGGCCAGGTGTTTGTGATATTTATTTTAACAGTAGCAGCAGCAGAAGCAGCCTTAGCGCTGGGCTTGGTTGTGCTTTTATATAGACGCAAACAAACACTTAGCGCTGAAGTGTGGTGTGATCTGCGGGAGCATACGGACTGATGATGCTGCTGAACCAAATCATGCCGATGATTCTTGCTCAGGCGGAACACGCACAGCATGTAAATGTTGCGCGCCTTAATGACCAATTTTCCTGGGCATCAATGATTCTTTGGCTACCTGCGCTTTCAACTTTGCTTTGCGGACTTTGTGCTGCTCTAAAGATCAAGAACAAACTACCTGCATGGATAACCGTTGCTTCCCTGGGCACTTCGTTTGTGCTGACTCTGCTGCTATACATAAATTACTCAGGCCCAACCATCGTTCATATATTTGATTGGCTTAATTTAGGCTGGACAAGTAACAGCCAATCCGTCAACTTCATAGCCAACTTCTCGCTATATGTAGATTCGCTGACGCTGCTTTGGATGCTGTTTGTTACAGGTCTGGGCACACTAATCGCTCTTTATGCCAGTGAATATATGGAAAGCGATGTGGGCAAGGGGTATACAAGATTCTTTGCGGGCGTGAGCATATTCCTCTTTGCTATGACCGCTTTGGTAATGGGCGACAATCTTGTCATGCTCTACCTTGGCTGGGAGGGTGTGGGCTTTGCTTCGTATTGGCTTATTGGTTACTACTACACCAGGCCCTCGGCTGTGGCAGCTGCGAAAAAGGCCTTCATAGTAAACCGTATCGGCGATCTGGGGTTAGCGCTTGGTATATACCTGATTTGGCATAACTTCGGCACAGTTGAATACAGTGTGCTATTTGAAATCTTAAATGGTGATGGTTATTCTCAACAAGCGGGCGGTTGGTCGATCCACGCAATTCCTTACCTGTTAATGCTGGGCGCGTTTGGTAAATCTGCACAAATCCCCCTGTTCGTTTGGCTTCCCGATGCAATGGAAGGACCAACGCCGGTCTCGGCATTGATTCATGCTGCAACTATGGTCACCGCAGGCGTGTATTTGCTGGCGCGTATGTATCCGGTGATGTTGCTCGATCAATACGCATTGCCGATTGTTGCGTGGGTAGGTGGACTCACTGCATTATTAGCAGCAACAATCGCAATGGCGCAGCACGACATTAAGCGCATCTTCGCATACTCAACCATTTCCCAGCTTGGATATATGTTCTTAGGCCTGGGTGTGCTTACATCATTCGGAGCTGCGTACCACGTATTTACACACGCATTTTTCAAAGCGGTTCTGTTCCTGACAGCCGGTGCGGTAATGCACGGCTTTGCCGGCCAACTTGATCTACGTAAAATCTCAGGCTTACGCAACATGCCCGGTTGGCGCATAGTCAGCTACACCATGTTAATCGCCTGTTTCTGCCTGGCAGGCTTCCCGGGAACAAGTGGTTTCTTTTCCAAAGACGCAATCCTTGCACAAGCATTTGTTACACCCGGTTATGGTTTTAGGATCCTCGGTTGGATTGCGATTATCACAGCTGGCCTAACCGCATACTACACCTTCCGCGTTTGGTTCCGTATCTGTGCAGGCCCGGTACAGTTTGAAATGGGCGATGAACATCACGGAGATGATCACCATGGCAACCAACCACATGCGCCTCGTTTTGCTATCAACTTCGTGCTAATAGTTATCACAATTGGTGCTGTTCTTGCAGCAGTACCTTTCTTTATGGCAAATACCACCGAAGGTGCACATGGCGGGTGGGTCGCTGAGATGATCTACGATTCCAGTGCTATTCACGGATTGCCACATCAAGCTGCCGGGGCAGAAACTCAGCACGCAACGCTGCTGGGAATGGATCCCCACACAGCCATGTATTTCGTATCAGGCGGTATTGGAATATTTGGAATCTTAATCGCTCTGTATCTGCACCTTATAAACCGTAAAGCAGCAGACAGCCTCAAGAATGCACTGCTTGGTAACTCCTTGACCCGCTGGCTGCCGACCGCAATGGAGAATAAGTGGTATGTCGATGAGATTTATCACGCAATCATTCGCGCGCCGCTATGGATCATCGGCCATGCACTTAATCTTTTCGATCTTTGGTTCGTTGATCGTGGGATCGTAGATGGAATCGCTCGAATACCTAAATTGCTAGGCAAAGTTTTCCAACCACTACAAAACGGCATACTCCAATCCTATGGCGTATCCATGGCTGGTGGCGCAGGACTCATCGCTGTCCTGGTAATTGTTATGCCTGACTTAATGCAATGGCTGGGGAATCTCTTAGGAGGTGGCGGCTAATGCTTCTAGCTATATTGCTCATCCTCCCACTTGTCGGCGCAATAGCAATCATTGCTTCGCCAGCAAAGCACGCAAAGTGGATCGCACTATTTATATCTACAGGGATTTTTATCTATAGCCTTACATTGGCAATGTCATTTGAGCATTGGACCGATGGACAGTTCGGCTTAGCTTCGGAAAAACCGTTCCAATGGTTTGAGCAATTCGGCATAACTCTCAGCGTCGGAGTGGATTCGGTTTCATTGCTGCTGGTTATGCTTAGCACACTATTAATGCCGCTTTGTATCTGGGGTTCTTTTTCCGCAATAACCGAGCGCGTCAAGGAATATTACGGCTGGATGCTGGCAATTCAGGCCGCGATGGTTGGTGTATTTATTGCCCGCGACCTGATCTTCTTTTATATCTGCTTTGAATTCACACTAATCCCCATGTACTTCCTCATAGCAATATGGGGAGGTGAGAATCGCGCAAAAGCTTGTATAAAGTTCTTCCTGTTTACCTTCACCGGCTCAATGATCGCACTTGCAGGATTACTATACGTCGCCTGGCAGTACTCAATATCTTCTGGAGATTGGTCATTTGATATTGCTCAATTAACAACCTTCGCGTCTACTGAACTTACCGCCTCTCAACAGGCATGGGTACTGCTGGCACTAATATCCGGCTTTGCAGTTAAGGTGCCGCTCTTTCCAGTGCATACCTGGCTTCCACTTGCCCACGCAGAAGCTCCAACCGCTGGTTCAGTACTCCTCGCATCAATCCTACTAAAACTCGGAACCTACGGCCTATATAGATTCATCTTACCCATGGTTCCCGAAGGTTTGCTTTACGAAGTTACTTTGCCGTTGGTCGGCTGGACATTCATACCCTTGCAACTCATTGCGGTTCTCGCAATAATTTCCATTATCTACGCAGCTCTAATCTGCTGGGTGCAAGATGATATTAAGAGACTCGTTGCATACTCATCCGTAAGCCACCTTGGTTTTTGTGTCTTAGGTCTTGTCGCACTTAATCCCTTGGGCATGCAAGGTTCTGTCCTTTACATGCTGAACCACGGCCTATCAACCGGCGCACTATTTTTCCTTGTGGGAATGATCTACGAGCGATATCACACGCGAGATATGGATAAACTCTCCGGTCTTTCTAAAAGTATGCCTGTCTGGGCGTTCTTCATGGTGTTTTTCGTTCTGGCATCCGTTGGTCTGCCCGGCCTTAACGGTTTTATTGGCGAGTTCCTTTGCCTCATCGGTACCTTCGTTGCAACTGCGGACAACACTGCCAACCCCGGTATCCTCGGCCCATGGTACGCAGCATTCGCAGCAGTTGGAATGATACTTACGGCAATGTACTTATTAATGATGGTCGGCAAAGTTGTCTTTGGCGCTCTTAAAGAACCAACTGTTTCCCACGATTCGCATCATAAACCGTTGCCAAAGGATCTTTCCATTAGGGAAATATGCGTATTAGCCCCAATTGCTGTGCTATGTTTATACATCGGCCTTCAGCCTAAGCCGCTAACTGATGCAATTCAAGCCCCGGTAGATGAAATTCTCGCGCAGTATCCACCTATCGTTAATCGCTATCACGCATCTCAATCTCGGCCAGATGATTTTGTCCTTATTCAGCAATCAACCGAACCAGGAGGTGCCAACTGATGGCTGATAAACTCTGGTTCCTGTTGCCGGAAATATGGCTCTTCGTCGGCGTGGTGGTTTTATCCATCATTGGGCTATCCAAATCAAAATCGCTGCGCGACTCTTTACCCTTTGTAACGTGCTTTTTCCTGATTGTTGCGTTCATCATGACGCCCTTTGTTTATAGTGCGGATCGTGTTGCGGATGCGCCGCTTCTCATGCCCATGCTTGGCAAGTATGTCAAGATGATCGTTTGTGCTGTGGGCACTATGCTTGCGCTACTTAGCGTGGGTTTGCTTGATCGACCACTTGAGGCGGCCATGGCTGAAGGTCGTACGCGCTTCGATGCAATTCGTGTTAATAGAGGCGAGTACTTCGCATTTTTCCTATTGAGTCTCATAGGCGTAATGTTGGTTTGCAATGCCAACGATCTGATTTGGCTTTTCCTGGCTCTTGAACTCGCATCATTGCCAACTTACATAATGGTGGCTATCAGCAGACCATCATCCAAAGCCCAGGAAGCAGCAGTCAAATATTTCTTCCTGGGCGCAATGTCATCTGCAATGTTCCTTTATGGTTTTGCCCTGCTGTATGGGTCAACCGGAACAATCGTAATTACAGAACTGCGCGATGCATTTACCGACCAAACACTATCCGAGGGCGGGCTAAGTCGTCTCGCAATCGTGGGCATGATTCTTTCAATCATCGGCCTGTGCTTTAAGATCGTTGCGGTTCCCATGCATTTTTACGCAGCGGATGTTTATGAAGGGGCGGCATCTCCCGTTACCGCTTTCTTAGGATTTGTACCAAAGACCGCAGGGGCCGTCGCACTAATTCTATTATTAAGCACGGTTGGTTGGAGCAATCATCACGGTTTTAATGTTGATGGACTGCCACGCGAAATCCTTACAACATTGTGGATGATTGCTGTTCTGACCATGACGCTGGGCAACGTTGGCGCACTGCTGCAACGCTCAGCTAAGCGCATGCTTGCCTATTCATCTATTGCCCACAGTGGTTATCTGATAATCGGCCTCATCGCAGGGCCACCGTTTGGCCTGAACGCTGTGCTGTTTTATCTACTGGCGTATGGCTTAATGAATACCGCTGCTTTTGCGGTTCTTGCTGCGTTTGAAAGGCGTGGCCAGGAAATCGAATCGCTTGATGATCTTGCAGGCCTGCGCCGTCGTTATCCCGTAATGGCGGTGGTCATGGCTATCGCAGCCGGTTCACTAATGGGTATGCCTCCACTACTAGGCTTCGCAGCCAAGCTATATCTGTTTATTGCAGGCATGAATGCCGGCCACGTCGCTCTTATAGTTATTGCAGCCTTAAATAGCGCTATCAGTGCGTTTTACTATCTAAAGCTAGTGGCATTGCCATTGCTTGCACAATCCACACCGCAAAGCGAAACTGTTATTCCTCGACCAGTTGTGTGGCCACGAGTTGCCGCGATTATCACCGCAGCCGCTATTGTGATTCTCCCCATATTCGCCAACCAATTAATAAAAGCATCCAATGTAGCGAATAGCATAGAGCAATCAGCACTGCTCTCAGCCACCGATGATCTATCTCTTGTAGAAAAAGTGGAAGATGGCACCAGGCATTAGAAAAGCCTGACCTGAGGCTTGCGAAGTCGCAGATCCGCCTTTGGAGGGGTCCGGGTGAACGACAAGCCATGTGCAATATAACCCATTTAGCCTTGGGTGAACACACTCGGGGCTTCTTCCAAACACTTAAAACGCAACTTATTACCCATGGATAAGCAATTTGACTTGGAATTCGCAAAATCAGGCGATATACTGATAACAGCAAATCAACTGAGCGGCCCCTTGCAAAACATATCTTATAGGGAAAAGCTCAATAATACAGGAGACTAACAATGCATTATCTAATGCCCGTTCTTGCCGTAACAGCATCAGTACTGAGCACGAGTTCAGTCTGCGCCGACATCGGAGATCAGCTTTTTAAACTCTTACCCAAGGACGGCTCGTTCGACGACCAGTTTGGAATCTCCGTCGCAATCAGCGGCGCCAGCGCCATCGTAGGGGCCCCCGGGGACGACGACAACGGCGACAACTCCGGCTCGGCCTACATCTTCGATACTACCACGGGTGTGCAGCTCTTCAAACTCCTGCCCGACGACGGCGCAGCTGGCGACATATTCGGCTCTTCCGTCGGCATTAGCGGGGTAACCGCTATCGTCGGGGCACGTTACCATGACAAAAACGGCGCCAACTCCGGCTCAGCCTACCTCTTCGACACCATCACCGGTACCCAGCTCTTCAAGCTCCTGCCCGAAGATGGCGCGGCAGGTGAGTCGTTCGGCAACTCCGTCGCAATCAGCGGCGCCACCGCCATCGTCGGAGCCATACGTGACGATGACAACGGCGCCAACTCCGGCTCGGCCTACCTCTTTGACACCATAACCGGTACCCAGCTCGCCAAGCTCCTGCCCGACGATGGCGCGGCGGACGACTACTTCAGCTTTGTTGCGATCAGCGGCACCATCGTCATCGTTGGGGCTCCCGGAGACAACGGTACATGGTTCGGCTCGGCCTACCTCTTCGACATCTCTGACCCCGCGAATCCCGTACAGACCGCGAAGCTCCGTCCCAAGGACGGCGCGGCGCATGATGTGTTTGGCATCTCTGTTGCGATCAGCGGCACAACCGCGATCGTCGGGGCCTGGCGAGACGACGACAACGGCACCAACTCCGGCTCCGCGTATCTCTTTAACATAAGCGACCCGAATAACCCAGTCCAGATCGCCAAGCTCCTGGCCGACGACGGCGCAGAGTTCGACGGGTTCGGCCGTTCCGTCGCAATCAGCGGCCCCCCCGGAAAGGCCATCGCCATCGTTGGGGCCTATCACGACGACGACAACGGCATCATTTCCGGCTCTGCCTACCTCTTTGACACAACCACGGGCCGTCAGATCGCCAAGTTCCTGCCCGACGACGGCGCGGAGGCTGACTGGTTCGGCAATTCCGTCGCAATCAGCGGAGCCCTCGGAAAGGAAGTCGCCATCGGCGGGGGCCACCAAGACGATGACAACGGCGAGGCCTCCGGCTCGGCATACCTTTTTGATGCAGGCGCCTCCAGAAAATGCCCGTGGGATCTCGACAAGAGTGGTGAAGTCGGTACCACGGATCTGCTTGAACTCTTTGCTCAGTGGGGTACAGCAGGATCCGCCGACTTCGATGGAAGCGGCGCTGTCGGCACAGCCGACCTACTCATCCTCTTCGCCAATTGGGGGCCGTGTCCATGAAATAGGTCAGACACCCTGATTACTACATTGTCCTCATTATTTTTCGTAAAGAGCAAGCTACTACCACAAGGCGGTAAATTGTCCTTCCAAGATATCAACGGCAACGAACTTGCCTTTATCAAACAAAAGTTGCTCAGTTGGGGGCCTACCTACGAGATTTACAGAGACGGCTCGTTGGCTGCTGTTGTAAAAAAGAAACTGTTTACGTTCTTTCAATGTCAATTCACCATCGATGTGCCCGGCCCGAATGACTTGCAAGCATAAGGGCTTATATGTTGCGCTTGAGCCCGGCCTAACAACGGAACAATCTTGGCGGAGCTTGCGATAACTTCGTTTAACTGCTCGAACGATCTTAAAGCCGCAGATATGAAGATCAATTTTTCCTATCATTGCAAGAAATGTCTAGAGTCTTAGTCTATGTCCAATTGCTAAAGAGAATTAGTAGATCGCTCGTACCTACCGAACCATTTCCATCCAAGTCTGCTGGACAATCATCACACATTCCCCA
This sequence comes from Planctomycetota bacterium, assembly GCA_022574595.1. Classification (GTDB taxonomy): domain Bacteria; phylum Planctomycetota; class Phycisphaerae; order Phycisphaerales; family SM1A02; genus JACZRS01. The sequence continues at coordinate 24,016 of JACZRS010000022.1, read as the reverse complement.
ATTACTTAACAACAGGACGAGATCTATTTCGTTGACGATTCCATCACCGTCGAGATCGCCTGGGATTTGTGAATCACAAATAATCCATTTCGCTATATGTTCTGATGAATTGCCGCCAGCAAATGTGAACCCCCCGCCTGCAAAGAGTGCAGGGCCTGTGCCGGAGTTGTCATCGAATTCTTTTAGTGACCAAACTGCAGGATCGCCGTTATACTCACTTGTGCTCAACCCTGATCCCAGTGGCGACCATATTTTCCCATTGAATTTCACAATTGCGTTAACTTCAACTTTTCCAGCAGTTGAAAAAGAACCGCCTACTACCAATGAAGCTGGCTCGTTGACACCACCTTCAAAGACAGTAACTGATCTTGCAGGCGCATTAAATCCACCATCTTCAATGCCAGCTGACCAGTTGGAACCATCCCATTTAGCAATACCATAGACGATTGTTTGTCCTGCATGGACAAATGTCCCAACAGCATAAAGAACTGGTCCATTCCCATCATCAAATACAGCTAGTGCATAAACAGTACTATTTTCGCCTTCATCCAACCCATTTCCAACGCTTGACCACTGAATTCCATCCCACCTTGCAATGTGACTAGCCTCAATATCCCCTGCATTTTTAAACTCACCTCCTACATAAAGAGCTTCACCTGCATCAGAACCATCATCGAACACGACCATCGACCACACCTCACTGAATTCATAGACATTATTGTAAATACCCTTTCCTAGTGCAGACCACTTTGAGCCATCCCATTTAGCGATGTTGCTTGCAGGCAATTCTCCTGCAGTATTGAAGTGGCCTCCTACGTATAGAGCTGCACCTTGTCCCAGCTTGTCATCATACACACCCAAAGCGTACACCATACCATCTGTGCCTGCTCCTAGTGGCGACCAATTCTCAGCATCCCATTTGGCAATACTGTTTACGGACACATCTCCCGCAAATTGAAAGATTCCTCCTGCATACAACGCCTTTCCAGTGCCATCGTCGAAAGTAGTCAAATCATAAACAACGCTATCTTCTTCAGAAAATCCATCACCCACAGACGACCATTGGCTTCCATTCCATTTGGCGATTGAGTTTGCAGCAATGCCTCCCGCTGAGGTAAAGCTGCCTGCTGCATAGAGTTGTTCGTCATCACCAATTTCATCATCGAAAGGTTCAAGGTCTCTGACAACCGCAGGTGTATGCTCGCCATGCATACCGTTGCCTATTGCCAACCAATCTTTTCCATCCCACATAGCAAAATTTTGCGAATAGACTTCACCTGCATTATCGAAGAGCCCACTAACATATAACTTTGATTCAACAGGTGAATTGCCTATAGACGCAGCTAAGGAAATTATAGTCCCTGTAACTCCAGAACCTAACGGTGACCAAGATTTCCCATCCCACTTTGCGACACGATTTGCTTTAGTCTCACCTGCATTGAGGAATGATCCTCCTGCATAGAGCGAAGGTCCTTGTTCGCTGCCATCATCGTAAACTGCCAGTGAAGTTACAATACTATCAGTTCCTGTTCCTACGGCTGACCATTGAAGACCGTCCCAGCGAGCAATGTAGCTTGCTGATATGTTTCCAGCTGTTAGGAAATTCCCAGCAGCATAGAGTGATGTTCCATCATCATCATCATTAAAGATTTCTAAAGCGCGAACTTGTGCATCCATACCATCTCCAACTGCAGACCAGCTGATGCCATCCCATCGCGCAATGTTATTTGCTTCAACACGACCTGCCGTGGAAAACAACCCACCTGCATATAGCACTGCCCCTGCACCTGCCCCATCATCAAATACAGAAAGAGTGCGGGCAGGACCATTCAAGCCATCACCCAAATGTGCCCACACCATCCCATCCCATTTAGCAATATTACTAGCCTCAACCTCACCAGTCGTTTCGAAGCTACCTGAAACATATAGGGCCGGTCCTTTTCCTGAACCATCATCGTAAACTATCATTGCTGCCACGTAGTTATTTAAGCCTTTACCCAGCGCCAACCAAGCTTTGCCATTCCACTTAGCGATGTGGTTTACCTTATTGCCGCCAGCAGATGAAAACGCACCAGCTGCATACAGCTCAGAGCCGTTTCCTGATCCATCATCAAATACTGTCAATGCCCTAACGGTATTGCTCATGCCACTGCCAAGTGGCGACCAAGCTCCGCCATCTAATTTTGCAATACCGTTGAGCATCACATCGCCGCTGTAGTCAAATACTCCGCCAATATAAAGCTCCAGTCCATTGGCAGATCCATCATCAAAGAAAGTCATTGCAAACACGACAGAATCTAGGCCAACTTCCGGAAATTGGTCTGACCAATATGGTTCACATTGCTGGGAATAAGAAGTGCATGTGAAACCAAACGCCAACAAAAAAGAACACCAATTGCTGTTTAGTGATCGCTTATGCATAGCGAATCCCTTCTGCAACGCCTTGCACGTTGCGGAAAGCGCTTTAAATATTTAGGAATTATCCGCACAAACAAAAGAAATGGCGCGCATTTGAAAGCAACGCTTATCGCTGATAAATGTTCCTGCGAGATCTCCTGAGTACAAAAACGCTGAACTTAAAACAGGTCAAAGAAATGACGGCCTAGACCTGTAAACTGATGCGGGCCATGCTACACATGACATATCCGCTGACCGTTATGTGAAGCTTAACGGTATGGTCTGCTAAAGCAAGCGAAAAAGGATAATTATTTGCCTGGGATGCCGTTTGTTGATGATTTGATTACTATTTGGCCAAGGATTTAAAAAAACACATATGCTTCCCGTAGCAAAGAGTATGGGTACAGGGCTTGCAATCTAATATAGCGAAGGGCATAAAGCCGTCCCTAAGGAATTGGGACGGCTATAAATTCAAAACTAAAGATTATTCTTGTGTTAATTGTCCGTGCAGCTCTTCATCGATTCCTAAAAACTCGCACATATATTGATCGTAAACTTTTTGATCTTCTACTTTGGAGAAATCCAGGCGAAGCTCATTAATTACTTTCGTGCCTTGCGCTATCCATTGTTTCCAGGTTTCTTCACCGATATTATCATATATCCATTGACCCAACTTGCCGCGCATGGGCGGTTCGGAAAGTTGTTTGGTGCGCCTGCCGGTGGCTTTACAATTAAAATCGCCAGTGACATCGTCGGTTTGATCCGTTACTTCGGCAATAGCAACTTCTGGCAGATCCTGGCCGATACTTTCAAGAAGCTGGGCAATGGCATCGCGGGGCATCACATCGCCTCTACTGGACGCAATTTCATATCCACGCTTAAGTACCTTCGCAGCCGCTACTTTTTCATCGGTTTCAATAAGGGCCTGGCCGGCCAACTGATAGGCTTTACTCATATCAGGATTGATCTGGATACAGGCTTGAAGGCTCACCGCAGCGTCTTGCGGCCTACCTGCTTGAAGATATGCATTGCCCAGGCTGAAATGGGCCATATCGTTGTCCGGGTCTTCCTTGGCCATATTCTCAAATTGCGTGATTCGATCAGTTGTACTAGTCATTTGATGTCTATCTCTGTGGAAAACTCTTATTTATTAGGGGATTAACACTCTTGCACGCGAAACTTGCCTTGGGCTCTATCACATGCCCAGCAGGCATCTACATCATACGATCAACTGCAAAGTATTGAATCTGATACAAACACAAATATATGGTAGACATGAAAGTCAACTTGGCAGGTTTGGAGCTAAACAGCCCCATCATCGCAGCAGCGGGAACCAGCGGATACATAGCGGAGCTTGCGGATGTACTCGATCCATCAAAGCTTGGTGCGATTGTTACTAAGTCGATAACTGCTCAGCCGCGTGAGGGCCATCCGCCTTGGCGCATCATCGAAGTTCCGCGTGGAATGTTAAATGCCATAGGCTTGGCCAATGTGGGGCTTGATGTATTCATTTCAGAAAAACTCCCCGCAGCTGCTGATATCAATACAACCATAATTGGATCAATTGCTGGAAGCAGTATTGATGATTACGTGAAAGTTGCAACTGCGTTTGATGAAGCGGAACATCTGCCAGCGGTTGAGCTTAATGTTTCGTGTCCAAATACAGGTGATGGCAGACAGTTCGGTGAACATCCCGATGCGCTGCGCGATTTGCTGGCGGAAGTTCGGCCAGTTCTTAGCAAGACAAAGATGATAGTTAAACTTTCACCTAATGTAAACGACATCGCAAAAATGGCTGAGGTGGCTATCCAAGGCAAAGCGGATGCGCTGACGTTAATAAATACTGTTGCGGCCATGGCCATTGATGTTGAAAGTCGTAAGCCACGGTTAAGTAATGGTGCAGGCGGCCTAAGTGGCCCAGCCATTCATCCGATTGCTGTGCGCATGGTTAGTGAGGTTTATCGCAGTGTTGCTAAGGACGCACAAGTTCCGATCATCGGCTTAGGTGGGGTAATGAATTGGGAAGATGCTGCCGAGTTTATTTTAGCAGGTGCTAGTGCGGTTGGAATGGGGACTGCTATGTTTGTTGATCCCAAATCGCCGATTAAAGTGTTGAAGGGTTTAACTGAATGGGTGAATCGCCAGGGTTGTTCGTCGATAACTGAGTTAGTTGGTCAGGTTAAGTGAGTAACTGTGTTTGTTAATGAGCTTGTAAAACGCCTCACCTCGCATTTGATAATTATCAAACTGATCCCAACTGGCACAACCTGGACTAAGTAGTAGAATGTCGTTTTGGCCCATGCGCTTGAGCGCGCAAGTTACTGCATTTTCAAGGGTTTGGCAGAATTCACGATGTGGTGCATTGGCATTATTTGCTAGCTGTTTTCCAGTTGATCCGACGGTATAGAGGCCGGCAATTTTCGTGCTTATTGCTGCTATGGGAGAAAGATCCGAGCCCTTGTCGTAGCCACCTGCTATTAGATGAATTTTCTCAGGCTCATCAAATGATTCTACAGCAAGTACTGTTGAATTGGGCGTGGTGGATTTGGAATCATTGTAAAAGCGTTGCCCGTTGTGCGAAGCCACAAGCTGCAATCGGTGCGGCAAACCCGTGAAACTGTTAAGAGAATTGATTGCATCGATCTTATTGATATCAGTTGCAGCACAAATAGTAGCAACGGCAAGCTGAGCATTGCTTTGATTGTGAGCCCCCGGAATACTGAGTTTGATGAGTTCATCTGCTGGCTTGAGATCATCACCTTTAATCGCATGATCGCCAGATTGTTGATATGCAAAAATATTTTGTTTGCACTGTTGGTAGTGGGCGAATGAGCCATGCCAATCAAGATGGTTTTCCTGGATATTTGTAAGAGCTGCTATGTGTGGCGACCAACCGGCTGCACCTTTATATCCAACATCTTCACCTAGCCAATATAGCATTGCGCTTGATAGCTCCAAGATGATCCAGTCGTTGGGTTTTATGTTGTCAAGTTCATTAAGCAGTGATCCGCCGATATTTCCACCGAAGTGACTTTTGAGTTTGCAATGTGAAAGAATGTGATGGATCATAGCAGAGGTTGTTGATTTTCCAGCGGTTCCGGTGATGGCGATGGTGTGTGATCTATCAAGTTGCTCAACTAATAAACGAATTTCGGTTGTGATTGGAATGTTTGCTTTTGTTGCAGCTTGAAGAAACTTATTTTCCCATGGTTTAGGCACCGCAGGATTGGCAATCACTAGATCGCAGCAAGTGAAATCAGTTTCGATATGTTCGCCAAGGCGAAGTTTTATTGAGCCAGCTTCGACAAGGTCGGAGATCTGCTCGAGCGAGTCAGCAAGTTCAGACTCTGCAAGTAGGTCCGTTATGGTTACCTTCGCGCCTTGACCTACCAGCCAGCGTGATACGCCGACGCCTCCGCCGAACCTTCCTAGGCCCATTACGGTGATGTTTTTGCCTGTTGGATCAATTCGCATAGCACAAGTTTACTCTCAAGGGGGAATTTACTCGATCTTCCCCTGGAATCATTCCCAGACTCGCCTTAGTGGCGTCATTGGGCAGCAGCGTTTAGTATGCGGCACATTAAAGGCTTTGGAGTGATTTACATGACAGCATTTGATACAACATTTGGCGAACAATCAGTAGTAGAACAAAAAACCAGCGGCCTAGCGATTGCTTCGCTTGTTTGCAGTTTGATCTGCTGTCTTCCATTTACGACGATTCCAGGAATATTGCTCGGAATAGGTGCCTTTGTCTCCATTAGCGGTAATCCAGCCAAGAAAGGAAAGGGATTGGCAATCACCGGAATCGTTCTGGGAGTCCTCTTCACCGCTGGTCAAGGCATAATCTATCCTCAAGCATATAGAGTAATTCGAGATACATTGAAATTGGTTGAGAGTGGGCCTGAGGATGCTCTGACTGCAGGTTTCGCAGGCGATTATGATGGAATGCGAGCAGCATTTCACGGAGATGGTGCTAATGTTCAGGACGATGAGATACAGGTGTTTATCGATCAATTGCAGAATCGATATGGCGGGTTTGTTGAAAGTCATTTAAATAAAGCGGCGCAGACCCAACCCACTATAGGTCAATCCACTTTTTTGTTTCCTTACATACTCACTTTTGAAAATGCGACGATTGATGCAGAAGTCGAAATTATTTCAATGGATCCAGTGCAACGCAACTTAGTCAACAAACTGGGATTCATCAAGGTGCTTGATGAGGAGTTAGGTGATCTTGAATTCCCTAAAGCACAAGGCGAAAGTAGTGATGAAGAAGACGGTGCATCAGATTCGTCTAGTGATTCCGATTCCCCTGGCGAATCTGATACGCCTAGTGAATCCGATACAGGTGAAGGACAATAATTATTTTGTGTCCTTAAAGCATGCCTATGAACGAGCCAATTAAAGTATCACTTAGAACAAATCGATGGGCGATTGTTTCGATACTTTGTAGTCTGTGCATTCTTATACTGCCCATAGTTATGCTCGGCCCCTTATTGGCGATCATTGCGTTATCCAGTATTCGCCATAACCCAGAGCAGAGAGGAAAGATTCTCGCAATCATCGCAATATGTATTGGGTGCTTGGTAACGGTTGGTTATGCTGCAGCGGGCTACTGGTGGAACACCAATGTGCGAATGCCCATGCTCTACGGACCTTCAAACGAATTGCGCGGGGGATTTCAAAATGACTTCACAGCCTTCAGATCTGGTTTCTATGGAGATGGCGCTAATGCGCCCGATAGCGAAATCTCTCTACTGATATCAAACCTCCGCAACAGGTACGGCAATTTTGTCGCAGCTGAGCAAATGAGCAGTAACGACAGCTCTATCAGCAAAGATCAAGACCTCTTGAATCCACAAATTTCATACATCTTGGAATTTGAAAGAAAGCAGGTGTCCGCGTTAGCCGATTTTCTGGTTATCGATCCTTCTCAACGCAAGTTTGCAGGTAAATTCAAATGGATTATTATCTTAGACGATGAGTTAGGTGATCTGATTTATCCTGCTTCAGCTGAGGAAGCAATAAGAAATTTCTTAGAGAGTTTAGAGCAGATTGACAATGGCAACTGATGCGATAATACAAGTTCGTGATCTCGTTAAAAGTTTCGATGACCAGACCGTACTCGATGGAGTAACGCTCGATGTTTTCGAAGGCGAAACTATGGTCATCATGGGTGGATCGGGTTCAGGCAAATCTACGCTGCTTAGGCTCATGATTGGATCCTTAAAACCCGACTCCGGCAATGTTACTTTGCTGGGTAAACGCTTAGATAAAATTGATGAAGAAGGCTTAAACGAGGTACGCAAGAAGTTCGGAATCTTGTTTCAGTCCGGCGCTTTATTTAACTCGATGACAATTGCGGAAAACGTAGCTCTCCCGTTACAAGAGCATACTGAAATTGACCACCACATCATCGAGATCCAGGTTAAAATTAAATTGGAATTGGTTGGTCTGCGCGAACACGCGGATAAATATCCATCACAAATATCAGGTGGCATGAAAAAACGTGCGGGATTAGCTAGAGCTTTATCGCTTGACCCTAAGGTTCTTTTTTATGATGAACCATCCGCTGGTCTTGATCCGGTTACATCTGCGGAAATAGATCAGCTAATGATGGATCTATCCAAGAAGCTTGGGGTAACTTCCGTTGTGGTAACCCATGAAATGGACTCTGCATTTACCATCGCAGACCGCATGGCAATGCTTGATAAAGGTCGCATGTTGATGATTGATAATCGCCAGGCTTATAAAAAGCTACGTGATTTTCCCGATGATCAAATAGATTCCCTTGATGAGCGAGAGCAAACCATTCGCCAGTTCTTAAGAGGAGATCCGGAAGGTCCGATCACGCAACGGCGAGCTGCTACGAATTATGCGGAAGATCTTCTTGGCGGATCAACTTGGGAAAGCGGAGTTGGGCCTTGTGTGGAGCCAACGCGCATTGCGTAGCGATGAGTGCAGGCTAGAGATGTAGTAGGATTCTAAACAGATTTATTAGCTACACAGATCAGGAGTGAACGATTATGGCTGGCCAATCAGAAAGACAGCGAAACAACGTACGAGCAGGTATATTCGTTTCTGTGACTCTGCTCATGGCGGTTGTGACAGTATTCATCCTCACAAGTGCCTGGCGAGGTATCTTCAGCTCAAGTAACCAATACACTGTTGTTTACGATATATCTAGCGGAGTGAGGAATCTTAAAGAGGGCGCTGAAGTTCGAGTTGGTGGGATGTCTTTTGGCAAGGTGTTATCTATCAAACCTCGTATTAGCGCAGGCTCGCCATTTGAGCAGATTGAAGTAGAGTTTTCAGTCCTAAATCCTGTTGAAATCTTTGCCAATGCTGAGATATTAGTTACATCATCGCTAATAGGATCTGAGGCCTGGCTTGACATACCTTCGGTGGGTACGATTGATGCAGGACCAGTACCGGAAGATGGAGTAATTGGTGTTGCAAGTGTAGGGGTTCTTACGGGATTATTGGGGCCGGGCAATGCCAGTAAGGCTAACGCCATGATCAACGATGCCAAGCAATTCACGGGTTTTATGGCAACATTACCTGATGAATATAAGCAGCGTATTGTTCCAATTCTTGAAAACGCAGAGTCCGCTACGGGGGATATGGCAGGACTTGCTAGTACGGTTCGTAATGATAACTGGCCGAAGTGGTCCGAAAATGTTGACCGTGTTTTAGATTGGGCATCATCTGCGACTGATGATTTTGATGCGATACTAGTTAACGGTCGCGGGATACTTGAAGATAATAGACCCAAGATCAGCAACATCGCTGATAACATCGAATCTGCAACAGAAACATTTAACACGACAACGCTGGTAAAATTGCATGATTTACTTGATACCGGTCAAGCATCAATGGACAATGCATTGGCGGTACTTGAAAATGTCAACCGTGAATTTGATTCCTGGATGCCTGATGTTCATGACATGCTTGCCAACTTTAGATTAACTGCGCAGCAGGCAAAGCTAGCCTTGATTGAAATAAGGCGTAGCCCGTGGAAGATATTATATACGCCAACTCCTAGCGAGGTGGAGCATGAATTACTTTATTCAGCTGCGAGATCATTTGCATCTGCTGCAAGCGACCTTAAGGCTTCCGCAGGTTCAATGCAGAGGGTATTAGACCGGCACGGTGAAAAAGCGCTTACCGATCCCAAAACTTTGCAGCGATTAAATGACTATTTAATTGATTCACTTGAAGATTACGAAAAAGCGCAGCAACGGCTTATTGATGTAATTTTTACAGAATCAAAGTGATTGGTTCTTAAATAGTTTCTTACTGAGCTACTAATTCCTGCTCACTAATACCCGCAGCAGCACTTTCAAGAGAGAATCGCTCAATCTTTGCGCCTAGTGCGCAGAGTGTTTCTTCCATTCTCGTATAACCACGATCAAGGTGATATACGCGGCTAACAGTAGTGGTGCCTTCTGCTACAAGTCCTGCTAGAACTAGACACGCAGACCCACGAAGATCGCTTGCCATTACCGGCGCTGCAATCAATTTGGATACGCCTTGCACCATAACAGTTGGGCCTTGTCGGTAAAGCTTGGCTCCCATGCGCGCTAATTCCGCAACGTGCATGAAGCGTTCGGGGTAGATTTTTTCAGTGATGATGCTGTTGCCGTGCGCCAGGCACAGTAGTGAGATAAGTTGCGCCTGAAGATCAGTTGGAAAGCCTGGGTATGGCTGAGTAGTAGCCATTACTGGCTTAAGAACGCGTTCGGATGTAATTTGCACGGTACATCGGCGTGAATGTTTTTCACTATGCAATCGTTTTACATTAACTCCAATTTGTTGGAGAAGTTCGACGAGACTTAACAAACAGTCGTATGGGAAGTCATCAAGTATTACATCCCCATTTGTTATGGCACTGGCAATTGCGTAAGTGCCAGCCACTATCCGATCAGGCATAACCGTGTAATCAGATGCTCTTAGTTCATCGACGCCCTGGATTGTTAACCTTGGCGTGCCTGCACCTTGGATATTAGCGCCCATACTGTTAAGCAGATTCGCAAGATCAACTATCTCCGGCTCGCAGGCTGCGGATTCAATCGTGGTTGTTCCTTTAGCTAGGGTTGCAGCCGACATAACGTTGGCTGTCCCAAGAACAGTAGATCCGAAGGGCCCGCCCAGGAAAATTGTTGCCCCGGTCAGCTGCTGCGCTGTTGCGATTATGTCGCCGCCTTTAAGCTCGATTGTTGCTCCTAAGGCTTCGAGACCCTTGAGGTGTAGATCAACTGGCCGGGCACCAAATGCACAACCTCCAGGCATAGCAACAACCGCTCTTTTTCGCTTGGCAAGCATTGGTCCTAGCACGCAAATGCTTGCCCTCATTGTCTTTACGATGTCGTAGTGAGCATGAGTCTTCTCTGGATCCATGCTGGTAATGGTTACGGTTCCGTGCTTACCCTCGACATGACAACCAAGCTCACCCAGAAGCCTAATCATGCTTGAAATATCAGATAAATCGGGAACGCGCCTAAGGGTTATAGGCTCATCAGTAAGTAGAGCCGCAGCCATGAGTGGCAGACTGGCATTCTTTGAACCATCAATGGCTATTCTTCCAGATAGCCTGGCTCCGCCTTGAATTCGAAACGCGTCCATAAGTCGGGTTACCCTCTAAGAGTCCTTCAAGCTCCAAGGGTAAGTTATCGGCCATTGGCAATCAGTTGGACCAACGAATGCTGAGGCCGCACAATCGTTAATTATTACCTTGTTGGCTGTGCCATAGGCAGATTGCCTATTGCGTGGATGTAGCTTGCAATAGAGAAAGTCCTGCATCTCTTGTTTGGGCATCTGGTTGGGAATTGTACTTTGTATTTATGAGCCGCTCAAAGCCCACCAAGGGCGTCTGAGATGCCTCTAAAACGTACTGATAATTATAAAATAAGAGGAGCCCATACATGTACATATTGAAATCACTTTCAACGTGATTATCGGTCGCCCGGTTTAGTGCCAGTGGCCAAACAATTCAGTCTTCAAACGAACTCTACAGCTCTTTGAGCATAGCTGTCCCTGCGCAATCCATACAGCTTCACAATGAGAAGCTGTGTTTGTTGTTGCATGGTTTGGTTGAATAGTCCTGAATCGTACCTTCCAGTCAGTGGAGGCCCACTCTCGTTGATTGGAAGGAGTTCAATAATGTTTAAGTCTGGTGTCTCTTGGGCATTTAAAGCAGTAGGTTTGCTTGGATGCGCAGGTCTAATAACCTCTTTCGTGGTATTGGACACATCTACAATAGCACAAGAAGGCGGACCGCCTAGTGTTATCTACCTGACTGGTATTGTTCGTGATTTTAAGGAAAAGACCGTCCCTGGCGGCCATCAAGACTTTGAAAACAGACCAGCCACTGGCTTTGGTCGTTACTCAGGCAACATCGACACCTTATTAGGTGAAGATGGAAAACCTGGCTTTACAGGTGACGGTAAAAAAGTGGCTTCACAATGGCGCGATTCTGAATTCCGTCAGATTTCGTATCACATGTTTAATACCTATCACATGGAAGGTGATGTTGCAGGCAACTTCGCTCAACCAAGTCATGGTGGTATTACATCTGCTAGCAGCTTTAACAAGTGGTATAATGATTATCCTGGTACGAATATCTCGGCGCCGCTTACCCTGGCGTTTCAATTGCAGGATGATGGAACATATGTATTTGATGATCGTGAGGATCCTGACTATATAGAGTTAGGCGGATTCTTCCCCATCGATGGACAGTTGTTTGGAAATTCACCCGGTACACCGAATCACAATTTCCACTTCACATTTGAACTGCATGGCGAGTTTGTGTTTGATGACACAGCCAACCAGTTCTTTAAGTTCACCGGCGATGATGATGTTTGGGTGTTTATCAACGGCGAATTGGTGATCGACCTTGGTGGTGTGCATGCTGCACACGATCAGTATGTGGATATAAATCGTCTGGGATTGGACTCAGGTGATACCTATGAGATCGCCTTCTTCTTTGCTGAGAGGCATCGAACTCAATCAAACTTCCGCATTCAAACGAATTTGCCCATCGTCAGCATGGATCTGCCAGCAACAACGATGGCGTTTGACTAATTTTCCGATCAAGCCGCCGGGCCTCAAGTGGAACGCTCCGCCGCTTCCATCGGAAAATTCGAACTTCTTCTCCTGCGTTCTCATGGCTCGGACCTTTATTTGGTCCGAGCCATTTTTCGTTAGTGGTTTATTGTACTACAGTGTCAGCTATGAGTAACCCAACAACCACCTCCGATCCGATCCTGCCTGAAGTAAAGATGAACCTCGCCCCGCCTTCAGCACCAATAACTGGGCGCGTGGTTTCTAATGACATGTGCCTCAAGGGCAAATCCAATAGCTACGTAAGACACACCGAAATCGATATCACAGGCACAGCCATAGCGGGGAATTTCATCGTCGGCCAATCGTTCGGCGTAATTGCCCCGGGCGTTGACGAAAAAGGTAAGCCACACAAGGTTCGACTTTATTCTATCGCTTGCCCAAAATGGGGAGAAGATGGCCAGGGCAATGTCATTTCAACAACACCCAAACGCGTCCTCGAAGAGTACAAGCCCCAGAAGAAAACCGATGATCAGATTCGACACACTCTTTTCATCGGCGTGTGCAGTAACTTCTTGTGTGATCTGAATCCAGGTGATGAGGTGCAGATAACTGGCCCGGCTGGTAGACGCTTTCTACTGCCAGCTAATACTGCCGATCACGATTACATATTCTTAGCCACCGGAACTGGCATCGCACCGTTCAGGGGAATGGTAAAAGAGCTGCTGGAAAACCCCGAAGGCCCATGTAAGAGTCAGATTCATCTAGTGATGGGGGCCCCTTATGATACAGACCTTCTCTATGACGAATTATTCGCCGATTTCGCCACCAAGCATGATAATTTTCACTATCACACAGCAATCAGCCGCGAAATACGCCCCGATGGATCGCGCGGCATATACACCCACCACTGCATCGATGAAAAGATCGAAACCTTCCGCCCTCTACTAGAAAATGAGCGCACACTAATATACATCTGCGGCATACAAGGCATGCAAACCGGCCTATACCAAGTCCTGGCAACTAATGGTCTAAGTGACGCCTACCTAACTATCGCAGATGATTGGGCAGACCTAAACCCCAAAGATTGGCCCTGGGCCGAAATCAAACGCAATGTCCGCCCAACCCCAAGATGCATGGTCGAGGTGTATTAGGTCTTCCCGTTTAGCCGCGACCTACAGGGGAGCGTTTGAAGATGGCATCATTGCATCAAGTACATGTAAAGCCGCGACCGCCGGCCGCGATCTCATGAGAATGGTTCAAATATGGGGAATATTTCTTCGAGTATGTGCTTGTGTACATGTCGAAGGAACAAAGTTGCGCTGCTATGAGTAGGACACTTATCTTGGTCGAACGCAACATCCATTGTAAAGTTCGGTTGGAACTTAATTATGTCGTCAGGATGAATGAGGATATTCGCTATTTTGTCGCCGTCCTTGAGGCCTAAAGTAGGACCGTACTCAAACCCGCCGTGCCGGATGCCCTTGAATCTCGCATGGAAGTCGCTCACAACACCTCCAATGAGCATGGGCGACCTGTGCTTGTCACCGCTCCATAGGTGGTTGATCATTCGTAGAAGTGTTGGTTCTTCAGCAGGTCGAAAGCACGATTGTTCCCTCATGACCCAATGGCGGATCGGCTTTGGGAGACGCTTGAGTTTGGTTCGTCGTCTATATTTCATGAATTCGGCTCTTGTGGGTGTGAATTGGAAACTAAGACTTACATGCGCTCCGAATTTCTGCCCTGCACCCCACAGGAGATTATCAACAACCGCTCTGAGATTATGAATCACGTCTCCAGCTTTGAAGCGAAGAAGAAGGGGAGAAACAGCTTTGGATTGGAAGATATAGTCTTGTCGAACAAAACCGCTCTTCTGTTCAATCTTCTGATTAACTACTACGAAGTATGGAAATCCGGCCTTGAAGAGGTCAAAGTCATCTGCGAGATTCTCTATACAACGTGCTGCCCAATTGAGTCTGAGCCTCGAAGCCTGTATATAGTTGAGGTCAGTATCACTCATGTCTTGAAAAGCCTCGCTATAAGAATGAAAATAGAAAAAAGTATCAGGATGATTTAATTTCCAAGCCACCAACCAAAATCTAAAATTCACCGCAGTTTGAATCGAAATTATTCTCCACCTTGTAGTCGCTTTACTTCACGGTCAAAATCAGAAATGTAATCCTTATCCTGTTGCTTTCGGAATACTTCGTATTCACCTTCGGCTTTGAGTTTGGCTTCAAGCGCACTCACTTTGCCTGCATCTTCTAAAATTGGATAGTTAGCCAGTTCCAGAAAACTATTAAGAAAGTTTGCCCAATCCTGCATCTTCATGAGTTGTTCTCGCTCAGCACGGTTTTCCGCTAAATCAAGGTAAGCCGAGATGATGCGGTTGAGTTCCTTGATGTGGGCTTCATTAAGATAGTTCTTTGCAACCGAAACATCACTCTTTAGCACCTTGCCTGCCGGTGCATTCTGCCAGGTTGTAAGACCCATATGTGGAAGCGTTGCATCCGCAGAATCACGAATCGTCTCAGCAGCAGTTTTGCCTGTTATCGCCCAATGCAATTTGTTTTGTACGGTTGCGAAAAAATCTCGGGTAATCGGGGCACTCTTATCATAATCAACTGCCAATGCGTAAATGTCAGTTATCTTTTGATAGAAGCGCCTTTCACTAGCACGAATCTCGCGGATGCGTTCAAGAAGTTCATCAAAGTAATCTTTCCCAAAGAGTGCCTTGCCCTGCTTGAGGCGTTCATCATCGAGCACAAAGCCCTTGACCATGAACTCCTTGAGTTGTTGCGTTGCCCAGATTCTGAACTGTGTGCCACGAACGCTGTTTACCCGATACCCCACCGAGATGATCGCATCGAGGTTGTAATGTTCGATCTCTCTTTCGACCTGTCGATTTCCCTCGGTTTGAACTGTTGCAATTTTTGCAACAGTTGAATCTGGGTAGAGTTCGCCAGTCTCATATATATTTTGCAAGTGTCTGCTGACACCGGACTTGTCTACATCGAACAGTTCTGCCATCTGCTGTTGTGTCAGCCAGATCGTCTCATTTTGTACCAAACAACGAATTCTTGTTTGGCCGCCTTCGGTCTGGTACATCAAGAATTCACCATTTGGATATTGTTCAGCGAGATCGGCCATGCCTTGCCCTGTTAGTTTGTGAGTTGAAGACTACTGCAATAGGATAGCGGGAAAGGTAGAGGAAGGCATCAAGGCATCGTGGCAGGGTGCCATGCATCCCGATGGATTCGGGACGGCTTTATAAATTAACTCCGTGGCTCTTGTATGTTTACAAATCCACTTCACAAATCGCAATCAATCACAATCGAAGAACGCGACCCCAAGCCAATGGAAAAGTTCGCGGCTTTACGCAGGACTCATCCCTCTTATTGCTCGGAATCCGCCGAGACGGGATACATCCTCCTTGAGCAATGATTGCACGAACGGCTTCTTCGACACGCTCAACGACGGACCGGATTCCCGCGGCTACGATATCTGTGATCTGGGCGTGCCTACCTACGCTGTTGTGATGGCAACTCATGGTAGCGGCGAGGCATAGACTGTTGGCTAAGATACCTATTATGAGGAGAACCGAATGGCCGGCAAAGCTCACAATGTTCTGGGAACGCCGCTTCAATGTTGCTGCACCAGCCCCATGACCGGATTCTACCGAAACGGGCGGTGTGCGACGGGGCCTGACGATCACGGACTACACATCATCTGCGCCGAGATGACTGCGGAGTTTCTGGATTTCACCAAGTCCGGGGGCAACGATCTAACAACCGCGACACCCGACATGGGATTTCCCGGGCTTCTGCCAGGTGATCGCTGGTGCCTATGCATAGATCGTTGGCGCGAGGCGCTTGATGCAGGTGTGGCGCCGCCGGTGGTGCTGGAGGCAACGCACATTTCGGCGATTGAGTTCGTGAACCTGGACGATCTTCAGCGTCACGCAGTGCCCTTAGGCGACAAGCCCGACACTTTGTGAGATAGGAAGTCGCACAGGCACGCGCAGCCCCATCGTGGTCCGTATACACGGAACAAGTCCTGAGAGGCTTATTTTTGGGAGGCCCGAGCGTTACCCGTAGATCACATTACTACAATCACTTAGGATGTTGGCATGAAGATTACAACCATCACGCTCTTGCTACTGTTGTTGTTGGGTGCTGTGCCGTCGCTGACCGAGGACGAGGACGAAGGCGATGGCGTGCGCACCATCTACCTGGTTCGTCACGGTTTCTACGATTACAAAGATGATGCCGATCCCGATGTTGGCAAGGCGCTGTTGCCTCTGGGTGTGGCGCAGGCGCGTCTGGTGGGTGCAAGACTGCGCAGGCTGCCGGTCGAGATCGACGCGCTGTATGCGAGCACCATGACCCGCGCACGTCAGACCGCACGTGTGATTAACCAAGAGTTTCCTCACCTCGACTTGCAGAAAACGCGCATACTGCGTGAGTGTACGCCCACCACGTGGCGCCAAGACATCATGGAAGGGCTGGAACCGGGAGAAGCTGCCGAATGCGAGGCTCAGTTGGAACAGGCATTCAAAGAGTTCTTCGTACCGTCGCCGGAAGAAGACCGCCACGAAATCCTTGTGTGCCACGGCAATGTGATTCGATATCTGGTAACCCGGGTCCAGGGTGTCGATCCACATTCGTGGCTCATGATGTCCGTGGGCAACTGAAGCATCACCGTGATTCGCATCAAGGCGGACGGGAGTTTCAAAATCCTTTCCGTGGGCGACGTCGGTCATCTGCCACCGAATTTGCAAACTGGACTTTTCAACGACGCTGGGCCGCTCTCCGTCTCCAAAGATTAACCAAAGTTTCATCTGGCAGATGGCGGAGAATATGCGTTGCACGAAAGTCAAACTCTTGGCCCAAGTCTCGCGTGTCGTCGCCGAAACTATGCTCAATCTGCGTCGGACTTCGCGAGCGCGGCATCGACTCTGGCGGCAAGAATAAAATCACTCTCGGTCAGTCCCTTAATCTTGTGAGTCCATAACTCCACTCTAACTTTACCCCAGGCGAGAAAGATGTCAGGATGATGCTGCTGCTGCTCCGCGATTTCTCCGATCCGATTGACAAAATCCAGGGCCGTTACGAAATCGGGAAAGTCAAATGACTTGGTGAGGTGATACTCCTGTTGGACCGTCCATTCGTCCAGTTCACCCAGGAGTGCCTGTATCTGGTCCGGAGGCAGCGGCGGTGTGCCGCCCTTACAGGGTACGCATTCCTTACTGGCCAGTTCAGATGTCATGTAAACCTCGTTTCGTTTTGTCATCAGGGCGAGTTTGCACTTCGAAGTGTCTAGCTCGCGTTACCAGGGCTTTCATCCAGGAGATGGCGCTTATCATCGACATCCTTAAATTCATCCGCTTCCGGCAACTCATCTTTGGTGCTTGAGATTTCAGGCCATTCGGTTGCAAGCCGAACATTCAACTCCAGATATTCAGTCCACTTCTCGGGCAGATCATCCTCCGAGAATATCGCCTGGACTGGACACTCGGGTACGCACAGATCGCAGTCAATGCATATATCAGGGTCTATTACAAGACAGTTTGCCCCCTCGCGAAATGCATCAACCGGGCACACTTCTACGCAATCGGTGTATTTGCATTTGATGCAAGGCTCAGCAACGATGTACGTCATAGATCATCTCCTGTGGGAAAGGACATACTACACACATAAAGGTGAATCCAAAAGCTCCTTCAGATTGCACGCAATAGTATGCTGGATATAAGTCCCAATAGGCTCATTTCGCAAGGGCATTGGTCTCTCACTGTGAAATTGCCGAATGTTTACCATTGGAAGTCGTTAAACTCTTCGCCAATTGGGGGCTGTGTTAATAATAAGAAGGCACTAGGCATTAGGTATTAGGCACTAGGCATTATTGGGGATGGCATCGAGTAGCGGACTTCCGATTCCAACGGCATCCTAGCCTGGAGTGATGTCCAATCAATAGCAGGTTGACGATCACTCCATTTAGGTATATGGGTATCCGGAGCTCTAATTTAGCTACCTAAGGCTATTTGCAGGCTTTCTACAAATTTTCAAAATCTCTTTGTTATTTCTGGTTTCTACAGGTAAAATCTGTCCGGCTTTATTGCACAAGGGTGTCCAGCGGCCAAGAACTGCCGTAAGCGCTATCGCCGATGTGGGAGAAAGACATATGCGGCTCAAGTTGAGTAATAGAATCATGGTGGTTGCTGCAATTTGTTGCAGCCCTACGCCTGATGCGCTGGGGCAGGTGACGTTCATAGAAAACGCGCAGGAACGAGGGATACTGTCATATCAAATGGCAGAAGGGCTGGGTGGGGGAGTTGCAGCGTCTGATTTCGATAACGATGGCGACATTGATCTGTTCGTTCCGAATGCTCAAGGCGTACCCGATCAACTCTATCGCAATCTCGGTGGAGGTCAGTTTGAAGAGATCGCCAAAGAAGCAGGCCTAGCGTCTATTTTAAATAATCGAGCTGCGCTTTGGCTTGATTATGACGGTGATCATCTCTTGGACCTGTTTGTAACCGGCGATTGCTATCACTTAAGTGATGAAAGCTGCGTTGATGTCATGACGCTTAGACTTTATCGCCAAACAGATAATGCGCAATTCGAGGATGTAACTTCCATAGCAGGTTTTACTGATGATCTCATATTCACTACTAATCATCATCGCTCTGGGCTTTGCGCTGCCGACATTAACAACGATGGCTACCTTGACTTGTTCACTGGAATTTGGTCTGGAGAGGCTCGGCTTTTCTTAAACAATCAGAACGGGACCTTCACCGATATAAGCCTATCATGCGGTATAGGCGGAGCGGCGGCCGGACATTGGCAGCCGATCGCGCACGATTTCAATCGTGACGGTTGGATGGACTTATTTTGGACTATCGATTTCTATGAAAACCACTTGTGGCTGAACCAGCAGAATTTATCATTCATTGACATAGCCGCTGATGCTGGAGTTAATCAGGAATGGAATGACATGGGTGTTGTGATCGGCGACTATGACAACGATGGTGATCTAGACATCTATGTTACCGAGATCACTACAAATGATAAACACAACCTCCTATATCGCAATGATTACAGTGACAATGTTATCTCGTTTAGCGAAGTCGCAGTACAAGCGGGTGTCCAAGACACATCCTTTGGATGGGGAGCGACTTTTCTCGATTGTGATAATGACGGGTTACTCGATCTTGCTGTAACCAATGGTTACTTTAATGGGCCATGGATTAATGACGAATCCAAGTTCTTCCTTAATCAAGGTGGTGATCCAGTCACGTTCGCAGACGTATCTGCCGAGGTGGGCTTTGACGACACCTACAGCGGAAGCTCGCTAATCGCACTAGATATTGACCGCGATGGTGATCTTGACTTGGTGCAAACATGTGTCGAAGGTCCACTGCGAGTAATGGAAAACCAACTGGGCCAAGAGGCTGGAAATAATCATTATTTGGTGATCAAACCTAGAATGTACGGGCCTAATAGTCGAGCGATCGGCACAACCGTACACGCTGACGTAGCTAATCACACGATGATGCGTCTGATTAGCGCTGGAACAAGTTTCCTTGGCCAGGAGCCTGCCGAGGCAATGTTCGGCCTTGGCAGAGCAGATTCAGTGGACAGCATAACTATAAATTGGCCAGACGGCACTCAACAAACCCTAATAAACGTAGCGGCCGATCAAGTTCTGACCGTTTGGCATAGCGATTGCGCACCTATTGGCGATTTGAATGGCGACGGTGTCATAGGATTAATTGATATCAATGTACTATTTTCGCAATGGGGAACAGATGGCCCAGCCGATCTCGACGGGAACGGAATCGTCAGCACAAACGACCTACTAATACTCTTCGGAAATTGGGGTCCGTGTAAGTAACAAACCGACGCCCATGGCTCCCTACTTCTTATCCCCTCTCCCCATGGGAGAGGGCTAGGTCTCCATAGGCGATCATGCCTCAGGCAGATCCGCCTTATGGAGGACTCGGCGTGGCGAGGTGAGGGTCTTCTCTTATCCCCTCCGCCATATTCCGGCCGGCAATCCGTGGGTTTCTTAAATTGCAACACGGCAACAACCCTTCGACGCCCACGGATAGCAATCCGTGCGGGTTCTTAGAGAAGAAGGCACTAGGCATTAGTTAAGAAAATCTATTCAATATTGGCATTAACATGTTTAGCCGCGCCCCGATAGGGAAGCGTTCAAAGCAGGGATCCCCGCCAATCACCTCAATAACCAGGGGATTGTCAACTTCTTGTCAGTGTTTAGGTACAGTTTTACGTACGCTTTTACTGACGGTTTTACTGACAGTTTTCTTGACAAACTGCCTTGAAGCCTTGTTATCTGAGTGTTATCCCTGATTGATAAGCCAAAATAATTTCATCTATAAAAAGATGTTTTTGTTAGCCTAATTAGCCCAGTTTCTCGTAGAATAAGTACAGCATTTCCCTATTTGCCTGAGGATGAGGCTTGGAGGAAGCCCCGCCTCGGCGGATTCCGAGCAACATGAGTTATGAGGTATGAGCCATGAGTAGTAAAAGTAACAAGCAGCTAATCGTAACATTGGTTAGCTTGGCGATATGCCTACTAGCCGCTTCAAACAATGTTCGCGCTCAAGTTCCCTGCGGTGGATATGAAGTGACGGCAATAGTGCAGGTTGATGAATGTCCTCCGTTGGGATTTCCACCGATGCTGCCGTTTGGTTTGAATGAACAGGGGTGGATGGTTGGATCGTTTAGAGCCTGCATTATAGGGCCGAAAATTGCCTGGTTGTGGACACCCGAGGATGGGCTCCAACTAATCCCTATGCCGAACGGTACGAGTCAAAGTCAGGCTGACGCGATCTCCGGCTCGAAGATCGTGGGTAACTTCGACAATACGAAACTGGAATTGGGTACAGCAGGCTTTCTTTACGACATTGAGACCGATGAGTTTACCAGCCTTGGTATTCTTCCAGGCGGAAATAGGTCAGAAGCTCGCGCAATAAATAATAAGGGTGAAATTGTAGGCTTCTGGGGAGGAGGCGAAGTTCCAATACCGCAAGCGTTCATCTGGCACAACGGAGAAATGATAGATATCAACCCTGACTTTAAAACTCTCAATAGCGACCCTAAAGATATCAACGACAATGGCATCGTCACAGGCTGGATGGGAAGTTCACTCATTACAGACGCTCATGCGTTTATCTGGGATAAGGGAAACGTCATCGAGCTGCCACCTATACCCGGCGGATTTAGGAGCCAGGGAAACGAAATCAATACTAGCCTTCAACTCGCCGTCACCGGTCAGTTCAATGAAGACCATCCACTTGGATTCATTAGCGGGGGATTTCTCTGGGAAGCTGGCAAGTGGACCGATGTGGGGATGCTCGACGGGTACGCCTCGTTGGCACTTAAAGGGCTAAATGATGACGGAACAATTGTAGGTTGGTCCCGGGATCTTCAAAACAACAAACTGCCTGACACAGCATTCGTTTGGAGAGATGGTGAGATGACAGAGCTCGATGATCTGCTCCCACCAGAGTCACACCTTCACATCAAAAGAGCTGAGGCGATAAATGAAAGTGGGCAGATTGCCGCCAGAGCGCTCAATGCGGATAATGACACAGTGGCAGTTCTATTAACCCCTATTAAAGGCACTCTGGGTGATCTCAATGGAGATTGTCAGGTCAGTACCGTAGATTTACTTCTACTATTTAGCAATTGGGGACCATGTGATGATTGCGGTAATTGTCCAGCGGACCTCGATGGCAACTGCACCGTTTCCACCACCGATTTGCTTATTTTATTTGGCAATTGGGGATAAAATGAGCCATGTGTTATGAGGTATGAGCCATGAGTAATAAAAGTAACAAACATCTAGTCTTAACAACGGCCTGTTTAGTGATATGCCTCTTTGCCGCTTCAAATAGTGTTTGCGCGCAAGTCCCCTGCGGTGGATATGAAGTTACGGCGATAATTCAGAGTGATGAATGTCCGCCGTTTGGTTTTCCAGGTATGGTGCCTGATGGCATGAACGACCTTGGCTGGGTTGTTGGCCACTTCAATGCTTGTGTGATTGGTCCGGATGTTTCCTGGTTGTGGACGCCGGAGAGTGGTTTGGAACTTCTTGAAATGCCTCCGGGCAGCTCCCAGAGCCGAGCTATTGATATTAACAATCATCCAGATAGGCAGATAGTCGGCACTGTCGATATTAGTGATATAGGAGGAACGCGCGCCTTCCTCATAGATGGCGAAGATTTGATCCTCATCCACCCGCCTAATGATGGCACGTTTAGTTCGGTTGCAGCATTAAACGACCAACGCCAAATCGTTGGCCTTACCGCAGATGGTACGCCATTTGGCAAAGCTTACATCTGGGAAGATGGGGCAATGACTATTATTGAACCAACCTTCGGACCAAAAAGCGCTGCATGGGATATAAATGAAGCTGGTGTGGTCGTGGGTTGGATGGGAAATTCACAACTTACTGATGCCAGAGCATTTATCTGGGAAGCTGGCAGAATGACATTGCTACCCCCGATTCCTGGAGGTTCTACGAGTGACGGTAGCGCTATAAATGATCTGCGCCAAGTAGTTGGTTACGGCGTAGTCAAGAATGATGTAGTAATACTAGTTCGGGCTTTCCTTTGGGAAAATAATCAATATACCGATCTTGGCACACTGCCCGGCTTAGATAGTTGTGCAGCGATTGATATCAATAATAGCTCGACTGTTATTGGAGAATGTGGCCAAAGTGATATTCCCAACAGCAATCAACCGTATGTCTGGAATAAAGGAGTGATGATCAATCTCAACGATCTTATTCCTGAGGGCGCTGGCATAACCATCCGAGAAGCCTCTGCTATAAACAACAGTGGCCAGATTGTCGCCCGAGCGCTCAATGCGGATAATGACACAGTAGCTGTCATATTAACGCCGATCAAAGGGCCGCTGGCAGATCTAAACGGCGACTGTGCAGTAAGTGTGGCCGATCTTCTAATCCTATTTGCCTCGTGGGGGCCTTGCGATGATTGCGGTGATTGTGCCGCCGACTTAAATGGCGATTGCACTGTTTCAACATTGGATCTTCTGATCCTCTTTAGTAATTGGGTATAAAATAGAGCTATGAGTTATGAGGAATGAGCCATGTGTAATACAAATAACAAACATCTAATCCTAACATTGGTTAGCTTGGCGATATGCCTACTGGCTGCTTCAAATAATGTTTGCGCGCAGGTTCCATGTGGCGGATATGAAGTAACGGCAATCGTGCAGGTTGATGAATGTCCTCCGTTGGGATTTCCACCGATGCTGCCGTTTGGTTTGAATGAACAGGGGTGGATGGTTGGATCGTTTAGAGCCTGCATTATAGGGCCGAAAGTTGCCTGGTTGTGGACCCCCGAGGATGGGCTCCAACTAATCCCTATGCCGAACGGTACCAGTCAAAGTCAGGCTGACGCGATCTCCGGCTCGAAGATCGTGGGTAACTTCGACAATACAAAACTGGAATTGGGTACTGCAGGCTTTCTTTACGACTTTGAGACCGATCAGTTTACCAGCCTTGG
>JACZRS010000006.1:41847-183524 GCA_022574595.1 Planctomycetota bacterium | reverse complement strand
ATCTCGTCAAAACCTGTGCCAAAGACAAATGCTACATCGCTAACATCTGCATCATCAAGATTGAATCCTTCAGGTAGCCAGAATGTTAGTTGCAACGAACCTAGCACAAATGGGGTACCATCATGTCCACTCGGAACACTAAGCCCGCCGATGTCTGCAAGGATGCCTCCATCTGTGCCATCAGGTTGTGGCAGAGGTCCACCTTCAACGAAGTTAAGTATGTCAGATTGACCGAAAATATCAAAGCCAGCTGAACCTAAACCATACTGCTGATCGCCAATAAAGGGAAGCATACCTGTTAGGTCATCCCGATAGGCCCAGAAGTGATCTGGAGCAGCAGTTGTATAGTCTGATTGAGTAGTGCCATCCAAAGTTATCATCTGGCCATTAACTGATTGGTAGCTCAATGACGGCGAACCAGCCAGATTAAAGAATAGTCCCGTAAGCCAATTAGGCGCACCATTAGTGGTCATGGTGTTGGTCAATGTGATTGTTAGAGTTGCAAGATCCCCCAATTCTGCACCGTCAGCGAAAGTAAAGTTAGCAGATGCTGACTGAATATCATTGGTCAAATCAAAATCGAAGCTCACTTCAGCCGCATTTGCAGCAGTTCCGGCAAATAGCGATAACGTTGTTGCAACTGCAAAGTGAGTGATCTTTCTACACTGAATCATCTTTCAACTCCTCCGTGTGTTTCAAAAATCCACCTTAACAGGCTCTCAAGGCTATACAAGCCAAAACTCGCAAATACATTACAAAATTATCTTTTTTTAACTTAGGTAAGCCAGAATCACTCTTTTCTGTTCGAATCTTCGAAATACACATGCCTGAGCTACTTGCAGAGCCCGTCCGAGAATGTCAGAAACAAACTTTCCCAACCGTTAGCCCCAGCATTCTGAGACTTCTAAACGTGGATCAAGGCGGCTTCAAGGCCTTTTTTGGTCGATATTAGATCGTAACTCTCTATCAGAAAGGGGTTTGTGATTTCATTCACCAACCTTTAGGTATTCTGAGCCGTATATATCTTGGGATGGGGGCTGATGATTTGATGATTACGCCGCGAATAGCCATATTGGCGGGCATACGCACACCACAGTGTAAATCGGGGGGGGCTCTGATGAATGCTGCTGCTGATGACCTGGGGACAATCGTTGTACGGGAGCTGCTTGCTTTAACCGGCATACATCCCAATCAAATAGACGAGGTCGTTATCGGCAATGTCGCTCAACCAGCGCACGCGGCCAACATCGCCCGTGTGATTAGCCTCAAGGCTGGGATCCCCCAAAGCACTGTTGCCTACACCGTCCACCATAACTGCGCCTCTGGCATGCAGTCACTAACAACTGCTGCTCTTCAAATACAGTCTGGAAACGCAGATCTTGTTATAGCGGGTGGTACAGAATCAATGAGCAATATCCCATTGATGTATGGCCCAAAAATGACTGCAATGTTTATCCGATTAATGCGTGCAAGAACACTCAGGCAACGCCTAAAGGTAATCGCATCATTTCGCATAAGTCATCTCATACCAATCATTGCTTTGCAGCTTGGACTAAATGATCCAGTCTGTGGTCTAAACATGGGGCAAACTGCTGAAGTGCTGGCCCGAGAGTTCGGCATAACGCGCGATGAACAAGATGCGTTCGCATTAGAAAGCCATCGAAAAGCCGTAGCAGCATCCGAGGCCGGCCGATTTGCTGAGGAAATAGTGCCGCTTGCTATTCCTCCAAACTACTACGATGTACAGCTTGAGGATGATGGGCCAAGGCCTGAGCAAAGTACCGAAGCTCTTGCGAAACTTAAACCATACTTTGATCGACAAGCGGGAACAGTTACGCCTGGCAACTCTTGTTCTATCACAGATGGCGCTGCAGCACTAATGCTTGCAAGCGAAGAAAAAGCAAATGAACTTGGTATAAAACCGCTTGGGTATATCACTGGTTACGCGTATGCAGCATTGAGCGGGAGGCGAATGGGGCTTGGACCTGTTTATGCAATTGCTAAATTACTTGAGCAAAGTGGTGGTCAACTATCTGATTTCGATATCGTTGAACTAAACGAAGCATTCGCTGTTCAAGTTATTGCTAATCAGCGAGCGTTTGAATCTAAATCGTTCGCACAAGAACACTTGAATCGTAGTGCAGCTCTTGGTGAGTTAGATCCGGATCGTTTGAATGTAAATGGTGGCGCAATAGCTCTTGGTCATCCCGTAGGAGCGACCGGAACACGATTGGTACTGACCGCTCTTAAGGAACTGCATAGACGCAATCAACAAAAAGCGCTGGCAACGCTTTGTGTGGGTGGTGGGCAGGGTGCAGCAATAGCTTTGGAGGCAGCATAGCAATGCAAAACGCATGGACACTTAGCATTGATAGTCAATGGATTGCCTGGCTGACCTTCGATATGCCCGGCGAGAAAGTCAACACTTTCACTGAGCAATCGCTACATCAACTAAATGAGATTCTTAACCAAGTAGTTGATGATGAAACCATTAAAGCTCTCATCATTAAGAGTGGCAAACCCGACAGTTTTATTGCTGGAGCTGACATTGATGAACTTGCCAAGATAAGTACAACTGATGATGCCAAAGAAAAAGCTGAAGCTGGTCATGCGGTATTTGCAAAGTTGGCAGCCCTGGAAATGCCGACCATTGCAGTAATTAACGGTGCATGCATGGGTGGCGGTTTGGAAATGGCACTGGCTTGTGATTATCGCTTAGTAACAGATAATCCTAAAACCAAACTGGTATTGCCTGAAGTAAATCTAGGAATTCTCCCTGGCTGGGGTGGTACGCAGCGCTTGCCTCGATTAATCGGTTTGCCTGCAGCATTACCAATGATACTTTCAGGTAAGCCTGCGGATAAGCGAAAAGCCTATCGGTCCGGTCTTGTTGATGGAGTCATTGCTCCGGAATTTCTCGAAGAACACGTAATTCGGTTCGTTGATAAAATAGTAAAGCGTTCCGGCAAGCGCCAGGTTAAGCAGCGACGCAAGCGCTGCCAGCCTTTGATGATGAGGCTGCTTAGTTCGTTCGGCCTTGGACGCAGGCTCATCTTCCATAAAGCACATAAGCAAATAATGGAAAAGACCAAGGGCGTTTATCCTGCGCCATTAAAAGCTCTGCAAGTCGTTAAGAATACCGCTTCTGGAAAGACATTGGCTGAAGGATTCAAAACTGAAATCGATGCTTTTTCGCAGTTAGCTTGCACTTCGATCAGCCGAAATCTTGTTTGGCTGTTTCAAGCTTCTCAGCGTGCCAAAAAGATCGAAGGCTCTAAGAAGGTTGCGATTACCAAGCCGCAAAGTGCAGGAGTTCTTGGTGCGGGCATCATGGGTGGTGGTATTGCATGGGCGCTTAGCAACGCAGGCTTACAAGTGCGTATGCGTGATCTGAATTGGACAGCCCTGGGCAGCGGAATGGCAGCAGCAGCCAAAATGAATCGCGCCATGGTTAAGCGTCGCAAGATGACTGAAAATGAAATGAATTTGGCCATGCATCGAATCGCACCAACTGTGGACTACCACGGTTTCGCTGATTTAGATTTTGTTATCGAAGCCGTGGCTGAGGATTTGCAGCTTAAGCGCAAGGTGCTTGCTGAGCTTGAAGATCACATTCGTCCCGACACGATTATTTGCACAAACACTTCTTCGCTTCGTTTAATTGATATCGCCAGTGCTCTAAAGCATCCGGAGCGGTTTGTTGGGATGCACTTTTTCAATCCAGTAAATCGCATGCCTCTGGTTGAAATTGTAAGTTGTAAAAAAACCTCGCAGACTACAATTGTTGCCGCAGCAGAGCTTGTTAAGTCACTCGGCAAAATTCCGGTAATTGTCGGTGACTGTGCTGGCTTCCTGGTTAATAGAATATTGCTTCCATACCTCGTCGAATCTGCATGGATGTTTGAAGAGGGTGTTGATATTGAGCGTATTGATCGTGTGCTCGAAAAATTCGGTATGCCCATGGGACCACTTGCACTTGTCGATGAAGTTGGTCTCGATGTGGGGTATAAAGTGGCGAAAATTCTCGAAGAAGCTTACGGCGAGCGCATGCATGTACCGGCTGCACTTGGCCATGTTGTTGATTGCGGTGACTTGCTCGGCAAAAAGAACGGATCAGGTTTCTACCTTTATAACAACGGCCAAAAGAAACCTAATCCCAAAGTAAGTAATCTGACCGCATCAGCTCGCCAGCAAGATCAAATAAGCGCTCGCGAACTCAGCGATGAGCAAATACTCGATCGTGCTATTCTCATAATGGTTAACGAAGCAGCGCGGTGTATTGATGAAGGCGTTGTTAAGGGGCCTGAGCAACTTGATTTGGCAATGGTAATGGGTACGGGCTTTGCGCCTTTTAGGGGCGGTTTGCTGCATTATGCAGATGAGCGTGGCGTGGGTGAGATTAAGCAGCGCCTCGATGAACTCGCCATCGCGTTTGGTGATCGATTTACACCTGCACCTCTATTAGAAAAAATCGCAAGCAATGGCGGACGCTTCTATCAAAACGAGGCGGCCTAGTAGAAAGAAATAATTATGTCGCCAAAGAACATTACAAGAACGAAACCTAAAAGGCCTAAAATTCAACCCCAAATGCCTATCGATACCAGCGCCATGAGCAGCGGTCAGCAGGCTGCCATGGAGATTGCTGAAGCAGCGCGAGATCAAACAGTATCTAGTATTAGCTTTGCTGGCGATCTGTTTATGGGTAATTACGATCCAGCACTTTTATCTCCTTTCCCCGAGCAAACAGAAGAAGACAGAAAAATCGGCGATAAACTTGTAAGTGAAGTATCTTCTTTCTTAGCTGAGAATCTTGATGCGGATGAAGTAGATGAATCGCGAACCATCCCCGCAGATGTAATGCAAGGTTTGCGCGAGCTTGGCGTACTGCGCATGAAAGTGCCTAAGGAGTATGGCGGGCTGGGACTATCACAAGTCAACTACAATCGAGTAGTGATGGCCATAGCATCGCACTGTGCTTCAACAGCGGTTCTAGTTTCCGCACATCAATCCATTGGCGTACCTCAGCCACTTAAGATGTTTGGAACCGATGCACAAAAAGAAAAATACCTCAGGCAGATCGCAAAGGGTTCACTTACCGCGTTTGCGCTTACCGAACCTGATGCAGGTTCTGATCCTGCCAAAATGACTACAACCGCAGTCAAAAGCGAAGATGGAAAGCACTACATAATAAATGGCACCAAGCTATGGGCAACCAACGGGCCAATCGCAGACTTGCTTGTTGTTATGGCTGCGACTGCACCAAAAGTATACCGCGGCAAGGAACGAACGCAGATTACCGCATTTATTGTAGAAATGGATTCACCAGGTATTGAAGTAACTCACCGATGTGATTTCATGGGATTGCGCGCCATACACAACGGCGTAATTACCTTTGATAATGTTAAGATCCCGGTTGAAAACTTAATTTGGGGTGAAGGCAAAGGGCTTAAGCTCGCACTTGAAACGCTAAATACCGGTAGGCTAACATTACCTGCTGCTTGTACAGGAATGGGCAAACAATGCCTTTATATCGTAAGGCGCTGGGGCAAAGATCGTGTGCAGTGGGGGATGCCCATCGGTAGACACGAAGCGGGCAGCCAAAAGATTGCATATATTACTGCAACTACATTTGCCATGGAAGCACTAACTTGGTTAACTTCACACTGGGCGGATGATCACGATAAGAATATCCGCATAGAAGCAGCCATGGCAAAGCTGTTTTGCTCTGAAGCTGCGTGGGAAATTGTTGATCAAACCATGCAGATTCGTGCAGGTCGTGGGTATGAAAAAGCAACATCACTGCGCGCTCGTGGTGAGGATGCGTATCCGGTTGAGAGAATGATGCGCGATTGTCGTATTAACACGATCATTGAGGGTACTTCTGACATTATGAGGTTATTCCTCGCACGCGAAGTGCTTGATCCTCATCTAAAGCGTGCTGCAGGAATGATGGATCCAAGACTATCCTTAAAAGAAAGACTTGCAGAAGCACCGAAGATCTTAGGGTTCTACGCAAAGTGGTACATCCAGCGAATCTTCGGATGTATTTCACCAATGCGATTTACTGATAAAGGCCAGTTAGCAACGCATCATCGATTTATTAATAGAGCATCCAATCGCTTAGCAATAAAGATGTTCCACGCAATGGCTATTCACCAGCAGAAGCTTGAGCGAAAGCAAGTTCTATTAGGGCAGATTATAGATATTGGAACCGAGTTGTTTGCTATGTCAGTAACTTGTGCTTACGCGGAGTCTCTTGCTAAAAATAAGAATAAGCGCGGCGATGCCTATCAACTTGCGAAAGAATTTTGTAAGCAAGCTCGTAAGCGTATCTCACAGCAATTCCGATCACTTAGCAGTAATAACCAAGCCTCTGCGCTAGCGCTTACCAAAGACGTGCTGGATGGCAAGGTTAAATGGATGGAGGATGGAATCATCGCCATCGATAAAGCCGCGTGATTCATAAAGAGATCGTATGCGATTAGGAGCGTATAAAGCCACTGGAAGATTCATGACTGCAATGCGCAAATTGCTGGGCGTTGATCTGCGCATTACAGGTGTGGAAAACCTGGTTGATCGCCCAACTCTATTTGTAGCAAATCACTTTACACGAATAGAAACATTTTTGGTTCCGTACGCAATCTTTTACGCTGCTGCAAGACCTGTGCGAAGCCTCGGAGCCCATTCGCTATTTCGTGGGATTGCTATTAAATATTTCGATGCTGTAGGAACGATGTCAACACACGATCCACATCGAAATCGTACGATCATCCGCGAACTTATGACTGGCGAAGTCGATTGGGTAATCTATCCTGAAGGCGCAATGGTAAAAAATAAAAAGACTGTGCGCAAAGGAAGGCTGCAACTTGAAAGACCAAAGCGCCAAGGGCCTCCACATACCGGAGCTGCGGTTTTAGCACTTAAAGCACAGATAGCAAAACAAAGATTCATCCAAGCGTGTGATGCGGGAGATGAACAGAAAATTTCGTATTACCGTCAAGCGTATGGCATAGAACATGCTAATGAAATTTGCACCGAAGATATTGTAATGACGCCTATAACCATGACTTTTTACCCAATGCGCCCAAGCAAAAACCTGCTAAATAAAATAGCCTCGCTAATAAGTCGCAATATTGATCCGCGTACCGATGAAGAGTTGCAAGTCGATGGTGCAATTTTACTTTCAGATACACAAATCGATGTTCATTTCGGCAAAGCCATAGAGGTGAAGGAATTTATTCAGCCAGTAACAAGTGCAGTACGACGTGTAGCTGGATTATTCTCTGAATCACGACGCAACGAACTCATGTTAGGTCGTGATGCGCGCAGATTAACTGATACATGCATGAGAGCTATTTATAACGGAACCGAGATCAATCTCGACCACCTATTTTGTTATGCCCTCAGAGCTATGCGCGCAGATGAAATTGATGTTGAAGATTTTCGTAGAGCACTATATTTGGCTGCTGCTCAGCTTACAAAAGCTCCAGAACTTAGATTGCATTCATCACTTCAAAACGGTATTGCTGCATTACTACACGGCTCAGCATTTAACCCACTTGAAGGAGCGGAACAATTAGCTTGTAGTGAAGGCGTATTGCGTAAAGTCGATGGAAGATATTTGATTGATAGACAAAAACTTCAAGCCAAGCATGATTTTCATAACGTGCGCTTAAAGGGAATGGTACAGGTAATAGCCAACGAATTGGAACCAGTTACAACAGCTACTCGAGCAATCACTCACACGATCAATCTGCCGACCGCAAAGCTTAAAGAACGTGTTGCTCGTACGTTGCAGCGCCGAGATATGCACCGTTTCCATCGAGATCATGAAAAATCATTCGATCTTGAAATTTCAAAACCTAAAGACGTCGGCGAACCATTCTTGTTGGAAGCGCCAGGAAATAAGATGGGTGTAGTACTTATTCATGGCTATCTGGCTTCACCCGAACAAATCCGCGAGCTTGCAAAGTATTTGCATGAGCATGGCTGCTCTGTTTATGCTGTTCGCCTAGAGGGACACGGAACCTCGCCAAAGCAGCTCACTTCAGTTTCGTGGCACGAATGGATGGATTCGGTAATGCGTGGCTACCGAATAATTCAGCAACGCTGCCACCGTGTTGTGATTGGTGGTTTCTCGCTTGGAGGAGCGCTTGCCATGATTGCAGCTGCGCGAGATGGTATTGCGCTTGATGGCGTATTTAGTATCAATGCACCACTGCTTTTGCGTGATAGACGAGCAAAGCTAATCCCAGCGATAGTCAACTTTAATAGTGCTCTGCGCAAATTAGGTTTACGTGAGGATTATGCACAAATACCAAATTTCTCGACCAGACACCCCGATACTAATTACGAAGTGGATTATTTAACTGGGGTAAAACAATTGCGCAGTGCTGTGCGAGCATGCAGGCGAAGCTTGATGTATGTCAAAGCCCCGGCGTTGGTAATTCAATCAGATGAAGATCCTTTAGTAATGCCCGATAGCGCTAATTTCATGATGAGTCGACTCGGCTCGCAAACAAAGATATTAGCAAAGGTTGCTTCTGATCGACATGTTATAGTGCGTGGAGATGGCTGCGAAGATATACTGGATAAGGTAGAGCGCTTCATCAACCGGATTGTCGCCAATTCAAACACTTCTCAATACATCGATATCCATAAAAAAGCCACAGGTTGAAGCCAAACTTCCAGTATTTGAGTATTCCTTTTCAGCGGAATCTGCTATTGTGCGCTTACAAAGTAATTATTGCAATTAGGAGCACATGATGTGGATTAACTATAAAATGTTATGGATTCTGTTTGGGCTAATTATTTGCTGTCTCTTAGCATCATGTGCTATTGACGTTGAGCATGAACAACTTGCTTCCGTAACCGCAAGTCCGTCGCGCATTCTTATCTTCAGTAAAACTGCCGGATTTCGTCATGGATCAATAGAAAGCGGAATTACCGCAATCAAAAAGCTTGGTGATCACAACGACTTTCTCGTTGATGCAACCGAAGATTCAGATACATTCACCGATAACAATCTGACCCGTTACAAAGTGGTAGTATTCCTAAATACGACCGGCAACATTCTAAATGATCAACAACAAATTGCGTTTGAGAAATTTATTAAATCCGGTGGCGGTTATGTTGGTATTCATGCAGCATCGGATACAGAATACGATTGGCCATGGTATGGAAAACTAGTGGGTGCATATTTTAAGAGCCATCCCGCAATTCAAGATGCCAGTATTGTTGTAACTGATCCAAAGCATATTTCGACCAAGCACCTACCCAAACGCTGGCAGAGGCGCGATGAATGGTATGATTATCGTAAAAGTCCGCGCGGAAATGTGCACGTTCTGGCAACGCTCGATGAAAGTTCATACAAAAACGGAAGTATGGGGGATGATCATCCAATCGTATGGTGCCATAAATATGATGGTGGCAGAGCATGGTACACAGGCGGCGGCCATACTAAACAAAGCTACGTTGAGGAAATGTTCCTAAAGCACCTGCTAGGAGGAATTCAATGGGCAGCAGATATTCGACAATCCTCTTAATTTGAGGGATGATACTTCCAACAATTGTGGAGGTTACCCATCATGTCTTTGCCCGATCTACGAGAACAAGCTGAACGCCTTGAGCCGGAGCAGTTGCTGGCGCATCTGAACTCATTTGAACTTGATCTGAAATTCTCAGCTGGCATCTGGTATTTTTCGCCAGCTAATAGTCGGTTTCACACAAAATATCAGCCGGATATTGGTCTAGAGCAGAGATTAGAAATTGCTGCGACTTTAGCAGATGAAGGTTTGCAAGGATTAGAAGCGCATTATCCAAACGAAGTAAATGAAGACAATCTCGATCTTTGGAAGAAGTTCTCTGCTGACACCGGTATTAAACTTATCACAGTGATCCCACTGCTATTTTGGGATGAACAGTTTGAATGGGGTTCGCTTTCTAATCCTATTAAGAAACACCGCGATGCAGCAATTGAGCGTACAAAGAAAGCGTTAGCTCTTAACCGCGAACTGGATACTGAATTTTCAATAGTTTGGCCGGGCATTGATGGATATGAAAACCCAATGGGTGTGAACTTTACTGAGATGCGCGATCGCTTTGCGCAGGGATTGGCAGAAGCGATGGATGCAATTCCGGGGGTGCGAATTGCTTTTGAGCCTAAACCATACGAGCCGCGTGGCCGCATCCTATTCGGCACAACCACAGAAGGTATATTGCTCGGCCATCAAGTTGAATCACTTCTAACCAATTCAGAAAATCGCTCAATCCTTGATAATGGTCACACACTTTGCTGCATGAACCCCGAAGTTGGCCATGTTCTTATGGGATTTGAAGATCTTGCTTATGCATTTAGTTGGCCGTTAAGTGAGGGACGCCTTGCGCATACGCACTGGAACAGTCAACCGCTAGGAAATTACGACCAGGATCTTAACGTAGGAGTAATTTCACCAGAACAGACTGAAGCACTTTTATACACACTAAAAATGTACAGTTATAAAGGTTATTATGGAATCGACATCAATCCCGTGCGAATGCCTGTTCAAACCGGTATCAAGAATTCCATGGACGCTATTCGCTCAGCAAACGATCGTGTAAATAGCTTAGATCATGAATCAATAATGTACGCAAATTCACATCCAGACAAAGCACGCGGCTGGTTGGAAGCGCATCTAATCCGCGCTCGAGCATCGCAGCCCGAGCGTCTTTCACCACTTTCAAAGCTTAAGTAAGAAGTTTCACCACGGAGACACAGAGGCACAGAGAAGCAGAGTATTGTAAAGACAAAGATGGAGATATTAAATGCAGATCAAGAAGATAGATAGCAATTTACTTTACAAGGAGGTTAGCAATCAAGTGATTGGTGCAGCTATCGAGGTGCATCGAGAATTGGGGCCGGGTTTATTGGAATCAGCATACGAAGAATGCCTCGCCCATGAACTATCCTTGCGTGGAATTCCATTCGTACGCCAATTGGATGTACCTCTAGATTATAAAGGTGTTCGACTAGATGTTGGTTATAGAATTGATCTATTAGTTAATGATGTGATTATTATTGAACTGAAAACGGTTCAAAAGATACTCCCGATTCACGAAGCACAATTACTAACGTATCTTCGACTGTTGCAAAAACCGGTCGGCCTCCTTATGAATTTCTCAGTCACAGTACTAAAGGATGGTATAGTTCGTAGAGTGCTGTAATTCATATGAAATACTCTTCCAATGCATTTCTCTTCTCCGTGTCTCTGTGTCTCCGTGGTTCATCAGGATTCCATTAATGACTGCATATCTTCTAGGAATTGATGTTGGTACCGGTGGTTGCAAAGCGCTGTTAATTGATGAGCAAGGAAATGTTGTTGCGAATGTGACAACGGAGTATCCACTGTTAACACCTAAGCCGTTATGGTCTGAGCAGAATCCTCAGGATTGGTATAATGAGACGATAAAAAGTATCTGCAAGGCAATTGAGGAAGCACAGATTGATCCAAAACAAGTTGCGGCAATTGGGCTTACTGGCCAAATGCACGGACTCGTATTGCTGGATAAAAATAACCAAGTGCTTAGGCCAGCCATTCTTTGGAATGATCAGCGAACCGCTAAGCAGTGCGATGATATCCACAAAATAGTTGGTTTAGAAAATGTGATACGAATCACTGGTAAGCCTGCACTGACAGGATTCACCGCACCAAAGATACTTTGGGTGCGTGAGAATGAGCCGGAGATATTTGCACAAACTGCTAGAATACTTTTACCAAAGGACTATGTGCGATTTCGTTTAAGTGGTGAATACTTCAGCGATGTTGCTGATGCTTCTGGAACCTCACTGTTTGATGTGGCTAATCGTTGTTGGTCGTATGAGATTATTGATGCACTAAATATTAAACGCTCATGGCTTCCTGTTGTTACCGAATCGCCAATTGCTAGCACTAAACTCAGCAAAGAAGCAGCTCGAACAACAGGAATCGCCTCAGGAATACCAATAGTTGCAGGTGCAGGCGATCAAGCAGCAGAAGCAATTGGCTGCGGAGTCATTGATGATGGCGAAGTATCTGTAACCATTGGAACATCAGGCGTAGTATTTGCTGCAACAAATAACTATAGGCCCGACACTCAGGGGAAATTGCACACTTATTGCCATGCAATTGAAGGGGTATGGCATGCAATGGGCGTAATGCTTTCTGCGGGAGGTAGTTTGCGTTGGTATCGTGATACACTTTGTAAGGATGAAATTGCAAGAGCAGCTTCACAAAATGTAGATCCATACGACTTACTTATCGAAGAAGCTTCACATATTCCAGCCGGCAACGAAGGATTATTTTTCCTTCCCTACTTAACCGGTGAAAGAACACCTCACGCAGACCCCAACGCACGAGGAGCATTTATAGGCCTTACATTGAGACATAACAAACAACATATGACCCGCGCTCTACTTGAAGGTGTAACATTCGGCTTGATGGATTGCCTAGAGTTAGTTCGAGCACTAGGAACCAATATCACCAAAGTACGAGTTTCAGGCGGAGGGGCGCGCAGCCAACTTTGGCGGCAAATCATGGCTGATATATTTGAAACGGAAATTGCCACTGTAAATATCACACAAGGTGCTGCATATGGTGCAGCTTTGCTGGCTGGCGTAGGTGTTGGCATTTTTGACAACGTACGAAATGTTGCACACAGCCTTGTAAAAGAGACAAGTTCCGCTATGCCGGGCCCTAACGCTTCGATTTATAGAGAGTACTATCAGCAATATCGTTTGCTATACCCTGCTTTAGCGGATCAATTTAACGCAATTGGATCATTGCCCGGCTGCTAATTACTGGACTGTTGAATATACTGTAATATCTTTCGCTGATTAAGCACAATCAAGTATGATAGAATAAAAGGAAAGATGTTTGCAAGGACTCGTTATCGAAGAAACTGACGATACAAAGGATGAAATGACACAAAGTCGAGAACAGCTTCAACTAACACTCGAACCAATCGCTGGCCCAGCAATGTCGCAGGTTAGCGTTTCTGGTGCTTCTGCGACTTTAATCGGCAGAGCAGAGGCGTGCGATGTAATGCTGGCGCATTCGAGCATCTCCAGAAGACACGTTTCATTAACGACAAACAAAGATCAATGGGTTGTAACAGATCTTGGCTCACGTTGTGGTACATTCTTAAATAGTGTCTTACTTCAGCCTGAAACGCCTACTCCAATAGCATCGGGTGATTTACTACGTATTGGTCCGTTCACATTCCGCATCAAGTGGGGTGAGGAGGGTCATAAGTCGCACGCTACAGTACAGGAGTTTGCAGCACCAGGCACGATAGTTGAGCGCGTTTCTGCACATGAGCTTGATTCGCTTGCGATTCGCAGACTAGAACTTCTAATCGAAGGCGCCAGTACAATCCATCAAGCAACCAACGAAACCCATCTCGCTCGCGCTGTATTAGAACTTTGTCTAGAAGGGAGTGGATTTCGACGGGCTGCGGTACTTGGTTGTCCTGATTCAAATGGCCAAGTGCCTATTCTTGCTTCGCACGATTTATCAGAAAATCAAACAGGACAATTTACTTTTAGTAGATCTCTACTAGCAGAAGCAGAAGCCGGCCACGTAGCGCGCTTATCGCTTACAACTGATGCATTAATGGGACACAGTATTGAGCAGCTTGGTATTCAATGTGCAATTTGTGCTCCTATCATGCTTGACAATTCTGTTACAGGTTATATCTATCTGGATTCTCGTGAAAGCGAACAACCAGGTTTTAAAGATGCAACCGGTTTTTGCCGTGCTGTATCTCAACTTGCCGGTTTGGCCCTTGCCAACCTTAAACGAGCGGATCTTCAGCGCCGTCAAAATAAAATGGATTTGGATCTTGAAGCGGCACGACACGCGCAAGCATTTCTTTGGCCCAAGCAAGAGGGTGTTGTCGGACGCCTTAAGTACGCAATGAGAATGATTCCCGGCCGTATAGTCGCAGGAGATCTTTTTGACATTTTGCAATTGGATGAACATCGTGTTGCAGTCTGCTTTGGAGATGTCAGCGGGCAAGGTATGGGTGCGGCCATTCTCATGACCGCGGTTCTTGCGCATTGGCGAGCAGCTATGGCTAGGTATGAAGATCCTGCTAAAGCAATTGATGCGGTTAATAAATACACGGCAGATCGTTCCGCGGAAAACATGTTCGTGACGTTGTGGACTGGTATATATGATGATCGCAATAATACATTGACATATGTTGATGCAGGACATGGCCACTGGATGATTAAGCGCGTCAATGAAAAGCCTCAGCACGCACCAATTCCTGGTGGAATACTTGTTGGAATTGACCCCGATTTCCGATATGAGCCATCCTCTGAGGTGCTGAATCCCCTTGATCGGCTTATAATCTATAGCGATGGCATGGTTGAACATCAGGGCACCTCCGGCGAACAATTTGGAGCAGGTAGACTGGAAAAAGCAATTGCAGAATCAAATTCACCCGCCCAAGATGTAGAAAAGGGCTTTAAGGCCCTAATCGAATATGTGGAGCCGATTGGGCTTTCAGATGACACTACCCTTGCATCCATAGAGGTATTGGATAACGATAAGGGTGAGGAGTAAGGAGTAAGGGGTGAGGGGTGAGGGCTGAGTCTTGAGCATAAAGCCGCGACCGTTGGTCGCGTTCTTAAAGCTGGACGGCTTGCGTTGTTTTGTAAGGAATATATATTTCACAAATTTCATATTTTTCACTTTCCAAGCCTTTGGACATGCACTTTTGCGCGCGCAAATGTGTATGTTTTGGGAAAGTGGAAGGATTCAGGTGTTAGGGAAAAAAGGGGAAACGTCAAAATGTAGAAATCAATAGCGAGCCGGGCTGTCCTCAGCCCGAGTGACGCGGAAACTACGATGCGCGATCGTTTGCCCACTGTTAGTTGAGCATCACTCGGGGCGGGGACGCCCCGGCTCGCTTCTTACGCCCTGATGCCGCGATGCCTTGTGCAAACGCTTCCCTTCGGGTCGCGGCTAAACGAGTTTGTTCTCGATGCCAAATATCCCTATTCCTTCGGGGCCATGATGCCTTGATGCCAAGATGCCTTGATGCCTTCTTATCTTAGTTTTTCCTCAACATCTCGGCTAGATGTGCCATCCAGTGCCGTATCTATTAGTAGACAGCTTAAAGTCGTGAATATGCATCCCCGGTCCTGATAGAAAAACCAGTGTCAAGCACCGTTTTCGCTGTTAATGCCTTGCTATCCTTTACCCTGAGTGAGAGAATGCTGTTAGTAAGGAGTATGGCGCTTGCTTGTTCAGTGCCGTACAAGGCCAAAAGTTGGAGGTTCAAAAAATGAACAGTTCGCATAATCGCTCAAGACTGTCAAAGAGAGGAATAAGATGAAAGCAATAACTATCACTTGTGTTGGATTGTTCATTGCGACAATTGCATCAACTGGCACTGTCGGCTCTAACCAAGACACAGAGCCAGCCCACAAACCAAAAGCTAACGCCGCCATTCGAGTCGAGGAAGCGATGCTTCTCGACAAGATCGATCCCTTACTGCATGATTACGAGGGCACCCAAGAAGTGATTGTGTGTCTTCTCGACGAACAAGGGATTGTTCCGAGGGAATACAACATCATGGCTCAGGTTCTCAAGGATCTTCCTGCCGAGAAGTATCTTGGGGATGTTGGCCCCGATTGTTTTGTTGCAGACCTCTCACAAGAGGAAGTATTCCGCCTTGCAGGTCATCCGCGAGTACAAGGGCTAGGATCCAACGTGCCTCGGTTCCACACCTTGCTGGAGGATGTCATTGATATCGTGCATGCTGTTGAGGCTTAGGAAATCGAGGCCGCTGGAGTTCCTCTTACAGGTGCGGGCCAGACGATCGCGATCATAGACACTGGAATCGACTTCTCTCATCCAGATTTGGCGGGCAGGAACATCGTCGGTTGCAATATCAACTGTTTGCAGCCTGGCATCAGTCCTTGTGTAGTTGATTGCGACATCACAGACTGCAACGGTCACGGGACTCATATCGGGGGATGTGCGGCCGCCAGCGGTGGTATTTCAGGGATCGCTCCGGGGGCCAGTCTGGTGGCTTTGAAGGTGTTCGAGGAGTGCTCGAGTGGAGGCGTAACGCCAGTTGATATTCGTCGAGCTATCAATTGGGCAGTAGACAATTCAGAGCAGTACAACATCTCAGTGATCTCCATCAGCATTGGTTATTTCATTATTTACACAGACGGTCATTGCGATGGTCGCAATGCATTTATAACAATCTTCAACGGCATCAATCTTGCCCTTGAGGTAGGTATTGGTACGGTCATCGCCGCTGGGAACGGCGGAAGTTCTGAAGGAATCGATGCCCCGGCATGTCTTTCAAACGCGATACCGGTCGCAGCAACAAAAAAAGATGATACTGTTGCTAATTATTCTAATTACAACGAACTTGTTAAGTTATTTGCTACTGGGGGGGATGTTGATGGCGGGGGATGGATAAATACAACAGAAATGGGTGGAGGGTATGGTACTACTGGAGGAACTTCTGCTTCAACTCCAATGGTGGCAGCATCGATTGCAATTCTGAGGCAGTTTCTTGACGCTATTGGCGAAATAGATACACTCGATCCGTTTGAGCTTGAGGAGATTCTCTTTCAAACAGGCGATCCGATCATTGGCCTGCCTCCTGAAAGTTGGACGCGCATCAACGTTCAAGCAGCTGTTCAAAGATTAATTGATGACTTGGTAACACCTGGAGATCTGAACCTCGACGGCGTGATCAGCACAAATGATCTTCTTCTCCTTTTCGCTAACTGGGGGACATGCCCTGATTGCAACGATTGTCCTGCGGATCTTGATGGCGATTGCAACGTGAGTACGAGCGATTTGCTGATTTTGTTTGCGAATTGGGGGTGATGGGGAAGGCATTAGGGATGAGCCGTTTGCGATGAGTTATGTTTAGCCGCAGGGCTTGACTATGCGGAAGAGAAAAGACCCTCACCTCGCCTCAGGCGAGTCGCCTATGGAGACCCAACCCTCTCCCGGGAGGAGAGGGAGTATGAAAAGAGAAGAATCCACCCTCTCGGGTCTGGCGTTGTTTGTTTACTTAGAATTTGAATTGCCAGCCTATAATCCTGCTGGGCCGTTTCATTTCCGTTTGAATCGAGGGCAATTGCATCGATTTTGGTTGCGCCAAGATCAAATCCGATACGCATATTTGAAAAGGATATCAATATAGTGGATTGCTATCTCGGCCCATAAGTGCCTATAATTTGTTCTTCGCAGGCGATTTATGGCTAAAATTACAAATATATGGAAGAAACTCTTATGGATTAGGTGTTGACCCAGTAGGAACTGTGTCCGATGATAAGCGTACTTAGTTATTGATCCTATGTTTATTCGTCTGCTAACCATCCTGTTGCTCGCAGTCCAGCCACTTTCGCTGGCGGCTGTTAGTGTCGATTCTGACTGCGGGCCTTCCGTTGGAACGATGGTAATGGATGCTCATGGCGGATGCTGCTGTGGGGATATGGCTGCATCTTGTGGGATGAATGAGGCGATGTCATGCGGCTGTCTTGTAAACAGCAATCAAAATACACCGGCACCCGCTACCCCTCGAAACCAAACTTCCCAAGTAATCGCACCGGCTGCTATCTTGGCCGCTGCGATAACAATAAAAAGCGTAACTGCTTGTCACCCGGCTTTAACAAGCCGATCGATCGGCTACTTCCGATCAAACACTCACAAACAAGCCACCCTGTGCGTTTGGCTGAGCTGAATATCTCAACTTCCCTAGAGATAGTCTGCGCTTAACGAATCAGCGATCGTTGCTGATATTGCGTTTGTGCTAAAAAGCTTCAGCTATTACCACAGGAGTGTTTCATGTTGCGCTTTCAATTCAGCGCTGGTTTGATTGTACTGGCTTTATTTAGCATCTTAGGCGGCTGCATATCTCCACTTGATAGCATCGAGTCGGATGTGCAGAGGCTTAGCGATTTCACATCTCGCTTAGACTCGGAAAATGCTGCTCAAATGCGGGCAAGAGGTTTTATTGCTAAGCGTGCAAGTAACCAGGCAGAGATTACTGAATCCAGTTCGTTGTCTGTTTGTTTGCAGTATGCACTAAATAATAATGCCCAGATCGAAGCTGCATTTTATCGGTGGAATGCAGCATTAGAAAAAGTGCCACAAGTAACAACGCTTCCAGACCCACGCCTTACTTATGGCTACTTTCTAAATGAAGTTGAAACACGAGTTGGGCCGCAACAACATCGTGTTTCGGTAGGTCAGATGTTTCCTTGGTTTGGCAAGCTGGAGCTTAAAGGTGATATTGCTGCCGAGGCTGCCGATGCAGAGTTTCAGCGTTTCCAGGCAGCGTCGTTAATGTTGATTTGGCAGGTTAAGCAGGCGTATTACGAACTATATTATCTTCGCAGTGCGGTTTCAATAACGCAAGAAAACTTGCAGCTACTTAGTCAATTTGAGCGTATCGCCTCGGCGAAATATCGCGTAGCTGCTGCATCGCATCCCGATTTGATCAGGATTCAGGTGCAACTTGGAAAACTCGAAGATAGACTTAAACAGCTGAAAGACCTGCGCCACCCACTAGCTGCAAAGCTAAACGCGGCAATGAATCGTCCATCCCATGCGCTTGCGCCCTGGCCTGAAAATATTGATGATGAAGACATCACACTTGATGAAGATAAATTGCGCGCAGCTTTGGTGCGTGATAATCCGCAGCTTTCCGCATTAGCGCACGAGATCGAAAAGCAGCGCCACGCAATGAAGCTTGCCCGAAAAAGCGCGTATCCAGATGTTACTGTCATGGCGGATTACATATTGACGGGCCAAGCAATGAATTCTTCTATTGCGGAAAGTGGTGATGATGCGTTTATCGCAGCTATCTCCATTAATCTACCTATCTGGAATGATAAATATGAAGCTGAGGTTCGCCAAGCAGTCAATCGCAGGCTAGCAACTGCGTCACAAAAACAGCATCAGGAAAACTTATTACTCGCAGAACTCGAGAGAGCAATGTACGACTATCGAGATGCGCGGCGCAAAATCACTCTTTACCGCGAAACTTTGATTCCCAAGGCTCGTGAATCGCTAACTTCAACATTAAGAAGTTATGAAACCGCAAAGTCCAGTTTTTTAGATTTGTTAGATACTGAACGCGAATTGTTGGAATTTGAACTTGTCCAGCGCCGAGCCAAAAGCGATGCAGCTATTGCTTTAGCCAAGATTGAGATGTTTATTGCGGGACCGGTAGACGGATCAGCAATTAGTACAGAAATGGAGGATGATCGATGAGCGACTTCAAAATAGATATTCTTAAAATGCTGGGTAAATCAAGT
The DNA here is from genome assembly GCA_022574595.1 of Planctomycetota bacterium. Classification (GTDB taxonomy): domain Bacteria; phylum Planctomycetota; class Phycisphaerae; order Phycisphaerales; family SM1A02; genus JACZRS01. The sequence goes on along the minus strand of JACZRS010000006.1, from coordinate 164,206 downwards.
GGCGCATTAGTCGCGATGATCATGATATTTCTTGCGTTTGTTGTTGGCATTAAATTTGGATTCTGGTTTGCGCCTGATGCCAAGCAAATTGTAGAAAAGTCGGTCGAATACACCTGCTCTATGCATCCAAATATTCGCATGCCAAATAAAGATGATAGATGCCCTATCTGTGGAATGGAACTCATTGAAGTAGGATCTATTGGTGATGACAATCCTCGTGAGCTTGTGATGACGGCGACTGCCATGAAGCTGGCGGATATTCAGACAACTGTGGTTGAGCGCATGTTTCCCACTCAGACTGTGCGTTTGTTTGGGACGATCAATTATGATGAAACGCGCATAGCAACAGTTGCGGCATACTTTCCGGGCAGGCTGGAGCGTTTGTTTGTTGATTATACTGGTGTAGTAGTTAATAAGGGTGATCATCTTGCTTCGATTTATAGCCCGGATTTGATTACTGCTCATGTAGAGCTAAAAGAAGCGCTCTTATCTGTTCAGCAAGGACGAGGCTCGGGCGATTTGCTCAGATCAATCGCACAGCAACAACTTGATGCAGCTAGGGAAAAGCTCCGGCTTTGGGGATTGACTGATCAGCAAGTAAAAGGCCTGGAGCAAACTGAAAAGCCCATCGAGAGGTTAACTATCTATTCGCCTATCAGTGGCGTGGTAATCAACAAGAAAGCAGTTGAAGGGAAATATGTAAAAACAGGCGAGGAACTTTATAAAGTAGCAGATTTATCAAAGCTGTGGGTTGAGCTAGAAGCTTATGAATCGCAGCTAACTTGGATCAGGTATGCCCAAGACGTAACGTTTACGACCCAGTCGCTACCTGGGCAAGAGTTTACAGGGACAATTGCGTTTATAGATCCAATTGTTAACGCAGCAACACGAACAGTGCGCGTCAGAGTAAATGTTGATAATAGTAAAGGTCAACTCAAGCCGGGCATGTTTGTTCGAGCGGTCGTTCAATCGGAAATAGCAGGTTTCGGCTTAGTAGTTACCGATGAATTAGCAGGCAAATGGATATGTCCAATGCACCCTGAGGTTATTTCCGATAGTGAGGGTGAGTGTGATATTTGCGAGATGCCATTGGTACCAATTGAAGATATTGGATACGTACCAAATAAAGAAGATCTTATTCCGCCCTTGGTAATTCCCGCAAGCGTGCCACTAATCACCGGCAAACGCGCCGTTGTTTATGTGAAAGTACCAGACAGGGAGCAGCCAACCTTTGAAGGTCGTGAAGTTGTGCTTGGGCCACGGGCAGGGGATCTTTATATAGTTGTTGAGGGATTAGCTGAGGGTGAGGAGGTTGTTAGTTATGGCGCGTTTAAGGTTGATAGTGCAATGCAGATTCTTGCTAAGCCAAGCATGATGTCAGTTCCTAAAGAGGATATTCAGCAAGAGCAAGTAGCAGCCCCTGAAATTTTTCTGCAAGGCTTAAAGCCTGTTTATGATGCTTATTTTTTAGCTCAAGAAGCTCTCGCAACTGATGATCTGGAGAAGTTTCAAGCTGGTGCCAGGCAGATTCACCAATCGCTTGATTCCGTTGAAGTAAAAGGCTTAAAAGGCGAATCCCTTGGCAAGTATCGCAGAATCGAGAAGAGTTTGCGAACCGATTCAGAGCATATTAATCACATAACTGAACTTGAAAAAGCCCGCAGCTTATTTGAAACATACTCAAAAGCGATCCTTGATCTAGAGGAGATATTTGGGCATGTTGGTGATAGCACTTACTACCAAACATATTGCCCCATGGCGTTTGATGATAAAGGTGCGACTTGGCTAGCGCAAAAAAGCGAAATTAACAATCCATACTTTGGAAGTATGATGCTCCGCTGCGGCGAAGTTAAGAATGAATTTGCTGCACGTGAAATAGAGAATACCAAGGCAGGTGAGAATTGAACGAAAAGACCTCACCACTATCAAGCCTGATTCGGTTTTGCTTAGAGCAAAAATTAGTTGTACTTCTGATGATGGTTCTAATCATCGGCTGGGGAGCGATGGTTGCGCCCTTTGATTGGGATCTTGGAGGTATACCTCGAAGTCCTATCCCCGTAGATGCCATTCCTGATATCGGGGAAAATCAGCAGATAGTATTTACCAAATGGCCAGGCAGATCACCACAGGATATTGATGATCAGATTAGTTATCCGTTAACCGTGGCAATGCTTGGGGTACCGGGGGTTAAGAGTATTCGAAGCTACTCGGTCTTTGGGTTTTCGTCGATCTATGTCATATTCAATGATGATGTTGAGTTTTATTGGTCGCGCACACGCATCTTGGAGAAGCTCAATAGTTTGCCGCGCGGGACATTACCCACTGGCGTTGCGCCTGCGCTTGGACCTGATGCCACTGCGCTGGGCCAGGTGTTTTGGTATACCTTGGAGGGACGCGATCCACAAGGGAATCCTACGGGAGGATGGGATCTACACGAACTTCGCAGCGCTCAGGACTGGATCGTTCGTTATGCACTTTTATCCGCTGATGGTGTAGCGGAAGTTGCATCAGTCGGAGGATACGTTAAGGAATATCAGATTGATGTTGACCCTGACGCGATGCGGGCTTATGGCGTAACGCTAACACAGATCTTTAGTGCGGTGCGCAACAGCAATATAGATGTAGGCGCACGAACCATCGAGGTAAACAAAGCGGAATACATAGTTCGCGGCTTAGGGCTTATCGAATCGCTTGAAGATATTGAAAATATTGCGGTTCACGCGCATAACAATACGCCTGTATTTCTGAGGGACTTAGCACATGTATCAATAGGGCCAGCCTTACGGCGTGGCGCATTGGATAAAGGCGGCGCTGAAGCGGTGGGGGGTGTGGTTGTTGTTCGTTATGGTGACAATCCTCTTCGCGTTATTAAAAACGTCAAAGCGAAAATTGTGGAGATTGCCCCGGGACTGCCCTCGAAAACTCTAGCGGATGGTACGGAAACTCAAATAACAATTGTCCCGTTTTATGATCGATCTAGTTTAATCTATGAAACGCTTGGCACACTTAATTCAGCCCTAAATGAAGAAGTATTAATCACCATCATTGTGGTTGTGCTGATGGTAATGCATTTGCGAAGTAGTTTGCTTATATCCGCAATGCTCCCCCTGGCTGTGCTGGGCACGTTCATCGGAATGAAAGTATTTAAGGTCGATGCAAACATTGTCGCGTTATCTGGTATTGCAATCGCCGTCGGCACCATCGTGGATATGGGCATTGTCGTATGCGAGAACATGCTTAAACGGCTGGATGAAGCTTTGCCGGGTGATAATAAGTTAGAGGTAATATATCGCGCCAGCACCGAAGTGGGCAGTGCGGTACTAACAGCTGTGCTTACAACCGTCGTCAGCTTCTTGCCGGTATTTACCATGGAAGCGGCTGAGGGCAAGTTATTCAAGCCTTTGGCGTACACGAAAACCTTTGCGCTGATCGCATCAGTAATTATTGCACTTACCGTGCTGCCACCTATTGCCCACATGTTATTTGCCTGGAGAATCCCATTTGCCTTAATCCGCAGAATAGTTGGGGTTATGCTGTTTGTGGCGGGCTTAGTTGCTGCAATAATGTTTAGTGCGCTTGGCGGACTTATCATTGCACTGTTTGGGATGTATTATTTTGCCAAGCCATGGATTCCCGAGAAGGTTCACCGTCCGCTCAGTTGGTCGGTGAATTTCATCGCAGTACTAATTGTATTGTTTATACTTTCAAATATATGGGAACCATTAGGTCCGCAAGCTGGATTCTTCCGCAACATCTTCTTTGTGGGCGGATTGATCGGTTCGCTATTGGGCTTTTTCTACATATTTAAAATTCTGTTTCCAGTAATGTTGGCGTGGACACTTCGCAATAAATTGATGTCCCTGTGCGCTCCATTGGTATTGTTGATAGCCGGTTTTACAGCTTGGCAGGGATTTGACAAGACATTTGGGTGGATGCCTAAGTTCGTGAGATCAAGCAGCGTTGCGGTACAAATATCGCATGCAGTTCCTGGTCTGGGTAAAGAGTTCATGCCATCGTTAGATGAAGGCTCGTTCTTATACATGCCGACAACCATGTTGCATGCATCGATAGGTGAATCGTTTGACTCTCTTCAAAAGATCGATATGGCGATAGCTGCGATTCCAGAAGTTGAAGATGCGGTTGGTAAGATTGGCCGAGCTGAAACTCCGCTTGATCCAGCCCCAATTTCCATGGTCGAGACTGTAATAACTTATAAGTCAGAATACATCGTTGATCAAGATGGCAAGCGTCGGAATTATCAATACGACAGGAGTTCTGATGAGTTTGTTCGGGATAAAAAAGGTGAGCTGATTGAAGATTCGAAGGGTCGCCCATTCAGGCAGTGGCGTGATCACATTAGATCACCTGATGATATTTGGAATGAAATCGTCAAAGCTGCGGAAATCCTCGGTTCAACTTCCGCCCCAAAACTTCAGCCGATTGAAACACGAATAGTCATGCTTCAAAGTGGATTTCGCGCGCCTATGGGTGTGAAAGTCTTTGGACCGGACCTTGAATCCATAGAAAAGTTCGGCCTCGAATTGGAACGACTACTCAAGGAAGTGCCGTCAATTGAACCCAGAGCTGTCTTTGCAGATCGAATTGTGGGAAAACCCTATCTTGAGATCGATATTGATCGCCAACGTATTGCACGTTACGGAATCAGCGTTCGAAATGTGCAGGAAGTGATAGAAGTAGCGATTGGCGGGAAGCAACTTACCGCAACCGTCGAAGGGCGCGAAAGATATCCGGTGCGCGTCAGATACATGCGCGAACTTCGAGATCAGATTGAAACCTTAGGCGACATACTCGTTCCAGCAATGGATAAACGCCAGATTCCACTTAAGGAATTAGCAACGATCAATTATGTCCGAGGCCCGCAGATGATCAAAAGTGAAGATACGTTCCTTGTTGGGTATGTGCTACTAGATAAAAAACCGGGCTACGCGGAAGTTGATGTAGTTGAGGATGCACAGGAATATCTTAAATCTAAGATCGATTCTGGTGAATTAGTAATACCCGAAGGCGTTAGTTATCGTTTTGCGGGAGCCTATGAAAATCAGGTTCGTGCAGCCAAGCGCCTTAGCATTGTGTTGCCGCTGGCACTTATTGTCATATTCTTGATTCTCTACTTCCAATTCCGCTCGGTTGTCACGACGTTTATCGTTTTTAGCGGCGTGTTCTTAGCTTGGAGTGGTGGGTTTGTGTTGATTTGGCTATATAGCCAACCGTGGTTTCTTGATATGAATATTTTGGGAACTAATTTGCGAGATTTGTTCCAAGTTCATCCAATCAACCTTTCGGTTGCGGTATGGGTGGGTTTCCTGGCATTGTTTGGAATTGCCACGGATAACGGGGTGGTGCTGGCAACATTCTTACAGCAATCATTTGCCGAGAAAAAGCCCAAAACAGTCGAAGAAATCCGCTCAGCCACGCTTGCAGCTGGAAAACGCAGAGCCAGAGCGTGTCTTATGACCACTGCAACGACTATTTTGGCGTTATTGCCTGTGCTGACATCAACAGGTCGAGGTGCTGACATTATGATTCCCATGGCAATTCCCAGTTTTGGTGGAATGGTAGGGGCCTTATTAACGTTATTTGTAGTGCCGATACTTTATTGCTTTGTGCAGGAGGCTCGGCTTTATTTTGCTAAACTATCTGACATACTGTCAAAAGGAGTCTGAATCATGTTTCGTAAACCGTTTAGTTTTGTGACTGCACTAGCGCTATGTTGCGTTTCAGTGCTGGCCAGTTCAGCGATTGCTTTGAACGCCAATGCCCAAGCGGTAGATAAAGCGATCAATACTGATTGTCCATTTACTGGCAAGGCCATCGATGGTGAAACTTTCACAATCTATTCAAATAAGAAAATAGGTTTTTGCTGTGGCGGGTGTAAAAAGAGATTTGCTGGCTGGGATGATGCTCGCAAAGATAATTTCGTCTTGACATCGCTGAGTGCTCGAGTTACCCAAGATAAGCCAAAGTCCAGACCTAAGAAAGCTGCGCCAACATCAAAGCCGGCCAAGAAAGTAAAGAGTGATCTTTACACACTCGCAACTTGCCCCATCTCTGGTGCCAAGCTCGGAGCGATGGGTGATCCGATTATTAAAACTTACGAAGGTCGAGAAGTAAGATTCTGCTGTGCTGGCTGCATCGGCAAATTCGAAGTTAACGTAAAGGAAGGCTTCGCGAAGATCGACAAGCAACTTATTAAGCAGCAAGTACACTACTATCCACTTGACAAATGCATCATTTCCGATGAAACGCTCGTAAAGGGCGAAATTACTGAATATGTTTATAACAATCGCCTTGTGCGCCTTTGCTGCACTGGCTGTATCAAAGACTTTAAGAAAGATGCGGCTAAGTATTTGAAGAAGATTGACAATGCCATCGTCAAAAAGCAGCGTAAGAATTATCCTCTTAATACTTGTGTTGTAGCTGGCGGAGAATTGGGTTCAATGGGTGAACCTGTAGAGGTTATTGCGGGCAATCGGCTTGTGCGATTCTGCTGCAAGGGTTGTGTGGCTAAGTTTAACAAGGAACCTGCGAAGTACATCGCTATGATCGACACAGCATGGAAAGCAAAACATGCGGATGGCGATGGTAAGGAAAAAGCTGATGGCAAGGGTGGTGATCGTGGCAATTGATGGTTAAATGTAGTTAAAAGTAGGAGCCAACAATCTAGTTCGCTTCCATACTTAAAAAGCATCGAGCCGCTTGAGTCGTAATTAAACGATTTGCGTGGCTTGATGTGTTTTTGAGGATCACGATATAGTGCGAGCTGGTCGCTCAGGCAATGGCGTTATTAGAATGGCATTTGAGGGTGCAGGACATACATTGTGGCAAACGCCGCAGCCTGTACATTTGTCATCTATAATTTCTGGCAGACCTTCATTTAATAGTAACGCATCAGGCACTGGACACGCATCAAAACAATCCGTGCAAATACTTCCGTTATGTGCAAGACAATGAAACGGCTCAATGCGCGCATTGCCCATAACTTTCGGCACATCATGTGTTAGTACGCCTGGCTCACAAACAGCAATACAAGGAAAATCCTCACACATATGACATGGTGCATCTGCGGGAGCGATCATCGGCGTACCGGCGGCTTCGCCAAAGCGATCGGGTGCAAGAATTATCGCATCGTGTGGACAGGCATTTATGCAATCTCCACAACGTGTGCATTCGGCTAGAAACGTCGGCTCATCAACAGCACCCGGCGGGCGATGAACTGGAAATGCACGCTTGAGCTTACTGCGAGCAACAATACTTTCTTGTTTTATTATCTCTGGCGGCGCAATGCTCTTTTGGGGTATCTCTTCTCGATCATCGAGATTTTTAAGCGCATCAAGCCGATTTGTTATAACCTCAGAAACAGCGCCGACGATTCCTGCGAGGAATCGGCCACGAAGTAACTCCCGCCGTGACATGTCTTTTTCATCGCTCATTTAGTTTTTAATATTAGCCCGTTGCTCAAAACAAAGCAGCGGATCAACGTTTACACTTAAACATAACGCACAGAGCTTGTATCAACCGATCGTGATAGCATCTGGCTACCTATTCGTGCAGTAAGTGGCAAAATCTAGGAGACTGCCATGGCTTCCAATACTAGTAAACATTCAACCGAACTAGCCGCAGACCACACGCCTGATGCAATACAGCAGCGTCTTAAAGCTCCAGCTAAGCATAGCTATCTGCGTGATTTCATTTATGGTGCGATTGATGGCACTGTTACTACCTTTGCAGTTGTATGTGCAGTAGAAGGCGCAGGCTGGTCTGCAAAGATCGCAGTTATTCTTGGGGTAGCGAACCTCATAGCTGATGGATTTAGCATGGGAGCAGGGAATTTCCTGGGCACACGAGCTGAGCGACAACTCCTGAACCGCGCGCGCAGGCAGGAAGAACATCACATTGCAACCATCCCCGAAGGTGAACGCGAGGAAATCAGGCAAATATTTGCTGATAAGGGATTCTCTGGTAAAGACCTTGATCGTGCAGTTGAAATTATTACATCTGATCCTGATCAATGGGTCGACACAATGCTCCGAGAAGAACTTGGTTTAGCGCTACACGGCCCGTCGCCGCTTCGAGCTGCAATTACAACTTTCGGGGCATTTGTGATAGTCGGCTTAGTTCCGTTATTAGCTTACCTGTTACAGGTAGGTGCAGAAATAGAAACATCAAAGGCATTTGTGTGGAGCGTCATACTTACTGGCTTGGCGTTCTTTGCTGTTGGCACAATAAAGGGACGATTCGTTGAGCAGCACTGGCTCATTGCGGGTTTGGAAACTCTTGGAATAGGCGCACTAGCAGCAGGGATGTCTTATGTGCTTGGTATGATGCTTAGCGGCATAGGTGGTTTGACTTTGTAATTATTGAAACATCTACACAGGTTCAAACTTGGCAGTGAAGTGGCGCAGCTCGGAGATCGAACTATCCGTAAAATACCAACCGCTTTGCAGCGCACTGGTAGTTCACAATTAAACTAATAAAGAATTGAGAATAAAAGGCGACCTATCGTGTGCGGACAGTATTCATTTTAGTCTTTTTGCGCGAAGTAGTTTTTTTTCTGCTTGTGGTTTTCTTGGCTTGAACTTTACGTTTTGGTAACTTTGAACGCTTAGCAGAAACGGTGATAGCAACATCTTCAGGTGGGCAGAGAGTTGGCCCGGGTGTACCGTCAATAACACTAGTAAGTGTCATACCCCCAAGGGTATCTTGAAGCATCGCAATCACTTCATCGATGCGTTTATGCAATGGGCATAAAGCACTATTGTGTGCCTCTCGACCTAGTGGACATTGGGAAATCCGCTCAAGCGGATCAATGACGTTTACAACATCAAGCAGGGTTATTTTTTTAGGATTGCAATCAAGCCTGAAACCGCCGCGCCTACCTCTATGACCTAGAACTAGACCTTCTTTCCCCAACCATTGAAGTACTTTAACGGTGTAATCGCCAGGCACCTTGGTTGCTATAGAAATTTCTTCGCTAGTGAGCTGTTCGCCGTTGGCTTCGGCAAGATGGATCATGATGCGCAGAGCATATTCAGCGGTTGTCGATAACATGATTATCCTTTGAGTTGCAGACAAGATAATCGCATAAATTGATCCACAAATCAAGCATTCACGATCATTTCTTAAGGGTCAATTGATCTTCATATGGCAAAAAATAGCCATAGGGCAGTGAAACAAGGGTTTTCATTGTGCTGCAATTGCATTTGTTAGGTGTTTGCTGCAACTTAGGGGCGATAGCGAGTGTCCAGCATGAACCATCATTCGCTCAACAGCCAGAAGCGCATCTCGCTTTACCGGATGAGAAACTTCAATGCTCGAAAAAGTGTATGTCAAGGCGTCTTGAGCAAGCCAGGGTAATACACCGACTGCATAAGATTAACTCGTGATTTGTCATTAATGCAACGATATCTTAAAATGTTTGTCAAACGGATATGTAACTAAACAGGCTGCGATAAATGTGTTCCGGCTTGAGATTCCGCTTGAGATACTGCCTTGGCCTGAGGCAACTTGGTATATACCTCGAATTCTTTGGGTTGGTGATTCACGGGACCGCTACGCAACACGTTCGAGCGCAAACGTTGTCCGATGATTTGTTCTGCTCTCTTGCCGTTTTCAAGCATTTTATTAATTTCAATTCCGGTATGGATATTCATCTCTTCTAATAAGCAAACTAGATCTTCTGTGCAAGTATTGCCCGTAAAGCCGAATTGGTATTTGTTGGCACTTGTTGCGGGCTGTCCGCCTATTGCGCCAAGTGATGTGTCAACGTAGCGCAGCCCCATCTCCAAAGCTGCGATGGAATTTACGATGCCGTTACCCCTTGTATCGTGAAAATGGGCAATAAACTGAGCTTGTGGGAACTCTGCTTGGAGTTGACCGATGCGCTGTTTCACTTGTAAGGGATTGGCTGCACCAGTCGTATCGCCTAGCATTATTGTGCTTGCGCCGTGTTCTATATAAAAACGTGTAATGTCAATTACTTTTTCCATCGGCACATCGCCCGCAATTGCGCATCCATAAACCGTGCCGGTACATCCGATGACTTTTACGCCTAGATCAATTGCCTGGCTCATAATTGATGCGTGCGAGCGCTTAGCCTCATCGTGCTTCATTCTGAAGTTCACGTTGTTGTGCTCTTCACTTGCGGAGATCATCAGGATTATCTCATCAGCGCCGTGTCCCTGTCGTTGGCATTCTTCAAATCGATCGAATCCCTTTTCGTTAGGCATCAATACGACATACGTCACCTCGGGTCGGCGATCTATAGCCTTAAGAACCTGCACGCAATCAGCGAATTGTGAGAGCAATTTGGGATTTGAAAAACTTGTAACTTCGAGCTTTTTTACGCCAGATGCGATTACTCGATTGATCATCTCAACCTTCTGATCGGTCGATATAACCTTGGGGATGGATTGCAGCCCATCTCGGGCCCAACATTCGCATAAAACAACTGATTCAGGAAGGCTCATATTTACCTCATAACTAATAAGAATCCCCAGAAAAACCCCCTGTAAAGACGATAGCGGTACATCCTGCACATTAGCAACACCATAGCACTTGACAGCCGGTTCTCAAGAGAGATAGTTGCGGGCTATCTTACCACGCTCGATACCCTAAATGTGAGTACCCACAATGACTGAAAACAACCGAACGAGCAGATTTATGGGAAAATATCAGGTAACAGCAAGTGAGATCGCCAAACTAAAAGAGCAAGCTACGAGTCATCCGCTGGGCAAGAAATTTCTGGTTGAGGGGTCATTAGATTCTGTTGCAGCTACGTTTGGGGTACATGCCTTTGTTGTTGATGCAGCAAGAGAATCCCTAAACGCTATGCCTCAGGGGGTTGAGCCTAAGCTCGAACTTGTGCAGGAAAGTACGATCTCTAAATAAATAGAAAATTCACATTTCATTGACTAACAAGCAATCACAGGGGGTGTGGGTATGCTGGGCTAATCTGCGATTTTTTAATACAATCGTGAAAAAAAGAGACCTCTGAGGACTTTTTGAGAGTGAGATAGCTGCATAACGCTATGAAAATAGCTATATGAATGAGCGAACACCTCAAAAAGAGGGGCCAGGAGAAAACCATGCGTTTGCAAAAACTATTGTTCTCTAAATGCATCGGGCTTGTGTTAGGTATCTCTTTATTTATGGCTGATCCCGTTAAAGCGCATGTGGTACTTGACGCTCCTAACGGAGGTCAACAGCTTGAAGTTGGTTCTGTCTATACGATCCAGTGGCACATAATGATATCACATAATCTCTTGAATTGGGATGTGGCATATTCAGTAACTGGAGTTGGTGGTCCTTGGATTGCAATCGCTACAAACTTGCCACCGGGTAGTGGTGCAGTCGGCAGTATCCATACTTATAACTGGACAATTCCTGATGCGGTTTCAAATCAAGTGCGTGTACGAGTTATTATGGATAATAGCGGTAAGGATTATCAGGATATTAGTAACAGCAATTTGTCAATTATCCCTGCACCGGTTGCCGGCGATGTAAATGGTGATGGTATTGTCAATACAACTGATCTATTGATATTGCTAGGCAATTGGGGGAAATGTACTAGTTGCAATGTGTGCCCCGCAGATTTGGATGGTAATTGTACGGTGAACACAAGTGATTTGTTGCTTCTCCTTGGTAATTGGGGGTAAGGTATAGTATACATATCTTACCGATCATTAGCCAAGTAGCTTGAGGATCAGTTTGAGCTTGCTCTGGCTATTTATATAAATTAGGACTTTCCTGGTAAAACTACCTTGAGGAAGCTGATTCTTATTGGGTAATGCCTGTTCATTGGCGAAAATGCCAAGTTCTTGCCGATCGCGTACAATGGATGGGTCCCCTTAGGGGCAGGAGCTATCTATGAGTGCATATTTAACATCAATACAGATGCGGTTTTGCAGCATGCTATTAGTGAGTAGTGCATTTGCCATGTGTGTTTTCTCATCAGGGTGTAGCACCATCGGTGATGATCTTGATGCACTTACAAGCGATCTTGTGGCTAAGACACCATTCGAAGCTGCGGAGATGATGATCGATCCACATGATCCTGATAGGAGGCGCAGGGGTACGGTTTTAATATCCAATGCACCATTTGGTGGTGGTGATAAATACTTATCTATATATCGAGATAAGGTCCGTAATGAGCGCAACCCATTAGCCCTTGCAGCTGCATTAACAGCCCTAGGCAGGCATGGCCAAACCGATGATGCAATTCTTATTGCGATCTTGCTTGAGCATGAGAATATTCAGGTTAGGTGGGAAGCTGCAAAAGCTTTGCAGCGAATTCACAATCCGATTGCCGTGCCACCTTTGCTTAAAACCTTAGCAAAGGATGATGAGCATTCCGATGTACGCGTTGCGGCAGCGATTGCTCTTGGGCAATATCCCGAAGATCGTGTCTTTCATGGGTTGATAAGTGCGCTTGATTTTCGTGAGCTTGAAATAAATATAGCTGCCCGTCGATCACTCAAGATTTTGACCAGTCAATCGTTTGGTCTTATTGTGAGCGACTGGTATCAATGGTACGAGTCAGCCCAAGACCCATTTGCAGATCGAAAAGAGTATCTATATCCAACCTACCAACGTGATGAAACATGGATTGAGCGATTAACATTTTGGTCTACTCCGTCTTTTGAAAAGCCAGCGCCACCGGTTGGATCCCTATCTGAATCAAAACGAAAAACTTACCAAGACGATGATGAGCCCAGTGCAGATGAAACAGACGGCTGATACTACACCAAATCAATCCAGCACAAGTTCAGGGAAGACTATACGTGCACTGCGCTTTGACGGGGATGTAGCGAAGCTTGAATCAAATTACCAACTCCCCGAACCAGCACCTGGTGAAGCTGTCTTGCGTACAGCAAAAGCAGCAGTTAGTGCTACGGATCTGCAAATCTGTAGCGGGCTGTTTTCGTTTGAGGGAACGCTCGGGCACGAATTTGTGGGATATGTTGAATCAATCAATGGTGATTCTCAGCCCGAATTGATCGGTAAACGTGTTGTCGGAAGTATCGATGCGGTTTGTGGTAAATGCGATATGTGTATGGCTGGACTTAAAGCTCATTGCCGGGACAGAACAGTATTAGGAAGAAAAGGTAGGGATGGGTGCCTGGCGGATGCACTTGTATTGCCTACCAGCAATTTATTAGCTGTTCCTGATACAGTCGATAACGACCATGCAGTATTTATTCATGCTTTAGCATCTGCAATACAAGTTGCGAGACAACTGACAATTGAGGGTCGGCCGTACATTACTGTTCTTGGCGATGGACCTTTGGGTTTGCTGACAGTTCAGGTCATGGCAAAGCTCAACGCATCTGTGCGCTTGATAGGTAGATACTCTGAGAAATTAGCTATCTGTGAAAAGTGGGGGGTTAAGCACCGACATATTGATGACATTGGTAGACGTGCAGATCAAGACATTGTTGTTGAATGTACGGGTGCACCTGCTGGCCTTGAGCTTGCAATGCAGCTTGTGCGCCCAAGGGGAACAATTGTGCTTAAAACTCTCTTGGCGGACCAATCAAATGTGATTACTGGTCTTGATCTGTCGCCAATTGTTATCAACGAAATTACTCTGCTGGGGTCGAGATCAGGCCCAATGAGCCAGGCACTAGCAATGATTGAAAGAAATGAGATCGATGTCGTAAGTTTAATAGGTAAGAGAATGAGCCTGGCAGATGGTCCTGCGGTTCTCAAGGCTGCAAGCCAAAGTGGGATGCTAAAGGTTTTAGTAGATCCATAAATTTTTCGCAGGGGCTGCTACAATCGCCCGCTTTGAATCCTAACCCACCAAAATCTGAAACAGAATCAGCATCCAGCAGCCAAGGCGCTTCTAATCAAGGCGAGATTCGCTCAGGCAGACTTGCGGGCAAATCTATATATGCATCAATATGGATTGTTGCAATGCCTGTACTGGTTCAGCAGACAATGCAGGCATGTGTAGGGATGGTCGATTTGATGCTTTCAGGCCGCTTGGAGGGGGAATCAGCTAAAGCTGCGATGGATGCTATTGGTGTGGGTTCTTATGTTACATGGTTTATTCTAATAGCAATGACCGGATTAGGGATAGGTGGCCAAGCCATAATAGCTCGCGCAATGGGGTCAGGAAATCGCCAGGAAGCGCACTATGCATTGGGACAAGCGCTAATGCTAAGCGCTTTATGGGGAGTAGTAGTTGGTGCAACAATGTGGTTTGGCATTGGTCCTTTAGCGCAGGTTTGTCAACTTAGTGAGCAAGTAACTCAACTGCTGATCCAATATACTCATGTGATTGCGGTTTCCCTACCGGCAGCTGGGGTCATGCTCGTTGGTGCGATGTGCCTTTATGGCGCGGGCGAAACCATGCTGCCTTCTATTATTGCCATTGCTGTGAATGCAGTGAATCTTGTAGTTTCCTGGGCGCTTTCGGGAGTAGATTTTACCATCGGGAAAACTATGATCGAAAATCCATTTACATTTGATATGGGGTTAGTCGGCATAGCAGCAGGTACTTCTATTTGCTATTGTCTTGGCGCGATCTTAACGCTTTGGGTTGCTTTTCGCGGTGTTAAAGATCTGAAGCTTTCGCTCGTTGATTTAAAGTTAAATCGCCCGATTACAAGGCGTTTGATTCGCGTGGGTTTGCCGGGCTTCTTTGACAGCCTGATGATGTGGCTGGCAAATCTTTTTGTGTTGATATTTATAGGAATGATCGCAAAGGCTGCAGGCGAGAATGGTTTAACAATAGATGGTCTGCAAGGTGCTCACATAATTGCCATACGTTGGGAAGCGTTCAGTTTCCTGCCCGGCTTTGCCATTGGCACTGCTGCGGGAACCTTGGCGGGCCAATTTCTTGGGGCGAACAATCCGCAAATGGCGCAGCGCTCAATCGTGATATGCACAGTGATCGCTTCGGTAATGATGGGGCTATTTGGTTTGGTGTTCATCTTCGGCGGAGAAATGCTGACGAGGATAATAAGCTCAGATGAACTTCACCTGAAAGAAACACCACCAATACTTCTAATAGGTGGTAGTGTCCAGGTTTTCTTTGCCATAAATCTGGTTATTCGCCAGGGACTAAGGGGTGTAGGAGATACGCGATGGACCTTCTTGATTACGACCGTTTCAAGCTACGCAATTCGCCTACCCGTGGCATGGTTCTTCGGCGTATATCTGCAATGGGGGCTTACCGGTATATGGATCGGTTTATCTGGAGAGCTAAGTATCAGAGCATTGCTCTTCCTTGCACGCTTCCTACACGGCGGCTGGAAAAGCATTGAGGTGTAAGAGGAAGCGATCAGCGATCAGCCATCAGCTAGAACAAGCCGGACCTGAAGCTTTGTGAAGGTCCGGGTCGGGAAGGGATGAGGCATGCACCATGAGCCATGGGGGGATGAGCATAAAGCCGTCCCGACCCCATCGGGATTGCTCGCGTCAGGATCTATCTCTACCCGCCCGATCCCCAGTTTGCGAAAAGTGCCAGCAGATCAACAGTTCCGACGTTTCCATTGATGTCCAGATCAGCCAGGCAATTGCCTGGGCTATCACCCCAAGACGCCAATAACGCTATCAAATCAGATATTCCTACAGCACCATCACCGTCGATATCAGCAAAGATGATCTGCTTAACCGGATCGAACTGATACTCGTACACTCCCATGTCGATAACCACAGGAGTACCGCAGCCGGGATCGAAGTCAGCTTCATCAGCGTTAAAGCGCGGACTGCCGGCCAGATCGACGGGGAACAACTCCGCTTTATTGCCATCTTGGTCGAAGTCATCTGCATCAATGGGTATGCCCCAGTTGTTGCCCGCATCAATGCAAGGCGAACCTGGCATCAAACGCAGATCGCCATAATCATCATCCTCCGTACCCCATACCATATCAGGGCCGGGATCGGGATTGCGCACAAACATCGGATCGGCATCGATATTCGATATTCCATCGTAACCGTCCTGGACGCAGCTATAGGCAACATTAGCAGGGTTGCCGGCGATTTGTCCGACAATTCCTTGATTGTCCCAGATAATGCAATTAAAAATGCTAGGGGTACAACCTGGTCCGTTAGTTACAGCGCCAACATAAAGTGATTCATTTGATGCAAAGGTACAGTTGCTGATCGTGGGATTGCTATCCTCCACATTATGTATTCCACCAGAATCCACACATGCGATATTGCCACTAAACAAGCAGTTAGTGATAGCTGGATTACTGCCATTGCCGTTGGATATTGCAGCACCCCACCAATCAACATAGTTGCCGTTGAAAACGCAGTTAGTTATTTTGGGACTGCTTATAAAATTGTAAATTCCGCCACCTCGGTTGATACCGTCCTGGATTTCAATTGCACTATTTCGCGTAAAAGCGCAATTTGTTATTATAGGATCAGCAAATAAATTATACATCCCGCCACCATTGGTTGCTGTGTTTGATTTGAATGTGCAATTGGCAATTGTCGCGTAACAAAAGACGTTAGACATTCCTCCGCCCTGTCCGTATGTGGAATCGGCGTTACCTCCGGAAATTGTAAAACCATCGAATATTGAGGTCGCGTCTAAAGAGTTACCTATTACGACGTGATAACTATTCTCATCGTTATTGATAAAATCAGGCTCATCATTACCGAGTAGATCGCCAGATAAAATCGTTTCGTAAAGTTCGATATTTCGAGCATCGGGATCAGGTGCACCGAGGCCTGCATATCCGCCCATTAACACAATGCTGTTTATAAGCCGAAATATTGCCTCGCGATCGCCGGATCCATCTGGTTGAGTTTCATCTCTATCCGGCAGATAGGTTCCTTGACCTACACGGATTTCGCTGACATTGCTCTTTGGATCATCTGCGACTGTTAGGGCATCAGCGAGGAATCTAAACGCAGTATTCCAACTGGCGCCATCTCCTGCTGCTGGAGCATCGTCATCGACATAAAGAATTGATCCCGCATGGCCGGTTCCTGTCACAACAATTATTGCCAGGCCTGCACATACACGATTCAAATTATGATGGTTAAGCCACATGGTTGGCCTCCTTCACACTGGCGATTTTTCTACTCATCCAGAGTTGAGCATATTATACCACAGAAGTACAGATTAGGGAATAAATTTCAACTACCTGGATCTATACAATACCTCAGTGGGGAAATAGGTGTCAGGATGATATATTTAAACAACCACTAGTAATTAGGCTATGGTGGTGCCACGGGTTCACGCGGAGCGGAAACCCGTGTCTTATATTTGTAAATTATCGCTCTAAGACACTGGTTTCGCAAAGCCGGAACCAGTGGCACCAAGGAATAGATCTATGCACGGGCGAGACGCCCGTGCCACTTGTAAAAGATTATAAGAGTCTAGTTAGGCGCCCACGGCTAATCGTTCTGCGAGGATTGTGGGTAAGCCGACATTTTGGGTTGCTAGTTGCACTGCTGCGATGTCGTATTCTTCGCGGTGTACTGTGAATGTGTTGGCTGCAAGATCGAGAATTGCAAAGCTGGCACGGGGGTCGGCATCGCGTGGTTGGCCGACTGAGCCTGGATTACAGATATATCGTTTCTGACTATCTAACGAAACACTTGCTTCATTGCGCGGTACATAGGAAATCAATTCGTGCGGTTCTATTGATACGATTGAACCATCTTCAAGAGTCTTGCGCGGTGCCTCAAAAATCATGGGTACATGTGTGTGGCCTAGCAGGCAAATTGATCTATCAACACCGTCAAAGGCCAGCGCGGCCATGCGCGCATCGTGCACATAATCAGTTATCATTTCAACAGGGCAGGCGTGAATACACATTACAGATGCATGTGGGTGGTCAGTTGTTTTTAAGCGAGAAAGGGCATCGAGGTGTAATGGGCCGAGTACGCTGCGTGTCCATGCGACTGCTTCTTTTGCCGGTCCGTTAAAGCCTGCTTCGCATTGCTCGTTGATTACCGCTTCATCGTGGTTACCTTGAATGACGCTTGTGCAGTGCTTAATTACAAGGTCAATGCATCTGCTGGGGAAAGGCCCATATCCCACGATGTCGCCTAAGCAGATAATTCCCTGTACATCCAGTTTACCGATTCGCGCAAAAACAGCTTCTAATGCGTGCAAATTGCCATGAATATCAGAAATTACTGCAAAGCGATCCATCGTTACCACCGGCCAAGAAACCCTTAAAGCAGGCGCGAAACCTGCGCATTCATTATGCGGCTGGAAAAAAGGATGTTCCCCCCAATCTCCATCGACATACCTTCTATCGGAATAGACAGGCTTCAGTTACCAATGTTCCATAAAGTATCGCGGAATTTCTATAAATATATTGATAGCGCTTAGGCAATTGAGCCTTTGGGTGATTTTCGCAGGATCTATTTAAGCTATGCGTCCGCGTGTTCTACTGGAGTAGGTGTCTCAGCAACTTTAGTCTCTGCATTACTTGGAACTGGTGGACTACTTGCTTGGGCCTTTTTTGGCTTTGAAACATCAACTTTGTCACCATCAGCAGCAGGTTTGTCGGCGGTTTGTTTATTAGCTTCCTGTTGACCCTTAATGCGCTGAATCTTTGCTCGATCCGGTGCGATGATCATTGTCATGCGCCTACCCGCAAAGCGCGGCGAGGTCTCGACCTTTCCCACATCAGATAGAGAATCAATGATATCTTTCATACGATCATGGCCACGCTGTCTGTGCATCATTTCTCGGCCACGGAAGTTCTGAACAATCTGAACCTTGTGTCCTTCCATTAGAAAGCGGCGTGCTTGATCCAAGCGGATTTCGATATCGTGGGGATCAATCTTCATTGATCGTCCCATACGAATTTCCTTTAGCTCAGTGCCTTTGGATTTCGCCTTGTTGGCACGGTCCTTTTTGGACTGCTCATACTTCCACTTTCCAAAGTCCATGATCCGTACTACCGGAGGAGTAGAAGTAGAAGAAACCTCAACAAGATCGAGTTCGGCTTCCCGTGCAAGACGCCTGGCCTCTTCGATCTCGATGACGCCTAGCATTTCGTCGTTTTCATTAATAAGTCTGACCGGACTGATTCGTATGCGGTCGTTTACACGTGGTCCGGTTGGTGCCCTATCAGGGCGAAGAAATCGTCTGCGTGCTATGGTTTAAATCCTCTATTTATTCGGCTGGTAGATGTTGACATACGACCGGTGCCCAGCCGAAGGCGGCGGTAATACATGTTGTTAACTTGGTGATCTTAGCAGTATTGAGGGGCATGCCCTAGGCAATCCTGCGCAGTTGAGATGTGTGCTGTCGTAGCTGTAGCATCAATACTCCAATGTCGCTGCATTATGGCGGCGACATCTTATTCCACAGAGCCGCAAACATACGGCTCTGGCCAATACATTACCTTCCTATCGGCCAAGGGGCAAATCATTATTGCATGATTCGCTATTTCTAAGCGTCTTTTCTCACTGGTTTAACTCTAAATAAGCAGCTAAGCCTCAACTGCCTGGAAATGCTCTGAGATGATAGTCTGCTTACCACGAGAGCTAATCTCACTGCAAACACCCTCTACGAAGGTATTAACAGGCAGGGTCCCCAAGTTCTGGCGCAATCCACGAGCCCTGATAGACACTACTTGGTCTTGTTGATCGCTTGGACCAACCACCAGCAAATAAGGCACTTTCATTTCTGAAGCTACTTTAATCTTGGCCTGAATACGCTCATTTGAGTGGTCAATAGTCGCTCGGATGTCTTTGTCTCGAAGAGCCTTTAGGACACTATTGCCATAATCGGCTGACTTCTCGCTAATGGGTAGCACGCGAACCTGCTCGGGCGCTAGCCAAGTCGGGAATGCTCCTGCGAAGTGTTCGATCAAAACGCCAACAAACCGCTCCATAGATCCAAATGGGGCTCGATGGATCATCACAGGCCGATGCTGTTGGTTGTCGGACCCTGTATATGACAACTCAAAACGTTTGGGCAGGTTGTAGTCCACCTGAACGGTACCGAGCTGCCATTCGCGCCCAATCACATCGCGCACAATGAAATCAATCTTCGGCCCATAAAACGCAGCTTCACCCGGTTCTTCTGTAACATGTGTACCCAAACTCTTGGCCGCTTCACGACAAGCCTTTTCAGCTTTGTCCCAATCTTCGCTCTTACCAACATATTTGCTCGAATCAGGATCGCGCAGCCCGACACGCACACGAAAGTCATTCAGTCCTAAAGTTTGAAATACCATCTTCACCAAGCTCAAACAGCCATTTAATTCTTCAGCAATCTGATCTTCACGGCAAAATAGATGTGCATCATCCACAGTAAAACTGCGCACTCGAATCATTCCGCTAAGCTCACCTGATTTTTCCCAGCGATAAACCGTGCCAAACTCGCTTAAGCGCACGGGAAGATCGCGATAGCTACGTGGTTGACTTGAGTAAATCTTAATGTGGTGCGGGCAGTTCATAGGCTTTAGCAAATAGCCTTCAATATCACCCGAAGCCATCAGATTCGCTAGCTCCGAACACGAGCAACCATCATCGGCAGCTTTCTTTAGAAAATCGCGATCCATAATCGGAACGAACTGACTCTCTGAGTAATAGGGGAAATGGCCGCTGGTCTTGTAAAGCTCGAGCTTGCCAATGTGAGGGCAATACACATCGTGATAGCCTTGCTTGCGAAGCTCAGCTCCGATGAAGTTCTGAAGCTCGTTGCGAATCACTGCACCATTAGGTGTCCACAAAACCAACCCTTGGCCGACCGCTTCATCAATGTGAAACAGCTGCAATTTCTTGCCAAGCACACGGTGGTCGCGCTTCTTGGCTTCTTCAAGATGGTTAAGGTGCTTAGCAAGTTGTTTTTTGTCTGCAAAAGCGATTCCATAAACACGGGTAAGCCGATCCGAATCCGCATCACCATGCCAATAGCTGGATGCCAAACTCATAATTTTAAAAGCGCCAATACGACCAGTGCTGGGAACGTGCGGCCCTTTACATAAATCTTCCCAAGCTTCACCCGGCTCACCAGTTGCGTACCAACTCAGCTCATCCGAACCAGCTTCGATTGCGCGCTCGGCATTATCGATCTTATATTTGCTGCCCTCACTTTTGAGTTTGTTCATACCCTCTTCAACAGCAAGCTCGTAACGCTTAAACGGCCGATCCTCCTTGATGATCTTCGCCATCTCAGCTTCGATCGCTTCGAAATCATCAGTGCTAAGCGGCCTCCCTTCCGGTACAGCAATGTCGTAATAAAAACCGGTTTCAAGTGGGGGGCCGTAAACCAGCTCAACACCCGGGATGATTTTACAAATCGCCTCGGCCATAACATGCGCGCAGCTATGCCTGAGAAGAAACAGCGCATCTTCAGTTGATTCGCCAGCTTTGCGGTCGATTGCGGTGATGAGTTCTATTTCCACATCGTTAGTAATTAGTGTAGCTGAATCGCAAAGTTCACCATCAATCTTCGCGCCAATAACAGCCTTCGCAAGACCTGCACCGATATCCGCAGCTACTTCCGCAGCAGTCACAGGCTTATCAAATTCACGAACGCTATTATCCGGCAAAGTTATGCGAGGCATGATGATGTTCCTTAACAGTTCATCAGAGTGTAATAAAATAAAAAAGCACGACCATCGGCCGCGCCCGTCGCAATCAATAAAAAGATCCCACGAGACGGCCATCACCCTCTAAGGGTGTTCGTAGCGGTCGTCGTTGTCGTGGAAGCGTAATTGTTCATGTTTTGTGATCTAAGGATAACCCAGCTAATGACGCAGTCAATGTCGGCCTAAATGGGGCGTTGCCATGAGCAGGAAAGCCGTTAGCTATCAACCATCAGCAGTCAGCTAGATAAATATGGCCTCGGCTGATGTTTCTAGTTGACCTTGAGGCTCAACTGCCAGAACATACGAGCGGTAGTCTATTTAGGCCTGTACCCACCAAGATATTGGGAGGGCCACCCAGGAGGACTGTTCGTGATTTGCCCTTTTTGTGCTGAGGATAATGACAAGGTAATCGATTCCAGAGCTTGTGATGGCGGGTGTGCTATTCGTAGAAGGCGTGAATGCGTCTCTTGCTCACGCCGCTACACAACTTATGAACGCATCGAAAAGACCGCTCGCCTTGCTGTGGTCAAGAAGGACGGCACGCGCACACCGTTTGACTTGCAAAAAGTTCTGGCGGGAGTGCAAGCAGCATGTGGCAAACGCCCAATTCCCGAAGCCATCAAAGTTCGACTCGCGCAACAAGTCGAGGAAGAAATACACCGCAAGTACGAACGTGAAGTTCCGAGCACAGCATTAGGCGAACTCGTTGCAGATAAACTTCGCGATATTGACCAGATAGCCTATATCCGATTCGCCAGTGAATACCACGACTTTAGAACATTAGAGGAATTCGCTCACGAACTTAACCAATTAAGAGAGCGCACAAAGCATTTACCTAATCAGCACGATTTGTTTCCGAATAAGTGATAGTGTTTTCAAATTATTATTATTGTTGTTTCATGAGTATTAAATGGTGGAGCTAAATAGAATCAGGAGTCTGCGCTACGTAGTACTAGTCGGGCTGCGTGTTCTAGCAGTACTGATGCTGATCTCAGGTTTCTATCCACTCATGACACTCTTGGTTTTATCCAATCCGTGGCAAAATATTGGACTATTGACATTTTTCGATAACGGATTCAATTGGCTTGCGCTCACACTTGGATTGTGGGTGCCGGGAATACTGCTTGTGTTCTCCAGCCATCGAATTGCAAAGTGGATCGTGCCAACATTCCGTCATGAATGTCTAAACTGCGGCTATCTATTAAAGAGTTTAAAGGCGGACCACTGCCCGGAATGTGGAAGCACAATCCCCACTGCGGATAAAACTTCATCAAAGATTGAAGAATAAACTTTCCCAAGCTAAAAGCAGTAAGCTGGCTTAGAAACCATTGGATATTGATACATGACCCAGACAGTTGAGGGCAATATTGAAACTCAAACCAAAGGCGAAGCGCAAGAGATTAAAACAACGCCTCCGTTTTATTCTGGTGATTATGTAGAGTGTCGTGGTTGGCGCGGCAAACTTGAAGATGCGGAAAATCCCTTCGGCGAATCAGGGAAAGAGCGATTAGTGCTGCGCGATTGTTACGGTATTGGATATTTTCACGATCCGGTTAGTGATCTTGTGTATGCTTCGCCGCGCATGACGCAGGAAAGTCTTATACAGGCGTATCAGGAGCCGGGCGCGCATCTTGATACTCGTGAGTTTAAAAACTTCAATCGCAGTGATTGGGAAAGCAAACGCGATCGCACCTTTGTAGTTAGCAATCTCAAGGTGCAGCTTGCTAAGCAATATTTAAAGATTGGCGATTCGATTATTGATGTTGGCTGTCATGTGGGTTTCTTTGTAATGCTGGCGCGCGAAGCGGGTTACGAGTGTGATGGGATTGATGTTTCATTGGACTCGGTACGCGTAGGGGTTGAAGATCTTAATATACAAGGCCTGCGCGCAACAACAATTGAAGACGCAGCAATTGCGGACTGTTCTTACCATGCTGTAGTAATCTGGGATGTGCTTGAGCATGTTTACAACTTATCCGATGTTATGAATCATTGTAAACGAATCTTAAAGCCGGGCGGGTACTTCTTTGCACATGTGCCAAACCATCGCGGCCTATCAAATCGCCTAAAAACATTAAGAAGCAAATTAGGCTTCCGCAATGGTGAATATCACTGCTTCGGTTTTCCCTGGCATTTATACAATTTCAGCCCAAAGAGTTTGCGTGTACTAGTAGAAAGCGTGGGCATGCAACCCATCCGAACCGCAAGCTTCTCACACCGCTCAAAGAACGGCAAAGACAATACGGGGTTCTTAGGCAATATAAACAAAGGGATCGAAGGCCGCGCTCTATCAGATAATCTGTATATAGTGGCGCGCAAGGCGGAGTGAATACAATACGGAAATGATCCCTAATTAGATTAAAGCATAAATTCGACTAGATTGGTATTGTATATTGCCGTGGCGAAGTAATGGCAACTTACGATCTTACAAGAACAGAGTTCAAAGGAGAATTAACTTGCAAAACGTACTTAAAATATCAGAAGCCTTTGTAGTACTGCTCACTACCACCTTAGCCCTTGCTGGTTGGAACTCGACCAACTCGAATGCCCAAACACGAGCGACTGCCCAAGACACAGCCACAGCAACCACTCGTGAATATGTGGCAGATTCAGATCACAGTAATGTCCTCTTTAAGATCCGTCACGGAGTCACCAACTTCTATAGTCGATTTAATGATATCAAAGGCTCAATCAATTTCGATAAAGACCACATCGAAAACTCCTCCATGACCTTCACGGTTCCGATCGCCTCGGTAGATACCCACAACACCGGTCGCGATGGGTTTATCAAAGGTGCTAATTTCTTCAATGATCGCCAATACCCCGAAGCTACATTTACTTCGACAAGCATCAAACCACTTGGCGATGGTGTCTATAGCCTCACCGGCGAGCTTACTCTCCATGGAAAGACTAATACAATCGAAGCGAAATTGCTCGATATCCGCACAGGCAAAGTACGCAGATCCGATGTCGTTGGTTTCGAAGTCCGATTCACATTCAAACGTTCAGACTACGGCATGACCAAGTTTCTCGATCCAAAAAATCCAGAATCCGGACTTTTGGGAGATACCATAGAAATGATCGTTGCCATCGAGGCTGCTGCAAAATAACTTCGCACCTACAAAAGTGCTAAGAACATAAACTCAAGAGTATTCTGTCGCTTATCTAGAAAGGGCCGGCATGCAACGCATCCGCACAGCAAGTTTCTCCCACCGTACAAAGAACGGCGAAGACAACACGTGATTAGCAGGCAGCATTAATAGCTGGATAGAAGGCCGTGCGATATAAAACAAATTGTATGTTGTGGCCCGCAAGGCGGAATGAAGCTGGTGCAGGGAGATCAGGGTATCCTATTCTGATTGAATTAAAATGTTTCGTAAATAATACGGATCAATCTTTTTATTTTTGGGCAGGCAATGAAATACGATAATTACATCAAGACAATCGCGGATCGATTTACTACATATCTTGATGAAATAGCTACAGAGCACAATTTTGAGCACGGTCCTGAATTTGAGATCGCGATCTGCAAGACGCTCCGGCGAGCGCTTCCATCGAAATACGGTGTATGTCGTGGTTATCTCGTCGCTGCTGATGGTGATAAGGCCGGAGATGATATTATTATTTACAATCGTGAGCGTTTTCCCACATTGCGGATGATTGATAACGAAGCATTTGCACAACGAGAAAATATTCCCATTGATGCTGCATATGCATATATCGAGGCTAAAAATACTTTGATACTTTCGGGCAAGAAAGAGACCTTTGACACGGCTATTAAGCAGGTAGCTAAGGCGAAGTCGCTGGTGGAGAGACGAGAAGCCATAGACGTGACGAAGGCAATTGATCCATACATAGTTATGAATCATCTTCGACCTATAGGCAGGAAGCATTGGCCGCGTATCTGCAACCCATTCTTCACAGCTATCATATCGAGGCATGTCAGGCAATCAGGTAGTACAAATCCACTTACAGGCCTTCAGGTGTGTGCTGCGTTAAACGGATATGAAATTCCGGACGAAAATCCTCCAGATCTAATAATTGCAGGTGAAGATGTTGTTGGACTTCCATTTGTCAATAACAAAGATGAGAATACAGAAACCTACGATTCACCATTCATGGTCTCCGAGGCACATTTTAGTCTCATCAAACAACCTGGACTGGCATTTGCGATTGGTTTTTGCTCTCTCATTTATGCGCTGGAGACAATTCACCTAGGAATTATGCCTTGGCCAGCTATTATTGGCGATGCTATTAGCGCAGAGATTACAAGCACCAAATAAGCACAAACAAATGCATTTCGACGTTACTTAGCGATGCTTACCAGAGGATTGATTCTGATGAGTTTCAAGACACCACGGGGCCGACAAATTGATATTCCGATCGAAGAAGCATTCACGTTAATGGCGCGCATTGGGAATCGTGGGCAAGGAAAAGACGCTCATTATGTACTGAGAACCTGCGAAGCTCTCGACAATATCCCTGAGGTGATCGCCTACGCAGCAGGTTTCTGCGTAGTGTTCTTGGCCAATTGGGAACCCTGGGTGATTGTGGCGGCCATGAGCGCCGGTGGTCTTCTGGGTATAACACTATTGACGTCATGGACCTATTTTGTCATTCCTGTATTAGTTTCATTATTGAGATTTTACAATTATGTTCCTGAGTTGATTCGAATCTTTCTTCCAATGGGAGTAGTATTTTGGGGATTGGGATGGGTAGGCCTTTTATTCTGGATCCTTGGGTTTTTCATAGGAGCATTGCTAAATGTGACCGTTATTTCAGTAGCCAGTCGAAGGACGTATCGCGAGACTGGCCGAGTTCTTGGTAGAGCCGAGAGGTGTTTTGCTCGTGCATGCCAAATATGCGCGCGTCAAAGTGGAGTGAATTTACAAGATGAAACTACTACATCAGACGCAGATAGTGATGAATCTTTGAGTTGGGAAGAATGTTGGGAGGCTTATCGCGAACGCAATCCAGAATCTTGAGGATGGAGTGGCATTGAGGTTGGTCTTAGGAAAGGGCGGAATGTTCTTACTTCTTAGCGTAGGAGCCGCGCATTTCTTCTTGTAGGTATAGGATTCTTGTGCAGGCGCCGCAGCGGATTAGGGATTCGGTGCCGCTCATTAGTTGGGAGAAGTTTTCGAACGGCATTTGGAGGTTACAAGCACCACATGCGTACTCGCGGTGTTTTTTGCTGACCTCTCCAACCTCGGCCATGGCTTCGCCATCGTAGTTGTCTGCGAGTTCTTCGAAGATTTGAAGATCAGTTCCAGGGATGTCGGCTGCGGCTGCTTCGCGCTCGGTTTCCAGTTCGGCTAGTCGATCGCCAACTTCTTCCTGGCGTTCATCGAGTTTTGCTTGTGCGACCTTTTGGACTTTCTTTCGCTCAGCTACTTGGGCATTAAGTTCTGCGATTTGTTCGGTTATGCGATCGACTTGCTCAAGGTCTTCGATCATGCGATCATCGAATTGGCCGCGTTCGAGCTTTACGGTATTCAGTTCAGTGAGAATAGCGGTGTACTGTTTATTGGTTTGGGCGGAATTGAGTTCTTCTCTGAGCTTCTCGGTTCGCTCATCCACGCTTTTGCCTTGGACTTCAAGATTGGCGACGGTGGCATTAAGCTGGAGTTTTCGATTCTGAGCTTCTTTGATTTGAGCATTTAGCTCATCAATCTGCTTTATTTGAGCGTTTAAGTAGCGTTCAGCTGAAACCAGCCGAGTGCGCAGACCCCGCACCTGGCGCTCAACGCGGTACAGGACGAGCAGATTTTCCGTTAAATTCATAAGCTGCACCAATATCTCCATTTAAGTGTAACAGCAAAAGCCGCATAATGCGACATTCAGGTCGTATTTGGCATTTGCGGGTCGTTATACAATAGACCCTGGATCGATTAAAGCCACTTCAAAGAACCAATAGGCTATGGGAGCGACTAATAGTGGAGAGTCCAGCACATCGAGTATGCCTCCCAAGCCGGGCAATATGGTTGATGAATCCTTAATTCCCGCATCTCGCTTAAACAGGCTCATAATAAGATCGCCGAGTTGGCCGAAGGCACCGAAGATGATTCCGCCAATGATTCCTATCCACCAGGGTATATGGTCGTAAGGCTCGGTTAGCCAGCTACTTGCCATTGCCAACCCCATGCCGACCAAAGCGGATGTGATGAGGCCGCCAGCCAGCCCTTCCCAGGTTTTGCCCGGGCTGAGCCAGGGGATCATTTTGTGCTTGCCTATTAATCTACCTGTGAAGTAAGCCCCGGTATCACAGGCTTTGGTTGTAAAAATTACGCCGACGATTAGCCATGCGGAATGATCTCGTCGCAAGGCCAGGAAAAAGCCGAGCATCAGTCCGAGATAAACCATGGCAAAGACAACTGCACCCGCCGCTGCGACTACACCTTGGACATTTTGTTGTCTTGAGAAGGTTATTAGTGAGAAGAGAAATACGATGATTATTCCTGTTGAGAGAATTGCGATGGAAGCTGTGGTTCCAGTGCCGGGTGATGTTGCTGTTTGTGTAGGTATGGAGTAGCTAAGAATTAAGCCGAGCATCGCAGCCACGCTTGTAATCCAGGTGCGTGAAGCGATTCCGCTCGCTCTGAAAATTGCGGATAATTCCTTTGCTGCAAGCGGAGCTACCGCCAGGGCAAGGACAAAGAGCAACAATCCGCGTGGCGGGTTCTCTTTGCCAAGGAATAAACTTTGAAAGAACTCGTTTAACTGCACACGATCAAGATGATCATCCGCCCAAACTAGTAGTAAGAACAAGATGATCAGGATTGGGCCGGTGATTAATCTGTATTTTAGCAAAGCGTTGTTAAATTGATTTAATTATTAAAGGTTTAGTTTGGGATTTGCGCTTTATTGAGGTTCCAATTGTAATCCATATAGAAGGTTTCTACCTGGTTGTTTGCTTTTGAGGCAAGAAATTTGCCAAGCTCGGTGTCTTGGTTTGCGAACTGCCTCACGAAATCCACAGCGTTTTCATAAGGTTTGAGACTAAAATCCTTCTTATACCACTTCATGATCTTGCTGATTCCCAGCTCTTGATCCTTTATTTTGAACTTGGATTTGTCGTTGATCCAGGTTCTGCACTGTGAATCTAATTGGTCATCGAGTTTCTCAGCTGTATATGGTTCATTTCGAAGTGGGGGGCAGCCGTAAGCAGCACATACTAATGCTGCATGAATTCGAGGATCGCTTTTGGGGCGAACGTATTTATTTTCAATATCATCCAAGGTCATCTCGATTTGTGCGACAATAAATTTGGTTCGGTTAAAGAAGCCTGAGATATCTTTGACGCTATTGTGTTTTTCCTCATCGAAGCGATCAATGACTTGCTTAAGTACGTGTACGTTGTAGGCGTTGCAGAGGATTGCAAGCTGAGCGTTTTGGCTGCCCTTAAGTGCTACTAATGCGTAACCTGCTGCAATTGCGTTTAGTTTGTCTTTGTATTGTTGCTTTGAAAGCAAATCGTAGCGCACAAGTCCTTTGCTTGTAATTATTTCTTTAAGAAGCGAATCGTAAATTTTATCTATAGACGCTACGAATGGATCAGTTTTATTGTCAATTGGTTGAGTTGCCGCTTGCGGCTTCGCGTCATCTTGGGCTGCACCATTCGATGATGATTCGCAGCCAACTATTGAGAAAAGGCAAACAACAATAATATTCACAACACAAATTTTAATTTTATGGTTCATTGAAATAATCCACTTTGTAATTATAATTTAGCTATCTATATCTTCAGCTATGTCAAGCCCTACTTTATTCATAACAATTCTAATAGTTTCCGAATCAAATCCACGCCGAGATAAAGCACCCCACAACCTGCGAGTAATTACTATCTGGGGTTTAGAATGCATTGTTTTAATTCGTTTTCGCGCAAATGTAACCGCAGCTTCAACCGGATCGTTTTCGGCCAATGTTTGGTCTGCTATTTGTTGGGCTAAGTCTGGATTGATGTGGCGAGCACATAGTTTTTGTTTGAGTTGGGATTGGGAAATTGGACCACGTTGAGTTAGCGAAATTGCAATATTGCGCCCATAAGCCTCATCATCAATTGCACCTTTATTGCAAAGATCGTCTACAACCGTTTCAATTAAGAGTGAGTTGCTACAGGTTGTTTGAAGTTTTTTAATCAGCTCACCACGAGAAAAAGCCCGTCGTTTTATTAACTTATGAGCAGTTTTGCGAATATGCAACCTCATCACAGCTTGCTCTAATGCTGATGCAAGCTCATTTGTAACAACTTCACCTTTGGCAATACCGATTGCCTCAACATCATCAAGCGGCAGAGTTGCTAGAGTCTTACGACCAATCTTAATGCGCCTAAGCAGCGGATCTTTTGTAACGACCTCGATTGCGGTAATCGTTTGGCCATCGTGAACGCCATCTAGCAATAGTTGATCCATAATCTATTCTTGCCCTATTTCTTAACGGCTTTATCTGTGAAAGTAGTGTAGCGGACTAAATGAAAGTGCAAAGGGAGCTGGGTATGACTTATGGCGATTCGTCGATACACTTGGAGCATGTTCCAATCTATGAAATTCACTGGCCAACTCCTCGCAGCAGTCTTGATGGCTGTTCTAGGCAGTGGATGCGCTGTTTTGAACCAAACAGTCGAGTCCATAGAAGCGGTTCAAGCACTAAGAGTTACGCACCATGCCGGGGGGACACATTATAAGACCATTGTTGCTGATGATATTTGGTATCAAACCTTTGGGTCAACACTACTGATAATTGACGCAAGCTCCGGCGAATTGATCAGCTCCACGGCATTAGGTCAGATTGGCGAAACTGGACCAGCAACAGATATGGTTTTTGATGGGTCGAGTCTTCATATTGTGCTTGAAGGAGATTCTCTTGTAGAAGTTGATTGTTCATATCTTCGTACTCCGAAGATTGTAAGAAAATTATCCGCTGATCAACTTGGGGTTTCGCCGCAAAGATTGAGTGTTGCAGGTGGGGAGTTATATGTGTCAAGTCCAAACGGCGTGATGCGAGTTTCTGATGGGAAGATCATGCTTGCGGACATTGGCGATAAGGGGGAAATGGGGGATAGGGATGTTAGTCACGTTGTTGTTGGTACAGATGGGCCTATTGCTTGTATCGGCAGAAGAGCTTATCGCCTAGTTGATGGTAAGTATGTTGGGTCAGCAAGCGATTTGTTTTTGTTGCCAGAAGAATTTGGAATACCAGGGGGATTTGTTTTTTCGCGCAAAACCACAACCGGACAACTAATAGGATTAATGACATCAAACATCCGCGAGGTTGATACACAAAAAGCCACTATTGCTGTTGAAGGCATAGTGCAGAACATACGCGTATTTTCAGGTCGCTTATGGATCGTTGGTGATTTTCGTATATCGAGTTATGCGATTGTTGATGGCGCACTTGTAGATCCGCTGCATTTAGACATTATTGGCGCGCGCGATGTTGATCAGATTGATGATAATTATATTGCGATTGCAGGTTCGTTTGGCAGAAGCGTTTATCGGATTAATGATTCGCTCGAAGGCCCTGGCGATGAGTTTCTTTCGAGCCATCGTGAGCCGAGCAATTTGCTATATGCTATGTCCGATGGCAGACACACTATGGCTTTAGGCTTGGGCGGCACTTGGCTTTACGATCACGAAAACCATGTAACGTTCGTCGATGATCCCCCGGACACCCAGTATGTATTAACTGATCCGTCTAGAATGGTAAATACAACTTTAGCATCAGCAGCGATCACAAACGATAGCATGTCAGTTGTTATATATATTGGCGATAAAGAGCAGATTTACAAAGATCCCAATCAAGCAAAGTTTTATTGCTTAACCGCAGTTGATGGCGACATTTGGATCGGTCACGATAGAGGGATTACAGTCTTAGAAATCAATGCATCGGGAACTGCCTTTGCGAAAGATCAGCTTCGTTTGGAAGGGCCTGTTCGATATATCTTCCCTAAACTTAAGGGGGGGGAAGTAACATATGTAAGCGAATTCGGCGGCTTCGGCACAATTGAATATATGGCTGAAGCGATCGCGCTAAGTAAATAGCAATCTAATTCTTTGCGTTAGAACAGTATTTTTTGCAAAGCGCATCTTCCGCACATAAGGCGCTTCGGGCTTTACACGCTCTTCGCCCATGCCAAATCAGCAGGTGACTTAGCATGGTCCAGTTAGGCCTTGCAAACAAGGCCATGAGGTCTAGTTCGATTTTCTTTACATCTTCGTGCTTAGTTAAGGCGAAGCGCTTACTTAGCCGCAATACATGCGTATCAACGACTACTCCCACGTTAACATTAAACGCATTACCTAATACTACGTTTGCAGTTTTTCTTGCGACTCCTCTAAGAGTTAGTAGTTCATCCATAGTTTGTGGAACTTTGCTGTCAAAGTTGTTTGCAATCGCGCTCATTGAGCTTTGGACAGCTTCGGCCTTATTGCGAAAGAAGCCTAGCGATCTTACGAACGGTTCAATATTCTCAGGCGTAGTTGCTGCATAATCTTCCGGGGTTTTGAAAGCAGCGAATAGCTTGGGTGTAGCTTTGTTTACGTTAACATCAGTAGTTTGTGCTGAGAGTATGGTCGCTATTAATAATTCATGTGGGTTGGTATAATCAAGCTCACAGTGTGCATCGGGATAGCATTTCTCCAGGGCATCGTAGATCCGCTTGGCTCGATCTTTTTGTACTTTGGTTTTGCTTGGCAGATCAAAATCAGCTTTGCTGGTTGGGCTCTGTCGTTTTATTGTAGCTGTCATTTATTTCCCGCAAGTTGTGGAGTTTGTAAAATTGGCTCACTTTTCTTTACAGTTAATGGAGTCATCGCAGCCGCAGAGGCGGCGGTAGCAATTACAACTAGAGAAAGCGTGGATAAAAGGATTATTGTAGCAGTTTCGTGGCGTGAACGCAGTTCACTTCTATGGAACAAAGCGGTTTGAATATCGCCTTCCGCTGCAGCTTCCCAGTAAGCGCGCATATCTTGATTCATAGGAAGGGATAATGCAAACGTTTGATAGGCAAACAAACACGCTGCAATAATTATGCAAACAGTTCTTATTAGATTTGAGAAGATGTTCTTCTGTTGTCTGAAAAATAGCAGCTGCGCAGCTAGTGTTAGTATTACTAATGGAATTGTTATAAACTGAACCGCATGAGTAATCCAGAATACGGGCTCAAGCACGTGACCAGCAGCTAGATTCTCATGCGCTTTGGGAACCGCAGTTTCATTAGGCACAAACTCCGAGTAACGTGCGATCGAAATATCCATTTTAGTTAGCACACTAAAGGTACTACCTGCTGCAATGCCTGCTGACATAAGCGCGCCTAGCCAGAGCGCTAGCGCAAGCCAGTAAACCATGTTGCATAACTTATGTAGACTCTGCATTAACTAATACCCTTCTTTACTTCGGTAGCAGATTCAGACCATGTAAAACCATCTTCCCAAATTTCGCACTTCCAGATAGGAACAACTTGTTTAAGTTGGTCAATTAGAAAGCGGCAGGCTTCGAATGATTTGTCGCGATGACCACATGCAACCTGCACCAATACACTTGCTTCGCCTATTTGTATAGTTCCAAGTGAGTGGTGGATTCTAACTGCAAGACAATCAAATTGATTAATCGATTGCTGCGCCAAATCTCGCAATTGATGGACAGCCATGGTAGTGTAAACTTCATATTCAAGCCTCACAAGTTTTCCATGGTCTGGGTGAGTTTCACTGCGTGTTCGTCCCAGGAATATACATTCAGTTCCAGCTTGGGCTGGAAAAGGTTCAATTGCCGATACACTCACCGGATGATTGACCAGCTTGACATCTATAATTGGTTCACTATTCGTCACGAGATCATCGTAGGCTCGTATTGTAAGTTGCGTCGGAGAACAAAATGAGCAATTTGAGGTTTCTATAATGCAAGGAGTGAATGACATATGCTGCGGTTCATGTCTTGCGCCTACTCTGGAATCATTGGGCGATGATCCAAGGATAGCTCTAGATCGCCTGGCTTCACTGGGATTTCGTTTCGTGCAGTTAAGTGCTACTCAGCCTGGGCTTCGCCCACGCGATTTGGATAATTCTGCCAGGCGCGATCTAGCGGTCAAGTTGAGGCGGTGGGAGATTGCGGCAAGCGGTATTGATCTTTGGATACCGCCTGCTCATTTTGTAGAGACTTCAAACGTTGATCGAGCGGTGGATGCAACTAAGGCAGCAATCGAACTAGCCAGCGATCTTGAGCGCTGCCCAGTGAGTATGGAGTTTCCTTCAGCAAATGATGATGATGAAGTAGAGCTGCAAGCTGTGATTGCAGCAATTGCAGAACACGCAGCAAAGTTCGGCATCCAAATAGCAGATCACTCCGTACCAGTTTCAAATTGGCAGTACATCGGCATAGGCATAGATCCCGCAGCTTGGCTGAGTAATAAAAGTGATCCCGCTAACGCTATACACAAAAACGCAGAGCAGATCGTTTCGATTCGATTATGTGACTTGCTGACAAGTGGAATGCGCGCACCTATCTGCGAATCCCAAGGCTCCCAGCTGGATATTGTGCAATATCAAGTTGCGATATCTGTCAACGGTTACTTAAAACCTATCGTAATTGATGCTCGTCAATGGCAGGATCCCTGGACAGGTATAGCACAAACCGCAAATTCCTGGTCAACCCTTGTAAGACAACATTTGAATTGAGGTTAACGTCTTTGCCAGACTAGATGGCCGAGTTGTGGTGCTATGAGTTTTTCTACTGCCAGCTTTACCGCATTGGGTGAGCCGGGGATTGCAAAGATGAATGTGTCATTGCCTGCATCAGTGTTACTTGCAACTAGGCCAGCGATGGCTCGACTTAGCATCGCAGCCGAACCGATTTGCTGATAGCTGAGCATACGAAAAAGCTCGCCAAAGCCTTCAAGCTCAGCTGTAAGAAGATTGCGTACGGCTTCGATGGTTGTGTCTCTTGGCGCGATACCTGTTCCGCCTGTTGTGAGGATCACACTAATCTGCTGGTCAGCAATCCACTTCCGTATTTGGTCAGTGATTGCTTGCGGTTCGTCTTTAACCAAACGATGATCTACCACAAGATGCCCAGACTCGATAAGCAACTCCGCTGCAAGCGGGCCGCCTATATCTGTCTCTTTTGTTCGAGTATCGGATATTGTCAAAATAGCGCAGCCGACCGGGTGAGAGCGAGTATGTTCCTTGGCAGATGATTCATGATCGGTTACTGACATCAGCTTTTAAGTCCAAACTGGTTTCGCATTTTCTCAGGGACGATACGATATACAACATGCGCATCATCGGGCACGGTATTGACATTGTCGAGATCAGTAGAATCTCAGAGCTACTGGAAGCTCATGGCGAGCGTTTTATTACTCGCTGCTTTACTGATGGCGAGAGAAAGTATGCAGAATCTGGCCGAAAAAGTCGAGCTGAGCGCTACGCAGCTCGTTTTGCAGCAAAGGAAGCTGTACTTAAGGTTATAGGTACAGGCTGGAGAGACGGTATTTCCTGGCGCGATATTGACGTATTAAGAGAACCCTCAGGGCAGCCTCAAATAGCGATTTCTGGCCGATGCGCTGAGATTGCCCAAAAGCTTGGCATTGTTTCTTGGAACTTAAGCCTCAGTCACACCGATAAGGTTGCTATCGCCAGTGTTATTGGTTGTGGCGATTAGTGATACTTTGGGAAATCGATTGAGGCTGGCTATGCTGCGAATAGGAAAAAAGAGACGTTCCGATCCTGCTCTGTATGAGTTGTTCATGAAGGACATTTCTCCGCGTGCTGTAGGCAAATCTGTTCAACCTCCTGGCCTAAAACCTAAACCAGAAAAAGAACCACAACCGCAGCTAGAGTCGCAAGAGCCGATACAGCAACCCGAACCAAAGTCAAAACTTACTGAAGAACAAGAGGCTACAACAGTTGCTGCTTCTTCGAGTGATGGTTTTAGGTGGCTTAGCCCTGGTCGCTCTTTGCGAGTCCCGATTGGCTATATCTTCCTGACCATCGCAGCGGTCTTTGTTGTAATAATTGGCACTTTCATCTTTGGTCATCTAAGAGGGGGCCAGGACAAAGAACGCGAGTTTGGTGACTTTGGTCCACTTAACAGAGATGGCGGTTCCCCAATCATCGCGCAAGATCCAATGGGCCAGGATTCTCAACCAATAATTATGGGTGGCGGTGAGGGCTATGCTGATACTTCTACATTCAATGATTCAGCAACCAAAACAGCAGGATTTGAGAATTCGTCTGCTAGTAGTGAGTGGGGGGAAATTGAATCTGATCCTCGCCAGGAAGGCTACAACTACTACATTTTGATCCACACTACAAGGGAAAACGCCCGAAAGCTCGCTCAGTTCTGCAGGGATGAGCAGCTCAGAGCTTATATAGTAAAACCGGGCCGAATGAATCAATATCAAGTGTTCTTTCTGCCGGGCTATCGGCGTGGTGGGAGTAATTCAGCTGAAATAATCTGGCTTAAAAGCCGTCTAAAGGCTGTTACAAGAAAATGGAACCTGCATGTAAACTCGCGTGATGATCTGAGCTACTATCCTGAACGATATGATGGCTGAAGTCAGCTAGCTTTGAGGAAGAGCTAATTTCATGAGTATGCATAGAAGTCTAAAAACACAGGCCGGGGCACTAAACGAACACCGCAATGTACTTACGCGTGCTGAGCGTATTACCCGTCTTACAGAAGAAGATCTCTTCAAGTTTGATGATGATTCACCGCTGAATCTTCCCAAGGTCGCCAATCGAGCCGTAACAACCAAGAAGAAGAAGGCCAAGGAAGAGGGCGAAGAAACTGCTGAAGGTGAAGGCGCCGACACCACTGCAACTACTGAAGAGACTAAAGACAGCTAGCCTTCAAGGGTTACTAATCGAGCATTTCCCCAACTGCGACATCCAAATCATGGCCGCTGCGCTCGCCGATTTTCGCCCAAAAACCGCGGTTCTAGACGCCAAGCTTAATCGCACTAAAAATCCCTTAATTCTGGTTCCAGAGCCTAATCCCGGCTTAATTCAGCTTATTTTGGCTAACGCCAGGGGTGAGTCTTGAGGTGTGAGTCTTGGGGGCTAAACCATAAAGCCGCGGCCGTTGGCCGCGTCATAAAACAGCAGAAGATTTTTCAACACGGTGAATTTTTTTGTGTAAAGCCGCGACCGTTGGTCGCGTCATAAAACAGCAGAAGATTTTTCAACACGGAGAACACGGAGGGCCACGGAGTTTTTTATTCTTTTCACCACGGAGACACGGAGAAGATTTTTCAACACGGAGATCACGGAGAGCCACGGAGAATTTTATTCATTTCACCACGGAGACACAGAGGCGCGGAGAAGATTTTGAAACACGGAGTTTTTTTTATTCTTATCCCCCCTGACTCCTGAGTCCCGCCATAGGCGGATTCCGAGCAACCTGACTCCTGATGCCTTCTCAATATTTGAACCACGGAGACACAGAGGCACGGAGATTTTTTTTGGATGACGCCGCGCTTTCTTATTCTTCTCTTATCCCCGTTTTGGCGTTTTCATCTCTCCCCCCTGAAAC
Organism: Planctomycetota bacterium; assembly: GCA_022574595.1. GTDB lineage: Bacteria > Planctomycetota > Phycisphaerae > Phycisphaerales > SM1A02 > JACZRS01. Next base: position 127,136 of record JACZRS010000006.1, on the reverse strand, counting down.
CTGACTCCTGATGCCTGACACCTTTTCCTACCCCCGTGTAGCCGATCTCCCAAGAACAAAACAAATCATCCTGACAGCTTCTCCTACCCCAATCATTTTGCATGGGTCTTCTTAATGACCCTGTATGATTGATTCTTCCACCAGAGCGATCTCTTTGATAAGACTGGCTTTGAAGTCATCCATCGCAATTTGAGTATCAGGAACTGCAAGACCATTCCACCAGTACACATTCTCCCACTCGCCTACTTTAACAAATGTATTTTGTTGAGGATTTAGCGCTGTACTGGCAAGTGAAACGCGAAATAAGCCACATTCCGAACCATTGGCGTATATGTTGTAAACAACGGCGCGGATGAACGGGCGCACCTTGTGCTTTAGATCAAACCGAAAAGGAGACACTGCAACCTCTTCAACATCTTTTGGATTTGTTAATGCACTTGCAAGTTTGTTATTCATATTGGTAGGAGTTACCTCAAACGGATCAATCACTCTTTGCCATTGCTGAAATTCCTTTTTAATTGCTGTCATCACAGGATGAGCACACTCAGCAAACTTTGAAATTTGCGATGTACGATCTAATTTTAGAATCTTTTTGCCTACCTGCTGAGCGAATTCTGTTGGATTCAAGCTAGACTCTTGAACTCGTGGCTTAGCAACTCCCTCCAATCTCCCAACAAGTTCGGCAACATTCTGAAATCGATCATCGAGGTCTGGCGCGAGACCTCGATCAAGAAGTGCTTCAAGTGCCTGCACTTGTGCCTTGTCATTCACTTTTTCTTGCACGGAACCGCCAGGTCGGCGATGTGGAGGCGGTTCCAAGAGTGCAGGTTTCTGTACAGTTATACAGTAGAATAGAACTCCGCAAATAGCAGCTAGATCGGATCGTGGATCGCGCCTATTGCCGCCCGGTATTCTGCGTTCGGGGAGAGTTAGGAATGGACTTTCAATAGTCTCGCTATGCTTAGTCAGCTCTGTCTCTTCCTCTTCATTAAATGACAGCCCGTAGTCAACTATTACGATGTCGGCAGGTTCAAGAGAACTAACAATTATATTCTCCGGTTTGAGATCACGGTGATGAATGCCTTCAGCTATTCCAATCTCGATCGTCTTGCATAATTCGCATGCTATTGCAAGTGAACTCTCTAGAGATAGCCCGTCATTCTCAGTAACGACCTTGGCTAGTTCATCTCCGCTCACTAGTTCCATTACGAAATATAATTTAACGTTAGGATTCTCATACTCATTCGAGTTTCCGTCGATGACTTGTGGAACTTTGGCTCCCGCCATATGCAAAGCTTTTAAGTGTATGACCTCAATAGCCATTCGCCCGCGGGCTTGTTCGCTCTTGTTGTTGCGCAGTTCCTTTAGAACAGCATTAGGACCGTTTTGATTATCTTTGACAATATACGTATGACCCTGTCCACCTTTGTTTAGTTTCTCCAAGATCGTCCAACGGTATTCCCATGGGTTTTTCTTTGTCTCAATAGTTTGGTCTGCTGTTCGAGTCATTCTAAACTCCTAATACTGTGTGCTGCGATTATACCTCACATAATAGGAACGATGTGATCGATAAGCATGTGCCCATTAGGATCGCCTATGAAATCTGTGTCAATGTGGTCTTTTTCCAACAATCCGGACATTGAATACCTAAAGATCGGAATAGGTGTCAGACACCTTCGTTCACCTCTTTGAATTCTCCCGAGGATACGGAGAAGCAATTTTGTAACCTTTGCGCATCCAACAGTTTAATATGTATTCGACAAACTCCGGCTGCGATTTCGTTCCACAAATCGGTGCAAGCTCGGCACCGATCTTAGTGAGTATCACGGACCCTACTTCAAAATCGTTGTCTTGATCCTTGTTTAGTTCGAGTAACAACGGTTCGTTGCAATAAAACGCACGAATAAGCTTAGGCTGCTTCGTGAGGCCAATTCCCATAGGACTATATTTCACAAGGCCAATAGTATCGAGATGCATTAGCCCCAAGAAATTGATCCCTGCGTCTTTGTAGATGCTATGTGTTACGTCATAGACAAGCGGTACTTCATCATTATTGAATTTCCATATACAATTACATAGTTTAGAAAAGAGCGTGGCATCTTCTTTGTCAAGTGATTCGATAAAGTTGACTGTACGTTTGGAGTACGTCCCAGGAGTATTGCTCTCACCAGCGAGAATACGTGACCACAAGTCTTGCATGTCATCATCAGACACTATCCTGCATTTGTCAAAGAAATTTGTAATCCAATCATCATCCAGCTTTTCTGGTTGCGACGTATCTTCAAGCTGAGGAATCGCTTTAGCCGTAATCGACTCTATATTTTCCTGTTTCTTCCCTTCTTCATTGAAAAACCGATATACCGCTCGCTGATGTAGATCCGTGATTTTTATTTCAGACTTTGCTTGGATCAATGCTGCAGCAGCTTCTGCATTAGCAACTCTCTTGATTTGGACAGGTTTGAAAATTCCACCAACTGCGTCGGATATCTTTTCGACCAGTACAATTGCGGGTTTCGCAAGCTCACCTAGGTTAATAATAGATGTGCCTTCAGACATGGCTATTGATTATATGTATATTTGCTAGATTTGTATCCATCTCCAGACAGAAAAGGTAAAGATTAGGGAAGAGGCGTCTTTTTATGCAAGGCGGATTTCAAGCGGAATAGTCACGATTCCTTTATTACAGATACAATGCTGGCATGAACATCTTTGATCCGACGCCCAAACGAACTAAGCAAATAAATATTCTTCTATCTCCTGTGGAAAAGAAGCGTTTGGATGCAGCAGCGAAAAAAGCGGATTTGTCTAACGCTGAGTTCATTCGGGAGGCAATCAACAGTTATGCCGAGCGAATAGAAAAAAGGAAAAAACGCTCATAGTCCCTTGACATGCTAGCAAAACATACTATTGTTATATACTAGTAGTAAGCAACTGTTGCTGACTAACATAAAATTGCCCCCGCGCTGTTGAAGCAGCCGGGGGCGTGGACCGAACTCACGAAAGGAGTCCGATCATGACTAGTATAGGATCAGGAAAGGTATCAGCCGTCAGGTTTCAGGAGTCAGTGGGGATAAGAGAAGGGATAGAAGAAACACAAGACCCTCTATCGCAAGTATTTATGAGTACGCAAGAGGCTCCCGATGGAATCGGGACAGGCGTATCCGGGACAAGGGGGATCGGTATAACTTACTCAGAGGGACGCGAAGCCCTGTGTAAACAACTGACAGGGCTTAGCGTGCGCCAAGCATCAATATCAATCGGCAAATACCTCAACATCTATTGGCACTCATTACTTGAAATCGATCCACTTCTCCGAGCAGCTTTGCTTCCAATCAAGAATTGCACGCCTGATCGTCTAAAGCAATGTATGGCCGCATTGATCCAAAGGTATCCCGACCCGCGCGGCATGCATCGTTGGGTGAACCTGTTAATGCGCCAACTTGTGCCGGTGCTTGATTGGAAAATTGTTCTGGCCTACGCCCGCTTCAATGACCCGGCAATTGCAGAAGAAGCAATCCGGTCGTAAGCATCAATAAGAAGTAAAGAACCCTCACCCCCAACCCCTCTCCCAGAAGGAGAGGGGAGCAAGATAGCCCTCTCCCGAAAGTAGAGGGGAGTCTGATAGCCCTCTCCCGCTGGGAGAGGGTTGGGTGAGGGTCAGTATTCCGAGGGTATCCCACAAAATCACAAGGGGCAAAGTAATGGCTAAGACAAAGAAAAAACGCAAGAAAAAGACGAATTCAACGCCGAGTGTTCGAGTGCCTTGTTCGGCACTGCTTGATATAATAGATGAAATTAACGATCTCACAGAAGCGCTGGGTTGTTTACCTGAACTTAGAATGATGAGTTCAACCATGCGGGATATTATTCAGCCGCCAAATGAAGACCGTGTGCCGAGCAGTGCTGATGGTTTAGGGCAATGTGCGTTAAAATTATTTGATAAGCGATTAGATAAGTATTTGTGTGCAGCAGGTAATGCGTTTATCAAGCGGGCGGACATGGTGTGTCCAACTGAGATGGCAGATATGGTAGATATGATTCCGGATGCTGTAAGGTGGCGTTTATATCGACTGGAAGCGTTGATCGTTCTGCTGAAAGAAGAGAAGCTGAAGCCGTAGGTACTGGGCACTAGTTAAGAAGGTTTCAGGTGTCAGGAGTCAGGAGTCAGGAGTCAGGGAAGAGATGGGAATAGCTATCAGCTATAAGGGGGCAGCTATCTTGATGCCATCCCGATCGAAGGACACGAACAATCCTGACTATTCTGGGCCTGCTAAGATTAAGTGGGTATGTTTTGATTATGACTATGACGACCACCAACTATGATGATGTGATTAGCGCTCGGGCGCGGGAACTTGATATTTCTGGTATTCGCAAGGTTTTTGAGCTTGGGGCTAAGCTGCGCGATCCTATTAATTTTTCGATTGGTCAGCCGAACTTTCCTGTACCTGATTCGATCAAGCAGGCAGCTATCAACGCTATCAACTCGGACCGCAACGGTTATACGTTAACGCAGGGGATTCCTGAACTTCGTCGAGTCGTATCTCAACGATTACTTGAAGATGTTGTATGGGAAACGCCTTCTGATGAATTGGGTTTAATCATTACCTCAGGTACCAATGGTGGGCTATTTCTGTCTTGCCTGGCAATGCTGAATCCTGGTGATGAGGTGATCATTCCCGATCCGTATTTTGTAGTTTATCCAGCAATGGCAACTATGGCTGGTGCGACAGCCAAACTTTGTAATACCTATCCGGATTTTCGGATGACTGCTCAGCGGGTTGAGCCGTTAATCACAGATCGAACCAAGTTCGTGCTCTTAAATTCTCCAAGCAATCCCAGTGGGGTGGTGCTTAGTAACCAGGAAATGCAAGAGCTTGCGGAGCTATGTGAACGGCGAGGTGTGTTAATCGTTTCGGATGAGATTTATGATGAGTTTACATATTCCGATGCTAAGGAAGATGGGCGATGTCCTAGTCCGGCCAGGTATTCACAGAATATGATATTGATCCGAGGCTATGGCAAGACCTATGGCTGTACGGGTTGGAGGCTGGGTTATGCAGCTGGCCCCAAAGTAATCATTGACCAGATGCAGAAGCTTCAGCAATATACATTTGTCTGTGCGCCATCTATGGCCCAGGCAGGGGTTGTCGGGGCATTTGAGGTTGATATGCGGGAGCAGGTCAAGGCCTACCAGCGGAAGCGTGATATGGTTGAGCAGGCGTTTGATGGGATCGCTTCGATTGTCCATCCAGGCGGTGCGTTTTACGCCTTTGTAGAAGTACCTGAGATATTAGAGGAAACTGCGACTGGATTCGTGGAGCGGGCCATAGAGAACAATGTCTTGCTCATCCCGGGCTGTGTTTTTAGCTCTAGGGACACGCATTTTCGGCTGAGCTATGCAGTGGAAGATCGAACCCTTGAGCGAGGCCTTGAGGTGCTTAGAGGTCTTATGAAGGCTTGAGTATAGTTTGGGGTATATAAAAGCTGCTCTATTAGCCTGTATTTAAGCTAAAGAGCTATCAGCTTACCAAGTCCGATATCACATGAAGATTCTTTACTAAACCTGCAAGAAAAAGGTTGCTGCTTGCCAACTAATTCGTCATATTAGATATGTACACTGTTAGGTTACGCGTAAGGTGTAGCCAGCAGAGTGACTTACATTACCATCCACCCGCCGCCGATTGCGACTTTGTCCGATCGGCGGTTTTCATTATCTAATTAGAAATGCTATTGATTGCAGCCTAATACCTTCAAATCGCCCTCTAGTATCAACTTTCAATTGTCAAAAAGTCAAAAAGTCAAAAAAAGACATAGGCACTAGGGCTGCAGTTTGCAGCAGCAAGTGCCTATGCCTGTTTGGTACATTTATTGGCTTGTTTCAGTACACTCAGGCAAACCGCTTGACAACTATCAGAATTTAGTCATCGCCGCCGTCATCACTACGGGTGCGAGTGGACGCGTCCTGTATCATTGATGCATCAGCGGGTCCGGGCGGCCTTCGAGTCTCTTGAGCGTCTCTGCGGCCTTCGGACATTGCACGCTCTTCTGAGGTCAGTGTATCTGATGTTTCAGAACAACTCATTAATACCGCTGCTAACACTAGAGCAACGCTGGTAAACATCACACATTTCTTCATGGCATTGATTCCTTCTATTACTGTGGCCGCATCAAGTACGGCCGGACACATAACTATACACAATCGGAGGCTGCTTAGGAGTTTCATCCACAATTATCCGATTCCGGCTATTGATCTATTCCTATTTAGGACCCTTCCGGTGCTGTATCAGTTTTGGATGGGTCCTCTTGCAGTGTATTTGTATTTGAATTGCTATCCTGCGGGTCAGTTACAAAGCCAGTATTTGGTCCTGGGACTGGCTGAGGTGGGTTCTGATTCTGTCTAAGGCCTTTTGGATCATCTTTGCACGCGCACAATGATACAAAAACAGCCAAACCCAGGCTGATTCCTATTACTCGCAACAGTTTCATTTGATACTCCTTCATAAGCTGTGATGGCTCTTGAGGCAAAGAAGTGGAGATCAATCAGCGATTTGCTACAAGCATGTTCTTTGTAGGCCTACAACGCAATAGTGCGTTATCAAGTGAATGGGCCTAAATCTGTCTGATTGATGGCCTTTTTGAGGCATCAGGAAATGATTTGCTATTAGTAAGACGTACTGAGCAGGATCAATGTTCACTTTAGGCTTAGGTAAGTTTTTCCCTATTGAAATAGCGAGAATCAAGATAGGCACAATCTCGAGGCACAAAAAACCCCGCTGAAGCAAATGCCACAGCGGGGCGGAGGGGAGAAAGATGTCGTTTCACTACTTAAAATACTCGGATTCGTGCCCTCCGGATCTCTATTTTTTGTAACAATTTAGCTAAATCAGCACATAAACCAGCGTTAGAGCCTTTTTAGGCAAAGGAATATGCGTCCCCGCTAAGGACTTTTTGGAAGGTTTCCAGCAATCCTTCGATTTGACGCTTAGCCCCAAACGACTCAGCAACACTCTTGCGCCCTGCCTGGCCCAACTGCCTTGCAAGATCGGGGTGTGATAGCAATCTAGTTAAGTGCTTTGACCATTGTTCTGTTGATGGGGAATCAATAATAATCGCATTTTCATCTGCTACCAGCATATCAAGAGCACGATCCTGGCTAGCCACAATCGGCACACAATAACCCATGGCTTTTAGCATCAGAGATCTAATATCCCCATACCTTTCGGGAATTACCAGTACATCGCATCCTACAACAGCTTCTGCGTGGTGAGATGCATCACGAATAGCCGAGATGAAGCCTAACAATTCCAGTCGTTGTGCATAACGCCAAATATCATGCTCGTGAGGTCCACGCAGTTCCAGGCAGATATGCAATTGTGAAAACTCTCTAGTTACTCGTGCTAATCCTGATAGCAATGCTTTATACGCTGCGATATCTTTGCCTGACCCCATTATTGCAATTGCGATTGATTCAGATGGATCCTCAAGAACATTGCGGGCTTTATCAGGTATGTCAACCCCAAACGCAACCGTATTAACTAATGCACGATCAATACGCCTTCGCTTAATGGCTTTTGCTAATTCATTTGTGCAAGCAATGTACGCACCTACATTTGTTGCAGAGCGCCCTTGTGGCAGCGATTTGATCAAATCCATAGACCAGACATCAATAGCAACCTGTATATCTAAAGCTTGGGCGAGATCAAACCCCACCCGCCAAGTTTCTTTTCCAACAAGATATATAACATCAGGCATTGATCCGGAAAATGCGTTGCTTAAGCGACTGACCCGGGCTTTACGAAGCCAAGGCCCAACAGCCATTGGTATCTCTATTTGATTAGCTAGCTGAAGATCGGTATCTATGTATTGGAAATCTTCAGTTTCTAAATCCTCCGGAACAACCCAGGAAACCTCTATTTCCTTAGCAATAAAACCCTGTGCTATGTCTCTTAGCATGTCTTTTTCATGCACTAGGCGCTCGCTATCGATGATCATTACCACGTGCATCAGCGTTTGACCTTTGTAATTTCTAGTGGTGAAAACTGCTCAGCCATCTCTAGTGAAATTCGTTTGGGCTTACGACTGTTTAGGTCAACTAGTACCCAAAGAGTAGCAGCCTTACAGATTATCGCTTCATCGTTAGGTCGCACAACCACATATTCCCTCCACGACTTAACTCGCTGCATATCCCTGACCCAGGTAATTACAACCAGATCATCGCCCGGCCAGGCTTCAGCTAAGTAGTCTATTTCATGTCGGACAACAAACCACATAAAGCCATCGTCAAGCATGCCTTGGCGGGAATATCCCAAACTGTCTGAGTGCAACTCTGCTGCTTTATCCAGCCAACGAACGTACTCTGTATTGATTACATGCGGGATCATTTCACTAACAGCTTGATCATCAACCGTTAGATCGCAAAGGAAGGGCTTATCGTGCGCTATTGAATATGGACTAAGATCAAATGGATTTGATCGCTCAGCCATATCGATTTGATCAGATATCACTCGACTTTGGCTCACGTTTCCGCTCCATCGTTTGCGAGTGTTTTAGTTTCAGCTGGCTGGTAAATTTCCTTTAAGTATTCCCAGGTATATATGCCAGTGTTGTGGCCATCGGAAAACTCAATGCGGATTGCGTAATTACCAACTAGTTCAGCTCCCAATGCAGTTAGAGGCTGGTTACTGTTGAAGCTGGCAGGAAGTACGGTAAGGGGATTCTCGCTCATTTGTTTGCGCAATTCACGAGCTTCCGCAGAGGGAGACATTTTCCGAAGATAGCCAATTGAAAAAAAGCATTCTGAGCCGTCGGTCCACTTGATGGTAAGGCCACGATCCTTAACCAGATCCAAATGTGCAGGTGCATCGTTCATGAGAACATTGTATCGTTGTTATTGGGCGGCTCACATAGACTCGCTTTGATAGCTCCTTTGGCTATAAATACCTGCTAGTTGAAGATTTGAGGGGGTCCTAACGAGCCAATATAACAATGTCAGCCCCTAATTCAGCAAATGCCACGCAAACACCAAGTCATGCTGCGGATCGACTCCTGGCTGCTATTTCCAGCATTGGTTCACCAGTGTGTGTGGGTATAGATCCCGTTTTAGAGCGATTGCCTGCTTGCTTAACTCCTTCTAGCAATAACTTTCAAGCAGCTATAAGTGCTATTACTTCCTTCACTCAAGGGATATTGGAAGCTGTGGCTGGAATTGTCCCTTGTGTGAAATTCCAATCGGCATGTTTTGAGCGATATGGCCACCTCGGCGTAAAAGCACTCGAGCAACTAATCAGCCACGCCAAGCAACAAAGTCTGCAAGTCATCCTCGATGCCAAGCGTGGTGATATCGGCATATCCGCAGATCACTATGCGGCTGCCGCGTTTGAACAGTCACAACAGAGTAGCGATTGGATAACCATAAACAGTTACTTTGGCAGAGATGGAATTGAGCCTTTCCTGCGAAATGGATGCGGTGCATTTTGCTTGGTAAGAACATCAAACCCAAGCTCCGACCACCTTCAATCTCAAGAACTTGTAAGTGGTGAAACAGTTGCTCAGCGAGTCGCTTCGATGGTTGCGGAGATTGGAACAGATTCAATAGGCGATTGTGGATATAGCTCCCTGGGCGCAGTTGTAGGGGCTACCAAACCTCGGGAGCTAGCTGCATTGCGCGAGCTAATGCCTCAGCAGATCTTTCTGGTTCCAGGCTTTGGTGCACAGGGTGGAACCGTAGACGATATCCGTCCATGTTTTTCTGCGGATGGTAAAGGCGCACTAATAACCGCAAGCCGATCTGTCATTTACGCCTTTAATGCAAGTGATGATGATTGGAAGACCCCAATAACCGAAGCTGCTAAAGCTTTAGCGGATCAAATCGCTGAAGTTGTATGAATTACTTTCCACTTGTAGATTATGTATCTAGTACGCTGTTAGCCGAAGCAACCGTTGCTACAAGTAATGCAAGTTCGCGCATGGTGTCCGATTTTAGATTAATAAACTCAAGGCCGGATTCGTGTTTTCTCATTCTAATTTTTTTAGACCATACCACAGCAGCCTGAAGTACTAATCCCGACACATCGTTCCACAAACGCAAAGTTACAGTGCCTTTGAGCTTGCGCTTACTTATCAATCTCAATCCCCCTGCTGAAATATCGATCAATTCGCCAATATCGCATTTAAGATCTTTGGGATTGAACCGAACCTCTGCACGTCGATTGTTCATAGCTTTTGCTTGCTGTACAGTATCAACGATAGTAAATATTTTATTGCTTAACCGCGTAATATCAAAAAGTGATCTTACTCGTTCTTGCAACCCGCATAGAATCAACAGAGCGTTGCTTTGACGTGATACGCCTATAGCTTCAACTAAAACAGCAAGCGCTGAGCTATCAATTTCTGGTACATCAGTGAGATCAACAACAAGCCGATTAGGATTTCGGCTCTGCACGACCTCAAGCTGCGACTTAAGCATTGCTGCATTACGAATATCAATCACGCCCACAGGTCGAATCACAATTCCATCTACAATCTCTTCTACGCCAACGTTAATCTCAGCTGCTATGCTCATATAAACTATCCATAAACCAGAGAATCAGAAAAGTTAATTTTCGCTGCGGTCTCGCAAATTCCGGAAGATAACTGCCGCCCATCATTCACACTTCTATCTATCGGCAATCCATGGGCTAATATGTTCATATCTATGCGTGCAGCAATCATTTCAATAGGCGATGAAATCGTACTTGGCCAAGCGCTAGACTCTAATTCAGCGTGGATTAGTGATCAGCTCATAGCGCACTCAATTCAAACCATTGAGCATTGCACAGTTGCTGATGATCGAGCACAAATTGCTCAGGCCATAAAAAGGCTTGCTGAAAAAGTAGATGTGTTACTTCTTACAGGTGGACTAGGACCAACGGATGATGATTTGACGCGCGAGGCTATGGGTGAAGCCATATGGCCAGGTAAACCGCTGATCGGTGATCCAAGCGCTGTTACGAGGCTTGAGAAGTGGTTTTCAAAGTACGGTTCCAAGATGCCTCGATCAAATCTGAAGCAAGCTCTGAGGACAGAAACGGCTAGCTTTCTAGATAATCCAAACGGTACAGCTTTGGGGCTTGCGGACAAGCTGGGTGATTGCCAAATTTTCGCTATGCCAGGCCCACCCTCAGAAATGAAACCAATGTTCATTGACCACGTTCTGCCGAGCATCGCTTCAATTGATGAAGATCAATCACTACTTACTATGACGGTTCACAGCTATGGGCTTGGGGAATCTGTGGCTGCCCAACGATTAGGCGAATTAACCGATCGAAATCGCAAGCCATTAGTTGGAACAACTGTAAGTGGCTCGATGTTGGCTGCACGAATTATTGCGCATGGCAATAAAGATCAAGCCCAACGTGAATTAAACGAGACTGCGCTATTAGTCGAACAGAGCTGGGAGCCTTATACATTCGGTCGAGATGAAGATACATTGTCATCTTCAGTTGGCGATCTACTTCGAAAAGTCGGCAAGACAGTGACAACAGCAGAGTCATGTACCGGCGGCTTGCTAGGGAAAATGATCGTCGATGTTAGTGGATCAAGCAGCTATTACCGTGGTGGGTGGATCACATATACAAATGAGTTGAAAATGGATTGTCTTGAAGTGCCGCTAGAAATTCTTGATAGTAATGGAGCGGTCTCAAAGCAGACTGCCTCAGCGATGGCCAAGGGCGCTCTTAAAAAAGCAGGTGCGGATTATAGTTTGGCAATCACAGGAATTGCAGGCCCCGAAGGTGGATCGAAGGAAAAACCAGTAGGTTTAGTTTATATCGCAATAGCGCAACAAACTGAAAATGATGAACCGGTAATTGTGCGCGGTTTTAGGTTTACAGGTGATCGAGGGATGATCCGAGATCGAGCAGCCAAATCTGCTCTGCAAATGCTGCGTTTTGTAATGATGAATGTGAATCCTATGACGGCTTTGATTTGGCAACTAACGGATGAATGTGATTAATGGCTGATAAAACTAATACCGCTTATATTGCCTTTGGAGCAAATCTCGGCAACCGCCGATCCAACCTGCAATCCGCTTTGGCAGCATTAAATGCTTCAAAAGATATTGAAGTACTTTGCATAAGTGAGATGATTGAAACTGAACCTGAAGGTGCAGCTAACCAAGGCCGATATCTAAACGCTGCCGCCTCGCTTGTAACCTCGCTATCACCTGGACAGTTATTGAAAGTGATGCTGGAAATTGAGATTTCGCATGGTCGAGATCGCTCCAAGGAGAAGAGGTGGGGGCCTAGACTCCTGGATCTGGATTTGCTGATGTATGAAGATCTAGTAATTGACCAAAAGGGCTTAACTTTGCCGCACCCCAGGATGCACAAAAGGGCGTTCGTGCTGGGGCCACTTGCTGAAATAGCAGGTCAATTAGTTCATCCGGTACGTAAAGAAACTATTACTGCACTGTTAGAGAAAGTCTTAAGTCATGCTAGAGTGGAATAACCAAGCCATAAGCTGTGTTTCATAGACGATAATTCACTGGAGCCAAACGGATGAAGCCAAGTATTAAAATTCTTTCAGTAGCAACGCTGGTAGCGATAGCTTTGATTGCAGCTTTACCTTTTATTATCCAAGCGAATGCTGAAGCTGCAGCTTCAATGACTGTGGGATCAAATGCTGAAGCTGAAGCTCTTGTTAAAGAAATCGCAAAAGTTTATAAGGATGCGCCCGCAATTGTTGACACGATATCTGTTACCTGGCCATCGCGCAATGGTCCCCGAACAGATTACTTTTATGTGTTGATAGGTAAAGGAACTGATGCACAAATTAGTGTGCAGGATCATACTTTTGCAGCTAAGGGTAATCAGGTTTACATTTGGCGTAAATCTTTAGCAAGCAAGTATGTTAAAATGAACTTAAATAAAAACTTGCTTAATACAATAAAGCCAAATAATTTGCCGGTTCCGTATTTAGGTTTGCGTTCAGGTAAGAATTCCAAAGAATACATAAAAGCTCTAGGGATTGGTATTTTACCGCAATTGGAATTAATTGATGTTGAGCAGGTAATCCAAGACGGATCAAAATATGCTCAATTGAATCTCAAAGATAAGACCACTACCGTCAGTGTACTTGTTGACAATGACACCAAATTGATCAAGTCGATTAAGATGCAAGGGCCAAGAGGGCTTCGAACCCTCCAGATGAAAACTAAGATTCTTAGCTCACTGAAACAAGAGATCGGGATAGATACAAGCAAGCGCAAAGCCGTTGCAACAATTAAGGATCTGGTCTTGGGTGTGGGTGATTTTGCGCCCGGGTTTGACTTGCCCACTCTTGATGGTGATAGCATAAACTTGCAGCAGTTGCGAGGATCAGTGGTTGTCCTAGACTTTTGGGCAACTTGGTGCGGGCCATGCAGACTAGGGCTTCCAAAGCTTCAGGAGTTTTCAGATTGGGCGCAGAAGGAAAACCTTGATATTGAAGTATTTGCCGTAGATACTCGTGAGCGTCTACCTACAAACCAGAAGAAGCTTGAAATTGTCAAGCAATTCTGGAAATCGCGACGCTTTACCATGACCACCGTGATGGACTATGACAATTCCGTGGCAACTGCCTTTGAGGTGGGGGGAATTCCGTATTCAGTTGTCATAGGACCTGATGGGAGAATCGTGGCTGTACATGTCGGTTTCAATCCCAATATGGCTGAAGTACTCAAACGAGATGTAATGAAAGCGCTGGCCGAAGCAGGCTAATGGCCGTTAACGACTGAAATAGTCATACGATTACCCATGGGGCCGGCTAAAATGCTGGCTCTTATTTATATTATTTAAGTATCAAATACCTATGGCCAGAACTTATGAGATATCATAATCGTAATCAATTGTAACTGGGTGTTTTCGGAGATTCGAGCCATGACACATTATTTTAGAATTTGCTTGATAGGCCTCTTAGCGATTTTGCTGCTTGGCAATACTTCTATTGCGCAAAGTGATTCAGAAATTACTGTAAACCCCGCAGCAGAAAAAGCCTTTAAAGAGCTGCTCGCATCTTACCGCAAGCAGCCAGCCATTATTGTAAAGACTAAGCTCAAAGTGCAAGTGGTAGAGGGTGAAACAAAATCTCAGGTACAAGAAAAAGAAGCTGAGTTTACTTATACAAAAAGTGGGTCAGGTGTAGTTAAATTAGACGGCTTAACTTGTTACTTTAGCAAAGGTGTTTTTTCAGCCATACACAAAGATACTGAGGATTCATATTACACAGAGGAGTATGAAGACAATCCATATTGGACGCTATTTATGAATTTTCGGTCACTCCCCTACCCGCACATTGGGTTATTTTGGGGTGAAGTTAAATTAAAAGATGTGTATATGCAGCTTTACCCAGATACTCCGGATTTACTTCCATCTTCTGTTGAAAATCTAAAAGTTGATAAGAAAAACGTGCAGCGAATCACTTTCTCAAGCGCTGTTGCTTCAATGATAATGGATATTGATCCCAAGAAAAAACTCATTACAAAAATTGTGCATGAGTTAACCGGTGGAGATTTTGTACAACCTGGCACAAAGAAGGTAACAACATATACTTACAAATATGAGATTCCTCAAGAGCCTCTGGGTGATGCTTTAGTATTTAATCAGGGCGATCGGCAAGTTGTGGATATGCTTGGGATGTTGATGCCGCAGCCACAAGCGCCAGAGCCGATGGATCCAGCTGATATTGGCCGTGGGGCAATGGCGGCAGGTGGCTTAAAAGGCAAGGCCGCTCCTGCTTTTGACTTGCAAACAGCGCAGGGGCAGCAAGTAAATCTGGAAGAATTAGCCGGCCAAGTTGTTGTGCTGGATTTCTGGGCAACGTGGTGCGTCCCGTGTCGTCAGGCACTACCACTACTCCATAATGTTGGTAGGTGGGCCAAGGATGAACAGCTTCCAGTTAAAATCTTTACAGTAAATGTATGGGAGCGTGGGGATACGCCTAAGGAAAAACTCGAGGCCGCAACCACTTTTTGGAAGAAGCAAGGATTCACTCTACCAATCGCCATGGACTACACAGATAAGACCGCAACAGCTTATGGTGTAACGAGCATTCCAACTACGGTAATCATCAGATCCGATGGCATTGTCCATGAAGTACATGTAGGAGCCGGCGGCAATTACGAGCAAATGATGAAGCATGGTATAACTGAAGCCATAAAAGCGCTTGAAGCTGACGAAGATTAACTATCTCGATATAACCCTAGTATGGCCAACGTGCATCTTGAGGTAGTTTCAACAGAAGATCCAGTTGCGCACGAATTGCAGAATTTAATATCAGGTGAAGTGCGGTTTAGGCATCACGATCGAATGCTCTGGGCTACCGATGCCAGCATCTATCAGGTTGAGCCCATCGGTGTGGTATTACCTAAGCAAGTAGATGAAGCGCAGCAAATTGTTGATTTCTGCAGGCAGAAAAAGCTGGCGATCCTGCCTCGCGGCGGGGGAACTTCCCTGGCAGGTCAAGCTGTCAACCGTGCAGTAGTTATAGATTTCTCAAAGTATTGTCAGCAGATAATTTCAATCGATCCAGCCAATAAGACAGTGATCGTTGAGCCGGGTGTAGTGCTTGATAATCTTAATCTTACCGCTAGTTCACATGGTTTAATGTTCGGCCCAGACGTTGCGACATCAACCCACGCAACTCTTGGCGGAATGATCGGGAACAATTCCGCAGGCGCGTATTCGATTCTTTATGGGCGCACAGTTGAAAATGTTGTTGGCTTGGAGGTGTTGCTTGCAGATGGTACTAAGTTATCGCTAAGTGAGGGTGCATCCGAACTAGATGAAGTCGTAGCTAAATACACAAAGCAAGTAGTTGAGATTATCAAACCGATCGTTGATGTAATTAAGGCGCGTTATCCAAAGACACTAAGACGAGTTAATGGCTACAACCTGGATTTATTGCTCGATCAGTTTGAGCAATCCTCAGCCAGCAGCTTTGATCGAGTTAATCTAGCGCACTTGTTTACAGGCTCAGAAGGAACGCTCGGAGTTACACTAAACGCAAAGCTAAAGCTCGTGGATATTCCCAAGGCCAAGGGCTTGGCGATTATTGCGTTTAATAGTATTGATGAGGCGTTAACTGTAGTTAACGGGATCCTATCGACAAACCCAGCAGCAGTTGAACTTATAGATGAGCTAATTATCAAATTGGCGAGGCGCAATACTGAGTATTCTCGATATGTAGATCTATTACCAACGATTGGGGGTAAACAACCACAAGCGGTATTGTATGTTGAATATTTTGGGGAAAACGAGAAAGTAATATCGCAGCAACTTGAAGCATTGTGCAAACAATATCCCCCCGGAAGTTCTGTTTCATATATTGATAAAGATATAATGGCAAATGCCTGGAAACTGCGCAAAGCTGGCGAACCGTTGTTATATGCAATGCCCGGCCAGCGCAAGCCCTTAACCTTTGTCGAAGATGCAGCTGTTAATCCCAGTAAATTAGTTGAATTTATAAGAGAATTCAAGCAGATAGTTGCAGATAACGGCACAGAAGCTGCGTATTACGCACACGCTTCAGTAGGGTGCCTGCACATTCGTCCCTTGATTTGCCTTAGTGATCCTAAGGATGTTTTAGTGATGCAGAATATTGCATCGCAAATTACCGATCTTGTTAAAAGATATGATGGAGCTCTTTCGGGCGAACATGGAGATGGACGCGCTCGATCACATCTTTTAGAGCAGTTTTATGGTCCAGAGATTTGTAAAGCATTCAAAGCGATCAAACATATCTTTGATCCAAGCGGTCTTATGAACCCGGGTAATATCGTTGATGGTCCATCAATGGCTGAATCTTTGCGAATTAAGCCTAAGGATAAAATTGCTGTTGTTCCAAAAATTAAGACGTTTTATCGTTATGACAATGAGGGAGATTTTTCATCAGCAGTGCAAATGTGTAACGGTGCTGGGATGTGCCGCAAACAGCATGGCAGTACAATGTGCCCTTCATATAGAGCGCTAATTGATGAGCGTCACAGCACAAGAGGCCGCGCTAATGCTTTGAGATTAGCCATCACCGGTCAACTGTCGATCGATGGCCAAGCACCTAATTGGAGCGATGAGCAAACAATCAAGACTTTGGACCTTTGTCTTTCGTGTAAAGCTTGTAAGACGGAATGTCCAAGTAATGTGGATGTTGCCAAGCTGAAAGCGGAATATACCGCACAAGGTTTTGCTGCAAACAAGCACATTCCTTGGCGCACGCGCTTGTTTGGAAATGTGCGAACGATCAATCAGGTAAGTTCAGCGATGTGGCCTGTTGCCGATCTTGTAAATCGCACGCCCCCAACCGCCGCAATTGTAAAGTGGTTACTGGGAATTGATCCGCGCCGAAGTTTGCCTCGTAATAGTAAATCTCTTTATAGATGGTTCGATAAGCGAAGTAATGAAACAAAAGGTAAAGATCAACCAACAGTTATTTTGTTGCCCGATTGTTTTACTACATATAGCGAAGCGCAAATTGGTATTGCAGCAGTAAACGTGCTGGAGAAATTTGGCTACCGCGTTGTTTTACCAAAGCTGGGTTGTTGCGGTCGAGCACAAATAAGTTTGGGATTGCTTCGCCAAGCTCAGGATGTATGCCGCAATACTGCTAGCAAACTTTTGCAATGCGTTAAGGAAGAAAACGCAATAGCAATCGTGGGCTGCGAACCAAGCTGCATTTCAGCCATCAAAGATGATTGGCTGGATTTGGATATTTCGCTCGACCAAGACGTACTCAAAAAATTGGCAGATCAAACTTACATGATTGAAGATTTCCTGGAAGCAGAATGGCATGAACATCCTAATCAATTAAGTTTCAGTGATAACGCAAATGATAATTCAGTATTACTACATGGGCATTGCCATCAAAAAGCTTTATGGGGCATGGAATCTACAACGAATCTCTTGAAACGCATAGTAGGGAATCGTTTACAAGTTCTAGATTCAGGTTGCTGCGGCATGGCGGGTGCGTTTGGATATACCAAAGTACATTATGATCTGTCCATGCAAATTGGCGAGCTATCGCTAATGCCCGCAGTGCGCAGTAATGAAAACGCCATCATCTTAGCGCCTGGAACAAGTTGCCGGCATCAAATTAAGGATGCAACCAATCGAATAGCCTTACATCCAATTGAGTTAATTGCGTCGGCTATCTAAAACTAGTTATTTTGTATCTGAACAACAGCACCAGCCATATTCCACGCAATCGCAGAAACAATTCGCTCCTGCATTTTCTTGGCGTGGCTAAGTGCATCATTGCCGCGCAATCCGTTAACAAGAATGCTAAATGATTTGCGCTGTCCATCAGGCATAGTAACGTAACCACTAAGGCAACTGACATTGTTTATATAGCCAGACTTTGCGCGAACTTCAGCACCGTGCAGATCCTCCTCATTACGAAAGCGGTTTCTTACGGTGCCTTCCCTTCCAGCAATTGCTATACTCTTAATAAACATTTCGCCTGCGATTTCATCATGATGGAAAGTGTTTAGCCAGGCTGTCATTGTTTGGGCTGCAACTCTGTTATCCCTGCTAAGACCAGAACCATCAGAAATGCGAATTTGTTTCGCCAGGTTAGGATTGCCTAGTCTGTTATGTATAGTGTGGCGAACGATTGCTGTGCCGTTCTCCCACGACCCCGGTTCGTTTGTCACTTCATGACCCACGCGTTTCAGCAAAGCTTCCGCATATAGATTAACCGATTCACGATTACACCTGGTAATAACCGTACTAATAGGGGTTAAAATAACAGGTCCAATTTGTTGGCCCTGGCTTTTAGTTTCATGCGACATAATGGTACGAGCAGCAGAAACCTGTACTCCTGCTTTCTGCAAACGATCCATTAACAGATGCGCAAAGAAATCAGGCATATTGTTACAAGTAACTCGTACAGGCTTACGGTAAGTACCTTTGACGTTGCCATGAAATGTAAGATCATTTGTGCCAGGCTTGCGTGATACCCAGGCAGAGTCACGCTCATCAGGTCCTCTGCGAGTTGTCCCACGATTGATTATTTCAAGCCAGGGTGCCTTGGGAAAATAATAGTTGATATTTGGGCGCACCTTATTTGAAAGTCTTGGATAAAAGTAAAACACATTTAAATGGAAATTAAGCCCGGAGACTTGTGCACAGTAATGTCGTTCAAGCTGATCTTTAGGCCAATCCGGGTGGATAAAATTTCGATCAAACACACGATCATCAACCACAACCTCGCTAATTACCTTGATCCCTGCTTCAACCACAGAATCGACCCAAATCGCCATAAACTGTTCTACATCATACCCCGTAATACCATCGTGCGCCATAATTCTAAGTAATTGTGGATCACCAAAGCCAGGATCGCCATCACTAACAACAATCAACTTATCCCCATCTAAAAGCAGTTGAGTCTTAAACTCAAATTGTGGACCCAGTACATGTAAAGCTGCACCGGTTGTAAATAATTTGAGGTTGCTAGCTGGGATCATTAGATCATCAGCGTTAATGGAAACCAGCTCAGAGCCAGACTCAGCGTCACGAACACTAACCCCCACAGTTGCATCACGGAAATCTGCAACTCTGATTGCAAGTAAAACATCATCCCGCAGGTCCGCAACTGCCTGGGCTGCAACAGTCAGCAGAACAAATGAAGTGAAAATAAAGGATCGAAGATTGCGGAAGCTAATCTGCATTATGAATATCTCTAGTAATGAGTATTGTGGGCCTGAGAAGGTATCGGCAGTCCATAGCCTGCACCTATAGCTCCGACTGCTGGCTGATCAGCATATAAGCAAAAAATAGCCTTAAAAGGCCATGCTCACAGGCAAAGCCCTACACTGAGTACATGCTTGACCGCGAATCCTGCGAAAGGCGGGTTTATCGCCTTGCCACCCTGTTAACCGGCAATCCCAATGCTGCTGTGAAGGTTATCAAGTCCGTAGTAAGCGCGCAGCTGGACCTGCGAAAGCTGGATGATTCGCATATGGACAGGCTAACAGTGCTGCGCAGCCGTGAAATAAAGTCCGGAGCCATTACTTGCCAGCTAGTTCCCTTAAAGCTTGCTCAGGCCCTGGCCAGCCTCGAACCACAGCAACGTGAAGCTTGGGTTTTTACGCATGTATACAAAATCCCCTTAAGGGATATGTCCAAGGCCATGGACTGTTCTACCATCGCTACTGAGCGTCATATAGATCATGCAACGGCTGAGCTAACAGAGAAATTAGGCACAGAATTCGGCAAGGCTGGACAAATTCTTCTTAGCTATTCAATGACGCTCCAAGTGCCGGAGTTTTATCGAGCTGATCAACGCCGCAAACGCAGAATGAAATGGTTCTACAGAGTCGCCGCGACGGTTTTTATTCTTGCCGCTATCATCGCAGGACTTTCGTGGTGGTTAAAAAGCTCTGGCAAGCTTTAACATAGTGTCCAAACAGAGTTACAGCAACTGAGAAATAACTTCAAGGTCAAAGTCCAGGTTTCTTTTAATAATGGAATCTAAAAAGCGAACATCTTTTCTTTCTTGGATAGCAATGTTTGTTGGTCTTACGATCACAATCGTTGTAGGAGTAGCAATTCTTCGAAGTGCACCCACCGGACCGCTTGAAGAAGGAAACTCCAGTTGGATAGAAAGCCAATTAGCCAGCCCGCAATTAGTCGAGGTAAAAGCGATCCTAACCTCTGGAAATGTAACAATAGAACGCGATTTGCTCAAGGCAGATTTTGCTCTTAAAGAAGATCAGCAACTTGATGCATTGCTCGCATCGGGGCCAACAAAATCAAAATTGATCGTGACATTTAGTTCCGGTGCAGTTCGCCGCGCTGAAATAGGTGCTGAGATTCAAGGCGGATCATTGATAATTACACGAGATGGAAAAACTCTGTTATCAGATTATGCGGGCAGTGAAAGCCGAGTAGTTCTTACATCGATTCAATATTTGCCTGCAAGGCCTATTACTTTTACGTTTGAGTTTTCTAGAGATTCATCGGGACCAGCACGATTTCGGGCATTGTGGAAGCCAGAAGGGTCAATAGTTCCACTACCGCTTCCATCTTCAACCAAAGCGATTCTAAATAGTGAAATTGTTCGAGGTTATTCATTGGTGCAGAAGTACAGCTGTGTAGCTTGCCATGCAAGTGGTAACGCGCAGTTGCAATCGTCTCTCGATGTCAGCCCCGCTCCGATTCTGGGAAATATTGGCGCAAGAGCAAAGCCCTCGTGGATTAGCAATTGGATCGCTGATCCACAGAAAATAAAAGCCCAGGTTCTAATGCCCAAGCTTTTTCATGACAGCGATCTTGATAAGCAAGAAATTGAGGACGTAAAACACTATCTTGTATCAATGGGTGGACCGATTAAAAGGGGACAGGCTACTTTAAATTCGGATCTGGTAAATACTGGAATGGTGATGTATCACTCAGTTGGTTGCTTTGCTTGTCATGGCCCACTAGAGCCGATCGAAAAGCTTCCAGGTGGGTATCAACCTGGACAGAAGCCTGCTCAAGCCTATACGCTTCTAGGGCCACTTGATGCTAAGACAAATGTAGATCAGCTCGCAACATTTTTAGCTGATCCGGTTTCGATTCGCCCTAGTGGGCGGATGCCTTCGCTTAGATTAAATGAATTGGAATCCAAAGCAATTGCATCTTATTTAATTGCTAATGACAGAAAAAATGCAACCGCTTCAATCAACGCCTCATTTGTGATAGATAACAATCGTGTTAAGCGTGGCCGAGAAATATTTGCTAATAAAGGATGTGCTAACTGTCATAGCTTAGGGCCGAACCGTTCAGCAATAATTTCAACACTTAGTGTTCCATCATTTGAAAAGATGATTGATTCGATTGCAGCAACACCTCTACCTGGAGGCTGCCTAGCAGAAACCAGCAATGGTGTTGCACCCGAATTTGCACTTGCATCATTTGAAAAACAAAACATCATCATCTACCTACTTACCGTACCCGAACAATTAAGTAATGTTGCTCCACATGATGAACTAGCAGCTGCCATGAATCGATTCAACTGCCTTGCCTGCCATACCTTCCAGGGAATTGGTGGCCCAGAGCCTGCGACTTCGCAGTATTTCAGGGTGCAAGGTGAAGTGGATCTAGGTGATGAAGGGCGACTGCCTCCTGATCTAGGTGATGTGGGTGCTAGGTTACATCCTGATTGGCTGCGCAGGATTTTGCAAGATGCAGCAATATCCCGTCCATATATGGGTGTGCGAATGCCCCAGTTTGGTAAGGAAAATGTAGGTTCTTTTCCTGATTGGTTTATGAGTGCATCAGGTGTGGGGGATGTGGGGGATGTGGGGCATTTCACACCGGATCCAATTGTTAGTATTGAAGATTCATCAATTGGGCGCAAGCTTGCGGGCAGTGGCGGTTTTAACTGCATCCAATGTCATTCAATTGCCGGCCACGATGCTGCGGACTTTCCCGGGCCTGATCTGGCGTTTATGCCTGAGCGTCTGCGCTACGAGTATTTTGTGCAGTGGCTAATGAATCCCAAGCTCATTCGTTCAAATACACGCATGCCAACATTTTTCTTTGAAGGCTATTCGGGAAATAACCAGTATTACGATGCCAACGCGCTCCCGCAGATAAATGCGCTTTGGGCGTACTTATCACAAGGTGAATTTTTGCCTCTGCCAGATGGACTGATAGACCCTGGAAGTTTCATGTTGGAAGTTACAGATGAACCAGTCGTATTACGTACTTTTATGGAAGAAGTAGGTTCACGAGCGATAGCTGTAGGTTTTCCCGAGCAATTACATTGTGCCTTTGATGCCCAAAACTGCAAGCTCGCAGTAGCTTGGGATGGGCAGTTTCTTAGCGCGCAAGGTGTTTGGGGAGGGCGAGGCGGAACTAATACTAATCCCGAACAAGGTGTAGCTTGGTTGGCGCCTAAAGGGCCTATCTTTATTGTTGGCGATGAGTTGCCCAAGCCTTGGCCGGAAGAATACCAATCGGGCGCACAGCGTTTTCGCGGATACAGCTTAGATGAAAATAAATACCCAACCTTTAACTATGATGTAATGGGTGACGGTGTGGTTGTTTCTGTTCGGGAAAAACCACGTGCAGTAATACAGGACGGCCGATCGTACTTACTGCGAGAATTTGATCTATCCGGACCTGCAGGAGCTAAACTTATTGTGAACTTAAGCGGAACCAGCATTACAAATATCCCTTCGTATTTAAGCAAAATTGATGATGATGGACATTATGAAGTGATCCTTGATGAGAATGGGTCCGCTTCCTTTAGTGTGGAGGTTACTTGGTGAAAACTCCCCGGATTATTGCCATAACAATTGTTTTTCTTCTTAGCTGCAACTGCTTTGCGCAAGAGATTGAATTTAATTACATAAAAAAATCAACTCGCAAAGAAACTCGTTCAGCAACCATGGCTCAATATTCACCTTCAATAGATTGGAAGCCTTGGTATATCATCGGCCCGTTTGATAATCCCGATCGTGGTGGACATGACATCGTCTATGCGCCGGAGCTGAACATTGATCTTGCTGGGACATATAAGGGAAGAAATGGCGAATTAGTTTCGTGGAAGTCTGCAAAGTTTACCGGCTGGGATCCTATTAACTTAAAACAGTTTGGTAATGAAGATTTACATTACGAAGGAACTGCATACCTATACCGTGAATTTCATTCCGAAAACAAATCCAACATTGATTGCAACTTTGGTAGCGATGATGGCCTAAAACTTTGGCTTAACGGAAAACTTGTAATTGATGCGGATGCTTATCGGGGCATGAACTTGGCGGATCATTTAATTACACTGAACATCAAACCAGGCAGAAATACACTGCTCGCAAAGGTAACACAGGGAGTTGGCGGCTGGGATTTTCAGATGCGGCCAATCACTGATCATCGCATCGAAGCCCTTTTGGAATATAGATTGAATCTTGATTTTCCAACTTCGCCTGAAGCGGAGCATTATCGAGTTTTAAGTATTATTGAGCCAGAGAATGTTGTTTTGGAAGTAGGGGGGATTGATATACTCGATGATGGTCGGCCCATCATTGCAACAAGACGAGGTGAGGTGTGGATAATTGAAGGTGCGTACGATGACCCTCCTTTTGATGCGAAATTCAAGTTGTTTGCTTCGGGGTTACACGAACCGCTTGGCGCAACTGTCAAAGACGGTGCGCTTCTTGCTGTACAAAGAAGTGAGCTAACGCGAATGATCGATACCGATGGTGATGATGAAGCTGATGTGTTTGAAACGATATCCGACCCATGGGGACTCAGTGGCAATTATCACGAGTTTGCCTTTGGCCCTAAGTACGATGGTCAGGGACGCGCTTGGATTACGTTAAACCTTGGATTCAGTGGTCCAGTTGGAAGCTCAGATGCTCCGTGGCGGGGTTGGGCAATGATTGTCAACCAAGATGGATCTCTAACGCCAGTTTGTGGCGGTTTGCGTTCACCTTGTGGCATAGGCCGCAACGCAGCCGGCGATATGTTCTATACAGACAATCAAGGTGATTGGGTTGGAACATGCAAGCTCTCGCATTTAGACTTTGGTGATTGGCATGGCCATCCGGCTGGAAATCGTTGGTACCAAGAAGCAGGCTTTGATGAACCAAATGTCGATACAGATTTCAAACAACCAGCAGTCTGGTTTCCTTACGGCCGTATGGGGCAAAGTATTAGTGATGTGGTACTAGATGATACCGGCGGAAAGTTCGGCCCGTTTGAAAATCAAATCTTTATTGGCGATCAAACAAACGCACTAGTTATGCGAGTGTTCCTCGAGAAAATAGATGGAGTTTATCAAGGTGCATGCTTCCCATTTAGAAGCGGTCTCGATTGTGGTGTGACGCGGATGTGCTTTGGTAATGATGGGTCGATGTTTGTTGGCATGACAAATCGCGGCTGGGGTAGTGTTGGCCGAAGGCCTTGGGGTGTGCAGCGGATTGTTTATACAGGTGTACTGCCGTTTGAAGTCAAGGAAATGCGCGTTAAGCCTGATGGATTTGAACTTACATTTACAGAGCCGATTGATCCTGTAAGCGCGGGCAGTCTTGCATCCTATGAAATGGAGAGCTTTACATATCTTCGCCATAAAACCTACGGCTCAGATGAAATAAATCGCAAGATCTTGACCATTCAAAGCGCTGCTGTATCAGATGATGGATATTCGGTGCATTTGACAGTCGATGGGATGCGTCTTAATTATGTCCATGAGCTAAAACTGTCTGGAGTGCGTAATGCTAAGGGTAAATCACTACTTCATGACAAGGCTTATTACACACTAAATGTGATTCCAACTGAGTAGCCCGGCATGGTATAATCGCTATCAGCAAAGCGATCATGTCCAAAGTCACTGACAAAAACCGAATCCTCTCATTACGCGATCAGCTCAATGATGCCAACCGCGCTTATTACGTTGACAATGATCCGGCTATGGCCGATTCGGAGTATGACAAGATGCTGCGTGAGCTTGATGAGCTTGAGCAGGCAAATCCAGATCTTGATGATCCTAATAGCCCAACAAAGCGCGTAGGCGGTGAGCCTATTGATGGGTTTATTAATGTTGCGCATCGTGTGCCCATGCTTTCGATTGATAACACTTATGATTTTGATGATTTACGCAAATGGCATGAAAGAGTTGAAAAGGGATTAAGTAGCGATTCACTTTTCGATGAAACAGAAGGTGCAAGTTACATCTGCGATCCCAAAATAGATGGTGCTGCGGTAAGTCTGCGATATGAAAACGGTAATTTGACCGTAGCATTAACACGTGGCAGTGGTGAGACCGGCGATGACATCACTGCACAAGTTAGAGCAATTCGCGCAATACCCTTGCAACTAAAAGGGAAAGATCTTCCGGAGGTCTTGGAGATTCGTGGCGAGATATTCATGCCCAACGCTGAATTTAAGCGCATTAATAAGCAAAGAGAAATTGAGGGCGATGCACTATTTAAGAATGCTCGTAACGCAACTACGGGCTCACTGAAAAGCTTGGATCCAAACGTGGTTGCAAAGCGGCGTTTGAGATTTGTCGCGCACGGTCGTGGTGAAATCGAAGGTATGGACAAAGTAGATTCATATTGGGATTTCCTTAAATATATTAAATCGTTAGGAGTACCCACTAGTTCAAACACAGAGAAATGCGATACCATCGAAGATGTTATTCAAGCGATCGAAGGATTTCGCGATAAGAGAAGCGAACTCGGTTACGGCGTTGACGGAATGGTCGTGCGAGTTGATCAATTCCAACAGCAAGATCAACTAGGAGCAACCAATAAAGCACCGCGTTGGTGTATAGCTTTCAAATATCCTGCTGAGCAAGGTACAACAATTCTTGAATCGGTTCAGTGGCAGGTAGGAAAAAACGGCACACTTACGCCTCGCGCAACTATGAAGCCGATCTCTCTTGCAGGTACTACAGTACAGCACGCAACACTTCACAACATACAGGAAATAATGCGCAAAGATATTCGTATCGGCGATACTGTAATAATAGAAAAAGCCGGCGAGATCATTCCCCAAGTTATATCTCCGGTTATAGACAAAAGAACCGGGAAAGAGAAACGAATAGCAGCGCCAAAGCAATGCCCCGATTGCAAAGGTGCAGTTGAAAAGGAAGGCCCAAAGCTATACTGCGTAAACCCCGAATGTCCCGCTCAATTTAGAGAAAAATTAAAATGGTTCGTAGGCCGCGGGCAAATGGATATAGATGGACTGGGAGAAAAACTTGTCGATCAACTGGTAGATGCCGGACTGGTAAAACACTTTGCGGATATCTTTGCTCTTAAGCGCGATGAGCTACTAAGCCTGGAACGAATGGCTGAAAAGTCAGCTGATAATCTTCTTAAGGCAATTGAAGATGCCAAAGCTAGAGGTTTAGCCCGCGTATTGGCGGGGCTAGGTATTCGTCAAATCGGTACATCCGCATCCAAAGCACTTGCTAAGAATTTCACAAATGCCCAAATGCTATTAGACGCTACTCAAGAACAATTTGAGGAGTTGCCAGACTTTGGCAGCATTACTGCTCATACTCTGCACACTTATCTAAACTCCAAAGCTGGTCGTGAAATGTTTAGGCTGCTGGCTAAATGTGGCGTAGTTCTAGAAAGCACTACATCAAGAAGTGACACTTCTACTAGCGAATCTGTTTTTTCGGGGAAAACAATAGTTCTAACAGGTACTTTGCAGAACTTTTCGCGTAACGATCTTGCTGAAAAACTGGAAGAACTCGGCGCTACAGTTACTGGCTCTGTGTCAAAGAATACCGATCTGCTTATAGCCGGTGAGAACGCTGGCTCAAAGCTTGATAAAGCGACTAGCCTCGGCATCGAAATCTGGGATGAAGAAAAACTGATCGAAGCCCTCAAATGATTTTGGGCTAAGGTACTAGACAGGTCGATATCAATTACGAAGCTATTGCCATGCATAATATCGAATTCAAAGCTGAATTGCGTGATCCAATTGCTGCAAGGTATCAATGTAAAGTGCTTGGTGCGCAGCTTATTGGCAAGCTGCATCAGACGGACTCATATTTCCGTTTAGCGGACGGCCGTCTGAAACGGCGTGAAGCTCCGGGCGAACCTATCGAATGGATTTATTATCACAGAAAAGATGATGTTCGGCCTCGGCTTTGTAATTTCAGCATACTTACTGATGAACAAGCAACTCGCCGATGGGGGACTCAATCTCTACGGCATTGGCTAAATGTTGTTAAAACGCGCGAGCTTTGGATGCTGGAAAATGTTCGCATCCATCTTGATGATGTTGATCAGCTTGGTAATTTCCTTGAATTCGAAGCCATTGTTTCAAAAGAGCGAGATGTCAAAGAATGTCACATGGCTTTGCAGCATCTGCGCCAAGTATTTGGCCCAACACTGGGGGAGCCCGTTGCACCCAGCTATAGCGATCTGATGGCGCAGATCGTTTCTACTGCGAGCGATTGATTAGAGACTAATTACTTCTTGCCAAAGTAGAATCGCAAAGACCACACTGAGCGCGATGCGATACCAACCAAATAGCGCTACGCCATGCTTTTGAAGGTAATTAACTAACCACTTAACTGATAGAGCAGCAGCTATGGTCGCGGCGATGGTCCCAATTATAAAGCTGGTTGGGCCAAGCACTTCAAACATACTCGGCCCTTCACCAAGAACATTTTTAAGACCCTTGTAAACACACGCTCCACCAAGTGTAGGTAGTGCTAAAAGAAAACTGAACTCCGCAGCGTGTTTAGGTTTCATCCCAACGAACATTCCACCAACGATCGTCATCATTGACCTGCTAGTACCCGGCCACATTGCCACACATTGAAGCAGCCCAATTATCAAAGCTTTGCGCCAAGTTAAGTGTTCTATATCAATAAAGCTATGCGCATTGGTTTTATCGATATCAGATTTCTTGTGAAATATCTTTCGCTGCCAAGGGCCGAGCAAAATCATCACAACTCCCCAACCTGCAAGCGCAGCAATAACAGGGATTGGCTTAAAAAGATATTCCCCGATTTTGTCATCTAATAGAGGGCCAAGAATTGCTGCGGGCAAGAAAGCGATTATGAGATTTATGAGTAATTTTCGGCCGGCTTGATTCTTACCAAGTAATCCCTGAATCATTTGCAGAATTCTTTTGCGGTATAGCCCTAGTACTGCGAGTATTGCTCCGCCTTGAACAACAATGATAAAAGCATCAACCGCAGATCCGCTAAGGCCTAACGCACTTTTAGTCAATATCAGATGCCCCGTAGAACTGATAGGCAGGTATTCGGTGATACCCTCGACTATGCCGAGAATTATTGCTTCAAGCAGGGTCATAAAAATCCAAATCGCAAAGGGTAATTCCTCAACAATACAGGCTAGGACTTCTTCGGCTCAGTCGGGTTTATTTGTGAGTTTTCCGCCAGCCAAGGCATAAGTTTGCGTACTGCATCTCCAGCGGGCTCGATTGGATGTTGCTTTGCAGCTTTTTGTTTATCCTTAAACCAAACAAAGCCTTTTGAGTAATCATCACGAATTGCTGTTGCGAATTCACCGCTCTTGATCTCACTAAGAATCTCGCGCAATCTTTCTCTGACTGCATCATCAACAACAATAGGGCCAGCTTTGTATGCGCCAAACTCCGCAGTATTGCTAATCATTTCATACATTCCTGCAAGACCGCGCTCGTATACAAGATCCGCAATTTGTTTAACTTCGTGACAGCATTCAATGTACGCAAGCTCAGGCGGATAACCTGCTTCTGTTAAAGTTTCAAAGGCAGCAACTACTAACTGCCCTATACCCCCGCAGAGAACCGCTTGTTCGCCGAATAAATCTGTTTCGGTTTCGTCTGCAAACGTTGTGTAAACAATCGCAGTTCGAGCGCTGCCGATACCGTTAGCCCACGCCAAGCCCATAGCTTCAGCATCTTGCTGTGGTGATTCCTGATGTACTGCAAATAAGCTGGGTAAACCCTGGCCTTGTTCATAAAGCATTCGAAGTGTGTGGCCGGGTCCTTTAGGTGCGACCATAACCACGCCTAGCTCTTTGCTCGGTTTAATGAATTCATAACGAATGTTAAAGCCATGGATAAACCCGATTGTTGACCCATTTCGTATGTGCGGCGCTATTTGTTCTTTGTATATATCTGGCTGCGCTTCATCAGGTAATGCCAGGATAATTAAATCGGATTGCCTTACTGCATCTTCTATTGTAAGAGGCTTGAATCCATATTCTTTTGCTTTAGTGCAGCCTGCTGAATGCGAACGTGCACCAATCAAAACCTTCACACCCGAATCGCGTAGATTCAGCGCATGGGCGTGGCCTTGGTTCCCAAATCCCACAACCGCCACAACCTTCTCCTTTAAGGGATCAATTGGAGCTTGCGTTTCGTCGCGAATGATTCTCATAGAGTGAACCTGCGGATTATCTCATGCAAAAATTGCCTAAAGGAGTTTATCTCAGATGAATAGTAGCTTGGGTAAGAATTAATGTGTAAATGTCCAATTGCCCGCACTCAAAGTTGTTGTAGGCTTCCAGAGATAGTTTGAGCGATGATTGTGCATCGCGGATCTATTTAAGGTGAGCTTAGCTATGACCGATATTGGCCAATCACCATGGCATGCTTGTAGCGATACATGCTGCCAGCAGCGATCCTAAAGGAGCAGGCATATGTCTCCAGAACAATCTAATGTAGATAGCCGCCAATACGAACGATTTACGCTAGCTCCCATGTACAGCAGCGTTACTGCTAGGCGTGTGGGTAGTGAAGATGTCAAGGAACTACATGGACATGCATACGATGTTTCAGAAGCGGGCGTGCGTTTTGAGCTTGATGAAGTCATTGATCCTGGCGAGTCGATTACAGTTGATCTAACACTACCCGGTATGCAATCTTCTGTTAGTGCTACTGGTGATGTCGTTTGGGTAAATGATGAAGCAGACGATCCCGGACCTAGACGCTTAGCAATTCAATTCACAGGATTTAATAGTGATGAAGATCGCTTTCGCTTACTTAATTATCTAGGAAGCGCACAGGTTCGACGCGCTGCTTAAATAATTGCGCGTCAAGTGTATTTAACTATTACAACTTTTGTAATAGTTAATCTGTAATATCAAGCCAGACGTTGTTGGTTGGTTCGCCTAAACGCCACACTAAACTTACAAGTTTTCCCTGAGTCTTGGACTCAAAGCGAACCGTACCTTTACCCATATCCACCACATTGGCGCCCACAGAATCGCACTCATCGATTGCACGATTAAGTTGCATTAAAGCTTTATCGCGCATCTGTTCGAAGCCAACTTTTTCCTCAATTGAAAGATTCCTCTTTAGAGCAGCGCGACACCGCTTAGCAGTTTTAAATGCTAGTTGGATATCAGTTACAGCACGGGATATATATGGTAGCGCTCGTCGAGCTTCTGAAACTCGAAATACAACACAGCGCGGCAACTGTTGTGTCGATTCATTAATAACCTGTCGAGCAACTCGCATCTTTACTGCCCTCCCACGAAGCGATGCTATCTTCGCGGATTTTTGCCTGCAATTCAAGCATTAGCTTGCGTGTTTTATAAAAAAACTTTTTTACTACCGTGTTAAGATCATCAGAGTTGGTAACTCGGCTAAGCTGGAAAAGTATCGTGATATAGGTACGCTGTTTGTAACCAGGTAGCTTCTTATGAGATATATCAATCTACGACAATATGTGGTGCTTTAGGTATGAACACTCTATTAATTGGACCACGAGGTTGCGGTAAGTCCCTTGTGGGACAAAGACTTGCGGAAATTTCATGCCGGCCCTTTGTTGAATTGGACAACTGCGTTCTTGCCATGTTCGCAGAAAAATCGGTACAAGAAGTTTGGGAACTGCAAGGCGAAATAGCTTGGCGCATGGAGGAAGTCAAGCAACTTGCCATTACTCTGCGTGAAGATAGGCAAATTGTCTCCCTTGGTGGTGGTACCGTTACTATTGATGATGCTTTTGAACTTATCAAAGATGAGCAAGATGCTGGTCGCGCTAAGCTCATATATCTTTGCTGTGAGATCCCGGAGCTAGTTCGCAGGCTCAAAAATGCACCGGGAGATCGGCCAGCACTTTCCGATGCTCAAACCCCCGAAGAAGAAGTGACAAACGTGCTGTCCCAACGCGATCCCATATATCGATCATTGGCGGATATTGTAATTGATGTCACAAACATATCGGTAGATGAAGCCGCAACGAAATTGGCAGGCCGATTGGATTAGACGCTGTGGCGGTGATCGCTCAGGCACTACCCCAACGACTCTGACTTGTACAGCATAGATGCTGCGGATTCCATCGGGATCTGGGATCACACCCTTGCTATTTCTCTAATTCCTTATCTATCCCCTTAATGTCCAGAGTTCTGGTCAGTTTTACTGACAGTTTTACTAACAGTTCTACTGACGGTTTTACTGACAGTTTTACTGACGGTTCTACTGACGGTTTTACTGACGGTTTTCTTGACCAAAATGTAACAACTGTTATTTGTACTAAATTTCTAAAAGATTTATCTTGACAGCGTTTTTCAATGTGTTACAAATCGGCTGACATTTCAAACTCCTGGGAAGCGAGTAGGCGTTATTTCGTCGGATTAGTGTGTTTCCTGGGAAAAGGAGACTGCGCAGAATGACGCAAAATAAATAATCCAAATAAAAAAAGCCCACGCCCATGAGAAAATAATTGGACGTGAACTCTTAATCCTTTGCATCAGACTGGCTGATGCAGGAAAAAATAACAACTCCATTCTACAAGGAGACAGAAGTAATGTTCATGAGAAAACAAAAAAGAAAGCGGTTGGTAGGCACAGGTTTCGTGGTATTTACCGCGTCAGCCGGTGTGCTTGTCTGTGAACAGTGTGCTGGGCCAGGATCCCACGTATCGCGTCACCGATCTGGGAGCGTTTGCTGCCGGTAGTAGTGAAGCCTATGACATCTCAAACCAGAACCATGTAGTAGGATGGGCGGCTCAGATTGTGGCCCCCTGATTAAGCATCGCGCTTTCCTTTGGATGCCCGAGGGCAGTGTGCCTGATGGTTTCCCAGGTGATCTTGTAGCTGGTTTGAACGACCTGAAGGTTTTTGCTGGCGCCGATCCTCTCGAGGCTTTGAGCCAGGCGTATGCCATCGTTCGCAATGGAACCGAAGTTCGCATAACCGGCCAGAGTGGCGAGACTAATCACGCCTTCTTCTGGGATCCAAACCTGACTCCAAATTTACGATTGACTGATATCGGCGATCTTGCCGATGGGTCAGTTGATAGCACAGGCTGGGGTATCACCGGCTCTGATCCATATTACGTCGTCGGCGGGTCAACCATTTTTGGCCTTGGCTGTTATAGAGGCTTTGTATGGGACAGCGCTAGCGCAAACATGACTCAACTAACTACGCCGACAGGTTTCAGATCTGAGGCTTTTGATATCCGAGAGCAGTTGGGCGCAACTCTCATTGGAGGCTGGATCGATGATGGTGCTATTTGTCCTAATGTGTGTGTAGAGTGTGCTCCACAATATCCATTTAATGTCAGTGATGCGGTGGCCTGGGTCAACTTGACCGCGTCAACTCTCAATCAGCCGCCGCCCCTTAATAATATTGAGGGCGAAGCTCGCGATTTGAATGATGCGGGCAATCTTGTCGGTTGGGGTACCGATCCCACTAACGATTGCCGAAATCGGCCTCTGTATTGGGAGGACACAATGGCAGTCGGTATCATTCTGGAGACAGTGCCGACTGGGCAGCAAGGCCGCGCTCTTGGCATAAATAGCAATAAGGACGTTGTTGGTGCGAACATCGACTTGGTCGTCGCTGTCCTCTGGGACTCGACAGTTCCGGGCACTTGGATATACTCAGACTTAAATGACCTCATCATCCCCATCGACCATGACTGGGAGCTTGTTGAAGCCCGAGCCATAAATGACAACGGTTGGATTGTAGGTTGGGGCGATCACGATGGCGCTCATCGCGCCTTTTTGTTGAGACCCATCACCACGTGTCTGCACGATCTGGACGGGGATGGTGCGGTAAGTACCGCTGATCTGTTAATCCTGCTTGCTTCTTGGGGGCCGTGTCCCGATGCTGGCCAAACAGGCAAATTCTGTGATGCTGATTATGACTTTGATGGCTCAGTTCTCACATCAGATCTGTTGGAATTGCTGGCAAACTGGGGGCCGTGTTTCATTGGCGCTGAGATTCCACAAACTGTTCAGGATTGTCTCAATCGATATTGCTGCGCCCCTGAGGATTTACTGGCACTTGAAAAATGCCTGTGCATTGTTGACCCCGAGTGTGATCCATCTCAGTAAGGCAATTTGATTTCTGCACATAGCGCCCGGCCACGACTGCCGGGCGCTTCTTAAAGATTTTATCATGCAAAACACCTCATTTAAACCTTGCATACCGCTTCATTGAGGATAAACTTGGTGTAGAAACAACCAGTTTAGCCGCCGCCCTTGAGGCGGCGAGATTGCGACAAAGTGAGAGTATTACAAAATGAACTCTAGAAAACTCATAACACGATTCATCGCGGCACTACTTTGTTTTACAGTTTCTCATTCTGTGATCGCTGATGTTCTCGAACTCACCGAAAAAGGATGATTGGATCAATTTAGTTGGCAAGTTTACTACTATCGATTTCACCGGCTTTGAAGATGGGACTTTTATTACCGATCAGTATGCTCACCAAGGCGTAATTTTTACAGACGGAAACGATAATGCTTACATCAATGAAATATTTTTAAACGATGGCGCAGGTTTCGATGGAAATCAAGCTATTGATCTTATATTCGACACACCCCAAACGTACATTACTGTGGACTACCCCGGAGCAATGCAATTGGAGTTGTTTAGTAAAGGTGAATTAATCTACACGAGTAGCGGCTTCGGTGTCGGAGGCACCGGATTCTTCGCCGGCCTTGTCTCTGTACAACCATTCGATTCAGCAATCCTCACTGACTGGGTACTTGGCGAAGCAGTCATCGACGATCTTCACTTCGGTTTCGGCATTCCCGGTGATGTCAACCATGATGGCATAGTAGGAATTGAAGATCTCTTAATAATTCTCAGTGGTTACGGCCCTTGTCCTGAACAAGTCGATCCCTGCCCGGGAGATATAAACGATAACAATGTGGTGGGCATTAGCGACTTATTCCTCTTGCTGGATAATTGGGGGCCTTGCGATGATTGCGACAAGCCGGATGGCTGTTTCGCTGACACTGATGACAATTGTATAGTAGGCACGAGCGATCTGTTAATAATACTAGGTTCCTTCGGCTCATGCCCAGATGCCAACTACATAATCTGTCCCGAAGACATAACATTCGACGGCACAGTAGACACTTCAGATATTCTCCTCGTACTAAACAATTGGGGGTAAGGACACAGCCGACCTGCTCATCTTGTTCGCCAACTGGGGGCCGTGTGAGTAGAAGAAGGGGTCAGGAGTCAGGAGTCGGGAGTCAGGGAAGAGAAGAACAAGAAAACGTCGAAACGTCGAAATATTTAGCCGCGGGGCTTGCCCCGCGATCTTTGCTCTCAGGGAGGAGAGGGGATAAACGGCAATATAAACAAGTTGTTTGCGATAGTGCTACTGGAATTTGTTTCGCCAAAGCGGGTGGGATTTGTAAATTATAAAGAAGAAACGCGTCGGCCTAGCCTGCGCTTCTTGTTTATGAGCTTGCGACCTAGGCGCGTCTTCATCCGAGCGCGGAAGCCTAACTGTCGTATTCGTTTGATTGTGCTTACTCGACGCGGATAATGCATTTTAACTCCAGGAATTCAGGCCCATCGCTCGCTTAGCTTTTGCCACTTTTGCGAGCCACGTAGCTTAGCACCTCAAAGGCTGGTAGGCGACTTCGCTTGGCGCTAGTTCTGCGCAGAAGTGCTTATTAGCCGTCTCTCAGGAGCTTTTTTAGGCAGATTTATGGGTTTTTCCTCCAATCCAGGAATACCCCAACCTACGACTGAGCATGAGACTGGTCTTGGTCGATACTTCTGGCGTAGGATCATATAGAAGCTGTGTTGGCTTTGCTGGACTAGTTTTCCGGCCGCTTGGGACAAACCATGGCGACCGAAAAACCCGCCCAGATTGGAAGAGTCTCTTCCAACCCATCGCAAAATTAGCGATGGATCAATCTATTGGCACTATTAAATGAGCTGTGGCGGAACCAATGAACCCAGAAGAGATTCACAAAGTCGAGCAATTGCTCGGACACGTTTTCAATGATAAAAAGTTGCTTAAGCTATCGCTAACTCATGCATCGCTGGCAGATTCACGACTGCAAAGCAATGAACGACTCGAATTTCTAGGCGATTCAATACTGGGTATGGTCGTCTGCGAGCATCTCTTTCGCACGTATAAGGACTTGCTCGAAGGCGATATGACCAAGATCAAATCAACGGTCGTGAGCAGGCGCACTTGCGCCATAGTCGCCAGCAACCTGGGATTGGATGGGGTTATCAGGCTGGGCAAGGGTATGTCCGATCGAGAATCTCTGCCTAAATCGGTGCTGGCGGCTGTCTACGAATCTCTCATTGGCGCGCTACTGATCGATGGGGGAATAGAGGTTGCGCGCGATTTCATACTCAAATATCTTGAGCCAATGATCGAAAGTGCAGCCGATTCCGGGCATCAGCACAACTTTAAGTCAGTCTTGCAACAAGCATCTCAGCAGCTAATGGACCAGTCACCGCTGTATTTGGTACTTGATGAAAAAGGCCCGGACCACGCCAAATGCTTCGAGGTCTGTGTTGAGATCGGTACTCTTCGCTTTAAATCATGTTGGGGGCAGTCTAAAAAGCAGGCGGAACAACAAGCTGCTTTGGAAGCACTGTTCGAATTAGAAGTTGCAGAGCGCTTGGATAATGGTGAGGTTAGACTTTGCCGAACTCGATCAAAGAAGTCCGAATCGCTCGAAGTTATCCCAGAACCAACTGCTGAACAACCAAGCTAGCGCGCCAATGCCAACTCTAGCCCGACATTAGCCACCAAATAAGCAATATATTGGCTAGGGTAGCTGTGGCAATGGCCCACAACCAACGGACAAGTCCACTGTTTCTTGTTTTTCGATCTTCTCGCGGATCCCTAAGCATTTTCAGTGTAGGGGTAGCATCGGAAAGTGTTTCGCCCTGTCTAGCTTTATCCTGGACTATTGCAATTATGACATTTGCTTCAAATGGGCGAACCCCCAAACGATGAGCCAGCCTCAGGACACGTTGTCTGCGTTCATGGGTAAGTGCGGATCCCTGCAATTGAGCATGTGTTTTTGCGGCAATTATCCACCTGGGATCGGTTGGATCAAGATGCTCATTTCTGCTGGCTGCAGCGTTTTCCCTGGCAACTGCCTGTGATGCGCGCATCGATTCCATTGCAGATGGATCATCAGCACCAACAAGCCGCAAATGAGTTTTTGAAGCAGCAGCATCCATATCGCAGCATGGACTCCTTGCCAAGAATAACTACATCAAATATAACTACCCAACTGTACGCCAAGCGATCGCTCAGAGCGGAAGATAACTCAAAAACGGACGAACATAATTGAATTTTCTGGGCTCACAAAAGGTATATCCGTTTGAAGCTCAGTTCTTGATCCATTAGATCCCCAGTCTTACTGGTGCGGATCGACAATACGAGACTATAATAATAATCACTCATGCTCAAAATTCAGGCTCTATTAACGAGAGGTAATTGTCTTGCGCCTCTCGCCTTTAGCATCCCAAACGCTGATGATACCGCCGCCTCGATCATCCACGCCTGATTCTATTACCTGTTTTCCTTCTTGATTTCGGACAGTAATTGCGCCGCCCAATCCCTCACCTGCCACTCCACAAATCACCATGGCCTGGCCCTTATTGTTCATTATGTTCATCAATCCTCCCGTTTTTGATGTGCCTACCAGGAACAGCTTGGTCCCAGCAGAGTTCATCAATGCCATTGCCACCCCTGAATCTTTGATTGCATCAACGCTATAGACAGCCCCTCCATTTGAGCCTGCCAGATCAAATCGCCCGCCACCATCAGATTCTGCGATGGCTGATATAACGCGAGTTCCCTGCGAATTAAGTACATGCAGGAATCCACCGCCGATTTGCGTAAATGCCCCCATAGAAATAACAGCCTCACCATTAGCCCCATACAGCCGCAACGAACTCTCATCATCTTCATTAGCCGAGGCTCCTGCTGCGAATCTACGTTTGCCGTTTGTGTCTGCCATTTCCAGAAGCGCAGATCCCTGATCATCAACCCGTAGCGAACCCACTGCCCTGCCCGAGGAATTGCCCAACACTATTGCGCCCCCATTGGAAGTTGCCTGATTGATTAAGGCAACACTTCCAGTATTAGTAGCTAATGTTGATCGACCGCCTTTTGCAGTTGCTGCCGCTTGGAATTGTGTAATGCCCGCAACATCCGCCAAAGCCAGAACTCCGCCACCTGCTTGAGTGGTAGCAGTAAAAAGTGGGTTTTGACTTTCCGGATCAAGCAATTCGATTTTGGCGTTTTGGCCATCGCTTATTGTGCGATAAACCTTATTGCCATCTGCATTAAAAAGAGCAGTCTCTGATCCTGTCTTAGTTGCGTATGCTGCGAATACGTTTTTGCCAGCATTGTTCCAGATTGCCAGATCTCCGCCGCTCTCGTTGGACCAGGCGCGTAGTACGTTTTTCCCAGTTGCTCCCCAAAGATCGAACTGTCCGCCGTTCGCTCCTGTACTGAGTGCCAGTACCACTCGGCCATCATCTGAAACTACTTCAAAGCGTTTGGCTTGAATCAATCTAGGCGCAGCAAATTCAGAATTCGCAGCAATAGTAAAAAAGCCCAGGCTGCTTAGGATGAGGATGGTCATTACAACTCTGCTGAACCGTAACCATCGTCTTTGACTAGCAAGCTGTTTTTCAAGGATTTCGATACGTTGCTCAAGCGTGTTGATATTGGATGACATTGCATAACCTCTGTGGGAGTTGTAATTTGTCAGTTATTAGACAGATGATACACGCAAGGGGTGAGTCCTGTGTAAAGCCGCGACCGTTGGTCGCGTTCTTCAACCGGGAATGGTGGCGTTCTGATACCTGAAAAATATTTTTCACAAATTTCATATTTTTTCGTTTTCCGAGGCTTAGGACACGCACGTATGCGCACACAGAAGCGTATGTTTGATATAAAACGTCGATATATCAAAAGCGTAGAAACGTCAATCTGCCGCCTCAAACTAATTAGCCCCAGGTGAATACACCTGGGGCGAAGCGCCCGCAAACACTGTCATGTTCGATTGTGCAATAAACTGTGGTATGCCAAGGCTGCTGTGTTTGTGTTCGTTATTTGAAATTCGCACACTCTCCGCCCGCCGTGTATTCACGGCGGGCTAAATGGGGATGTAGCCCTTTATCTGGCCCCCAATGTTTACGTTAGCGTATACTTTATTGCCGTGAAACGCTGGCTGTTCAAACTCGCAATGTTCCTCATCCTCGGCGCGGTAGTTAATGTTGCTGTGGCGTGGGGGTGTGCTTTCTGGATCAAATTTGACTTGCGAACGGTTAGTGTAGAAGGCCATTACGATCAATTTGTAGGTTGGTGGTTGCCACACAACAGCAACGATGCCAAGCGCTTAGGGGAATACACCGTCAAGCGCTATCAAGGGTTTGGATCACAACGCGTTTCTGTATTCCATTCGTATTTCTACGATGCGGTGCCCGGGGAGATAACTATTGGTTTAGAGGACATAATCCCACGATGGTCGCGCGGATTTCTCTACATTTCTAAATTGAACAATCGTGAATCAAAAGCTTCCACTGACAATGCTGTTTTTGAGAGAGATGCTCTTACCCACACTGCGATCATTGATAGCCGAGGTTGGCCAAGCCTATCGCTCTGGGGTGTGTTAAGGGTTCCTAACCCTGGTTTTACTAATTACGATAACGATAGAAAACCAATTCCACTCATTGAGAAGCGGTATTGGATCTTTACTCTAGAGAACCCTCTACCTCCAGTTGTTTTTACAGATTATCGCTGTATGCCACTCCGGCCCATCTGGCCAGGCTTTGCGATCAATTCGATCTTCTACGCTACGCTGTTGTGGCTGCTAACACTTGGCCCATTCACCGTACGCCGAATGATCCGCCGCAAGCGCGGCTTGTGCATTAAGTGCGGTTATGACCTGCGCGGTACGGATCACGATAAATGCCCAGAATGTGGCTGGGGACGTGAAACTGAGGCGTAGAATGATCCTATGAAACGCCGCCTGTTCAAACTTGTATTGTTTCTTCTTCTTGGCGCTGTAGCTAATGTAGCTGTGGCGTGGGGATGTGCTCTTTGGTCAGGAACCAATCCAGAACAGTCTATCAGTTCGAACCATGTAGATCTTGGATTCGGGCCTGCCCGTGTTTCGAATCAGGTATGGAAGTTTCACAAGTCACACCTTACATCCGAGCGTAGTAGTGTGTATGAAGTATTTGAGAGCGGCATCGATTTCGGCTTCGAGGCATACAGAATTCGTTCTCTAGAATCTCTCGAATCTCCTGATCGCCAACTAGTAACTAATGCGCTTCACGTTGGATGGCCCTCCGCTAGCTTGGCTGCATATTACACCTTTTACTACCGTGAAAGCGATACTGATTCTGGGTTAGATCCAATCATGGAGGAGCAGAAATCCGGCATTTTACTTATTGTAGGAGAAGATCGCTGGATTCCGGTTCGCCCATTGTGGCCTGGCTTTGCAACCAACACGATCTTATATGCTGCGATTCTTTGGACATTTATACTCGGCCCATTCTCCGTGCGGCGAATGATCCGCATCAAGCGAGGCTTGTGCATTAAGTGCGGTTACGACCTGCGCGGAACTTCCGGGGAAGACTGCCCGGAATGTGGTTGGGGACGGGGTGAAAGCTTAGCGCTTGGAGGCGGTGATGCATAAGTGATGGTGACTTAGAACTGCGCATTTTTTGCTTATGAAGACATACGTAAAATTCAATGCGCTGTCATTTTATTAACGCGACCACTGGTCGCGGCTTTACATGTATATTCTGATTTGTTGTCAAGATGCAACTATCTTTTGATGCCTACTATAAGCGCTTCCCTCCGGGGCGCGGCTAAACGGGTTTTCATGTTTGCGTACGCTGCTTGGCCGATAGATTATAATATTACAATTACTATCAAATTATGGAAACGCTGGCACACCTACGCTTGAAGGAGTTTGCGGTTGCGTTCCTGCGGGCGCGTGGCTGTTTGGCAGTCGCTACCGAAGTGCGTTGCCCGATTAGTCGGTATCGAGTCGATGTTGCGGGTTATTGTGATTCAGAAAGAATTACCAATGACAACGGCCGATCTCTGCGCAAACGATGTGACCCGTACACGATTGTTATTGAATGCAAGCAATCGCGCAGCGATTTTCTTCGAGACAATGAGCGCAAAGATGAGCTGCTGACTTATCGAAAAGATTTACATTGTATTCGCAGATCAATTGAAGAGAATCGTGTAAAGAAAGAGGAGCCGAACCTTAGAAAGTCTGGATCAGCATTATTCGCCGAACTTGAAGAATGGGATTTCAGTAAAAGCAAGCTGCCTAGTTATCGCAAAATTCTATCTCAACTTCGGCTGTTAGATAAGAAAATCTACGGCCATACGAAGTTTCACTTACTAAAGCAATATCAGCTTGCAGATTATTTATTCATCGCCGCACCCCGTGGCATGATACGCCGTTGCGAGATTCCACCCGGTTGGGGTTTGCTTGAATGCCCGCG
This sequence comes from Planctomycetota bacterium, assembly GCA_022574595.1. Taxonomy (GTDB): domain Bacteria; phylum Planctomycetota; class Phycisphaerae; order Phycisphaerales; family SM1A02; genus JACZRS01. The sequence continues at coordinate 85,951 of JACZRS010000006.1, read as the reverse complement.
CAATTGGCTCAAGGATAACAGTAATGATTTTACGGAGATTGCTTTGCAAGCAACCATTGATGCCCCCAGACTAAATTCGCGCGATGATCATCGCGTGAGGCTGCTAAGAAATATTGCTGTTTCGGCAAGCTTTGCAGCGATGCGCATTAAACCCCAGCTTAAGGAAAAAGCAAGTGAGCCAATACTAGAGTTATTTGGATCTAGTCAGCAAACTCACAATTACATTCACTATCAAAGCGCTGATGAAAGCTAGGGTTAGGTTATAGATTTTTACGCCTTCGATTACGCTTTCTAGATCCAGCATCTTCCAAAGTAGGGCTACGGAAAAACCTGTTGCCATGCCTGCGACACAACCTGCGTAGGTTGCGCGCTTCCATAATAGAATTAGAATTAATTGTGGGCCGAAGGATGCGCCGAGGATTGCCCAGCCGTAATCGAGCACGAAACCGAAAATACTTTTGCTTTCTCCCATTACAAGTAGCATCGCAGCAATACCCAGTCCGAATACAACCACGCGATTGATGATTGGGTGTGACTTCTTGCCTGAACGATCTATAAGGCGAGCGTAAACATCATTAGTTCCTGCACTTGCAGCTACTACAAGCTGACTGTCAGCTGTTGAGCAGATTGCTGCGAGAACCGCTGCGAGAACTACACCTGATAGTACGCCTGGTATCAGGTTCTTTGCTGCGAGCACTAGAGCTTGATCGCCTGCATTATCCGATCCAGCGGCTAGTTGGGCAGTAAGTTCGCCCGTCCATTCCATAGAACCTTGCGATAGTGCTCTAACAATTAATCCTATGGTTATTGCTCCCCAAATAATCATTGCCGCCCAAGTTACCGCGATAAATCCGCCGATCATTGCATCTTTACGACTTCTAAGGGCCATGAATCTTACTAGTACATGTGGTTGGCCTGGGAATCCAAAGTTAATTCCTAATGCGCCACTACCAAGCAAGAAACCTATAAGTGCAGCACCTGTCTTTTCAGGCCAAAACGCAAGCATGGATGGTGCATCAGCAGTAGTTCGAGCAGCGTCTATTGCAGCAAATTGCTCGTGTACGTAATCAAAACCGCCATGATTAAGAAGCAGGTAGATGGGGAAAATTACTAGTACGCCAACCATCAGTAAGGATTGCGCGAAATCGGTCCAGCATGCAGCTCGAAAGCCGCCTATTACTGTATATATAAGTACGATTGATGCACCGAGAACAACACCAACTTTATAATCCATATCTATAAATGCTGCGGAGAAAGCAGCACCCGCAGCACTAAATTGTGCCGCAACGTAAAGCCACATTGCGATTAGAATTACTATTACCGATATGATTCGGAGTATTGGTAATCGTTCCTTAAAATGTAAGCTGAAGAAATCTGGAATTGTTAATGCGCCGAGTTCAGCAGAACGATCGCGCATGCGTCCAGCTACGACAAACCAATTGAAGATGAATCCGAATAGTACTCCAGGGATTATCCAATATGCAACGAAGCCTTGACGAAACGCCATGCCTACCAAGCCGATTGTTACCCATCCCGATTCACTTGATGCCGATGCTGAAAGAGCCGCCATCCAGGGTCCAAGTTTGCGGCCTGCAAGGAAGTAATCCTCATCAGAATTCTTGCTAAAGCGCGCGGAGTAAATTCCGATGGCAACAATCGCCAGGGTGTAAGCAGCAAAGGATATTGCAAAGACGGACATCGACAGCTCCCTTGAGTGCAGGAGCATACCACGAAGTGAAAACTGGCATAATGCCTTGTAGTTTAAAAATGCGTTCTACCCGGACCTTCACAAAGCCTCAGGTCCGGCTTGCTAATGCCTAATTCCTAATGCCTTGTACCTTCTTTCCCAACACGCCCGGGAGGACTCGAACCCCCAACCCTCGGTTCCGAAGACCGATGCAAGGTATCGTTTCTAGGCTAAAAACGGCCTGTCGGTATCTCAAACGAGATTCGTTATATCTCAAACTACTTTCAAAAACATTCAATTAACCTCGGATGGTGCGCACTTTGGTGCGCACTAGCCAACAATTAACCACTAGAAAAGGAAAACTAATTATGACGGGACGACCGAAAATGTCAGCAGCGAAAGGGACTCAAATCGCGGATGCAGCGCATGATCTATACAACTTGGTTAAGCAGAATTGCCCTGAACATTATCTCAGCAATACTGAATTTGGCGAAAATGACTTTATTGCAAGAGCCTGGCGAAAATCAATGGAATCAGCGCGCGATGCACTGATGGAAACTGAACAACTGGAACAGTGGCTAGCTGAAAAAGCTGAATTGCCCAGGCCAACAACGCGCGACGAGAATCTACTTGAACCGTTACCGTGGCAGCCGCCTCAATCAGACAACTTAAAACTGTTTCTAGCCGGGGAAATGAGCGATGAACAAATTCAGTCTGTCCAGGCTGGGAAAATTAGTTTGTAAAACTCTGAATGTTAGCATTGCTGCTACTCGCAAGCCGGATTATGTCCGTGGTTCGGTTGCGGGTAGCGGTCGGCGTCGGTTTGTAAAAAAGCAGCCCGTCATATTTCTATAACGGGCTTCGTTGCGTTGCGTTGTGTTGCGACGCGATGCCTTGCCGTGCCGTGACTTGCCGTGACTCGCAACGCCATAATCAAGGAAACAATGAAGACATCACGCTAGTAATAACGCATATTAGATATCATCTATTAGCTGGCTGTCAAGCCTGTGGATAAGTCCCCCTACGGCCGTTAAGCCGTCAAGGAATCGGTCTGGCTAATGTGAAACACTGTGGCGCGCCATGGACGTTTGCCATGCTCGATCTTCTCAGACCCGTCTGGCTGCTTTACCTTCTTCTCGGTCGGAAGATAAGTGACAACCTTGACGCCATGCTCACCACGTCGTACTTGCCGGCCTTTAGCTTTCCAGGCTCGATAGCTGAATATGTTGATCCGGGGTAGGATCGCAGCCGTAGCAATTCCTAGAGCCTCAAACCCTGCGTAGATGGTTGGATAGTTTGACACTGATTGCCCGTTCTGTGCGCGGTCCAGTGCCTCGTCGTTCATTTGTGCGGTTGCTGTAGCCATAGCTATAGCTCCTTTCAGTTGAAGCCAAGAATGGTTTAGCGTGTGATGTTCACAATCGAATCAGCAGCAACCCACTTCTCGCCAGATCCAGCGATAGGTATGACTAGGAAGTCGATGCGATTGAATACCTTGCGGGAATCAATGATCTTGACCTGGACATACAAGGGGCTGAGTCTGAGATCACCAATACAGCCAATGCTTAACATTAGCGAATTGGTGGTTTCAACACCGTGTAGCTTGCTTCTGTGATATGATGTGTTCGCCATTGAAATTCACCTTTCTTTGGCCATGCCCTCGGATGTAGCAGCATCGCGGGGGCGCTTTTAGTTGTTGGCTAGTCATTACCAGCCATATATGCGACGTTACAGTTTATATTTAGACTGTCAAGTATAAACTTTGAATTTTATGAAATAGTGGATAAGTGGGGCTGAGGCGGTTTTGTTGACCATGGTTAACATTTGATAGACGCCTATCAATTTGATACCCGAAGTCAACTTCGTATTTGCTGGTGAAGGTCTATCAAGTGCCGCGACTATTTGGTGGTGGTCGAACCTTAGAATATCATGGCGCCCTGATATTTGCCTGATAGAGCTGGTGATTGTCATTGTGCAATGACAGTTTGCTCAATGGCTGGATATGTGGCTAGGTTAGCACTGTCCGGCTGTGCAATATATCTACGCGCCTGCGCACGCGAGGCTGGCCGGCAACGCGATTTAGTGTGCATTTATAGTGTGCACTTATGCGATAATCAGCGTTATTAGTATCGCCAGGATGGTTTAACAACGGTTCATCAAACCGATGCTCATACTTTCAGCGTGATATTGGTATCGCTGGGGGGACCCATTGCCGCTCAGGAATTGAACCAGACAGTCCGGCTTCACAGCATATAGTACTACTTAACCCCCTCCTCAGCCTTAGACCCCTGAGCGTAACGCCACCTATCCACAGCTTAAACAAACTTGAAACGCAGTACCTTTTAAGCTGCTCAAAGTTACCAAACAGGGGGGTCTTGGAAGTGTGTGTTGCTGTTAAAAATGGAAAGTCTTGTCTGGCCTTTAAGAGAGTGGGTTGGCCAGACAAGACATTTATACACTTACGATAGTGTTAAGGCGGTTTCTTTGAAAATGTCTGGACAGGGATTTTAACAACACACTTATACAGCTCTAGGAGAGTATTCAGAGATAAGACTTTTATATGTAAATGTCTTGTCTGGCACGCTCCCCCTCTATAGGACCAGACAGGACATTTAGTATCTTGCATTTCTATCGTTTTCTGTCAAAATCTAAATTACCAAGGACGGTGGTAATAGCAGGGACGCTGTGGCTGGGTTTAGGTGGTAAGGAGATCACTATGAACAACCAAAAGAGTATTCCGGTCTTACTTGCGATCATCGCAATTCTGCTTGCAGTTAATCTTGTTATGCAATTTGAGCCTCAAGCAAAGGCAGACACACAAACCAATTTAGGGCCGCCGCCAGTGCCTAAGGTTGTAGGTGGGTCAGCTGTAGGCATGAACGGTAGCAGTGGACGAATATTCCGCTTCTATGATGATGGCTCAGTCGATGTTAGAGGGTTTGTGACAATAAATGATTGTGATTATAGCCCTTTTTGCGGCGGTGACTTGATCGGCGGTTGCAACGATCTCAACGGTGACGGAACTGTTGATACCGTCGATCTATTAGAACTATTCGCCGATTGGGGCGAGTGCGAGTAAGAAGTCAGTAAATGTTAAACTTTTTCTAGGAGATAAACTGATGCGGAAAAGTAACTTGATAACGATAGGTATATGCGCAGTATTTGGCTTACTGATTCTAGGCGGTAGCGCCCAGAACCAGGCAGGCTATCAGGGTGGCAGATATCAGCTAATACAGCTATCTAATATGCGCAGGGATCAGTTTATGGTTGATACTGAAAGTGGCATGGTGTGGCAAATGCAAGCCAAGACGATTGACGGCGAAGTGTCAACAGAGCGTGTATTCATGCCAGTCGATTATAAACGATCCGACGGTTATTATTATACGCCGTTGCCCTAACTCACTTCGGCTTCTCCCCCAGCGCCGCCCATATCCTGTCTAGTGTATCGGTATTGATATGTTCTCGATTATATAGTGGGGATCGTGTTTGTAATTAGCCCCATCGTACAAAACTCAAATTAACAAAGCTTGCAGTTGAACTTTTGAAAGTGCGCGGCGTACAATAGTGTTGAGAAAAGGGTGTCCGATCAATACTTAACAAGACAAGCCCTCAGACATCGCCAAGGATTCCTGATCGGACATTGCGTTTTTCATAAACGCCTGGCGGTGTCTTTTGGGAACTTTAGGGATAAGGGCTAGGGATGCCACACCCAGGACTAATAAACCCAAGCAAGAAATTTAACAAGCGCGTCGATAGCGCAATAGATCGCCAGCGGAAGGCTAGGCTTAATCGTAAAAAGCGAGAACTTGCGGCGCTGAACAAGAAACGTGAAGATGAAATCGTTGCGAACATACAACGCCAGAAGCGAGACTTGAAGAACATTGGCAAACCTAAATCACCACTAGCCCCGGCTCTATCTGCTGCCGATCAACTAGCTGGCGCGGTAGCTGAGAAGAAGCGTTCACTTGCCAATCCACAACCACCATCGCCCGGCTCTCCGGCTGCGAAGTTAGCTGCGGCTGTTGCTGAGAAGCGCAGACTTAATCCCAGTGCCATTGAGATACAAGACGAACTGAATCGCCAACGTGCAGTAGAGTTTGAGGAAACCCAACGCGGTATAGACCGGCGTGTTGTTGAAAATGCTCCTTTGCTTGAGGATATTCAGAATCAAACGCAAAGGGTTTTATCTCCTGATGAATTACAAAAGCAAACTGAGCGCCGAGCATTTCAGAAACAGCGACGCGAAGGGCGCGCAGCGGATGCAACACGAAGAGCTATAAACGAGAATCCCGAAGCAGAGCGCGCAGCCATGTTTGAACGTGCCAACGCTAATCGGGCCAGGCGTGGTCTACCGGCAATTGGTCCCAAAGTATTGCAGCGAGAACCTATGCAAGTAGCGTCGATTGATTTCAGTAATAAAGAAACTGTTAAGGAAATTCACTTCAGCAATATCGCTGATGGGCAGATACTAATTACTGAAGATGGAGATTTGGGGCGATTCAATAATAAGAATGGCGTAAAGTCAATAACTCCACTTAAAACCGACTTGCATACTGGCGAAGCTGTCATTGATGAACGTCAAATTGAACTGCGACAATTCCAACAAGAGTTATCGCATGAAGAACGTGCGCTCCGGCGAAAACGAGTAATGGCATCGGGTACAAACTTTGCTAGAAGTCTTAACGATATTCAAAACCAACGTATGCAAATCGCTGAAACTTCATCTAACTTTAGCGATTCGGCTGGCGATAGGATGCGCCAAGAAGATATACAGAATGAGCTAGAACTGTTGGACGATCAAGAAGCTTCGTTGTTGTTCACTTTCGCACACAGCGGGCTGGATGAAGTTGAAGGTCCGCGCGAGTTTGCGGAAGGTCAGGGTCTTGGTGACGTTTGGACTAGCGAAAATGGTCGGTTTGAATACACACGCGACCAAGACGGTGACGTTAGACGGCTTGGTGAAAACAAGGATGACGATGGCGAACTAACCTCAAGCGAAGCTGCAAAGCTATATGCGGCTGCGGTTGATGCGGTTCAGAAAGCCAAATCAGCAGCCGATCTAAGTCCGGCAGACCCCGAAGCTGTAAAACTAGCAGCACAACAAATACTTGAGTTGCAGCAATCTTTAAGTAGCGCGCAGACGTTCTACTCGCCTCGACTTAGACGCGACATAACAAAGCAAGAAATTGCTGAAGCTGCGAAGAATAAAAACATATCCGAAGAAGAAGTTAAGCGTGACTTAGGTATAACTCAATGATTGATGTACTCGACGAACTTAAACAGCAAACTGGTTTCGATGTACTCGATGAGTTAGCGCAGCAGCCGAGCAGCTTTGATGTACTTGATGAACTAAATCGGCCTGGCTTGTCCCCCAGTAAAATAGATAGATTCTTTGATAAACCTAAGCCTGTCGAAAGTTTCTTGCCACCTGGCTTCCGTATGCCTGCATCGACTATAAGCGGTCGAGTTTCACAAACCCCAATCGCTGTATCACAACAATTTAATATCTCAGATGGAGTAACAACTAATAGAGAACTCCGAGCAGCCGAAATAACTTTGGGCCGTAGATTAGGAGCAAATATCGAGCGGTCACCTGTTGGCGAAATTGCTGCGGGTGTTGGACGAGGTGTACTTCTTGCAGGGGAAGGTATTGCCAAGGCGGGCGCAATGATTGGCTTACCCGATGTTTCAGCAATTCCTCAAGGTATAAGAGAAGTACAAATACCACAATCAACTGAAGCTGAGCAAACAGGCGGCTTTGCACCTACTAAATGGCGATGGTGGGCATCGCATGGATCTGAGGCAATTGGTACTTTACTGCCTGCGGTTCTAACTGGCGGAGCAACCGGAGCTGCGGGAGTTGCAGCGGGATTAAGTGTACGAGCATCGGCTCTATTAGCTGCGGGAACAGGTGGAGCGTTTGCTGGTGCAATTGAAGCTGGACTCAGCTTCGAAGATATGCGAGATAAGTTAATAGCTCAGGGTTATGAACCAGAAGAAGCAGAGAGTATCGCAAGGCTTGGTGCATCGGCTTATGGTCTAGCTGCGGGAATTGTTGAAGTTACACCAATGGGGATGATATTAAAGCGGGTTCCAGGTGGACGAAAAGCATTAGTCAATGTTATTGTTTCAGCAATAAGCGAGGGTGGAGAAGAAGCGGTCCAAACCGTTTTAGAACGCACTACCCAAGTATTGACAGGTGCAGATCCAACTGCACTAGAGTTTGATGAGGACTTCCGTACCGAACTCAAGGCATCATTTACTTTGGGAGCCGGTGCTGGCGGAACTATCTCTGCCGGCGTAAACATTCTGCCAAGTAAAGGTGAACTGCTTACAGATGCATCGAAATTTGTTAAAGCAAAACCAGATTTAGCCCGCAAACTTGCAGATATTCCAAATACTCCGAGCAGAGCAGACTTGAAGGGAATCGTTAAGCCATCAGAGCGTACAACAGGCCCGGAACGTCAACAAATACAAGATGCCGTCAAGAAGGCGTTAGAGGCTCCGCAAAAGTCTCCCAGCGCTTTTGATGCACCAAAGCCACCAGATACACCCATAAAACCAACCACGCAGCCAAAACTCAACATATCGCCAAAGTCTGCCATTGACGCAAACTTCCCAATAGCAGATATTTCCGTTGATCCAGTTCGGTTCCAGTTTAAGCAAGGTTTGAATGTGGAGGGGGTTGGAACGGCACTTTCAACTGTATCTGGATTCGACCAGAATCTTGCGGGTGTTGTAGCCGTGTGGCGTGATTCGGCGGATGGCAAGGTGTATGTGATAAACGGGCATCATCGTTTGTCTATCGCCAAGAAGTTTGGAGTAGAAACACTTGCTGTAAGGTTCGTTGAAGCTGCCGATGCAAAGGTAGCGCGTGCCATTGGCGCGATGATTAACCTGGCCGAAGGTAAAGGCTCTCCAATCGACGCTGCAAAGTTTTTCCGTGAAACAGGCATAACCAGTGAGAAGGCCGAAATAGAACGGCTCGACATTAAAGAACCGCTTGTCCATAAGGGGCTTTTGCTGGCCAACTTGACGGACGGAATCTTTGATCTGGTTGTGCAGGGTGAGATGAGTATTAAGCGGGGGGTGATAATCGGTCAGCTTTCAAACTCAGAGCAAGCTGCGATTACCGAAGCGCTTAGAAAGCGTAAGAACACTGTCAGTGATGATGTTGTTCAGGAAATGGTGCGGCTGGTAGGTCTAGCACCTACCACCACGGAGACAACGGCATCATTGTTTGGTGATACGTCCACGGAAGTTAATCTGTTTGTTGCCAAAGCTAAGCTCAGTGAAGCAGTAAAAAAGCTGCTCCGCAGGAATAAGCGGCTGTTTGCAGACATATCGAATACTGATAAGGCAGCGGCCTTGGAATCATCGGAAGCGGCCATTGTAAACCTAAGCATTGCAGGCAAAGAGGCTGAACGGGCTGCTGTGGCCGAGTTTGTCTACAATAAATTAAGTGGTGTTAAAGGGCCTGTATCGGATGCGCTTAATGAAGGCGTTGAGGCTATCCAGAAGGGCGCAAAGCAATCGGAGATCGTTAATGACATTATTATCAAAATTACAGACACCCTTCAAACGATTAAGCAAAGCGGAAATACGATCAGTGCTGCGCCAACTTCCCCAACTGCTGAAGGACTCTTTGCCTCTAAAGAAAAAGAAGTAGACGAAGGTGGCTTACCAAGGACAAGAGACTTACTTGATCCAGGTACAGAGTTTCCTGGTGTTGGCGCAAGCAAACAACCCGATTCGGAAATATCACCCAGCGGTAAAGTGCGGCCGCGCGTTAGATCCGCAGCAGATTTGGTAGGTGAAGATACCGCCAAGCAAACCGAAAGAGATAAACCTTACAGTTTGATTGAGGATGAAGATATCCGTCAGCGCATCATGGCTGCGCGTGAAGGTGTAGGTAAAACTGGATTTGCTGGCAAGATGCGTGATTGGTGGCAATCATTAACAGAAGGCACACAGCGCGGAGCATTGAAGTTTCTTCCTCGTACACAACAGTTTGGACAAGCTCGAAGTGATTTATTAAAACTCAGCAAAGCTCGTTCACTTGCTCAGGATAGAACCTTTGATTTACTTACTCGTACACTTAAACCACTAAATGCTGCACAGTATGAAACATTCTCGTTAAAAGTATTGCTAGATGACTTATCCCATGAAACCGGAGAACTACCGTATGGTTACACACCCGCGCAAGTTAAAGTAGATAAAGCGAGAATAGATGCTGCGGTTAGCACAGACAAAGTGATTCAGGCATCTATCGAGTTTCGCAAGAAGATGTGGGATGCTGTTCGTGGTGATTATGTTCAAGCAATGGAATCGGTGGGATATCCGGCAAGCGAACGTCTAAAAAAGCAAGACTACTACCGCCATCAGGTGTTGCACTATCTCAATGTTAAAAGCGCCACCAAGGGAACCGCGAAGTTAAGAACACCAACAAGTCGAGGATTCTTAAAACATCGCAAAGGTTCTCAGCTTGATATCAACGCCAACTATCTCCAGGCTGAATGGGAAGTAATAAGCCAGTTAATTGTTGACACCCAAACCGCCAACACTATTCAAAGTATTCGCCAGCGTTACGACATTCTTGATAAGTTAAAGGCACAAGCTAAGGCCAAGAACTTCGAACTGCTAGTAGGTGGCAAGAGTAATGTCGAGCGCATAAATGTATTGCGTAACAAGCAAGCAAGGTTGCGTGAAGTGCGGCCACTGGATAAAGATATCAAAGCTCAACTCGCAGCCATCAGTGAAGAAGTAAACAAACTAGACCCCACGATGCCGATGCGAAGAAAAATAGCAATCGGTATGTCCACACTTGAAAAGGCCGAAGTATCTGATGTAGATATAGAGAAGATTGCCAAGCTCGCAGATTCCGGTAAGGGTGAGGTGCAACTAGGAGCGCGAACTGTTCTGGCGGGTATCCAAGAGCGTAAGCAACTGATTAGAAAAGAACTTGGCGACGAGTTTGTGGAGTGGGAAAGTTTAGTACCGGAGTCACACATTGCTTATGCAATTAGACCTGGGAGAACTATCTACCTTGCACATTCAATTCAAGAGTCTATGGCTCAGCGGTTACTTGAAGGTACAGTCGAGGAATTAGGCATAACGGCTGATGACCTAAGAGAAGTTAGAGGTATAGGCTCAGAGTTTAGGCCGCTGGTAATTCCCAACGAGTTAGCACAACAACTTGATAATCTAGCACCGCCACCTACCGAGGGTGTGTTTGCCACTATGCAAGCTTCGCTGTTAAGGGGCTGGAAGAAGTTTAGACTGCTGGGTCCGACAAGTATCATCAAATACAACCTGCGCAATGCAAGTGAAATCGAGAAGGTGTTTACAATAAATCCAAAGGCTCTGCAACGGGTTCCGCAATCTGTAAAAGAACTATACACGTTATTCAGGAATCCATCAGAAGCGTCAACATCTGTTAAAGATTGGGCAGAACGTGGAGGCACTAAGTCGCTAATCAGAGTGCAAGAGATTGGCGAGATTGATAAGCTCAAAGAGTTTGATAGGTTTCTGCGTAATAAAGAAGCTGGCATAGTAAAGAAAACTGTTACTTTACCTATGAGTGCATGGCGCGGATATTGGCGCATAGCTGGTTTAGGAACTGACTATCGCGAATCTATACTCCGATACGCTGCTTACTTGGATTATCGAGATAATCCCAACAGGAACCATGCCTCCGTACCCGCAGAGGTTCAAGGAATTGCAGATGCAAGAGATAGAGCCTACAAGTTAGCGAATGATTTACTTGGCGCGTATGACGATGTTTCAATTGTCGGACAAGAGCTGCGCAAACGCTGGTATCCCTTCTGGTCATTCCAAGAAACGAACTTTAGAGCATACAGTCAGAGTCTAAGGAACATTGCAAACAATGAACAAATTGCTGGTAAAGTCGGGGCTGTGGTTGCGCGTAAGCTTGGAATAACCATAGCAAGCAAGAGTCTTTGGGCAGGAGTTAAGTTAGGACAGGCTACAATCTTGTTGTATGGCGCGCATGCATTATTACAAGCGTTTAACTTAGTATTCTTTGGCGATGAAGAAAAAGAGTTGCCAGACCATGTTCGAGGTAGGCCGCATATTATCTTTGGTCGCAATGATGAAGGCGAAGTTATCTACTTCTCCAGGCTGGGAACAAGTGGTGACTTCCTGGAATGGTTCGGTATAGATCAACTTTCAACGGATATAACAGACTATTTTTCTGATAGACGTACTGTCAAGGAACTTTCAAGCGATGTAGCGTTGGGTCCAGTCAATAAAGTATTCCAAGGTGTAAGCCCATTCGTCAAAGGCCCGTTCGAGTTGGCAACTGGCCGGTCACTATTTCCCGATGTAACTCGTCCAAGACGTATTCAAGATAGCTGGGAATATGTTTTCCGTGTGTATGGCTTATCGCAGGAATACCGAGCTATCACCGACAAGCCAAGCAAGCCATATTTGAAGAACCGATTAACTTCATTACCTGCCTACACAATTGAGCCGAATAAAAGCGCATATTCGGAAATTCAAAGCTTAAAGCGCAAGTGGAATATCAAGCAAGGCAAGTCAGTAGGTTTTAGTGAAGGTGCAAGAACTGATGCGTTGCGTAATTTCAGGTTAAGTATTCGATACCAAGATGAAGATTCAGCTAAACGCTACCTAGTTGAATATATAACTTTGGGCGGTAGCAAGGAAGGTATTAAGCGAAGTTTGAAAAGGATGCACCCGCTGGGTGGATTATCTGAGCGAGATAGAAAGTTGTTTGCTGCAAGTTTGAGCAAGAACGATTTGGATTTGTTGGGTAAAGCGGAGCAGTATTACACTGAGGTATTGCTGGGTGGGGGTTGAAAAGATTAAAGATGACCATGACGATATACAGCGGCTTAAGAGTATGTTTGGGTAGGGGGGAATGCCGCCAAAGCGTCATAAAACGCACTGAAAGGCAAAAAATTGGTAATTAACCTATGAAACACCAAATCGCAAAAAACCGCGTAGCTAGCTTAGTTATGATGAGGGGATGGATACCAAGAAAGCTGGCCGGCCAATTTTGTTTGGGGCGATTTTGTCGTATTGCAGACGAGTTACACGGCGAGCGTGGTATTGGACGTGGGGCCACCCGTGGATTGCTTTTGGAGCGATTCTAATGCCCCCGCTTGTCACACTTATCAGCCTTCCACTCTATGCGATATTCATTGGGCCGGTTGATGCCAAGGCCCAGATAGGACCAACGTTGCTCGCAATAGGCGTAGGCGTCATCTTGTGGGTATGCATGTTTCTTGTCGGGATATGTCGCTCGGCAGCTTCGATTGATCTGGAGCGCGAAGAAGCCGAAACAACCGCTAACGAAACAGCAGAAGAGATTAGGCGGAATATTGAAGAGGAAAGGCAGCATCTAAAAGCTAGTTCGGTGACGGACGCTAAACGCGACATAACTCTTCACCTCTTCAACAGACTTCTTGACAGTGGCAAGCAATTAGAAGAGCGGCTTCGTACTGAACTTCATCCCGGGACGCTATACACAACGACAATCGAACAATGTGCGGTCGAAGCCGAAGCATGGAGGTTGTCGGTGAATTTACTCTTGGACAAAGATCATCTTGAGGTGGAGATCGAGGCGTTTGTTCCTACGAAAGAGCGCAATGAGATACTCGCTAAGCTGAACGATGGTATTTCCAAGGTAGAAAATGCACGAGCATCATTTTTAGAACAACGCAACTAACTCTTTGTACTCCACACTTGCAACTTAAGTGCAATCAATATGTAACATGATTTGTTGGGTAAGGCTGAGCAGTATTATCAAGAAGTGCTGCTCGATGAGAGTGATTGACTTTTCTTAAAGTGAGTTTTGATATCCTTTCCTAGTTTGCACAAACATCGGGCATAAGGCCATGATAGGCGAATTCACACCCATAACCCCGTTCTTGCTGAGAAACCTTTCAGATACCAGGCTGGCGCGTTAGTATGAGGTGATTGATTTGGTGACACCTGCGGCCAAAGAAGGAGTTTGGGACATGTTTATCAATAGCAGAAATATCGCACTATATTTGCTCGTCAGTGTGTGCGCTGTGACTCTTATCAACTCTGCTATTTGGGGGCAGTGTGAGCTAGAGAAGTTGCTGGCATCGGATGGCGAAGCGTTCGATCAATTTGGGAATGCGGTAGCTATTAGCGGTGATGTTGTTGTAGTAGGTGCTCGTCACGATGATGAAAATGGTCCGAACACCGGCGCAGCATATATCTATCGGTTTAATGGATCGACTTGGGGAGAAGAAGTTAAGCTCTTAGCCTCCAATGGAGGTTCGTTAGATGAATTCGGGTTTACTGTAGGCATTGATGGCAATGCGGTAATAGTAGGTGCGCCGTTGCAGGGCGGGCGCGGTGAAATCTACATTTACCGATTTGATGGCATCTCCTGGATCGAAGAAGAATCGTTTCTTAACCCCATGAACAGTAATGGCGAGTTAGGATTTTCTGTAGCAATCAGTGGTGATGTTGCGATTGCAGGAGCACCTTTTGACAATGCCGGGAATCCGGGGGAGACTGACGCTGGCTTAGCGAGAGTGTACCGCTTTGTTGGAGTTGAATGGATTTTAGAAGACATCTTTAACTCGAATGCTCCTAACCCTTTCTTCCATTTTGGCCTATCTGTAGACGTAGATGGAGATTCTGCCATAGCCGGTGAGCCGGGCTCTGACGCTCAAGGAACCGATGCAGGCGCAGTACACATTTTTCGACACAATGGTGTGTCGTGGCAGAGAGTGACCCTCTTTGCGTCAGATTCTGAGTTTTTCAACAACTTCGGAGCTTCTGTCGCGATCAGTGGTGAAGTAGTCGTAGTTGGAGCATGGGGTAGTGATGACAATGGCAGTGATTCTGGTGCAGCATATGTCTTTCGATTCAACGGATCGACTTGGGATGAAGAAATAAAACTACTCGCATCAGATGGATCACCAGATGACAACTTTGGCTTTTCAGTAGGCATTAGTGGCGATCTAGTGATAGTCGGAAGCGCAGACGCGGCGTATCTATTTCGTTTCGATGGGAAATCGTGGAACGAAGAGGCAATACTTGAATCATCAGATGGCTTTGAGAATGATGGATTTGGTACTGCCGTTGTAATAGATGAAGGCTTGACAGCTTTTGGCGCACGTTTTGATAATGACAATGGCGAGTGGTCAGGTTCAGCTTATGTCTTTTCCGTGGATCTAGGTGCGCCTGATTGCAACAAGAATGGAATACCAGATGATTGTGAACCTGATTGCAATGGGAATGGAATCGCAGACGAGTGCGACATTACCGATCAGTCGAGTGATGATTGCAACGGTAACGGTGTACCGGACGAGTGTGATGTAGCGGATGGATTTAGCGAGGATTGCGATGGCGATGAAGTGCCTGATGATTGTCAGGTTCTTTACTTTGTAGAGACTTCACCTCCACTAGGACCAATCGGTGACGGTGTTCCACAATCACACACTTTCACTGCACAGCCCGAAGTATCACCACAGCCTGGGACACAGGTGATAGTCACAATGACGGCTTCTGCCGATTTGGGATCGGCAACTGAATGGATTGATGTTTTCCTCAACAACCAGCTAATTGGAACTGTATTCATGCAGACTGGCAACGATTGTCCAGATCCTCCTGATGAAGCGCAGTTAGTTTTGGAAGGCGAGGCATACGCCTTATTAGTCGCTGATGGTGATGCAGAGTTTCAGCTTGTTGCTTCGTTTGCTGTAAATGCCGAATTGTGTCAAGACTCATTTGTCACAGTCCAGATTGAGTATCAGGCAGTTACCGAAGATGATTGTAACGGCAACAACATCCCTGATATTTGCGACATCCTTTTCGGCGGCTTACCCGACAAGAACGGCAACTGGATACCGGATGAGTGTGAGGAATTGTGTCCGTGGGATCTCGACAGTGATGAAAGTGTCGGAACATCCGATCTACTTGCACTCTTTGCACAATGGGGTACAGCAGGTCCAGCCGACTTCGATGGCAGCGGTGTCGTAGATACCAGCGATATGCTAATCCTCTTCGCTAATTGGGGGCCGTGTCCGTAAGTACAACATGGCTGGCTTGATAATGCAGCCAGTTGCAATACGCTTGCCTCTCGCCTTGAAGCTAATGTCTATGAAGCTGTGCGTTGTGGAATTCTTGCCTTTGATGAGTGTGGTGTAATTTATGTTACTGATGAAGGTCGAGAATTGTTAAAATCTTAATCGTAAACTTGCCTAATCCTCCCCGGCTGATCCTGGCCGGGGATTTGTTAACAAATTGACGGTTCACACAGGGGGATTTATTTGCAAAACTTTCTCTACTTTTTTACCTGATAGATATATCAATCACTCTCAACACTTATTGATGCGTAAGTGCTTGACTACAAAAAGGTTGCGCCGTGGCTTTACACATAACCTTTTGCCCTGTATTGTGTTACGGGGGGAAAAATCTACTTTTATCGTGAACGTTTGGTTGATAATCGCATCCAATCTGCTATACATTGTTGCAAGCTGAGAGGGGGTTCAACTTCCCAGCTAAACCCTGTAAGGCATGGAGGCTCATCGTAGTAACTACTATGGCGAGTTTACGCATTTTTGAACTCCAAGGACGGAGATCAACAGGAAGTGGATTTATTTAGCGGGAACAATTCAGATCACACAAACAAGAGCATTTGTGCGCGATTTTCGCGCGCAGAACAGGAGAATTCATGGTTAGTAATGAGCTAAAAACCGTCAATGAAATTGCGAAAATGTTTGGTTTGGCGCCGTCAAGGATTCGTTATCTCGTAGATGCCCGCGTTGATATTGAGCCAGTGACACGGATCGCGCATGTACGAATGTTTGATACTGCTACAGTCAGAAAGATCGCATTAGAACTAGAAAAAATTAACACACGGCGTAAAGCTGTGCTGGCATAGGAAGGTTTAACTACTGATAGACATTAAGCTTATAGTATTGTGGGATCGGGGTTGACGCATGGGCAATGATATGGGATACTATGTTTGATCGTAAAAAAGCATTGTAGTTTTTCAGGGTTGAAAATACATGCAGATTAGCCTTGAGGACTCAAGGCAACCCCACTCACGCATCCCGCGATGATGTGGCCCAAACTTAAATGAAAAAGCTGTTAATCCGCGTAATCGTTACGCAGATTCAGCGAGAAATCATGCGCGATTGCGCGCAAAGACAAACTCCGCTGGCAGGCGGAGCTTTAGGGGATTTTTGAATGTTCAAGGACGACCAAAATATAGCTATGGGAACTCGTGCTGTCAAACCTCCAGGCTCACTTTTAGGGAGGGATATCAAACTTCCGCCACTTCCCACACCTGGAACAAGGGACTCACAGCAGGAAAATGAAGATTTGCTTCTCGCAACAATGATGGTGCGGCCTGAGTTGATTAACGGCCATATCTCGTTGCTGGAACCCGACTTATTCGTAAGCAATCTTGAGCAGGATATGGCCCGCATCTGCATTGATGAGATGATAGAGTGCGAACAAGCTGATCCTCATATCGTTGGCAAGAAGCTTGACGACCTAAACAGGTATCAAAATTATGAAATAACCGCAGCGCTAGAGCGAGTGCATAACAGCTGGGGCTACGCAGCTAAAGTAATCCAACCTCATTGGGTAAGTGAATCACTAGCTATCTTGGTGGACCGCTTAAAGCGGATGAAGCTTGACGATATTCTCCGTTCAACTCATGCGGATTTACTAAATGGTGCAAGTGCCGATAGCACCTTAAAGGCCCTAGAGGGGGAAATGTCTTGTCTGGCCCCTATAGGGGCAAGTCTGCCAGACAAGACATTACAATCCCGCCCAATTCCTGCTTCACAACTAGCTGAGGGAGAATCCATCGAATTTATTTGGGACGGCTTTGTCGCTGTGGGATATAAAACCCTGTTTAGTGGGCTTCCCAAAGTCGGTAAAACGACTGCAATCTCACATCTGTTAAAAGCTTGTGGTGAAGGAGGCCAACTAGGCACGAAAATTGAAAAGGCCCGCGTTTTGGTTGTTAGTGAAGAAGGGGGTACGCTTTGGGCAAGGCGGCGCGATGACCTTGGCTTTGGCGATTATGTTCACTTCAAGCTCAAGCCTTTCTTAGCCAAACCTTCTCATAGGGAATGGGTGGGTTTTATTGACCAGCTAGCGGAGTGGGTACATGAAGATGAGTTTGATATCGTTATTCTCGACACTTTCGCCTCTTTGTGCCCGCTGAGAGACGAAAATTCTAGTGCTGAAATGCTCACTGCTCTATTGCCTTTGGAGAAAATCACAGCCGCAGGTGCAGCGCTGCTCTTAATCCATCATTCCAAGAAGGGCGACGCAGGCGAGGGGCAAGCTAGTCGAGGCAGTGGTGCGCTAGTCGGCTTTGTAGATGTTTCGATTGAAATACGACGGTTCGATGCAAAGAACCGTTCGGACAGCCGACGGGTGCTGACCACATATAGCCGATTTGACGAAACCCCAGATGAAATTGTGCTTGAACTCACAGCGGATGGTGACTATGAGGGTGTTGGCAGTAAGAGCGATGCCAAAGAAATGGACCGCTTGAAAGTTTTACGTAGTATTCTTCCCACTGAGTCACCCGGAGCTAGTTCCCTCCAGATTCACAATGAACTCTGGGAAGATTCCGATACCGATATCGTACGACCGGGGGAAAGAACCATCCGCAGAGACTTGAAATTAGGCGCTGAAAAAGATACGCCCTTATGGCAACGCGAGGGAACAGGAAGAAGTGGAAATCCCTTTACTTATTTTATTAAAAAAGACGACGGCGAAGTGGTCCTTAGTTATCCAGGTGCAGGAGAAACTAAACAATGAACTACCGAGACAAAATACTTTTACTGAAAATGCTAAGAAACTTATTCGTATCGGCCTCAAAATGCGATAAGGATGCGGCAGATTTGCGAAGGATTTCACGCGCTGTACAAAATTCGATCAAAGGTTTCTCGGCTTTATCTTTAGCGGATTTAGCAATGTTGGAAAAAGATTTGGAAGATTTGGCTGATGCGATTGAACTTAAACAAAACCAGAATAAACCCGGAGACAATTAACACATGAATTTACTACTAACGGAACAAAAGAACGCATGGACAACCCTGCAACTAAAATTCAAAAGCATGGCTGAATCTGGACCGCAACAGTTTTCAATACATCAATACGAGATACTAAAACTTGTAGAGATTATTGATGCGTGGGTAACTCGACCAGAAGGGACACCGACAAAGTGGTACAAGGATATCCGCAAGGGGCTGGCCGCTGATCCCGATTTTCGGTCGGCTGCGTTTACAAGTAAATTAAAAAGGGCGTATTCAAAATTTAAGCGTGGTGGCGATGACGCAGCTTATTCAAAACTTAAGGAAAAAGCAGATGCGCATAAGTGCCTAGTAGCGCGATATTCGGTTGTCTTTGCCGAGTATAAATGCTGGGAACCGCCACACAACAAGCGAATGGCGGAAGATGTTCAGCCAGTAGTGAGCAGTAGCTCACCTGATTTTGATTATAGTGATCTGCCCCAACTATGGTGCGTGCGCTTTCCCAATGAAAAGATACTGGGAGACGATGAACTTGGTGCGCTTGTGTTCCTTAAAGCTAATCAGGCTGTGAAGTGCGCCGAAGATTACCGACATTCAATCGCTGACTCAACTTACCTAAACAAACATTCTAGGGTTGAACTAACGTGCGGTTCTGATGTCGGCTTCGTTGATTTAGCACATAAACTGGTAAAACCACCAACTGACGATGATTGGGGTAATACTAGGGGAGACAAAAACGCAAGGCCCGATGGCGGCGCTTTCATATTCGAGCTAGACCAATTCAAGAAATTCAAACCTATCATCGAAAGGGACTTTTAATGACCGAATTTAACAGACAAAAAGCTATCGCAGCTATTGACGAACTGCTTAATACGAACAAGGACATCGAAGACGTGCAGCGCGATATCGAAGCCGAACAGGACCGCGAACATAACGATTGGCTACAACAGCACAAAGAGAATCCGGGGCAGATAGATGAGTTTTCCTCCCGCTCCCCAGGCGAACGTCGAGTGCTGGAGGCGTTGGAGCGCATCCTACCCGACGAGGAACAGCTAGCAGAGCTTAATGAACGTGCGCACAACGATTTCGCAGATAGATTGGGCTAAACATAATGGAACAGGGAAACAATCGTGATTCGCCAATTCTTACATCGGAAGAAGCTGTGATTTTCCTTCGCCTGGATTCTGATTATGTGGATATTGGCGACGCGGTAGCTGCTTTACACAGGATAGCACGATCTGGCAAGATTCGTCCGATTAAGGGCCTGGGCAAGAAGCATAAATGGCTTTTAGGTGAATTGCTTAGATATTCTGAAAATGAAGGTTTGACAGGGTATTCAGGTGATGTAGCATGATGTTGCCGGTTCCTGGAAACACTGGCGAAAATCTAAGCTTTGGTGGCCGTTGCTGTCTGTCCTATTCCAGGAACCGCAGCAGTAGCGGCTGCCAATTGGATAATTGGAGGTAACGGCTATGGACCCCAAAGTTATACTAATTTGCAGAACAAAGAAAATGCCAGGTGGTGTGACAACTAAATACTTTAATTTCCGGTGGAGTGAAAAGACGGGGTTTAAGTATAGAAGCCTTGGCCGATGTGAAAGTGTTGATCTTCCTAATGATGCCATAGCAAGAAAACAAAAGAAGAAAGAATTGTGCGACGCTTTTGCTGAGCAGCTCGAAGCTGAACGTGATGCTAAGCTCGAGACTGAAAAACTTGCCGCCGAAGAAAATAGCGGGACTCGCATTAAACTTAGTGCGTTCATCAAGTACCACGAAACAAAGCTCAAACCCAACTGTCGGCCTACAACTGTTATCGAATGGAGTACAGCTTGCAACCACGCCATCAAAGCGATTGGAGACAAGCTTCTCAACGATATCGAATGGACTGATGCTGGTGAGATTCGCGCTTATCTTGAGGGTAAAGGTAGAAGCAAAGCAACTGTTCGCAAAACGCTTTCAATGCTGCGGGCAATGTTTGCTCGAGCTACTAAGAAGAAGCTGATTGCCGAAAACCCATTTGCTGATGAAGAACTTGGCGAGAAAATCAGCAGGCCCAAACGCATCTTCTCGAATTGTGAATTAGATGGTATGGTCGAGGCTGCGGATAATTGGTGGAAGCTAGCAATCACACTGGCATACACAAGCGGGTTGAGACGGGCCGAGTTGCTTCACTTACGTTGGGTAGACTTTGATAGTGTTGGAAGTGTGCGGGTCGAGGAACACCGCAAAGGGCGCTACACGACCGATGAACATGATCTGCCTATCTTGGCCTGGAAGCCTAAAACAAAGAAGTCCACCCGCACCGTAGCCATACCAGCCGAGACAGTCTTGATGCTGATGCGGATGCAAAAACTAGGCGATGGAAGCCCTTATATCTTTATCAGCATCAAAAGGCTGCTGGCTATTGATGCAAAAGCTAAGGCTGGAAAGCTCCGAGCCAACTTTGATATCATAAACAACTTCACCCGCGAATTTAACGATATCCAAGACGCAGCCAAAAAGAAGCTTGAAATCAAGAATTGGCCTCATGGCTGCTGGCACGATCTAAGAAAAACATTCGCAACAATATGCGCTACCAACGGTGTCCCCATGCACGAACTACAAGCAGCTCTAGGACACTCAAGTATCACAACCACGGCTGAGTATTACACCGAAGTCGAGAAGTCGGCAGCAGATCGACAGCGAGCCGTATTTACCAAGGTGGCATGATATGAGAAGTATGCACTTTAGTGCGCACTATTTGCGAAACACCCCAAAAACCCCTCTCACGAACACGCCCGGGAGGACTCGAACCCCCAACCCTCGGTTCCGAAGACCGATGCTCTATCCAATTGAGCTACGGGCGCAGGTATGAGCCATTTTAGCATCTTCAGCAGATGATGGCGGCTTTGTGGAGAGGTGCTAAGCATGAATTGAGTAAATCGCTTATTTAATAGGATAAATAGCTAGTCATGGGCTTTGCTTGGGATTTGAAATGGCACCAAATTGGCGTTTTTTGCCCCTTGGCGTTAATCTCCCTCGCCTGACACTGTTAGGAATGGAGTTTGACCCATGGGCTTGATGGATGGTAAACGCGGGCTAGTTGTTGGAATCGCTAACGATCACAGCTATGCCTATTTTCTTGCTGAGTCGCTGCTGGCTCAGGGTGCGGAATGTCTTTTTACGCATCTGCCTGGTGATAAGATGAAGCGGCGGGTGGCTAAGGCTCTGAGCCAACTGGGCCAAGATGATCCCTGGCTGGAATCTATGGATGCGTCTAGCGATGAAGATCTTGATCGCGTATTTAACAAAATTGGCGAAGACTTTGGGAAGATGGATTTTCTGGTTCACTCGATCGCCTATGCGGACAAGGAATGGCTTAGTGTCGGGAATTTCACAAAAACGCCTCGCGCTGCGTATTGTCAAGCTCTGGATATTAGCGCTTATACATACCTTGCCATGGCCAATCGCTCTGTGCCGTTAATGTCCGATGGCGGGTCGATGCTGGCAATGAGTTATTACGGGTCCGTGAAGGCTGTGCCGGGTTATAACGTAATGGGTGTGGCTAAGGCTGCGCTTGAGAGCACTAGTCGGTATTTAGCTTATGAGCTTGGGCCGAAGAATATTCGTGTTAATACCATATCAGGTGGTCCGCTTCGAACAATGTCAGCCTTGGCAGTTGGGGGTTTGACAGAAATTATGGATTGGACAAGAAAGAAATCACCTCTAGGGCGAAACGTTACTGGTAAGGATGTTGGGGATGCCGCGGTATTCTTGCTTAGCGATCTATCATCGGGGATAACTGGTCAGAATATTTACGTTGATTGTGGCTATAGCGCTATGGGAATATAGGGGGGGAGTGACGCTGCGCGTCTGCCGCTAAACGTGGGAGAGAAATTGTTACTGACGGATGATAGTTACCGATTCCGGTTTTGCTGTAGGAAGCATTTCGAGAATGTTTGGCACAAGTGGTTGTAAATCATTTAACCGATTACTTGACGCATGCAGAATAATTACAGCAATATCATAATCGGTTAATTGTTGCTGAAATGAAAGATTGCGATCAACGGTAATGAAGGCGTCGAAATCCTTTTGTGCAAGCTCGAGGAGGCTTCCATTTTTCATTCCAGCCCAGCCACATTGTAGGACTGTCTGGACAGTATGCTCAGTTAGTTCTGTTGCAAGTCTGCAATCAATACACTCATCTAGCAGTAGTTTCATGCAGGTTTGCCTAGGCGGTCATTCGCCTCTTAGCTTCTTCCAAGAAAGCGATTACTTGTTCGCGAGTTACTGAGGGGAATCCTTTTAGGAAGTCGTCGATAGTCTCGCCAGCTTCCAGGTAATCCAAGAGTGTTTGGATGGGTACCCTTGTCCCACTGAAAACGGATGTGCCGCCCATTACATCGGGAGATGAATTGACAATGTTGCTTTGCATATATTTTATTATCGCATTAAATGCGTTGAAATCAATGGTATTAGCAAGCTGAAATGGAAGATAGCGTTAGAAAAGCACGCTAGATGGGTTTTATTAGGCGTTTATCGAATAGCCAAGGGCTAGGGTTTTGTAGATCAGTGGGTGGGATTAGTTTGTCGCGTATTGCTAGAACTAGTTGATCGATGTTGGTGTTGTTTTGTGCGCTGATTAAGAGGGGACCCTCACCTTGCCCAGGCGAGTCGCCTATGGAGACCCTAGCCCCTCTCCCGGGGGGAGAGGGGGATAAGATGGAGGGGATTAGGTCTATTTTGTTTTGAACGTAAAGATCGGGATCGCGCGGCAAGGTTGGCCAATCTTGCTCGTGATCTTTTAGTGCGATTATTAAATCTGCATCCTGTATTAAGCGATGTGCAAATTCGATGGCTTTGGCTTCGATTGGATCAGTTGTTTGGTGCAAGCCGGGCGTGTCGTACCAATCTACCACAAGGCCGGCCAGGTTTATTCGCCCGGAGGTATAGTCGCGTGTTGTGCCCGGCATGTCGGCTGTTATGGACATTGACCTTCCTAGTAGTGCGTTACTAAGTGTGCTTTTACCGACGTTGGGTAAGCCGACCAATGCGATAAGTGGGGGGGTAATTAGGCGGTTTAAGCGCTTTGAGCGTGCGATATCTTCATCAGACAAGGATGAATCCGCAGCAACAAAATCTCTCCATCTGTGAGGTTGATCCAGCAATAGGTCAATAGCCAAGGGACTTTGCGCACGCGCCACAGCTTCGAGGGCTAAAGCTTCATATTCATCCTGTGCTTCTGGGTAGATTTGGTGCGCCGATATGGGATATTCCTCATCAACCAGCACTGCTCCTAGCTCTATAAGCCGAGCGGTTAGTAGCTGTACAACACGCGGGCCAGAGTGCGGCATAATCTGAGCAACATCCTCACAGAGTCGAACGGCAATTCCATCATCAATATCATCGAATTTAACATAACTCAATTTACCAATGGGCCAATCTGAGATATTTGTTAATGGCTCGAGTATGGATTGAACATCGCCAACTAACTGCAATATTGCGATGGCGCCGCTTCGGTTGGCAGTTGCAAGCTGCAATTTGCAAATATTATTAGTTGGTTCAGTGCAGCTATGTTCGGACATCCGAATCATCCGCTTCAGTAACTGCAAGTGCGTGCTTTGCTGTAATGGACATACCAAGCAGCGTTAATTGGGGGACAATTCGATCAACCAATCCTTCGTTTTCAAATAGCAGCTTGGCATCTCCTCCCGTTGCAATAACAAACGGGAATGCTTCATAATGTTGGGCATAATGTTCAACCAGTCGCTGCACCATGCCGCGGATGCCATGGAAAACTCCGTGTAGAATCGCCTGGCTGGTTGATTTCCCAAATGGATTATCATCCGGTAACGCAAGTTGAAGTTCAGGCAGTGTCGTAGTGTTCTCGTGAAGTGATCGAAGCTGCATACTAGCTCCGGGCGTTATTGCTCCGCCAAGGAATGTTCCTTCACCATCAACAAAATCAACAGTAATTGCAGAGCCTGCATCAATTACAACGCACGCTTGTTTTAACGTGGCGTAAGCTGCCGCTGCGTTTAGTAATCGATCAACGCCTGTTATAGTTTCCGGATTGAGTTGTTCACCGATTGGAACTGGAAGATCGGACCCTATCCTATAGATATCCACGGAAAGTTGATCTTGAATCATCGCAGAGAGGGGTTTACATACAGAATCATTAACCGAAGCTGTGAGAATAGTTGCCCTTGATTCGCTGGCGATTTGCTCCCACCACTGCACAATTTGATGGGCGGACTCTGTGAGTTGGTTATTTGGGAAATGCTCATCTGATTGCAAATCGCCATTTATGAACAAACCGGCATGGATTCGACTATTTCCGACACTAATTGCGATGATACTTGGGGCACTCATAATCGAGTTAGTGTATGACCCTTGCGGCCGTCTGGGCTACTTAGGCGTTGCTGTAAAGCTAATCAAACGGCTAAACTGCTTTATTTGTGGTGGTATCCAGTTATTTTCCTTGATTGCAACTGTTGGACAAGCAACGATTTGTCCGAGCAATTGACAGTCGATGTGCATATTGTGCTAAGACTAAAGTGTCCCAGGTAGAGGTAACAAGGTGCCCGAGTCCTCACAACCAAAACGAAAGAGATATGTGCCGGTAGTTGGGCCAAGGCTAAAGGTTCTATTAAGCGTGGTCTTTGCGTTATTTGCGATTCTGGTGGTGAACTCAGTTTATCTGGTAAGCGTGACAATTGCGGGGGTGCAGTATCAGAATTGGACTTACCTGATCATGTTCCTGGTTCATTTAGTACTGGGGATTTTGTTAGTTGGACCTGTGATTGTGTTCGGTTTTATACATATTCGAAATGCGTGGAATCGGCCGAACAAGCGGGCAATTCGCGCCGGGATGGCGCTCTTTATCACAGCAAATATAGTGCTCATCACCGGGATCGTGCTGATGCGCGTAGATGTGTTGGGGCTGCGCTTTGAGCTGAACAATCAAGTGGGGCGCTCGGTCGCCTATTGGTCCCACGTGATCTGCCCGGTAGTGGCAATTTGGCTGTTTGTACTACATCGACTTGCGGGACGACGGATCAAATGGCGGATCGGCCTGACGTGGGCCGCGCTGGCCGGGGTCTTCGCACTGGTGATGCTGATCCTGCAGACGCAAGATCCCAGAGCTTGGAACGTTGCCGGGCCCAAGTCCGGCGAGCAATACTTTTTCCCATCATTAGCCCGCACCTCGACTGGCAACTTTATTCCCGCTTACGTACTCCAGAACGATCAGTATTGTCTGGAATGTCACACCGACATCCACGAAAGCTGGTCGCATAGTGTCCACCGCTTCAGCTCATTCAACAACCCGCCTTACCTGTTCAGCGTCCTGGAGACGCGGCGGGTGCTGATGGCTCGCGATGGCAGCGTCCAGGCCTCCCGGTTCTGTGCTGGTTGTCACGATCCGGTTCCGTTTTTCAGCGGCGCCTTTGACGATCCCAAGTTCGATGATCCGAACTACGACCTCGCGAGCGACTCAACCGCCCAGGCTGGGATTACCTGTACGGTCTGTCACAGCATATCGCACATTAACAGTGTGCGCGGCAACGCGGATTATACCATTGATGAACCGATCCATTATCCCTTTACCTTCAGCGACAATGGGATTTTGAAGTGGGTCAATCGTCAGCTGGTTAAGGCCAAGCCGGAGTTTCACAAAGCCACGTTCCTCAAGCCTCTGCACCGCTCTCCCGAGTTCTGTGGCACTTGCCACAAAGTCCACCTGCCCGAGGAACTGAACAATTACAGATTCCTCCGTGGACAAAACCATTACGATGCGTTTTGGCTCAGCGGCGTTTCCGGCCATGGCGTCACGAGTTTTTACTATCCGCCCAAGGCTGAGACCAACTGCAACAACTGCCACATGCCGATGGTGGAGGTTTCGGATCGGCCCAACTTCAGCGCCAGAGTTCGCGATGATTCTGGCCTGCTCAAGACAACGGATCACCAGTTCCCGTCCGCCAATACCGCCATCCCTTACCTTCTGCGTGACTCGCTCGCCGATGCGGATGGAGCGATCGAAGCCCATCGAGCGTTCCTCGAGGGTGTGATGCGGGTGGATATATTCGGCCTCAAGCAGGGCGGCACCATCGACGGCGAATTGATAGCGCCGCTACGGCCGAAGATGCCCGTGCTAAGACCCGGCGGCATCTACCTGCTCGAGACGGTTATTCGCACGGTCAAGATGGGTCACGTGTTTACGCAGGGTACCGCAGACTCCAACCAGGTGTGGATGGATGTGACGGTCACAAGTGGTGATCGGGTGATCGGGCGCAGTGGAGGGCGCAAGCCGGACAGCCGCGAAGTCGATCCTTGGTCACACTTTGTCAACGCGTTCATCCTCGATCGTTATGGTGACCGCATCAACCGGCGCAATGCACAGGACATCTTCATCGCGCTGTACAACAATCAGATCCCCCCCGGCGCAGCCGATGTAGTTCATTATTTGCTGCGCGTGCCGGATGATGCCGACGAACCAATCACGGTTGATGTGAAGCTTCAGTACCGAAAGTTCGACACGGAGTATATGCGTCTGGTCACAGCAGATGATAACTATGTCAACGACCTGCCGGTGGTGACCCTGGCCCAGGATACGGTGACGTTCCCGATCAAGGGCGCAGATCAACCGGTGTTGAATGAAGATACAAAGATCGAACCGTGGATGCGTTGGAACGATTACGGAATTGGATTACTTCGAAAAGGCAAGGGCAAAGGCGAACTTAGGCAGGCCAGGCACGCATTCGAGCAGGTGGAACTGCTCGATCGACCCGATGGCCCACTGAATCTAGCGCGTGTGTTTATCAATGAAGGACTTGTGCAAACGCACGCTCCAGCTGCATTAAAACGCGCTTCGGAGTTTGATCCACCAGCCTATGCATGGTCGCTACTTTGGTTTGGCGCACAGGTCGCAAGCCGTAATGGTGATTATGATCAAGTAATCGAGAATCTGTTAGCACTTGAGAAAGGTGGCTTTTCTCAGGCAAGCGGAAGAGGATTTGATTTTTCCAAGGATTACCGTGTTTCCAATGAGCTGGGAGCTGCGTTTTATCAAAGAGGATTACAAGCACGCGAAACTGAGCGCAAGCAAGTAATGGCCCAGGCGGAAAATTGGTATAAACAAACATTGGTATATGATCCGGAGAACCTCGCGGCCCATTGGGGGTTAAAGCAGGTGTATCGGGATCTTGGTGATAATGCCAACGAAAAAATACATAGCTCACTACATGAAAAATACAAACCTGATGATAACGCACGCGATAGTGCAGTTGCTGCTGCCAGGATCAAATATCCAGCTGCCAACCATGCAAGCGAAGCTGTGGTGATATACGATCTGAATCGAGCAGATGCTTATGATGGGCCCAATGTAACGCGCGAAGCATCCGGGGAATCAATTGATGAATGATAGACAACCAGATGAGAAAGTTGAATACGTTGCAGTTGATGATCGAATCATCGGCGTTGCCTTCAAGTGGTCGATGCTGGTCATTGTAATTCTTGCTGCGATAGCGGTAATAATTGTGCTAGTACTTAAGACTAAAGCGCCCGAAGTAGTCGTTGAAAATAACAGCCCGGTTGAGCCACCCAAGCCACTTGTACAAAGCAGCGCCAATCGACCTGAAGTTAGATTCACTGATATCACAATTGAAGCTGGTATTGGTTTCGTTCATAACAATGGAGCCACGGGCGAAAAGCTTCTGCCTGAGACAATGGGTAGCGGATGCGCATTTCTAGATTACGATAACGATTCAGATCAAGACATAATATTCATTAACGCAGCACCCTGGCCTCATAATCTTATTTATGATTCGCCATCACCAATTGCTCTTTACAGAAATGATGGCAGCGGTAAGTTTGAAAATGTAACGGCACAAGCAGGGCTTAATATCAGCCTCTATGGAACAGGCATAGCGTGTGGTGACATAGATAACGATGGCGATATTGATTTATTCATTGCAGCACTGGGTAGCAATCATTTGTTTATTAATAACGACGGTGTATTTACTGATGTAACTACTCAAGCGGGCGTTGCCGGCGATGAATCTGCATGGAGCACCAGCGCAGGGTTTTTAGATTATGATAATGACGGCCTGCTGGATTTATTTGTTTGCAATTATGTAAGATGGTCGCGTGATATTGACATAAAGCTGAATTTCACTCTTAATGGTACTGATCGCGCTTACGGACCACCTCTGCTATATGCAGGTACAAACAACACGCTATATCACAACAACGGTGATGGAACGTTTACGGATGTAACCGCATCAGCGGGTATTGATGTAAAAAACCCCGCTACTTTTGAGCCTATGGGAAAGGCATTAGCAACCACGTTTGTTGATGTAGATCAAGATGGCAACATTGATATCGTCGTGGCTAACGACACGGTGCAGAACTTCCTGCTTCAAAATAATGGCAATGGCACATTTACAGAAGTGGGGGCAGTAACCGGCATTGCCTTTGACACTATGGGATCAGCAACTGGAGCAATGGGGATCGATGCTGCGATAGCGCGAAACGATGGGCAACTTGCGGTAGGGATTGCCAATTTCGCCAACGAACAATCATCTTTATACGTACAGCAACCAGGTAATCCCTGGCAGTTTGCTGATATGTCCAGTGTTGAGGGGATCGGTTCACCTAGTCGGCTAAAGCTCAGCTTTGGATTATTTTTCTTTGATTATGATCTTGATGGTTGGGTCGATTTATTACAGGCAAACGGGCATCTTGAGCAAGAGATCAATGAAATCCAGTCAAGCCAGAGTTATCGCCAGGCGCCTCAACTATTTTGGAATTGTGGACCGTCTGCGAAGGCTTGTTTCGCAGCTGTACCTGAATCGCAGCTAGGGGATCTCGCTACACCGATTGTGGGTCGAAGTGCTGCGTATGCTGATATTGATTCTGATGGTGATCTTGATGTACTGATAACACAGACCGGTGCTGGCCCGTTATTACTTCGCAACGATCAACAAACCAATCATCATTGGCTGCGCGTAAAGCTGGTCGGGACTAAAGTTAATGCAGATGCGATTGGGGCTTGGGTTGAACTATCTGCGGGCGGTATTGTGCAGCGAAAACAGGTAATGCCAACGCGTAGTTATTTGTCTCAAGTCGAGCTGCCAATCACATTTGGTTTAGGTGATGCAGAGACGGTTGAATCACTTAAAGTGCTATGGCCTGATGGTTCGGAGCAAAGTGTTCAAATAGTTGAACTAGACACAACTATTACTGTTAAGCAGTTAATTGAGTGATACAGCAATTACTATTGGGGCGCTTGAGCGTTTAGCTCTGCTTCCTTGGCTGGGACGATGACCTTGTCGAAATACCAGCCCGAAAGTTTTTCCAGCGTTAAGAAAATTCCGACTCCGAAGACTGCAATCATCACGAAAATGAGAATGAGATTTTTTCGTTTTCGCTTAGGATCGATCGAACATTGATTCTGCTTGCGCTTAAATAGCACGAATCCGCCGATTCCAATGATTACTGCAACTCCACGCAGCACCCAGGCGCCGATTCCAGCTGATCCATCTTCCTCGTAGAAGAAATTTGCAAATGAGATCGCATAAGCGCCTCCCATTATTCCCAGCATAAATAGCACAGCCGGAGCCACACAACAGAGCATCCCCGCCAGGCCGACTGAACTGGCGACCTTTGCCACCCATTTCCATAGGCTTGGCTCATTTTCCTGGGCTGAAGAAGGCTCGATTGGAGGCGATGCTTGCATAAGATCAGTCCTGAGATTGCGCAATCTGTTTGCTTAGTATTCAGTATCGGCTAGCAGTTTGATGCTCTATGTAGAATCGTTTGCCAGTTATAATTATTCCATGATTATACTTTTAGGTGGGTCCGAGAAGAGTTTGGTACTAAAAAAGCAGGATTTACCAGATCAAACGAGTTGCGAAGGGCATCTTAAAACCAATCATAAAAATCGTGTATCCTTATAGGGCAATGACAGTTATGCAACAGGCGAAGATCATTGATGGAAAAGCCTTGGCCAGGCAGGTGAAGCAGCAAACAGCCAGCCGCATTGACCAGTTGAGTAAGCAAGGTCGTCGGGTGCGCTTAGACGCAATAATTGTTGGTAATGAGGGGGCAGCCAGCATATACGCACGAAATCAGGGAAAGATGTGCAAGGAAGAAGGCGTGGAATATGTGCTGCATGAACTTGATGAACAAATTAGTGAGCAGGTAATAACAGAACTTATTACAAGGCTAAATTCTGATTCAAAAGTTAGCGCCATCATGGTGCATTTGCCGCTGCCAGATCACGTTGATACTGAACGCATACAAGCACTTATTTCACCGGCAAAAGATGTGGAGGGCGTTAATCCCGCAAACATCGGCAATATAGTGTATGGCCGCAGAAGCCTCGTGCCTTGTACTGCCCTTGCAGTAATGGAGATGATCGAATCGACGGGTGTAAGCCTAAAGGGTAGTCGATGCGTTTGTGTTGGTGCCAGCAATATAGTTGGTAAACCCATTGTGGTTTTGTTGATGCGCCATGAAGCAACGGTAATTTCAACTAACAAGTACACCCCAGAACTTGCGGATCTAACGCGCTCTGCTGATATATTAATTTCTGCGACAGGCGTACCTGAGCTAATTCGAGGTGACATGGTTAAAAGCGGAGCAGTTGTTGTTGACGTTGGGATCAGTCGAATTACAACACCCCAGGGTCAATCACGAACAGTAGGCGATGTTGCATTTGATGAGGTAAAGGAAGTCGCAGGATATCTATCTCCAGTTCCGGGTGGTGTTGGCCCAATGACCATAGCCATGCTTCTTCGAAATACAGTTGATGCAGCTGAGCGGGCTAACTTTCAGCAATAAACAGCGTATGCAATGCAGCTCATCCAAATAATTTACTCTTTACTTGTGCGTAGCGCTTGAGAGTATTCTCAACTACGAATGGTGTAAGCTCTGGCCCAGGCGGCGTCTTATCCCATTTGCCTGCATCTACAAGCTCTTGCAAATAGTTGCGTACATACTGCTTATCAAAGCTAAACGGCTCAACGCCCGGTTCATAAGAATCCGCCGGCCAATATCGTGAGCTGTCAGGCGTGAATATCTCATCAATGAGGATCAATTCGTCGGTTGGCTTGCCTTTATCATCAAGAGCGAAACCGAACTCGAGTTTAGTATCCGCCAGGATCAATCCACGCTCTAAAGCATATTCGGCTGCTTGTTTATATATTTGCAAAGATATGTCTCTAAGTCGCTCAGCTAAGGCATGGCTGAGAGTTGAGCAAACTTCATCAAAGCTCATTGGTTCATCGTGGCCAGTATCAGCCTTGGTTGTAGGTGTGAAGATCGGCTCAGGCAGGCGTTCGGCACGCTTTAGCCCATCGGGTAGTTTTATTCCACAAATAGTCCCATCCTGGCTGTACTGAGACCAGCCTGAGCCTGCGATATAACCACGCACCACACACTCAACAGGCACAACCTTGGCCGGCCTGCAAACCATCACACGCTCAATAAGCAACTGACGCTGCTCATCAGATAAGCCTGGAATATCAGCAGGATCAGTGGAAATCAGATGATCCTCAATAATCCCCCATGAACGAACCAGATCGAACCAGGAAGCGCTAATTTGGGTAAGTAGCCTCCCTTTTCCTGCGACAGGAGTAGGCAAAACCACATCAAACGCACTAATACGATCGGTAGCGATGATCAATACCTGGCCTGATGCATCAGCAGTAGCCTCAATAGCGTAAATATCTCGTACCTTGCCTTGGCGTCGGCCAGGCAGAGGGAAATCTGTTTGATATAGAGCTTGTGTATTCATGGTGCGTGGGTCTTCTTGCTTAGTTATCATGTGCGTAATTTACCATATATGGCCCAATCCAGCGATTTCACAGCCTAAAAAACAGGTTTCCAACATGAGAAAGTAAAGCAAGCTTCTACCATAAACTATAGTGGTATTCTCAATTCGAAAGAGTTCCAACTAGTCTTGCCCAACGGTTTTTAACAATGCTACGTTTCACGGTATATGACAAAGGTGTCCTGGCACCTGACTGGCCCTTAGATAGCGCTTATCTATTGGGGCCTGATGATATTGCCATAGCAGGTAAGGTGACTTTCAAGGGCGGGCAAATCAATTGTAAAGTAAAAGCCAGCCACTCCATTGGTTTGTGTCTTCCTTTTGATGCGGATTCAATGGGCCGCATTATGCTGCAGACATGTTTGTTGCCAGAAAGAGAAAGGCCCTACAACCTGTCAATTGAGTTAGTGCGTCACAGCATAAAAACCTTCCTGGCAAAAAGTGAAGAGTGGCAGCTATTTGATCTAGATTCTGATCATCCAGCTATCCAGCAGTGGGAAAAAGCCAGGCATCTCTTCGCAGAAGCGCTAATTATCGATGAACAGGCAGAGCTTGATAAAATTGCCAGAAAGGCTCTAAAGAACGCCATCAAAGCTAATGAAAGCTTAGCTCTAGCTCATGCAGAGTTATTGCTTCATTGGAAGTTTGCCAGTCGTGCAGCTTCTTCAACCACACTCGGAGTTCGTATTCATACTGGACGTGATTCTGAATCCTTGCGCGAGATGGTTAAGAAGAATTTTGACATTTTATTTTTCCCATTGCGCTGGAATGAAATAGAAGTTGAAGAGGGGCGATACAACTGGGATCCAATAGATCGATGGGTTAAATGGGCTCAACAAGAAGAAATACCTTTTGTACTTGGGCCTCTTTTAGATTTTTCCAAAGATGCTATTCCCCAGTGGATGTACGTTTGGCAGCATGATTACAGCACTTTACGCGATCTTGCGTATGAACATGTAGAACGAATTGTTCATAGATATGGATCAATTGTGGGAATGTGGAATATCGCAGCCGGCCTTAATGTAAACGACAATTTCCAGTTCACGCCCGAGCAAATGGTTGATCTGACGCATATGACTAGCCTTATTGTGCGTCAAGCACATAAAGGCGCGCGCACAATGATCGATCTTGTGCAGCCGTTCGGTGAATATACTTCGCGCAACAAAAACTCATTATCACCGCTAACATATCTTGACCAGATTATTCAAGAGGGCGTTCAACTTGATTGTGTGGGTGTGCAGTTACTTTTCGGCCATTCAAACATAGGATTTACTACAAGAAATCTAATGCACCTAAGCAGTGTGCTTGATCGTTATATGGCTGTGGAACTGCCGATTCTGGTTTCCGCAATGGGCGTTCCGAGCGAACCGGTTGGAGATATTGGTGGCTGGTGGCATAAACCGTGGTCTCCTCAGATGCAGTCACGATGGGTGTCACGCGCATTTGTGATTGCAATGTCAAAGCCAAACATAGATTCGGTTATTTGGAGCGATCTATACGACCACTCTGGATCGTATTTGCCCTTTGGAGGGCTTATTGATGCAGCCGGTCGAACCAAGCCTGCACTTTCTCGATTAGTGAATATGCGAAAGCAACTTAAAAAGCCCCTTGGCAAGAGAAAGAAGTCTACCAAGAGCATTGTTTCAGAGGCTTTGGATGCGTGATCGCTCACAGCAAATGCCCGGGGCGGTATTTGTCAGCTGCATACTTGGTATAGCAATTATTTGGGCAGGGGTTTTGCGACTAAATCGCTTTGTACCCACTTCTGTTTTGCCGAGAGATGAGTTTGGAGTAATTAAGCCAACTACAAAGATTTGGCCAGATCTTAAAATCGATATCAATACCGCAAGCGCAGCAAAGATTGAACTTTTGCCGGGTATTGGGCCGAATCTAGCTCAGCGAATTATTGATTATCGCAGGAGTAATGGCAGATTTCTTACACTGGATGATCTTCAGCAAGTATATGGTATAGGCAAACGAAAAATAGAGCGTTTAATGCCTTATGCTGAAGCAGGTTTTGATAAAGCCTTTGAAATTGCCAAACATTCTCCCAGCCAAAATTCGCATGGAGATTACCAACAGCCGATTCAAGACTAAGGATAATGGGTAGGGGAAAACTAATGGCAGACACCACCGATGGAGCGTCCATCGGCGGGTGGTCGTGCGCGCATGGCTTGGAACTTTAACTGTGACGATAGTAAAACGTCTTGCAACCGATGCTTCCGTACAGAAGCTTGTCGAGCTACTTAACAATGGGGGCTTGGTTGCGGCACGCGGTTCGGTGGGGTCAAGCACAATCTTGCTAACGGCAGCCCTGACAGAGCATATTGATTCAACCATACTTCTAGTTGTTGGTCATCTTGATCAGGCAGATGAAGCTGTTGATGAACTTGAAGCTGCGGGAGTTAAAGTCGCAAAGTTCCCAGCAATGGAGCAGTTGCCCGGCGAATCGATGGTCCATGTCGAGCTGATTAACGAGCGATTGAGTTTGCTGCGAAAACTTGTGGCTGAGGATGGACCACGCGTATTAGTGACACCCATACACGCATTAATGCAGACGGTTCCAGCAAGGACGCAGTTAAAAGATGCAATTTACTTAATATCAACTGGACAAACTCTTGATTTGAAATCGTTCACGAATTGGTTGCATGATGCGGGTTATACCAGAGTCGAAGCTATAGATTCACCTGGAGAATATGCGATTCGAGGTGGGATCATAGATATATTCTGCCCTGGTGTTGCTCCATTGCGAATAGATTTATTTGGTGATGCGGTTGAAGGTCTATTTGAAGTTGATCTGGACACACTTGCATCAGATCGTCGTCTTGAGCAGATTGAGCTAACACGTGCAGCTGTAAAAGATGAAAAAGAGTATTGCGGTGAAGAACTATTAACTTCATATCTTGCGCCAAATACCGTGGCAATTTTAGCTGAAATGGTTGAGATTAATGAGCAAGGTCGAAGCTATATGGATCGCACTTCTGATGCGCGAAATATCTTAACTTGCGCAGAAGTTATCGCATCACTTGTGCAAACCTGCTGCGCAGTAGCAGAAGTTAATCAATACTCACCGGGTTCAGCACCGGATAAAACTGTTGATTTGCCGGTGCAGCCACTTGTTTCGTTTGATGAAGATTCATCAAAGGCTGTTGTGGAATTAGCGCAACTTAGCGATCAATGGGAAACCATTGTTATGTGCCAAAATGATGGTGAAGCGCAGCGTATAGGAGAATTGCTTACCGAGCTAGCGCCTAATTCCAAGGTGAAAATCCAAAGACAGTACGTTCATCGTGGGTTTCTATGGGATGGTTCACAAACTAAATTAGCCGTTGTTCCGCATCAGGAATTGCTGCATCGTTATCAAGTAAGGCGGAAAGTGCATCGCCTGGCTTCGCGGGCTATGGATACGTTTGTTGATCTTCAACTAGGGGATATTGTTGTTCATCGCGATCATGGAATAGCGCGCTTTATTCAGCTTCAAATGATTAAGGATAGCTCAAGTGGTGACTTGCAGGAATTTCTCACACTGGAATTTGCTAAGGGCAGCAAACTTCACGTTCCGGCATCGAAAATTGAATTTGTACAAAAATATATTGGAGCATTCAAAGGCAAGCCCGAGCTTTCACATCTTGGCGGCGTGAAATGGAACAATCAAAAAGGTAGAGTGAGAGAAGCTGTTCGAGATCTTGCTGGAGAAATGCTGCGGGTACAAGCTGCACGCGAGTTGATGCCTGGAATACGATATCCAGCTGACACTACCTGGCAAAAAGAGTTTGAAGCTGAGTTTCCCTATCAAGAAACCGAAGACCAATTAACCGCTATTGCTGAAGTCAAGGCGGATATGGCGGGCGCTCGGCCTATGGATCGACTTATTTGCGGCGATGTGGGGTTTGGAAAGACAGAAGTCGCAATAAGAGCAGCATTTAAAGCAGCGGAATATGGCAAACAAGTCGCAGTTTTAGTGCCAACTACTGTATTAGCGGAGCAGCACGAAAGAACATTTAAGCAGAGATTCGCGGACTATCCGTTTCGCATTGAATCGTTAAGTAGATTCAAAACCAAAAAGGAGCAAGGCCAAGTTCTCAAAGCTGTTGAGCAAGGTCTGGTGGACATAATTATTGGCACGCATCGACTGCTTAGTAAAGATGTTCAATTTGCTGATCTTGGGCTAGTAATTATTGATGAAGAGCAGCGTTTTGGGGTAGAGCATAAGCATCGACTTCTGGAATTTCGAATGACGGCTGATGTGCTGACATTAAGCGCCACGCCGATTCCACGCACGCTTCACATGTCACTGTTAGGGCTTCGTGATATTAGTTCTCTTTCAACTGCACCGCTTGATCGGCGCGCCATTGTTACTGAAGTGTTAAGCTATGAAAAACATCGTGTGCAGATAGCGTTAGAGCGCGAACTTGCGCGCGAGGGGCAGGTGTTCTATGTGCATAACCGCGTACATAACATTCAGTCGGTTGCGGATGAGGTACAGCGGCTTGTTCCTGATGCGCGGGTAATTGTCGGCCACGGGCAAATGCCTGCAAGGCAACTTGAGTCTGTGATGCTTAAATTCATGAGGCATGAAGCGGACATTTTAGTTTGCACAACCATTATTGAATCGGGAATTGATATACCGACCGCAAATACTATGTTCATTAATGATGCAAATATGTTTGGGCTTTCCGAACTACACCAACTGCGAGGCAGGGTCGGGAGATACAAACATCGCGCATATTGTTATTTGCTTTTAGATTCAGATAATGTTATTTCTGAAGTTGCAATGAAGCGGCTAAGAGCTATTGAGCAGTTTTCAATGCTCGGTGCTGGATTTAAAATTGCATTGCGTGACTTGGAGCTGCGCGGTGCAGGCAATTTATTAGGCGCAGAACAGTCCGGGCATATCGCAGTTGTTGGTTATGAAATGTATTGTCAAATACTAGAGCAGGCCGTAGCGAAATTAAAGGATGAATCGACGGAGACAGCGCTGGATACGATTATTGACATAGGTATTTCTGGCTCGCTTATTAAAGGGTATATTCCATCTGATACTCGTAGGCTTGAAGCATATAGGCGCATAAGTCGAGCAGAAACTATCCAGCAGTTAGAACAAGTCGAGCGTGATCTTGAAAGTGCTTATGGTGAACTGCCGACTAGTGCCCAGACAATGCTGCATCTATCAGAAATTAGAATTCTTGCAACTGCTATGGGGATAAAATCAATAACTCGACACGAACATGATTTGATTATTCTAACTGAGCGACCTCTTGAGCTTCAAGAGCTGTTGCGCGACGCCAAGGGAACACTCAGGTTAGTTGGCCAGGCGGATGCTAGGGGGCTGGTTCAGGTTTATTACCGTCCGCCACCAAACTATTTCGAGTCGCAGACGATTCTTACGGTGCTTCGTCATCGATTGAGCAATCTATCACATCAAGTAAATCGGGGGCAGGTTACCGCACCTACTTAGTAAGAGGGATACACTACTTTCCATGTTATGGTGGATATTGCTTTTGGTGCAGGCAACTCTGGCTGTGGTCGGATTGGAGCTATTGCGCAGAGCGTTTCGCTCAACATGCAAGGCTAGTTCACCTAAGGGCATTACGCTTGATGTTGTATTACCCATCGCTATTGTATTTCCCCTGGCTCTACAGGCTACGAGAGTTGAGAATTCGGTTAGCGGGTTTGGCTGGATTGCCATTGGTGGGCCTGTAGTTTGCGGTCTTGTTGCAGCAGGATGTTCCTTGATTGTTAGCAAATCCATAAAAGATCAGAATGATTCGCTTAGCGCTTTTAGCATAGTAATGTGGCTGGCAAGTGGTGTTATCTTGCTACTTCTTGCAGCTGCTAATGAATTAACCATACCAGTTGGCCAATGTGTATTTGCTATTGCTGCTATTTCACTTTGGTTAAATACGCCAACGGATCAATTGCCTAATGACGCTGGTGATAACGATCAAGATCGCAACAGCGCTGGCTTTAGTTGGGTGCTTGGTTTAGGGGTTGCGCAAGCGCTTGTTGCTTTATTTATCGAAAAAGATCTTGCGCGAATTAGCAGTACTCTGATGATGGTTTACGCAATCATGGCCCTTGCGATTGTTGCATCACTTGGTGGTCCACTACGAGTTCTTCGTGTTGGAGGATGGGTTGCGTGCTACGGAGTTTTCTTTGCGATCGGCTTCATGACGCTTATGCAGTTGGTTCCCATGGCTAGAGTAGTTCTCAACTCAGGCGATGGTGAAAAGTATATTCATGTTGCCAAAGATTTTTGGATATTTGCGCCTGAATCGGTAATGCTCATAGCATTAGCATGTTTTCCCATGCTGCTAAAACGGCTATCAGGCATTTCTGGGCTGATTTGGGGTGGAGGGGTTCTTGTGTTTGCCATTGCCTGGTGTGTTTGGAAGCTGGCGTTAATACCTGCCGGTTGAATTTGAAGGCCAACAATGCTACTGGCCGATGAATGTGTTTCACAGTTCATTGATACTTTTTACGCATTTTGTGAGACTCAATAATGCCTGTTGCTAATAACCGCAAGGTTCTTCCGACCACTAGAAAATCCGAAACGCATAAGTTCACCGTTGCGGGTTATGAGGGGTATCTGACAATCGGTCTATTTAGTGATGGCCAACCCGGCGAGATCTTTATTAAGATGAGCAAAGAAGGCTCAACACTTTCAGGGTTGATGCAGGGCTTTTGTCGTGCCTTTAGTTTGGCTTTGCAATACGGTTTGCCATTACAGGATGCAGTCGATCGTTTTCGAGGGATGCGTTTTGAGCCGATGGGGCCAACCAATAATCCGAAGATTCCCGAAGCTTCCAGCCTTCTTGATTATGTAGCAAGATATCTTGAGCTTCGATTTTTGTGTGAAGCTGAGCGATCGCCTGCCTTGCGTATTGCAAGATAGTAATCAAATCTTTTCCATTAGCTGAGCTTCGTTAAGAAATTAGGAAGCAGTTGCAGGCTCCTCTTCCTGCTTGGTTTCCACCTCGTTATTGTCATCTGCTGGAGTTTCTTCAGCCTCAGTTGGTTTATCTTTATCTTCCATGAGTGCTTCGAGTTCACGGTCGGGATTTACTACCAGTGTCACCTCAGCCTTGAGATCCTTATCGAATTGGATTGGAACGGGATGGCTTCCAATATGGCGAATCGGATGAGCTAATCGCACATATTCTGGTGTAACTCCGTGGCCTGCTTCATGAAGTGCATCTGCAATATCACGTGGAGTGACCGAGCCATAGAGACTACCTTGATCGTTGCAGCTTCTAGTCAGTGTGATTGTCACATCAGTCAGCTGATCGACGATTTGCAGACGCGCGCTTCTGAGTGCATTCATCTCAGCCTGCGCTGCAGCGCGAGCTTCCTTAAGGCTTTCGATCTTTGAAGGTGTGGGGACTTCCGCCAGACCTTGCGGCAATAAGAAGTTGCGTGCGTACCCGGTTTTTACTTTTACTACATCGCCAACAATTCCGAGATTCTCGATGCTGTTGAGCAATAACAATTCTGTGTTCTTGGACATTTTATTTCACTAAAATATAGATCGTTACTTCGATCATTAAGTTCGAATAGGTTCGCGTATTGCGAGCTACAAAAAATTACTAATAAACGTTAAGGTAGTTGGTTAAAAGGGAATGTCATCCTCACTAACCGGCTGATGTTGTTCGGAGGAACTTGCTGATCCTGATTGGCTATCGCTTGTTGCTCCTACCGCTTGTCGGGATGAGCTGCCCTCGTAACCCCCGGAACCCCCGGAACCTCCCGAGCCACCCGAACCACCACCTGAATCTACAAACTTGAAGTTTTCAATAACAACTTTAAGTTTCGAGCGGTTTTGCCCTTCCTTATCTTGCCATTGATCGAGCTTGAGGCGGCCTTCGATTAATACAGGTCTTCCCTTTGACAGATATTGGTTCATAATCTCTGCGGTTCTGCCCCAAGCTTCACAATCGATGAATGTGACTTCTTCGCGATTTTCGCCATCTTTGGTTCGAAATTTGCGATTTACCGCCAGACCAATTTTTGCGACGCTCTGATCGCTTGGCAATGTTTTTAGTTCAACATCGCGTGTCAAATTACCCATTAAAATTACTTTATTAAAGCTACCAGCCATGATTTACCCCTAAAGGTTTATAGTTCCAAAAAATCGTAATGTGACATTCAGTCTAATAAATACATGTTCAAAAGTATATACAAGTTCCAGCAGATCAAGACTCTTTAGTTACCGGGACATCCTCAGTTGTTTCTACAACTATTTCGGGCTTTTGGACAACCTTAACAGTTTCCTTAATTTCTTCTTTGGGCTTTTCAGCCTTTTCAGCCGCTTCGGCTTCTTCAGTTGCGCGCAATTTGATTTCAACCGCAAGTTGCTCTTGACCGTCTGCTGCTTGCATTTGCTCAAGTGACATATTATCCGCTCGAGTGATCATTGCACGTAACACCTGCTCTGACAGATTGCAGTCACGATCAATTTTAGCGATTGCGCTACCGTGAGCTTCAAAGTAAACCAGGAAAAAAACACCTCGCCTGTTACCCTTAACTTCATAAGCGAGTCGGCGTTCATCCCACTTTTTGAAGCTGATTAAACTTACCTCAGCTCGCTGCAAAATTTCCTTGACATGATCCGAAGCTGCTTGCAAATTTGCTGTTACAGATTGCGGAAAGAGAAAAAGGCCTTCGTAATAATTCTTCTGCTGTTCTGGCATAATCTGCCCTCATTAACAATTGGTTTACGCAGTATTCTTGCGGTTATAGCGATTCATGGTTTCTGTTGTTCCGTTTAACGCCCAACACACGCAGGCATCAACAGCTGTATTTATTGCAGCATCAATTAGCTCTTGTTGATCTGGTCTAAACTTGCCCAGCACATATTCGCGCTGAGGTATTACATCCGAGCTATCAATGCCGATTCTTAATCGTGGATATTGATCCGTCGAGAGTTTTTCTTCGATATCGGTTAGTCCGTTGTGCCCACCGGCTCCACCACTTTCACGCAGACGAAGCAGCCCGCATTCCAGCGCAACATCATCAACTATTACTAGTAGATGTGTTGCTGCATCAATGCGATAAAACCTCACAGCTTCAGCGACTGCCTGGCCTGAGCAATTCATGAATGTTGTTGGTTTTAGGAGCAAAATGCGTTGCCCTTTGATAGTTGTATCAAGCAGCACGCCATGGAATTTGCTGCGGCCAACCTCACCAGCAGCGAGGCGTCTTGCGATACTATCCAATGCCAAAAAGCCGACGTTATGCCGCGTCTTGTCATATTGAGCGCCGGGATTTCCTAAACCAACAATCAGCTTCACTTGTCAGACTCTTTCTTGGCATCACCATCTTTATCATCAGTCTTTGCTTCAGTAATAACTTCAGGTTCAGCTTCACTGCTATCAATCTCAACCTCTTCGCCTTCGGCTTCTTCCTGGTGGACGAATGAGATGTGACATACAGGAGATTCCGAGTCAGCAGTAGCTTTAAGCCCTGCGGGCAACTCTATTTGACCAATTGTAAAGAGCGTTGCTTCACCCATAGCAGTCAAATCCACACGGATTTCTTCGGGAATGGCATTGACTTTGCAGATAACTTCCAGTTCTGTTATGTCGTGTGTTAAAATAGCTTCAGCTTTCTTTGCTGACTCAGGTACGCCCACAAAGTTCAGGTGAACATTGACGGTTACTTCTTCATCAAGATCAACACGGGCAAAGTCAACGTGAATTACGTTATCCCCTAGATAGCCGAACTGAAGGTCTTTAACTAAACAGGTTTCTTTTGAACCGCCCTCAACTTTGACCTCTAGTACGTGCGCTCCGCTGTGAAGAAGAATCAAAATCTCTTTCTCATCTATGGAGACTGATAGAGGAGTCTTCTTATGGCCGTAGATCACGGCCGGGAGACGGCCTTGCTTGCGTAACCTCTGTGAGTAACGCGTGCCTGTTCGTTCCCGCGAAGTTGCGGAAATGGTTGGCGTATCATGCATTTATGGGATCCTTATATTAATTCAAACTAGCGGACAAGCCGCTCGTTGTTAAACAACTTTCTTAACGTTTCGTACCTATACGTGCTTGAAGTAGTGATGACACTGATTGATCGTGGTGAATGCGATGGACAGCATCACCTAATAAGTTGGCGACCGTCAGGCGAACCAGCCTATCCTGAATGGGCTGGAATCTGTCACCGTTGGGCAAAGTGTCTGTGACAATGATGCTGCTAATTGGACTTGTCGTAAGCCTTTCCATGGCTGGGCCAACAAGAACCGAGTGGGTGGCTGCACAAATTACATCCTTAGCGCCATATTCCATGACAACCTTAGCAGCTTCACAAACTGTTCCGGCTGTTGAAATAATGTCATCAATCATCAGGACAGTTTTACCCTCGACATCACCTATGACGTTTCTTGTTACAACTTCCATTCCCGATTCACGGCGTTTATCGATTATCGCTAAATCCGCACCAAGTGAATCTGCATACTTGTTAGCAACCTTTACATTTCCAACATCAGGTGAAACAACAACCAGGTTACCCCACATGTCGCGATGATCATCAAAGTATTCGAGAAAGACTGGAGCAGCTGAAAGGTGATCTACCGGGATATCAAAGAAACCTTGAATTTGTGCTGCGTGAAGGTCCATACATAAAACACGATCCGCGCCCGCAGCAGTGATGAGATTGGCTACAAGCTTGGCGGTGATGGGTACGCGGCCTTCATCTTTTCTATCCTGGCGTGCGTAACCGAAGTAGGGAATGACCGCGGTGATGCGCTTTGCTGATGCTCGCCTTAAGCAGTCGATATAGATCAACAGCTCCATGACGTTGGCATTGACGGGATGGGATGTAGACTGAACAACAAAGCAGTCTCTTCCCCGCACATCCTCTTCGACCTTTACCATCAATTCGCCATCGGGAAAAAGTTCAGTACGCGCTTGCCCTAAGGGGATTTCAAGACGATCACACATTGCTTGAGCAAGATCAAGTCCCGCTCGACCTGCGAATACTTTTAGTAGATGGTCGCTATCAGCCTTACTCATACTTCCTCCAGGCTTCGGCTATTAAGGATGGATTCTACTTCTGCTAGTTGCTGCGGCGTATTTATCGATAGTACATCTTCCTCCGGTACACCTTGAACTAGCTCGACAATTTTACCCTCTGCTCGCAACATAGCAGGAACATCAGTTACATAATACTCACCGGAAGTTTCATTTGGTTGAAGCTTATTTAACATTTCAAAAAGCAGCGAGCAATCAAAGCACGCATAGCTTGGGTAGATTTCTGTTATGAGTTGTTGGTCGGGAGTTGCGTTTGAATGTTCGATGATTGCTTCGAATCGGCCTTCATGATTTCGGATGATTCGGCCATAGCCGGTTGGGTCAGCGATAGAGGCTGTTGCAAGTGTTGCTGCTGCTTGGGCACTACGTTGTTGCTCCAGCATTTGCTGCAAGATAAAGGAGCGGATAAGTGGGCCATCGCCTCCTAGAACGAAAACATCGCCTGTGAAATCTTTCAGTAATTCCCTTGCA
The DNA here is from genome assembly GCA_022574595.1 of Planctomycetota bacterium. Lineage (GTDB taxonomy): Bacteria > Planctomycetota > Phycisphaerae > Phycisphaerales > SM1A02 > JACZRS01. The sequence goes on along the minus strand of JACZRS010000006.1, from coordinate 41,930 downwards.
CAATTTGTCGCGTGGCCTGTGCCTTTTTGTTCTTCTTGCAATACGTACTTTATGTCGTGATCATCGCCAGCAAAAACTTCACG
>JACZRS010000006.1:0-41837 GCA_022574595.1 Planctomycetota bacterium | reverse complement strand
GAACGATCAGCTCAGCGCCAAGTTCGCGTACAGCTTGGACAACCCACCAGATTATGGGTTTGCCTGCGACTTCAAGCACCACCTTGGGCAGATCGCTTCCCATGCGTTTACCTTTGCCTGCTGCTAAAAGGATGGCAGCGACAGGTCGCTGTGAATGCTGGGAGTTGTTTTGGGAACTATCAATCACGTTACTAAAGACCCGTTTACTCTACTTGGGGGATTGCTTTAGTTGATGCTGAATCATCAAAGAAAAAAAGCTGGCCCGCCAAGACTTGAACTTGGAATGCCTGGATCAAAACCAGGTGTGTTACCGATTACACCACGGGCCAGTGATGTAGTAGAGATGGGGACCCTCTAGCACGCTTTGCCCGAACAAACGAACTCCTGACGCGGGTCGTTGCTCGGCAAGGCCGAAACCGGATCCGCGGCAATACTCCCAAAGGCTGCAGCGCTCATCAGCCGCGATTAAGCGCCCCCTGCGATGCCTCCGACTCAGGTTAACCCTGCTCCGGCGTCATCGACGGCCCCTCATGCGGAAGCAGCAGGATTGTACGACCAGACAAGCGTCCGTCAAGCAGCAACGAAGATCATTTCACACACTATGGATTAAGCTCCAACAGGGCTAAACTTACTGCTCAGAAGGATTTCATACGTATGAACAAACGCATTGGTGCGATTTTAGGAGATTTGGCCGTGACCCTCAGCGGTCTTAGTGGCGTATTTTCCACCCCACAATGGGGCGGCAGAGCATATAAACTGCCCGGACCAAACGGCAATCTCAAGAAACCCAAGCTCCTGGCCCATGTGGGTATTACTAAAGATCAATCATCGATCTATGTCGCTTTTAAGCTTTCTCAGCAGAGGTCGATTGAGGTTGTGGAAAAATACGATTGGCTTGAGCCGCACTCATTTCGCACTTTAGCGCCAGCCGGTTGGGTTACTGCAACTATTACTAACAAGCGGCAGATTGCGACCCTAAAGAAATTGCTAATTGAGAGCCGCGATCTTTACCCGAGGGTAGAGGTAGAGATTAAGACTGTGAAGAACCGAGCAAGCGAGAAGGATGATGACACATCCAGGCAGATTGACCGTGTGATGAGTGCTCTTGCAGCCGAAGGTTGGCAGCCTATGGATGATGATGGGTTTGATGACTGAGTGACTATTGAGTATTGACCCAATGATCGCTAATGACTTTGCGCATGGTGGGTGTGCTTTTTATGAAGCTGCCTCTGCCTGATTCGCCGGGGAACCATTTCCATAGAAATGCGCCAACGATCCATTCGCTTGAATCTATAGCAGGTAAAGCTGCGGTTAGACATCTTCGCTGGGTTTCTTCCGCTTGTTCTCCACCTTGTCGTGATTCCCAAGGGCGAAGTGCTGCATTTGATGATCTGTTATAGCCAAGCTCACCAAGGAGAATCTTGCGATTATTCTTCTTTGCAAAGCTTTCTAAACGAGCAATTAATTTCTCCCATGATTTATCCAGCTCATCGGGTGAAGGTAGATTTGAGTGACTCACTAACGGAAAGTAAGACTGCAAAGCTATCACATCTAGTGCATCCCAAAATGGTACATCTTCATAACGATCCCAATTGGCGCAGTAAGTAAGCGGTCCTTTGAATTTCTGTTTTATGGCTGCAATGATCATTCGCCACGGTTTTTCGTGATGAACAGTTTTCCCGAGTTCTGTGCCAACCACAAAAGCATCAGCATCAGCAGACAGCTCAGCTACCATTGTGATCCACTGCTGATAAGTTTCAAAGAATCGCGCCCATTGTTCTTCCGTTTCAAATTCGATCTCACCTCGCCAGGAAAATGGGCTACCCCAATAAGCAATATGGGGCTTGATCATTATCTTTAACCCCAGTTTATGTGCTTCTTCTATAGGGCGGGTAAGCCAGGTTGTATCCTGATACATTCGACTGCGCCGAGATGAGCCGCCAACCGTTCCATTAGGGTTAATGCCTGCGTATGGATGTATTGCTATCCAGTTGACGCCCATAGCTTTTAGCTTGGCCATGGATTCGACCATGGCATCGGAGCCCCATGATCGTCCTGAGCCGTGGCACGAAATCGTCATGCCATGAATTTGTGCGAATGGATCGGGTTGTGTAGTGGGGCTTTCATCATCGCTATTTATCACAGCTCCGCTGAGAGCGAGTGTGGAGATGAGTAGAATTAAAATTGAAACGTATCGCATTATTAATCTATTATTACCAACAAAGGATCATTCTCCAACAAGTATTGCATTAATATCGCTAAGTGTTGTTTCATTGAGCGTCACGTCACTAGCTTTGATATTTTCCAGAATCTGCTCGGGTCTGCTTGCTCCGATGATGCAGCTTGTGAGTTCTACACGTCGCAGGCACCAAGCAATCGCCAGGGTAGCCATGGAAATATCCAGGTTAACTGCGATTTGCTTTAGCTTTTTTAGTTTCTCAATGGTTTCTTCAGTCAATCGTGGACGAAGAAATTGTCCTGCTTCTTCATCGGCAGCTCGAGAATCATCGGGGATTCCATCCGCATATTTGCCGGTCAAAATACCCTCTGCTAGCGGCGAAAAATTGACAATCCCCAATCCGAGTTTAGCGCAAATTGGAAATACATCATCTTCCCAATGACTTTCAATCATGTTGTATAGAGGTTGATTACTTACCGGGATGTGCCAGGATTGATATTCACACAGTTCTACTGCATCACAAATCTGATCCGCAGTCCATTCGCTAACACCCCAATATAGAACCTTGCCTTGGATAATTAGATCGTTCATAGCGTGGCAGGTTTCAATTAGCGGAGTGCGTTGATCGTAACGATGACACTGATAAAGATCGATGTAATCAGTATCTAAACGCTTTAGCGATGCACTACATTGTTCAAATATGTGCTTGCGTGAAAGGCCTCGGTCATTGGCTTTAGGGAACGGCCAATCTGGATCAAACCCGAAGTAAACTTTTGTTGCTAGTACATATGTTTCGCGCCTATACGATTTAAGCGATTTGCCCACGAGCGTTTCTGCGTGTCCTAGGCCATAAACGTTGGCAGTATCAAAAAAATTGATTCCAGCTTCGTATGCGCAATGATGAAGTGAATCAGCGTTTTCCTGGCCATGATTGTTCAGGGTTAGCCAGGAACCGAAACCGATTTCCGATAGATGGATGCCCCATTTGCCAAGTTGGCGATAATTCATTTGTAAAAAATCTCCAAGGATGAATCTTGTGAAGTAGTATGATGAGGATCATAGTCTATGGCCAGGCCGGGCATGCTAGCGAGTAAGATTTGATGCACGAAAACGCAAATAAAGAGATTGATCCCAATGAGCTGTCGCCGGAGCTTCTGCTTTGGGGATATCAACGAGGTTGGTTTCCCATGGCTGATCCAGATGATCCTGCAATCCATTGGTATAACCCTGACCCTAGGGCGATACTGCCCTTAGATGATTTTCACATTCCAAAGAGTCTCTTGCGCGAAGTTAATAAGGGGAGATTTGAAATTACATGCGATCGGGATTTTGTTGGCGTAATGCGCGCCTGTTCAAAGCCAAGGACAGATGATGACCTGACTTGGATCGATCAGCGAATGATTGATGCTTACGTGGCGCTTAATAAGCTGAACAAGGCGCACAGTATCGAAGCCTGGCTGGATGGCAAGCTTGTTGGTGGGTTATATGGTGTACAAATCGCTGGGGCATTCTTTGGCGAGTCGATGTTCAGCTTCCCAGCCTTAGGCGGCGCTAATTCTTCGAAAATCTGCTTGGTGCATCTAGTTGCATGGATGAGGTTTCGGGGAATGCTCCTGCTGGATACGCAGTTCTGGACCGAGCATCTGGATCGATTCGGTTGCATTGAAATTTCTCGAGATGAGTATTTAGCCATGCTCGATCATGCCATCTCAGAAGATATCCAATGGGGCAAATTCGAATTGATAAGCTAGAATCTATTCACAAACCTGCTAAATGTGAAAACTAACCTTCTATAAGGTAGCATATAAGGTTTTGGTAATCACAGAAACAATTATCTAATTAGATTGGTGAAAACTAATAATGGAATGCGGTATTGTCGGGCTGGGCAGCTCTGGAAAAACAACACTCTTTTGCTCACTTACAGGTACGCCTATAAGTAGCTTGCCAGTTGGAGGCTTAAAGCCTCATCTTGGTATAGCGAAGATTCCCGATCCTAGATTGGGAACAATTGCATCTAATATTACAACTAAACAAATCGTAGCTGCAACAATCGAGTTTGTTGACATTGCGGGTCTTAGTAGTGGAGCTGGAGCAGCAAAGACAAACGAATTTTTGTCACATGTAAGACAAGTTGATGCGTTATGTCATGTGGTGCGCTGCTTTGATGATGGACAAGGCGTGCCAACGCCGGCTAAGGATATCGAATCATTACAAACTGAGTTAATACTTGCGGACCTGCTTGTTGCAGAATCATCACTTGAAAAAGCGGCCAAGCTTTCAAAGCGTGGTGATTCGGAAGCAAAGGCTCGACTTGCGATAATGGAAAAAGTGTTAGAGCCTCTTAACGATGGCCTGCCTATCCCAACGCTTAACACCTGGTCGCAAGCAGATCAGAAATTACTAAAAAGCTATGGCATGATTACCGCCAAACCCATGCTCTTTGTTGCGAATGTTTCAGAGGAGAATATCAAGGGTGAAACAAACGATTTTAAGGTTATTAGTGAGCTAGCCAAGTCCGCAGGCTCCGAGGCGGTTGCGGTTTGTGCGGGATTAGAAGCTGAGCTTGCGGAGCTTGATGAAGCTGACCGTGATGAGATGCTGGAATCTATGGGGCTAACGGAGCCTGCAATTGGCCCACTAGCGCGCGCGGTTTATCGCGTACTAGGGCTTGCGTCTTTTTATACTGCCGGTGACAAAGAAGTTCGCGCTTGGACAATACGCTGCGGAGCCAACGCGCCCGAGGCAGCCGGGGCGGTTCACTCTGATATTCAGCGTGGATTTATTCGTGCAGAGTGTTATAGCGTAGATGATCTGGTGGAGTTAAAGAACGAAAAAGCCATCAAGGCAGCAGGCAAGATGCGCAGCGAAGGAAAGAACTATCAGGTGCAGGATGGGGATATCGTGCATTTTCTGTTTAATGTGTGAGGAAGGCTATTTGTGCGCTTCATCTTCAAATAACCAATTCAATGCAGTAGTAGCACCTTTGCCGATATGATTACTCGCATGGAGTCGATCAATAACTAGTTGGTAGCACAAGTACATGGCCCAAAAAAAGATCATAGAGAGTATGTTTCGCAGGCGCTTGGTCTTGCTGTTTACTTTTGCGATTGGTTTTACTTTTCTGCTGTTTGCGCAGTTATTTAGGCTATCTATTGTTGAAGGCGCAGAGCGGCTTGCAGAAGCTGAAAAACGTTTAGATTTAACAACATATCTTCCAACAATTCGAGGCCGCATTATAGATCGTAATGGTAAGCAGCTAGCCATAGATCGGCCGAGCTATGACGTTGCACTGCATTACTCGGTAATAACCGGAGCATGGGCGCTGGATGAAGCTAGAAAACAAGCGGTACGAGAAAATCGCAGTCAATGGGACGCATTAAGTCCAGCAGAGCGAGTCAGGAAGGTTGAAGAGGTACTTCCTGAGTACGAAAACCGTATCGAAGATGTATTACAGGAAATTGTTGCCCTTGGTGAAATTGAGCGAGCAGAGCTAAATAGACGTATTGATGCAATTAAAAGAGATGTTCAATCCATGGCTGCGGACTATTGGGTTCGGCAGCGCAAAGCCCAGATTAGCGAACAAATCAAGTTTGGTAGAAGTTCGACAAAGGACAAAGACTTCCTGGTTATGCCTATACTTGAACAGAAACAAGCACATGTTATCTTGTCACGAGTAAGTGATGAGGTTGCTTCGGTATTTAGGCGTATTGGCGAAGAAGAAGGTTATTTGGGAATGGTCTCAGTTCTCAACTCACATCAGCGTGATTATCCATGGAAAGAATTTGAGGTCACGCTTGATCGCTCCGGATTACCTAGTCCGATTAGAAGTCAAATGCCTATTACCGTACAGGTTACGGGAATCGCCGATCACATACTCGGATCTGTACGTGATGAGGTTTGGCATGAAGAATGGGTTCGCAGGCCGTTTCGTAATCTGGCAACAGGTAAAGTTGATCTAGGAGGTTACAACCCTACAAACGACATTGTGGGGTCACGTGGACTTGAAAGAGTGTTTGAGGATCAACTTCGTGGCTTGCGCGGGATGATCTACCACAGGCTGGATACAGATAGTGAAAAGATAACAAAGCATGTAGAGGGAAAGGACTTACAGCTTACATTAGATATTCAGTTGCAAGCGACAATTCAGGCAATTCTAAACCCATCTTATGGCCTTAGTGTCGTACAACCTTGGCAGGAAAATAAGAAATTACCTGTCGGTACATCACTAAATAGCGCTGCGGTTGTAATAGAAGTTAAAACAGGGGAAATACTCGCGATGGTTTCAATGCCCACTATAAAGATGGCGCGGAGTATGAATAAGACGGAGCAAATTAGAAATCAACCATATACCAATAGACCAGTGGAGGGAATATACCCACCCGGTTCTATTATTAAACCCTTAGTGCTTGCAGCTGCGGTAACTGAGGAAAAAGTAGAAATTATTGAGCCCATTACTTGTACGGGACATTTCTTCCCTGAGATTACAAACCATACCCGGTGTTGGATTTATCGTAAACCTCAGTTTATGACGCATGGAGATTTGACAGCTACTGGGGCGCTTGCGCGTTCCTGCAATATTTATTTTTACACATTAGCGGATCGATTAAAAATGGATCGCCTTAACGATTGGTTTGATCGATTTGGATTGGGCCAAAGGCTTGATATTGGTTTGATTTATTATACTGATGGTTCTGCGCGCGGTGAAATGACAGGAACACTCCCCGACGAGAGACGTCTTGCTAAGTATAAAAAAGTGGGCGAGACTCGGTCAGCGACAATCTTTATGGGTATAGGACAAGGGCCGATTACATGGACTCCGGTTCAGGCGGCAAATGCTTATGCAACGATTGTTCGTGGAGGCGTGATTCGTGATGCCACGCTTGTGCGCAACGATCCTCGTGAGAATAATGAACGTCGCAGTCAGGAAGATTTTAGCATTGCCCCTAGTACTGTTGATGCCATATTGGAAGGATTGCGCCAATCTGTACATGAACGTTATGGCACGGGATATCGAATCCGAGCGCTTGGCGAACCGGTTATTAATGCAAAGGGTGTTACGGTTTGGGCAAAAACTGGAACTGCACAGGCTCCGCCTTGGCGAGCTGTTGATACTAATGATGATGGCAAGGTAAACTCCAAAGATGATCAAATTGCTGTAGATACAAACAGAGATGGACGCATTGATAAGAATGATGCAGTTATTGAAGAACTCGATCATGCTTGGTTTGTTGGACTTGTCGGGCCAAAGAGTTCTGGAAAAGCCCTGCCGCAATACGCTATAACTGTCGTAGTGGAATACGGCGGTTCAGGAGGTCGAACTGCAGGACCGATTGCCAACCAAATCATCTACGCATTGCAGGATTTGGAATATCTGCCTAAGGGCGAGCTGTAATGTTTATATTTGGCAGAAGAGGTGGCGGAGGTATCACGCTATCTGGGCTGGGCAAACAAACGCGCAGACTTCATAGGCCTACGGTCGCTATTTTTAATATTGGTTGGCTATGTGTAGTAGCTGCACTGGCCTTAAGCTTTATAGGTTACTTTTCGATTTCAGGAATCCCACGTCCGGGGGAACCTGATTACGCAACAAGGCATCTGGTATTTATATTCGTTGGCATAGTAGCAGCGTGTGTTGTTGCAGTACCACATTACAAATGGGCCCGCGTATTTAGTTATCCATTCTTAATTCTCGTGCTGCTTATGCTCATTTTCGTATTAATTCCCTTTGTGCCCGATTCCATTGTTCGTCCGAGAAATGGTGCCAGGCGATGGATTTCTCTTGTAGTTACTGATTTTCAACCATCGGAATTAGCCAAGATTGCTTACGTAGTTGCGCTTGCGAGTTACTTGCGATTTCGCAGTAACTATCGTCGATTGGGTGGTTTGATGTTGCCGCTGGCGCTGACCTTTATTCCTATGGGTTTAGTGCTGATTGAGCCGGATCTTGGTACTGCTCTATTGTTTCTACCAACGCTATTTGCCATGCTAGTAGCTGCTGGCGCCAAGTTGCGTCATATTATGCTTGTTGTGATTTTAGGTTTATCGCTTGCCCCCGCAATGTATCCATTACTAAAACCACACCAGGCAAATCGCATTAAAGCACTCTATGCACAAATAATAGGAGATCCCCAGTACGAAAACGGCATCGGTTATCAAGGCGCGCGGGCTATGACATTAACCGGTGCAGGGCAATTAACCGGAGCAGGAGAAAGACATGGTGCTGCACTTATAACATTTAACAAATTACCTGAAGATCATAATGATATGATCTTTGCAGTTGTTGCTTGTAGGTGGGGCATGATGGGTGCGCTTGTGATATGGGGGCTGTTCATAACGCTTGTAGGGGGGGGGTTGCTGGTTGCGGCGCAGACCAAGGACCCCTTTGCGCGCCTTGTACCGGTTGGAATTAGTGCGCTGCTCCTTGCGCAAATGACTATTAACACAGGCATGACCATCGGCATTATGCCTATTACAGGAATGACGCTTCCGTTTGTAAGTTATGGTGGATCCAGTCTCGTCACAGCATGGATCATGGTCGGACTGATGTTTAATATCGGCATGCGCCGGCCACGATACCTGGCGCGCGAAGCGTTTGAATTTTCGGAGGAAGATGATGAAGATGTGTAAGGCTGATTTGCCTTGACTGTTAAAGCAATGAAGCCAACCGATGAATTTCAAGCTGCAATAAAAGAGTTCCGCATATCCTTGGATGATGGTGATGCTGAACTCTTAGGGCGATACTTAGCCACGCTATTGGATGCAAGTAAGCGCTTTAATTTGACCGCAATTAAAGATCCAGACGCTGCGTGGATGAAACATATCTTCGACAGCCTCTCTTTCATTGCATTTATAGATGAAGATGCCAAGAGTGTTATTGATGTAGGTTCCGGTGGGGGGCTGCCCGGCATACCGCTTGCCATAGCACTTCAAAATATAAATTTTACTTTGCTGGAAGCCACGGGGAAAAAGGCTGAGTTTCTAGGCAAGGTTAAAGAAGAATTATCGCTCAAGAATGTGCGCATCGTTAATGATCGTGCGGAGACCGTTGGGCATGATATTGATAATCATCGTGAGCAATATGATGCCGTGGTTTCTCGAGCGTTAGGCCCACTGGCTGTTTTGATAGAGCTTTGCGCTCCGCTGGCAAAAGTGGGTGGGCATGTAATAGCCATGAAAGGCGAAAAAGCGCAACAAGAAATTGATGAAGCAAAGTCAGCACTACACAGATTGCATTGCGGCGTAGTCGATACTCATCGAACACCCACCGGCACAGTCGTAGTAATCCAAAAGCAGCGAAGTACCCCCAAGCGCTACCCAAGAAGACCCGGCGAACCAAAACGAGCCCCCTTATAGAATCCCATCCCCCTTCTTCCCTCATGGCTAATGGCGCATGGCTCATCCCTTCCCCAACCAAACGGTGAGGGCGGGATTCGAACCCGCGATACCCCGAAGGGCATACCGGTTTTCAAGACCGGCGCGTTCAACCACTCCGCCACCTCACCTGATCACAGGCCGCATCATAGCCTTGCAGATCAATTTACGCTTGGCAGACGAGGGATGACCTGCTTAAAACGTGTGTGCCTATTGATAGATAATCGCCATTACCACCCTCTCGAAACGGATTTTTAATACGCTATTTTGCTATTGCTAATAGATGAGATAGGATTTTGTAGGTACACAGCATCAGAATTGATGTCTGCTAAGAGGAACTACTAAACGAAAGGAACAAGGCTATGGCACGAGTGAAATACATTGGTGGAATAACAGCAATTTGCGGAACGATTCTTATATCAGCGGGGCTTCTCGCTCAGGATACAAAACCAGCTAGGCCTACACCCGAGCAAATGCAGGAGATGCAGGAGAAGATGCAGCAAGCCTGGATGAGATACATGACTCCTGGCGAAGAGCATAAACAACTAGCTAAAAGAGCGGGTCAGTGGAGTTTTCAAGGAAAGAGGTGGGAATACCCCGGTACACCTGTTCAGGAGTTTGATGGGACAAGCACAATCAAATCGGTCATGGGCGGTCGCTACCTTTTTGAAGAAGTAAAGAGCGAAGTCATGGGCGAGGAATTTCTCGGCTTTGGGATCGGTGGCTTTGACAATTTGACGAAAGAGTATATCAGTACTTGGCTCGACAACATGGGAACCGGAATAATTCGAATGAAGGGTAAAGCCAGCGCGGACGGAAAGGTCATTAACTACACCGGCGAACATCCAGATTTAATGAAATGCCGCTACAAGACTGTGCGCTTAGTCGAGACGATCACCGATGATGACAATTTCGTTTTCGTAATGTATAACACAACGCCGGATGGACAGGAATTCATGATGATGGAGATGAGTTACACGCGTACGAAGTAAGATAAAAAACACATTCGCCCCATTTAGCCCCAGGTGAACACACCTGGGGCGGGGCGCGTAATATGAATCGGTGTGCGAAGAGAGTGAATTTCACGAATTCATTCGTCGTTACAATCCCCCCGGCATAGCCGGGTGCTAATGGATGGAATATCATTAGTTGCCATGAAGCGCTGGATATTCAAACTCTTCGTGTTCCTCCTCCTAGGCGCGGTAGTTAATGTCGCTATTGCTTGGGGGTGTGCGATGTGGTCGCCGGTTGGATTGCCAGAGACTCGCGCAGACCTGACTGAAGATTATCCTGGTTTTGGATATACTCGACATGCAGAAATGATAGAGATGATTGGCAGCTATGCCCCAAGTATGAGTGATCCTTTTTCTGCTATTTATGATCGATATCAAATGTCTTCGTTTGAGATGTTTCTAGTTCGCCAGGCTTCAGCAGGTTGGCCGCTGCGATGTTTGAGGTGTGATGTCAACCACGGTCCAAATATTCCAACTGGCTCTTTGTGGCAGCCTGAGCAAGAGATCAAAGAAACTACAAACGAAACCAACTTTTGGAAATACGGTATCCCAAGCCCTCAATCACTTCAATGGTTCAGTTGGTCGATCGGACGCGAATTACCTCTCCGGCCAATGTGGCCGGGATTTGCGATCAATACGATTATCTATGCTGTGATTGTGTGGATACTGTGGTCAACTCCGTTTACAGCTAGAAATATCATGCGCCGTAAACGCGGCCTTTGCATCAAATGCGGCTACGACCTGCGCGGTACGGAGCATGAAGTTTGCCCGGAGTGTGGTTGGAATGGTGCAGGAGAATCTATACAATAATAGGTAATTGATCATTATGTGAGGACATAACATGCGGCTAATGTTTACAGCAATTGTTATCACAATAGTTATGCTCTCAAGTTGTGATGATCATGGTAAGAATCTAGATGAGAAAGCTTTACATACTGCAAAGCACAGTGACAAGCCCAATCAAAATGATAATCAAGTTATGACCAAATCTAATGATGATAACAAGGGATACGCAGGCTTAAAGCCTCCAGAGGCTGACCAATATCATTCACTGGATGATCTGCTTGTTTGGCGATACGAAATCGCGGAGACTTCCAGCATAGCCCTACCGCCGAATGGCAACAATCCAAATCCTCTTGTTGTGGGCGATATTGTTATTGCATCGATATTCAGTCCGGGTGAAATCGTTGCGCTTGATCGAAAGAATGGCCGCAAATTGTGGAGTTTACAACTCCCGGAGTATGGTGGTCCTCATGTTTCCTTTGCTGATGATGTGCTTTATGCCAAGACTTCGCGGACACTCTATGCTTTGAAGCCTGCTAATGGTGCTGTGATATGGGATTGGACTCCATATGATGAGGAAGGTGAGTGGATTTACTCATCACCTACAATCGAAGGTGATCGGCTCTTTATTGGTGACCGCAATGGTATTCTGCATTGCCTCAGCACAAAGACTGGTGATCTTCTTTGGTGGAAAAAGACTTCAGAAGATGAGAACTCGCAAGTAAATGCAACTGCAATTGTTATTAATGATCTTGTCATTACAGCTACCAATGCAGCATTGGCGATTGCTTATAAAATTGACTCCGGCAAAGAAGTTTGGAGGCAGAGCCTTGAAAGTGGGTCGATTTTTCAAATCCAGCGACTAGGAGAAAACATAATTGTTCAAACATCGAATTCTATTAATTTGCTGAGTCCCGGTAATGGTGAGATTATGCATCAATGGTCGTGGCCTGGCAGACAGGTGACCTTTACTTCTGTTCATCCTGATGGTTTGCTGGCGCTCACTAAAAAAGAAGCAAAAAGAGGTAGCTCTAGCTCATCTCAAGGGAGTTTGCTACTAGGTCTGAGCGAGGATGACACTAGATTCGAGCAAAATAGCGACCAGTTTACGAGAATGCTGCGGTATGAACCAAATACCAAACTTGTATATGAGCCACAATACAAAGGACTGGGGATCATCAATCCGATCTCTGGCCGCCGATTGCATTTTATAAGCTCACAGCTAAAATCTATAGTGTCCTTACCGCACATTACCGATGGGATCATCTACTTGCTTGCATCGGAGACTCACTTTGATAAGGATGACAATGGCAAGCGTCGCTTCCCAAGAAAGGTTGGAGTATTGCTTGCTATGCGGCATCCGTGATATTAGTTATCACAATCTTAACCCTTAATATTGAAAAAAACTCAAATTGGCCAATGGGGTTTGTGATTGCTTTTCACTAGATTTATAACTTCATATAGCTGATCGTAGTGGGGGTTCGGCGGAGTACATGGTTCAGATGAACCAGTTAGAACTTCAAGACAAGCGCGGGTGCTTGTTGCTAATGCGTTTGTGTTGTAGCCGCCTTCGAGGATTAGGGCTAGTCGGCCATCCGTGTGGCGGTTTGCGATATCACAAACTATTGAGCAGAGATTGGCAAAGCCGTTATCAGTAACTTTCATTCCGCCGAGTGGGTCGTTTTGATGGGAATCAAAGCCGGCGGATACTAGAATTAAATCAGGTTTGTAAGCGTCTGCAATCGGCACTAGTAATTGTGAGTAAATTTCGTGATACTCACCATCGCCAAAGCCGGGCGGGATAGGAATATTGACCGTATAACCTATACCGTTGTTTGCACCAACTTCATCCGCAGCTCCTGTTCCGGGATAAAAGGGGGATCGGTGTGTGCTGAAAAATAGGATGTCTTTGGTGTTGTAGAATGCTTGTTGTGTGCCGTTACCGTGGTGGACATCCCAATCTATTATTAAGATGCGTTTGCGCTTTAGTTCACTATGCGCATAAGCCGCAGCGACAGCTATATTATTAAAAAGACAAAATCCCATAGCGCGATGAGTTTCTGCATGATGCCCCGGTGGGCGTATCAAAGCGAATGCTCGTTTAGTAGAACCCGTTGTAATAGCGATTACCCCATCAATTGCAGCACCACAGGCAATGTGAGCTGCTTCCACACTTCTTGGAGAAACCAACGTGTCCGCATCTATTGATAAGGATTTACCTCGTAGCGATTCAATTTGCTTTACATGCGCTTTAGTGTGTACTAATTCGATCTGCTCATTTGTAGCTGGTTGGGGTTTTTCCCAGCGCGTTCCTGCAACAGGTTGTTCACGCAAGCTATCACGAATAGCCCGCAGCCGATCTGCGCGCTCAGGATGGCCCGGGCCGGTATCATGTTCCAACATCAAATCGTCATAAAGCAGCAGCACATCATCAGCCATGACAAGTTGATAGTAGTGGTTTTACCAATGTCTTGTTGATAGATAGTTATAGAGGCAGCCCCGTCGGGGATAGGCCCGGGTGAGGCCAGCGAGTCTCGTCATGCTTCCGGAGGCCGGGGGCCGGGGTTCCGGGGGTCCGTGCCTGACGAATGCCTGGCTGGCGTCTTGCGGGAGGCTCCCCGAGGGGCGCCCATTTCTACGAGATATCTCTAGTTGTTTATACGCAATTTGCAATCAAACGGTTCTACCTGTAATTGCCCCATATAAGAAAAATGGCTAGTGAAATATATCACTAGCCGTTACTTGTTAATTACTAATAGTTTACAAAAAGCCTTATTTTATGTTTCACCCTGACCTGTAAGGAAACTCGACAAGCGACGGCTTCTTACGGGGTGCTGCAGCTTACGAATAGCTTTGGATTCAACCTGACGCACGCGTTCTCGGGTTACTTTGAAGATTCTACCAACCTCTTCGAGGGTGTATGTATAGCCATCACCAATGCCGTAACGGAGCTTAAGGATTTCTCGTTCACGGTATGTAAGAGTTTTCAGCACATCGTTGATTCTGACACGGAGCATCTCGCTGGTTGCGCTTTCTGATGGCGCTTCCTGGCGTTCATCTTCGATAAAGTCGCCGAACTGTGAATCTTCAGATTCACCAACAGGCCGATCCAAACTGATGGGGTGACGTGAGATCTTCATAACTCGACGGGTCTCATCCACCGGCATCTGGGCGCGTTCAGCGAGTTCATCCATTGTTGGATCTCTACCAAGTTCTTGCTGTAAGTGCTTTTGTATTGTTCGCAGTTTGGACATAGTTTCGATCATGTGTACGGGCACACGAATCGTCCGAGCATGATCTGCGATGGCGCGGGTTATGGCTTGGCGTATCCACCAGGTTGCGTAGGTTGAAAATTTGTAACCACGCTTATATTCGTATTTGTCTACGGCGCGCATTAAGCCGGTGTTGCCTTCTTGAATAACGTCAAGGAAAGGTAGGCCTCGGTTACGATATTTCTTTGCGATCGAAACCACAAGGCGAAGGTTGCCTGCAGAAAGATCGCGTTTAGCCAATTCATATTCGTTAAAGACTGTTACGATATTTTTTACGCGCTGATCAAGACTTTCAGGCTCTTCCAGGACCAGACCTCGCAGCCCATCGAGTTCTTCACCCATTACATAGATATCTTCGGGATCGTATTTGTCGGGGTATTTTTCTGCTCGGGTTAATTCTCGCTGGAGTTGTTTAATCTTCTTGTTGATGGCTTGGAGCTTGCGGAACAGCGGTTGAATACGTCCCGTGCGCAAGCAACATTCTTCTAATAGCGTAGCAACCTTACGCCTACGGGCCTTCATTTGAGCTGCAGCTAATTCTTCTGCTTCTTGCGAGGAGTCTTCTTGCTCTAAAACATCCCAATCTTGATTGTCAAGATTAAGTAAGCCTCTTGCGGTTACAAGGTTGACTGGGATACGAAAAGCGATTTTGTCCTTGGCGTTTTCCTCGGCTGTGGAAATCCGCATGGTTCGATCAAAGGGCAAGTTGCCTTCGTGTACTTGCTGAAGAATTTCTACTGCTTGGGATGCAGAGTAATTTGACTCCAGTACCCGTCGCCTAAATACCATCCGAGTGGTTTCAATTTTCTTGGCGAGCCGAATTTCCTGTTCGCGTGTAAGCAGAGGGATAGTTCCCATTTGCGTCAGATACATACGAATAGGATCGTCTATGCGTTTAGAGCCGCTATCAGCGATTGCTTCTTCAATTACAGCGCGTGCTTCAGCTTCCCCAAGAATTTCCTCTTGGGGATGAGCTTGGTGTTCGGGATCATCCGCAAAATCAGGAACCGGTGCGTCTTCTCTAGTGACATCATCGTCTATGCGAACTTTGGGTGCTGCGACGTTTTGGTTTGGATCATCGCGCTTGAACTTCAGGCTCGTCTGAAGAGGCGCTACAAAGGGTGATAAGTTGCATCGACGTATTTCACAGTCATCAATAAATCGTATGCCGAGGCTTTCAAGAATTACGATTAACTCATCGATCTTTTCCGGATCGACCATTTCGTCAGGAAGAGCTGTATTGATCTCTTCGTAACTGATCCATTTACGTTTTGCACTAACTTCGATTAGTTGGCACAAAATTTGATGAATTTTGGGTAATGCGTGAATCACTTCCATTGCTCCATTTAGTTTTTATGATTCGCCAGATATCTGGAAAATCAACTCCAATGTTCCTCTTCCTTAGGATCGAACTCCCTGCGGCATAGCCGCGGGGAGAGATCCTTGCTTCTTTCGACTCTCGATTGCTTCTTTTAGCAACTTATTCTGGTCATCCGATTTATTATTCTGTCTATATTCTGCTACTTCTATTTTATAGTTTTCTAGATGGTTTAACGCATCCATTGCCTCGCACGCAGCTCGCAGATGCTCAGCCGGAGTTTGCTTGTTGCTTTGAGACTGTAGATCAGCTTCTTCGTAAAGTTCACCAACAATTTTGCGAAGCTCTGCCGATTCTAGGTCGTCCATTAGGTTCTGGATTTTTAATTTTGCGTTATCTTTTAGCCGCTCATAAATACAACTGGCTATTTGCTGCAATTGTAAATCACTAAAAGATTGTGGCTGATACTCTTTTATGATTTTGATTGAATTATCTTCAGCATCTTCATCAGTTGTGCGAGGTAACTTTGTTATAGGGTAAAGAAGTAAAGCGCCAATAAAGCTTCGCTCGGTGCGTTTGCGCGCTGGTGAGTATATTAGCTCATTAAAATCACCGGTAGTTTCAATTTCAACCGGTGGTTCCTGGATTGTTTCATAATTTGAGTATTGTTGACGACGCTTGGGAATAGCTTTTTCAATGTCGTTTATTGAAACGCCTAGCAATTGTGACAGATCAGCAACAGTTCGCCTTCGTCTTACGCCGGGCATCTGACCGAATCCCAGTGAAGATAGATCGTTCATAAACTGCTCAAGGAGTCGATATTGTGTCGCTGAACCTGTTGTTTGAGACAATTGTTTACGAAAACGGTTAGCTTTGTATGGCAGGGCGTCTTGAGCATCTGAAATTGCGAGTTGAAGCCGCTCGACTCCATCATCTTGATTTAGTAAATCATCAGGATCCATTTTATCCGGCAAAACGCAAATCTTAATATCAACGGGTTCAGCAAAGAAAAGCTCGACCGCCCGATCCGCAGCTTTCATACCAGCTTCATCAGGGTCGAAGATCAGCACGACTTGCTCGCAGAGTCGTCCGAGGATTCTTGCATGATCGCGAGTTAGTGCTGTTCCAAGAGTTCCCACGACATTGCAAATGTCTCGTTGATGGCAGGCCAGTACATCCGTGTATCCTTCAACCACAATTGCTTGTTTGGACTTTATGATCGATCTTTTCGCAAGATGTAATCCATAGAGCATTTTGGACTTGTAAAAGACAGGACTTTCAGGACTATTTAGATACTTTGGTTCATCATCCGGATCGAGTTGGCGGCCACCAAACGCGATTGGCCTACCTAGCTCATCACATATTGGGAAAATAACTCGGTTACGGAACGAATCGTAATAGCCTCGATCTTCAGAACGGGATTTAATCAATCCGGCTGCTGCGAGGATCGAAGTTGTCGCACCCTTTGATCGAGCGTACTCAAGCAAACCATCCCAGGAATCAGCAGCAGCACCAATTTGGAATTCTTCAACACTCTTTGGCGGGATCTTTCGATCTTGAATCATTCTTCTCGCAGCGCTGCCCAGCTTTGGATGCGAGAGTATGTTTATGAAATATGAGCATGCGAACGCGTTTGCTTTATATAGCTGCTCGTTACTTGGGCCATCGGATTCCTTGTGAGTTCGCTTTTGCGTAAGTTTAATACCCGCACGTTCCGCTAGATATTTAAGCGCTTCAGGGAATGTCATTTTGTGATAATCCATCACAAAGTTAAAAGCGTTGCCCGTAGCGCCACAGGAATGGCATTTGTAAAAAGCGTTTGCTTTGTGCGTGACGACTGTTAAAGAGGGTTTGTGGTCGTCGTGGAAGGGACAAAGCCCGACATGTTCACGTCCTTTGGGACGCAAGGCGATGCTTTCGCCTATTAGTGCGATTAGATCCGTGGCATCACGAACCTGATCAACCTCAGAATTTCCGAACCGGCTAGACACGCAGGAAGGGCCTTCCTAAATATTGCCAGACTATTGCTGCATTATGTGCAGCATGTACATCTCTCTTAGAACCTAACTTGCCGAATAAATCAACATTTTCGATCATAAGGATCGAATCAAACAACGTATTAAGCACGGTCGCCTAAAGCGGCGCCGCATTTGCAGCTTATCGGTATTCGCAGGTTTTCGTCGCACGGACCGCGATTTTGGGTCTTTCCGGCTACCTAGCCAATAAAGGCAGTTAGGAGAAGCCGGAGTTCTTTCCCCTGGACTCAGCGTGCAGACGAATCTTCGGTAACGGTACGCCAAATACGACCCAGGTCAAATCAAGCTTGCAGATTTTGCATATTACTTTTAACCCTCAATAATCTCCTGAACTAGCGGTCTTACCTAAATTGGAATCTGTATAATTCTGCATCAAAAATCACTCCAGCCAAGAACTGGTGGGATCTGCCTTTGTTAACTAAGGGGGAATGGCCTGGATTAGCCTGCTTGGGCTTTTTTCTGCTGGCGGGTGTACCCGTACTTGCGTTTAAGTGGCTTAACAACAAGGCCTTGGCGTATAGCCTTGGCGGAGGCTTGAATGCGCTTGGGACTGCCATCAATTATTGCAGTTACCTTTTGCAGGTTGGGCTTAAATGTCCTGCGAGTGCAGGAGGTTATTTTCGTGCCGATACCGCCGAGATACTTAGCCCGACCGCGATGTCGCAGCTTGTTTCCCTTAGTGGTACGTGATTGAGTGAAAAAGCATACTCGAGGCACGAGATAGTCCTCCAAAAAGCCTTGCATCAAGGTTCGAGGAGTATAGGCAGCTTGATATGTATGGCAAGCGGCATAAATACCTGGAAATATAGGGGTATAGGACCGGGCATGTGCTGGTCAGGCTGATTCTTTGGCTTTTTGCTGAGGTAGCTGGTCAAGCGTGAAGGTATTTTCGATTGATTCAGCGTCCAGGATAAAGGTGACGCCCTGGGCGTTAGCTTCAGGTAAATCGTACATCGAATCCAGCATGAACTCATCAACAACCGCTCGAAGGGCACGAGCACCGGTATCTCGTTTCATTGCACGCTCAGCTATCAGATTTAAGGCACACTCCGTGAACTTGATCTTGGCGCCTTCCAAGCTAAATAGATGCTGGATCTGCTTCACTAGAGCATTCTTCGGCTCGGTGAGAATCTGAACCATAGCATCACGCGAAAGCGGCATTAGTGGGCAGATGATAGGCAGGCGTCCGATCAATTCAGGGATCAAGCCGAACTCCAGGATATCTTGCGGTGATACTTGTGCTAGGATCTTGCTCTCTTTCTCTTGCTTGGTTGAGTTGTCTAATTCATCTTGACCAAAGCCTATTCGCTTCTTGCCCAAGCGCTTGCGGATGATGTCATTAACACCAACAAATGAACCACCACAGATAAAGAGGATGTGAGTAGTGTCCATCTGGATGTATTGTTGCTCGGGATGCTTTCGTCCACCTTGTGGGGGAACATTTGCAATTACACCTTCGAGCATTTTTAGTAGTGATTGCTGCACCCCCTCGCCGGAAACATCGCGCGTAATTGAGACGTTTTGTGAGGTCTTTCCAATCTTATCGATTTCGTCTATGTAGATGATACCTCGCTGTGCTGCGTCTCGATCGTAATCCGCAGCTTGAAGCAGCTTCAGCAATAAGTTCTCAACATCCTCGCCGACATATCCCGCTTCAGTAAGTGTAGTTGCGTCGCCAATAGCAAATGGGACATTAAGGACACGTGATAGTGTGCGCGCCAGGAGTGTCTTGCCAGTTCCCGTTGGTCCAATGAGCAGAACGTTGGACTTATCAAGTTCAACCGGAGAATCTTCATTTTCTATTTGTGTTAGTCGTTTGTAGTGATTGTGAACCGCTACAGCCAAGGCTCTTTTAGCATAATCCTGACCGATTACGTATTGATCGAGAAACTCTTTGATCTGCCTGGGTGTAGGAATAGCAGTAAAGAGAGGCCGGGCACTTGTTACGCGCCTTTGCTCCTGGCGGAATATGTTCTGGCAGAGATCTGTGCAGTTTGAGCAGATATAGATATCGCTCGGGCCTTCGACCATTGGTCCAACTTCTCGGGAAGTTTTTCCGCAGAATGAGCAGGTTGTAACTTTGCGGCCTCTGAATCCTCCATCGCCGCCTCCACCATCGAATCCACCGCCCCCGGACCCTCCTCCGGAACCACTCCCAGAACCACCCTTGGACCCGCCTCCGGATCCGCCCGAGCCTTTTCCTGATCCTCCAGAGTTACCGGAACCTGAACCTTTGGATGAGCCGCGTCGGCCGCCGGAATTGGCAGCTGCTATTGGTTGTGGCCTAGGAGTTTCAAACTGCGCTTGGTTGCTCATATTTCTTTATGCTTCGATAAGTGTTGATAGACCGCTACAAGACCCTAGCCCTATGTTCAGCGCTTGGCTTACCCACTATTGTATCGGGCTTCATCTACAAGGTCTAAAGGTTGTGCTGTGATTGGTCAAGTTGGATATAAATTCGTTTAGTCGCATCTATCAGGCACTTTAGAAAAAGGCTTATTAGACACTCTAAGGCTGATTATCAGGCATATCATTTTCGGCTTCATGTGAATCTAAATCTTGTGAATGTCCGATTTGGTCATCAGACTCGATGGAATCCTGCAAACGTCCGATCATGGCGTCCTTTGCGCGCTTAAATTCTTCATCATTTAGCTCTCCTTGAGCATGAAGTTGCCTTAGGTCGTGGAGTGTAAAGCCATCTTCAAGGCTTGAGCTTTGTCTTTGCATCATTTTGCGTACAAAGTAAATCGCCCATGCTCCGATAAATACTATCACTCCCAGCCCAACAAGCCAGGGAAGCGTCTCTATAAATAGCTGATTTGCTGATTGGGCTGCGATAACGAGCTTCAGTGACAAGCACATAACCAACTTTACGCTATATCAAATGGGTTGGTAGTGAAACAGGCTACTTTTTATTTTTAGTAGTAGTCTTTTTCTTGCCAGAGCCTTCCGAGGCTTCGTTCTTTGCATTGGTTTTCTTCTTACCCGTTGTTGAAGAAGTCTTTTTCTTGGTCTTTTTCTTAGATTGTCCGGATTTTTCCGATGCCCATTCCTCCGCGGGGATTTCGACAATCTTTGCACCAGCGATGGCTTTGTCAGCAGCTTTGTGTTCGCGGATTACCCTGGAGACGTCTGCCAGGCGACCTGCTTGAGATAATTCAGAACGTATTTGATCAGGCCGCACACCACGCTGAGCCGCGATTGATGCAATTCTTCCATTAACTTCTTGTTCGGAGACTTCGATGTCAAAGTGATCTGCCAAGCGGTGCATAACAAAGAACAGCTTCAGTCGCAATTGTGTATTTGCTTCGGACTCTTCACGAATCTCAGCTAGTCTTTCCTCGACTTCAGCAGGCATCAGGCCACGCTCAAGAAGCTCGATGCGCTGCCTTTCAAGATTGCGTGATGCTTGAGCTGCTGAAAGTTTCTTTGGAAGTTCAAAGTCAACCGCTTTTGCGAGGTAGTCATATAGCTGCTCACGCATTGCGCTGGCTTGCTCGTTGTCATTTTGTTGCCCAATCCCAAGACGCATTTGCTCCTGGAGGTTTTCTTCATTACCTAGCCCAAAAGCTTCAACTACTTGCTCAACCGTAGCAGGCTCAGGTCGCTCTGCACCAGTGATTCTTACCTCAAGGTTTAGTGAAGCGCCACGAACATCCTCACGCTCATACGCTTCTGGACCTACAGCTTTCAAAGCTATTGAATCGCCCGCTTTTGCAGCTTTTAGTATGCCTGCCAAACCATCGATCATCAATCCCAATACAGGTCCGCGCCCACCCGCATCTTTACTGGGTACGGATATAACTGCGTACTGATCTGTTACAAGTGGTTCTGTTTCACCTTCTTTATTAACAGTTACCTGTACTGCAAGAATATCGCCTTCCTGGAAATCGCCATCGATTTTCTTTGCAATACCTAGTTGCCTGCATTGACGGTCAAGCTCCGCTTGGATTCTCTCTTTGGTAATCTCGAAAATAGGTTTCTTGATTTCGATGCCATCAAGAGGTGGAAGATCAAATTCAGGAGTAACCTCAACATCGATAGTAAATGTAAGAGATTCGCCGGGAATGAGCTTAAGATCCTTGACATCTGAAGTAGGCTCGGGCTCGCCAACGGGTTTGATATCTTTCTCTTCAATAGCTTGGGCGTATGCCTCAGCCATGATCTGCGTTTTTGTTTCTTCGCGTACTGTTTCCCCGAATCGCCTTTCAAGAAGTTGTCGCGGGGCCTTGCCTTTACGAAATCCTGGCAAGGCTGTATTGGCTGACAATGTGCCAACCTGATCATCGAGCTTCTGCTTGATGGTGTCAGCTGAGATGGTGATGGTTATTCGCTTGCAGGCTGGTCCGTTATCCTCGACTTTTATATCAGAGGCGGTTTGGCTTTTTGATTCAGTTGTCGCAGGTGCATCGACCATCGGTTGCTTTCCAATCTAAAACTTGCACAAGGTTAGGATACACATCGAGCAAGGTATCAAAACCGCCACCTTTAACCAACCGGATCTGACTTGGCAAAGGTATAAATGCCACTCCTTGAGCCAATACTACAGGGCAATAGGCCTGGGCGTGGCTTGATTTATCCTTAGGTTTTTCCTAACTAGCGCATAAAGAGCATCTCAGCGTAGCTCGGCAAAGTCCAAAGGTCATCCGGCAAGACCAATTCAATTGCATCAGCAGCCGCGCGAGCTGCTTCCATAGCTGGATTTAGAGTATCACAGACATGGTGCCCCAGGCGATCAGCATCCTCGGCAGTGTAACTCTCAGCTTCAGCAACCCTATCAGTCGCTTTACGCAAAGTGCTGATCATGTTGACTAAGTCCTGAAGCTGATTGTGAGTGTCCTCACACGTGATTCCCGCTGCCTTTGTGGCTGCGATTGCCTCAGCAATCTGACCTTGATACCTAATAGCAGCAGGCAACACATGAGTATTGATCATTGAGATCATGGTTCTAGCTTCAATTCCAATGGTTGTGGTGTAGCGGTCCAAAAGAACCGCATAGCGAGCCCGCAATTCTCGTTCATTTAGTACTTCGTACTTGCTGAAAAGATCTATGGTTTCCTTGGACTTAAGCTCATCCAATCCCTGAGCAGTGGTTTTCAGATGAGGTAATCCTCGTTTTTGAGCTTGCTCATGCCACTTAGGGTCGTAGTTATCCCCATCAAATACCACACGGCGATGTTTGCATACCACTTCTTTAAGCACGGCTTTGACCGCTGCCTCGATTTCATCATTTGAGGATTTGGCAGACACTTTCTTTTCTAGTTGCGTTGCTAGATAATCAAGGGATTCAGCTACCATTGTATTTAGTATGGTGTTTGGCCAGGCAATTGATGCGCTGGCGCCAACTGTTCTAACTTCAAATTTATTACCAGTAAAGGCAAATGGGCTTGTTCTGTTTCGATCACTGCTATGTCTGGGAATTTGAGGTAAAGTGTTAGCACCTAAGTCTAGATGCGGACTCTTTTTCGTAGAGGTAGTTTCGCCGCGCTCTAATTGATCGAGGATGTCACTTAGCATCTCACCCAGATAAATTGAGATGATCGCTGGCGGCGCTTCATTAGCACCTAGTCGATGATCGTTTCCAGCTGTAGAAACAGCTGCGCGAAGCAGGTTGGCATGCAAATCAACCGCACGGATTACCGCTAGTAAAAACACCAGAAACTGCATGTTTGTATGCGTTTCCTCCTGAGGATTCAGTAGGTTTGCCCCAGTATCAGTAGCCAATGACCAGTTGTTATGCTTGCCTGAACCGTTAACACCTGCAAAGGGTTTTTCGTGCAGCAAGCACACAAAACCATGATGCGGCGCACATGTACGCAATGTATGCATCATCAGCATTTGGTGATCGGTGGCTACATTGGCGTTTTCAAATACCGGTGCGATCTCGTATTGCCCAGGCGCTACTTCGTTGTGACGGGTTTGAACGGGTACACCCAGCTCATTGAGTCTCGACTCAACGTCAGCCATGTATGCCATGACTCGTTCGGGGATTGACCCGAAGTAATGATCGTCCAGCTGGTGACCTTTGGGAGGCGGCGCTCCGATGACGGTTCGTCCACACATCAGAAGATCAGGCCTAAGGAGATAAAATTCCTTATTGATGAGAAAGTATTCCTGTTCTGAACCGATTGTTGTAATGACCTGCGAGACACCCTTATCTGTGCCAAAGATTCGCAGAATACGCATTGCTTGATCACTTACAGCGCGTAATGAACGAAGTAGAGGCGTTTTCTTATCAAGCGCTTCACCTGTCCATGAAACAAAAGCGGTGGGGATGCACAGTGTGGCGTGTCGACCACTTCTAAGGATAAACGCAGGGCTGGTTGCGTCCCAAGCTGTATAGCCACGCGCTTCGTATGTATCGCGGATGCCACCAGAGGGGAATGAACTGGCATCGGGCTCACCGCGAATAAGTTGCGCGCCAGTGAAGCTCGCAATTGTTTTGCCATCATCATTTGGCACGAAGAATGCATCGTGCTTTTCAGCGGTTGATCCAGTTAAGGGTTGGAACCAGTGACAATAATGCGTGCAGCCATGCTCAAGCGCCCACTCCTTCATAGCCTCCGCAACCGTGTTGGCAATTGCTGGGTCTATGGCTAGGCCTTGCTGCATAGTTTTCTGCAGCTTTGCATAAACATCTTCAGATAGACGCTTTAGCATCACATCACCGGTAAAGGTTAGTGAGCCAAATAGATCTTGAGTCTCTTGATAGTCGGTGCTGTCCATATCTTGGATCCGTTCAGCATAGACGGGCAGGCGGTTAGTTCGCATGACGGTCATTCGTTCTCCTAGAGAGAATTCTTAAGCCACAAAAAATCATTAATTTCGCCAACGTAAGTGGGAAGTATCGTCATCTTTGCCATGTTCGCAAGAAGACCTTAATGGGCCACAATATATAGTGATTTTTGCTTACAGGTACGCTTATCCCCCAAGTCCATGTGGATAAGTTGTCATTAGAGAACTTTGAGTAATTCGTAGCGAAAGAGTCTATCCATGTTTGTAAGTTTTTTCTTCATGTTTTAGCGCAAAGGCTTCCTGCTAAGTCGCTTACAAATGCTTGAGCAGCAATCACTGCATCATCCGATTCTCCCATTCGTCTAACCAGGGCAGATCCAACAATCGCAGCATCTGCTACTTCGGTTACAGCTGCGACATGCTGAGGTGTGCTAATCCCAAATCCTACTGCAATAGGTAGATTGGTGTGTTGACGAATGAGGTCGATTCGTGGGGCAATATCAGGCGGCGAATGACTTTCACCTGTGATTCCCACTCTGGCCAGCACATAAACAAAGCCGGTGCTTAGTGCAGCTATCTGACTAATTCGCTCTTGTGAAGTTGTTGGAGCAATTAACAAACTAAAAGACATCCCACGATCAGCCGCAAGGTCGCGCAGCTTCTCGGCTACTAATATGTCAATATCCGGCACTATTAAACCGTCAATCCCAGCATCAGCAGCATCACAAATAAACTTCTCGGGACCGATTCGTTCAATGATTGAATCGCTGACCATTGCAATAAGTCCAAGCTCGGTGGTTGGGCGAATTTTTCTTACAAGCTCAAATACACTCTTTGGCGTAACGCCAGATAAAAGCGCTTGGTGCATTGAAGCTGCTATTACAGGTCCATCTGCGATAGGATCAGAAAAAGGAATACCCAGCTCGATAATATGTGCACCAGCTTCTTCTAAAGCTCCAATTACCGATTCGGTCACCTTCATCGAAGGATAGCCCGCAGTGATAAACGGCATCAAGGCAGTGCGCCCCTCAGCTAATAACTCTGTAAAGATTCCTTCGATTCGATCAGGCATTGTTAAAGAAGCTATCAGCTATCAGCCGCCAGCTTTCAAGACTCAGGACTCAGGACTCAAGACTCATTTGGTTCCTTCTGGTCCGCCTCCATCTACGTATTTTTTTCTCAAGGCTTCAGTGAGATCGATATCGGTGATATTTGCCAGCGTTGCCAGCCACGCCAGCACATCCGCAAATTCACCCTCTAATTCGCTTTGAACATCATCGCCACGTTCGCGCTTGGCAATCGCCTCCGCCAGCTCGCCAAACTCCTCAGTTAGCCAAAGAAATGTAGCAGCAGGCCCACGCTCCGAATCAGTTGCGTAATAGCGGTCACGTATTAACTGTTGAAATTGTGCAATATCCATAGTGATTAATGTCAATCATCTACGAGATTGCCCATTACCGCAACTTTTGAGAAATTGATTATAAATTCAGCTTACAAATAATTAAATTGATATGTTTGCTAATTCTAAGCCAATTAAGAGCACAGACATCTAACCATTCGCCAACTGGGGGCCATGTCCGTAATCAAGGCACTGTGCAATAGTCAATAAGAGTGAGTCGGAGCGAAGATAATGCTCCGACTCACATTGCAGTTTGCTTATTGCAATTGCACGAATTTAGCCACAGCGGGCACGCCGTCATCTGAGATCAAAAACAGCATGTAATAACCCGGAGGTGCGATATTTCCATTTAGCGGTGCTGTTATGAATATCGAATTTTGATGCCCGATTCCTCCTAATGTAAAATCCAATTCAACGTAACGCTGATTCTGGTCAAAATTATGAGTCATTGCTCCAGGCCGGATGAGACTGACCTTGGCAATCCCCGATGAACCAACAGGTGAAGTCGTTGATAAGGAAACTGTAAAGTCTAATCCATAACTAATTGTCGTTGGAGCAAATCCGATAACTGGCGTTGGACCCGCAAATAAATATGGCGGGGCAAACAATTCAGCATTGCAGTAGGTGCTAGGAAAGCCCCCAAAATCACAGTCATCCGATGGTTCACCATTGCAATTGTTCCCGCCTGCACTAAGAACTTTGCCATCTGGTAGAAGTAGCGCAATAGCATGATGATACCGGTTGAAAGTCATAACTTCCATGTTAGTCCAAGTGTTAGCAGCTGGATCGTACAGCTCCGCAAGTTTTAACGGCGCTCCTCCTGGGGCTAGTCCACCGATGACAAGAACCTTCCCATCAGCTAATAAAACAGCTTGATGGTCATATCTCGCTTGATTCATAGATGAAGCAGTACTCCACGCTGGAGTAGCTTCATTAAAATCAATCAACTCAACAGCACTCTCAGTTACACCGTCTGTATCGCCACCGATTCTTATGATCTTGCCCGGCTCGTACATCGCTGCTGTACCTTTAGATGCGAAGTATTCTGCAACGATTGGATTAGGATCCCAAAACCCTGTATCTATATCCAGCACAAACGTATTCTTCCTAGGCCCGGCAAAGAATACTCTACCATCCGGCAACAGAAACATAAATGGATAAAGTGGAATTTGTTTATCAGCAAAGTCCATAGTCGACCATGAATCCGCAACGGGATCGTAAATTTCAGGGAAAGTGACATGCTGCTCACTTGCGTCCTTACCCGCACTAACTA
Source organism: Planctomycetota bacterium (assembly GCA_022574595.1). Classification (GTDB taxonomy): domain Bacteria; phylum Planctomycetota; class Phycisphaerae; order Phycisphaerales; family SM1A02; genus JACZRS01. Next base: position 14,458 of record JACZRS010000006.1, on the reverse strand, counting down.
GAATACTTCCATCACCTAGTGTGGTGCATGTTGGATAGTATCGTGCGAAATTCATATCTTGCTTTATTTGCCAAGGCGAACCACCAAATGTAAGAAAGCAATTTCCGTAGCAGTAAACGTTGGTATCCTTTCTTCCACTGCTGGGATAGCCGCCGCCCGCAATAAGCAATGATCCATTGGCAAGACTGGCGTGACCCGAACAAAACAGTGGTGTAGAGAAATTCGGCATACAGGTGAAAGCGCCAGTACTGCTATCCCAGAGTCGAGCAGTTTCCCCATCGGTCTGCCACACTAGAATCTTCCCATCCGGCATGAGAGCTCCCGTAAAGGCTGCAAGCGGCCAGGTATAGTCCCCATCAACTGGTGGGGGCTCTTGCCATTCTCCCAGCGCCTGAGCCAATGTAGACTGTGTACAGATGAAAGCCACTGCGCAGGTACAAATAGCTGTAAGTTTTCTTAAGAGGCTGTGTGGACGCCCAAACATGGCGCCATTATTAAAGTAAATCTTCATGTTACCGCTCCTTGTTAATTCTCCAATCAGTGGGCGTTACGGGGGTTTGAGATGACGTAATTTCAAACTTACCCCTTGGATCCATTACGCTGAGCAAAGTAACATGGTCATGCGAGTTTGTGAAAACAAAAATTGAGCAAAATTCAGCCTATTATGGTCCAATTGCCGTAAAGTGCTTGGCCACAATGACTTAACGGTCGATAAAAGCAATGCTTTATTCTTTGTTTGCGCTCTAAATGTGCTACACTTATTAATTGTAATTAGACAGTCGTTCACAATTGCGTTTGTTATGACTCTCTATTACAAACTTATGTGCCTGGTAATTGCTATGAAAAGTGGTCTGACAATTAGGATAACCCCCTGGTTTCTAGGGTTTCTACTGGGTGTTAGTCTCACTGCAGCAACAAGTTGGGCCCAGTGTAATGCCAACGAGTTACGTAAGATTCTCCCTGATGATGGTGATCCGGGGGATCACTTTGGTGAAGCGCTATCACTTTGTCCCGATAGTTGTGGAACTTTGATAATCGGAGCACACGTTGATGATGATGCGGGGGGCAATGCAGGATCCGCTTATATCTTCCGTTTTGATGAAAATGGCAACTGGCAGCAGGAACAAAAACTTCTTGCTTCTGATGCGGATGCGTTTGATCGCTTTGGTACATCTGTAGCAATTCACGGTAACTATGCAATTATTAGCGCCACGAATGATGATGATGCCTGTAAAAACAATCAACTGTGTGAATCAGGGGCAGCCTACATCTTTGGTTATGATCCGGAAACGGCCGTGTGGTTCGAAGAGCAGAAATTGCTGGCTTCTGATGCTACTCAGGGTTTCTTATTTGGAGGATCGGTATCGATTTATGGCGATGTCGCAATAGTCGGTTCGCATCTTGTGAGCGATGTGATGTTTCAGGCTTTCGGTGCTGCCTACGTTTTCAGGCGCGATCAGAACACGGGAATCTGGACGGAAGAGCAAAGGCTAACTGCATCAGATCCTGCTGCGCATGATTGGTTTGGAGCACGACTTTGTCTTGTCGGCGAAACTGCGTTCATCGCGGCTTATCGCCACGATGATAATGGTGGTGATTCCGGCGCAGTATTTGTCTTCCGCTACAATGCGAAAAGTAAAACATGGATCGAAGAGCAGAAACTACTGGCTTCAGATGGAGATCTATTGGATAACTTCGGAAGAGCGCTCGCGCTTTCAGATGATGGTGAGCTTGCCATTATAGGAGCCAGCAATAATAACGATGCAGGTAATCACTCCGGTTCAGCGTATATCTTCCGTTACGATTCAAAGAAGTCTTTGTGGATTGAGGAGCAGAAGCTCACAGCTTCAGATGCCGCCGCGGGAGATTTATTTGGCAATGCAGTTTCAATAATCCAGGATACAGCGATAATTGGCGCGGGGGGTGATGATGACAACGGCTCTCTATCCGGATCAGCTTACGTTTTTCACTACGACCCCGATACTTCACAGTGGGTAGAGCAAGCCAAGCTTACTGCATCTGATGGTAATAAAAGTGATAAATTCGGCGCTGCTGCAGTATCATCTTCTAGCGACGGTACAGCTGTAATCACCGCACTAGATGATGATGATTCTGGTGAAGATTCCGGAACCGTGTTCTTATTCGCCGGCCTTAATGATTGCAACAACAACGGCATAATCGATATCTGCGACATAGCAGATGGCACCGCAGAAGATAACAACCACAACGGCTTGCCGGACTCTTGCGAGACTCCCCCTTGCCCATGGGATTTGGATTCTTCTGGCACTGTAAGTGTTGCCGACCTCCTAGTCCTATTCGCCCAGTGGGGCACAGCCGGATCATCTGATTTCGATGGCAGTGGTGCGGTTGACACCAAAGACCTGCTCATCCTCTTCGCCAACTGGGGGCTGTGTCCATAGCCCCAATTACTGTTCGATTGGCTGGATCCATAGATCACTACATATATGAAAAGGTCAGATTAGCTCACTTTTAGAAAAGCTTAACCCCAGTTACTGAATAACAGTAGCAGATCAACCGTATCAACGGTGCAATCACCATTGAGGTCTGCGGGGCAATCCCCCGGAACATTGCAATCTGCGCACGGCCCCCAACTACCTAGCAATATAAGCAGGTCAACCGTGGAAACATGCCCATCGCCATCAAGATCGCCTGGCACTTCGCAATTATCAGGAATGCCATTGCCATTATCATCTATTAATGTACCGGCTGCTATTTCACATTCATCGGGAATGCCGTTTTCGTTGCAGTCGCTGCTGTCGCCATTGAAAATATCATCGGTATCCGCAACTCCGTTGGCGTTGCAATCATAATCGCCAATTCTCAGGTAATAGACATCTTGCTCGCCGTTAAATGTTGCGGCCCATGCCAGGTGTGCCCCTACATCATCGGAAATCATATCGTAGTAATCGCCAATCTTATTTTGCTGTGGCCAACCTATCCAGCTATCAAATTCAGGACTTAGGGGTATGTTCTGCGACCAATTTACGCCGCCGTCACTTGAAGTTGAATAATAAAGTTGCGAAAGATTTGCCTGTCCACTGTTTCGAGTATCGTTCCAGATTACATCAAGTCTGCCGTTAGGCGCGATGGACATTGTTCCGAACCATTGGTAGGCATTGTTAAATAATTCATCATCATTAACCCGAACAGGAGCACTCCAGGTAGTTCCTCCATCTGTGCTTTTGACAAATATTACATCAGCGGGATCGGGACCAGCTGTATCAACAGAGCAAAGCATATAAATGTTGCCGCGATTAGGCCCATCACTTGTATCGACGGTAACCCATACCTGTCCGCCTAGACCTGCTGGGTTTGGAGCATCTTGAAAATTAATACTTCCACCCATGTCTACATTTGTTGTCATATCAAACATAGGGATTTGGCCGGCGTTTTGTGCATTGCTTGAGCGCACAAAGAGAAAATTATTAACATTGAAGGGCATGGCTTGGACTCCCACAACATAAACTTCACCGGCAAGGCCAATTGCTAAGGTTCCCCAAAGTGGAGGCAAAGGGTAGGGAACTGGTTCTTCAAATGAAGCAGCACTATCTGTAGACCTGTTAAAAAGATTCAGGCCACAACAACCAGCTGCAATACTCCAAGCTTGATAAATATTGTCGTTGCCTATGCCTCCAGTGCGGTCGATAGCCATCCATTGTTTATCACCCCCAAATGCAGAGACTGGTTGTGACCAATTTACTCCACCATCTGTTGATCTAAATACCCAGCAGCTGAAGTCGCCGCGCAAGGAGTTGTAATAAAAATTGCCTTGGTTATCGAAATCAAGAACGGGATCGCTTCGAAAAACGCCTGGTTGCAGTACCTGGTTGTTATTCCAATTTCGTCCGCCATCATGGGAATAAGCATTACCAGCTTGTCGAAAATTATTATTAATCGTGTCAAACTGTCGCCAACCTATGACAATGCGATTTGGTGCGGTCGGGTCCACAGCAAGCGATGGTTCATTAGCCGCATCGCCAATGATGTTGTTGCCAAACTCATCAACATTTACCTGGACGCTTAGGAAACCGCCAAATGCAGGCAGCGTCGGAAGCGATGTTCGCCTTGGGCCCAGCTTCGGTGGAGCGTTGGTATTTTCGTGCTCTTCCAGAACAGGTGGTGTGTCAGCAGAACCTATGCGATTAGCTTTCTCATCATCAGCCTCTAAAGCAGCTTGGACTATTACAGGTGAACCAAGCAGCAAGATCAGTGCAATATTCAATGAATATGTGGGTCGCATCAGATACTTTCTCCATATATGTCCGGATAGACCTTTGCCAACTAAGTATATCTTTGCACATGTTCTAATAATAGATGCAAGAACTTATCTATATTGGCACTGATTTATCAATATATATGACTAAAAGCCTTAGAAGCTTAACAATTGCGCCATCCTATAAGTGAGTTTGGCTCTGTTTCTAGTTTGAGTTGCCTTTGGATTCGGTCTTATTTTGAAGTTTGATTACAGCTTTGGCGAATCCATATCCAATTAGCGAATAGATTTTGCCGCTTCCAAGATAGTGATAGGGGGGCTGACTACCCATCTTATCAAAGCGTTCTTGAGCATCCTTATCCGTCCACACACGCTTGATCCAATACTTTTTCAGTATCTGGTGGGCTTCATTATCCCAATACTTGGAAGTTTTTACACAAGCGACATTTCCCGAAAATTCTTCTAGGTTAGCGGGGGCAGCCTGGGCTTTTCTTATATCTGCGATGCGTTTGTTCTTTTTCGCTTCCTCTGGCCCACCAACGCCAAGCTCACCAACAACGAACGGTAAGTTTGGAGTTTTCAAATCCTTTCGCACATCCTTAATTAGATTTACAAGATTCTCCTCATACTCAGCAACACGTTTTTCATCAACCATATCGTTCCAGCCTTGGAACCAGATAAAGCCTGCTATTTCGTATCCTTGCCCTTGGTAATCCGGAAAATGCTCTTTGATATTTGATAACGCATCTACAACAATCTTAATCATCTCATTGTAATATGGACCCGTAGTACCGCCTGAGCTGGGGGGCCGAAAATCTTCCGCTAAACTCTTACCGCCCCACGCAGCTTTTATCAGCAAAACTTGGTTTTCAAAATGATCTCCTACTATGTGGCCGAACATAAGCTCAGGGCCAATCTTGTTGTTGTTTGCTCCGAAACCAACCGTTAAATTGCCCTGTTTTGTAGTATTGGGATTGCGCGGATAATAAATCCAAACATCATCACGCACTGACCACGAACCATCTTCATTCTTAAGTGTTTTTAGTAGATGCCCATACTCCTCATCCTCACCCAACCAATCTATTGTCCGAAGCAATCCATGCCCTTGCATATTTGATTGGCCTGCCAATACGAAAACCTTGATTGGCAGTGAATCTTCTTGTGATGCAGAAGTCAAATTAACAGCTAGAAGTGAAGTTAGCAGTAAAGCCATCACAAGTTGTGTGAAATGTTTGACGCTCATACCTTGCTCCTTTTGCGGTAACAAGCACTTTAACTGATTTTTGTCTGAAGTTGCTACCTATTTTTCACCCGTTGGTATGCTATCTGGCTGTGATGGAGGAATAACAGTGAATAAAGATCTTAGAGTTACCATTGCTGCTTTTGCACTAGGCATGCTTATTGCGGGATTGCTGCCTTCTGAACCACTTGCTGCTACAACAGCGATGGACAAACCTCCATATCACATTAAGACAAAACAAGGACCTGATGCGCTAACCGGTGGTTGGTTTATCAATCTCGGTATTACAGGCATACGCGCAAAGATACTTGAAGATAAACCAACAGAATTCGAAGTCGCATATGTATTTGAAGATACACCAGCAGCCAGGAAGATAAATGTTGGTGACAGGATTGTTGGGGTTAATGATAAGAAGTTTACAACACCACACAAGTTCGGCTACGGCATGAAGAAGTTTGGCTATGAAGGGCCAATGATGGATTTTGCCGATGCACTTGATGCCTGTCAGGCAAGGCAATCCGAAGGCAAACTAACTCTAGATATACTGCGCCATGACAAAGCAAAAAGCGTTGTGCTGAATATAGATACTAGTTATGGCAGTTTTGCAAGGACATTTCCATTTAACTGCGAAAAGACCGATCGCATTTTAGAAGAAAGCTATAAATACTTGGCAGGCAGACAGAAGGAAAATGGCACGTGGCATAATCGTCCGCACATAAACACGTTTGCGGCCCTTGCGCTTCTAGCAAGTGGTGAGAAAAAATATTTGCCACATGCAAAGAAAGCTGCGCATGCGTTTGCGAAGATGACTGATGATGAAATTAGTTATGGAGGCCTGGATTGTTGGAAATACACGCTCTATGGAATCTACCTTGGCGAATATTATCTTGCGACTAGAGAGGAATGGGTGCTTGATGAACTGCGCGAGATAAATCGTTGGCTGCTTAAAGCACAAATGGAGAACGGTGGTTGGGGGCATAGGCCAGCTAATCGACCAGAAGGGAACGGATATGGTTCTATCTGCATACTCACGATGCAGGCAAAAATGGCGTGGTCACTCATGGCTAGATGCGGTATTGAAATAGATGCCGACAGGTTCAAAGCTGCACATGATTTCGTCGTACGCGGCACAAACAAAATTGGTTATGTCTGGTACAAAGATGGTGGGGAAAATAAACCTGGTTACGCGGACATGGGAAGAACAGGAGCAGCAGCGCTGGCCCATGCACTTAGCCCTATCAACCAACCGGCTTATAATGAATATGCCAAGCGCGCTGCCAGATGTATCGGTGACAATTACAAGACTTTTCCTGATACACACGGGTCGCCCATACTAGGTATGGTATGGACAGCTCTCGGCGCTGCAGTCGATGAGCCATCATTTAGAAATCTGCTGGATAACAACCGTTGGTGGTTTACACTTTCCCACTGCACCGATGGCACATTTTATTATCAACTGAACCGAGACAATAACGCACAAGATTACACAGCAGCACCGCGCCTATCGGCAACAGCAGCAACAGCACTAATCCTGTCAATGCGCCAGCGCCGTTTGGCGATGATGAATCTTGATGAATAGATGGGTTGAGCTGTTTAATGCGTGATCTTTTAATTGTAATTTGATTTTTTTTATATCCACTCTCTAACAAAGATCATTAGTCCCCAGGTGATCATCATCCAGATTCGATAAAATAGTGGGAAACCAGGTAAATCTACCTTGTAATCCAATATGCAAGTATTTCTAATAATTTGGAGTTTGCGGCGATAATTCTCCGATGATATCTGCGCTGATTCATGCGTAGATTTTTGTCACATAGATTATTTAAGCGCACTTACTTACAAGGATTCGAAGATGACACAATTGACCAAACCTGCTGACAGGACATGGTTTGAGCGTGGTGGACGTCACACCCTTGAGTGTAGAATCCAGGATTTTGGACCTGCCTTGGAGAATCTTGATCTGTCCACTTATAGCGCAATCGATATCGGTTGTGCTGAGGGAGATATCACCGGATGGTTAGCAAAGCGTTTCAGGCAAGTTGATGCTCTTGAGTATATGGACGCGTGCTACACCAAGGCGCATACTCGCTTTAAAGACAATCCGAATATTACTGTACGCCAAGGTGACATCTCAACATTTCCATTGTCAAAAGACTACGATTTCGTCTTCTTCTTGGGAGTACTGCATTTCTTTACTTCTGAGGAGATTCGTCAACGGCTGCTGCGGTATTGTCTTGACCATGCACAACATGCATGCTTCGTCCGAACGGCGATTCATGACTTCCATGTCCGTGATCAAAGGAACCTAGCTCGTTTGGAACATTTTGTTACGTTAGAGACGCTCCATAGTTTGGCCGGCGACGAATTTGATATTCATGTCGTAGATAACGGCTACCTCGTCACCACCGAACGCGCCGTTGGCGATCTAGTGGTGTACAGAAGGAGAAGTTACAATAACCCACTCCCACTATTATCTGAAATCTACTCCACAAGCGCCGTCTGACCATTTTCTGAGAACTAAAACTCGCTCGATTAGCACATAGCTAATCACGAATTTCCGTTGGTAGCTTGTCTATGGCTAAGGATAAGCGTCTACTTACAATGGCCGCCGATTGGCGATGATGAATATTGATAACTAAATAGTCATTACGCGTACCATTCACGCACCAATATCATATCTGCTATAAATGTGCCAGCACTTAGCAAAGGAGAGTTAAATTATGAATAGCCAAGCCCGAACCTACCTGGCTGAATGCTTCGGAACTTTTACTTTAGTATTCATAGGTACCGCAGTTGCCTCCCTCCAGGGATTTCTAAGCGGATACGGCGATACGGGATGGCTCGGTATCTCCTTAGCATTCGGTGGAACACTCGGCGTACTTGTCCTAGTCATCGGACCAATTTCCGGCTGCCACGTCAATCCCGCCGTTTCTATTCCCATGGCTCTCTCAGGACGCCTTAAGATGAACCTATTGCCTGGATACATAATCAGTCAATGCGTTGGAGCAATTGTTGCAAGCTTAGTACTAATGATGCTCCTTAAAGGTCTCCCCGTTTACGAGCTTGCCCAACATGGTCTCGGCGCAAACGGCAACCCTCGTGACGCCAGCATCATGTCGCTCTTAGGTTGGGAAGTGGTGCTGACAGCGTTATTTCTTTTCACAATATTTGCTGCAACGCGCGGTGATACAACACCCGGTTTCCATGCAGTCGCTATCGGAGGTTTCCTCTTCGTGGCACACCTTGTAGGCGCTCAACTAGGCGATTCCTCACTGAATCCTGCCCGTTCGCTTGGACCAGCTTTGTTCGAGCAAGGCGCTGCCCTGAAAATTCTCTGGGTATTCATTGTCGCTCCAATCATCGGAGGACTTCTCGGCTGGCAGGCATACAAGGTTATATACAAGGACTGACTTTAGCCGCACAAAGCCCACTAAAATCAAATCATCCCAATAATGAAGCGTGACACAAGTTGTGTCGCTTAAGTTATTGATCTAAAGTTTGCCAACCGCTAAAGCAAGGCGATGAAATCGAGCAGCCTTCATCGGGATCAAAGTTTAGGAACGCAAACTCAGTTCGCCCATCATCCCAAGTGCGTAATACTAAGTGCGATCTAGTCGTAAGCACCGGCACGCCGTTGTGGAAACCCTCATGCACACGATAGGGGGAGACTGCAAGCTCATATTCTGTTTCTTGTCCCTCATTGTTAATTTGTGGTTGCCCATTTACCTGCATCTCAATTTTTGAAGCAATAAAACCCAAGCCGCAAGCAGCGACACACGCTAAGAAAACACTCTTTTTCATATCATACTCCCGCCCCTACCCGGTTCCGCCATCCTTGGCCTTGATTCGTCCGTGACAAATCAGATTTTGACAGAGAAACTAGGGTAATACAAGAGTGCAATGAAAAAGGTAAGTTCCTTGGTAGCGCTGGGTAGGAGGGGTAGTTTAGGTCGAGCCTCAAGCTAACCACCTATACGCGAACGCTCTCCACATTCTGGACACTTGATATAGTTGCCGTCACAATCATGCCCCTTTAATGAATATCCACACCAGAAGCACGCTGGGGTAAATAAGTGGTAATGAAACTGCTGGCTGAGAAATCGCCTGCGCAACGCGATTGCAGTGCTAGCTGCTAATAATGTCCCAATGCCAAGTCCGGAGAAGATTGCGAGGATAATGCCAACGGGTCCAATATCGAAAAGAAAGCTAAGAATATCCCAACGTGTTCCTTCAAGGGCATCAGTGCCGCGACCATACAAAACCATCCATGCGAAAATGACGATTAATCCAACAATAGAAGGTATCGCACTTTTAAATTGCTTGCGTTTATCTATAGCCTTGATGAGACCTTGGCACTCATCCTTGTCGATGCCAAAGCGCTTGGCTAGTAAGTGATCTGTTTGAAAGTTCTTAAACATCATCGTCTCCAACTCCACACTCGGGACATACACCGCTGATCCCGGATGACCCTCGCAGGTCGTAACCGCATTTAATGCAGTGGCCGCGTTTGCTTCGGGTGATTCTGCGCAAATTGGCTTTAACTGCAAACAATATCCATATGCATAATGCATAGATTAAACTATTTATGACAAAACCGAGGGGAATTGGGCGCAAGGGTAGTGCGCGTGGCAAACCGATCGGCCCTTGTGTACCGCTAAGCTCAATTGACCATCGCTTAATTTCGATGCTATCCGAAAACCGGTGCGAGTAGTACCATACAAGACTACGCATGGGCCAACCGCGTGCCTCCTCCCATAAGCCCATAGCTTCATAATCACTCTCCTTTGGTGGCTTTGAAGTGCGAGACCAATAAGGAACTTCTATTATGTCTTTGGGAACACGAATTGCTTTGCCAGCCAACCAAGCGTCAATCTCATCTTTAGTCGCGTTAGGCGGCAGCGGGCTACGAGCAGGTGGCTTGCGCGATGCGCTCGACTGAACATGAGTCGAGCTAAATTCCGGTGTTACCAAGACTCCCCAGCGCGGGTGATTTGCAGCTGTGTTACCTCGCAGTTGCGCAGGAAAGTATTTCGGAGCCATGGCATCCACCCATAAAGCCGAAGCCCATGCAACAGCAACATTGACTATCGCTCCGAGCAAAATAAACACAGCGAGTTTAATAATGCGACGTTTCATGGTTTGCTCTTATAATAGGGAGAATGTCTATACTGGGGAGTACCCACAATGGAGGAAACGTAGCATGACCGATCAGATTACAGGCACGGAAGTCCCGCTGGGAAACGTGGAGGGCGAAGATATACTCACCATCCGCTCTCACGATAATTGTCGCAATTGGAACGGCATTCACTACAAGACCGGCATGTGCGCCAAGAACGTCGGCTCGACCCAGCTTTCTATGAACGTGGCAACCATTCCGCCCGGAGGTGTAGCCAAGGCCCATATTCACGATGGCTTCGATCTCATGCTTTACATCCTGCAAGGTAATGTGCGTCACGAGTACGGACCCGGCCTCAGGCAAACCCTTGATAACAAGGCCGGTGATTTTATTTACATCAAACCCGGAGTGCCGCATGAAGTAATTAACTTGAGCGACACCGAACCAGTGGTGGCTGTGGTAGCGCGAGCTGCAGCGGATGAATGGGAAAAGATAATTCCCTATGATCGTGAAAGTGAGTGAGGAAAAGATTCTTATAAAAAATTCATTTTTTCTATTCCCTGGACTGTTTGCGCACACAGATGTGTACGTTTTGAAGAATCGTCCAAGCATCAAAACGCTAAAACATCAAACTGCAGAATTATTCAGCCATCATTCTTGATGCCATGATGCAACATATCCCAACAACACCATCGACTGCACTCGGTTCAAAGCAGATAGACGAAACCTTTAAGCGAAGATCAGACTGGCTGGAATAACTCGACGACATTACCTGATGGATCCTGGCAAAGAATCTGTTTGCCGCCGGGGCCTTGCAAAATGTCGTTTTTAAAACGCACACCATCCTGTTTCAAACGGTAAACAAGGTCTTCCAGATCATCGACGGTAAGTACGAATCGAGACCATCCACCAGGGACCGGTTTGGAACCGTCGGGCATCGGCTTGGACGCGGAGGCCTTCGGACCGGCGACCCAGAGTGTTAGGTCACCTCTTTGCAAGATCGCCATCGCCGGCCCAAATTGCTGATCCAGCTTAAAGCCTAGATTCGATACGTAAAACTCAATTGCCGTGTCGACGTCATCGACGATGTACCGTACTGCTGCCATTCTAAGATCCTCTCTTAACCCAACATTTCCCACTAAACCTTGGCCCGACTCCACTGCCGAGCTTTGCGAGCCTGAGTGTAACGCGCCCCGTACGGAAATCCAAGTTGCAGCTTAGCCATGAGGGATAATCATGTGCCATGAGTAATAAAGCCGTCCCGATTTCATCTGGATTGGTCGCATTCTTCAAACTGGATTGGTCCGGCAATCTTCAAGCCTCACGCGCGACTCGAAGACTCACTGTGCATGGTACCCTGCCACGATGCCTTGGTGGCTTATTCCATGACGCAGCGGGTCAAGCCCGCCGGCTAAACGGGTCAAACGCGATGCCACGATGTTTCCTTTTCTTGCCTTTATTTATGGGTTCTGTATCTTATTGCTTATGCAAGAGGCGTGGGACATTATCGCTGTATTTTTCTTGACCTTGGCAATTTACTTCCTGGCTATCGGGCTGTTTATCTTCATCAGGTACAAGGTGAAGGGTCGTATATATATTGATGATATGTTTAAGTTCAGCATCTCCAACGTAATAATTTACATTATGTTGTTGGTGATATTTGTATTCCTGTTCGTGTTGTTGAACTGGTTGATTTAAATTAGCAGTCAGTATAAAGCCGCGACCGTTGGTCGCGTTCTTGGAACGGAATAAACGGCGAGATAAAACGTCAAAACATCAAAACGTCGAAACGTCGAAACATCAAAACATCGAAATATCAAAACGTTTAGCGGCGGGCGTCCCGCCCACATGTTTGTGATTGGAAAAGTCAGGCATCAAGCTGCCGCAGAACCCTTTGCACGGCGTCGTCGTAACCATGATCCAATTACGATGACCGGCGTCATTGTCAAGGCGAGGCCGATCCATGCCCACATTGGAGTTGTATCTGCGAATTCCGATGCTGTCATACCATAAATTAATCTGAGAGTTGTACCGTGGCAAGAATCAGACCATGTATCACGGGAGCGCGGAATGCGCTCCAAGCTGCTACATATCCACCAACTAAGCCAGCCAATGAGTTATAGAAAAATTTTAAGGAAAGTATCGGCAGCCGGTTGCGGACTTCAAAGTAAACATCTTGATCTGTGGCGATAGAGCCGTGAACGAGAGCCACAAGAACAAACTCGATCCCTTCCGCGATGATCGTTATGACTACTGAGCCGATGAAAATGCCCAATACACTGCGAATAACTTGAATTAGTATGTCCTTAAATTTCATATAGACACTATCGGCAATTAAGGGGCCAAATGGGATTACGTGTGTTTCGTTTCTTCTGGGGATATATTGGTGTCTGACACTTTTTCCGACCTATTCCTTACGGACACGGCCCCCAGTTGGCGAAGAGGATGAGAAGATCATTTTTACCAACGGCACCACTGCCATCGAAGTCGGCTGGGCCTGCTGTACCCCATTGCGCAAAGAGTTCAAGTAGGTCGAATGTAGTGACGGAGCCGGAATTGTCGAGATCCCACGGGCATGGACATTCATCGAGGAACTCGTTTCCGCCTTCGTCAGCCCACTCGCCATTGATATGGTCAGGATCGTTGCCGCAGAAGGTCGATTCCGAAATTGGTGGACTGCTCGGATCATCGTTATACATCCCACCGCCGACAGCTTTGGCTGAGTTCGTAATGAACATACAGTTGCTAATCGTCGGGCTACTGCTGAAGTTGTAAATCGCGCCTCCTACGATTGCAAAATTTGCAGCAAATGTACAATTGGTTACCGCTGAGCTACTTTGGTAGTTGTACATTGCGCCGCCGAATAAACTGTTGTTTTCGCTAAACAGACAGTCGGTTTGCGCCGGATTGCTATCTACATTGTATATCCCACCACCGTAGTCGTTGGCTGAATTTGCAATGAATGTGCAGTTGCTAATCGTCGGGCTTCCTGTGGCGTTGAGAATCGCACCGCCCGCGCTTTGGGCTGTGTTTCCGCTGAATGTGCAGTTATTAATCATCGCGCTACCTACGTCGTTGGCCAACCCGCCTCCAGCGTGGGCAGTGTTCTCCAAAAACGTGCAGTTGGTCACCGAAGGGCTACCGTGGCTGTTGTACATCCCGCCACCAAACGCGACGGCTGTGTTTCCTATAAACATGCAGTTGATCACCGTCGGACTGCTGCCAAAGTTGTACATTCCCCCACCGCGATTGTCCGAAATGCCGCCCCTCGCATTGCCGCCGGTGATGGTGAATCCGTCGAGTATCGTGTCTGGACCCTCACCGCCGACACTCTGCACGACATGCAAGTTGCCAGTGCCATCAATGGTAGTCACCTCCGGTCCGTCCGAACTTCGTAGCGTGATCGCCTTGCCGTTGAAGTTGATCGTCTCGATGTAGGTGCCGGGGCTACGACGACTTCGTCACCATCAATCGCCGCAAATAATGCTGCCTGAATTGTTTTGAAGTCGCTAGGGACATTGATCGTGCCTGCTTTGGCTGATATTACGATTGCAAATGCTATTGAAGCAATAAATTGTTTACCTGTCTTCAATCTAAATAACATTTCACAGCCTCCTAGTAGCTTAGAACAACTACGGACACGGCCCCCAGTTGGCTAAAAGGGTGAGCAGATCACTTGTGTTAACGAATCCATCCTTATTAAAATCAGCAGGGTGACCGGGATTAGGACCCCAATTGCCTAACAAAATAAGCAGATCAGTTGTACTTATTGTGTCATTTCCGTCGAGATCCCAGATACATTCGATGATGGCGGGGATGATCGAGAGATTGTTGTTACTGATGTCTTCGTAATCAGTGCCGCTGTTGT
>JACZRS010000027.1 GCA_022574595.1 Planctomycetota bacterium | reverse complement strand
TGCGTGTCCGGCCCCTCGCCGCTTTCGCAGATGACGACCGAGCCGCTCGCGCCGCCGTCTATGATCGTCGCTGCGACGACATCCGGGTTCGCCGGATCGGTACTGCGCACCGTGATCGCCTTGCCGTGGAAGTTGATCGACTCGAAGTACGTTCCGGGCGCGACGACGACCTCGCCGCTACAGATGGCGTCGATCGCGGCATGGATCGTGGCGTAGTCGGCTGGCACGTTGATGATGCCGCCAAGAGATTCATCCTGCCGCTCGTAAGCGCCCATGTCGACCAGGGGCGGCGTGCCGGAGCCCGAGTCCGCGATCCCCGCGTCATCAACGAACCGGGGATTGCCGTCAAGATCAGTGGTTACACCTTTGGGCACGGCGCTGTTGATCCCGGCGTCCGCACCGGGGGAGCACGTACCGAGCCGCAAATCTCCGCCGACCTCGTCGACGAACCCCGGATCGCGATCGACATTGCCGGCGCCGGAGTAACCACCCTGGACGTCGCTGTAACTGACCGTAGTAGTCCCGCTGCCCGAATGGTCGATCTGCTCGGGTGTGTTGTCCCAGAAGATACAGTTGGCGACCGTGGTCGTACTCTCAAAGCTGGCGAGACCGCCGGTGACATTGCCAGAGTTGTGGGCGATCGTGCAATTAGTCAGGCTCACGGTGGAGTCGTACCCACTGAACACAGTCGCGCCTGTCGAACCGAGGCTGCCCCCGGTGTTATTCCACATCTCGGTGTTGACCAGGTCTATCGTACTCCCGTGACAATTGATTCCAGAGCCATCGTAATTGACGATGTTGCCAACGAAGCGACAGCCGACGATGGAAGCCGAGCTACCGAACACGCTCATGCCGCCGCCACCGTTGGCAAAGTTTTCCTGGAACGTGCAACCGATCGTGGTCGTGTTGCTGTCAAAGTTGGCAATCCCACCGCCGCTGCCGAACGTCGTCATGTTCCCGACGAAGTCACAGGAATAGACCGTGGGACTGCTCCCCTGGTTATGCATCCCGCCGCCGTAGTCGCAACCCGTATTCCCGCTAAACGTGCAGTTGAACACAAACGGGCTGCTCGTGAGATTGTGCATTCCGCCACCGTTCTCAACAGCAAAGTTCCCTTGGAACGTGCAGTAAGTCACCGTCGGGCTAACTCCAACATTGCTCATCCCCCCGCCGTAGTTGGCCAACCCATTGGTGATGAAAAAACCACTCAGGACCGTGTTCGATCCCTCGCCGCTGTTACAAGTAACCACACTGCCGCTGCCACCGGCATCAATGATGGTATTGGCCACAACGTCCGGGTCGGTAGGATCGGTACTGCGGACGGTGATCGCTTTGCCGTTGAGATTTATATTCTCCAAGTAAGTACCTTGGGCAACCACGACTTCATCACCGTTTACCGCTGCATCGATACCCGATTGGATCGTCGGTTGATCTGCCGGCACGTTGATGATGTCAGCTTGAGCGCTACCCGTATTGGTAGCTAAGATGAATGCCGCTGCAAGAATTAGGACTGTTAAGTGTTTCATTTTATTCTCCAAGGCTTCAGTTGATTCGTGGTGTTGAAGGCACTTCGCCTACCTTCTCACAGGCCAATGCGTCAACCAGAGCATCTGCGTCTCACCAAAAGAGGAAATAAGTATAAATCTTTTGATCCCTTGCTCACCAGTATGTGCTGGCAAACAAGAGTTATTGCCCGGTTTAATCACCAGGCTGGCTGCCCTGCTCGGCCAATGCGGCCTCATAGGTGCTCAGATGACTTTCGTACTTAGCGAAAGTACCGGGACTGAACTGCTTGGGAATGAACTCGATAGCGCGCTTTTGAGATTCGATGGCTTTGGCGTTGTCGCCTTTCTGGTGCAGGGCCAATGCTAAAAGATCGAGCAATTTATATAAGCTTCTGCTATTCGCTAACTGCGCCAAGTCGACAGCTCGTTGAGCAAATTCAATAGCCCGAATGGGTTCTTGAATTTCCTCAATGTTGCGTGTGAGAATCCAGCCCACAGTAAACAGTGCCATCGGCGAGGCTTCAGCATCGTCGGGTGTACTCGGCAGGTTTGCGAGTGATTCACGATATAACGCTAATTCATCCTCCAGGCGCCCGACCTTTTCGTAGGCTCTGCCCAGATCTCGCAACGTACGCAGCGTCTGTTGATGTTGCATTCCTTGAGCATATCGTCGCGCGTAGAACTCAATCTTAATAGCATTGCACGCATCATCGAAGCGCTTCAACTTGTTGTAGAAATCACCTACTTCGGACATCACGCGCAGCGTGTAAGGATGTTTCTCTCCCAGCACGCGCCCAATGGTGTCCCTCAATTCAATCATGAGAGTGATTGCTTCCTCATTCCGACCCTGCTTTCTGTACAGGTGTGCCAGATTGCCCATGGACGGAAGCACATCAGGGTGATTCTCACCAAGCTCGCGCCTTCGGGCCTCCAGTGATTCGAGCAGTAATGGCTCGGCATCTTCCAGCCGCCCTGCCCTTAAATAGAGAAGACCGAGGTGACTCATGGACTCCAGCGTGTCACGGTGATCAGGCCCTAGCTCTGGCACGCGCGTCCGAATCTCCAGCGTTTCTAAAAGGAGTGCCTCTACTTCATCAAACCGTTTAAGCCTGCCGTACTGTTCCGCAAGCCTTTCCATTGAAGCCAGCGTGTCGGGGTGTTCAGGACCCAACACTTTCTTGCGGAGTTCCAGGTTTCTGAAAGCTAGCGTCTCCAAATTCTCAAACTGTTTCAAGTACAAACAGAGTGAAATCGATTCATGCACAGATTGCAGCGTAAGTGGATCTTCTTCACCCAGTAGCCACTTACGAATCTCTACCGCTACAGGAATATGCTGATCTGCTTCGTCCCACAATCCAATATCCCGGTAGGCCATACCGATGACATGATGTAATTCGGCAGCGATCAATTCATCTTGGATCTCTTCATTGGCCAGGCGCTCGGCCGTTTTATCAAGGATTTCCTTGAGTAACGCGTTATCCTTACCTTGAGCAACAATTGGATTGATGCTGCCTAGCATTTCCGTGATGATCTGCTTAACCTCGTTTGTGCGGGTTAATTCTCGCTGCATTCCCTTCTCAGCAGATAGCGCCCAGAGCATGCCCCCGGTTGTACCGGCGATGCCTAGCACCAGTACCAAGGCCACGACTGTCGCAGCAATCACGCCAGCTCGGTTGCGCTTGACGAACTTCCGAAATCTATATACCTGGCTCGGCGGGCTGGCATCAACCGGCTCATCATTAAGATGACGCTGAATATCCGTAGCCAAACCGTTAGCTGAGTCATAGCGGCGCGTGCGGTCCTTCTCGAGACATTTCATCACGATCCAGTCCAAATCACCCCGCAATACCGAACCCAATTCCCGTACATCGACACAACGCTGTTTAGCAGTGTCTGTTGCACTATCGCCTAAACTCGATAGCCGCGTGCTTGGCTTGTGCGGTTCGGTTTCACGGATGATCCGCATCATCTCCGCATATCCCTTGCTCATTAGCTCATCGTTTGAAAATGGCGTTGTGCCCGTGAGCATTTCATATAGCAACACGCCGAGCGAATAGATATCTGAGCGCGTGTCGATATCCAGCCCGCTCATTTCCGCTTGCTCTGGGCTCATGTACGCAGGAGTTCCAATCATCTGCCGGTGTTGTGTGAACAACGTCTTATCAGTGAGTTCTTGGTTCGTAGCTTTGGCTATGCCGAAGTCAATGACCTTGGGAACCGGCACTCCATCGTGCATAGTGATCATTACATTGCTGGGTTTAATATCACGGTGGATGATGCCCTTCTGGTGCGCATGCTGAATCGCGTTACAAACACGAATAAATAAATCCAACCTCGCCTTGGTGTCGAGTTTCTGGGTATCGCAATATTCTAGAATCGGTACACCCTTGATAAGTTCCATGACAAAGAAAGGGCGTCCAGTTTCAGTGGCGCCCGCATCGAACACCTTTGCAATATTGGGATGATCCATCAGCGCAAGCGCTTGCCGCTCAGCCTCGAAGCGCGCGATCACTTGCTTGGTGTCCATACCTAGCTTGATGATCTTCAAAGCAACACGACGCTTTACCGGTTCTTTCTGCTCCGCCATCCAAACCGTGCCGAAGCCGCCTTCACCAATACTCTCAAGCAATTTGTATTTGTCGATGATCGTGCCGGACTTTTCTTGTGGCGAGGTTAGCAACGTCGCATCAACGTCAGGCGGAGCTTGAAACGCAGCCTGCTTAAGGAAGTCACCTGCCTTGGCATGGGTTATCAGAAGGCTTTCGAGATCGGCGCGCAGCACCTCGTCATCACTACAGTGCAAATCAAGAAATGCTGATCGCTCTTGCGGCGGTATTCGAAGAACTTCTTCAAGCAGAAAGTCGAGACTAATCTTTTCATTATCTGACACCATGTGTAGGCTCCATGCATTACTCTACCCAATGCGAGAAAATGCTATCAGCAGTCTCATACAAACTCATGGATTTATGCCAGTTGGTCAGATTCATCAGACTTTATCCACTGAAACAACCGCAGCCGGCTGTATTCCCACCAACGTGCAGCGGTAGCGCGCGAAACTCCTAACGCATCTGCAGACTGTGGCAGGGTAAGGCCTGTGAAGTAGCGAAGTTTAACCAGCGTGGCCTTCTCAGGTGATTCCTCATGTAGGCGATCCAACGCTTCACTCAGCGCGACCATATCGATAGAGTTGCCACTGATCTCAATGAACGACTCCCGAAGTTCGAGTCGCTTGCGGTCACCGCCGTGTTTTATAGCTGCTTTGCGCCGAGCTTGTTCAACCATAATCCGGCGCATCGCTTCCGCAGCAGCGCCGAAAAAGTGAGCTTGACCGTCCCAGTCCCCAAGGTCCTCAACGTCTCGACCAACCAAACGCAGATACGCTTCGTGAACAAGAGCAGTGGCTTGAATGGTCTGGCCGGGTTTTTCGCGCGCAAGGCGGGCAGTCGCCAATTGACGTAGCTCGTCATAAACCAGCGGAAGCAACTTCTCAGCAGCACTTGCGTCGCCATCATCCACGGCCTTTAAAATGCGAGTTACTTCACTATCCATAACTTGCACTAGTATACCAGATCATCCGCCGGTTCGGCCACATGATAAAGCAGGACTTTGTAGATGCTTGATTCCTTTTCTATTCACACGGTCCCCAATTGGCAAAGAGGATGAGTAGATCGCTGGTGCCAACAGATCCGCTTTCGTCGAAATCAGCTGGTCCTGCTGAACCCCATTGTGCAAAGAGTTCTAGTAGATCGCTGGTGCCAACCGAGCCGGAACCGTCGAGGTCCCACGGACAAGGGATACCCGGAGCTGAGCCAGTGCCAGCCCAGAAGCCGCCTGTTAGCGCGAAGCTTCCGCCGGTCATAGTCTGACCTGCATCATGTTGGCCTATGGTTCCTGATAATTCGAAACCACCACCGGCCGATGTTCCACCACCGCCGTCGATGGTGTGCCATGACAGGTCGAAGTTGCCTCCACCAAGTGGCGCGAAAGCGGCTGCGGTTGCGCAGAATAAGGTTGCGAGAATGTATGCGATTGATTTAGAGTGCTTCATTTTGCACCTCCTTGAATTTGCAATGCAAGTTGCTCAACCAGCGTTTCCAACGCATTGAGTCTATCTTGAAGTTCCATGATTTGTAAGTCTTTGTGCTCAACATCCCTGTGCAGTGCATTCACTGCTTCTACAAGTAGTGGGGTTAGTTTGCTGTAATCCATGCCCATGGCATCAATGCCGTTTTCTTCGTAGTTGACGATTTCAGGCAGGACTTCACCAACCTCCTCGGCGATCATGCCCACGTCGTGGTGACCGCCATGGTCGGCATCCCAGTCGAAGTAGACGCCGCGCAGACCGGCGATCTTGTCCAATGGCTGATCAATGTTGCGGACGTTGCTCTTCCAGCGGATTGAGGAAGCGGCACCGTAGTTGCCCCCAGCTCCCGAAGCGTAGAAGTCCCAGCCGCCGCCGTTGGCGCTGCCTTCCACCCCGATGGTGGCACCATTGCCTTGGGCGTGACCCTTGACGCCCGTTCCTTCGGAACTGAAGGAGGTGCCGTACACGCCGAATGTGCTTCCTGACGTGGCATATGCAGAACCACGCACAGCTTGACCGGCGGTGCTTTCGCTTATACCAAACACGCCAAAGGTCAAGCCTGTCGAGGATGTGGCATGTCCCCACATTCCGCGGCCATGGATGCTGTGGCTCTCGCCAAACACACCAGTAGCGAAGCCACTGCTGGCGGTAGCGCGGCCATAGACACCTCTTCGGACGCCTTCGCCCCACACGCCGGCGGCGGTTTCAACATCGACGGTGGCCCGACCGAAGACGCCCGCGCCGCTGCCGGTGGTTCCGTAGACGCCCCAGCCGCTACCATTCTGGGAACCCCACACGCCGATGCCCGTGAAACCCTTGCCCAAGTTCTCTCCGCGAACACCAGCGGAGAACCCGCCAGGCGAAGTGCTGTTGATGCGCCCGTGAACTCCGACGGCGTTCACAGAAGTTGAGTTCGTATGGCCGAGCACGCCAGGCGCGGTGCCGGACGAAGCACTGTGGACGCCTAACACGCCCGTGCCGTCGGGGCTGGTGCTCTGGCCTGACACGCCGATGGTGGAGCCTGAGCCGGCGTTGGCCAAACCCAGAACGCCCGTGCCGCTGGTGCTGAGGCTCTGGCCCCGCGTTCCGTTGGTGGAACCGGATGCGGCGCTGGCGAAGCCGAAGACGCCCCAGCCGGAGTTGCTGGCGGTCGAGCCCCATACGCCGTCTGAGGCGCCCGAGGTGGCGGTGTTGCGAGCATTGATCGTTCTGGATCTGTCGCTGACCACTTCCAGTGGGTAGGCAGGAGTGGTGGTCCCTACTCCGACATTTTGATTCGCATCAACAATGATTCCGCGAGTCTGGATGGAGTAGGGGGTGCGGGTGATCGGCTGGCGCGGCGTGAGTGTTGTTGCATTAACGACGATCTCCAGCCAGCGATCGGTGTTGTCGAATGCGGCGGCGCCGAAGTCGAGCTGGACGGTAAAGAGTCCGTCGGTAATCGGCAGGCTGTTGAAAGTTATAGTCGCACCGACCTGAATTCCAGCAGCAGGATCATCCCACAGACTGAAGTCAACGTTGAACATTCCATTGGCCGGCTCACCCGCCTCGAGCAGCCGACCTTGATAAGTGAGCGCTGTATCGCCGCCGGCGTAGGCCAAACTAGCACTCAGGACCGATACTACTACGGCAAGAAGTGGATTTAATAGATGACGCATTGTCTTCTCCTGTTCTCGAATTGATATTTCCAATATGACGTCGCAAGGAGCCTATGGCCAGCTCTTAGCACACCAGAATAATTGCAATATTAAGATAAGCAAGCATAGATATTAAGTTTCACGTCAAATTTTGCCAGCCTAGGTGCTGCTGGACCTATCAATACGTTCTTACTTTCACATCCCAGGGGCTGCGGTCGAGGTTTACTATCAAGTATCTAAGAGCGTCTGCTGCATGGTCCGGGCCGTCCTTTGCGGGTAGCTCTATCTGCGGTTTATCAGTTGGATAATGATACATTGATAGCGATTCAATTAGAGATCGGCAACGAGGGTGGATAAAAAGTGCGGCACTTGAATCTGCTTTTTTTAATCGTCTTCTAACCGCACTTATGCCGGCTTCGATTTCACTTTTTCTATAACGAATTGTGTATCCCGCTTTCCGCCACATGTTGATGGTGGTTGTGCCGGTGTGTTCATTTCGCTGATTGCCTGCGGGATCAGCCCCAATCCACTCTGGACGCGGCCAATTGCGGTGACTAGCCTGGTCGATGATCTGCTCGGTTGTGTGTTCCCGAACCGCTAACTCATCAACAATGTAAAGAACATCAGTAACTTCATCAACAAACGCCCAGAGTAAAACCGTGGGCGAACGATATCCAAAATCAATCCCGCCCACCCATGTCTTTAATCGTTGCGATTGATTAACTGTAAACTCTACAACGTGTTTTTTAAGATCAAACTCCGCATATACCGAATCTGATCTGCTGGGTTCAAGGCAAAGCATTTCAGAGCGCCAGGTTTGATTTCCTACGCGCGTGTGTTGCTGAATCGCATCATCAATACTGATAAATCCCTCAGCATGTTTAGCCCTACCCTGGCAATCGCTAAACAATCTGCAAGTATCGCAGTCTCGCTGTGGTGGACATTTTTCGAGAACATCAAGCACACCCCAGCGCATAACCTTTTTCGATTGTTCATTGGCGTTCTTGACAAGTTTTTGCATAAGCCCGAAGGGCCGATGCATTGTGCTTAGTGCTTCAATAGATGCGTGGACGAAAATTCTCCCACATTGGCCTGATCTTGTTACAAGCTGGGCTGCCTCCCAGATTTCCGGATCAAAGAGTTCTACTTCATCGCATCGGAGTTTGTGAACGCGTTGACCACGCACTGCACGTTGTGATTGGGAAAGGATTTCGACACGCGAGCCGTTTATTAAAGTTACAGCCTGGCCGGTTAGATTGCCTTGAATTAGATCCGCAAAGACATCTGATTCGAGCATGCGTTTCAGGTAACGATACATTTTCGAGGATTGGTCGAACGATCCGCCCAGGATGCGAATTTCAATACCTGGCTTAAAGAGTAAGTCCAGCAATGTTGCGATAGCGCCGAGCTGCGTTTTGCCTCCCCCACGGTTGGCCCAAACAACACAATCGCGTGGCTGCTGATCTTCAAAGAATGCGTGCTCAATATATGAAAACGGCGCAGTATGACCAGGAACAATAGCTTTGCGTGGTATTTGAAAACCCAGAACCAATCGAACATAAGCGTGCAATTGCTCAGGTGTGCGTGGCATTATTAATCGTGCAGCCCGACGTGCATCAATTGCACTAGCTTCCTGATGGATCAAGAGGATGTCTCCTCACCTAGTTTTTGCAGCGCATTTAGAATTGCTTCTTCGCTAGGCTGAGCGGGCGATTGATCTTCATCTGATTGATCTTTCGTCTGTTGAAACACACCTAAATCTGCACGAAGCAAATCGACACAGGCTTTACGAGATACTTCGCCCCCTTCGCTATCAGTCGCAATTTCTATTAGTCGAATCGCAGCGGAAGCTCGGTATTCGCTAACCAGCATTTGCGCGCGAACATCCGCAAGTCGCGCAAGGTTTTCCAAAACGCGCGAATGTTTCGGCTGAGCAGCCCACTTTGCAAGTTCAGATAAGGTCAAATCTAGCTTTTCTGCGAGCTGTGCAGGCGCGTGTTTTGCTTGAACCAAATGTTCAAATAGTTCTTCAGTAAGCGCAGCAGCGCTTCGGCGTTTGCGTATCGGCGTGGGCATGAATGTTAATCCTGTAATTTGCGGTCCAATTCCAATAGCAGAATTAGCGCATCGCTTCGATCTTTAGCGAGTGGTTTTAGCTGTCCAAAAAGACAACTCTTTTGAGCTGCGGTTAAAAAAAACATCACGCCGTGAGGCATATCCGAAACTTCCCTGGGTTCAAGTGGCTGCGGAGGCGGTTTGGTTGCCTCAATTAGTTTCCTTATGCGCTGCGAATCATCGCTGAGTTTTTTAGCTAGCGCATCGATATCCATTGTCTGTGATAAGCGCTCGAGGATCTCGCCTCGCTTGTAAGGATCATCATCCCCACACAAACGATTCAGCGTCAAGAGTAACATATCCGTTTGCGTATCATTTACATCCCAGATATCACAATTTGCATTGCTAAACCCAAGCTCCCTAAGAGCCTTAGCACGGTGATGCCCATCTAGAATTTGGTATCGCCCTTTTGTTTGAGGACTAGGTCGAACGATTAATGGCGGATAGTTTTTACTCTCGCTAATGTGCCCGATGAGTTTTTGAAATAACTCATCGTTCATACGATTAGCATTTCCTGGATGATCATCAAGAAAGTCAAGTGCAAGGTTCGGCATGGTGATGGCTCACTTAAAAAAGTTAAAAGTCATCTACTCTCGATCCCGCCAAACATTTGCGTTGATTGTCTTTAGTTGTGATGCATTAAGTAATACACCGGCTGCACAAGCAATTTGTCTCGCGCAGCAATAAGAAGTTGCTTAAGGTTCATGGCTGCAATCTTGTCTTTGGGAATGCGAAAAGCTGTGCGATTCCAACGTCGCAATTCTGTTTCGATCCAGCGTTGATTGGCAGCACTTACTTTCTCAAGTTTAGCGCGAACCAAACTGATCGACGCTAAATCAGTAGAGTCTATTCCCAGTCGATATAGCGCTTCTTCAAGACGAACATGTTCCGGCCGGAGGGGCCTGTCGTAACGGATCATCCCTGATCGTTCAAAGAACGGGTGTACGCGCCCCATTGCTGCGAGGGCTTCGGTATAGATCGTTTCCGGTTCACTTAATGCGTGCTTTACCAGACGAACCGCTAAGCCCAATCCGCGCCACTGTGGATGGATTATTACGCGCGCAATAGTACGAAACTCATGATTGATCATTGAAGCACTAGCGCGTGGTGTTAAGTTACGATATCTAAAACCCGTTGCTTGATCGCGGAGTTGGCAGGCAAGGTGAGGCAAGCATCTAAGCAGAACCCCTACTACCATTGTTTGGTCCGGTCTTTGAAGGAATCTGCCTGCAATACTTGGGGCGCGATGAACTAAGCTGTATACCGCAGTTACTGCACCCGGTCTTCCAGATTTGTAATGAAAGCTCGCCAGGCGCTTGTAATCATTCATGGTCCCAGTCTTGAGGCAAAGCTCATCTACTACGGATGGGCCTTGTAAGTTCCTAAAACGCGAAGTGATGTTCATCTTACAAGCACCTCGATATTTTCATCAAGCTCCTTGACAACCAGGACGCTAGGCTCAAGAGCTTCGAGCAAATCATCGTGTGTTGTAGCAACAATGAAGGTATGCTGAGACTTACTTACCCAGCGATGTGCATTACGCGCAATGATCTTTGCTGTAAGGCGATCCAATGTAGCTCCAAACTCATCTGCAAGGATAATGCAGCTGCTATCTGAGCGATCTGCGATACTAAACATTTGAGCTAAGCGCAACCTATATCGCTGCCCATCACTTAATTGTGATGGTTTTCGAAGCATTACAAATGCATCGCCCATGCCAGCTAGGGCTAACAATGCGGTTACTTGCTTAAGTGGCAAATCAAACGCGTCAACCAGCGGCTGATCGGGAAGTTCAGGTAATTTGTTAAAGCGAATAACACGCAAACCCAATTCAATGGTTTTTTCGCCAATCAAACGAAGTATTGTTGTTTTGCCTGAGCCGGATGGACCTGTAATAAATATGACACTTGCCGGCGGTAGTGGGATAATACATTGCGGAACTATTTTGATAGATCTATTGTCATCAACACCCAGGCCGAACATTGCTGCGGTTTGCATGACGCGCTTTGAAGGTTCGACAGCCGTTGCGACGGAATACTCTAGTGAGATTTGACGTGTCACTTGTTTTCTTTCTAAAAGGAATCTTGTCGTTGTTGATTGTCGTAGAGGCTGCGTATGCGCTCGACCTCACGCCTGACTCTGTGCAGAGACATTCCCAGTTGCTGCGAAGCTTCTCGATGTGATAAGCCTCTTAGGAAGACGGATTCGCCAACTTTTTGTTGACAGGGTGGCCAATCTTTTAGTTGTCGCATTACAAATTGGTAAGGGTTGGAACCTAGACGCTCTACAAGCCGCTGTACGCGTCTTCGCATAGTTTCTGGCCGCTCCCCTATTGCTCTGGCAATCTCAGCAGCGGTAATTCCACGATCAAATACAGCCTGTAAGAGGGCTCGATCAGCAGAGTCGAGGAATTCAGCGCGCATAACCACTTTTTCAGCAATCGAGCGGCGATTAAGCAGCGGCCGCTTGTTGGCTTTTGACGGTTCTGCTCTCACAAGGTTTTCTCCCAGAAGGACTTACAGGAAATTTCGGAAATGCAGTTGATATTTGTCATTCGTTAGGGTAATGTTAGGCAATGCTGAGGCTTTGACAAGGCCCCAGTTGACAGATTTGGAAACTTTTTTTCCAGAGGGTTTCCGGGGTTTCCGGGGGTTCTGTGGTTTCCGGGGGTGATGGGAGGTTCAGATGGCTCCAATAGGTCGCCTGATCAGGCAGGAGAGGATTGCAGCAGGTATTAGCCAGCAGAACCTGGCTAGGGCTATCAATTGCAGCAAAGCGCAGATGTCGCGTATGGAATCTGGAACAAGATCGGTTTCGCTTAGGACTGTTGGATTGATTGAATCTGTTATGGGGATCACAGATGGGCGCATATGCAAGGTCCTAAAGTGGCAAAGCACTCCGACTAGCGTTAAAAAACAGCTAACTACTTCTCAAAGCATACTTGAGCAACTTCGTTCAGCTTGCAGACAAGGAAACAATCTGGATCAGCTTTATCAAAGTGGTGAGCTTCGACAGCTATTAGACAAAGTCGCAAGCAATCTGGATGGCCCATTGCCGACATCCAAACGCATCCCGCTAATTAACCAGGTCGCAGCTGGTTATCCGCGTGAGTTTACGGATCTGGATTATCCAGTTTCGATTGCAGATGAATACATACATTGTCCTGACGTGACAGATCCTGATGCGTTTGCTGCAAGAGTAGTTGGCAGCTCTATGGAGCCAACTTACCGTGAAGGGGAAATCATTGTCTTTTCACCATTATTGCCAACCCCATCGGGATCGGATTGCTTTGTTCGATTACTTCGCGATAACGAAACTACGTTTAAGCGAATTTACCTAGAGGATGATGGCAGGAAGATAAGGCTTGAGCCACTTAACAGTGAATATGAAGCTACCTGCGTAGATCGAGAGGATATCGCAGCTATGTACGCAGCTGCATACGTCATGCGCAAAGTAGGTGATTAGTTAATATTGAGCCAGTTTTTATCTAACTGGTATTAATGGGACCAGTACTAGCACAATAAAGATAAGCCCAACTGCTAGTGCAATCATCGCAGCTACGATTTGCGCAGTCATAACAAAAACGTTGTGCCAATATGTTTTCAGATTTTCGCAGCGCATGGCTTTGTATATCATTGAAATCCCAAACGCTAATGGGAGTAATAGTAAATACCACCAATCCTGTAATTCACGGATGGGATCAAGAAACGGGGTGTAGGCAATGATGAGCGTCACGTTTTTTTCGCTGCCCTTCTATCGAACGCTTGCTTGCCTGATGCTTGATGAAGTACGTCAAGAATTACAACGAGGTTCATTAGTCCTGCAAGTGCAGTAAAGAGGGTTCCGATTTCGTTTATGTGGCTGATGCTTTTTCGTTTAATTACATTCTCATCGGAGCTAAGGAATTTTTGGTTTAATAGGTCCGTAGCGAAAGCGATGGGGCCACAGACGGCTTGGGCAAAAAACCAGAGCTTGTCATTTCTGCGATCTACTACGTCCACACCGCCTATGAGAATGCCGCCTAGAAAAAGAAACAGGACTCCAGCCATGATCAGAATCCCCCTTTTTCGATGACCAAGGCTGATATGCCCAAGGCCTGGCCAAATCCAAGCCAGGATGGCTGCGATTGGAGTGAAATTAGAGCTGGATTTAGTCGAAATTGTCATATTGGATTGCTGTGGTCCGGGTTAGTTTTTTCAGCCCGGAGGATAGATCTGGTGGCCACGATTAGCGCCACTTGCCCAGGATGAATGGATCATGCTGCAACGGTTCTTTCCTTACGCACGAGCTTTTCGCCTATGCAGAGCTTAGCTTGCGATAGGCAGTTTAGGAACTTGATGACTGGAGTGGAACATGGCTTACAATAAAAACAAAAAACATAGTAGCGACAAAGAAGAAAATGTTGTTGATCGTCGTAGCGGCCTTGATCGTCGAGATATAAGTGCAACTACCTCCCAGACCAATCTCGAACGGCGAAGAGGACCAGGAAGAAGGCGTACAGATTTTATGAAGGCAGCTGATGAAGGTGAGATGACTCAAGAGCAATTCGTCTTCATCATGGCTATCGATGCTTTTAAGCGTGTTAACGGATTGACGTTTCCAACATGGACGGATGTTCTGGAAGTCATACGAAAGCTTGGCTACCGCAAGACCATGTCCAGTGAGCTAGAACTGGGTTCAAGAGTCGAGGATTGGACGGAAAAGCCTGATGCTCAAAGCGGTGTAAGCAAAGTCACAGAAACCGATGATGAAGATGAAGAAGACTTTGACGAACGGTCCGCTGCGTGATCCAGATTCAGTTTTATTTGATCCGGATCAATAGGTTCTTGTCAAAGTCCCTAGATTTCTAGCAGTTAATTACTGGTTTTCATACCAATCGACGTTGATCTGAAAGTACTTCTGCCATTCATCCGGCAAGTCTTCTTCAGGGAAAATCGCTTGCACGGGACATTCATCGACACATAGCCCACAGTCAATACAGGTGTCCGGATCAATGTAGAGCATCTCCGCTGGATCAAATTCTCCTTCGTCTTTAGTTGGGTGAATGCAGTCAACAGGGCAAACATCAACGCAGGAAGCGTCTTTAGTGCCAATACAGGGTTCGGCAATGATGTGCGTCATGTGTGCATCTTTCGTCGTTCAGTGATAACGGATTGCAAGTATTTAAATAAGCGATAATAGCATAGGCTCAATGAAATACGCCGCACAGCATGTCTCATCAAGTCCCAATGCACTAAAGCTATAAAAAAAGGGCTGGCCAATGGCCAGCCCAGATAATCTGGTTTTTCTGCCAACCTTATACAGTCAGGTAAGCAGGCAAAACAAAGCCTAACTCTTCTTTTTTCTTCGAGTGGCTTTCTTGCGACCTGAAGCCTTCTTACGCGTAGATTTCTTGCGAGTAGTCTTCTTGCCAGCGGCTTTCTTGCGAGTCTTCTTCTTGCGAGTGGCTTTCTTACGAGTAGCCTTTTTACGTGTGGTTTTCTTGCGAGCAGTTTTCTTCCTGGTCGTTTTCTTACGAGTCGTCTTTTTGCGAGTCGTTTTCTTACGAGCAGTCTTTTTCCTGGTCGTCTTCTTACGGGCCGTCTTTTTACGTCCGGCCCTCTTTTTCGTAGCGCGTTTCTTCTTAGCCATAGGTAGAACCTCCTGTAACGCTAAGGTGTCGGAGCTGTCAGCGCGAACTGAGGGTGGCGGACCAACCGCCAATCAAAATTTGTAGATCTATCGGAACATATTATTAACTATCTTTACATTAATGGTATGACATAACCAGTGTTAAGCAAGTACAAGGCAGCGCAATGATAGGATTCAACCATGATTAACCTTGTTGTTTTTGGTTCTGCGGGACGAATGGGCGCTCGTGTGTGCGCACTTGCACACGATGATGAACGCTTTGAATTGGTAGGAGAAATCGATGAATGTAAAAGCGAAAACGACTTGGCAAAACCAAATTACCGCCCCAATGACCGCATAGATGCAATCATCGATTTTTCCAGTGATTCGGGAGCTAGAAAAGCAACCCAATACGCAATTGAGCATGAAGCTGCGTTACTAATTTGTACAACAGCACTTTTGCCGCAAACTCGCGATATCATTGAAGTTGCGTCGCGCAAAGTACCTGCAATGATCGCCCCAAATACGTCTTTTGGCGTGGCTGTGCTTATCAAATTAGTAACCGAAGCAGCGCGTCTTTTAGGTAGTGATTTTAACGTGAATCTCACGGAAATTCACCATGTATTAAAGAAAGATGCACCGTCGGGAACTGCCTTGCGAATCGCAGAATCTTTGCGCAAACAGGTGGGTATTGAACTGGCAGATGATCAAATTCACAGCCTGCGATCGGGAGATGTGATAGGAGAACATATCGTAGAATTTGGCGGAACTGGCGAAAGAATAAAAATTCAACATTTTGCAACTAATCGTGATCTTTTTGCCCATGGAGCGCTGAAGTTGACAAATTGGCTTACTCAACAACCGCCTGGTCTATACACAGTTGAGCAAGCAATTTGTAATGATTAGTCGTTTTTGAGCGCGCATAAGACGCCAATTCACATCACTTTCTTGCAATAAAACCAGCCAAGCGTTTCCACTTGAAGGTTGCTAATTTGCCAAATTGCAAAAAAATTGGTGTCAAACCACAAAATTTACAAAAATGATCGGGGCAGTTATCCACAATCATTTGATAAGAGACAGCTAATTTGGGCTGCGGCTAAATAAATCTACAAGTTCCGTCTCATTTATAGTGTTATAAAGCTCAACTGCTTTTGCATCAGATAAATCAGCTGGCACACGCGCTCGCACAATGCCTAAGTATGGGTTGTACCAAAACTGTGCATCAGTCATTTCGCTAGCGGTGGGATCAATTGGATGAACTAGTGTGCGCTCACCTTTTGCAGCAATTTCAACCCAGGGATGCCCTTCACTTAGCAAAAGATTCTTTGGGAAATTCTCACCAAACCAAGTTGGATCAACCGTATCAGGAAAACTTTCAATGCCAAGTCCCGCCTGAGCCATTGCAGCCTTTAGCATCAGCTGTCGTTGGAAGCGGCGAACTTCAATGCGCGTTGTTTCGATTTTCTGCTGCTTTTCCTGTTTAGTGCGATGCAGTACAACAGCACCTGCAAGTATTCCTGCAATCATCAGAGCGATCAGAATATCAATGAAGATCCGCATGATTTCAACGGTCCGATAGCACTACGATCTAAGCCGCTTCCTATCTATACAACGGAATAATAAACACCATCCATCATCTCCTGATAGTGCTCGAACGAATAATCAGTTCTATCTGTAACGATTGCACGGATAATCCGACACTTGGCTTATGCTAAAGTTTTGGTATCAACTCTGGTATTCAAGAGTCAAGGTACTTACAATCTTCAAACGCTCCCCTGTCGGGTCGCGGCTAAACATGGCGCATGGCTCATCCCTCATGCCTTATTCTTATGGACATGCGCCCCAATTTGCTAAGAGGATTAGTAGATCAGCTGTGTTGACTATGCCGTCACTGTTAAAGTCGGCTAGGCCGGGGGTTCCCCATTGTGTGAACATCATAAGTAAGTCGCCGACACCGACGCTGCCGCTGCCGTCCATATCCCAAGGACAGGGAAGTTTGTCGCACTCATCGGGTTGGCCGTTATTGTTTTGGTCGGTTGCAGTACCGTCTGCTATGTCGCAGATGTCGATTATGCCGTTGTTGTTGCAATCACCTAGTCCGCCGAAGATGAATGCTGCTCCTGCTTCGCTGTGGCCGTCAATTATCGCGAAATTAGCACCGACAATGACGTTCTCGCCATCGGTGTTGGCGTGTGTGCCAAAAGCTTCGGCTCCATCAAATTCCGATGCATAGAGCTTGGCCGTCTCGTTCCACTGTTGGGAATCGAATGTATAAACGTATGTCGAGCCTACGGTTTGTCCATCAACCTCATCCGAGATAGCTGCAACTACTGCGGTATTACCTGCCAAGGAGACTGTTCGACCGAATGTATCCAGTGGCTCACCATCAGAAGCAAATAGTTTTTGTTGCTGCGTCCATTGCTGGCCGTCATAGGTAAATACATAAGCCGCCCCTTCCAGGAACTCTGTGCCATCCGCTCCGGGTGCTGCGATCAATGCTGTGTTCCCATCTAGTGAGACAAACCAACCGAAGGAAGCTCCTATCACTGGGTCATTCGGCAGAAGTTTTTGCTCTAGTTGCCAGATTTGTGTATCCGGATCCATGCGGAAAATGTAAGCCGCGCCTGATCCGAGGCCGAAATCCTGATCTTGTGATGCGCCGATTAAAACAACATCGCCATCAAGGGAGATTGATGTGCCGAACGTACCCGGATCAGGAGAAATTATTTCCTGCTGCTCATTCCAAGTCCCGGAATCCGCATCAT
>JACZRS010000001.1 GCA_022574595.1 Planctomycetota bacterium | reverse complement strand
CATGTGCCATGAGGGATGAGGGATGAGGGATGAGGGATGAGGGATGAGGGATGAGGGAGTTGCGGGCTTGTGATCCCTCGCGGTGGGATTATTCGCTCGAATTCGCTTGCACGGTGAGTTCATCGCGCACCGTTTCGAGCAGTTTCTTCGTCGTCTTGACGCCGTCAACTTCGCTGAGGCTGTTCCCTTCGTACTCGATGCCGACGTATCCGTGGTATCCTGCATCAAGCACGATCTTCATCATGCGGCGAAAATCGGTGTGCGTTTCGTTGCCCGATTCATCGAAATCGTGCGACTTGGCGCTAACCGCTTTGGCGAAGGGCATGAGTTCGGTCACGCCTTGATAGCGGTCGTACCACTTGTCGCGGCCGAGGTGGAAGTTGCCGAAGTCAGGCAGTGTGCCGCAGCGCGGATGATCGACTTGTTTGATCACACTCGACAGCCACCCGCCGTTGGACGAGAGCCCGCCGTGGTTCTCGACGATGACGTTGATGTCTTCTCGTGCGGCGAACGCCGTCAATCGGCGAAGACCGTCGGCCGCGAGGTCGCGCTGTTCGTCGTAGGTCCCACTACTTTGAGCGTTGACACGGACTGAATGGCAGCCGAGGAACTTCGCGGCGTTCACCCATTTGTAATGGTTATTGATCGCGTGTTCGCGCTTCGCATCATCCGGATCCCCCAGCCCGCCTTCACCATCGACCATGATGAGCAGGCTTTTCACGCCGTTGTCGTCTGCTCGTCTTTTCAGTCGGTCCAGATAGGCTTTGTCCTGGGCGTATTGCTTGAAGAACGAATTGACATACTCGATCGCTTCGATGTCGAATTCGTTCTTGGTGAACGCAGCAAAATCAAGTGCATCGAGTTCGCCCCCCTGGAGCATGCGATGAAGCGACCACTGCGCTAATGAAATCCTGAACAACGGCTTGTCCTTGTCTTGAAAACGATGCGCGAACGATTGGCCGCTCAGCGCGATCGGGGCTGAGACCGCAAGCGCCGTACGCTTAAGAAACTCACGTCGCCGAATCATCATCTTCTGCGGCCTTTGGTTTGCGCTTCACGAAGCAATGGAACCCGACGCATGGGATTTCCTCGCGACGCTCCTGCTGGGCCTTGGCCAACATGTTCTGAACTTCCTCAAGCGTTTCGGGATCGAGCCCGGCTGAGACGATGTGCTGTCCGCCCTTGGGTCCGATCACCACGGTGGTAAGTACGGCCACGGTATCGGGATCCTGCAGCGCGGCGATGATGTGCTCGCCCACCTGATGCTCGGCCGAACGAATCTGTGTTATGAACTGCTTGATCTGATTCGTATCGACATCCTGGACGACGGCGGGCAGGTTGTCATTACCCTCGGGCAGACCCGAGAGCGGGAGCGATGCGGCGTCTGCGTCCTCTTTGTCAGGGTCGATCGGCACGCGGTCCTTTTGATCTGGGTTTGTGTTTGTCATTGAAGGATCTTCTGAGCATAACGTTTGGCGATGCTGATGGCATCGGGGACTTTGTCGGGATTCTTGCCGCCGGCTTGGGCCATATCGGCGCGACCGCCGCCGCTGCCGCCGCAGGCCTTCGCCGCTTCGCGCACCCAGTCGCCGGCCTTGAGCCCCTTTTCGATCAACGCCTCGGGCACGCGCGCCACAATCGACACCTTCGATTCGATATCGTCAACGGTAAAAAGCATCACCGCAGCGCTCGTGTGTTTGGCGCGAACCGTATCCAATGCGGTGCGCAGCGTCTCTTTGTCGGCGCCAAGTAACAGCTCGACGATGACAGAGCCGGTCGCGCTGGCTGCGATATCACGCGCTTGATCGACGATGTTCGATCGAGACTCAGCCCGCGCTTGTCGGCGTAATTCCTTTATGCGCCCCTTCAACGGCTCAAGTAGCGCTTCGATTCGATGATGCGCCACGGCCCCGATCGACAACTGATCTAAGAGCTTGGTGATCTCGTCAAATTCGGCCGGGAGTTGCGCATCGTCCAACTCCGAAGCGCGCCGTGCTCGGGATTCGAGTTCGTTACCGGCTGCTTCCGCGGCCAGAGCGGCGGGGCCGGTGAGCGCAATGATGCGGCGCACACCTGCCGCCAGTGCTTGTTCGTGCGTGATGATGAAGCGCGTGGCCTCGCCGGTCTCCCTGAGGTGCGTTCCACCGCACAGTTCGATGGAGAACTCTTTCCATTGCTCGTTGGACGGGTCGGCCAGCACTTCCTTCAGCGGCACGCCGATGCTGACCACGCGCACAGGATCGGGGTATTTCTCGCCGAATACCGCCCGCAGGCTGGCTATCGCTTTCGCTTGCGATAACGGCACCACCTCGTCGTAGACCTCCAGCTCCTGCTGAATGTCAGCATTGACGAGGCGCTCAGTCTGCTCGATCTGCTCGCTGGTCATCGCGTGAGACGAGCTGAAATCAAAGCGCAGCCGATCCGGCGCGACGAGCGAGCCTTTCTGATCCTCTTCGGGGCCGATCACCGCCCGCAGCGCGAAGTTCAATAAGTGCGTGGCGGTGTGATTTTGCATTATGCTGAGGCGGCGCGGGCGATCGACTTTCATTCGGCAGATTTCTCCGAGCACGATTTCGCCCTTCGTGACGCGCCCAATGTGAACAATGTAATCGCCACGCTGGTGAACCTGTGTAACCAGCATCTCCCCGTCATCCGTGTGGACAGTCCCAGTATCCGATACTTGACCGCCTTGTTCGGCATAAAACGGTGTGCGGTTGGTCGTAAAGACGATCTCCTGGCCCGGCTTGGCAGAGTCCGTATCAAAGGGCTTCGTGCTTCCCGGGAGGGACGTGATGAACGCGGCGCACTCGAACGGTTCAACATACTTGAGCGAATCGTCACAGGCCTTTAACTGCTTGCTATCCAGTACGTCGAATGGGTCATCAAGGTCGCGCGCCGCGCCTCTTGACCTTTGTCGCGCTTCATCCATTAGTTTCTCGAAGCCGACCTCATCGACGTTCATGTTCTGTTCCTCAGCCATGATGCGCGTGAGATCGATCGGGAAGCCGTAGGTATCGTGGAGTTTGAAGGCGTATTCAGCGGACACTTGCGCCTTGCCTGCCCACATAACGTTGGGGGTCTTTTGCTGCCAGGCTTTCTTCGCACGCATGACCTCCTTGCGCGCGTCTAAGGCAGGTGAACCATGTGGTACAAGGCGAGGGATACTCACACTTTCGATCGCTCGGGAATAGGCCTCTTCGAACAATGCAATCCCTCTATCCAACGTTCGTAGGAATCCCTCCTCCTCATCACGAATAACAGCCGCGACCTTGTCGGGCTTGTTGTTGAGTTCGGGGAACGCTTCGCTCAGTGAGTCGATCACTGCGGGAACCAACTCGTACAGCCAGGCGCCTTTGGTTTTCAATGTTTGGTGCGAATGGCGGACAGCTCGTCGAAGAATACGCCGCAGGACGTAGCCGCGCCCTTCATTGCTGGGCCAAGCGCCGTCCGTGATCGCGAACGTCAGACACCGAATGTGATCGGCAATCACGCGATAGGCGACATCAACCGGATCGTCCAGCGAGCCTTGATACGGATGCGCGCCGGTGTGTCTTTGAATCGCCTCAAAGATCGGCGTCCACAAATCGGTGTCGTAATTGCTGTCTACATTTTGCAAAATACGCACGAGGCGCTCCAGCCCCATGCCGGTATCGACGTGTTTGGCCGGCAGCGGGGAGAGCGCTCCGGGCTTGCCCTTAGTTCCGGGGGCGCGATTGAACTGAATGAACACAAGGTTCCACAGCTCGACGACTTGTGGATCGCCGGCATTGACGAGCTTTGCCCCCGAAGCAACATCACCGAAGTTGTAATGAATCTCACTACACGGTCCGCAGGGGCCGGTCTCGCCCATCTCCCAGAAGTTGTCTTTCTTTCCCCACCGGCTGATGTGGTTCGCGGGAACGAAGCGCTTCCAGATTTCTTCCGCTTCGATGTCCGGCTCGATCCCCTCGGCTTCGTTGCCCTCAAAGACGGTGACGTGCAGGCGGTCCTTGTCTAATCCCCACACGTTGGTGAGCAGGTTCCACGCCCACTCGATGGCCTCGGCTTTGAAGTAGTCGCCGAACGACCAATTCCCGAGCATTTCGAAGAAGGTGTGGTGGTAGTGGTCCTTGCCGACATCTTCGAGATCGTTGTGCTTGCCGCCGGCTCGGATGCACTTTTGGGTGTTGACGGCCCGGGTGTAGTCGCGTCGGCCGTAGCCGAGGAAGATTTCCTTGAACTGGTTCATCCCGGCGTTGGTGAAGAGCAGCGTGGGGTCATCAAGCGGGACGACCGGCGAGGAGGGGACGAACGTATGGCCGTGCTTGGCCGCGAAGTAGTCGATGAACTCCTGACGGATCTGGGCGGCGGTTCGGATGGCTTGGGTCTGGGTGGTCATGGCTTGACGCGACAGTGTAGCTGGTTTAGCCAGCGGGCTTGACCCGCTGTTCTTTGGCGCACGTGAAGAAAGCAGGGTCAAGCCCTGCGGCTAAACGCGGAACGGTTTGACGAAGCTCCAGCGTTGTTGCGGCTTGCCTTCCTTGAGCGGGTTCTCCTGGACGTACTTGATGCGATGGCGCACCGATTGATCGTCGTTGAGGTAGACGATCCAACCGGCGCGCTTGCTCCAGGGAGATGGAACCGAACCACGTGGACCTCGATAGCGCATCAATGGGTGACGATCCTCCTCGAAGAGCCGGAGCGTTGCGCCGCGTTTGAGATGCGCGACGATACGTTCGATTGTTTGGGCGTGCCGGCCGATCACCAGATGCACGTGCTCCGGGAGTATGGCGCAGGCGTACACGGGGTAGTCGTAAGTACAAAGCACCTCAGCGAACCCCTGGCCACCGCGCCTGCCTGCGATCCGTCGAAGATCACGGGCGGGTATTTCAGGCTCTTCTTCGCTTCCGTTCGGACGACGTGGTCGTGACACTCGTCAGCGACGGAGTGGCGCGTTCGTACTTTCGTCGCCGGGCCGAACCGCTGCAGATGTAGTGCTGCCACACGATCGGATCCCGAACCGCGCGGGTCGTTGGGGAGCCAGAAGCCGTAGGTTGAGAAGATGACGTGATACGCCTGCACCATGGCGCCGGATTGTATCGTGGCGGGAGCACCTCGCGCAAACCCCCGCAGGGTCAAGCCCTGCGGCGAAACGGAAGAGCGCGGCTAAGAGTGCATGTTTAGCCAGCGGGCTTGACCCGCTGTTCTTCGATACACTGTGGCGTATGGGAATGACACGCAGGCCGTTTGTCGGCGGCAACTGGAAGATGAACACCGATCTGGCGTCGGCGGTGGAGTTGGCGGACGACGTCGTGGCCGCGTGCGGCTGCTTTGCCGATCGTTGTGACATCGCGCTGTACCCGCCGTTCCCTTATCTGCAGGTGGTGGGTCGGACCTTGGGTCATCACGGGCTTTTGCTCGGGGCCCAAGATGTTTA
Organism: Planctomycetota bacterium; assembly: GCA_022574595.1. Taxonomy (GTDB): domain Bacteria; phylum Planctomycetota; class Phycisphaerae; order Phycisphaerales; family SM1A02; genus JACZRS01. The sequence continues at coordinate 564,875 of JACZRS010000001.1, read as the reverse complement.
TCACCAGCCCAACGGCGCCTACACCGGCGAGATCAGTACAGACATGTTGCTGGACCTGAATGTGAAGGTCGTGCTCATCGGCCACTCCGAACGACGGCACGTCATCGGCGAGAACGACGAACTGGTGAACGCCAAGCTCCTGGCGGCGCTGGAGGCGGGACTGGGCGTGGTGCTGTGCATCGGTGAGACCCTGGAGCAGCGCGAGGCCGGCGACACCAACCGGGTCAATGTGTCTCAGCTCATGGCGGGGTTGCGGGAGGTCGCGCCCGAGCAGATGGAGCAGGTGACCATCGCCTACGAGCCGGTCTGGGCCATCGGAACCGGTCAGGTGGCCAGCCCTCAGGACGCGGCGGCGGTGCATCGGATCATTCGGCGGTCGGTGGCGGACTTGTATGATCAAGACACGGCCGGGGGGCTGCGAATACAATATGGCGGGTCGGTCAACGCGGCGAATGCCCGGGACCTGTTCGGCGAGCCCCAGATCGACGGGGGACTCGTGGGGGGAGCGTCGCTCGACTCGCCGCAGTTCAAGGCTATCGTTGAGGCTGCGGTTCAAGCCACCGAGAAGAAGCGCGAGGCGCCTACAGCATGAGTATCTGGTTCGTGATCGTCACCGTCCTTTTCATGTTGGTTTCATTGGGGATGGTGCTGATCATCCTCGTTCAGCGGCCACAGGGGGGTGGGCTGGCGGGCGCCTTCGGCGGCGCGGGCGGAAGCAGCACGGACACGGTGTTCGGCGGGCGGGTCGGCGATGCGTTGACCGTGGCCACCGTTGTCGCGTTCGCCCTGTACCTGTTGTTGGCGGTTGGGCTGAACCTCTTGGATAATGTCGGTCCAGGCGGGGTGACGGCAACCCCGGCCGCGGTCCAAGCCGGGCCGGTTCCGGACACGGGGCCGGGGGCCGGTCTGGGCGATACGCTCGCGCCTGACTTGGGCGCGACGTTCCCCACAGCCGTTGCAGAAACGCCGCCGCCGGACGATGCTGTACCGATCATTGATCCTTCGGATTCGGATCAATCCAACGACGACACCGACGACGACCCCGGAGAGCGCTGAGCCGATGATTCGCTCGATGACGGGCTTTGGGACCGCCGCAAAGGAGGTGGACGGGGCTCGTTATGTCATCGAGGTGCGATCACTGAATAGCAAATATTTCAAAGCCGTGACGCGGGTGCCCGAAGAGCTGCAAGGCCTGGAACCGGAACTCGAATCAGCGGTGGCGAGCCGGCTCAATCGCGGAAGCATCACCGTGACCGTGCGATTCTCGGACACCTCGGCAGACGCTGCGGCCCAGATCAACACCAACGCCCTGCAACGGTACTTTGATCAGTTGCTGGACGTGCCGGGCGTGGATCATGATACAGCGAGGATCGACGTCGGGGCTCTGATTGCGCTGCCGGGAGTGGTCATGTCGGGAACCGGGGAGCAGATGCTGGAGAAGGCGAAGCCGGTCCTGGCGAGCTTGACTCAGGAGGCGTGCGACAAGGTCCTGGCTATGCGCAGTCGTGAGGGGCGAGGGCTGCACGAGCTGCTGCACACCTATCGCCGTCAGGTGGTCGAGCGTCTGGCCGTGATCGCCGAGCGGGCGCCCAAGGTTGTGGAACTGTATCAGGAGCGGCTTCGCGACCGGATCACCGTGTTGCTGGCGGAGAACGCGACGGCCGTCAGCGACGATGACCTTCTCCGGGAGGTGGCGGTGTACGCGGAACGGGCCGACATCGCCGAAGAGGTCACCCGGCTCCAGGCGCACTTGGAGCATTTTGCCGAGATTATCGACGCCGACGATGGCGAGCCAGCGGGGCGCACCCTCGACTTTCTCGGGCAGGAGATGCTGCGGGAGGCGAATACGATCGCGGCCAAGTGTCTCGACGCTCAGATCAGCCGCCTCATCGTAGAGGTCAAGGGCGCTATTGATCGGATAAAGGAACAGGTGCAAAACGTGGAGTGACCGAGATTTGCCGGGCGGTTGATCCTTGCCTGGCAGGTCATTACGGTGCATAACAGTGGTATGGCCTTGCCGGAGCCTCAAGAACCGCAAGCGCACCTCGGACCGATTCTCGAACCGCGGAGTCAGCGCGATCAGTTCGATCCGCACGAGTTGGCGATCGTGCTCAGTCGCTACGACCTCGGCGAGATCGAGCAAATCCGAGAGTACCGCCGAGGATCGCGCCGAGCACCGAAGGTCCGCATCAAGAGCCAACAGGGCCGGTTCCTCTTGAAACGCCGGGCCCCTGGTCGGGATGATCCGTATCGCGTGGCGTTCGCCCACAGCCTGCAGCTCTTCCTGGCTGAGCGCGACTACCCCATCGCGGCTCTGGTCGGGACGCGAGGCACGAACAACTCCCTGCTCCAACTCAACGGCCGAATCTACGAGCTGTTCCGCTATGCGGTGGGGACGCGGTATGACGAGTCGGTGGCCCAGACGCACGAGGCCGGCCGGGTGCTGGGCGCGTTGCATCGGCTGCTTGCGACATTCAAGCCGCCCTTCGATCCGCCGGTCGGAGCGTACCACGGCGCCGCCGGACTCGAGGTCAAGCTCTCCCGAATTCCCGATGCCGTCGCTGCGGTCGAGCCGCACGCGGATCGGAAGATGCTGAAAAAAATATGCGTGTTCCTGCACAAGACCTACAACGAGGCCGCGAAACGCGTCGATAAGTTTGGGTACGGATCCTGGCCGAAAGTGATCATCCACGGCGATTGGCATCCCGGGAACCTCCTGTTTCACGAGTCGAAAATCGCCGCGGTGCTGGACTTCGACTCGGCTCGCCTTGAGCCGCGGATGGCGGACATTGCCAACGCCGTGTTGCAGTTCTCGATGCGAATGTCCTGGCCGGATGATCCGGACCACTGGCCGGCGGGTCTCGATGCCGAGCGGGTTCGCGCGCTCGTGCATGGATATCATGAAACGGCCGGCGACCGTCTCACCGATCAGGAGTTGGCGGCGCTGCCCTGGCTCATCCTGGAGGCGTTGATCATGGAGAGCGTGGTGCCGATCGCCGCCACCGGGAGCTTTGGACGCATCCGCGCCTCCTCCTTCCTGCGTATGGTTGAGCGAGAGTCCCGCTGGATCGTGCCGCGGGCCGGGAAGCTCGTTCGTTATCTCGGGGGTTGAAGGATGAGACGAGTGGCTCAAACAATCCACCACGCCTGGGGGTGGCCAATCACCGCGCGGGCCGTCGTCGTCGCGACGATTGTTTGCGGGGCGGATGCGGCGATCGGGCAACAGCCGCAAGTCGTGATCTTGGAGCCGCCATCCAGCTTCATCTCCGACGCCACCGCTCTGCCGACGGATCAGGAGCTCGCGTTTGTCACGGTGGACCCCAGCCTCGCTGACCTCGTCGCCCAGCTCGAGGACGCGGTGTTCTGCACTCGGGAAGAAGCCATGCAACGGCTTCTGGATTGGACCGTGGATCGCCGCCAGATTTGTAAGATGCTCGCCGGCAAGCATCTCAGCCTCGAACAGCGGCATCGCTTGCTTCTCGTACTGCGTGATGATTTGCTCAACGCTCCCCGCGGGGCGATTGGCATAAGCGTTGATCCCCGACGACGCCGGCGCAACGAAATCATCGTCGAGCAACTGGTGGAAGGGCTGCCCGCCATCGAAGTGATCGAGCCTGGCGATCACGTCACTCATTTCAACGGTCAGCCCACTGGGCGATGGGAGTCGTTCGTAGCGATGATCCAGGCTCGAAAGCCGGGTGATACGGTCACGATCACGGTGCAGCGGGGCGTCGATCAAGACGATCAAAGCCCTGAAGAACCGAGAATGCGAACCCTGCAGTTCGAGCTTGTGCTGGGCTCAGCGGAGCTGTTGATCGACCCGGCCACAGGCCAGGTGCAGAGAAACACGAATCTAGACCTCGCCCGCGCGAACGACGCGGCCCAAGCCGCCGATCGATTCGGTCCGCGACCAAGACTGATCGAGTTCCGCGAGGGATCGACGCCCGAGGTCGAGTCACCGACGCCCCAGGGCGGCTAAGCTCGCTGCGGGCCCACGCGCAATCCATGTCACCGAATGATCACGAGGACGGCCACGATCAGTCCCGCCAGCAGCATCAACGCGATCAGCGCGGCGGCGATCTTCGCGGGCAGCGGCATGCCGTTGATCGGGCGCAGGGGAAGCGCGTCCTCGCGCTCGCCGACGTCCACTTCGTCCCAATCAAGATCCACAGAGTCGTCGATTCGCTGCTGGAGGATTTTGCGGGCTTGATCGGCGTCCTGACGCTTCACGAGAACGAACGCGCCTCGACCGGTTGGACTCAAGGACATCTGACCCGTCCACGAGGGTGCGTTGCCCACGACGGCACAGTCGATCCCTTCAGCCCGCAAGACCGCAGCTTTCGTTTGCGCTTCGAATTCGGTGTCGGTCTGGGCGATCGGTTCCAGGTCGTCCTCGTTGGTCATGGCTTGAGTACCTCCTCGCGCAGTTCATCGATGACACGCTGCATCTGACCGACGGACGATGGATCGAAGCTGCCGCGGGGCGTGATCACCGACCAATCGGAGACGGTCTCCCGCTCGATCCAGGTGATGTCGCCCTTATTCATCCGGCCAAGTTGGATCGGCTGGTTCACGAGCTGAGCCTCGGCTCGATCAGCCTCGAATCGGCGCACGACGAACCACAGGTGCTCGCGGTCGCCGTCCGGTTGGCTGCTCTGGGCAAGACCGGCCTTGATGATGAAGCGCACCGCCGGCTCATCGGCATCATCCGCCGGCTTGTCGTCAGTGCGAAGAAGCGGCCCCGACAGGGAAGAGAAGGTCGTCGCAAGCTCCGGCCAGGTGGCGCGGGCGATTGATGCCTGCCGCTGTGAGACGCGCTGGGCCGGATAGAGCACGGCATCATCGCGGTCCAAGCGGTCCAGCGCCGCCTGCGGCCACACCCAGAGTCGGCGGTACGCGCCACGAGGATTTGGGTCGCACACGACCGCCCGGACGCCCGTGTGGGCGTTGTCGTTCTCATCGGCGCGATCGCGCATACTTCCCGGCGTGTCATCCGCGAGATACGGCGCGACGTCCTGCCAGGGCTGGAGTATGACCGCCATCTCGTTGCCGATCATCATCTCCTCGCCGGGCGCCGGAGGCGGCTCTTCGAGTAATCGCCCGGCAATCGTGTTCAGTAGCTCGCACGCTCTGATGGTGTAGGCGGGAGGCACCTCGAGCATCTCCAGCTCCGGCTTGCCGCAACGCCAAAGACCGTGCGTGTGCAGCCACCCGGCGCCCCCACGCGGCCCATCATCATTGCGACTCACGGCCTGGATCACCCAGAGCATTTCGATCGGCGGGCCAATCGATGGATCATCGAACTGCTCAGCTAGTCTCTGGCGGGTGTGCCACTGGGTGGTGTTGACGTCGAGAATGGCGGGTGAGCTTTCCAGGGCGCTCGTCACGAGGCGCATGAGCGTCACGAAATGATCGAGTGGATCGCCGGGTTCTAGTAGCGTCTCGACGCCGACGACCCATTTGCAGTCCGCAGCGCCGATCGCGTCAGTTTCATCTGGCGGAAGCTCACGAGCCGGCTCCGTCCAAATGTTCAGCGCCACCGGTAGCCCAGGGATACCGACCGCGATCGCCCACGGCACGTCCGGCTCGTTCGGCGAGAGTTCGTCCAGCACCTGGGCGTTCTGATCGGCGGCGCTGGAAAACGCAGCCAGAATCTCAAGTCTGGTCGGCGGCTGGTCGCCCGGCCACAGCGCAATCAACGTCGTCGGCTCCGGTTCGGGGAGCGTCCAAGGTTCAACCTCGCAGATGCCGGCGCTGGCCGCATCAGCCGGTGTTTCACGCTCTTGCGTCATACCGCAAGTGTATGAGGCTGTTCACCTGCGGGTCACTTTCCACGCGTCTTGCTCGGCCAAGCCGCGAATCGCAGGCGGTACCGTTGATAAGCTGATCGTGGTTCGTCCGATTCGGTTGCGATTGGCGTTTCAATCTCCGGACAGCTCGTCAAAATCGACCCACTGAAACACCGAGCCACACGCTGGACAGATTTCGTCGCCCTTGGTGTCAAGCGGTGCGCTACAAGATGGACAAACGGGCTCCGTCCGATCGACGATGGGTAACGGAGTCGCCACACCGGCCTCGTCCAGCGTTGCGAAGACCTTCTTGAGGTCGTGTTGGCCGAACCAGATCTCCGGCCGGTTCATCTGACCGGTGTAAAACGCGATCAGTCCCGGATGACCGGAGTGCGAGTTCACGCCCCGAAAATCAATACCGGCCTCTTTGAGAACGCGCGTGGCTTCATCGAATTCGTCATCGTTAAAGAACGCGAGCTTCGTGCAACTCTTCGGCGCACCGCATTCCGGGCAAACAGGAGAAGAAGTCCCACGAAGGTCGTACCGGCACCGACGACACAGTATCGGTGCGTTGACCGGCAACGGTGAGGCTGCTTCATCATCCATCGGATTCCCCCCTACAGCTCGATCAAGCCGAGGATCGCCAGCACTTCCACGACGCCGGTCAGCGTAATGATGATGAAAATGCGCTGCCGGCTGTGTCTCGTGTGGCGCGTTTCAAAGAGCCGATCGAACTCAAGCTGCTCGTCGACGATCTCGTCGAGTATGTCTGCCAGCGTTTGCCAATCGCCGTGATCCACTTCGATGACGTATGGAGGCTGGGCGAGGCCGGTCGTCTCGGCGCGCTCCTGGGGTGGATCACCGGGACCGGCGGCGAGGCGAACCTCAAACTCCATCGACTCGATTGACGTGGCGACGGACCGGGCCAATTGCGGGTCCGCAAATCGGCAAAGCTCCTGCCATTGGGCGGTGCCGTACATCCTCATAAGTGTACCCCTGTTCCCCTCAAACCCAAAGAAAATCGCTGATCATGGCCCTGGAACGCCCCCGGAACGGCGCTGGGACGCCCACGGTTTGGGTGTCAATCGAGATTAGGCTCGATCGTTCAATCCGCGACAATGTTCACAATCTTGCCCGGCACCACAATGACCTTGCGGACCGTCATCCCGCCCAAGGCGGCCTGGACCTTCGGATCGGCGAGAACGAGCTGCTCGGTCAGCTTCGCGTCGGCGTCCGCAGCGATCATTAGCTTGGCCCGCACCTTGCCCCTGATCTGCACCGGCAGCTCGATTTCGTCCGTCGCGAGCATCGCCTCGTCATAGTCGGGCCAGGGCGCGTCGGCCAACGACGGGTCATGTCCGAGCTTGGACCACAGTTCCTCGGCAATATGCGGCGCAAACGGCGATAGCACAACCACGAACCGTTCGAGCTGATCGCGGGTGAGCCCGCCTCCGGGCGTGGCGGTATTGACAAGCTCGATCATCGAAGCGATGGCGGTGTTCATGGCCAGGCGTTCGATGTCGCGGCCCACCTTCGCGATTGTGCCGTGCAACGCGCGTTCGACTTCATCGTTGGAAGAATGCGCCAGGGCCAACTCGCCCGAATCTTCATTGACGACCAATCGCCACACGCGCTGCAGGAACCGAAATACACCGACGATATCGCGCGGGTTCCACGGTTTGGTTGCCTCCAACGGGCCCATGTACATCTCGTAAAGCCGGAAGGTGTCTGCGCCGTAGTCGTTGATTACATCATCGGGATTGATGACGTTGTGCAGCGACTTGGACATCTTCGCGACGATTCTTGTTACCGGTTTCCCTGTGGCAATCTCGATGGCTTCGTCGTTCTCTGTCTCGCGCACCTTATCCATCGGCACCAGCGTTTTGTCGCTGCGCTGGTAGGCAAACGAGGTGATCATGCCTTGATGAAAAAGTCGGGTGAACGGCTCGGGTGTCGAGACTTCGCCCAGGTCGTAGAGGATCTTGTGCCAGAATCGAGCATAGAGCAGATGCAGCACCGCATGCTCAGCCCCGCCGATATACAGATCAACCCCGGCCTCGCCCATCCAGTACGTTTCACATTCGCGCGATGTGAATCGCTCATCGTTGCTGGGATCACAGTAGCGCAGGTAATACCAGCACGAGCCGGCCCAGTTGGGCATGGTGTTCGTCTCGCGCTTCACCGGCGTGTCGGGCGGCAAAAGGGCCGGATCGACGCCGGCGTCGCCCGCGGTGGTGCTGACCCAATCGGCCACCTTGGCCAGAAGCGGTCGCGGCTCGTCGGTTTCCTGCGGCGTGTAGTCGGTCATCTGAGGCAACACAACAGGAAGTTTCGATTCCATGACGGGGTAGTGGTTACCGTTGTCGTCGAGTACGACGGGGAACGGCTCGCCCCAATATCGCTGCCGACTGAACAGCCAGTCGCGCAGCCTGAACTGCACCGTGCCTCGGCCGTGGTTGGTTTCCTCCAACCATTCGATGGTTTTCTTTTTCGCGTCGGCGACGTTCAGGCCGTCAAGAAAACCACTGTTCACGGCCGGCCCGTCGCCGAGATACGCTTCGCCGTCAAAGTTGGTGGGCGGCTTGACGGTGCGAACGATGGGCAGGTCGAACGCCTTGGCGAAGTCCCAGTCCCGCTGGTCTTGGCCGGGCACGGCCATGATCGCGCCCGTGCCGTAGCCCATCAAGACATAGTCGGCGACCCAGACCTGAATCCACTTGTTCGTCGCCGGGTTTCTTGCATACCCGCCGGTGAACACGCCGGTCTTGTCCTTCGTCTTGGCCATTCGATCCACGTCTGAACGGCTCCGAGCTTGTTCGACATAGTCACGAACCTGGTTGGGATCAGCGTCTTTGCGATTCGCTGGATTGCTGATGATCTTCTCGACCAGTGGATGTTCCGGCGCGAGCACGATATAGGTGGCTCCGAAAATGGTGTCCGGTCGAGTGGTATACACATCAATGTCGTTTTTCGTTGTATCAAACCGAAGCTGGAACCGAATTTCTGCGCCTTCGCTCCGGCCGATCCATTCGCGCTGCATGGCCAGTGTCGAGTCCGGCCAGTCGAGGGCGTCGAGAGCCGCCAGCAGCCGCTCGGCATAGGCGGTGATGCGAAACATCCACTGTCGCAGCGACTTGCGATAGACCGGGTGCCGGCCGCGCTCGGATTTGCCGTCGATGACCTCTTCGTTGGCGAGCACCGTTCCAAGCTTTGGACACCAATTGACGCTCTGGTGAGAAAGGTACGCCAACCGCCACGAATCCAGAATCACACGTTGCTCATCATCCGGGTAGTCTTCCCACGACTTGCCGTGTTCCGGAATGGCGATTCGCTGAAACGACCCGCCTGCCACTTTCAGCGAGGCATCGGGGTTCATTTCAATCCTGCGACGTCTGGATGCAAACTCTTCGGTCAACGCCTCGATCGGCCGCGCCTTGTCCTGAGCGGGGTCGTACCACGCGTGATACGCGCGCAGCCAGATCCATTGCGTCCAGCGGTAGTAGTTCTCATCGATGGTGGCGATCTCGCGCGACCAGTCGTAGCCAAAGCCGAATCGCTTGAGTTGGGTACGGAAGGTTTCGATCGCTTGTCGCGTGGTGATCGCTGGATGCACGCCTGTTTCGATCGCATATTGCTCGGCTGGTAGGCCGAACGCATCGAACCCCATCGGGTGCAAAACGTTGAAACCTTTATGCCGCTTGAATCGGCAGACGATGTCGGTGGCGGTGTAGCCCTCGGGATGGCCTACATGCAGCCCCGCCCCGGATGGATACGGGAACATGTCGATGCAGAAATATTTGGGCTTGGACGCATCGAAGCCATCGTGGCCGGGGTCCGGTGTCTTGAACGTGCCGCGGCGCTCCCAATACGCCTGCCAGCGCGTTTCGATCTCACCGGCCAGGCGACCCGTGTATCGATACGGAGGCGTCTGGTCGCTTTCAGAGGCCGGGTTCGTCTGTTGCTTGTTGGTCGTTGACGCGTTGTTCATGCGTCGTGCCTCGGTCAAAGGCGGTGGATGAATAGCAACAAGGGCCCGCAAACGCGAGGCCCTGCTGGTGAATACGTGCAGTGGATCGCGCGCGGGCTACCCGGTGGTCGGGCCAAGCAGGAGCGGTCGAAGCGGGGTCGTCGTCGCGCACATCGTTGCCAAGTGTATCGGCTGATTCGGGTGAATCAAATAAGCTGCCTTGTCTTGAACCGCCGGTGGGATCATCGCGCCCGGCGCTTGCGTTCCAGGTCGGCGAGGTACTTCTTGGCCTCACCAACCAGGAAGAAGCTGCCCGTCACACAGATCAGGTCGTCCCGACCGACGGCTCGTGAGGCCAAATCCAGGGCCTCGGAAAGGGTCCGGGCGACCTGACTCATCTTGCCGCTGCGCTCGGTGAAGAGCTGGTGAAGCTCCTTGGGGTCGGCGGCCCGTGGTGTGTTCTTGGCCCGAGTGAAGATGACCTTGTCTCCCCCCAACGCCAATTGGTCGAGCATCGCCGGGATGTCCTTATCCTCACAGCAACCAAAGACACAGATCATCGAGTCATACGGCACGTAGGCGCCGGCACTTCGCATGAATGCGCCGATCGCGGCCGGGTTATGAGCGCCGTCCAAAAGGATCCGCGGTTGGCGCCAGGCCAGGTCCATCCGTCCCGGCGTCTGAGTCCTGGCCAACCCTTCGAGTAAGGGAATCTCGGGGAACTCGAATCCCGATCCCTTGAGGACGTCAATGGCCGCCAGCGCCAGACCGCAGTTGAGCGCCTGGTGCTCGCCCTGCAAGGGAACGGGCAGGTGCATGAACTGGCTCGTGTCGGTCAACAGACAGATTCGCGTGTGTGGGCCCAGCGATCCGGACGCCCCGCCGAATCGGCAGCTGAACTCGATGTCCTTGGTGATGAGCCGCAACGGCGTCTTGACGCGCTCGGCGACCGCTCGCAGTGTCTCTTCAACCTCGGGTGGCTGCTTGGTTGACAATGCGGGCACGTCGCGCTTGAAGATGCCAGCCTTTTCCCGGGCGATCTTGGGCAGCGTTCGACCCAGAATGTGCATGTGGTCGTAGTCGATCCGGGTGATCACACTCACCTCGGGCCGGATCAGGTTAGTGGCGTCGAGTCGCCCGCCCAGACCTGTCTCAATGACCGCGATGTCCACCGCCTGCTCGGCGAAGTACTTGAAGGCGAGGGCGGTCAGCATCTCGAAGAAAGTCGGCTCGTTCGGCAGCGTTGCCGCGGCGGCGGCTGTCTGCCGTATCGACTCCGTGAACTCGGCCTTGCTGATGGGCTGGCCGTTGATCGTGACCCGCTCTCGCACGTCCACCAGGTGAGGGCTGGTGTATTGCCCGACGCCGTACCCGCACCCCTGGAGCATCGAGGCGATCATGGCCACGGTCGAGCCTTTGCCCAGCGTTCCTGCGACGTGGACGGTCCGCAGCTGCTCGTGCGGGTTGCCCAGCGCCGCCAACAGCCCGCGCATCCGGTCCAGCTTGAACAGACCCTGGTTGGCTCGGATGACGCGCATCCGCTCGACATCCACCCGGTCATACAGATACCGAACGGCATTGGCGAAGGTGATGATCTCGACCGCGCCGCGGTTGCTCGTCGAACCGCGTCGGCGGGAGGAGAGGGTTTTGGCCATACTGCCCGCAGTCTATCACCTTTGGGAACCGTATTCAAATATCGCAGCGTAAGTCGTTGGCAGACAACATGTTATTGCAAAAACGTCCTTGGCGGCCCATCGGCGTCGCCCCTGATACCCGACCGGCGAGTGGTGTCTGGCCGATACGATCAGACTCAGGAGGCTCCACATGGACACGATGCAACACAAAGAAGCGTTGCAGCACGAGGCGTGGCGCGTGCTGCGGATCATGAGCGAGTTCGTCGAATCGTTCGAGACGCTCGCTCAGCTCGGGCCGTCGGTGAGCGTGTTCGGGTCGTCGCGCCTGCCGTCGCAGGATCGCTACTACCAGCTCGCGGTAACCTGCGGCGCCAAACTCGTGGCCGAGGACTTCGCCGTGATCACCGGCGGAGGGCCGGGCATTATGGAAGCCGCCAACAAGGGAGCGCTGGACGCCGGAGGCACTTCGGTGGGCTTGAATATCGCGTTGCCAATGGAGCAGTTGCCCAACCCCTACCAGAACGTCGAGCTGAACTTCCGCTACTTCTTCATCCGCAAGGTGATGTTCGTGAAGTACGCCAAGGGATTCGTCATCTTCCCCGGCGGCTTCGGCACGATGGACGAGTTCTTCGAGAGCCTCACGCTGATTCAAACCCTCAAGGTTGTGCCCTTTCCGGTCGTCCTCATCGGCCGCGACTTCTGGGCGGGACTTCTGGACTGGATGCGGCACACGATGTGCGAGCGGGCCCAGACCGTCGTGGCCGAGGACTTCGACCTGTTCAGCTTGACCGACGATGTTGATGAAGCGGTCAGCATCATCCACGACAACCTCACCGGGAAGCGCAAGGTGGCCCAGAAGCTTCCGCGGTTCGCCTCCGACGAGGAGGTCCAGACCGGTGAAGGCACACGAACCGGCGTCGAGCCGCGCAAAGGCGGACGACTGCGCGAGAAGTACGAGCAAACCGGCGACGGCGCCGGGTGAACGCCGCGTATTCGTCCCGGATGCCTGATCAGAGGGTAAATGTGCCCGACGCGCCAACGGCAGCGACCGTGAACAGCGTAGCGGGGCGCGTGAACCGGGACGAGAAGCGATCGGCCAGTGCATCCGACACGGTCGTGACCGCGTCGGCTCGGCAGAAGAGCACCGCGCAACCTCCAAACCCGCCGCCGGTCATGCGGGCCCCGAACACGGAGCCGTCGCTGCGCATCTGAGCTGCGACCTCAACTAGTAGGTCCAGCTCCGGGCAACTTACATCGTACAGATCGCGCAATGACGCATGGCTGTCGAACATCAACCCGCCGACCGTCTCCAGATCGCCGCGGCCCAGTGCCGCCGCCGCCGACAGCACGCGCTCGTTCTCGCACACGACGTGCTCGGCACAGCGGGATTCACGATCGGTGAGCCCCCGTCCCGAGAAAATCGGACTTATCCCCATTGTGGCCGATGCCTCGCGTAATGTGGCCAGACCGAGCTTCGCAGCAGCGCTCCGGCAGCTTTCTCGACGAGCCGCATAGGCGCTGGCAGCGAGGTCATGGTGCACGTTCGTGTTGGCGATCAGCACAGTTACAGAGTCGGCCGGCGGCAAAGGAACCGGCTCGGCTGTATTGGATTGACAATCAATCAATAGCGCGTGGTTCGGCTGCGCGAGGGTGGCGATGAGCATGTCCATGATGCCGCAAGGCGTGCCCGGGAACGTGTGCTCGGCTCGTTGGCATAGCAACGCCTTCTCGATCGGATCGAGTTTCGCGCCCACCACTTCCGCCAACAAGGTCGCCGTCGCCACTTCGATCGCCGCGCTACTGGCCAGCCCCGCCCCGATCGGCACCGTGCTCGTGAGCGCTAGATCGAGATTCGGGATCGAGTCGCCGCGCTTCGCGAATTGATCGACGACACCCAGTAGATAGTTGGCGAAGCTCCCGGCGATGGGCGAGCGCAGGTCGGCGAAGTCGCATTGAACGGTTTGATCGAGGTCGATCGCCCAGAGGGTGGAGTTATTAGCGGGGGTGAGATCGGCAACGACGATCGCCCAGCGGTCGATGGCCATGGGCAGGACGAAGCCGTTGTTGTAGTCGGTGTGCTCGCCGATGAGATTGACCCGCCCCGGCGCGGCGGCCCCGAAGCGCGGCGGCCGGCCGAAGCGACTCGTAAACGCCTCAACCGCCTCGGAGAGTTGGCGATCAATCGTTCGCGGATCAGGTTGCCCGGTTCCAGCTTGCACACCCACAGGGAACCGATCTATTGGCCCGCTGTCAATGCCGCGGGCACGATGCGGTCGTCCACGGCCCGGCTGACGGTACGATGCGGATGTCTCGCGGGTGGTGGAGGGGACCCAGCCTGGTGCGTTGGCTTGAGCACCGGGTTCAGCGTCCAAAACGAAGTCTGGGTGATGGAGAACTTCCTGCCCCAGTTCAACGATGAAAACTGAAGGGCGGAGGAGAGAAGACGGAGGAAGTAAGGATGATTGTTAGGGCAAAAGGAATAATGGTTGTCTTTCTTGTTGCCGCCCTCGTGGCGTTCGCACCTTTGGCTCACGGTGACGAGCCGACGGAATCGGGGTGCGAGGTGATGTCCGGACTCACAGCGGCGCAAGCGGGAGAGAGCCGTCCTGCTTCGGATAGCGAGGCGTTTCCCTGCTCGCACTCGGCGCTCCGGAGTGAGCTTCTCACCATGGCCGAAAAAGATCAAGCCGTGCGCGGGCGAATCAACGCGGAGGGTGAGACGCCCGGGTTGCTCGAAGAGGAATCAAGAATAGACGTTCGCAATACCGCTCGGATGAAGCTGATCGTCGATGAGTTCGGCTGGCCGACACGAAGCATGGTCGGCAAGGACGGCGCGTGGGCCACATGGTTACTGGCGATGCATGCCGACCATGACACCGAGTTTCAGCGCAGATGTCTCGATTTGATGAAAGCGGCGCTGAAGCGCGACGAGGTCTCGGCGGTCCACGTGGCGTATCTGACAGATCGCGTACGCACCAGGGAGGGGAAGCCGCAAGTTTACGGGACACAGTATGGCGTCATTGACGGCGTACGCAGGTACTTTCCCATCGAGGACCTTGAACATGTCGAAGAGCGTCGAGCTGAAGTCGGGTTGCCGCCCTTGGGTAAATATCGAGAGCTCCCGAAATCGCTGGTCATTAGTTTGGGAAGACCGCGCCCAACGCCTGCTCGAGAGATTGAACAAGCAGCCGAGGCTGTCGGTATCACCGCCCGCGTGGACAAGATTTTCGAGAGGTGGGATAAGCCCGATTCTCCCGGTTGCGCTCTCGCTGTCATCAAAGATGGCCGTCTCGTTTACAAGCGCGGCTACGGTATGGCCAATCTCGACCATGATGTGCCCATCACGCCCTCCACCGTATTCAACATTGCCTCTGTGTCCAAACAGTTCACTGCAGCTGCCATCGCCCTGCTGGCTCAGGAGGGCAAGCTCTCGTTGGATGATGAGGTGCGCAAATATATTCCCGAATTGCCGGACTTTGGCACCCCCATCACTCTTCGCCACCTGATTCACCACACGAGCGGCCTGCGCAGTCAAACGGCGTTGCTGGACCTGGCCGGCTGGCGCATCGGGCTCGATCACGTCACCGAGGAGAATGTGCTCGGGCTCGTGTTTCGGCAAAGGGAATTGAATTTTCGACCGGGTGAGAAGTACGAATACTCCAATACGAACTACTTCCTGCTGGCGCAGATCGTGACGCGTGTCAGCGGCCAATCCTTTCGCGAATTCACCAGTGCCAACCTCTTCCAGCCGCTCGGCATGAAGAACTCATTCTTCCGCACCGACCGCGCCACGGTGGTAAAGAACCTGGCCTATGGATACGTTCCCACAAAGGGCGACACGTTCCGGCTGAGCATGCCCACGTCCGACACGGTCGGGCACACCGGTCTCCTCACTACAGTGGAAGATCTCGCACGTTGGGACCAGAATTTCTACGACGGGCGCGTTGGCGGCAGCGCTTTGATCGAGCAGCTCCACCAGCCTGGCAAGCTCAACGACGGCACGGTGATGGCTGACGACGCGTTCGGGCTCATCATCGCCACCTACCGAGGGCGGCCCATCGTGGAGCACGGCGGCAGCCAGGCCGGCTACCGGGCCCACTTGATCCGTTTCCCCGAGCAGCGTTTTTCCATCGCCTGCCTCTGCAACACGACGACGCTTCCCGGCGAGCTCGTGCGCAGGGTCGCCGACATTTACCTGGCGAAGGAACTCAAAGACCCTACCTCTGATCTGACGGACGGAACAACCGTTGAACTTTCTGAGGAAGAGCTTGCCAGTAAAGCGGGACTGTATTGGAACCGGGAGAATTACTGGATCCGAAAGATTGTCTTGAAAGAGGGGAAGCTGCGCAAGTTCTTGACGTATGGCCGTTGGGAAATGAAGCCACTGAGCGAGAACCGCTTCCGGTTGGTCGGACGGCCACGGGCCGAGGTTCGCTTTGAAGCCGCCACGCCCGGAGCCAGACCGCGGCTCGCCGAAAGGTTCGGCGGCACAAAGTTCCGATTCTTCGAGCCCGTTGATCCGGTCACGCCCACGCGCACGGAGCTGGGTGCGTATGTGGGAACCTACGTTAGCGAAGAGGTCGAAGCCACGTATCAAGTGGCCTTGCAGGACGACAAGCTCGTGCTGAAACGACCAAGGCGTGAAGCGGCCAGCCTGCAGCCGCTCCTGTGCGATGTATTCAGCATGGGGTATACCATCCGCTTTACGCGGGATTCCAACAACCGGGTCTCTGCCATGCTCTTCAACTGGTACGGAGTCAGGAACTTCCGCTTCACGAAACAGAGGCCGTAGCCAAAGCTAAAGCGAGTAAAGGAGATGAACATCTTTAGGCCAGTGGGAACTTGGGCGACTATTCGGAAAGACGTAGAGTCTGAACCTTCCAATAAGTCAAACTCCGCCAAGCCCATTCCATCGGCCCAAAGCGGAATCGTCGAAGCCACCAGGAGCAGATGAGCAACTGTATCACGAAGAAGAGGACGGCATATGCGGTGGTTCCAGCTGGCCCGATTAGGAATATTTGTCCGAATCCATAACCGTAAAAGAGCATCGTAAACATGAGCGTTCCGGACAGATAGACCGTCAGTGCCATCTTCCCGAGATCTTCCAGAGGCCGCAGGACCGCACTCCATCTGGGACCCTGGGCCAGGAGAACGATTGCTGCGGCGTAACCCAACGCAAGAGCTGTGGAGCCATAGGCAAACAGAATATCGCCGAGAAGTTGGGTCCCGATGCAGGCAGTGTTTTCGCGGAACACCGCATATCCAGAATATTGCCCCAGCAACCATTCAGCAATTGCGCTCGTGACCCCAATGCCTATTCCCCAGCCGAACACCTTTCGGATAAACGGAAGATGTTGCGGAATATCGTGAATAATCCGGCTTCGACCCACGTACAGACCGAGCAAAAACATTGCGAAAACAGCTAAGCTTGATTCGGGGTTATGCAGACCCGACCAGATGCGCGGCGGAACGGCCGGAGCGTTGGCCTCGAATACGTCTGTAAGAGAACCCAGGTAGGGGTGCCCCTCTCTTCGTTCGGCGAGTGAGGGGTTCTCCTCCGACTGCACAGCAGATTCATCGTCGGTTAGAGATACGATCATGTTTCCCACTGGGAACGCAGCGAGGAGAATAAGAGCCAAAACCAGAAGCGCACGTCTTTGCATCTTTCGGAACACGACCAGAATCATGCCAAGCGCCGCATACTTCATCAGTATTTCCCCGTCGTAAAACAAGGCGTGCGCCATTCCGATGACGAATAGGATCACCAATCGTCGGATGTAGAACCACAATGACCCAGCGGCCTGTGTCTCCGCCTTGATCATTTGCAAGGCAAATCCAAACCCAAACAGGAAGGAGAAGAGGCGCCAGGATTTAGTCTCGAACACGGAGTGCATCGCCGTGACGGACATGCGGTCGATAAGACCGGTCCATTCAGGAGAATAGGCGCCAAAGTTATACATATTGACCAACAACACCCCGAACAGTGCAACGCCTCTGACGGCATCGATGGATCTTAAGCGGGCCTGCGGGTCGGTTGGGCCTATGGGTTTGTCTAGGGGCATACGCACATAATCGGCCCGCTGAGGCAGAAAATCAATTGTCCCGCGCGGGACAGAAAGGGGGATAAGTCCAATTACACAATTAGACTTATCCCCTCTCTCTCGCCGGTACTTGCAAGAACACCTGAAACCATAATGATAGAGATGAAAATGTTTGGACTCAGACGTCAACACGTTGCTTTGTTCGTCGCCGGTCTCGTGGCTTTCGCGCCGTTAGCTGGTGCTGGCGAGCCGGGGCAAACCGAGCGCGAGGCGATGTACTATCGCTACCTCGAGTTCCCATCATATGTGAAAGGCGGCTCGATCGAGCCGCACTGGATGGCCGACGGCAGCAGCTTTTGGTACGCCGAGGGAGCACCTGAGAACACCATCATCTACCAGGTGGATCCAAAGGCCAACACGAAGACGCCCCTGTTCGACACCGCGCGTCTGCGTCAAGCGCTTGCTGCTTTGCTCGGAGATGAACCGCCCAACAACGGACTCCCCTTTGAAGAGTTCACTTTCGTAGATGAGCGCGAGACGGCGGTGAGTTTCACCGTGGAGGACCAGGTGTTCATCCTCCAGCTTGACTCCTACGCAGTCACGCCTGCTCCGACCGTGTCCGAGGAGGAGCAACGCAGACTTGTTCCGCAGATCACACGGGAAGGCGCCGGGTATCCCGACTTGGACCTGATGGAGATACGTTCACCGGATGGGCGCTGGTTCGCCTTCTTAAAAGATCGCAATGTTTGGCTACGTTCCACGGCCGATGGCGAAAGAGTTCAGCTTACGATCGACGGCAAAGAAGGGTACGAATGGCGCGACGTCCCGGTACGAACCTACAGCAAATGGGCTTCGTGGTCGCCGGATAGCTCCAAGCTGGCGGTCAAAAAGGGGGACTACCGCAAGATGCCGAAGATTCCGATCGTTGACTACCTCAGTCCGACGGAAGAAGTGCTATGGATCTCCTATAGTCGGGCCGGCGAGCCCATACCGCAGACCGAACTGTTCATCTTGGACATCCTTTCCAAAAAGCTAACGCGTGTCGAGACCGGATTGGGGCCGAACCAGTACGCTCTTATCGTTGGCTGGCGGAGTGATGGATCGGAGTTGCTGTTCTATCGGGTCGATCGCTATTGGGAACGGATGGACTTGATGGGAGCCGACCCTGCGACGGGCCGGGCGAGACTCATCCTCACCGAATCCCATCCCGAGTTCGCGCTAGGACAGGGCGAGAAAATTTTCACTCCGCTGAACAATGGCGACCAATTCATCTGGATGTCGCAGCGCGACGGGTGGTATCACCTTTATCTATATGACATGACTGGGAAGCTGATCCGGCGACTCACCAAGGGAACCTTCCCGGTGATGGAAGTGGTTGCAGTGGACGAAGAGCGCGGCTGGATTTACTTCACAGCCCGTGCGGAAAAACGACTCTACGATACGCATCTGTACCGTATAGACTTGCAAGGCAACAACTTCACTCGATTGACGGAAGGAACCGGTCAGCACGAGATAGCGTTCGCACCGTCAACGGAGTTTTTCCTCGACACACACTCGAACGTGGATCGGCCGCCCGTAGTAGAGTCGAGGCGGGCAGACGGCACGCTGCTTCGAGTCCTGTCCAAGGCCAAGATCGACGCGCTCGTTAACGAACTGAAGTGGAGGCCACCCGAGGAATTCGTGGTCAAAGCTGCCGATGGGACAACCGATCTTTATGGCGTGCTCTTCAAACCGCACGATTTCGACCCCCAAAAGAAGTATCCAGTGATCGATCAAATCTACGGGGGTTTGAGCATCGTGCCGCATAGCTTCAACAGGGGTTGGTGGGCACGGGCATTTGCTCAGTTGGGATTCATCGTTTTCCTTGTGGATAACCGAGGGACCGATGGACGGGGACGGGAGTTTTCTCGGAGCACGAGTTTTGCACAACTAGGACGCCACGAAATTCCCGACCACGTGGCGACACTTAAACAGTTAGCCGAAACACGACCCTACATGGATCTTGGGCGGGTGGGACTCTTCGGATATTCGCACGGCGGTTACATGGCCATCCGCGGCATGTTGTTGGCGCCCGATGTTTATCACGTTGGTGTCGCCGGTGCCTCGATAACGGACGTTGCAGCGCATTGGGCTTACGAGTCGGCAATGGGCCCAATCGAGAAGAACGGAGAGGCGTACACCTACGCATCGAATCTCCGTTTGGCTGACCGTCTCAAAGGAAAACTGCTACTCACGCATGGCACGAGCGATGTCAACGTTCCCTTTTCCCACACAGTAAGAATGATTGAGGCGTTTATTGGGGCGGGGAAATCCTACGACCTACTCGTCCTGCCTGGACAGGGCCACGACGTTTCAGAGGAAAGCATGGCCTATGAGCTTGAAGTCATTCGCCGCTACTTCCAGGAGCATCTGCAACCATAAAGGTGAAGATGAAGATATATGGACTAACAGGTTGCCCAGTTGTTTTTCTCGTCGGGGGTCTCGTGGCAGCCCCAGCCCTGGCTCGCTCTGGCGAGCCACAGTCAGTGTGGCAAGCTTGGATTTTGGGTCGGGGTACAATGACTATTGGCGGGCTTTCATAGCGGGGCAAGGAGTTGGCACAGTGGCTCATAATCGTTTTGGACTGATCATATCTTTCTTTGTGCTCGGCGTCACCGCCTGCTCGGGGCCTATCCGGCCAGAAGGTGACTGGCGTATGAATCAAGTGAAGGGTCGTATTGTGTTCGTCAGCGATTGGAACGGAAAGGAAGAGATTTTCGATATGGACACGGATGGGCGCGGATTGAGACGACTGACAACAACCAAAGGAGGAACCGGGAGCTGGCAACCGGCATTGTCCCCGGAGGGCACCCGTATTGCCTTCGCATCCGATCGAGAGGGGAACTCGGAAATTTACGTGATGAGCGCCGACGGTCAGGCTGTCGAAAGACTCACACACACGCCGGACAAAGAGAAAACACCGGCTTGGTCGCCGGACGGAAAGCAAATCGCGTTCATTTCCCAAAGCGGTGACGAGCGGAAGATCTTTAGCCTGCGCGTGATGGGATTTGACGGCTCAAACGTCCGTTGTCTGCTTCAATACACGGACCGGTATGTCGCTCGGCCCGACTGGTCGCCGGATGGAACGAAACTCGTTTTCTCCGCTGGCAAGAAAGACGACGATGACGAATGGAAGTGGGATATCTACGTGTTGGACATAAGTTCAGGTACCGTTCGCCAAGTCACGCGCGACTCGAAGGTGTACTACCAGGCTTGTTGGTCTCCCGACGGCACGAGATTCGTTTTCGACTCGACGCACAGCGATAACTGGGACATTTACGTAATGGACGTCGACGGATCGAATGTCCAGCGCCTCACGCATTACGACGGAGTCGATGCGCGTCCAGTGTGGTCGCCGCTTGGGACAAGCATCGCCTTCCATTCCCACCGCGATGCAGGGCACAGTGAGATTTACGTAATGGATGCGGACGGAGCGAACATGCGGCGACTGACCAACAGCGAAGAATATGCAGTGCACCCGGACTGGTGAAGGTGCCGCCACAGTGGCCCTCCGTCCACAGTTGCAGCCCTTGGTGACGGAGTCTATCCCCGAACAACGACAGCGAGTTCTACAACATTATGAAGATGCTAGACGCCTGATTCAAGCCGGAAAACCTTATGACCTGAGGCTGTTTCTGGAGTAGACCCACGGGTTTGTCGGTGTTCCGGGAGCGGCACGGACCTACTTTCGTGGCGCCGTTCGCCGCTACTTCCAGAAGCATCTGGAGCCGTAAACATTTTGGTATTCCCGACCTGGCGGGCTAAACTCCGCGGCGGTCCTTCACTGTTTACATACGCATGGCGGAGCTGAAGCGATGCAGGCAAACTGCGGCGGCGACGGCTACGTTCAATGAATCCACGCCGTCCGCCATCGGAACCTTGGCAATATGATCGCACATTTCAAGCGTATCAGTAGGTAAGCCGGAGTATTCTGAACCCAGAACTAGGCCAACTCGTTTTGGCCTTTCTATGCGATCAAGCTCGACGGCTTGCTTAGAGGTTGCCGCTGCTATCAATGTGATATCCCATTTATTTTTAAGCTGCTCCAAGTCGCCAAGCCAATCGCTGCTACGTGCAAATGGCACGTTTAGAGTGTGTCCTATTGCGACTCTAAGGGACTTTCTATAAAGGGGATCGTGGCAGCTACTACTTAGCAGCACGCCATCGACTCCGAACGCAGCTGCATTTCGAAATAGCAAACCAATATTATCGATGTTGGTAATATCCTGGCAAAGCAGAAGTGTCAAAGGCTGCTGATCGTTGCTTAACACCGAGCTTAGATCTGATCTCTCAATTTTGTCGCGATAGCCCATTGCCAATGCGCCTCGGTGGACTCGATAGCCAGCCACTTTCTCTAACAGCTCTGATGTTGCGACATAAATCGGCACATCATCTCCAGCCAGAGGCGCGAGACGATCCAACCACTGAGGCATAAGTAAGACTGATTTAGTAGCACCGGGCTTGGCTAGTAACTTCTCAACGATGAGAGGTTGCTCGCCAACAAATAAGCCTGGGTAGCCATCTCGGCCTAGCAAATCACGATCTTTGATATCGCGATAATCATCGAGTCTGGGATCGTCCAAGTCCGATACATGAAAGACATTGGCGTGATACTTTGATTGCTCAGCCATACGCATAAGGATAGCGTTGAAATTATTTTTTCGTTTTATTGATATTTTGTATAGACAAGTTATCCGCGAACCTTATGATGCCCCCCCCATACGCGATTTGCGTAGTCAAGTCGCACACCTTTCGAGGGTAGACCGAGATGCCAGAGGCCACTGCCTCGCAGCCCGGATCATCACCAACACCATTAACTCAACCGTCGCCTGCGCGCGAGACACCTGCCTGGCAAAACGGCATTTATGCAGGGATTTGCCTGTACTTTTTCCTGGCAGCGATCAACATCATGGGCAGCGGGCTCAAGTCGATGGGATCCGCCGTGAAGGATCTATTGGAGCATGCTCATAATCCCGTGGTTGCTTTAATGGGTGGGGTACTTGTTACGGGCATCGTGCAAAGTTCTTCATTCACTACCTCGCTGATAATCACGCTCGTCGCTGCCGGGCAAATGGATCTTGAAACTGCGATCTATGCAGTGATGGGTGCGAATATTGGTACGAGCATCACCAACAACCTGGTCTCCGGCTTCATGATGCGCATCAAGGACCAGTTTCGACGCGGCTATGCAGCAGCATTGATGCATGGAAATGTAAACCTCTTTACTGTTGCCTTACTCTTTCCCATCGAGTGGATAAGTGGTTTATTGAGCTCTACAGGTCACGGTTGGCTTACGCAGTTTTCAATGTGGTTTGCTGGCGTTCTAGGTATTAGTCCTCAACCAAAGCCAAATAGCCCCATCAAATCAATCACAAAACCTATTGTTGATGCATTCGATTGGTTTGCGGGGTTATTCTCATCAAATCCTCAGACCACAGGGAAGATTCTTGCAGTGTTGGGGATTTTATTATTGTTCCTCATGCTCCTGCTGATGGTAAAGAATCTCAAGGGTGCGTTGCTGAGGAGAGTCGAAGGCCTATTCAGCTCCATATTATTTCGCAACGACTTTATGGCTTGGATTGTCGGGATCATTTCCACCATATTTGTTCAATCCAGCTCCGTCACCACGAGTTTGATGATTCCTCTTGCCGGGGCCGGTGCCGTAAAATCAAAGCGTGTTTTCCCATTTATGCTTGGTTGCAACATTGGAACTACTGTTACAGGAATTCTCGCGGCCTCGGCCAATCCTGTTGCAGCGGCTGTAGGAGTTGCTACATGTCACGTAGCCTTCAACGTGATCGGATGTGCAATCTGGTACCCTTTACGCTTCATACCAATAGGTTTAGCGCGGTGGTATTCCGAACTTGCCACGAATTCGAAGCGGTATTATTTCCTTTACATTCTCGTAGTGTTTTTTCTCATTCCGGGTCTTGGATATTTGATCGTTTGGCTCTTTACATAGTCACCTAACGAAGCGGAGTCTTAAATGTTTAAGCAACTGTTTGCAGCTTTCAAATCTGGTGATGTACTCGATCAAGCGTTCTCCGAATTTTCGGAAATGCTTGATCATTCACAATGGATGTTCATTCGCGCAAATGAAGTAATCGGCCGAAAAGTCCCGGCTGAAGAAGTCAAAGAATCATTGATGCAGCGCGATAAATCTGTTAACAATCTGCTGCGCTCAATTCGCCGCAAGATCGTTCGACATCTGACAATAAACCCCGGCGGAGATGTTGCTGCTTGCTTAGCACTAATGAGCGTCGCTAAGGATGCTGAGCGATTAGGTGATTATTGCAAGAATGTATTTGAAGTTGGAAGTTTCTATACCGAAGATTTTAATGTCCCAAAATATAACGATCCGCTTGAAACTATTCGCCAGGAAGTTGAGAAGCTATTCAACAGAACTAGAAGAGCATTCAGCGAATCTGATGAAGCCGTAGCTAAAGAAGCAATTAAAATGGCTGACTCCATCGGTGATAGCTGCGATGAAGTTATTGAGCAGCTTCTGGGTGATTCCGCAAGCATAGAAACACATGAAGCTGTGGCGTATTCGCTACTGGCCCGCCACTACAAACGATCATCATCACACCTTGCGAACATCTGTACCGCAGTATTGGGGAAGATTGAAGATCTGGATTTTAGGCGATAAACCAACAATCACAGCAAATAGTTACGATTCATAAGCCTATCAATCGCACCCACAAAGCCCAGGTCAGGTAAACTCGCCGCAATGTCTGAGCCAACTGACCAACACGAATTCGATTCTCCCTCAGATGATGAGGCTGGCTTGCAAGCCTCATCACCTTCTGGAGCAATCGAGGATATCGCGGAAACCTCACCACAGGATGAGCGTGTTGCAGAACTATTAGAGCACACCATTGATGTTCCGGTCCTGGCAGAAGCTGTCGAGCAGCAAGAGGCTGCCGACGCTGCCGATACGCTCGAAGCCCTTGATGAAGATGAAGCAGCTGAAGTCCTCGAACAGATGGACGAACAAGCTGCAGCCGAGGCTCTGGCGGAGATGCAGGCTCCGCTCGCGGTTCACGTTATTGAAGATCTCATCGAAGAAAATCTGCCCTACGCAATCAAACTCCTGGGAGTCATGGCCCCGGATGACGCTACTGACCTCTTGCAGGAAATCGGAGATTCATACCGCGAACAAGTGCTATCAGAAATGTCGCTTGCCACCGCAGCAGAATACCGCAAGCTAATCGGATACGACGCTCAGACAGCAGGCGGATTGATGACCACCGACTATCTCACCCTAGATGATGATCAGACCGTATCAGGTGCTATCGAAAAACTTCGGGCTCAGGATTTGCCACAAGGTGTGCAGCATCTTTTAGTTGTTGCAGAAGATGATCGAGTTGTCGGCGCTGTTGAGCTTCGCGATTTAGTATTAAGCCAACCCTCAACGCCAATTTGCGACATTATGAATCGAACCGTCAAAGCTATTCGCCCCGATGTTGATCAGGAAGAAGTTGCACGCGAATTTGCTCGTTATGACTATTCAATGCTTCCCGTAATAGACCTTGATGATCGCCTCATCGGGATTGTCACTGTTGATGATGTAATCGACATCATTCGCGCGGAACAAACCGAAGATGTGCAAAAATCGGTCGGTGCAGGTGCTTTTGAAGGGGTGTATTCAGGGATTGGCGAGAAATTGCGCGGTAGACTGCCCTGGCTTGGGATTAGCCTTGCAATGACCTGCGCAGCTGCTTGTGTTGTGTTCTTCTTTGAAGATTTAATAAAGCAGCAACCCTTGCTGGTATTCCTCATGCCTGCAATCGCAGCTGTGGTTGGCAATGCGGGGCAACAGGCGCTCATGGTTACGCTTCGAGGCATTGTTCTTGATGAAGTTCGCAAAGAGCGCATCTTGCCTCTCCTTTGGCGCGAAACACTTGTGGGAATGGTTTCAGGAATTGTACTGGGATCAATATTATGTCTATGCATAGGCTTACTTGCGGGTTGGCTATTAGGAGCAGTAGCGGGAATGACCATGGCCTTGGCTATGACTATGGGGACTCTTGTAGGGGCGGGAGTTCCGCTGATCATGCGCCGCCTGGGCTTTGACCCCGCACAATCCGCATCAATTTTCCTTATTATGATCACCGATGCCCTGGCGTTTTCATTCCTGTTAATACTCGCTAGAACAATCCTGGTTACTGCCTCTGGATAAAAAATACTATGACAATCAGCACAACTAGCTACACTAAAGACATGGATGTCGATATCACAAAAGTTCTGATCTCACGCGAGAAAATCGCTAAACGTGTTGAAGAACTAGCTGCGGAAATTTCAGCAGACCTGAGCAATACTAAAACCGATGGCGAACTTGTGCTAGTACCGATTCTCACCGGCTCAATTATTTTTGTTGCCGATCTAATTCGTCATTTGCCACATAAGATCCGAATAGAAGTCGCAACAGTTGAAAGTTATAAAGGGCAAACCAAAAAAGCTAAACAGGCGCAAATCATCGGCTCACTTCCAAGGGACGTAGAGGGCAAGCGCGTTTTGATAGTCGATGATATTCTCGATTCAGGCGAAACTATTCGCCTGATTCGAAGTGAATTGAAAAAACGCAATCCAATGTCAATAAACGCTTGTGTATTATTGCGAAAAGAAATCCCCTCTGCAATGAATACGCCCTGTGAATATATCGGCTTTGATATTCCCGATGTGTTCGTTGTCGGATACGGACTGGATTACCAAAGCTACTACCGCAACCTTCCGGATGTTTGCACAATTAAGGTTGATGAAACTTGAAAATTGATCCAGTTAGTTCGACGCAAACCAAGCGTATTTCGCGCACCTTGCAGGGGACAGGCGAAGCGCCCGAACTTACCGCGGTTGCACCAATCAATGCAATACCCGCAGGCTTGGTTGAAGACGATGAGATCATCATTCTGTTCCTAAGGCCCTCACCCCTGTATATCATTCTGGCATCACTAGGACGCTTGCTGGTAATTGCAGTAATAACACTATCACTAATGTACGTTGGCAGGCGTTTTAGTCTTGCATATATAGACACGATAGCGTTCGGCCTGGGTGTGATCATCGGCTTAGCCCAACTTGCCTGGCAAGGCTTGGAGTGGTGGAGCAGAATCTATATCCTGACTGACCGAAGAATCATCCGGCAAAAAGGCGTATTGCGCCCAACCGTGTTTAGTGAAAAACTCCGCGACATACAGCACACTTCGGTGTTTCGAAAATTACGCGAACGCGCAATGGGCCTCGGAAGCATCGGCTTCACCGCAACCGGAAGCGACGTCTTCGACGCCTTCTGGGTAATGATCCGCGACCCCTTTACTGTCCACAAAACCGTAGTCGATGCAATCAAACGCTACGGCCGACACTAAACCGCTTGGCAAATTGATAACGCCAGCAATAAAGCAGTGTTAGACGATAAGTGCTTAAGTCTTCATTCTTAAGTCTTCATTCTTAAGTGGCACGGGCGTCTCGCCCGTGCATGGATTTCCTCTTAAAAGCACGGGCGAGACGCCCGTTCCACTTTCTGATAAGCACTCTAACTCTGTATTCTCCGGTAGCAAAAAATACGCAAGAAATGCACAGCCCTTAGTTTAATAGCAGTTTACATATTAACCTTTGTCGCAGGCTCACAGGCTATTGTTGCTGCAACTACAATTATTGATCTCGAATAATGTGCTTATCCCTTTTTTCTCTCCGCAGCCGATCACTAACAGAGTCATTAAAATCAAACCTGACAACTTTTTAAATCTTGGTAATATTAGTTATTCAAGCTGGGATTTTTTACAAAGACAATTTCTTTATTTTCTATTTTAAAATATTCAGATTTACTTTCTGCTGCTGCCGCTACAAAAGTATCATACTGCCAGTCGGTATATAACTCATAAATCTTTCCTTCAACTAAACCAAGCGGCTTACCAGTTACAGGAAAGTCTTGCTTTGCACTATTAGTGGCTCCATTGAAAGTTTCAAAATCTTGAGGTATCTCACCATACTTCAAACTAGCGCCACGAAAAGATCTCAAACTAATATCCCAAATAGTTTTACTATTAGCCGTATCAATAATTATCAGTTCGATTATGCCATTGGTGCGATATCTATAATCAATCTCAAAGATTAAATCATTATTGACGAAAACTGGCGTTACTTGTCCAATTCCCTTCAAATTACCAATGTAGATGATCACTAGCAAAAATACAGCAAGCATGGCCAATACAACTACCAAGGCCGGCCTTTTCATGATTCTGCTCTTTTTCATTTCAACATTATACGCCATTCTTTAGTTAAAGCATCACAACATAATAGTTTCTAGTTTCAATCTATTTCATTTTTACTGTTTATTATGAACAACTCCTCCTGGCTTAGGTTTTTGGGGGTGATGCCACAATAAATTACCGCTCGCGTTGAGATGCTTCGTGTGCTTGAGTTAGCATTTCGATGATTGATTGTTTGGCTATGACTGTGGATGCTTGGGAGCGATCTATCAGCTTTATTTCTACTGCGCCATCTAATGGTGTGATATGAAGCACCGCTGCGTGGCCGGGCGTGAAACCTAATAATAATTGATCGCTAACCGAGCCATCATCCAGTTGCAGTACTGAGCGCTGCACTTGGATATTTGCCACAATTGCGTTACTAACTGATAAAGCTACCACAAGAACTACCAGCGCAAAGAAGCATGAGCTGGCAGCTATGGCTTTAAGCCAGGCGGGGATAGTAAGTCGCATCACAAGCACAACCCAAAGCGAAGCTGCGACGGTTGCTAAGACATCAAAGGCTGCGACTTGTTGCAAGCCTTCCAGCCAGGCGCTTGCGCCACTTGGATGTAAAGGCAAGTCACCTAAGCTGCTATTTCGTAAATCAGATGCAGCCCACCAGATCATTGCAATGGCGCTCAAACTTGCTGCAATCGCTCCGATATAATTAAACGTCGCAGCAGAAACAGAAGGAGTCGGTCCGCCGGGCGATACTGGATTTGATGCGCTAAGCGCAGCTGCGGGAAGCACAATCATGGCAAAGCCGATTATTAACCAGCCCGGTTGATGAATGCCCGCAAGCATGATAACTCGAGGTATGGATATAAGAATCGTTGTTCCGGTTGCCAGCCCCTGGCCAGGTCCACCTAGTAGTTCGGGGACTCGAACTGCTGGGGCAAACCCGAGTCGAAAACCCAAGTAACCAATGAGCCACACACTTACAAGGATGCCGAACGCTACAATAAGGCCGATAGTTAAGCGCAAGACGATGCGATCAGGCTCGTCACGATGGCGAACTGATTTTACCGGTTGGCGCACTAATAAAACTTTAGTGCGTGTTGCTCCAGATTTGGTTTTAGTTCGAGTCAGGTTCGCCATATTTATTCGTGCTTTGGAGGGTGAAAATTTCAATGGGCGTCATAAATCGGACGCACTTTTGTGCATCTGCTTTGTATCGGCTGGCCATGGCCGGTGCTGGACCAGTTGATGCGCCTTTGCCTGCTCATAAGCCAAAATAAGAACAATTAAGCCGATTTAAGGCCAAATTACGCCGGGCTAGGAACCGTCTCAAGCACCTGCTGCATGATCCTGCGGGTGGTCATGGTGTCGCCCGCATGCATATATGTCTTACTGATGACGCGGTGAGCACAAACCGGCAGAACATTGGATACCACATCCTCGGGCACACAATAATCTCGACCCTTCATCACCGCAGTTGCGCGAGCAGCTTGCGATAACGCTAACGAGCCACGAGGACTAATGCCTATTTGTAAATCATCATTAGCTCGAGTTGCCCCGGCTAGGGTTATCACATAATCAATCAGCGATTGATCCATCTTCACATCATCAACTTGCTGCTGCAGCGCTAACGCTTCTTCAGTACTTATAACCGGTTTCAGTTGTTTAAGTGTAGTGCGTGCTGGCTGTTGGGAGATAACTCGGGATTCATCATCCGGAGCTGGGTAACCCAAACTAATTCGCATTAAAAACCGATCGAGCTGGTTTTCAGGCAGGAAGTATGTGCCTTCAAATTCGTAAGGGTTTTGTGTCGCAACCACCATAAACGGACTGGGTAATTCATGAACTTTGCCATCTACTGAAACCGTGCTTTCGTTCATTGATTCAAGTAGAGCGGATTGTGTGCGCGGCGTGGTGCGGTTGATCTCATCTGCAACAATAATGTTGTGAAAGATAGGGCCACGCTTAAATTCAAAAGTTGAATCCTCGCGGTTGAATATGGAAATACCAATTATGTCAGATGGCAAAAGATCGGGCGTGAATTGAATTCGCGCAAATGAACATTCCATGGATTTTGCCAATGCGTTGGCCAAGACGGTTTTACCCACGCCGGGCACATCTTCGATGAGGATATGACCGCGAGCCAGGAGGCATGTGATGACGCGATCTACCGCAACGGTATTCCCCATGTATACAGAGGTGATATTGTCTCTAAGGCGTTGTATTGGGTCATTTGCCATGGAAAAACTCGATTTCGTATACGAGTATACACGCCAATTGGACTCAACAGGGAAAGTGCTTTTCGCTAAGAGCGTTGGAATTGGTACAGTTGGGATATTGTGGAGCAATCTGACCAGGAATCAAGCCTCAAAGATGCGGTTGTACGCACGGAGTTAGTGTGCAGAGGATGTCAATACAACCTCTATGGATTAGCTGCGAGCGGCAAGTGTCCGGAGTGTGGGCTGGATATTTCAGAAACCATAATTCACACTATCGATCCGGCTGCCAGTCGACTCCCCAATATCGCAAATCCCAGAGCAGTCGGCAATGGGCTTCTTTGGCTTTTAGTAAGTTTAGCAATAGCTACATTGTTTTTAATCGCAAGACCAGTTGCGCTGCGACTTGATGCTTTAGATAAGACAGGTGTGCGAGACTACAGCGCATTTGCGCCAAAATACCTGCCTTTCGCGGCTGGTATTGTAATCCTATTCGGTCTATTTGCAGCTGTGCGGTTCATTCCAAAAAATGGTAATAAAAATGATGGAGCTATACGCAAGGATATTCGTGTGCTTATGACTGGGATGATCGGGCTATCTATATTTTGTTTTGTTTCAAGCGGGCTTCAATTGATACCGGTAACAAACTGGATCATAAGTCTTACGCATATTGCACTGATGGTTTGCGCGATCATTATTCTTTTAGGTTTAAAAGGGATACTTCGAGCGGTAGGACAAAGAAGTAGAGAGTACCGAACTGCACGGGGTGGGCGACAGGGTATTAGAGCAATGATCGGGGCGATGCTGGCAGCTATAACAGGTGAGCTAGTGAGATTGGTCGCTGAAAGGCTCGGATCTTTCCCAACCATTGAAATCATGGCGATGGTAGCGACATGGATGAGCGTACTAATGCTGCTGATAGGCCTGATATATCTGGTCGTAAATGGCTGGTGGATTCGAAAAGCACTATGTAAACCACCACCTAAGATCAGTATGATTCTGTCATCTCGTGATGATTGGGATGCTCGCAATTAGTGCAGCTGATGCTAGCTAAAGCTCAATTGCCTGCCAGCTTGGCAGTTTTCGTCAAGATTTGAACCTCCTTGTCAACTTCTTGTGGGTTTGAAGCAGTACCAATAACCCCCATAACCATTGGTAATAAAGACTTTATGGCTATTTGAAGAGAGCCAGAGTATGGCGCAGCCTTTGATAGTGCATAAGCGGTGGGTAATGGTAGCTGCACGCTGCCTTAGACCTTAATTGTAAGATTCAGCTTTGGCGCATTTCGCGTCAAATCAATACCAGGAGATGTGCCCGATGGTTGTGAAGGAACTTGCCTTTGATGCTGATGCTCGAAAAGCCTTGCTAAGAGGCGTCGAGAAACTCGCTGCTGCGGTGAAATCAACACTCGGACCTCGAGGAAGAAACGCAGTAATAGATAAATCTTGGGGCGGACCAACCGTTACCAAAGACGGCGTAACTGTTGCTGAGGAAATCGAACTCCGCAACAAGGTAGAAAATATGGGCGCGCAGCTCGTCAAAGAGGCAGCCTCGAAAACCTCTGACGATGCAGGTGATGGAACAACTACCGCAACTGTTCTCGCTGAAGCGCTATTCAAATCTGGCCTGCGATATATTGCTTCAGGTGCTGAGGCCAACGCTTTAGTGCGAGGCATGCAAAAAGGCGTTGATGCAGTTGTACAAGAAATTAAGGACATGGCTAAGCCCGTTGCTAACAACATCGCAGCAGTCGCAGCAATCTCCGCTAACAACGATCAAAGCATTGGTAAAATCATGGCTGATGCATTTGCTAAGGTTGGCAAAGATGGCGTAATCACAGTCGAAGAAGGCAAGGGCCTCGATACATACGTCGATGTTGTTGAAGGCATGCAGTTTGATCGTGGTTATTTGAGTCCAAACTTCGTTACCAATGCGGACGAGATGACGGTCCAGCTTGATAAGCCGTTGATACTTATTTATGAAGATAAGATCGACTCGGTTACCAAGCTTGTGCCGTTCCTTGAAAAGGTAATGGATGCCAAGAAGCCGCTGCTTATTATCGCTGAAGATATTACTGGTGAAGCACTCAGCACTTTGGTCATCAATAAGCTGCGTGGCGTATTACAAGTCGCAGCAGTAAAAGCTCCCGGTTATGGTGATCGCAGAAAAGCCATGCTCGAAGATATTGCGATCCTTACCGGTGCTGATCCTATAATGAAGGATCTGGGCATCGAGCTAGACAAAATCACCATCGGCCAACTTGGCCAAGCCAAGAAAATCGAAATCAGCGCTGACAACTGCACGGTAATTGAAGGTGCAGGATCGACTAAGGATATACAAGCTCGAATCGCAGTAATTCGCAGAGAGATTGATAACTCCGACTCCGATTACGATCGCGAAAAACTCCAGGAACGCTTAGCAAAATTGGCGGGCGGAGTGGCGCAGATCAATGTCGGTGCGGGCAGCGAAACTGAACTTAAGGAAAAGAAGGCTCGCGTTGAAGATGCACTTCACGCAACTCGAGCTGCGGTAGCTGAGGGTATTGTCCCCGGCGGCGGCGTGAGTTTTATTCGCGCTTCAGCAGTACTTGAAAAAATACGCAAGTCACTTAAAGGCGATGAAAAGTTCGGCATAGATACTGTCGCAGAAGCTCTGCCCATACCAACTAAAGCCATAGCAGACAATGCGGGCGAAAAAGGCAGCGTCGTAGTAGCAAAAGTAACAGAAATGACCGGCAACAAGGGATTCAATGCACTAACACTTGAGTATACTGATCTCATTGCAGATGGCGTCATCACACCCGCAAAGGTCGATCGAACAGCATTGCAGAACGCAGCTTCGGTTGCGCGTTTACTACTAACCACCGATTGCATAATTACCGATGCGCCCGGCGATGATGCAGGTACCGGACCCGTCCCAGGTATGGAGGACATGGGCATGGGTGGAATGGGAGGCGGAATGGGCGGAATGGGCGGCGGCATGGGTGGAATGGGTGGCATGGGGTTCTAAGAAATGTTTAAACAATTGCTCGGATACTGCTTACCGCAGCGAGCAATTTTAAGAATGATTATTAACACTGAAAATTCAACCGACTCTTTCGGAGAAGATTGCAAATGTCCGTAAAACCACTAGAAGATCGTGTACTTATTAAACCAACCGAAGCAGAAACCCAGACTGAGTCCGGCATTTATCTGCCCGAATCAGCTAAGGAAAAGCCCATCCAGGGCAAGGTTGTGGCGCTTGGGCCGGGCAAATTGCTTGATTCCGGCGAACGCGTCAAGCCTTCGGTAAAGAAGGGTGACACAGTTGTGTTTGGCAAGTATGCAGGCACTGAAGTCGAGATCAAAAACGTAACCCACATGATCATGCGCGAGAGCGAACTGCTCGGCGTAATTGAGGGTTGAGAAGAAGGCACTAGGCACTAGTAAAGTAAATAAACTAGCTAGAAGCTGTTACTTAAAGAGCATATAAAATGTCCACCAAGCAGATGAAATTTGATTCCAATGCGTTAGGCGACTTCCAAGCGGGAGTTGAGCAAATCGCAAAAGTTGTAGGCATAACAATGGGGCCGACCGGCCGGCACGTTGTTATACAAAAATCCTTCGGCGGGCCCACCGTTACTAAAGATGGCGTGAACATCGCTAAAGAAGTCGAACTGCCCCAGCCCTTTGAAAACATGGGTGCCAAGATGATCAATCAGGTCGCTAAGAAGGTTGCGGAGGAAGCTGGTGATGGCACCACAACCGCAACTATTCTTGCTCATGCGATCTTTACCAAGGGTCGCAAGTATGTTGCAGCAGGCGCAAACGCGGTTGCTATTCAGAGGGGTATAAACAATGCTGCTGCAATCGTTGGTCAAACCATCGAAGAGATGGCTATTAAATGTGAGGGTGAAGATGATCTGCGTAAGGTTGCAACAGTCTCAGCCAACTATGATGCTGAAATTGGCAAATATATCGCTGAAGCAGTACACAAAGTCGGTGCAGAAGGTGTTGTTGAAGTAGAAGAAGGCCAGACTGCGGATATTACACTTGAATACGTAGAAGGAATGGCGTTCGATAAGGGTTATCTAAGTCCATACTTCATGACCGATCCCAAGAATGCAGAATGTGTTCTTGAAGATGCCAATATTCTCATTCACGAAAAGAAGATTTCCAATCTTGCAGACTTTTTGCCACTACTTAACAAAGTAGCAACTTCCGATCAGCCTCTGCTGATTATTGTGGAAGATGTTGAGAACGAAGCACTCGCAGCATTGGTGGTAAACCGATTGCGTGGCGTACTTAAAGTTTGTGCAGTAAAGGCACCGGGATTTGGTGATCGACGTAAAGCTTTGCTGGGTGATATTGCTGCTCTTACTGGCGGAACATTCTTTGCTGAAGATATTGGTAGAAACCTCGCTGATATCGAAATCAAAGAACTAGGAACAGCTAAGAAGATCACTATCACTAAAGATAGCACCACCATCATAAAAGGCGGCGGGAAGAAGAAAGACATCGATGCCCGCGTCAATCAGATCCGAACGCAAAAGGAAAACGCAACCAGCGATTACGATCGTGAAAAGCTCGAAGAGCGTTTAGCCAAGCTCATCGGTGGCGTGGCCATGATCAATGTTGGTGCTGCGACTGAAACGGAAATGAAAGAGCGCAAGGATCGTGTTGAAGATGCACTTAACGCAACAAGAGCAGCTGCTAAGGAAGGTTATGTGCCGGGCGGCGGCGTTGCATATATCAGATGTATCGACACGGTTAAAGAGGCTAGACGCAAGGCTAAAGGCGATGAGAAACTCGGATTCGATATCATCGCAGAAGCGCTTGAAGCACCAGCCTGGCAGATTGCTACTAACTCAGGTGTCGATGGCGATCTTGTAGTTGAGCGTATCAAAGAAAAGACAGGCAACTTCGGCTACAACGCAGCAACCGATGAGTACATGGATCTCACAAAGGCAGGCATTATTGATCCCGCATTGGTCGAAAGAACCGCGATTCAAAATGCTGCATCCGTCGCTGGTTTAATGCTGACAACTGATGTTATCGTGACGGATCTTAAAGACGATAGCGATCCTGTCGAAGATGCTGTGATCTGATCTTAATTAATTGAGTTATTTTCTAACTAAGCAAACGAGGGCCGAGCTGTTGAGGACAAAGACAAAACGTCAATCCTCGCTGCTCGGTTTTCGCTTTATCTTCTAAATAGTGCCTATTCCCTAGTGCCTAGTGCCTAGTGCCTTCTTCAAATGCCAACCACACGTGATTATTACGAAGTTCTTGGAGTTGCGAAGGATGCTTCGGACCAAGATATAAAGCGCGCTTACCGAAGGCTGGCAATGAAGCATCACCCGGATCGCAATCCTGATGATGCACAGTCAGAGGTTAAGTTCAAGGAATCCGCAGAAGCTTACGAGGTTCTTTCTAATCCTCAAAAGCGAACAACTTATGATAAGTTTGGCCATTCGGGATTACGCTCAACACCAGGCCATGATTTTAGCTCGATGCATGCTGAGGATATTTTCTCCATGTTCGAAGATATCTTTGGTGGAGCGTTAGGCGGACGATCTGGTCGGCGAAGGCGCGGCGGGGTGCCACGTGGATACGATCTTGAAACAGAACTTGAAATCACGCTAAACGATGTGCTAAGCGGTGTATCGCGCGATGTTGATTTTCGCAGGCTAGATGTTTGCAGTACATGTGGCGGTGATGGCGCCAAACCTGGAACCGAGCCAGTTAAATGCGAAACTTGTGGCGGGGTCGGACAGGTAGAACAAGTTGGCTTTGGTGGCATGTTCCGGATGAGGACATCATGCCCCAATTGTGGTGGTCGAGGCACAGTTATTGCGCACAAATGCTCCGACTGCCGCGGTAAAGGCCGCGTTTCAGTTAAGCGAAAACTCGTAATAAAGATACCCGCTGGGATTCATGATGGCCAAGCTGTACGTGTTACAGGAGAGGGAGAACCGCCTCGGCCTGAGCTAAGCCCCCAAGGTGAGGGAATTCGAGGCGACCTTCATGTGATAGTCCGCGTGACACCACACAAACAGTTTGAGCGTGATGGAGATAACCTGCTTATTGCTATACCAATAGTGTTTACTCAAGCTGCACTTGGCGCTCAAATAGAGATTCCTACATTGGAAGGTACTACTAATCTTGAATTGCCCGCAGGCACTCAGCATGGCACACTATTTCGT
The DNA here is from genome assembly GCA_022574595.1 of Planctomycetota bacterium. Classification (GTDB taxonomy): domain Bacteria; phylum Planctomycetota; class Phycisphaerae; order Phycisphaerales; family SM1A02; genus JACZRS01. The sequence goes on along the minus strand of JACZRS010000001.1, from coordinate 528,800 downwards.
GTCCATGAAGAGGGCTTGCCAAACTTAAGAAGTAAGAAACGAGGCGATCTTGTAGTTGTTACACAATTAGTCGTTCCCCAGAAGTTAAACGAAGCGCAAAAGAAACTGCTGAGTGAATACGCCCAAACGGAAAGTCTGGATGTTGGTAGCGGTGGGCCTTCACTTTGGAACAAAATCAAGGATGCTGTAAAAGGATCGTAGTTCGCAGAGCTATATTAGTTGTTGGTGATTTTAATTATGGCTAAACCCAAACCACAAGCTGAACCAAATAATAAGACTGATCCGGTCGAGGATGGGCCAAGCGCTGAGGATGAACTGCAAGTTGATGCTGCGGATATTGAGCTGTCGGAGGAGGCAGCTCAGTTAGTCCATAATCTTCAATCTCAGATTGATGAAGCGGTTGCTGCAAGGCAAAGAGCGCTGGCAGATTTTCGCAATTATCAAAAGCGAGCTGCGGAAAGCGAAATTCACGCTAATAAAGCCGGATCTGCAAGAATCGCTCGATCACTCTTATCAGTTGTAGATCAATTTGATATGGCACTGGATCAGGATACTCAGCAGCTAAGTGTCGAGCAGCTACTAAGTGGCATTCGCCTTGTACGAGGGGAATTAGTAAAAGCGCTTGAAAGTCATGGTGTTAACCGATTTGAGCCGGAAATTGGTGATGAGTTTGATCCCATGATGCACGAAGCCATGATGCGTCAAGCATCAGAGGATGTTAAGCCGAACCACATTGTTTCGGTTCTCCAAGTTGGATACAAAATGGGAGATTTAGTGCTTCGCCCAGCCAAGGTTGCAATTGCTGAACTTAAGGAAGAGGGCGAGTAATTATGCCAACCTATGAATATGTTTGCGATGCCTGTGGTCACGAGTTTGAATTGTTTCAATCTATGAGCGCATCGGTTAAGCGCAAATGTCCTGAATGTGGCAAGCTGAAGCTCAAACGACTCATCGGAATAGGCTCAGGTGTTATTTTCAAAGGCAGTGGTTTTTACCAAACTGATTATCGCAGCGAATCTTACAAGAAAGCAGCGGAAGCGGACAAAAAGGCATCTACGGAAAAATCCTCCAAGAAGGACGAGAAGAAAAAGTCTGACACATCAAAATCAAGCGACAAATCAAAATCATCCAGCTCTTCATCCAAGTCTAAAGAATCATGAGCTTTTTCATATCGCATACATTAAAGGGCGGATAACTTAATGCCACTTCGTTTTACAAATCGCATCGTTGGACATTTAGCTCATCCGAACTATCGGCCATCATCTGCCAAAGCTATCTCACGTGACTTGAAGGTTGAGGCAGAGGATAAGGCTTTGTTCCTCGAAGCGGTTGATATGCTTGCCCGGGATCAGCGCGTTGATATCGGCGAAGATTCTCTCCTGCGTTTACCTAACTATGGCGATGAAATAATCGGTGAGTTTCGTCTAAATGTTCGGGGATTTGGGTTCGTTAAGCCGGATAAAGTTTACCGCCATGGCGATCTGTTTGTGCCACGAGGTGCTGTACGTGATGCTATTTCAGGCGACAGGGTGCGCGCCACAGTTGTGCATGAAACTCGCAGGGCTAAGCCTGGATCAGGTAGAAGTCCTTATACCGGACGAATTGCCGAAGTGCTGGAGCGCGGCAGGGATAATTTCGTAGGTAAATTGTTCGAAAAAGCCGGCCAATGGTTTGTGGAACCAGATGGGAAATCCCTATACGAACCTGTTCTAATTCGTGATCCACATACTAAGAACGCTAATGCGGGCGACAAAGTTGTTATCGAAATGCTGCACTATCCAGATGATCAATATACATCTGAAGGTGTAATTGTTGAAGTCTTAGGTGAAGCGGGCAAGCCTGATGTTGAAACTCAAGCGGTAATTGTTGCTCATGGTTTGCGCACCGAATTTGATGATGATGCACTGAATGAAGCTAGAGATGCTGCTAAGTCATTGGACGCGGAAGCTGAAAAAGGTTGGCCTAACCGTGAAGATTTAACGAATACTTTCATATTCACAATCGATCCACCTGATGCTAAGGATTTCGATGATGCCATCTCAATCGATTTCGACCAGGCAAATAATGAATGGACCTTAGGCGTACACATTGCGGACGTTTCGCACTATGTAAAGCGTAACAAGGCCCTTGATATAGAGGCAAATAAGCGTGGCAATAGTGTGTATCTCCCTCGCCTGGTAATACCAATGTTGCCTGAGATTCTTTCTAATGGTGTATGCTCATTACAGGAAGATGTGCTGCGCCTCACTAAATCTGTCTTTATCACCTTTGATACACGAGGCAAGGTCGTAAACCAACGCTTAGCCGCGACGGTGATCCGCTCCAGAAAACGATTAACCTATCTCGAAGCTCAAGCGCTAATAGATGATGATATTGCTGAAGCTCGCAAACATGCGCGCACAGATACCGATTACACCGATGAATTGATCGATACGCTCAAACAAGCGGACAGCTTAGCCAGGCGACTTCGCAAAAGAAGAATGCGCGACGGCATGATCGTGCTTAATCTCCCAGATGTGGAACTGGTCTTTGATGATCAAGGCCATGTCATTGATGCGGTCCCCGAAGATGATGCTTACACGCATAAGATCATCGAGATGTTCATGGTTGAAGCCAACGAAGCCTTGGCGCGTGCATTTGATGCACTAACCATTGCTATACTTAGGCGTATACACCCCGATCCGGTGCCTGGGGATATTGAAGAGCTGCGTATGTACGCCCTGGCTGCTTCAATTGATTTACCCGCTAAGCCAACGCGAAAGGATCTGCAACGTCTTCTTGATGCAACGCGCGATACCCCTGCTTCTCGAGCTATTCACTTTGCGGTTCTTCGCACATTAACTAAAGCAACTTATAGCCCAGCAATAATCGGCCACTTCGCCTTGGCATCGGATCATTACGCACACTTTACAAGTCCAATTCGCAGGTATCCAGACCTTACGCTTCACCGTGCACTTAGTGCATATTTAGATGCAACTAATAACGGGAAAAAAGTGCCTGGCGGTAAAAAGTGGCGTGCACTTTCCCAAACAATTTTCGATGATGATCGTGTGCTGGATGAAGGTGAGTTAATAGAGCTTGGCAAACATTGCAGTGATACTGAAGTTGAAGCGACTGCAGCAGAACGTGAGCTACGCGATTTTCTTGTCATGCAGTTTCTTTATGAAAATCACCTCGGCGATGAATTCCCCGGCGTAATAACTGGAATAATAAGTAGCGGCGTATTTGTTTCAATTGAGCAGTATTTAGTTGAGGGCATGGTGAGAATGACGGATATGCCTCAAGCTAAAGGCAGGGCTGATCGGTGGGAACTGAATGAGCGAACCGGTAGGCTAGTAGCTCAAAGAAGTGGCAATACCCTAGGCATTGGTGATATTGTGACTGTTCTAATACAAGCGATTGATCTCGGTTCACGCCACCTTGATCTTGCGATCACTAAGTTACCTCAGCGTCAAAGATCCTTAAAGGCAATCACACCAACTCGAGCATCACGCGCAGAAGATCCGCCGCGCGGCAAGCGCAAAGGCTACAAGAAGGGCCGCCGCGGTCGCAAGAGTTTGTAGTTTATATGGCGGGGATAAGGGGGATTTGAACCACAGAGGCGCGGAGACACAGAGAAGAAAGAAGAAGGATTTAAAACACTCAGATCACGGAGAGCCACGGAGACTGATATCTTTTTCTTACTCCCTCTCCCCTAGGGAGAGGGTTGGGTCTCCATAGGCGATCATGCCTCAGGCAGATCCGCCTATGGAGGACTCGCCTGGGCGAGGTGAGGGTCTTGCCTTTTCTTTTCTCCTCTTTCCTGACTAGCCCCTGCTTTCACACTCCACGTAGGGTCAAGCCCTACAGCTAAACGGGGTGATCCCAATGCCGCGACGCATTCATCTCTTCCCTGAATCCTGAATCCTGAATCCTGACACCTTCCCCTACCCCCAATTACTAAACAGGATGAGTAGATCACTTGTACTAACAGAGCAATCGTTATTTATATCTGCAGGGCAGTTATTGCAATCATCACACGGCCCCCAATTGCTTAGCAAAATGGTCAGGTCGGATTTAGTTACAACTCCATCACCATCGAGATCGCCTGGGATGGCGTTCTCACAAAGGATCCATTTAGCGATGTTCTGTGAAGAATGTTCGCCTGCGAAGGTGAAGTCACCGGCGGCAAACAGAGCAGGCCCATCGCCTGTTCCGTCATCAAAGATCTCCACTGCCCATGCTCTAGTAATTGAGCCTTGTCCATTGTCGTGGATCCCTTGACCCAATGTGGACCAAGTCATGCCATCCCACCGCGCGATGTTCTGAGCATCGATACCACCAACGCTTTGGAATCTCCCAACGATGTATAGTGCTGGATGATCACTCAATCCATCATCAAACACACGCATTGAATATACGTAATCATTGCCTTGTCCAATCCCACCTCCAGGTATTGCTGACCACTGCTTGCCATCCCATTTGGCGATGCGATTGGCTTTAACACCTCCAGCTATTGAGAAATTTCCGGCTACGTAAAGAGCTGAGCCCGAACCATCGTCATATGCGACCGTGGCAGTGACCCAACCATCGGTGCCACTTCCAAGTGCTGACCATTGCACACCATCCCATTTCGCAACATGATTCGCCTGAAGCCCACTATCCATCATTGTAAAACCGCCGTTAGCGTAGAGAGCTGGACCATCGCCTAAGCCATCATCCCACACTGTCAAACCGCTGATGAGGTCGTTCGCTCCTCCACCGACGAACGGCACCCATTGCACACCGTTCCATGTTGCGATGCCAGGAACGGGCTCTCCACCTGCTGACAAGAATTCTCCTGTAACATAAAGAAGCGGACCACTGCCCAAGCCATCATCGAAGACAGCCATTGCATAGACCTCTTGGTCAACTCCTAATCCCAATTCTGACCACGTTTTACCATCCCACTTGGCAATTCCCTGGACCCCGGGTGGTCCGTCGGGTTCGAGCCAAAGTCCACCGGCATATAAGGTAAGTCCTGATCCCAACCCGTCATCAAAGAGAGTTAATGCACGCACCCACCATCCATCACTTTCGCCGATCTCTTCGCCAACCGGGGACCATTCGCCTTGGTTTAACCGCGCTACTCTCGGTGCCCATACACCTCCGGCGATAAAGAATTGGCCGCCGAGATAGAGCCCAGGTTCAAGAGCATAGCCTTGCTCTACGGTTACAAATGTGAGTCCTATCGCTCCGATACTGCCGACAAGTCCACCACCTCCTGCCGGCAACCAGTGCGCCCCATCCCACTTAGCGATACCAGCTACATCTATCATGCCCGCATGCCAAACTAATCCGCCGACGAAGAGACCAGGTCCGCTGTTTATGTCCTCAAATACTCCCAAGGTTTGAGGGAGACCGTTTATGCCACCGCCAAGCTGGCTCCATTCTTTGCCATCCCATCTGGCTATGGTTTGTGCGGAGACTCCACCAGCATGTAGAAATATCCCTGTAGCGTATAGTGCCGGTCCTTCGCCAGAACCAGCATCGAATACTGCAAGATTATTCACAGCGTCATCTGTGCCGCCCCCCACAGGTGACCATTCCAAACCGTTCCACTTGGCAACATGGAGTGCTTCAGCACCACCAGCTTCCGTGAACGAACCACCGACGTACAACGCCTGTCCCGTCCCATCATCGAACACCGTCATGGCGCCGCGTACGGTACCGTTCGTACCATCGCCTACAGCACTCCATTCTTCGCCATCCCATTTAGCGATGTTGAGGGCCGTTGTTTCGCCAGCGCTTTCAAACGAACCGCCGACATACAGCGCAGGTCCACCTCCCAAGCCGTCGTTAAAAACAACCATAATGAGCACAGATCCATCGGTCCCAGCACCTAAAAGTGACCAGGTTTCGCCGTCCCAACGGGCAATGTTGTTTGCGCTCTCTTCTCCTGCAGCGTAGAAGCCACCGCCGACATACAGAGCTGGTCCCGACCCATCGTCAAAAACGACCAATGACTTGATGTATCCATTTATGCCTTGCCCCAGCGCTGACCAGCTCTCGCCATCCCACTTGGCGATACGGCTTGCCTCTATGTTACCGGCTTCGGAGAAAATACCAGCAGAGTAGAGCGCCTCACCTGCGCCCAATCCATCATCGAACGTGACCAGCGTGAAAACATTGCCGTTGACTCCTTCTGCGAGTGGCGCCCAAGCGCCGTTGGGCATCAACTTGCCCATGTGATTGAGAGGCAGCTCGAACGTCGTTTCAAAACCTCCTCCGACGTAAAGGGCCGGGCCGGTACCCGAGCCATCATCAAAGACGGTTGTTGCCTGCACAGACCCACCTAACAGCGCTCCAGACGGAAACTCATCCGACCAATGTGGTTCACATTCCTGAGCTTGAACCGGCAATGCGAAAATACCAGTTGCCATGCACAGAAGTACACTAATAAGTCCGAAACAGCTTTTTCGTGTGGTCCAAAGCAGTTGAGAATTCAATCTTTGTATACGTTTCATAGCTCACCTTTCGTTTGAACGGCTTTTTCTATCACACAGATATGGCCAAACCGGCTCCGAACCGCCGCTTGGCAAACGGAACTTGGGATACGGTCGCCGCAGGTATATACGCCATCTAGTCTCATATCCTGCGCGCCATCTCAAGAAAAAAGCATTTAGCGCTAAAAACACCGGTGAAGTGGTTGGAATTGCTGTTTCGCAGGGTGGGGATCTGTAATCTTGAGGCTATAACAGCTTCTAATGTTGCCAAATTGCTGCAACTAACGTAAATACTGCATCGCAGATCCACGTTTTGATCCGTAATTTGATCCATATATAGGAGTTGCGATTGGTGCAGATTAAGAAGTCAAACAGCAGCTACTGGAGGCGAAACCTCATTTACCTCAGCGTTTTGCTGGGGGTGTGGTTTGTTGTTTCGTTTGGTTGTGGGATTTTGTTTGTGGATGAGCTGGATAAGTATCACTTGCCGGGCACGGGATTTCCTCTGGGATTCTGGTTCGCTCAGCAAGGGTCTATTTATGTATTTGTGGTTTTAATCTTTGTTTACGTTTGGTTAATGAACCGCCTCGACCGCAAACACAATGTGGATGAGTGATCGGTTGTTGTTGAATTTAGAATTATGTCTTTAACGGCCTGGACATTTGTAATGGTCGCTGCTTCGTTCGCACTTTATATAGGTGTGGCGATTTGGTCGCGCGCAAAGTCAACAGGCGATTTTTATGTTGCAGGTAGTTCAGTTCCGCCAGTGATCAACGGAATGGCAACGGCTGCGGATTGGATGAGCGCTGCATCGTTCATCTCCATGGCTGGGCTCATTTCGTTTTCCGGCAGAGATGGCTCAAGATTCTTAATGGGATGGACAGGCGGATATGTCTTGCTTGCACTATTGCTTGCACCATACCTTCGAAAGTTCGGAAAATACACCGTCCCTGATTTTGTAGGAGATCGTTACGGCTCGCAAGTCGCAAGATTAGTAGCAGTAGTCTGCGCTATCTTCATTTCATTCACATACGTCGCGGGACAAATGCGCGGCGTGGGAATCGTGTTCTCGCAATTTCTAAACGTGCCAATAGAATACGGGGTACTAATCGGTATGGGGATTGTCTTTTTCTACGCAGTGCTCGGCGGGATGAAAGGCATTACCTATACACAGGTTGCGCAGTACTGCGTTCTTATATGCGCTTATATGGTTCCTGCATTCTTTATCGCATTTAGCATGACCGGTAACCCCATCCCTCAGCTAGGGCTAGGCAGCACCGTTTCCGATGGGTCCGGCACGTTTCTGCTTGAACGATTAGATGAATTATGTGAACAACTTGGTTTTAATAAATACACAAATGGTTCGCTTGGAAAGTTTGATCTATTTTGTATTACCGCAGCACTAATGGTTGGAACCGCGGGGCTGCCTCACGTTATTGTGCGCTTTTATACAGTTCCTAAAGTGCGAAGCGCGCGGCTTAGCGCTGGTTGGGCTTTGGTATTTATAGCAATTTTATATACAACAGCCCCAGCGATTGCAGTCTTTGTTCGCACTAATTTGCTTCAAACTATACCCAACCAATCTTACACAGATGCGCCACAGTGGTTTAAGGATTGGGAGAAAACCGGTCTTATAGCTTGGGCGGATCGAAATGATGATGGCATTATTCAGTACACAAAAGGTGACCTGTTTGTAAGCAAAGCCCCGCAAGGTGCGGAAGCAAATGATGAAATTGCGTACTCAAAGAAACCTGTATTCAAAGACAATCAAGTAGGAGAGTTCGGCCAACGTCTTGTTAAGAATGTTTTAAAGGATGGTGAAAATGAGCTATACATCGACCCCGACATAATGGTCCTGGCAAATCCACAAATTGCTGGCTTACCTAATTGGGTGATTGCGCTTGTCGCAGCTGGTGGACTAGCAGCTGCGCTATCAACTGCTGCGGGATTACTATTAGTTATTTCCACATCAATTGCGCACGATCTTCTGAAAAAGAATTTAATGCCTCGCATTACTGAAAAGCAGGAATTGCGCGCTGCGAGAATCTCAGCTGGAATTGCAGTATGCATAGCTGGATACTTTGGGATCAATCCGCCTGGGTTCGTAGCCGAAGTAGTTGCGTTTGCATTCGGATTGGCAGCATCTTCATTCTTCCCCGCTATCATCATGGGAATCTTTTCTAAACGAATGAATGTTTACGGTGCGGTAACAGGTATGATCGTCGGAATCACTTTCACCGCAAGCTACATCATCTACTTCAAATTCATTCGACCCGATTTGAATTCAGAATCACACTGGTGGTTCGGCGTATCGCCTGAAGGAATCGGAACAATCGGAATGGTGCTCAACTTCACAGTCTCTGCGGTAGTAGCAGCAATAACCCCACGCCCACCAAAGCATATTGTGCAGCTTGTTGAAAGAATCAGAGTTCCTCGTGGCTCAGGCGAAGAGCACGAAATTTCCGCATAAAACCTGGCTCTAAATGCAGTGCGCTTTTGTAGTAGCAATGGTCATGGTACGCTCTTACATTCCTAAAAGGAGAATTCCATGACCCAAACTGATGCAGGCAGTATTGAATCTGTACTCAAAGAAGATCGCGTTTTCGAACCGGCTGCGAACTTCAGCGAATCTGTTGGTGGAGCTTACATAAATTCACTCGATCAATATCACCAATTACACAAACAATCCATCGAAGATCCTCAAGGATTCTGGGCAACCATCGCGGAGGAATTGGATTGGTCTACTAAATGGTCTAAAGTGCTTGAGTGGAACCTGCCTGATGCCAAGTGGTTTGTTGGGGGCAAGACAAATATCTGCCACAACTGTATTGATAGACAAATCAATAGCGGCCACGGCGATCAACTTGCACTTATCTGGGAAGGCGAACCCATGCCTGAGGGTAAGCCGGAGGTTCGCAATTTTTCCTATAACGATCTGAAACGCGAAGTATGTAAGTTCGCAAATGTGCTGAAGGATCAGGGTGTAACTAAAGGTGATATCGTTACTATTTATATGGGAATGGTGCCTGAGCTTACTATCGCAATGCTAGCTTGTGCGCGAATCGGGGCGGTACACTCAATTATCTTTGGCGGGTTCAGCGCTCAGGCAATTGTTGACCGTGTTGTTGATGCAAATAGCAAGACAATAATTACATGCGATGGTGGATATAGGCGTGGCAAAGTCGTGCCACTTAAAGATAATGTTGATGATGCATGCACTCAGCTTGCAGATAGTGGGCATGATCTGAAATCGGTCATAGTTCTTAAACGCTGCGAAAACAATATAAATTGGACTGAGGGACGCGATCACTGGTGGGATGAGCTTGTGGGTAACGCTAGTGATAATTGTGATTGCGAACCTATGGATAGCGAAGACATGCTGTTCCTGCTTTACACATCAGGCTCGACCGGCAAGCCCAAAGGCATTGTTCACACCACAGGCGGGTATATGGTTTATACCTACCTGACCAGTAAATACGTTTTTAATCTCGTGCCGAATACGGACCAGGTATTCTGGTGCACCGCGGACATCGGTTGGGTGACCGGTCATAGCTATATAGTCTACGGCATACTGCCCAATCGTGTTCCAACTTTAATGTATGAGGGTGCCCCGAATTTCCCAGCTGAGGATAGATTCTGGGATATTGTCAGCCGCCACAAGGTTACACAGTTTTATACAGCCCCAACTGCAATTCGTGCGTTTATGAAATGGGGTAGTGAACATCCAGCAAAGCACGATCTATCCAGCCTAAAATTATTGGGTACAGTTGGCGAACCGATCAATCCCGAAGCGTGGATGTGGTATCGCAAAATGATTGGTGGAGAACGCTGCCCCATCGTTGATACCTGGTGGCAAACTGAAACCGGCGGACACATGATTACTCCATTGCCTGGCGCTACGCCTACGGTTCCCGGCTCTTGTACTTTGCCGTTCTTTGGCGTTGATGCTGCGATTGTCAATGATCGTGGCGAAGAACAGCCAGCTAATGTTGGGGGATTGCTGGTTATTCGCAAACCCTGGCCGGCGATGCTGCGCGGTATTTATGGCGATCGCGAAAGATTTATAGACACTTATTTTTCGCGCATTAAAGGCATGTACTTTGCGGGCGATGGGGCAAGGCGGGATGAGCGCGGTTATTTCTGGATAATGGGGCGCGTCGATGATGTGATAAATGTCTCAGGCCATCGACTAGGAACCATGGAAGTTGAGTCAGCGTTAGTTAGCCACGAAGCTGTAGTTGAAGCTGCGGTAGTAGGTATGCCCCACGAAATCAAAGGAACGGGTATAGCAGCGTTTTGCACTTTAGAGCCGCATCACGTTCCAAACAGCGATGATGAAGTTGCTAAATTAAAAGAAATACTGCGCGCCCATGTTGGCAAGGAAATAGGAGCAATCGCCAAGCCGGATGTAATTCGCTTTACTGATGCACTACCGAAGACAAGGTCCGGCAAAATAATGCGCCGCTTACTGCGTGATATAGCGTCAGGCTCCGAAGACAAAACCCAAGACACCTCAACACTAGAAGATTTATCAGTACTGGAAAAACTGCGAGAATCTGAAGAAGGGTAAACTGAACTGGTGCACGAAGATCATATCAATCGAATCCAGGAAGCGGTACAGGATGGACGGTATCGCTTCTCCGATCACTCACTTGAAGAGATAGACGCAGATAGATTGCACCCGATCAATGTTGAAACAGCGTTATTAAACGGTCAGGTGGTGCGGTTTCAGCCGGATGAACCTGACCACCCCGGACCACGCTATACTGTTACCGGAAAAGCATCTGATCTTTCCACTGATGTTACAGTTGTGTGCCGCTTTGACCGAACCGAGAATCTTCTTATTATTACTGCTTATATTCCTTCACCATGAGCAACTACGAACCACATGAATGTGATTTTTGCACCGGCACGGTCAATCCTCTTCGAGCTGATAGCGAGCCGATCAAAGTTTGCGGTCGGATGGTTCTTATCGACGGTCCGACGATCGGTAAATGCAATCGCTGTGGCCATCGTTATTTCCCAGCCGACATAATAAAGAAGGCTGAGAAGGCGGCGCTGAATCCTGATCAAGCACAGCGCACTGAAATAGTTCCGGTGGTTGCCGCCTGATTTGAAATACCATAAACCTTAATCCTCACCTTCGATCTCCTCACCTTCAATGGTTAATCTCGCAGGATGGCCGAACCATGAGTTTGATTTCTGCCCTGATTGATACTTGCTTTTAAGAAGCGATTGCACTTCCTCCATTGTTCCATCAGATTTTATCCAGCCGCCGACAATATCAGGAAAATCGCCTTTGCAGTGATCGCATTTTTTCGTGCTATCGAATCTAATCGGGCACCAGAATGATTCGACATTGCGCAGCATTTCTGAGCCTAAGGACCATACGCCTGTCATCCAATCGCAATATAAGCACCAGATAAGGTCGTAACCTACAAGCCCATTGAATTTGTGTCGTGAGAGATTGATCCATTCTCGGTCGCGGTATTTGGGGAATCGTACTGTCCATGTGATTACGGGGTAAGCAAAATATTGCACCAGGCGAATCATCCAGAAGCCCGGCACAGCCCATGCGGTCCACCACACTGCAAAGTGATTGCGCCATCTGCCGACGATTTTGTTTAGCGTGGGAAAAATGCGTGGCCCTTTGCGGGCGGCTGGATGGGCAAGTTCGTGCAATGTGGTCCAGAGCAGCATGCCGGTAAACTGTCCTACTACTGCTACAGCTAACCCCAACCAACCTGCAACAAACGCAGCAATTACAGCTGGTAATGCAGTGAAGTAAAACACTACGATATCCAGAGCGGGCGCATAGCAAAGCCAATTGGAGAACTTTCTGCCAACATTTCCCAGTTTAGGAATCAGTTGCAATAAGCCTGCTCCCAACAAAATGGCTGCGATAGTTGCTAAGTAGATCTGAACTAGCGGATTCATGAGAATATCTCCAGGAAAAACAGTCATTCAGCGCCTAAGACCAGTATGTTGCTCTAAAAACGACTACAAGGGTAAGTGTAGCTCCTATCCATCTAACTATGTTATTTGCCCAAGCAGTGATGCTGAATAATCTCCGTCGGCACATTAGCTATAGCTTGTACGAAACGGTGTATGTTACTTATCATACGAACGATGAAGAGATACAAAGTTGTTATTCACGGCCACATTGTTGAAGCCCGCACAAACGAATGGGGAGCTGAATATGTGCTTCTTAATGGTAGTTTAGTTTCCAGAAAGCCGTATGCTGGCTTTTATCAAGCTAATCATTTTTTTGATCTTGAAGATGAACAAGGAAAGACGAGGCATATAGAGGTTAGCTGGACAGATCGATCGAAGCTGGGGTTAGGAAAGTATCACGTACAGTTAAATGTGGATGGTGTCACGCGGTGCAAGCTTAAGCCCTCCGATACGAAGAAGGACCAGGATTGCTGCACAAATTGTGGTTATTCGCTTAATGGATTGACTGTCGATAACGATGAAGTGCGTTGTCCCGAGTGTGGCAAGCATACGGATGCTGCGTTATTGGGAGAGATTGCTCAGGCTGATGGCGCGTCAGACTCCAACAAGAAATCATCAGGGTCGTGATTCGTTGATCTTATTGACCCGTGTTCGCATCAACTCCAGCAGGTCGGCCTTGACTTTTTTTAATGAAGGTTCGTCGATCAGATTGTTTATCTCAAGGGGATCCTCTTGCAAATCAAATAACTGCATTGTCTCAACGCTATTTACCTGGTAGCGAATGAGCTTGTACCGTTTGTTTCGGATGGCCTGCTGAAAGCCCTTATACATTAGTACTACCGAGTCTCGAACCGACTCCTTTTGACCGCGCATAACTGGAACCAGGCTATGGCCATCGACGGTAGAAGGGATAGGCAATTTCGCCAATTCACACATTGTGGGATGAATGTCGAGCAAATATGCAAAAGCATCTGATGCCTCGCCTCGTGGGATTCCCGGGCCGCTGAAGATTAATGGCGCACGCATCGAATGCTCGTAGAGATTTTGTTTACCCAGCAGGCCATGCTGTCCCACAGCGAGCCCGTGGTCGCTTGAGAAGATGATGATTGTATTCTCGCGCAATTCTAACTCATCGAGTACAGCGATGATGCGCCCGATCTGTGCATCGAGGTGTGTAATCATTGCGTAATATTGCAAGAGATGCTCTCGGACTACTTCAGGTGTGCGCGGAAACGGTGCAAGCAACTCGTCTCGGATCTTCAATTCCCCGTTATCAAAAGGGTGTTGTGGCATGAAATTGCCAGGCAGTGGTATTTCGATATCTTTGTACAAATCGACATACTCCTGTGGCGCGTGATGCGGATCATGTGGGGCTGTGAACGACACATAAGCAAAGAATGGTTCAGCCTGCTTGCGGGAACGCAGAAATTGGATTGTCGCATCTGCAAACAACTCGCTCGAGAAAGTCTTGACTATCCGTGGCGGATCGCCGTACTCACCTGACTGTGAAAAATCGCGCACACGCGGTTCGTGATGACCGCCTGTGTCATAGCTGTGCATACCGCCGAAGAAAATTGCGCCGCCATCGGTGAATGATCTTCTAAATGCAGCTCGCCCGTTATGCCACTTGCCGGTAACGAAAGTTCTGTACCCAGACCTGCGAAAAATCTCAGGCCACAAGGGAACGTCAGGGAGCGTGCTATATGAACCATTAGAAAGCGCTCGATAAAGTGTGCGCCCGGTCATCAACATAGCGCGGCTTGGGCCGCACACCGCTCCAGAATTTGATCCCATACAGTAAGTTTGGCGAAATGCATATCCATTTTCGATTAAGCGGTCGAGGTTCGGCGTGATGATGTGTTTGTTGCCCAACGCTCTGATTGCATCGTGCTGCTGATCATCCGAAAACAAGAAGAGTATGTTCGGCTGAGTATGTCGATCCTCAGCCATTCTCTGATGTGCGACACATGATACGAATATCAGCGGGATCACCAACAGTCCAATAGTGCGAATTATGTTCATGCTCATTTCTTTCTCATGTTTCTATCGACACTACCTGCACGCCTTCGCTTGCAGTCAGATTGGTATAGAGTTCGCTTAGTCGTTTTGTCATTTCGCCGACATTTCCATCGTTGATTGTTCTGCCATCCACTTTGCTTATTGTTGCTAATTCGCCCATGGTTCCGGTGCAGAACATTTCATCAGCTCGGTAAATTTCTGTTAACGATAAATCTTTTTCTTGATATGGAATCTTATTGGCTTGGCAAAGATCAAGAATTGTTGCGCGTGTGATCCCTTCCGGACAAGCAGCACAATGTGGTGTAAGCACTTTGCCTTTATCGACAATAAAAACATGTGTTGCATTTGTCTCTGCTACGAAGCCTCGTGTATCAAGCATCAACGCATCATCAACACCGGCTACGTTGGCTTCGATCTTTGCCAGGATTGATTGGATCAAATTGCAGCTATGAATCTTTGGATCCATACAATCTGGCGGAAAACGCCTAACTGAACTAGTGATAAGAGTGAGTCCGCCTTTGTCATAGACAGGCGGTTTGTGTTCAGCAAGCACGATCAATGTTGGGCCGGCGGTATTTAATCTCGGATCCATACCTGAAGTGGTTTTTACTCCGCGCGTTAGGGTTAAGCGAATATGCACGCCATCGGCCATGTTATTTGCAGCTAAGGTTTTCTTGATCTCATCAGTAAGAAGTTCGTGCGAAGGGACTTCATCAAACGCAAGCGCTAAAGCTGAGCTGCGCAATCGATCTAAATGTTCGTTGAGTTTGAAAATTCTCCCCTGGTAAAGGCGTAACCCCTCCCAAACCGCATCGCCACCTTGGACAACT
Organism: Planctomycetota bacterium; assembly: GCA_022574595.1. GTDB lineage: Bacteria > Planctomycetota > Phycisphaerae > Phycisphaerales > SM1A02 > JACZRS01. The sequence goes on along the minus strand of JACZRS010000001.1, from coordinate 513,532 downwards.
GAATCAAAAGGGCTTATTCCCGCTTTATCCCGTGGCAGAAGTTTGCCATTAATATTGATAAGTATGTCGCGGTTGGCTTCGTTGAATTGTTGCAGCATTTTTCTACCTTATTACGAAAACTCATGCGCCCAAGCGATATTTGTATAGCTCTTGATAGTAGGTTGCGCACTTATTGTAAAGTTCTGTCAAATGTGGTGGCACGATTTCATACTTAGCAGCATACGGCTGAAAACCTGTTGACTTCTCTACCGCTTCGTACCAATATTTTCCCCAAATACCATCGGTTTCATGCGCGCCTGTGCGCCAACTGAGCATTGCTTCTTGAAACTCAACTCCGATAGACTCACAAAGAAGTTTTAACATTTCGCATGGTCGCTCCAATACATCCTTGGAATCTAAAACGGGTGGAGTGCAACCCTGCGCTTTAACAAGCTCAAATATCTCCACTTGCTGCGGCAGACCCGTATCTTCTATGGTTGGATTGGGAATATTTTTAATTAACGATGTCAACATCTCCTGCGGATCTCGAATTAGAAAACAGTTTGTAACTTCACTAAGCCAATCACGGTTGACTTCCGGAAGTAAATGATGGGCCATGTGTTTTTGGTAGAATATGATTTTGCCTTGTGGGACATGGCCGGTAAGCAATGTTATTACTTTATCTGGATCTGTTTGGTTTTGCGTAATAACTTCACTAGCTCCGGGGTGATCTAGACCTGTAACTTTCAGGTAGTGAGCATAAAACGGTTCATCGCAGACAAACGTGTCAGAGCGACTACCCCACGAACGCATCAAAGCGGTCGATATATTCCTCGGCCCGGACCACATGGCAATTCTCGTAGTCATTTCAGAATGTAAATGTACCGAGTTAAAATCTCATGTGTAGGATAGACGATATCAGCGGTGAGTTTTTATGAATGTAGATGCACTTATCGAATCAGGCGCTAGATCAATTGCGTCCCTTGCTCCAGCTTTGGCTGGGCTTGAAAATAGCTCAACTGAGCTTGAGAATAACAGTCGCGCTATAGATCGTGGTCACTTTACACCGGCTGAAGAATATCGTCTTGGAAGCTGGTTTGCCCGTCACCTAACTGCTCGCAGCGCTTTACTTGAAACAATCAAAGAAATAACACCAGTTTTAAATAGCGAAGATATAGCTGATGATCACACACATCTGCGCGGATTTATTGTGGGATATACCGCTGCTTGTCTGTTAGTCAGATCAGCGCGCTATTTAGTATCAGATTTCGCAACAGACAAACTTGTGCAGCGCAAACTCAACGAAGCTGAACCGCGATTTCGCATTCCACGCAAACAGTACACAGAAATTTATCGATCACTAACCAGCCCTGCCAATGCCTGGCAATTGCGCGAAGCCATGCAGTTTGTAGATGAGCATCGAAAAGAAATCGAAGTTCTGTCTGATGATCCGCAGCTTGCTGGAATCATCGATTATTTACATGAATCAGAAGAATCGGTGCATATTAGTGTAAGTCAGTATGTTAAAGCTCGGTTGCGCTACCGTTGGCACTCTATGCGCAGGCGACGCGCATCTGCGGTACAACAAGGTTTCTTCGCGATTGCCGAAGCGTTCGGCCGAGTCATATCTGAATTACACAATCCCTGGCACGAGAAACTTCTTGATGAAAATATCCAAGCGCAAATAAATGAACTATTAGCGCCTGGCGATGTAATCATTTCACGCCATCATGATGCGCTTACTAACCTGGCATTACCCGGATATTGGCCACACTCATCCTTGTACGTTGGAAATGCTGCGCATGCTCAAACGCTTGGCGTACAAATTGATGCTGATCGCAAACAACGCTGGACTGAACCCGCAAGAGTGTTAGAAGCTCGCAAAGATGGCGTACTATTTCGGTCACTTGCGGACACCTTGGCGGTTGACGCTGTGGCAATAATTCGCCCAAAGCTAAGTCAATCACAGCTAGCAAACGCTCTTACGCAGGCGATTTCACACGAAGGCAAGCTATACAACTTTGACTTTGATTTCTTCCGAGCGGATAGGCTTGTATGCACCGAAGTTGTCTACCGTGCTTACGACGGTATTGGGTCTATGAAATTTGATCTAAAGCAACGAGCAGGAAGATTAACGCTCACTGCTGAAGATTTATTGGATATGGCATTAGATGATAAAGGCTTTGAGCCAATTGCAGTTTTTGGGACTGTTGATTTCCCAGATCAATTAGTGGTAGGCGCATCCTGCGCCAGTGCGCTGGCCTCTAGTTATCGAAACGCTTAATGTTATGTATGTAGTCTTAGGTGGCCATACGTTGCCATGCTATAGTCTGTTGAGCTTTGTAATGCAGCCCAGGCACGTCTTTGCAACTCAAGCAAAACGCTTTCAACTTCATCCGTTGGCATATCTAGAACAAGAGCTATTTCTTCGGGCGTTAAGTCATCGCTATAACGCATCGATAGAACATATTGCTCGGTTTGTGAAAGTGTTTGTTTGTAACGATTATGAACAGTGGCTTCCATGCCTGGCATATCGAACCTTCCTTTGTTCGAGCCTGCGCTGATTAGTCCTTCAATCAAACGCTTAGTATTTTCATCCGCAACCCTTAACTATCTAATGCAATAACAATACTAGTTGTATATATCACACTTGATTGCTGCAAATCATGGCGTGTAGTTGCGCTTTTGTAAAGCGCGTTGTTATTTTTATTTGAAAACCAAGTCAACTTAGCGCAATTTCGAGCGCGCATTGCAACATGATTTTGCGCTATCATTGATTCGCTCTCGCATTGCCAAAATAGCTTTTTACTTTTTTCTCACTATTCAATCGCAGATTAGAATGTATACCTAATATTTCACTAACTTCTTCTGCTACATAAGTCACTGATTTTATCAAATAAGTAAAGGAATCTGTTAATAACGACTAATTCATCATCGAATTTGCTTCGTATCTCTATACTTTGCAAATGCTTACAGTCATTTGTCATTACCCAGCCAATATGCAACCATTCTGTGAGATAGCATAACAATTAAGGGCGGAATCGAATTTCTATGGCTGCTTTTCAGTACATCGCGCGCGACTCATTAGGCATTAAAGTCACCGGAACGCTAACGGCTGCAACTCGTCAAGCTGTGCTTACGGAGCTTCAATCGCGTGATCTTGCGCCTGTAAATGTCCGTGAAATTCGAGCCAAAACTCATTTTCAAAAAAGAATTTCTGTTCGCCATCTTGCCAATTCTTATCGACAGTTAGCTGATTTACTAAGAGTAGGCATGCCTCTGCTGAAGGCACTACAGCTGATTGGAAAGAGTAAATCCAACCCGCGACTGGCAGCTATATGGGTAGCCATCGCAGATAACATTGCAGAAGGAGAACGACTGGCTGAATCCATGGCCAAGCACGAAGACGTATTCCCAACCATCCAAATCGCAATGATCCGAGCTGGTGAGCGTGGCGGATTTCTTGAGCAGGTACTTGAGAGGCTGGGCAATTTCCTCGAACATCAAGCTGATATTCGCGCAAAGGTAGTGGGAAATCTAATTTACCCGGTTGTGCTATTAGTAGTTGGCTTGTCAATCGTAATTGCTGCGTTAGTGTTTTTCGTACCTAAATTTAAGGACTTTTACGCACGAATTGAGCTTCCACTACCAACAAAAATACTAATGGGAGCATCGGACGCTTTGATTTTATATTGGCCTTTGATCCTGTTTGCTATTGCAGCAGGTAGTTTCACTTTCTGGTGGTTTGCGCGACGTCCAGCGGTGAGGCTTACCTTAACCCGATGGCAACTGAAAATTCCCAAACTTGGTGAGCTGATAAGCAGCTTGGCGATTGCTCGGTTTACGCGAATCCTTGGGACTCTGCTTGATAATGGAGTGCCCATGCTGCCAGCCATGCAGATCAGCAGAGATGCGGTGGGTAATGTGCTTCTAGCTGAAGCAGTCGATCAAGCAGCAGATGCCATCCGTTCAGGCGAAACCTTAGCCAAGCCACTGGCAGCAAGTGGCATGTTTCCTGAGGATGTTGCGGAGATGATTGCAGTTGGTGAATCAGCTAACAATCTTCCTGCGGTTCTGAACACTATCGCTGAAACTATCGAAAAACGTATCGATCGGATGCTCAGCCTCCTGGTCAGAATGATGGAGCCGATTATGCTTCTGGGACTGGCTGGAGTGGTACTTTTTATCTTTATAGCCCTTATTGTGCCTATGCTAAAGCTTAGTGCAGCAATTTGAGTAAATTGCAGCAGCATCTTCATAGCCACTAGCCGGTACGACATATGGCAACCTACGATCCTTTATCTCAATACTAACGATTGGCCGATGGGTGAAATGGCAAAGATTGAATTAGCTGGGAGGTTCTCAAACATGAATATCAAACGACGAAATATGAATCGCTTCCGAAGAGGCTTCACTCTCATCGAGCTGCTGATCGTCATCGCAATCCTGTTAGCGATGGGTGGCCTGGTAGTTGTCAACGTCATTCAGAGCGGCGAGAAGGCTAAAGCAGACTTGCAACTCAGCCAATTCGATCAGATTCATGGCGCGATGAAGATGTTCAAGTTTCACCTGAGTCGCTGGCCAACAGAAGAAGAAGGTCTTGCTGCACTTTGGGATTCCGAAGTCCTTGATGAAGAGGAAGATATCAAGCTCTGGGCTGGCCCCTACTTGGAAGACAAAGTAGCAAAGGACCAATGGGGTAACGATCTAATTTATAAATACCCTGGCCAAATTCGTGGCGAGGCGTTTTATGATCTAATCTCAATCGGTCCTGACAGGGAAGAAGCTACAGGAGACGACATCAACAATCATGCTCGCGTACTTGATGAAGAAGGCGAGGTCGCTGAAGAATTCGAGGACTTTGAGCCTGCTGATTCAACGGACGATTCATAAATTTTTTAATAGTAATCCCAATGAACCGTCGCGGCTTTACGCTTCTTGAACTTCTAATTGTAATTGGGTTGGTACTGGGATTAGGTGCGCTGGTTTGGCCAGCGATGACTAAGTTTCAGCAGGAAAGAATCTTTGACTCGACGGTTGAAATTGTGCGCGATCAGCTAATGCTTGCGCGGGCTCACGCACAAGCAACTGGCAAACCCGTTGAAGTTATTTATCTAAGCCAACCGCCTCGAGTCGAAGCTCGCATGTTTGATCCTATTCTCAAAGCCATGCAGGAAAATGATGATTTAGAATCGCTAAACTTAAGTGATGAGCAATTAGAGGATTCTGTAATTGCTGAACCATGGGCGTATCGACATCTTGCAAGCAAAGTTCGCATAAGTAATAAGCCACAACAAAATGATGATGGCGATGATCTTTATGAATTCAGCGATTTCCCAGAGGATGAGTTTCTTGACTTTGATCAAGAACCGCAGCCACGAATCATTCGCTTAGCGATATTTCTCAGCGATGGTTCCGCATTGCTTGGCAAACCATTTTGGATTGTCGATTCAGATAACAGACAAGGGCGAATCGCAGTTAACCCATGGACAGGTATAGCTGGTTATGAGCAAAGCTCGATTTACCAAAGCGATTTTGACCCACAAAATGAAAACGATGATGAGTTTGAGAAGCCTTTGCAAAATAATTCAAGTGATACTTCCGGGGGCGGGGATGAGGGGGATTCGTGAATCAGTTATCGATAAGAACAACCAGGAAATCAAGGCGAGGTGCGCTTCTCTTAGAGGTGTTACTTTCAATTGCTTTATTTTCCGGTACTGCTGCTTTTACCTTAGGGGCTGCGAATTCCGTATTTGATGCGCTTGATCGAGCTAAACGTGAGCAGGAAGCTATAGATATTGCGCGCTCGAAGATGGCTGAGCTTCAAACGGGAATGATCAACATTCGAGATTTGCGCTCAGATTGGTCGGGCGATATCGGTTCATACAAAGCTGATGCTGACTTTGATTCACTGGAATCCAGTTTGCGCTGGACTATTGAAGTGCAAACTTCGCCAACTGAGTTTATTGGTTTAAGTCTCGTTGAATTAACCGTAAGTGAATTGGAGGAACAATTTCCAGATCAAGGCAGGCGGGCGGTTATTAGTTTCACACTTCGCCAACTTCTTCCTCTTAGCCAAGAAGATATAGAGGAATATCAGGTAGATGAGATTCTAGAGGGTTTGCCCGAGGAGCCTTCGCCATGAGAAAACGAACTATCACTACGCGCTGCAATGGATTTACCTTGCTGGAAGTATTAATAGCAATCGCATTGATGTTGGCTTTGCTTGGCTCAATGTTCGCTTTTACTTTTAATATGCTTACTTCTCGAGCGCGTGCCTTGGAATACAGCCAAAAGCAGCTGGCAGCTACAACGCTAATTGAGCGCGTCGAATCCGATCTAATGACATGCTTAGTCGGTAATACAAAAATAGGTGCAGGCGTTAAAGGTGATGAATCCTCCTTGCAAATATTATCACGCGCGGTCGCTGCAAGCTTAGCCCTCAACGGCACATCCGATCCCGCAGTACTTGGCGACCTTCAGCAATCACTGTACAAATTCAGCAAACAGACAGGCATGGTCAAAGCTTCGCGCGGACCTGTTACTGGATCAGATCTTCCTTCGCAGCAATATCAACAGGTCGGTGGAGCCTTATTTAAAGTTCGATTCCGCTTTCATGATGGCAATGCCTGGCTTGATTCGTTTGATAGCAATTCCGCGGGACAACTTCCCGTTGCAGTTGAAATAGCAGTGTGGTTTACGCCCTGGCTTGGTGAGGAAATGCCTTCTGAAGAAGATGAGTTTTTTGAAGATGATCGCCTCACGTTTGATGAAATAGATACGTTTGATGAACGCGAGTTTGCAGAAATTAGTGATTTAGATTTGTTCAGCGAACCCAGACCCGATCGCATTCGTGTGATTTTTATTCCCGATGCAGATGTTGATGAAGATTCTATAGGCGAGACATCATGATTCATTCTCAGCAATCTAAATCATGCCGCGGCTTCACACTCATTGCAGTTCTTGTAACGATGGGCAGCGCACTTTTAATGGGAACGAGTTTGCTGTTTTTAGCACAGGCGGAAGTTGCAGGCAGTGCTGGAACTGGCGCAGCGGCTCATTCAAGAGCGCTCGCATGGTCTGGTATGGAAGTATTGATGAGTCAGCTTAACGATCAGCGTCAAGCCATACTCGATGGTGAAACCATCCAGCTTGATGATGAATATATTATTTACGAAACTGATACGAGACTTGGAGTTGTAAGACTTTTGCCAATCGCATTAGGTGGTGGGCGAATTTCATTTGAAGCTGGGAAATTAGATCTTAATTCTGTTACAGCAGAAATGCTCGCAGCTACCGAGCTAGTTGAGATCGAACTCGCAGAAGAAATAATCCATTATCGCGACAATCACTTACGCAGGCCTTTTCAATCAATAGCTGAGATATTAGGTGTTAAGGGAATGACGCCGGAGATACTCTATGGCCAGCTCGATGAGATGATTCAAAGTGAAGAGACTTTTGATGCATCGCAAGACCTTACTCTAGATAGTAGCTTTGACGAAGCGCCTCGAGGATTAGCGGATGTTGTAACGGTTTACAACTTTGGGCCATCCATTCAACAGAGTGGGCGTTTGCGCATCAATTTAAACCAGCAATGGTCAGAAGAACTTGGTCGCAGAGTTGAAGAACGATTCGGACGCGATGTGAGTGACACTCTTCGTCGGATAATGGTCGATGAAAGCAAATCTTTTAGCCGCGACAAGGATCTCTTTGAAGTAATGCGGTTCTTCAATATGGAGCCTGAAGCCTGGCCAGAGATTGTCGATACATTTACCACTCTTGAAGATGAGTTTTATTTTTCCCGTGTTGATATCAACACCGCTCCCTATGAAGTGTTGGTCACTCTTGATGGGTTTAATGAAGAGCAAGCATCTGCGATTGTGCAAATGCGCGACAGTCTTTCACCATCTGATTTAGCAACCATCGCCTGGCCAGCCATTGAGGGAATCGTTGAGCCACTTGCTTACGATGAACTAGCCGGCCACATCACCACTCGATGCTGGACTTATCGAATAAGACTTGCGGCCGGCGAAGTTGATGCGGAGCAGTCCGATGGGCCTCTAAAAAATCCAGTCATCTACGAAATAGTGGTTGATCTAGCTGCACCTCAAACCAGGCTTGCCTATATCCGCGAAATCACCCTGCTTGATACGGTTACTACTCTGGCAAAATACGCATCAAACCAGGATGAGGAGCCAATTGAGCAACTAAGTGGCAATGAAACGGTACTTGATGATTGGGAAGGTGATTTCGCAAGTGGGGCGGATCCGTTTTTCGATGATCCTATTTTACCCTTTGATGATGAAGCTCTAGATGAGCCAATGGACGATCCGCTTGATGATCCAGATGCACGTAATACAGAAGGGCCATCTTCAAATACATCATCAACAAATAGCCGCAGAAGAATCGGCAGATGGACAAATGGAGGTTAATCAGACTTAGGTAAGCCAAAGTAATTATGGCAAGTGACCCGGAAGCGATTGCAATAGATATCGGCAGGCGCAAATTGCGTGCGCTTTATGCTGCGCGCACGCGCAGCAAATTAATCGTCAAACGTGTCCTTGTCGAACCTATACCCGAAACACTATCTATTGATGATGCAGCTGCACTTGGCGCATGGGTAGATGATTGCTTAATAAAAGCAAAGTTCCCCAAAGTTAAAACTACAATCGCAATTCCGCGCGAACGGGTGGGCTTAAAGCGCTTAGTTATTCCGACCATCGTGGAAGATGAACTGCCGGACATGGTTCGCATAGCTTTATCGCGCGATCTACCTTTTGATGCGGATACCGCTGTTATAGATTATGTAATAATCGAAAGCGATGAAGCCCACACCACAGTCTTAGCAGTTGCAGTCCCACAAGAAGTATTAGATTTTCAAAGGCAGCTCGCCGATGCAGCTGGCATTTCCATCGACCGCATCTCTATGCGCAATATGGGATCAGCTGCCTTACTTGAAAGTCTTTATAAAAGCAGTTTACAAGGAATACTCGCAATAGATATAACCGGCGAAGGTGTGGAATTCAGCGTGGTGTTGGATGGGACCATTCGCTTTGCCCGCGCAGCTGAACTGCCTCATCTCGATGACGCCACCGGATCAGCAAATGCGGTAGTTACCGAAACACGCAGAACATGGATGAGCTACCGAATCGTTGAAGAATCAAATGTTGTAGGTAGAGCAGTGATCTTTGGCGATCTTGATATCTGCGATAAGACAGCAGGGCCCGTTCACGAACTACTTAGCGTTACAACTGAAGTATTAAAAAATCACCCTTTAGTAAAGTGTAATGCAGAAGATATGGATGGTGTTTGGCCGCTTGCTGGCCTTTTGCTGGAACCACTACTTGATGTACAGACAATAGATTTCGCGCAGCCACGCAAAGCCCCTGACATTGCTGCCCGAAAACGTAAGAGAATACTTACGACAGTGGGAGCTATTGCGATAGTTTTCTTTGCGCTTTGGACCATGGCTAATGTCAGCCTTAAAAACCTTCAGGCACAAGAGCAAGAATTATCTAAGGAGCGAAAAACACTTTATCCCGATCGGCTGAGGTTTAAGCGTGATGTGCTTAAACTCAAACACGCAAGACAATGGGAACTAGCAAATGCAGATTGGCTTGAACACCTGATTCAGCTAAGTACAGTTATGCCATCACCTGATCAGCTCGTCATGGATTCCTGGGTCGGCTCATTAGAGTTTAGCAAGGTGCAATATGACAAGAAGAAAAAACTATGGTCCACGCCACACGAAGTAAGGATCGTTGTTGATGGGGAAGCTAGAGATCAAATTACAGTTGACGCTTTTCGTGATGCACTTGTGCAGGGGAAGCTATACACACTTAGTTCATCAGGGCCAGATAAAGCGGGCGGCAGAAGGTTAGATTATAAATTTACTTATCGCCTGGGCGCTGAGGAAATACCTGAATCTGCAAAGAAAAATACTGAAAAAGTAAGACAGGAACCAAAAAACAAAGCTGTTGCGCATCGTACATCTGGAGATGCCGGAGGTAATGAATAATGAACCGCTGGACTAAGATTTCACTTTACGTTGCAACAGCGCTCATAACAGGTTTGCTTGGCAAGAAAATAGCTGACGGTGTCTATTTTGAAGAACGTGCAGATTTAATTGGCAAGATTGCCTCACACACTGATTTCATAAAAGGTGCCAACAAAGAAATTAAGCGCAGTGTGAGGCAAAGAGCAGATTTCGATGAATTGGTTAATCGTACATTAGGTGGAGATCGGGAAAGTGTTGATCATCAACTGCGCACCCGCTTAAACAGAATTGGCGAAGAGTTAGAGATAACGGGCTTAACTGTCGGTACTGAAAAATTAAAGGAACTCCAATCACCAGCTTACAAGGAGTTTTCTCAAAAAATTACGCAAGTAAAATATCGAAATGAAATTGATTTTCATGAGCTGCAAGGTTGGATCTCAGGCCAAACGACCTATGAAAACGCACTTCGCCTGATTCATCGCATTGATGCAGAGCCTTGGCTTAAACATATTGATCAGGTAAAGCTACAGCCCAAAGACAACGGCTCACGATTCGCAGTGACAATTCGGCTGACAACACTTTTTCTCCCTAACAAATCACCAAAGGATCCGGTCTACGAGCCTTACGATTCTGCCACGTTTGACCAGTATCTCGTTTTAGCCCAGTCCAACATGTTCCGAGTGCCGCCTAAACCGCAGCCGAACGTGCCAGAACCTACACAAATAGCACAGCAAGTTCCAAAAACTTCTCCATATCAAGCTTGGTCGGTCACGGGAGTCGCGATTGGGCCAAATGGACCAGAAGTTTGGCTGCGTAATCCACAAACAGGTGAATCCCAAAGCCTTTCAGTCGGTGAAACCTTTAAGGATCTACTACTTGTTGGGGCCGCTGGTGAAGAGGCTGAATTCAAGCTCAACGACAAGCACTTCACGGTGTCGATTGGGCAGCGTTTGAACCAGCGTTCCCCTCTCAAGCATTAGATTCCGAGTTAGTTTTATTATCCATCCATTGGCCTTCTCGGAGAAATGAGAATGCGGTCGAATAACTACCGTACCTTTGCTGTATTTATGCTTCTTGTTGTAGGTGCTCTTCATGCAAATGCTTTGGCATTTCAGGATGCTGAAGCTGCAGATGAAAGTAATCCACAAGCAAACAAGCAAGCAACAGATGAACCAGCCTTAATACGATTTAACTTCAAAGGCGCAAGCTACGACCAGGTGCTGGACTTCTTTTCACGCTCAACCGGTTTGCCTGTTGTTAAGGAAGCAGATGTCCCACAAGGTGTGCTCGACTACCTGGCTCCCGAAGCCTACACCATAAAGAAGGCCCTTGAAGTTCTAAATATCTTACTTCAGGCAAAGGGTGTCATGCTCTACGTCAGAGATGACATGCTCTATCTGCAGAAATTAGAGAACATGGAAAAGGAGGCTGTGCCAACCTTTGTCGGAGATATTCCCGACGATGTAAATCCCAATGACATCATCACCATCGTTCGACCCCTAACAACTGCATTAGCTAAACCACTTGCAGAAAAGCTCAGCATGTTAGTTGCACCCTATGGCAAAGTAATTGCCATGGAAGAGCAGAACTCAATTGTTATCACTGAAACAAAAGCGCAAATCCAACGCCTGCTCTCAATCATTGAAGTACTTGATGGCGAAGGGCCTGAAGACACCGTTGAAATAATAAAACTCAAACACGCCAAAGCTGAAGCGATTATGGTTCCGCTTAAAGCGTTGCTTTCAAAACGCATCGAAAAATATGTGACCGGACCCAAGGGTAAAACAACTAAGACAACTCAAGAAACCATGCAAGGCCTAAACATCTCTTTTGATGCGCGAACAAACACCATCATCGCTAAAGGCCTTCAAATGCGCATTGACAAGTTGAAAGAGACTATTGCGCTAATAGATGTTCCCAGTGCGCCCGGTGCCAACGGCCGAACTGTACGCACGTTTGCCCTGGCGCAACTATCACCTGCTCAAGCAGTATCCAAACTTAATCTGCTCTTTGAACCGCTAAAAAAAGAGGAGAAGCCGACTGTTATCCCGCTTGATGAAGTTGGTAAAATTACCATCGTTGGCACAGACGGCGCGATTGAAGAAGCGGAAGCGCTGCTGTCAGAAATTGATGGGGGCATTACCAGAACTTCGCAGCCACAACGTAGTATTGCTGCGATTCCTCTTTCACATGCAGATCCCAATGCTCTTGCTGATGCTGTCCGCAGTTTGCTAAATGGGCGTCAAGCTGCAACTACCAAGCTAGTGCCGGGCCCTGATGGTAAATCACTAATAGTCTCAGGCCTTATCGAAGATGTTGCTGCTGTTAAAGCTTTGCTACCCGTACTCGATACGCCGATCAAGATAGATCGACAAGTAAGGTTAGTTACACTAACAACTCCCGATCCCGCAGCAACTTTAACCCGCGCGCGATCCCTTTATGATGAGCAAGTTGATACCGATCACCCACAGTGGCAACTGCGCTCCGATCTTGACATCACATCACGCGTCTTAACATTGATCGGTTCATCCGCAGCTATCGATCGATTTGCCAGCGCTCTGGTAATGATCGAGTCTAATACTGTTGTTGAGCGCCAAACCCGACAATACGACATAGCGAATATCTCGCCAAGCAGCTTGGTTAATTCGTTAAAACCTCTTGCGAGCCAACTTCTAACGCCTCGTGATGGGATGCACTTTATTGAACCAACCATCGAAGCGATTGATCAACTCAATCAAGTAATTGTAACTGCATTGCCAAGCCAATTCGCAACTCTCGACTCGTTAATTACAACACTGGATAAACGCAGCCCAAATGATTATCAATTCCGCGTAATTCCAGTAGGTGGAATAAATCCGCAGCAGCTAATGGATAAAGCCAACTTCGTATTCCAAAAACGCGTTGAAGGATTAGATCCGCAATATCAAATAGCGCCATCTGTCGAGTTTGATTCGCTGACTGGCAATCTGTTGGTTTCAGGAACAATTGATTCCGTTAAAATTTACGAACAATCAATATCAGAAGCGAGGCGTTTGCTTCCACCCGCAAGAACCGGGCGCATTATTCAGCTGAGAACTGCTAACGCTGAATCAATCGTCAAACCATTACTGGATCTTTTTGCGAAAACTACTCAAATCGATCCATCGCGCACTATTGCCGATCCAACAATACAAGTTATCGACCACACTAACAGCCTGTACATAATAGCCGAACCTCAGCAGTTTCAAATTTTAGATCGTTTAGTGCAACAACTCGATAAATCCACCAAAGCCGATCACCTGGTTCGTCTTTTAAGATTGACTGCAAAAAATCCAATCGAATTGCTTGCACGCACTCAAGAGATTTATGCTGAGGAGGTCAATTTTGATCATCCCCAATGGAAACTCAGTGTTGATTACGATGAGCAATCACGTGAGCTTACGCTTATTGGTTCAACCGCAGCCTTGGATCGCTTCTCAAATACCATGCGCTTGATCGAATCTAATACGGTTGTTGATCAAGAAACCAGGCAATACGATGTTACCAACGCAACGCCCAGCAAGATCATTTCCCCGCTGAATTCGCTATCAAAGCAAATGCTTCAGCCACGCGATGGATCAAAGTACACCCCGCCAACTTTCGAGGCAGTTGATCAACTTGATTTATTAATCGTAACAGCCGTTCCAGAGCAGTTTGCGACTATCGATTCGTTGATTGCAACTCTTGATGAACGCAGCCCCGAAGATTATCAATTCCGTGTTATTGCAATTAGTGGCTCAGACCCGCAGCAGTTAATGCAAAAAGCGGATTACATTTTCACGCGGCGAACTGAAGGTTTTGACCCCGATGAAATGCCCTCACCGACTGTTGATTACGATGCATTAACAGGCAACTTGCTTGTTTCAGGTAATAGTGCATCAGTTCGAACATATGAGCAATCTTTGTCAGAAGCGCGCAAACTTCTGCCCCCAGCACGAACCGGCCGCTTAATCGAACTTCGCAGCGCCAAAGCGTCTGATGTAATTGTTCCATTAGAAGAACTTATCGCCTCGACTGCTCCGGTTGATCCATCGCGCACAGTACCTCCGCCAACAATCGCGCTGGTTGAACGCACCAATAGTTTGTATGTAGTTGGTGAAGCAGCGCAATTGCAAATGGTTGAAAGGTACGTTAAGCAGTTAGATACATTTGAACTTACCGACCTCCCACCGCTTCGATTAATACAAGTCCGTGCAGCAGATGCAGTTCAATTAGCCAGCATGCTGCGCAAGCGTTACGATGCGCGTCCCACCGAGCAACGCCGTGAAATGCCTGTAACTATTGATACGGATTCTGCTACAAACACGTTGATCGTTACTACTCATCAAGAGCTATATGATGAAATTAAGGAATTTGTTGATAGCGTGAATCGATCAGGTGATGCGCAGGCAGAGCGCGAAACCATGATTTTCCCCTTAAAACTTGCCAAGGCAGCAGATCTAGCCAAAGCCATGGACAAGCTATATCCCCAGCCGCCTATGCCTGTCGATAGACGTGGCCGCCCCTTACCTCACCTTAGAGAGCCCAAGGAAGTATACGTTACTGCGGAGCCTGCAACTAATACTTTAATTATTGAAGCGCCATCTGAACGTCGCGCACAATTTGAAGCGTTAGTTCAACAACTGGATCGCGTAGAACTTCCACCAACAGCTGAGCTTCGAACTTACCACATAGAGCGCGGTGATCCAGCACAAATTGCTCGCACACTAACTGAGCTTGCGCGACAAAACGTAATGAACGAGCAACCTAGCGATGGCTCAAAGCCTGTAGCTGTAAGCTTCCAGGCTGAACCAATTAGTAAAACCCTCATAGTTGCGGGCGATCACGTTACATTTGAAAAAACAGAACTAATGCTGCGCGATCTCCAGGCTATTCCAATAAAACGATCACTTCGAGTTATTGAAGTAACCGGCGCTGATCCACAAGAATTAGCTGATCGCGCGCTGAGGCTTTACAAAGAACAAACTGCTGACATTCCCGACGCTACCGAAGTAAGCATAGAAGTCGATCACGAAAACTCTTCACTATTAGTAGTTGCAGAAGATGAAGCTATGCTCCGCTTTACTGGAATTTTCAATCAACTCCAACAAAGTATCGGCCCGCCACCTGAAGTACGCTTGATAACACTGGAATATGTTGACGCTACAGAAGTAGTAACGTTTGTAACAGACTTAACTGAAAGCGAATTAGCAACAACAGGTGGTCAAACCGGTCCGAAGCCAATCCTCTTCGCTATCGAGCGAACTAACTCAGTACTAATCGCAGCCCGACGTGAACAACACGAGATAATTCGTGCGTTAATCCAAAGCCTGGATAAACCTGCCGACCAGGAAATGCCTCCGCTACGAATCCTGCAACTTCGTAATGCCGATGCGGTTAATCTCGCATCTGCCTTAATGCGTCAGTACAACCAACGCCCCGCGGAAGAAAAACAGGAAAAACCTGTAAACATCGCAGCCGATCCACAAACCAATACGCTGATTATTGCTGCGCATCCAGACATGCTGCCACAGATTCAGGCAATAGTTGAGGATCTAAATAACGCGGATCGCATGGATACTGAAGGGCGCGAAATTCAGATTTTCCCACTTAAGGTTGCGCGGGCGGAAGAACTCGCAAAGACGATTGATGAGATGTATCCCCAGCCGCCCATGCCTCGTGATTCAAGGGGTCGGCCACGCCCTGACCTACAACAACCGCGTGAAGTCGTTGTGCGCGCTGATCCGCAAACCAACTCTCTAATAGTTGACGCTCCAAGTCAGCGCATGGCTGGGTTTGAGAAGCTCGTTGAACAACTTGATCGCCAAAAGATCGTTGAGGAGATCGAGGTTAGAACCTACCAGGTCATCTTTGCGGACTTAAACGGCCTGGCTAAAACTTTACGCGACTTGGCAAAATCCGCACAGTTAGGTTCGATTGGCAGCGATCGACGTGTGCCTATCAATATCAGCACAGAACCAGTTAGTAAAACCTTAATCGTGTCAGGCCCATCTGATATTTTCCCAACCGTTGAAAAACTGCTGAAGGATCTTGATATTCGTCGCGCTGGGCCAGCGACTTCGCTTAAGTTCTTCAAACTTCAAAATGCACGTGCGGATACTCTTGCTCCAATGCTGCGCGAAATACTCATGGCCCGTATTGCCGAAGACGTACCCGAAGCTGGTAGCAATATCGAATCACTATTAAATGTTACAGCCGATCGCAAGACCAATACCCTTATCATCTCCGCACCAGAAGCACTCATGCCCGTTGCGGAAGAAACTATAAGACAGCTCGATAGCGGTACAGCATTGCTTGGCGATCCCATCGTGCGCATCAAACCTCTAACCTTCGCAGACGCGCGTGAAGTTAGTCAAGCTCTATCACAAGCTATACGCAGCCTGATTTCCAAAGCAACAGGCGATCCCATCGATGTAAAAATCTTAACCGCGCCCGGAGCAAACGCTCTGATCCTTGTTGGTCTCGAAGCTGATTTGGCTGAAGTTGAACTGCTTATCGAGCCACTTGATGCTCGGCCTTCGATGGATGCAATAGATGCGCGAACATTCAAATTAAAATACGCAGAGGCTATACAGATAGCTCCTGTTGTAGAACGCTTGCTGACCGATCAACAAGAGACCGATCCGCGCATCCTGCTCGAGCGGATTCGCCGAAGTCGAGGGCAGATAGATCTGACCCCAAAGGTACGCGTTGAAGCGGATGAACGAACCAACAGCCTGATTGTCTCAGGTCCACAGCGAACTGTGGCACTTGCGGAAACGCTTATTACTCAACTCGATCAACCAGATGAATCCGCCAAGCGAATAGTTGAAACTTACACCCCGACTGATGCGGATCCTATTGCTTTGGCGCAGATTGTTAGACAGGTAGTAGATACCGGCCGCGCTATGGGCAGACGCAACACATTAAAACTTATCACTGATCCTAAAAGTGGTGCTGTGGTTGTAGCAGGAACGGATGAGGAAGTTGCTGACGCTTTGACACTATTAGCGGAATGGGATCGCAATGCACTAAAGCCCCCGCAAATTGATTTGCAGGTAATAACGCTTGCTCACACACAAGCATCAGTTGTTGCACAAGCGCTTAGCCCCATACTCCGAGATCGCAGTCGTTGGCCACAGCAGTTACAAGCGATTGCTAGAGCAGGTATTTCAATCGCTCAACCAACTGTTACAGCTGATGCAATTGCAAATCGCTTGCTAATCAGTGCGCCAACTGAGCTCTTGCCAATGGCAAGACAATTTATTGCTGAACTGGATCAGCCACGTTCAAATAGCGGTACAGTTGATGTGCGTATTTTTAATTTAACTAAAGCACAAGCCGCAGATGTTGCAGCCGCGGTGCAAAGCGCACTTGCAGCTAAGTCGCTTAATGAACCAGGCACACAACCCGCAACCATTACCGCAGAACCATCGAGCAATTCAATAATAGTAACCGCGAACCCAGATCAATTAACTCTTGTTGAATCGATCATCGCATCATTAGATTCAGGCGTTTCGCTCGATCAGCCTCAAGTAAGAACAGTTTTTCTTAAACACGCTCGTGCTGAAACTATTGCGCCCATCGTTCAGCAAATGCTTGCGCCTGAGAGTGACATTGACGTCAACCGACTCCCAAATTGGATGCTTCCGCAGCTATACCAAGCACAGCTACAACAAGGCGGCGAACCCCGAGTTAGAGTAGCAGCAGATACGCGGCTTAACGCAGTAGTAATCTCAGGCCCACCGACTTCGCTTGACGTTGCAGAACAAATGGTTGCGCAATTAGATATAGACCCAGCCGGTCTCGATAGCGCGTTAAAAAGATCTGTTCGCGTTCTTGTAATAGAAAATGCAGATCCTGCGGAGCTTGCTACTAATCTCCAGGCTATATTTCAAGAGCAGGACCAACTCGATGCTCCACCTACAATTCGCGTTGATACTGCAAGCAATAGCTTGCTTGTGCGCGCAACCAATGAACAATTTGAAACGATTGAGCGTGTAGTTAAACAAATCGATAATGCAACTCTCGCAACCGCACGCCAAATGCAACTTATCGCAATCGATCCCAGTAAAGCCAGTGCATCGGAAATGGCTCAAACGCTGCAACGTATGCTTGGTCGTCGTGGATCAAGCAAAGTACAAGTTATAAGTCTAGAGGAATTGCTAAAGCGGAGAAGTCTGCGAAAGGAGCCGCAGCCCCAGCCGGGCCCTAGTTCTGCGCTGCCGATGTCGTTGTGGCCGACCATCGCAGCGCAAGTCTTCGCCGTGCAGGATGTAACTAACGAGGATTTGCCGCAACAAGCTGGCCGCGCTGCTATTGAAGATTTAGCCGATGTAACTATAGCTGTCGATCCTGAGACTAATAGTCTCATCATTGTCGGCTCACCACGTGCTATCGAGCGAATCATTGCTCTAGTTGAACAGCTTGAATCACAACTGCCAGCTGCACCCAGCTCGATTCATTATGTTGGCCTGCCACAAGCAGTGGATGCTAAATCTATCTCTACATTAATTGACCAAACGCTTCGGCGCATGACGCCCGCCGGTGGGAAGCCGGGCGACCTGCGCCGCCGCGTTGCGGTCATTGCGGATATTACGAATAACGCATTGATAATTGCATGCAACGACATCGACTTTGAAGTTATAGGCGATCTAATTGCTGCACTATCTCAACCTGCATCAGTAGATAAAACTGTTGTGAAGATCTATTCGCTGAAGACTATAACTGCGGAGCGCGCCGCTGAGAGTGTGAGGCAAATGATAGCGCCCGATTCCACAAGCCGAGGTCGTGGAAAGCAAGCGCAGCGCATGCGCGATTTAGCGATCAAATTATTACTTGAAGGCCAAACCATTGAAGCGATCTTCGACCCTAACCGAGTTCGCATCTCCGCTGATTCTCACACTAATTCGCTAATCGTAATTGGACCAGCAGAGGCGATCGGTTTCGTCGATCAATTTATCGAGTTGCTCGATCAAACGCGAGTCAACACCCAAACAACGCTAAAGCTTTACACACTTAAAAACGCCAAAGCTGATGAGTTATCAGATACATTGCGGAAAATCTTCCTAACAAGATTCCAAAGTATGAAAGGCCAATTAGGCCCATCAGCAATTCAGCCGGAATTTGCTGTTGATAAACGCACAAACACATTGCTTGTCACTGCTGCGCCCGAGCAACTTGCGGAAGTAGACACATTACTTCAGCAGCTTGACCAAAGCTTCGGCGTTGATCGTTATCCACTACAAATCCTTGAACTTAAAGCTGCAATGCCTCAACAAGCAGCGGAGATTCTTGAAAAGGTAGTCATTGGAACCGATCAAAAAAGACGGGCGGAAACTTTAATTGTTGCAGATGATGCGACCGGATCACTACTCGTGCGCGCTTCTGAAGAAGTCTTAGCTGAGATAAACGAAGTATTAAACGAGATCGATAGGCGAGGTACTAACGATTACAAGGTCCGTACCATCACTCTTGAACGCGCTGATGCAAGTTCCATTGCAGCAGCCTTGCAGAATTTTTACGATGACCGAGCGAAAATTTCATCGACAGGGCGCGGCCGACGTGCACAAACGAGGCGTGTGTCAATCATTGGTGACACCAATAGCAACACCGTTCTCATAGCTGCAAGTGATGAAGATTTCGAAGAGATCAAACATCTCATTGCCCAATTCGATTCAGAAGATGCGACCCAACAATTAGAGTTTAGAGTATTTCCTCTAAAACATGCTAAAGCTAATGATGTGCAAACTACATTACAGAGACTTGTTAATGATCTTATGTGGAATCAAAATCCGTTCATGTTCTTTTATGGCCCACCACGTGGTGGAGGGCAAAGCCAAAAAAACCGTGATATTGTGGCAATTCGAGCAGACGAGCGCTTAAACGCATTGATCGTAACAGGTCAAGGTGACAAATTCGCGTTAGTTGAAAGCCTCATCGAAGTCCTCGACGCTCCACCATCGGAAAGTGACAAACGCATAGTCAAACTTTATCGAGTCGAAAATGCAGATCTTGATGTGGTTGCAGACGTAATCCTTGATGTATTTACAGATACATCCAGATCGTTCCGATGGTGGCAGCGAAGTGACCCGCATGAGCTAAAGGTGCGCAAGGATGAGGCGAGTAAAATTCTTATCATCTCCGGATCGGGAAAAGAGCAAAATGAAGTAGCTGAGCTTATTGCAAGTATCGATTCGCAGGTTGCGCCGGAAGATCAGCAAATAGAAACTGTTCCTGTTGAATTCGCTCAAGCACGCGATCTTGCTAGAACTCTATCTCAATTTCTTGAGGATAGAGCCCAAGCAATCAACGCTGCGCCCCCTACCGCGACCATTACCTCAAGTGAATCGGCAAACATGCTAATCATCTCCGCAAATAGGGATGATCACGCGCTACTTAAAGATTTGCTGTCGCGGCTGGATCAGCCGGATTCCGGCGATCGCATCATTGAAATTATTGCGCTTAAACAAGAAGCGACTGCTGAGGAACTTGCGCGGATTATCAGTCAACAATTTGAAAAGCGTGGCGGGCAGGGTGTTCGTGTTACCGCTGATGTTCGTACCAACAGCTTGATTGTAAATGCTCCCAAGCAACAGTTTGCACAAGCAAAAGCATTGATCGATAAACTCGACCAGCCAGAGTTTAGCGAAGAGACTATCATTCGTACTTACCCACTTGAAGGTGCGCGTGCAGAAGAAGTCATGCGAATCCTTCAACAAACCTTAGAGCTGGATGCAAGTGGTGAAACCAAAGGTAAGACATTTAAGATTGATGAAGATAGTGAAGCAGTAGAAGTCAACGCCAAAATAGTTGCAGATGAAAGATCCAATAGTCTGGTTGTGACTGCTACCATTGAATCTTTTCCGGTTATCGAATCGCTCATTGAAAAACTGGAAAATATTGAACCGCAAAGCCCATTAGAATTTCGCATCATTCCTCTAGAGCATGCGCGAGCGTTTGACGTATATCTCACGCTCATGGAATTCACTCGACAGCGCGGAGGTGATCGGCGTGATGAAGTACGCATCGATTGGAATACTGCTGAGAACAGGATTATTATCAATGCAATTCCGGATCAGATAGAACAACTGCTTGCAATAGTAGAGAAGCTCGATCAACCATCCGGACCAGAGCAAATCAGAGAGTTCATACCACTGCAATTCGCGGAAGCAGAAAAAATTCAGGAAGCACTTGCGTTTTTCTATGGCCCAAATGCTCCAGGTGCGGAAACGCCCGGCGAACGCAATGTACAAATTGTCGCAGATCCTGCATCTAATAGCCTCGTTATTTCTGCAAGTGAAGAAGAATGGGTAAACGTTCGGGCGCTGCTTACCAAACTCGACAGTGAGGAATATGACGCATCACTGCAGATTCGTGTTATGCCGCTGATGTACGCCGATGCTAGATCTGTTGCGCGTGCGATAAATGATGCGTTTCAGGGGCAGGTTGAAAGAGATCGCCGCGGACAACAATCACAACGCAATCAGCGCCGAGGTTCAGAAGACGATCAAAGACGAGATGAACCACCACCCACAAGACTTGTTGAATCTGAAGAATGGGTTCGCGCAGCTGCGGAACCGCAAACTAATTCTGTAATAGTTTCTGCCAGTCGTCAGAACATGCGAAAGATTGAACAGATCATCGAACAGATTGATGTTGCAGACTACACTAAACTGCCGCCACCTCAGCTTATCCCTGTTATCAACGGCGATCCCCTACAGCTGGCCGCAACCCTTAATGAACTCTATGAGCAAACTGCTAACCGTAGCGGCCGAAGAGCAATGAGCATCGTTGGAAGCGCAACCTCCAACACTGTGATTGTTCGAGCAAAGGAAGAAGATTTCGCTCAGATCAAAGTATTAGCGGAAGCTTTACAACAAGCGGGTATAAGTCAGGGACTTTCTGTGCATGTGCTAAAACTCACTGATGCGCCTGCAACTCGAGTTGCGTCTGCAATAGAGGCTGCATTTCAAGCCAAAGCGCAGCAAACCAACCAACCACTAGCAATTCATGCTGATGCGCCCGGCAACAGCCTCATCATTGCTTGCACCGCAGCGCTATTTGCCGAAATTGAAAAAACTGTCAGTCAACTTGATGCGCTAATGCCCCCCGCAGGTCACGGGATATTTATTATTGAACTCGAAAATATCTCCCCCGATGAAGCAAAGAACGTAATAGAAACCATCGGCCTCCACCAACGTCAACCAGATGACTCGGTTTCGCGCATAGTAACCGAACCTATCAAAGTCGCAGCGCTTGTTGGACGCAACGCAATAATAGTTGTAGCCAATCCTATAGATCGTCAAACCATCGTCGGGCTGCTTAAATCTATCGATATTGTTCCAGACTATGCACAAGCTCAAACACGGATTGTCACGCTCAAGAATGCTGAGGCGGAGGCAGTGGAGAATATTCTTCGCCAAATCCTTTCGCCAACGGATCAGCAAACGCAAACCTCACTCGCTAAAGCTGTCCAGGAGCAGGTGCGCAGACTTTCTATACGAAGAGATGGCCCCGATGCAGGCGTAATACAGCTCGATCTCACCAAGCCCATCCGCATCATTGCTGATACATCGCTTAACGCGCTGGTAATTAGTTCTACTGAGCAAAACGTCTATGCCATGACTGAAATTATCAAGATGTTTGATCGACTTCCTATTACCGACGCTGTGACTGTGCAATTATTTCCGCTTGAAAATATCGCAGCCGACCAGTTCGCACGCATCGTTAACGAGATTTTTGATCAAGGCAAACAACTCGGGCGTGTGCCGGGCACAAATCTTGAAGGTATTCCCGAGGGGCAAGTTGGACCGGCATTATTAGATGAAATTGCCATTAGCGTTGATGAACGCACAAACACGGTTATCGTTGCAGGCAAAGCGGAAGCTGTTGCGCTTGTAGATGTTCTTGCTCGTCGAATCGATGCAGATGTGACTCCTGGTTGGATTGAACCACGCATTGTTCAGCTTAGGTTTGCAGATGCCAATGATCTTGCAGAAACGCTTCAAGCTATTCTCGTAGATGGCGTTGGTAATCTTCCACAGTCCACACCACTCCAAAAACAAATTGGAAGAATTCGTGTGGCGCGAATGGATGAAAACGGCGGAGCGATTCTCGAGTCGGATGTGTTTACCCCCATGACCAGGTTGGTGATTCGACCTGAGTCTCAGCTTAACGCGCTGATTCTCGTTGGCACTCCCATGAATCTTGAAGTTGTCAGCGAGCTTATAAGGATGCTCGATATCGAAGCGGCTGCGCCTGGTGCATCTGTACGCATCTATCCAGTTGCACATGCTTCTGCATCTCGATTGGCGACAACGCTTACTCGACTTTTCGATCAACAAGTTCAAAGTAAAGCCATTCGCCAGGAAGATAAAGTTATTGCACTGCCGGATGAACGCACAAATACGCTTATCGTTACCACCAGCCCGCGCAGTTTCATAGTGCTGGAACGTTTATTAGAAACGCTAGATTCTGCGATCGCGCCTGAGCTAAGCGCAATTCGTAGGATTAAGCTTAAGAATGCTTCAGCATCGCGCATCGCAACAATAGTTAACAAAATTATGGATGCCAGGCTCGATCGACTCAGAGAAATCGAACCGGAAACCGCAGACCTGCAAAAAGCCACGATTATAGAAGACTCACGAACCAACAGCCTGATAATCGCAGCAGGTAACGAGTCGTATGAGGTGATTGAAAGGTTAGTCATTGATCTTGATACTTCGGATCTTCCCGAGGTTGGTTTGCTAGATGTGATAACGTTAACAACAGCGAACATAGAACGCATTGCTGACACTATCAACGAAATTATGGAGCGCAGATACGCAGATATGCCCGCCGAGATCAAGCGTAGCCAGCAGCCTCTAATTATGACCGATGCTCGAACCAATAGTTTGCTTATTGCTGCGAACCTCGAAGATTTGACAGCCATACGCGAACTTGTCGCCAAGCTCGAAGCAACACAAATGGATCCCGCGGTTGGCTTGCATGTCTTACCATTGGAGGGTGCTCGTGCGGAATTACTCGCACCCAGACTTGAACAGTTGATGCGCGAACGGCAACAATCGCTAGGCGATGCTGATACGCCGATGGATCGCGTGACTATCGAAGCGGACATAGCTAGCAATAGTCTGATCGTTGCTGCTAACGATGAGAATCTTCAGGTAATTCGTGATCTGATCAATGCTCTTATCACAGCAGAATCCCAAGCGGAAGGTGATTCGAAAGTCGAGATAATCCAGCTCACCAAGAGTCGGGCTGTGGATATCGTCGAAACGCTGGAGGATTTGTACGTTGATGAGGTTAACCGCACCAAAGGTGAAAATACCATTCGTCTTACAGTTGAAAGTCGTCTTAATGCGGTGCTGGTTAACGCACCCCCAGCAGATATAAAGGAAATTAAAAGTCTTGTTGCGATGCTTGATAATACCAGCCCATCGACCGTGGTTGAGATCAAATACATTCCCCTTAGTTCTGCCAATGCGCTGGAAACTGTCAGTTTGATCGAAAACGTTCTTTCAGGCCGAGGTCTGCGTGCGCCTCGTCGTGGTTCCCAACAAGCTACGGTCCTTAAGTACCTTAGAGAGATTGTCACCGAAGATGGTGAAACTGGCGAGGAACTTACCGAAATGGAATCCAGCGCAGCAATTCGAGAATCCATTGCGCTGACTCCCGATCTTCGAACTAACACGATCATCGTTCATGCACCCAGAGAATCTATGAGAATGATCGAGATGATGATCCGGGATTTGGATGATTCTTCGTCTGGCGATCAAAACATTCGGATCTTCTCGCTTAAAAATGCTGATGCACTTGCTATGGCTCAGATTCTTACTGACCTTTTTAATCTCAGGCAGCAAGGCAATCTTTATGTTCTTAAGCCACGCGAATATACACAGCCAGATGATGAAAACCTCCCAGGAGTCAACGCGACGCAAGGCACACCTACACTTGGCGGACTTGCGGACACCGACCTGACCGCAGTTCCCGATGATCGCAAGCAACTTTCCATAACCGTAGACACGCGAACCAACAGCCTGCTGGTATCCGGCACGCCAATATATCTTGATCTGGTTAGCACGGTTGTTAAAGAACTGGATGCATTGGAAGCAAATGAACGCGAAATATACGTATATCCCTTGCGAAACGCGGTTGCAGGCGAAGTTGCACGAGTGCTAACTCAATTTATTGAATCTGAACAGAGAAAACTCATAGGCACAATAGGTGTTGATCAACTTGGTTCTGCTGCCCGTCTGCTTGAACGCGAAGTAACAATCGTTGGTGATGATCAATCCAATACTGTTCTTATTAGCGCAAGTCCGCGATACATGGACCAAGTCAAGGCCATGATCGCTGAGCTTGATGTTGATCCCCCACAAGTTCTTATTCAAGTCATGCTTGCTGAAGTTACACTCGATACTTCGGATGATTGGGGTATTGATTTTGGCGGATCGCGAACAGAAGGTGATGTAAATATCAGTGGCGGCTTCAGCCTCGTAAGCGCCTTTGCTTCGGGTATGGGTGTTCCCAACCTTGCGGTTTCCGGAACTGATTTTAATTTGCTGCTGCGCGCATTGCGTGGCCAGGGAAGATTGCAAGTGCTTTCCAACCCTTCGGTGATGGCTGCTAACAATCAGCCAGCCTTCATCCAGGTTGGTGAAACTATTCGCTTGCCCGTAAGCACCTCCTTTGATCGGGGTAGTCAACAATCATCTGTAGTTCCTGAAGATATCGGCATCCTTCTTGAAGTAACGCCTTCGATCAATCCCGATGGATATGTACGCATGACAATTAAGCCGGAGATTTCTGAATTAAGTGCGCGCACAACGCAAATTACTGAAAGTCTGTCTTCGCCTATTATTACCAGGCGAACTGCGGATACGACTGTTACTGTGCGCGATGGCCAAACTATTATTCTTGGCGGATTGATTTCTGATCGTTATGAAAGCCGTGAACAAAAAGTGCCATTGCTAGGCGATATTCCAATTATTGGAAAGTTGTTTACTTCTACATCTGAAAAATCAACCAAGACTGAGTTATTGATCGTGCTAACACCACACGTGATTATGAGTCCAACAGAACTTGATCGCGTGGACCGTGTCACTATTGATGAAATCAATCGATTGTCATTACCTGATAAAATCAAAGATCAAATCCGACAAGGAATTATAGATGGTACGGGCGGGCTTTATGATAGGTATGGCAATCGCCTCGACGTACCACGCATAGATACTACCAAGGGTGAAAAAGAATGAATCGTATAGCACAGAGTTTGCCTGTATTAGCTGCACTATTAATCTTCGGATGTAGAACCACGAAAATTGAGTACAGTAGCGCTCGACCCATGCCTCCCGATCCCAAACCTGCAAAGGCAGTACCAAGTTCAGCCAAGGCAAATACCATGGCCTTGATGGTTGAAGGCAAACCCACGGATACCGATGGCAATGGTTATCCAGACCTGATTGTGGCGAATATGTATTTGTTTTCGTTACCCCACACATCGCCAATGTTTGAAGATGGCACTTTTGTATTTTCTCTTCGTTACGATGAAGATCCATCAACGCAAGACTTTGTTTATATTGCCCAGTGGGAAATGAATGCATCTGATCTTGAGCGCGGCAGGAATATTTATGGGCCTGTGCATGTAGCCAAATTAAGCTTGCTGGAAGCAGGCGGTGATCGCATCCCTGCATTGAGCGCCAACCTTCTTTGCCGCTTTGAACCCGCAGATGGCCGCGAAGCGGTTCGGCCGAACGGTGTGCATTGGGTGCAGCTCGGCAGAGTGCGAGCTGCTGGGAGGTAGAGGAAGAGGGGGTGAGTCCTGAGGTATGAGTCTTGAGCCAGAAAGCCGTCCCGATTCCATCAGGTTCATCAGCCCGAGTGAGGCGGAAACTGCAACGCGTGATCGGCGGACTCAAGACCTGTATGCCTTTTCCCGACGAGTTTAGACAAGTAACAGAAATCCTCTAAGTTTCTGACAGGTCGAGTTGGCCAAACAATCATAAATTTATAGCCAGATTCATTCTGTGCTTCAAACGCCCAGGTGGTTACAAGATAGGAGCGTGAGTTGCCCCCACTGCAACCGGTTATTTGGTTCGCTTGATGTAGAGGAATATGTGATGATCCGATCTCTGTCTAATCGTGGTTTTGCATGCGCGATGATTATTTGTGTAACCTTCAGTGCGGAGAGTGTTCAAGGCCAGTGGCTTGAAAAGGACTGCCAGACATTGCTTGAGGTGGCGAGCCCGATCCAGGCAGACTTTTTCGGTTGGACTGCTGTCCCTCTTGGAGATGTCAACGAAGATGGGACGATCGACTTCGCCGTTTCTGCCGTCTTCAACGGCAATTCGTCCGGGAGAGTAACAGCATATTCCGGGTCTGATAGCAGTCAGATTTGGAACCGCACTGAATCGCTTGCATCAGCCATCCTTGGCTTCGCCATGCAGACTACGGATTGGAACAATGACGGCGTGCTCGATGTCGTTGCCGGAGCGCCATTCAACGGGCCGACTGGCGGGCGAGTGTGGATTTATGATGGAAGCGACGGATCAACTCTGCATGTGCTGAATCCAAGCGACGTCTCAAACGACGGTTTCGGTGCTAGTGTAGCAACTGGGGGTGATTTTGACGGAGATGGCATCGACGATATCGCCGTAGGGTCGATCGGCGTTGACGACCTTATCATGGGGCTGGAGAACATTGGTCGAGCCTATGTGTTTTCTGGTGCAGATGGCAATCTGATCGCCTCCATTGATGGTCCAATCTCTGGAGAGCAGTTTGGCCTTGGCATGGCGTTCATCGGTGATACATCCGACCCACCGGACAATCGCGACGAGCTTGTTGTAGGCAACCGATGCCCTGATTCGTTCTTTGAAGGTGAAGCACGCGTGTATTCGTTTAACGGCAAATCTGCCGTCATGCAATACATAGTTCCGAATGTTGGGATGGGATACAGTCTCATAGGTGACCGAATCGGCGGTGGCAAGGACGTCAATGGTGACGGCGTGCCTGACTTCACCATCGGAGACATGTTCCTGGGAATAATCTATGTATTCTCTGGTGTCAATGGCAGTTTGATCTATGCAATAGCTCCACCCGGCGAAGAGACCAATTTGGCTGCCAATGAAATGATCGACGACATTACGGGCGACGGTGTGCCAGACATTCTCGGCGGCGCCTGGGGTAGCGACCATGCAGTCACGGAAGGCGGCCGAGCTTTTATCTTTTCCGGTGCTGATGGCTCAATCGTTCGATCGATGACCTACACGGTTCCATCGGGCCGATTAGGCATTGAGGTTCGTTTAGTCGGAGATCTCAACAACGATGGAGCCATGGACTTCCTCCTCGGCGCCACAGGCGGTGGATTCAACGGGCCACCCACCGGCAGGTTCTTTGTAGTGGCCGGAATCTCTAGCCCACAAGTCCCCGGCGACCTTGATGGTGATGGCGTTGTCAATACTGTAGATTTGCTCTTACTATTTGCACAATGGGGGCCATGCAGCGATTGTAACGATTGTCCTGCGGATCTTGATGATGATTGTCAGGTCAGTACTGTTGATTTACTAATGCTGTTTAGCAATTGGGGGTAGAGGAAAAGGGATCAGGAGTCAGGAGTTAGGGAAGAGAAGAAAAGACCCTCACCCCTAGCCCCTCTCCCGGAAGGAGAGGGGGATAAGAAAGGAAGCTCGCCCCAGACGCCCATGGATAGCAATCCATGGGGTTCTTATATCAAGGTAATGGATGTTAGAAGATGGGAATTCAAGCTAATCGGAATTTTCAGGTAGGTGGAAATGTACGCCGTAGGTTGGTGCGTTGGTTAGGATGTCGTTTATGTGCTCTTTAGTTGCGAGTGGTGGTGGGTCGGATTTGTGTTCCATAGGTAGGCCGTACTTATCGAAGAACTTATCCAGGCCGGCTGGCGTTAGGAGTATTAACATTCGTACAGGCTGCTGCCGGACATTGCGAAATGTGTGAACCGAGCCTTTTGGCAACTGCACAAAATCTCCGCGTTGAGCGTGAATTTCTTGATCATCAACGGTAACTGTGATTGCACCATCCAGGATGTAGAAGGTTTCATCTTCGTTATCGTGATGATGCAGGGGCGGCCCGACACCTGCGGGGATGAACGCTTCTATGAGCGCGTATTTTCCGCCGGTTTGTTCGCCTGTAGCTAGGAATGTAAATGCACTACCTATTATGCCAACGGTTTTACCTTCGTGTCGTTTTTGATTTATTAGCTCGGATGGATTCACCATAGTTGAGATGGTAGCGGAAAAAAAGAGAGGGGGAAAGAATAAGACAAGACCCTCACCCTAGCCCTAACCCAGGGGGCGATGGGATCAGAGGCGTTGGAGGTGGATCAATCTCGGATTGCTCATCGTCCAATATGAATTGGCCGCTAAGGCGGAATAGTTGGCCGAAGAGTTTTCTACACGATGTGATTTTTACAATAATGTGGCGTGGCTTACCGATTGCAGGCTGAAAATTCACATAAATCTGCTCGTTAACAATGAATTTATTTAGTGTAAGTAATCCTATTTCCTGTTCAGATAGATCCTGAGCCCAGGCTTGACATATGTGAACGATTCTGCCGCTTTCACTTCTTGAGCATAGAGCCACGGGCACATTCATTTGATTGCGATAGCTTGAACGATCTGAGACATTTCGAGCTTCGTGCGCGCGAAGCTCCTGCACCACACCTTTGAGCCAGGTGGAGTTATTAAGAGTTGTTGCTGGTTGGGCTTGATTTATCAAAATGCTCTTCCTGCAATATCCCTAAGAACGAAAAAGATACTCCTTGTTCGATAACTAAAGCTTACGATTCGCAGGCGTTGGAGCAGCTAGTGGTATCCTAAATAACCAATTCCTGACCTATGTCTGATGTGTGCGGATTATTGATCGAATAGGTAATTGGGGATAAAACTCTAACGATTATAGGACTTGCTAACTATGAAGTATTAAACGCAGTTAATATAGGGCTTGTCATTTCTATCTATTATATAGAGCTATTTAGCTATGCGTTAGCCAAAGTGCTGTTTGAGTTGATTTATCAGGTCATTAAAAACCGCATCGGGATCTTCTGTTGCGTCAAGAACAATGTATTTGCTGGGCTGATCCTTTGCTTGATCGAGATATCCTTGGCGTACTCGCTTCTGATAAACACTACCACGAAGTTCAACCCGATCGGAAAATAGTGTTGGCTGCATTGGGTGGTCATGTTTGGAATGCTTTGACTTGCCCGCCAATCGAGTTGCTGCGGTCTTTTCGTCAACATCAAAAACAACAGTCAGATCAGGGCAAGTGTTACCAATCGCAACCTTAGCTGCAGATAGAATCTCATCATGGTCAAGCCCCCCCGCTGTTCCTTGATAAGCTAACGTAGAGGAAACGAACCGATCGGCTAATACAAGTTCGTTGCGCTCTAGCGCTGGTCTGATTATCTGTTCTACAAGTTGGGCGCGGCTGGCCATATATAGCAGCATTTCACTGCGGAGAGTCATATCAGTATTGGCAGGATCAAGCAGTACGGATCGAATTTGCTCTCCGATATTAGTTGATCCTGGTTCACGGACCTCACAGAGAGCGAGATTTTGCTCAGTGCAATATGAACTAAACCGCGCGAATTGAGTGGACTTTCCCGACCCATCAGGCCCATCGAAAACGACAAACTTGCCCGCCAAATTGTTTATCCAATTGCTCATATATGGTACTTTTGGGGTGATATTTTTCCAGATTAACAAGATTGACAAGGCAGCATCATGATACGAATAAGTAAGGCGTTTTGCTCTTCTGCCACAGCGGGTATAATTAGAGTGTAATGCGTATTGAATTGTGCGACGAATCCCGTAAGAGAATAGGCAGAATCGAGGTCGATCCAGCACTTAGGCCGACCCGTGCCAGCATTGTTGGCTCAGAAAATGGGCAAAGTGAAGTTTTTTTGGATTGGGAAACAGCTCTGGATGATGCTGGTTGCTTACGTAGATGCATTGCCTGTGGTTGTGATGATTTATTTCGGGCTAAGGCGTTTCCTCAGGTTACTGGTGTAATTGTTGTACTAGCGTTTGCCGGTGCGGTAGTTGGTGCATTAGGTTTCGCAACTCCACCGATTCTTGGTGTGATGGTTTTGGTTTTGGTAGCTGATCTTGCAATATTATTGTTTTCCAAACAAAGGTTAATCTGCCACAGATGCAGGTCCAGATATTTGGGAATGCCTATTGCACGTTATCACCGTCGTTGGGATCGATCGATTGCGGATAAACATACCCAACCAGCAAGAGAGCCAGAGCAAACCCCCCCACAAATTCGCTCTGCACCTTTGCAAGTAAATACTCAGCGAACTCCACGAAGGGCATCATCTCAAGGACGACAAATCGCATGACCGGTAGCAAGCGGCTGTTGATACTTGGTGGAGGTGGGCACGCAGCAGTGGTAGCAGAAGCAGCCACAAATTCAGGCTGGTCGCTTGAAGGCTATCTTGATGATAATACTGTCAATGAAGACAATAAGTTAAATAACGCATCCCATCTTGGGGGTATTAGTGATTTAAGAAATGTAATAAACTCCTTAGCAGGCGACATTAGAGTTCACGCGGCTATTGGCAGTGCAAAGCTAAGGGAAAAATGGCTGGACTTAGTTGGCGAAATGGTTGCCCAGCCCATCATTCATCCATCAGCAATCGTATCTAAAACAGCAACAATCAAAGAAGGCGTATTCATTGGGCCGGGCGCGGTTGTGAATACGGGAACGGTGGTTGAGCGTGGCGTGATTATTAATAGTGCAGCTGTTGTTGAACATGATTGTGTGTTAGATGCTTTTTGTCACATTGCGCCGGGTGCAGTTTTAGGCGGATCGGTTAAGGTTGGGCGCGGGAGTTTGATAGGGATCAACGCAGCGGTTTTGCCTGGCATTACTATTGGATATGAGGCGATCATTGGAGCAGGTGCTGTGGCGGTAAATAACATCGCGGATTGCGTTACCGCAGTGGGCGCTCCCGCTCAGATAGTTCAATTGCCCTGCACTTAGCCCAAAGGCGAGCGTTCAAAAAGTCGAAGAAATAGGT
The DNA here is from genome assembly GCA_022574595.1 of Planctomycetota bacterium. GTDB lineage: Bacteria > Planctomycetota > Phycisphaerae > Phycisphaerales > SM1A02 > JACZRS01. The sequence goes on along the minus strand of JACZRS010000001.1, from coordinate 481,499 downwards.
ATGAGACGCTGCGCCTTTATCAGCTTATTTCCAGCTTTGGTTGCTGCACTTTTAGCCTCAGCAATAGTAGGCTGCGGGCGCGAGATTGACGTTGTTATAGAACCTACGCCGGTTAGGGTTATTAAAGAAACCAAAGGGTACGGTCCCATGGTCGCAGATGGTGATTTAGCCACGATTGAATATCGAGTAACTTTGCCTGACGGCAAGGAAATTCTCAATGATGACGAGATGAAGTTTTTTGTGAATTCCGAGCGATCAACGGTTATTCAGGGACTTAACGACACTGTGATCGGAATGCGCGTAGGTGGTTCTCGTACTATTAATTGCCCGCCTCGTCTTCATTGGGGTCGACAAGGTTACGGCGATGGCGCCATTCCTGCCAACACTAATCTTTTGATCTACGTCAAAGTTCTGGATGTGCGCAAGTAATAAATAGCATTAACAAATTTTTATTACGCGTATCAAAATCACGTTTGTTGATGCCTGCTTTAGTTGTTAATTAAGTTAGTACGGTTGCGATTACCCAGAAAATGAATGCGACTATTAACGAAGCAAGTCCAGCTATGGCTGCATCGCGCGGTATAAGCTTAAATAGCAGCATGGATAGGCCAACGAAGATACCGCCTTGTAAAATCCACTCTGTAATATTTTCAATAAAGCCGTTACCTAAGCTAAGAAATTTCATTAACCACATGGTGGCGGTGATTGCAGCAATTCTTGCTGATGCTAACTTCACGTCCCCGAATGGTACTTCGTTGAGTTTGGATACTGTAAACAAGCCCACAAGTCCGCATCCAGTACCAAGCACCAATAGAGCCAGGTAAAAGCCCCAAGCGGCGAAGCGTTGGGCAGCGTCCGGCTTTATGCTCACGCCTTCATCGGTTGCTAGAGAAAACAAGCCATCCGCACCAATTAAATATCCAATTGTTATCAATATCGCGCTTGCTGTTAAAACTATTAATGGAAGCCTAAGATCACCTCGACCTGGAAGGCACAAAGGATGTCGAACTACATCTTCATCTTCTTCATCGAGTTCTTCTATTGTTACCTCGCCTGTTGTGGTTTTAAGAACTTGTAGCGATTTAAGATCAAAACCACAGCGCATACAAACCAGCGTGTCGCTTTCGCGCATTGTTGATCCGCAGTTAGGGCAAACATCGAGTCCCTTTACGTGGGATTTTGCTTTATCCTTTGACTCTGGCTCACTAGAGGTTGACGAGTCTTGTTGGGCATTTTCAGTTGATGAGTCTTCAAGGTCTATAGGCTCGACATCATCGCCCGGCTCAACCTTGGGAGAATTCTGCGCGGGCGATTGGTCGTTTGGATCACCTTGGGCATGATCTTCGACGGAATATGAGTCATTTTTCTCGCTATCTTGGTCTGGCATAAGTACTCACCGACAATTATCAGACACAGAGTTGTAGCTTTATGCTACTGGTTTTGCTAGTGGGGACAAAATAAGTGGCAAAGGCTTGTGCTTGGCCCGCCGCGGGGCAAATTCGTGCCTAGCCTTGTATATCGTACCTTCTTGGCGGAAGCTTGGATCGGATTACAGCTGCATCCGTCAACAAGAGGATAGTTGGCTCTAGTTAGTACGAATCGAGGTTAGGCTGTGCGAAGATTTATTGTCTTGTTGATATTGCTGCCGGTACAATTTGCCTTGGCGGACGAGGTGGTGCTTTCCAGTGGTGAGAAGTTGCAATGCCAAGTTGTTGAACATACTGCACAGCTAGTCATCGTGGATCATCCGATTCTGGGGAGGCTTGAGATTCCTGCAGAGATGGTGCAGGAGGTATTAAGAGATTCCCATTTGGAAAAGTTGGATAAGAAATCAGAACCAAAGATAGAAGCCAAACCAAAGCATACTCCCCTACTGCCAAAGCAAGAAGAAAAACCCAAACCGCGCTGGCGCTCTAAGATAGAATTAGGATTCAGCGGAGCTTCGGGCAACACGGAAGATGCAAACGCTACATTTGCATTAACCAGCATTTTAGATAGAGGATATGATAAATACTCAATTGATAGTCGATACTCAATTAGATCAAGTCGGGGTGACCGCTCGGAAAACAAACTAACCGCAGGATTGTTAGCACAGTGGCCGCTGCCTGATTCACGCTTCAACTACTTTGCCCAGGGAAGATACGATGCAGATGAATTTCAATCATGGGATTCACGTGTAACTGGAGGAGCGGGCATTGGCTATCACTTAATCGATTCCAACAAGTTAGATGAATCGGGTAATGTAATTGATGTTTTTGACCTTGGCATAAAAGCAGGCCTGGGCTTCTTGCGTGAGTTTGGATCAGAAAACGAGCGCATCCAACCTGAAGGTATTTTGGGAACAAATTTAACTTGGCAAATTTCGCCTCGTCAAAGACTTGCGGGCGACAGCACCTATTACCCTAACTTCGATGAGAAAGGCGAATTTCGTATAGTCTCAAAAGCAGAATGGATCTTTGATCTTGATACACTTGATGGCCTGAGCCTAAAACTTGGTCTGCTTCACGAATATCAATCGCAGGTCGATGAAGGAATCGAGCATAGTGATCTTTCCGTTTATGGCGCAATTGTGCTGGAATTTTAGGCTTTTATTGATTACGCAGCAGTAAAAAAATGCAAAATAATCTCATTGAACTTAGCTTCGATAAAAATATAGCAAAGATCATGCTAAACGATCCGGAGCGGCGAAATGCTTTGAGCATTACTATGTTTGATGGGCTTGATGAAGCTCTTAAAGAAGTTTCTAAACGCAACAACACCAATGTGCTGCTTATTTGTGGAAATGGTAAAGCGTTTTGCTCCGGGTTTGATCTTGCAGCTGCTAAAGACGACCTTTCCGTTCTCGAACAATTTATAATCAGGTTGAGCACACTTATTAGATCCCTAAGAAGACTACAATGCCCGGTCGTAGCTGCGGTGCATAAAGCTGCGATCGCAGGCGGATGCGCAGCTGTCTCAGCTTGCGATATTGTAGTAGCCTCGACAAACACAAAATTCGGCTACCCAGTTCACAAACTCGGAGTATCACCCGCAGTAAATATCGCAACACTCCAGCAAGCAATCGGCCCCGGAGCTACGCGCTCCCTGCTAATGGGAGGCGAACTGATTGATGGAAAAACTGCACATCACCTCGGATTGGTTCATCACTTAGTTGAAACAGATGATGAAGTTCTAGCTAAAGCAAACGAGATTTGTGAAACCTTAGCCAAGCAAAGCCCACAAGCGCTACAAGTGACAAAAAAATGGCTGAACGAACTGGACGGCTCGGATGATGATGATCTATTTGATGGCCCACGCGATGGCTCGGCTGAGATAGCCCAAAGCCAAGAAGCTGCTGAGATGCTCGATAAATTCTGGGCAAATAAGCAGTAAATTAAGCGATCTAAATTTGTTGCCGTCTGGGCTAACCCCTAATACACTTCTATAATCAACGTATGCTTACTGCTTTATTTACAAAAAGGCGCAAGATCTCTTTGGCTGTAACATTTGTACTTGCGTGGCCAGCTACCTGGATAGCAGATGTAGTATGCTTTACTAGTCAATCGATCCCTGTTTTTAGTGGACGACTTCAAACTGATGGACATGGAAACGAGTCATACGTTCGCTTACCAACATCACCTTCTCCTGGTTACATGTCTGGAATTGTTCAATTGAGCGTTGTTACCGAATCGAGCGGATGGCCTTTCACTACTACATTTCATCGGGGCGACACAGTGTTGATGCCAGAAGAACTGTGGAGCATACACATTCCGCACAACCGGTTACAATCAACTTGGGGTCGCAGCAGCGAATATGTATCATTCGAGCAAACAATACTCGCTTCAGATGATCAGCGCGCAATCAATGCGATTACAGGTGTCTTCCCGCCGAACGGTCCTCGATTTCTCGGTTGGATGGGTAATGTAGCTGTGTGGTGGATTCTATCTTATTTAGGAATCACAGTAACACTTACCATTGCGCGCGGCACTTATAAAGCAACACACATACCTAAAGAACTTGTTCAACAAAACCGTGCTTCACATGGGCTTTGTCCGCGCTGTGGCTATGACATTCGCGCTCTGGACAAAGACCAGCTTTGTCCGGAATGCGGCAAGAAACCCTCTGAAATAGCTATTATTGAAGCTAAGAAAAATCCTATTGCGGATAATGAAACTAACAAAGTTGATGCTGCGAAGGTATCCTGTGAATGATGTTCACTTGGGCGCTCAAACACAATCGATTGATCAGATACTACTCGGCTACGCGAAAGCGAACTGTGTGGACCAAAGCTATTGATATCGGCCTGGCCACTTCGGTTTTTTTGTCTTTGCCCATGACCTGGGTGATGGATCAATTGGTGCTGCGCGATCAGCCACCTGTACTTGTCAGTGGCAAAGTCTTTGAAGATGATTCAGGTTTAGTTTTCGCAACTCTTAGCGGCGAAGAAGTCGATGTCGATATCGCAAACAGTGCAGCTTTTCGCGCAAACTTTGATTTTAGAATTGATATGACCAGGCATGGCTGGCCATTTGTGACTTCTGTTTCTGGATTAAAGCCGCTGCTGAATATGGATGTATTTGCGCTTGGCCAGGGATCGCGCACAACGGAATTAGAGATTGATTCGCCGCAGCGGATGGCTATTTCAAGAGCCTTAATAAACGCGGGTTACAATAATGAAGTGGGAATATGGGATTCAACGAATAGCCCAGCAATTAATAATATAGCAACATGGGCAGCTAATGTAATTATCTGGACTATTATCCTTGTGGTTGTTTCTTGGATAAGCGTGTGGATAACGCGCTTTGCTTACATATTCTTATCTACAGGCCAATTTTCCAAGAAGCAGCAGCGTGAAGACATGGGGTTATGCGCAGAATGCGGTTACGATCTGCGCGGCAATCAATTCGGTGAACGATGTCCCGAATGTGGCGTACTGACGAGTTAAGATTCACCACAGAGAAACGGAGAAGCATAGCGTCCGGTCTCCATAGGCGACTCGCTGAGGCGAGAGGCCGCCCGCTAAACGCTCTCACCAAACTGGTTCATAGCCCTCGGCCACGAGATTTGCCTTGGGGTTATTTATGTGCACTCGTTTAGTTGGGCCGCTTGCGTCGATGAGTTCTCCGCCAACGTGAGTCCACGAGAGGATCGCACCTTTTAGATTAAGAACATCACACCCATCTGCACAGAGTGTCTTGGCATAAAGTCCGCTACGATGGCCGACCTTGCAGTATGTAACAACTGTTTTGCCTTGGTAAACAGAGCGGTTTTGTTCGAACTCTTGTGAAGAGATCGCACCGGGCAACATCGAAACTTCGCGCTCATGCGCTTGGCGCACATCTACCAGGACTAGATCATCCTTTGCTAGGCGTAGCTGTAATTGCTCAGCTGTGATCTCTGGCACTTCCAAGAACTCTTGCCGCGACTCTCGGTAGATATCTTCTATTGTTTTTAATTTAGCTTCATCGGTCATGGTTTTCACAGCTTATTCTACCTTATCTTGGTTGTTTGTAGCTACTTTTAGCGGAGAAATTGTCAATACCTTGCAACTCGCTACGATTGGCTTGTATGACGATGACACGCCAAGAAGTTGCTAAGAGAATTGCTGAAGTTGCCCTGCTGCATGGGGATTTTACCTTACGTAGCGGCCGCAAGAGTAGTTATTACATTGATAAGTACTTGTTTACTACGCAGCCGGAGATTTTAGCAGAGCTTGGAAAGATGCTCGCGGAAGCTGTTCCAGAAGGCACGACAAGATTAGCCGGTGCAGAGCTTGGGGGAATACCTTTAGTTAGTGCTGCGTCGATGGCTTCGGGTTTGCCCTGTGTATTTGTACGAAACGCCAGGAAAGATTACGGCACAGCCAAGCAGCTTGAAGGTAAAATCGATTCTGGCGACAAAATCGTAATTGTTGAAGATGTAGCAACAACCGGCGGCCAAGCGGTCGAAGCAGCGAAAATTATCAGCGAATTAGGGGCTGTGGTAGTAAAGATCATCACCGTCATAGATCGCCAGGAAGGCGCACGAGAAAACATCGAGTCTGCGGGCTTTGCCTTTCACGGGCTATTTACAGTTGGGGATTTGGGGATTGAGCTATGAGCCAGCCTTTTTCTTTTGTAGGTGCATTAACCAGGCGATTCCCATGAAGCCTGCAATTAATACGACTGCTATCTCGCCTGTTCTATTTACGAGTTCAGCGGTTAGGCCATGCTCGAGTTGATACGCGGTTAGCAGAGGTGCTGCGAGTCCGATGGCCCACTCGCGAATGCCTAGACCATTGGAAAAGAAAGGCACGAGTGTTGCGATCATGCTTATACATGCAAAAGCCAAGGCTTCTTCAATGTTAATAGAATAGCCAATCAATGCGAAGGCTGCGTAATATCTGGCTGCCCACACAAAAACTTCAACATATCGAATAAATCCTGCAAGCGCCCAGATTCTAAAGCGATTGGTCAAACTCGCAACAATAAAAAACGGTAGTGGACCCGCAAGCCCAACCCAAAGTGGTAGATTAGTCTTTGTGCAAAGTAAAAGTGCCAGCATTAGATATATACCAACACCTAAACTAATACCAATAGCCTGGACAATTGTTAAAACGGTATGACGAACGGGTATGTTGTTATTTGCTTTGTGGTAGGCCAATCTGCCAAGCAGACCAGGGCGCAAAGGCAAGAAATTAAGCAGAGTCGCCGCTGCGATAAGGGCCTGCATTTGCCACAAGCCTACTTTGCCATAGCGTGAGATCAGAACGCTGAACATTAACCCGCTAAGCACGATATTCGCTAAAACGCAGAAGATCAGCAGCAATAGAATTGGTAAAGACGGTCTTGTGATTGCGCTTAGTGCGTTACTAAAGACATCTTCCTTGCCAGCTACAAATACAATCGCAGCAACCAACAGCGCCGTTCCTATTACTAATCCGACAGGTTTTAAAAATCGCTTAGCAGGACTTTGATTGTCTCTGCCAGTTAAATCGTTGGCGTCTGGTTTCAATGTGTTATTTGCGGACATCATGTCCGATTACTATTTGTTATCTGTGAGTTTGTGCATGATATTTTTAAGCAGTTTAGCGACAATCCGAACATCCTCATGTTCGCTGCTCAGCGCTGCTTCGATCATGGGATCATTTTCGTTTTCGACGTGATATAGGAGGTACGAGATTTGTATGTGTTTGTTCGTGCTCTTTTGGGCCATTCTTACTATTGATTGCAGAGCTTCGACTGTAGGGATAATGGTTAAAAGCCACGCTTGTGAGGTGGGGTCGAGCTTTAAGTATCCCGTAATTAAAGCTTCAGCAGCTTCAGCAAGCAGTTGCTGCCTTTGCTCTGCGGGAATATTCTGGGGAAGGTCTGAAAGTATCGAGCTGAGCAAGCCCATGATTGCTAGATCGCTTGGTTGATCAGGATTTAGTGCTGAAGCAATCGCTGCCTTTATCCAGGGCACATTCACTCGCACGCCATCAATCCGTATTGTTGATGATTCAGATTCAGAACCAAGAATACTTGGGCGAATTACACCTTTATTCGGCATCCAAAAGTTAAGTACTGCTCTAAGCTTAATGCTAGCCCCGCGCAAGGCGTAGGCTCCGTTAATTACTTCGTTAATGGAACTTCGGCGAAGATCGATTGGTATAGTGACGGGTTTATGTGGCTCTAACCTTAGACGTCGATCAATATCGACAATAAGAGGTGGCATTTGATCTAATCTAAGCTCGCGAGTGATTAGTATGGTGGGCAATAAGATCACACGTGGCTGAATCGGGCCACCACTACTAATTGCCATGGGAAATGGCGAGTGATTAGTAATCACTAAATTTACAATGATCGGCTCGTAGGGACCAAAGGCATTCTTTGTAGGTTCTAATCGCATGCTAACCGCGAGCTTAGGCTCAATAGTAAACTTATCATACACTGCTGGTATTGAAGCTACTAGTTCTTCAAGACGGCTTGCCTGCGTTTGAAGTTCGTCTCGAGTTAGTCTTCTTCCGATGATCTCTGCCAATAAATCAGCAGCCCAAACACCAATCAAGCTCCCTGGTTGGGTACGCACCACGCTGAGTAATTCTCGCGCGCAATTTTTAGTATCGCCTTGCTTTAGGTGGATCATTGCCAGGCCAAGCTTTGCTGCAACATCATCCTCAGATACCGAGCTTAGCAATTCAACTGCAAGCTCATCTTTGCCTTGGCGCAAAGCGATCCATCCATCAAACCTGGTTTGTGCTGTTTGGCTTATCCCATCAGGCCCCAGTCTTTCTTTCGCAGCATCAAGTAGCGGCCCAACAGCTTCGACATCGTTTGCCAGCCATAACATAACCCAAGCCTGTTGCAGATAAAGGCCCGCTCTTGTCTGGTCCGATGCATTTTCCTGTGCATTAAGGGCTTTATGCATAGCAGCAAATGACTCATTAATATCGAGCAATGAAGAATGGGCTTCTTCATCTTGCAGTCGATTGTGTATTGCTGCACGGATTGTGGCCAATGTAGGCGCAATTGGAGAACGCAAGCTACCTAACTCAATTCTTGTTAATTCAGGATTCGCTCGCGCCGCAGCATGGCGAAAAATAGTATCCGCCAGCATCTGCCTACTACCGATTGTTTGAAGCGCAGGTTGTACATGCCCACGTCCCCATTGAGCGACAGCTTGATCTGCTACTAATCCGTTTGGTGCGATACTTCCCAGGACAGAATGGATCTGAGAGGTTATCTGGTAGATTCGATCCGCAGCTTGGTATGCGCCTTCATCTAGTAATAATTGCGCCAATGCAGCTTTGGCAATAACATCTGTTGGATCAGTCAGCATTAGGTTTACCAGCAATTCCGCTTCGTCGTATGGATTGGGAGCGTTCATACGGAAAAAGCCCGCAGCCTCTGCTGCTGCTATTCTGTTTGACTTGTCTAGTACAACAGCTTCTGCCAGCCATGAAGAATATGCCTGTACATCGCCCGTCCGCGAGTAAAGCAGTGCAAGATCAAACGCCAACCTTGAAGCGATGGCATTTCCCAACTGGTCTCTTTTAGCTGGGGCAAGTAAATTTTCATAGGCTTCTATGCGTTCTGTTGCTGTCTGTTTTTGCGCTATTGTCTGGTTGATTAGGCGAAATCTTATTGCATCGTCCTGGGGATCGATTCGGGCAATATTTTCCAAGGCTGTATTGCGCAGCTCATCGTCCTCTGGTCGATCCCCCAGATCTAGTAACTCAACCAGAGTCCGCCAAATCTCTGCGTTATCAGGGTCCAATGCAGCCGCCTGATTAGTAAGATGTGTTGCTCCGGCCAAGCCATCAACGGTAAAAATTTCCACCTCGACAAAGCTCATAGCAGCCCTTAGGTATTGGCTGGCTAGTAATCGCTCAGGCGATAAATCAGCACCCAGACAGCTTGAGCAGGTACAAATAAGTACAAGAAAATTTCCAATAATCAATTGCTGCAGGCGCATGGCACTCCCTGTCTTAACCCCCGGTGCTGACGGCCTCAACCGTCCGGAACCTCGCCTCCTAGCTGGCCGTATGTTAGGCAGTGCCTCGATCTGGGCACATTTGGCACGACTAGAGGTACGAGCTGGGCTATGAATGTAGGCTACGAATTCTACCTCAGCAAACCGTCGGGTTGGCCGATAGCTGGATCGACGCGCTGCTATGCTCTCTTGAGTAGATCGTTGACACTGATGAGGACTGCTGATAGGGTCGATTGTTTGCCAGGACGGATGGGTTGTGGGCTTCAGAATACCCATTTCGCTTGGCCACAGAAATGATGAAGAATTGGCACCAAAATCTTGTTTCGTGCTTTGCTATCCTCCTAGCGATAGGTATTTCTGATGCATTTGGCGATCCCAGATCTATCAATGGCCTGGTAAACTCAAACTCGCTAAACCAAGCTCAGCAAGGTCAAATCGAGGATTATGCCAAATTTTACTGTAATAATCTGTCCTCTGGGGATATCGACCTGGTAGAAAATGCCAAGAGACAGTTACTAGGGCCACTGAGGGCTCCTTCGATTTCTCCACATTTCCGCTTGAAATACGGAAAATTGCTTGTTCCGCATCTAAAGCCCGTTATTGATGGTGATAGCCCATATGCTGCGGTAAACGCTCTTCAAGTGGTCGGTTTCCTCGGCACCAATGATGCTCTTAATCTAATTAAGGATCACATCAATATTGATGATGAAGAATCATTTGCAAAAAGGCTATGGGCGGTTAAAGCCTTTGTTGTGGCTTACAAGCAACAAAATCTCAGTGCCAATCAACTCAATCCTATGCTTAGACAACTGGGGATGGCGTGCAAGACTGAAACGCAGTCAATGATTCTTCATAGTCAGTTTAGTGCTATTTCCATTGTCAATAGCACAATTGCTCGTGAAGTGCTACTAGATGCAGTATCAACAAAGCTAGAAGATATTGCTGGAAAAGACAATCCCAGTGAACTCATGGGAGCTATTTACCCTGCATTGGTTTCACTAAGAGATCAATATCTAATTCTTCCGCAAAATCAACAAAGAACATTCGGCGTAAGCATTGCTCCTTCACTTTGCAAGGTGTTTAAAGTTTCTCTTGCTCATTGGGATAAAATACAGCTTGATGCCGAGGCCAAGCGTCAATTTACCAGCAACTATAAGGGCGCCAATGAAGTTGCCGAAGCATTCTTAAGAACCATTGCTCGAGAAATTGGTTCAAAGGAACCGCCTCAAACTCAGATTGCAGATGCTTGGACAGATAACGATAAACCGCGATTTGAAGCTCAACACAAGATTTGGCACGATATCGTTAATCAACCACCCTACGGCAGGTGATAAACGATATTAACATCTCGCCAAGCATTGCCTAAATTGGCAAAGAAATTCCTCAGAATTCTAGTACGCCGATACACTAGTGCCGGCTATGAAACTGCTCGCACCGTTTGTGTTGATCTTTGTTGTTCTGCTTACCGTGGTTTATCTTGATGATGAACCAACAAAGGCGGATATTGTTTTCGTTAGCGCAACTGAGATATTTACACTCGACCCCCAGCGAATGAGTTGGACTCAAGATATACGCATGGCCTATGCGATTTACGAAGGCCTCGTACGCTGGAACAACTACGATTTTACCATAGAACCCGCAGCAGCAACTTGGACGCTTAGCCAGGACAAACTTACGTACACATTTAAAATCAGGCCCGATGCCAAATGGTCTAATGGCGATCCGCTTACCGCACACGATTTTATCTACGCTTGGAGGCGTGCGCTCCTTCCCGATAGCGCAGCTGATTACACAACTATGTTCTTCGTCATCGAAGGAGCGGAAGAATTTTTCAATTGGCGTGTGCAAAAGCTAAAGGAATTCACAGCAAACAAAGACAATCTGACTTCTGCCCAAAGAGCTACTGCTGCTGCAAAGCTGTGGCGCGAAACCGAATCACGCTTTGATGAGGTAACGGGTTTAGAAGCTGTTGATGAGCATACTCTTCGAGTCAAATTGGCCAGGCCTACCTCGTATTTCTTAGACCTCGCTGCCTTTGGTATTTACTATCCGGTATATCGACCTTGCGTCGAAGGTTGGGTCGTCGATAATTCTGTGCAGAAGAAAATAACCGAACAAGGCTGGATAAACCTAACGCCTCCACCCTTTGAGCAGAGGCGTTTTGTCAAACTTAATCCCGATACCGCTCGGATTGAGCAAAAGCACGGTTGGACCAAGCCCGCTGAATTAGTAAGCAATGGCCCTTATCTACTTACGGATTGGCGCTATAAGAGAATCTTTCGTATCGAACGCAACCCGTATTACCACAGCCAGGAGATGATTCAAAACGATTCGGTGGCGGTAACTTCCATTGAGGATATCAATACAGCTATTCTCGCGTTTGAGTCGGGGCGCATTGATTGGTTAACTGATGTCGGCGCAGAATATGAACCGGACATGCTTGCTGAGCGGCTTGCGTTTGAGAAGCAATACGCGGATGAATTAAAAGCCAAAATGGATCTGGGGATGAGTTTGGATGAAGCGATTGCTGAGTTGCCAAAGCCAGAGCCAGGTCAGCGCAGAAATATCCAATCTTTCCCAACCTTTGGCACGGACTTTTATAGTTTTAATTGCCGAGCCAAACTTGCGGATGGACGAGATAATCCCTTTGCAGATGCGCGCATTCGCCGGGCATTTGTCTTGAGCGTTGATAAACAATCGATTGTTGAAAATGTAACACGCTTAAATGAACCTGTTACAACCACGTTAGTGCCAATTGGCTCTATTCCTGGCTATGTTAGTCCGCAAGGCCTGCCTTATGATTTGGATCGTGCCAGAGAAGAATTCAAAAACGCTGGCTGGGAAGATCGCGATGGTGATGGACTTGTAGAAAACGCACAAGGTGAAAATTTTCCCATTATCGACCTGCTATATAGCAGTAATACCGTTCGCTATAAAAATATGTCAATAGCCCTGCGCGATATGTGGCAGCGCGCACTCGGTGTACGTATCGAGCTTCGAGGAAAGGATTCCAAGTTCTTTAAAGACGATCTGATTAAAGGCAACTTTATGATCGGCAGAGGTCGCTGGTATGGTGACTATGGCGACCCCACTACTTTCCTCGACCTGTTTAAAACCGGAGATGGTAATAACGATAGAGGTTATTCAAACAAATATGTTGATGATTTACTCGCACAAGCTGCTAACGAAACCGATCCAGCCAAACGCATGAACATACTCGCAGAATGTGAACGCTTCCTTTTCCAGGAAGAAGTGCCAATGCTGGTGATTTGTCAGCTTGTGCAATCATATATGTACGAACCGGGCAAACTGACCGGCCTAAGTCCACACCCGCGCTTAGTTCAATACCTTTGGCAAATGAAAGTGAATGAGCGATGATAGGATTGATCGTTCGCAGACTGATTCAATTGCCTCTCATTATATTTGTGGTATATACCATCACGTTTTGTTTAGCTTGGTTGATTCCTGGTAATCCATTAGAAAATCCTGAAGGGCGACGCCCCCCGCCTGAGATCATGCAGGCGATGCTCGAACAATATAAGCTGGATAATCCCTGGAACTTTTATTGGGATTACCTGGGTAAAGCCAGTGGGGTAAGTTGGGTGATGGGAAATAACGATCGGCCTTTTGATCTCGGGCCTAGCTTGACGCATCAGGATTGGACGGTAAACGAAATTCTCGCAGCAGGCCTGCCGGTTTCAATTGCTCTTGGTTTGATTGCGATTTTGCTTGCCTGCGCCATTGGAATCACAGCAGGAGTAATTGGTGGGGTAAAACCAGGGTCTGCAAAGGACTTTCTTACTCTACTTGTTGCACTAATTGGAATCAGCCTCCCTTCATTTGTGATTGGTACTGCATTACTAGTAGTTTTTGGCGTGTGGCTGAAACTCGTTCCGATTGGTGGTTGGGGGTCAATTTCGCACATAATTCTCCCGGCAATTACACTAGCGCTTCCTTTTGCTGCTTATATTGCGCGCTTAACACGTTTTGGAATGATCGAAGAGCTTGGCTCAGATTATGTGCGCACAGCCCGCGCTAAAGGTGTTTCCCAGCGCGCAGTAGTGCTAAGACATGCACTGAAAAATGCGTTCCTGCCCGTACTTAGTTATTTAGGCCCGGCAGCGGCCATGGCCATGACCGGTTCATTTGTAGTCGAAAAAGTCTTCGCAGTGCCCGGAATAGGAACCCATTTCGTGCACGCAGTTCTAAGCAAGGACCTAACTCTCATCATGGGAGTTGTGCTGGTTTACTCAACCATGCTGATCATGTTTAACTTAATCGTGGATGTACTCTACCGCTGGGTAGACCCCCGAATAAAATTAGCATAAAAATTCTTATTCTTGTCTTCTTCATGTCCCCCTCTCCCCTTGGGAGAGGGGCTAGGGGTGAGGGTCTTATCTTTTTTCTCTTTCCTCAAAGATCGCGGGGCAAGCCCCGCGGCTAAATATTTCGACGTTTCGACGTTTTCTTAATTTTCTTCCCCTGACCCCTGATTCCTGACTCCTGAAACCTTCTTCCACCTCCACGTAGGGTCAAGCCCTACGGCTAAACGAGTCTTCCCACGATGCCACGATGCCTTAATGCCTATCTTTAATCATCTTTATCTTTCTTGCCGCCGCCGAACAATCCGCCCAGGCCTTTTTTGAATGCGTCCCCTGCTCCTTCGAGGTCTTTACCTAAATCTCCCGGCAGTTTGATGCCTGAATCCTTTAACTTATCATCGAGTTTTCCTTTTAGCTCAGCAGTAAGCTTTGATGCGCCCGCTTTTACTAACGCATCTGTTAAAGCTTTTTCTTCAATTGTTATACGTGGATTATCAAGCGTTCCACTTACCGCGATAGGTATTATTAATTCCTTGATATCCACTTCACCGCGGCCAGCGATTGAAAGCTTGGTGTTCCTTATGGTTGTGGTGAGAGGCAAGTCAATAGTTCCGCCAGCACCTCGCGACCAGGAACCTTTTGCTAGTACATCAATGGTTCCGCCTTTCATCAAAGGCGTACCTGCGAAAATTAGTTCTTGTGCGATTTTATCTGCGGATAGATTTGATAATGAAACTAATAGCGTGCCTTTAACAACCTCTCCGCCGGGCAGCTTTATATCTACTTCGATAGTCTTGCTGCTTGATTTAATTGTTAGTGTTGGAGCTTTATCTAATAGGTGTGGATGGGTTGATAAATTTGTGCCAAGGATTTCCAGCGTTTCATTTTCCAATCTTGGGGTAGTGACTCCTTTTGCGATCAGTTCGTAAATGCTGAACGTTGGGCTGCCATCTATTAGATGATCCGCTTGCACGCGTGAATAACCTTGTTCAGCTATTTGTCTCGCTAGTCTTTCTTTAAGTGTTTCATCTTGCGTTTCATCATCAGCATCGCCCGGGCCAGACATTTTTTCTAGCCACTTACGAATTTGTGCTAGTCGCTGCTTCCACTGCTGAGCTTTTTGAATGTAGTCTTCAAGCCCCCCGGAAGTTTCATCACCCTCATCTACATCGGAATCAGGAGGCGTAGGGGCTTTACCAACGATGTTGCCCGGCGTTGCACGCTTTTCACCATGCGATGCATCAACCATTACCAGGCGATCAATCGCGATGCGTTTTCTCAGTAAATCTGCGCCACTGATATCCGCTTCAATTCTAGTTGCACGCAGCAGATCAGTTTGAAGGTTATTGGGGTCAGCCATGGCAAAGCCGGTTATCTCTAACTTCCCCTCAGCAATATCAAGCTTGGCATCCTGCATATCCACGGTTGCGCCGTTGGCACGTTCAAGCGAACTTCGCAGCATATTCATAAAGATCGGTCCGCGCGCGAACTGCAATGCTACGACACATAACGCAATCAGCATTACCGCAACAACTACTCCTACCGGGCGGATAGGATTACCAGCTTTGCGATCAAGCAACTCCTGATAGGTTTGTTTGCCATGTCCTTTACCAATAAAAACGAATATCAAAAGCTTAGCCCACCAGGTACTAGTGATTTGCGTAAACTTCGGCGAACCCTCTTCGAGCTTGGCCATTTGTTTGCGGAAACCGCTGAGGCTTCGCTTGAGCAGGATGCCTGCTACTATGCCGACAAGTGCGCCCATCACTATTCCGCCTGTGGTTACGTAATACTCTAAGCCGAATAACGCTAGCACCGGTGCGTTTATCATTGCTTTAAATAGCGGTTGTGTTGGCCCATCAAGTAGGGCTCGACCTACAAGAAACGTCACGGGTAATAATGCTAGTGAAATCGCTTTTGCAGCTAAGCCTGTCATTGTTGCTACGAATAGATTTGCGTTTAAGATTACTAATAATATTACGAGCAGCACAACCAATCCTGCACCTTGCGCGAAGCTTGGTATAAATCCGAGCATTGAGCCGAGGATTGTTGCAAGCATGATTTGCATGGGCGTGGTGTTGCCGCGAATTAGTTTGCTGATTTTTCTTGTAATCATTGGTTAGTTCTCTCTATAGATATTCAATGGATGTGCATTGTATCATATAGAGTGAGCTGCAGCTAAAATGGACGCAACTGCCACAACCACGTAGGGTCAAGCCCTAGGGCTAAACGGGTCTTTACTCGATGCCATGAGCCTTGATGCCATATTCAAGAAACCCCACGGATTGCTATCCGTTGGCGTCGGTGTAATATTTATCCCCAGTTGGCGAATAGAGTCAGCAGATCAGATACTCCTACAGTGCAGTCGTCATCCAGGTCGGCAGGGCAGTCATTGCAATTGTCGCATAGCCCCCACAAGGAAAACAAGATGAGCAAATCGGTCGTGCTCACTACGCCATCGCCATCCAAATCGCCTACTACTTGACTGGGTTTGGGGTGAGCGAGTAAATACGTAGCAACTATATAGGCAAAATCATCAACTATATTGAGGTTGTGCGAGCCACCAACAACTGTCCAGAGTTCTACAGACCCGCCTGGTTGGCAATTTGTGTTGTACGTTGTAATCAACGTTTCGTTACCTGGGATACCTGCATCTATATCAATAGGCTTTGCTGAATCGTCTCCGACGATATCGCATCCATCGTACGCAGCCCATGTTTCAACGGATTGAACAGCCCCGGGGTAGCAGCTAATCAGACAGCCGCCGCCATAGAATATGGTTTCATCAGCTGTGCCGTGAATATGCAATATGTGTACTGGTTCTGCAGGCGTACAGTCCGCTGGGTCAAGATAGGTTGCACCTACGATATTCACCACCGCTGCGATAATGTCGCTGTGATCGCACGCCATTCTGTATGTCATGAACCCGCCGTTGGAAGCACCGCCGACATATACCCGTCGATCATCAACATTAAGTTGCGCGCGTACTTCTTCGATCAATGCTCGCAAATACCCCGAATCATCAGGGTTAGCGTTAAATGCATCGCAGCAGGCATCAGTAGCGTTCCAATATCGGTTGCCTAACAGATCTGTCAAACCATCTGGGTGCAGATAGATGATTCCGAGTTCATCTGCGATCGGTGCGAACTGCACATAGTCTTCCTGTTCCTGACCTGAAGAGCCATAACCATGAAGCAACATAACCATTGGTGTAGATACTTCCGGATCATAGGAAGAAGGCACATAAACTTGTATCGGTCCGCGTCCTAGATCAATAAATATATCACCCGCAACAGCAGCTTGCAGCGGACAAAACAACCATATTAGAAGCGCGTACACAATAAAGCTGCTGCTGCTGATCCTTGCATTTATATCCATTGCTTTCTCCTCAATAAAGTCGATCTTCATTTTACAGCTAGCACCTAGTAATGCAAGAGTTTTCTCTTTTTAAGTGCCAAGTGCGATGTATATACTTCCACATCCCACGTAGGGTCAAGCCCTACGGCTAAACGGTTATCTATTGATTGCTAAGGTTTCCGCCATACATTGCGGTATCGCCTAAGTCTTCTGCTATGCGCAATAGTTGGTTGTATTTCGCGGTGCGGTCGGATCTGCATGGCGCGCCTGCTTTAATTTGTCCGCAATTTGTAGCCACCGCAATATCTGCTATTGATGTGTCTTCGGTTTCACCTGAGCGATGGCTCATTACCGCAGTGTAACCGTTACTTAAGGCTAAGTTCACCGCTGATAACGTTTCGCTGAGTGTGCCGATCTGATTTACTTTAATAAGTATCGAGTTAGCGCATCCACTATCGATTCCGCGTTGCAGGTACTTGGGGTTGGTTACAAAAATATCATCACCTACTAGCTGCACTTTATCGCCAAGCCTTGTTGTGAGCTTGTTCCAGCCGTCCCAATCATCTTCTGCTAATCCATCTTCGATTGAACGTATGGGATATCGTTTGCACCAATCCTCCCAAAGATCGATTAGTTCCTCAGAAGTCACAACTCGATCAGGTTGGGAGGAAAAGAAGCAATAACCCTCTTTACCTAGTTTTTTGGCTTCATTTGCCAGTTCACTGGTAGCGGGATCAATTGCGATAAAGATTTGTTCGCCAAAGGAATAGCCAGCCTTATCCACTGCTTGTTCGATCATGCGCAGTGCATCTTCGTTATCCTTAAGATTTGGCGCGAAGCCGCCTTCATCACCTACCGCGGTTGATAAGCCTTGATCGTGCAGCACATTTTTTAGTGCGTGATAGATTTCAACTCCTGCGCGCAGAGCTTCATTGAAACTGTCAAACCCCCATGGTTGAATCATGAACTCCTGGAAGTCGACGGTGTTATCAGCATGCTTGCCGCCGTTCAGGATATTTAGCATTGGTGCAGGGAGAGTTTTTGCGCCGGTTCCCCCGAGATATCTATATAGCTGTTGATTAGTTGCGTTGGCGGCAGCGTGCGCGACTGCCAATGAGACTGCCAGGGTTGCGTTTGCTCCGAGTCGTGATTTATTTTCTGTTCCATCGAGTTCGATGAGCAGGCCATCGATCATTTCCTGATCACGTGCATCTAGGCCCATAAGGTTTGGGCCTATGGATTGGTTGACGTTTGCCACCGCTTTAAGAACGCCCTTGCCGAGGTAGCGATCCTTGTCGCCATCGCGTAGCTCGACGGCTTCGTTTTCGCCGGTGCTTGCTCCGGAGGGGACAGCTGCCCGGCCTGTGGCTCCGCCAGTTAGTGCGACTTCACATTCCAGCGTGGGATTGCCACGTGAATCTAGGATTTCTCTTGCGTGTATTACTTGGATATCAAAGGACATTTTTGGCTCGATTGTTAGTGTAAGCAGATTGTAGTGATTTTCGCATTACTTTGCAGCTATCATAGCGGTGCAGGAAATTGTGGATGCGATCCCTCCAACACCTTTACAACATCATTCACCACCCAGCTCATATTTTCCATGGCTGCTTGGGTGCGGCTGGCGAGATGTGGATATAGCTTGGCGTTGGATAAACCTAAAAGCGGATAATCCGAACCAAACGGTTCAGGTTCGTGAACATCAATCAAAGCTAACGCTTGTGGATGATCCCGAAGAAACTTTGCCAAGGTTAGAGTATCAATAACAAAGCCACGGCTGGTATTTATGAAAACCACATCCGCTTTCATTCGTTTAATCAAAGCTGAGCTTACAAACTTATCATTGCTTGCTCGCCCATCAATGTGAATGCTTACTACATCTGCATCATTAAAAAGCTGCTCTAACGAAACGGGATCAGCGCTGAAGCGCTGATCGCTTGGAATATCTATTAGATCGTTATAGATAACCGTACAGCCAATCGCTGTTGCAACTTCTGCGAGTCGTTTGCCAATTCTCCCTAAACCGAGAATTCCTAGAGTTAGATCGCTAAGTTGACGCTTTGCGCAGGTTTGTGCGCGCAGATATTTCCAATCATTGATATCAATTGAAGATGAAAGAATTGCCCTTGGCCGAAGCGCATTACTTAGAAGCGTAATTACGTATTCCACCACAGCCTGTGTATTTGCATCGGGTGTGTAGACAACTTGGATATTGCGATTGCGACAAGCAGCCAGGTCAATATTATCAAGACCCGCACCAGCTCGGCCTATGACTTTTAAATTTGGCGCAGCATCTAAAAGCTTTTGATCAACGATGGTGTAGGTACGAACTACAAGCCCAACTGCATTGGATATTGAATCGAAAAACTCTGGAGCATCATGAGAACACACCACCAACTTGCAACGATCCGCCAGCCACTTAGAAGCTGGCCGGGAAAGATGTTCGCTTTGCACAACTATGTGCTGATCTGCCAAAATAACCTCCGCTGTAAACTCTACTGTACACTATGCATCTGATTTATTGCGCAACAGTTTAATGGCTGCAATCTCATGATGCTTAGCACCTTCATTACTTAGGGTACTACGCATCAAGGCTATTTGCTCAACTGCAAAGGCCGGTACATCAAGCGGGCTATTCATGCTGACATCTTTGTCGGGATTTCTAAACCGGCACAGAGTCAGGTGAGGCAGAAATCGGTCTGATGTTTTCTGGCGAGGTGATCGAGCAAGTCGCGTAACTAAACGCCGATGTAATTCCTTCAGCGTTGAAGGACAATCAGTCTCGGCTGCGATAAGTCTAGTTGGGCCTCTAACTGGAAGAGTGATCAATCCCTTAACATTAAGATCAAATGCTCTAAGCCCTGAAGCTGCTCGCTCTACAGATTCGATTGTTTCATCGAGTTTTTTCGTTGGCACATCGCCAATGAACTGAATTGTCAAATGCACCTGCACAGCTATAACAGCTCGATATTCGGGTAATTGTAAATTGTTAAGCGCGCTTGAAAGTTTTTTTGTAATTTCAAGAGGTGGATAGGCTGCTATGAATAAACGCAAATTTTTTTGAGGGCGAGACATGGGGTGAAGAAGGCGTCGTGGTATCGGGTAAGGACCCGTTTAGCCGGCGGGCTTGACCCGCTGCGTGGTGGAAAAGGAGTCAGAAATCAGGAGTCGGGAATCAGGGGAAGAGAAGAAGACAAGAAGAAGATAAGAGAAGACCCTCACCCTAGCCCTCTCCCAGGGGGAGAGGGGATAAGAAAAACTGATAGCTGATAGCTGATCACTGACCGCTGACCGCTTTCCTCATGCATACGAATGTAAGCCGACTATGAGGAAGTTTATTGCGATCCAGTTAAAGAGCATTACAGCGCAGCCGGTAATTGCAAGCAGAGCTGTCCAAAGTCCCTTGTCTTTTACCTTCATTCGAACATGAACTAGTAGCGCCAGTATGATGAAGGTATTAAGCGCAAAGACTTCTTTGGGATCCCAGCCCCATGGCCGACCCCAGGAATGATCGGCCCAGATGGCGCCCATAACCAGCCCAGTCCATAGCAATATGAAAGCTAACTCCATCAATACCATGGTTGCGCCGTCCAAAATTTGCCCCGCAGAAGATTTAGCATCTGCAAGGTAAGAATCACCATTTGGCGATTTGATAATCATTGAGCCGGCCCCACCAACGCGCACATAGTCAGGTTTACCGCCACCTAAACGGTATATTAGGTATAGGAAGGCAATAACCGCAGCCATAGTTATGAGAAGATAGCTGAAGATGATGACGTTTGTATGAATGTATAGCCATACATCGTGCAAGACGGGCATCATGTTTGATATGTTGGGGTTAAGCTGCACAGGCATAAAGTGGGCACACATCAAAGCTACCATTGAGCCAACAGCGCTGCTTAGCGAGAATAAACCGCGCATTGCTGATCTTCGTGCTATGATTTCTAGTATTACAGCGACGCATCCGCCGAACCATGCGGAAGTTGTTACCGCTTCAAACATATTTGAGTTAGGCCAACGCCCTGAAACGTACCAACGAAGTGCGATAGCTGCAGTTTGAAAAGCGAAGGCCAAGGCAAATACGCTGAATCCTATCCATCTAGAAGTATTCCACTTGTAGGCAACACCCATAAGTAAAAATACGATTGCTAGAAGATAGATCATCCATACCCAGGTCATGTTCTTAGCAGAGAAATACCAACTTTCCCAAGAGAGTTTTTCCTGCTGCGGATATAAACCAGGATTAATTTGAGGCAGGAGAGATGCAAGCTGAGCTACCGCTTCATTTGTTGCAGCTACATCCTGGCCTTGCCAATTTTGGCTTAAATTCATCCATGCTTCTTGCATTTGCGTATGTAGTTTTTCGCCTTGGTCTGAAGCCTCATGTGCATGTGTTGCAAGAAAACTATCTACAGTTAGCCAAGGTATATCAGTGCCAGTTCCCGGTGGCGGAATAATACGCAGATTGCCTGCTAGCTCTTGTGCCTGCATAACGAAGAGACCGATTCGAATTTGCTGAACCGCATTTGCTGTTCGCATCAGATCTCTAGCTTTCTCATCAAGCAAACTCTGCACTTTGGTATCAAACAACATTCGTGATGAGACTAAGCCAGTCTTCGTAAGCCGTTGTAAGCGATGCTCGATCGATGTGCGTATCTCTTTTTGGTTATCTGTCAGTTGGCCGGTTGGTAGGGTTTCATCAAGCGATCTACCAAGCGCATCTGCTATCTCGCCACGCATGGGCTTGTTCTTTACGTAAATCGCATCCACATCTTCATACACTTGGGGGCGGAGCATTATGTCCAGGTATGCAAAGGCATCGGTGTGGCCGTTGATTGCGTGTGGACCTGATATAAGCTGCATCATTGAACTTGCAAAGGAATCGAAGCTCTTAAGCATACCTTGATCGTAAACAGCGACACTCTTAAGTGGCGTCAGATCGACTTGTTGTGCAAATTCCGATCGTTGTGGCGGCGCGGCTTTGCTTGCTGCACTACTCGCAACGATCCATCCTATTAGCGTAATAAATAGCATAGTCGCTGAGGTACATACAAATAACATTCGCTTAGTCATGACTGTTGCTCCCCATAATTATCACAGGTTCTTCCTGCATATCAACTGTTTGAGAGTTTAGTACAACTTCATCTGATATTTTTTCTGCAATTACCTGTGCGTAAACAGCTTTCTGCCTTCTACGTTTTATCATGGGTTTAATATAAAACGCATAAATCATGCCAATAACGGAAAGACAAGTGCCAAAGAGCATTACGTTTACACCGTGTCGATTCCCAACGCCTAGCACGGTGTAGTTCATCCCGCCATAACCCGATTGCGGTTCAGGCGGATCCCAAGCAGCCTGGAAATATGAAAAACCATCGTAGGCCTGGGGGGAATTGACGCTAACTGGAATGGTTTTACCCCAATTACTGTCATCCTCCAGGAAACGAATCATACTGGTCCAGTTCAGTACCGTAGTAGTCTGGCCGGTATATCCGCCCACATGAGTTTCCATAACAAAATCGTCAAGAACAACTGGGGCTGTCAGTTCCATGCGTTCTCTACCGAATATGAACTCGAAATGCCGACCATCGGATAAATGCACTATTGTCGGCTTGAAATTGTAGCGCAGCAATATTTCATCTTCGCTATCAAAAACGTGTACATGAAACGGGAGCCACAGCGATTGCGTTGCACCCTTATAGGTTATTTCCGCACGCACCATTGATAATCGCTCACGAACATCTCGTTGACGCTGCGATTGTGGGATAATGGCTGGCTTAACCTCAAACGTCGTCCGAGCAGAATAACGAAGAACACTTAGAGTTGCGCCCAATCCTATCTGCACAGGCTTTCCAACTTCAACCTGCTCAAAGCGTGGCTTTTCGCCCGGCGGCGAAAGCATAAGCTGTAGATCGTTTTCATTCGGGCCTGCTATTAATGTTAGAGAAGGGGGGGCATTGCCCTGCACATATTTAATGTTGATGTTCTCATCTAAAGCCATCTCTTGGTCGTGCCCAATTATGGGATCAGCTTCGCTTGGCATATCACGATTCAAGGATGGATTATCAAATACCCATCGCTTAAAAGTTATATCACTTTTGCGAATCTCAATACTGACCATGGAAACCATGCCATGCCCTTTGATTGGCATGTTGTTCTGTATAAATTGTACACGGTAAGAGTAATCTGTTCCTTGGATCTGCGTAAACTCGAGTGCAGGATTGCGCGTTGAAGTAGTCTTAATCTCCTCAATTAACGAAACATCTGAATCTACTACATTAATTTCCAGCTTTGGAAAACTTATCGCAGCCATCTCTTCGAGCTGCTGCTGCGAAGTTATCCAACGAAAATGTAGTAGCCCGCCTTCGACTTGGTTTAGTGATGGGTCAAACGCGACAAGTTGATGTTCAACCATTCGTCCATCGGGCGCATCAATTCTGATGAACACTTCGGGATCAATGCGATCTCCGCCTGGCACACGCCTTTGCTGCATTTGTGCGTAGCGCAGATAGCTTGTAATGCGAATGTTTATATCGCTGAACAAATCCCCATCAATACTAGGAACAGGTAGATCCAGTGTATGTGGTCGCGCCGAAGCCATCTCACGTGGTAGCCACACATCTGCTCGATCAGAAAAATAATCGTTATAGCGAGGCATGTCTTCGATTGGCCGCTGCGTCCATTCTGGTTCACCTTCTTCGCGCAAGTAGATGGCCCAGGTACTTTCAAGATCAAAATACTTCTGAGGTTCGTATTCAAATGTAATTTCGATATCTTCGTTGACCAGCTTTTTGCCGAGCACTTTTATGGCTCTGGCCATGGGTTGGTTGGGATCGTCCGTTCGAATGATGTCTTCGGTATATTGAGGGTAGCCCGCCAAGAGTTGGCGAACGAAAATATCCTGCCCATCCTGGACCGCAACATTTACCGCATAGGCTTTCTTGCCCGCATCAGCGCCGGAAAGGATCGGCCACTGGGGATTGATACTTCTTATCTGAAACGTAATGCTACGATCATCAATTTCTATGGTCTTGATATTGCCGGGAATGGCAGGCATGCGGACAGGCTCAGAGCCAGGTACATTAATGACAATCGCTCGGCGCAGGACCGTCGCTTGACCTTCAATTTTTGCTGAAAAATACCAGACACTTCCCAGTGCTAAAACGATATTGCCCGTATGGATCATCCACACGCCGTAGTTGATCGGCTTAAATGGGATCCTTCGTAATGTCACGACAACCATGTTGGTGCAGATAAGGGCTATGAGAGTAGTGAAAGGCCACCAGTTGAACCACTCAAATTCCGTCATCTCAAATCCGCGGTATTGGCGGATATGCAGTTGAAGCCAACCGCCGGGGAAATCGAAGATGTTAAAGCTGGCGGGCAGCCAAAGGCCTGCTGAGCCTATGGAGGAATAGATGAACAGCACAATTAATAAGCAGATGCCGGTCCATACGCTCGAAAAAAGATCGAGTAATAAAGTGATTGGACCGCGGTTGGCTGGAACTGTAGGCATAACGCCTCTTGTGGCTGTGAGTTGATTCATTTTAGTAGTGCCAAGTCTGTGCGCATGCACCGATAGCGCTCTTCAATAGTATCCCTCAACAAGCTATCGGGACAGTAAACATCTATGCTGAGCACGCTTAGCTTCATTGCTTAGTTTTTGCTGCTATTTTAGATGATTAAGCCAATCTGGCTGTAATTTGCGCCCGGCAAAGAATAATTTGAGACGGAACGATTTGTCTGAAGATCATCACGATCGGATCGACCGGCTCTGGGACCACAAAGCTAGCTTGTGCTGTAATCAAACACACCAATCCTGGTCTTGTTGCCTAAACGACCTGCGGTTACTAATTGCCTAAGCATCGGACAGGGGAAGTATTTTTGATTGCCTAGCTCATTGTAGAGCACCATCATAATGTCGTGGCAAACATCCAGCCCTATAAAATCTGCGAGGCGCAATGGTCCCATAGGGAAGTTGCAGCCGAGCTTCATAATCTCATCTATATGCTCAGGCTCCGCCACGCCTTCCATCCACGCATAAAACGCTTCGTTGATCATGGGCATCAACACACGATTGGAAACAAAACCTGCGCGATCGTTAGCCGGCACAGGAGTTTTCCCCATGCGCTTAGCTAGCTCGATTGTGCGCTGCGATGTTTGCTCGCTAGTCGCTAAACCATTTATTACTTCTACAAGTTTCATTACAGGTACGGGGTTGAAAAAGTGCATGCCGATGACGCGCGGCGCGTTTTCACCGATTGCGGACGCTATTTCTGTAATTGAGATTGATGATGTATTAGTTGCTAGAACAACATTACTGCCAAAGGTTTCAACCATTTGCTGAAAGATTTTCTTTTTCAGTTCAACATTTTCCGTTGCTGCTTCGATCGCCCAGTCTGCATCCTTCGCATCATCCATATCCTGGTGATAGCTGATTAGACCAGCCGCCTGATCTGCCTGCTCTTGTGTCATGCGTTCTTTTTGTACGTTTCTCGCCAAAGTTTTTTCGTGATAGGTTTTGGCGTGATCAAGTTGGTCTTTATCTACATCGATTTGATATGCTTTGATGCTGTTGGTCGCAGCGGTAAGCGCGATCCCGCATCCCATAGTTCCAGCACCGATTACAGCAATACTTTTTACTTCGCTCATCGATCACGCCTTTCTTGAGGTTATTTGGACCGGGTATGGTACAATGGCTGAAGCGATTTGCGGAAACTGAGGAATCATCCACAGATTGAAAGGTCTTTTGGACATGGACGATCGTAGCATCGAGATTGAAAGGTTCACTTTTGCGATCGACTTGATACGCAAGAAATTTCCAGAGGTTCATATCGTGATCGACGAAGACGAAATCGACGAGTACTATTTTGGTATGCACACAACGGCTGATATCAAGCGGCAGCCAGGAGTCGATTTCGATATAGGTATCAATCTCCAGAATCGTGATGAACTCCACCTCTGCGCAGAGACCCTTTGGGCTTGCTATTTTCCAGTTGGTGAAAAGGGCCCCTTCGATAAATTCATCGATGCTTTGTTCGGCTTATTGTCGGGCGAATACCGGATCGTCGAGCACCTGCTTTGGGGTTCACTTATCAAGACTGAGCTTCAAAAGCCTTGTGGTCGTGAGTGGCAAACCATATTCACGAGTTCGGCGGCAACAGTTATTCTCGAATTAATACCCTTGCCGCGGAAGAAGCGATACATTCAGAATCTGATTAAGACCTGAATCATTAAACAGATATACAAAGCGATTATGGATTTGATTCCGCCGGCGTGACCGCATCCCAATTTACAGGCTCAGGACTTGTAAAGATTGATTCAGGCAATTCATCAAATACAGCAATCTCAGAGATTTCTCTGGACTTACCGTTACGTTCCCCACGATCGCCTGATAGCATAATTCGGCCGTAGCGCTTCCAATTATTCCAAGGGATCGCAAAGCGTGGCTCATCATCATCTGCATTTGCAAAGTACTCCCACTTTTTAACAAGGTGATTTTTGAGACCTATGTAAACGTGATATTTATTTTGTGGCGTATTGCCAACATTCTCGAAGGTCAACTCTACAACTGCTGTTGTGGAGTCAGAATTGGACTTATCCCTCTCGGCCATTTTAAGTGTTACGCCTGTATCTTTTAGTTTGTAAGGCATGAACAACCAATAGCCATCGTTTATCCACTTACTTTTACCTTGCTTAAGCATCTCGGCCAGGGCTTTGGATTCGGTTATTTCATTACCAGCTCGCCACGCTCTGCCTTTGACTGTGTTGATGTTCATCAGTACGAGAAGCTGGGCTCCCGATTCGCGGTCGGTCCACTCGATACGTACTTCGCCTGTGTGTTTGTCCCACACATGTTTGCTTGATCCAAAGAAATTCCATGTGATGTATCGAGTTTCATCCCAGGCTTTTCTCCCCCCCATAGCTTTCATGGTTAAATCTGCAAGAGCGACAGCAGCTGGATCCGACTCCTGTGAATTAAATCCCTTTGCGGGCGGATTCGCTTCCACTTTGGCCGGTCGAGATGTCGGCTGTGTTGCAGGAGGCTGCGTTCTTTTCTCTGGATTGTTAGCTTGAGCGAAGCACGTAGAAACGCTTACCAAGGTTAACAACACCACTACAAACCCTGCTTGCCTTCCTGGAATCTGCGATTTGGGAATCATTTCCATTCTCCAATGGTTATTCTTGACAGAAATAATAAACTATACTCGGATAATGTATGTCAAACATCGGTCTTGATCGAGCGACCCTGACACTTCAAAATAGATGGATGTTTTTTGCCAGTTCAAGCTCAGGAGATAATTATTGTGTTAAAGCAAATCCCCAAACATATCTTAGCCACAGCCTTAGTCCTTCACATATTAGTAAGTAACGCAGCCGCCCAGCGAACAGCCCCCATAATCGTTGGCGAGCAGTTTATTATTTACTCTGATGTTCTAAATGAAGATCGAGCGATTCTCGTAACTTTGCCGCCCGGTTATGAATTCACACAGCAGAAGTTTCCGGTCATTTATCTACTCGATGGGCCTGCTCATTTGAATCACACAACGGGTACCAAGGATGTTTTAGCCCGATCCAACCGCATGCCACAGGCGATTATTGTGGGTCTAGCAAATACAAATCGTACTCGCGACTTTACTCCCTCGCCAGGCGCGGATCGCCGATTACGCAATAGTGGCGGTGCGGACAATTTCCTGGAGTTTATCAATACGGAATTGATTCCATTTATTGATAAGAATTACCGCACGGAGCCTTATCGCGTGTTGATCGGCCATTCGCTCGGCGGCCTGTTTGCAGTTCACGCCATGGCAACGCAGCCTGATTCATTTGACGCTTACATAGCAATTAGTCCAAGATTGCAGTGGGCAGATGGGGAAGCGGTTAAGCAGATGTCAAAGTTCCTTGATGAGAATCCGGAGTATAGCGGGTTCTTGTACGTGACTATGGCTGATGAAGGTGGGCGGATGCAAAGTAGCTTCGATTCGTTTATTGACCTTTTAAAATCCAAATCTCCTCAAACACTTCAATGGGATAGTCAAATATTGCCTGATGAAGATCACGGTTCAACCGTGCTGCGCAGCACCTATCACGGACTAAAAACTTTATTCAGCGATTGGCAACCAACCGAAGTACTTGCAAGCGGCGATGTAGAAGCGATCAAGAAACATTTCGCGGCTATGACAAAAAAATACAAGTTCCAGATCACGCCCGCCGAGAGATCCATCAATCAGCTTGGATATCGTTTCTTGCAGAGTGGCGATACTTATAAAGCAATTGAGATCTTTAAGTTTAACATAGAAATGCATTCAGAATCTGCAAACGTGTATGACAGTCTCGGTGAAGCCTATGAGACAGATGGAAAAATTAACTCAGCCTTGCATAATTATGAAAAGGCTGTAAAACAAGGGCAGAAGATCAACGATCCCAACACGCCGATTTATCAAAGAAATTACAAACGAGTAAGTATTGGCAGAGGAGATGATGCGTAAAGCTTAGAATTGCGTGCGTTTTAGTTGCTTGGCAACGCCAAAGCCCGCAGATTTGATTACCTTTTGTGCATGGCTATTTTCGTGCAGCACAGGGTTGGTGTGATTAAAGTGAATGAAGCGGATCTTGGCCTTTTCCTTTGCGGGTAACAGCTCAAAGCGTTTCATGCTCTCAGATATGAATGGGTGGGGAATGTCAGCCATGTTACGATTGGGTAGTTCATCACCATCGTAAAAAGTTCCATCAAGAAATGCGATATCTACTTCGCGGATTAGTTTCTCGATCGAACGATCCCAACGCTCCCACTTGTCGATGTCAGGAATAAATAGAATAGACTTGCTCGGCCCATCGATTCTAAAACCTACAACTTCAGTATATTCCTCGCGGTGTGGAACAAGAATGGGCGTAACGGTAATACGCTCATTTAGCTTGATAGGTTGGTCGGCTTCGATTGCGCGCAGCTTGATATTCCGATATCGCACAAGCTGATCCCATGGCCCGTTAGTTGATAAATACTCGCGCATGCGCGGCATCACATAAACAGGCACATCCTTGGCCCCCATAGCTTCATGTCCCAATTGCATTAAACCGGTGTAGTGCCCAATATGCCCGTGTGTTAAGAGAATCCCATCAAGCCCGGGCGTATCACCGGTTGGAGCAATTTCATCAAGCAAACGCAGCTGATGCTTAAAATCAGGTGTTGCGTCAATGATCCACCTTTGTGATGAAATCGGATCAACGATCGCTAAACAAGAAACGTAACGGCGCTTTGATGTATCCCCCCAAACATCCTTGCAACAGTCTTTTTCGCACCCAATCTGCGGATATCCCGCATCTTGAGCAATACCCAATACAACTACAAACGGCTCATCCCCAACCGCTTGCGGCTTCGCGTTAACGCAAAAAATGACCAACCCAACCAATCCAATTATTACTAAATTCTGCTTTTTAAACATCATTACTCCTACAATCGTTCATTCTAGACGCTGGTCGCTCGCTCGTTCCAATTCCTCAAATTGTGCAGCTGGCGCGGTTGTCAGTTAAACAGCCCATATACCCACTTGGAGAAGTTGAACCAGGCATCCGAATCCTGCAAGGGCAGGCGCAGCATGGAAACAAAATGGAGGATAAGGCCGATTATGTAAACCGCATGAATTTTGCGACGGGTAGCGAAATCGAATGCCATACCTAAAAGAATCGGTGAATACAGTACCAATAGGATTAGCGGGGTAAATGTCAAAAAGGTCATACGACCAGCCGCTGGCCCCATCAGGACAACCGTAGCGAGAATGATCAGGCGTTTATGAATCTGAGACTTTTTGCGATATCCAATCGCAGCAATTAGAAAACCGCCAAACAATAATAAATCGACAGATGAGATGATCAGTGAACGATGTGCCTCGCGAATTTCTCCTGCTGCATGAAGGTTAGAAAATCTAATAGCTAGAGCTGTAATCACCACCGCGATCATCAGAGCAGCGTATCCAACCGCGAACCACCCCAACTTCCTATGCCAGTTCAGACGCCGGTTTAATACAAGCAAGGTTTGTGCAATTAAGATCACTATCCTCACCAAGTAAACGTTAGCATGAATCTTGACAATGAGTTTTAGATCTAATGTCCCGGCTAGAAGCGGGCCGAAGTAGGTAGGCCAGAATCCGACAACAACAATGAGGCCCATCCACAAGCTAAGAGCAAGATAGAACCATCGCTGCAAGGGACTCTTTTTAGGTTTTGGCAAATGAGTCATTGTTTCGATGATTATGGCTTAGGGTTATTCAGACCGCAAACGGATGGATATAATCCACACTGATGGAACAGAGATAAGCCTTATTACTTTCCTGTTGTTTGCCTTGGGTAGCCTTCACGTTTCCTTGTCACATGGTATGATGCCCGACCAATGACTGCCGAAGTAGCAATCTTGAACAGACAAGCCGTGGCAATGGCTGCCGACAGTGCTGTGACTATTTCATTTGAATCGGAAGGTAGAAAAAGGGAGAAAATCTTTACCTCTGCAAACAAAGTATTCGCTTTGTCTAAACACCATCCCGTAGGGATTATGGTATACGGAACTGCGTCTTTTATGGAAATGCCATGGGAAACAGTTATCAAGGATTATCGTGCTACATTAGGGCAAAAAAGCTTTGATGCCTTGCCTGATTATGCGGAAGGATTTCTTGAGTATCTCCGCAGTACGAAGATGCTGGCTTCCAAGAAGGAAGAAGATTCTCATGCTATAAATTACATCAAAAGCTATTATGATCTTGTCGCTAAAGAAATTGAAGAAGTTGCGAAGCAATTTCGTAATCACAAGAAAGCATCTTTAACAAAAACAGAGATTGCGAAGTTGGTAGATGGCGTAATTGATCAACATTATAAGCTGTGGAAGAGTGCTCAAGATGTGATTGGAATTGAAAAAAATGCTGCGCAAAAATTGAAGCAACGTATTAAGAGCATTATTTCAAAATGCCAAACTGAGGTTTTTGAAAAGATACCACTCACGCCAAAAGCAAAACAACAACTTAACCGCTTAGGTGCTTGGATACTGCTGAGAAGTGTACAGCAAATGTCGCATTCAAAGAATAGCGGCGTCGTATTGTGTGGCTTTGGGAAAAAGGATATGTACCCCAGGCTTCGCGCTTTTGATGTAAATGGTCGTGTAGCAGGAGTTCTTCACGCAAGTCTGAATACCAAGTGTGATATAGGCAAAGATACTGAGGCTGCGATTGTACCATTCGCGCAGCAAGAAGTTGTACGCAACTTTCTTGAAGGTGTAGATCCCTCATATCAAATGGCTATTGAAAGTGATTTTGCAACAATTCTGAGTGAATTACCTTTGTTCATACTTAATGAGGTAAACGGCCTTTCTGTAAAGGAGCGAAAAAGAGTTGAGCAGATTGCTCAGAAGAGAATGCAAGCTCAGTTTAAGAAATATGTCAAAAATTTGCAGCAGTATCGGCGCAGACACCACACTGATCCAATAATCAATATGGTTCTAGCACAGCCCAAGGATGAATTGGCCGATATGGCTGAAGCGTTTGTGAACTTGACCTCATTAAGGCGCAGAGTCTCTCTGGATAGTGAGACTGTCGCTGGCCCGATTGATGTTGCTGTTATTTCCAAGGGTGATGGGTTAATTTGGATAAAGAGAAAACACTATTTTAAACCAGAGTTGAACCAACACTTCTTTGCTACCTACTATGGAAGACCTCATGACAAAAAGTAAAAACAACATTTCGAGTAATGATGAATTCCTCAAGAAGTACCGACCCAATGAGTATGAACGTCGTAGGGGTGACAGGGCTAAGAATGAGCGGGGCGGAACCGGTTTGGTTGATGAATTCCTCAGCGGATTGAAAGAGAAGTTTTCTTCTCAATCGCGACAGGCAAGACGCTAAGCACTTACCCATTCCACTTCTTCAGCTCAGGACCGGTGTAATTTGCTAGTGGGCGGATAATGCGGTTGTCCTGGTGCTGTTCCATAATGTGGGCGCACCAGCCTGTGATTCGACTGGCTACGAAGATCGGCGTGTACTGCGGAACGGGGATTCCCATGACGTAGTAAGTCATGCCGCAGGGGAAATCTACGTTGGGGTGAATGTTCTTTTGATCTAGCATTATTTGTTGAACGCGGTCGCCGATGTCGAACCACTTTTTAGAATCTGCGCCTTGTTCTTCTGCGACCTTTAAGCCCCATGATCTTAAGATTCCCGCGCGATGATCGCCGTTTTTGTATACGCGGTGTCCGAACCCCATGAGTTTTCGTTTTTCCGCGAATGCTTCTTTCATGAACTTATCTACATCGCCGCTGCCTGCCTGGATATAAGCGTCGATATCTTTGAGCATTTCCATGGCTTTTTCGTTAGCTCCACCATGCAATGGTCCTTTTAAGGCTGCGATCCCGCCACACACTGCACCGTGCATATCCGATTCAGTTGAAGCGATAACTCGGGCTGCAAATGTCGATGCGTTAAAATCATGTTCCGCATAAAGGATCAGTGAAACATCCATGACTTTAGCTGCCGATTCGCTGGGTTTTTTACCAGTCATACACCAAAGTAAGTTCGCTGCATGATCGAGGTTTGGATCAGGCTCGACCGGCGTCTTACCATCGCGACTCATTTGGCCGAAGCCTATGATCGTTGGAATCTGTGCAAGCAAACGCTTGGCCTTACGCAACTCCGCTTCCGGCGAATTATCTTCACAGTCTGGATCAACATGAGAAAGTAGAGAAATTCCAGTTCGCAAAATGCTCATTGGGTGGACATCATCTGAACCAGTTTCACATTGTGCGATTTTTCCGATTACTTCCAATATGCCGCGATCCACAGCCCGCATCGATGTCAACTCATCTTTAAACTGTTTCAGTTCCTCGGCTGAGGGTTTGTGACCCACAAGCAGCAGATGCGCAACTTCTTCAAACGTTGCGTTGGCTGCAAGATCCGCAATTTCATATCCGCGATAAATCAGTTCGGTTTGCGATACTTGGCAGATAGAAGTATCGCCGATGGTCTGCCCAGCCAGACCTCTTGTGTCTTGTGGTTTAGGCGAAGATTTTACATCGGTAGTAGTCATCGATAGATATCCGCAATAAAGTAGGGAGTAAATAAGTAGCAAAAATAGATTGAATAGATGCCCTTTGGTGGCCATCTCAGTTGCAAATCACTATTCTATCGTAGCATGTTAATCGCGGTTGGGATTTGAAGCGGAAATAGCAGCGCGGACAACGCCTCAGTTGTCGTTGTTACAGCATTCCGAGAATATGGTCCTGCATTCGTGCGGGACAATACTGCGCTTGACGCTGCTAGATATTGATCAGCGCGTCCGTCCATTGACGCTCGGTTGTAACAAGTTGATCCGCAGGTAAATTGTATGTGAACAATTCAATGGCAATCTTACTCTTGTCTTCCTTGTCATGAATAGTAAGCACAAATATAGCGTAGTTGAGATCAGGAATCGTACCGACCAGACGTCGCCCCGGGTTGATTAGCCTCGTTGTGCCGTGGACTACTAGTGAGTCTGTGAGCTTAAGTTCATAGGGTGAACCAAGCGTGGGTGTATTACCAGCGAACAATCGGGACCATGTCTCAGATGCGGGAAGATCAATGGCCACTGCAATATTGGTGACTTGTCGTACCACACCGCCATGATTGGGGACGTAGTGCAAGAGAATTGCCAGGAACATCGGCCAATCTTCGGCAGTGGCGTTGTATTCACCATCCCATTCCTTTTCCGGCCCCAAGCCTGTCTGCACAAGTCGAAGCACGGTCTTGCCGTTGGCGGATTTGAGGTGGTAATCTGTGGTGATATCGACCGGCGAGATTGAAACTGATGAGAGCTTCATCGGCGGCAAGATGTCCAATATGTCAGGTAATCGCAAATCCAGAGCAAGGAAGCGATACGGACAGAAAGGGCGTAAAACGATTGTACATGGTCTATTACAGCGTAGAGGCGAAATCAGAGCTAAGGTAGTGCCTAGCGTCGAGCGCGGAAGTATTGAGACTATCGTTCGTAAGAATGTTGAGAATGGGTCAACGCTATATAGCGATATAGGGTCGGAATACTTCTGTGGATATTACGGATATTTGCATTACATGGTGAATCACGCTAAGCATTACGTTGATGGGCGCATTCATACGAATGGGCTTGAGAACTTCTGGAGTCTGCTCAAGCGATGCTTGCGTGGTACTTATATTGCTGTCGAACCTCAGCATCTACAACGCTATTTAGATGAGCAATGCCGAAGATTTAATATGCGTAAAGCTACTGACGCCGAACGCTTTGATTATGTCATGCAAGACGTAGTAGGGCGCAGGCTCCGTTTTCAAGAATTGACTGCTAAGTAGAAGAAGCCATAGCATTGTTACTTATCGGACTAGTAAATTAACTAAGTAATGATGTTGAACTATTGGGGGACCAAACGATTACTAATTCCACTATGACAATGAAATCTAACGCACGCGAATGGACTATCCGCGAACAGATCATCAATGACCCTGTTTCTGGATTGACAATTCAATTTGAGAAAGTTCCGAACGACAATGAGTCGCCTTTCCGCTTGAGGATTTTTGGCAACCTCCCGCATGGCAATCGGGAACTACTCTTTGGGAATATGGGGGAAAGAACCGGCGCGGGCGTAGCCGTCGCCGGTTCGTGTAGGCCAACATGGCTTGTTGACATTGGAGATTAGACGTCGCGGTCGTTACAGCGCGGCAGCGCACCGTAAGTCTCCTCGTACTCATGTAAAAGTTCCGCTTCGCGGCCCAATGGTCGCTGCGTTGTTTCCCACTTGAAGTGAGTCGCAGATTTGGTGCATTGACCTTCGTTACCGTTGTGGTGACGCCTCAAACGTGCGCGAACGGAGGTCTCGGATGAACCATAGTAGGTGATCGTGTCACCGTCATACAGGACATAAACGCCACTTGAAGCTGGAGCTAGATCAATGTTAGAACTTGTAAACGTATATTTAGTTGCAGATATCACTTTGATATCTCCTATATTAAGGTTGTGAATATCTTCACGAACAATTTGACAATCAAATCTGTTAGTGTAGATTAGACTCTGTACCTCGGGCGCACAGGCACGCCCAAGGCAAGAACTCGTTTGGGACAACGTGCTAGGCTTAGCCTGTGAAATCAACCTAGCAGCAAGAAAGTCTCTGGGAGGGCATTGGTCGGAGCAAGTCGCAAAACAACTCCGGCCTTTTCCCTTTCTTTCACTGGCCGCCCAGACGACCTCTAAATTATCAAACCTCGGCTCCCCTTCCTATGAAACCAGATAGCAAAAAACAAACTGGCAAAACAAAAAACGACAACGAAGAACCGTTGCCGCTCAAAGAGCTTGATCGAGCCTTGGCCGCGCTGTCGAAAACACCGCGCGACGAAGTGGATTGTGAAGAACGCCGGAAGCGTCAGAAACGAGGCCGACAATCCCCCACAATCGAAAATGGTTGATAACGCATCCATTGCGTATGCTCGGTATTCCTTACCTTCATCCTTTTCTCGCTTTCTTCCTCATTTTGGTCCCGTGCAAAATCCACCGCCGACGCCTGGTTCTATGCGTTTACATGGAGTGTTTGGCGACGCGCGGTGGGAAGTTTGTCTAAGTAAGTCGGTAGATCCTCCATATAAACGCAGCCGAATGTTACCAGACATTCAAAGTCAGTGCAACTTAACCTAGATATTGTGGAAATTGTGGATAACTTGTCAATAAGCACAGGATGTGCTAAAGGCTACGGTTCTGATGAGTGTAGTATATAATTACCAAAATTTATAAAATCCGCCCTACAGAAGTGGGAGAGGGGCATTGCAGTACTAGCAACACAGTCTTAGGGTATTACATTAATCAGGAATATGAAGAAAGCACAAAGGTGGATCATCCACAACCAGATAGCCCACAAGATTTGGCGCGGTTGAGGTTGTCTAATGAATCGCTTATGCATGAATATGATCACAATTGCAACAACTGCACTTAGAGCGAAGAAAGTAGCTAAGGCAATGGCATCTAGTGGTATGGTCTTTAGAGATCCTAAAGAGACATTGGTATTAGTCGTATTAACCAAGGCTATCGCAAATAGAACTGCCACAATAACCGAAGTGATACCCGTAAATATCCCGGGGGCGACCGTTATCAGCAGCCAACGAATGGGATATACCCGCGAACCCACTTTCAGCAGAAGGTCTTCCTGACATTCCGGGCAGATGGGTTTTGTCAGGTCTCTTACGTTATAGCCACAGTTAGGGCAGCTGGCGTCACGATCACGTACGAACGCTAGTAGCATCTCTATTTCATCAGGAGTCGATTGTTGCATCTTCACCTCGATGAATTCGGGTATTCCCACTGCTCGCCCGGTGTGTACTTTAACTGTTCATATAGCTCACTTCGAGTTTGCATTTGATCGAGTACGCCTTCCAATGTGCCTTTGTTCTTAAGTTCGTTAAGACCTGCTTCGACCGCTTTCATGGCCATACGCATCATACTTAATGGGTAGATGACAAGCTGATAACCCAGCTCCCCAAACTTAGCAGCAGGAATATGTGGCGTCTTTCCAAACTCAGTCATGTTCGCAAGAAGAAGCCCAGGCGAAGCCTTTGCATAGTCCGCAAACTGCTCCTCGCTTTGCAAGCCTTCGGGGAAGATCATATCAGCACCGGCTTGGCGATACATGTTGCCTCGCTCAATAGCATCATCAAGACTTGTTGCAGTTGCTGCATCGGTTCGTGCAATTATTAAGAAGTCTTCGCTTAGGCGCGCTTGTGCTGCTGCTTGTACTTTCTCAGCCATTTGTTCTGCAGGAATGAGAGTTTTGCCATCAAGGTGGCCGCAGCGTTTGGGGAAGACTTGATCTTCAAGGTGAAGTGCAGCTGCACCTGCTCGTTCGTAGTCGGCAACAGTTCTAGCTGTGGATTCCACTTCGCCGTAGCCTGTATCTGCATCGACGATTGTGGGCAAGCCGCTGGCTTGTGATATTTCCTTTATGGTCCTGCACATCTCACTGAGCGATATCAAACCTATATCGGGATAGCCCGCAACATTAGCGGTTGCTCCGCCAGAGATATAACACGCATCAAAACCGGCTTGGGCTACTGCCCTTGCTACCAGCGCGTTAAACGCACCAGGGGCAATGACTGTGCCTCGATTAAGAGCATCATGTAGTATTCTTCCGGGGTGGGCGGGCATAAGGTTTTCCTGTTTCAAATTATCCTAGGCTATATCGAAGCCGCAACGCACAAACTTAAGAATCACTGGTTTCATTAGCAGATTCAGGTGCAGATTGGCTGGTTGATGGAAAAAACATCTTCACTGCTGCGAGGACTAATACAACCGCTAATACTCTGCGGAGTGAGATGTGGCCGAGCTTTTTGCTACCAATACTCGATCCCACAAGGCCTCCCATCACAACTGCTGCTGCGAAAATAATTATTGAAACATTTGAAAACGGCAGAGTTGTTCCATCTTGGATTGAAGCGGCAAATATACCCGCCAGGCCAGCTAAGGAATTAACCAGAATAAATCCTGCTGAGATTCCCGCTGTTTGTCTTGCGGTGGCCCATCCCATTAGCAGTAAGATAGGGCTTAGAAAAATTCCACCACCTACTCCGATGACTCCTGATAATAAACCAATTACTGAGCCACACACCAATGCAGCAAATAGTGGCAGTGAATTTGTCTTCTCTCCCTGTGTTGGCAAGTGCATAAACAAGCGGTAAGCACTAAAGAGCAGTATCACTCCAAGAGCGATTTTGTAGATTGTTGGATCAAGCTCAATGTACCCGCCAATAAACGCACAGGGAATAGACGTAACAACAAACGGCCAAAATATCTTTATCTCAAATGCTCGCACTTTGGCAAAGCGAACTAAACCTATGCTCGATACGAGAACATTAAGTGCTAAAGCGATGGGTCTCAGATCGGCTGGCAGAATTCCGTATAACGCCATAACCGCAAGGTAACCCGAACCTCCGCCATGGCCGACCAATGAATACAGCACCGCTACTATTAGAAACGCCAGGGCCAGCAAAGCGATATCATTTGTTGCAAGTTGATCGATACTCATAGGCGCAAAGGTGGGCTGGTTTTATGCTGAGACAATTAGGCTTGGTTAGGGCTCGATAATAGCGTTGATCCAGGTTGGCGTGTACTGGATGTAGCTTTGAATTGGCCATGTTTTATAACAAGTTCCGAGAACCATGTGATGCTGCTTTATCCTTAGTAGATAATATCCGATTCCATGGTGGGGCTGTATACATATAGCCGTCATTATGCACCTTAGGAAGAAGCAGCAATGCCGTCTCAGCACAGTCCAAACAACTCTCAAAATCCCAAATCGTTTAAGCGATTTCTCTTGCCGCTTTGCGGGTTTGTAATAATTGCGATTTGTATCACATTCATTACTAAAGGGCCAGGCAAGCAACACACAGTTTCAAGCGTAGTGCGCAACATACACAAGATAGCATTATCCAAACCTGATGGCGGGCTTATTGGATTGTGGTGGATAAGTGCTGAGGATATCAATCCCATCACAGGCCAATTGATTTCGTTTAATCTCGAATGTGGGCCGATCATGTTTGGCGCTAAGACCGCAAAGGTAATTGTGAATCCGGATATGAATTCCTTTAGTTTCGAGATGACTGATGTTGTTGCGATGCGGGCAGTACGAGGCAAACATTCGGATGCCAACGATGACTTCATGTTAGAAATGGATAGTTACACGATTGGCCCCATATCCCTTCGTGAAGACATCGTTGCAGATAGCACCATAACATTGCTAAAAGATCTTGCAACAGTTTCTGGCGACAAGAATAACGTTGGCAACTAATCGCTTGACAAGGCAAATTTTCTTAATCTATAATAAGCAAACCCACCGGTTAAGATCGGTGGGTTTTTATTATTAACGGCTAGTAGCCGTGATGTAACTAGTTAATTAGTTGCGATGCTCTTCATATTCAAGAACAGCTTTTTTGAAATCAAACGCAGGAATTGTGTCCCAGTTAATGCGATCTTGTAGAGCCTCATCGCCTGACGAAGCTGTAATTCTTATCACGCCTGCCAGTTTGTGGCTAAGCATGGTAGTTCTTAATAGAGCATGCAGTTCATCATTTAGTTGGATCTCACCTGCAGGGAGGTATTGTCGAACATCAACTTCCGCATCTTCATTATCAATTAGAACTTCCCAGCCGGCCAACTTATGTGCAGCAATGATTTTTCCAATTCGCTTTTTCACAACTGGATTAGTCTTAGCTGGATGATCATTTACCACCAGTAGTACATGTCCATCTATGGAAATTGATGCATCGGGAATTGCTTCAAGCTGCTGAGAAGATAGTAGATCCCATCCTAGTCTTGAAGATGTCGCATGAATGCTGATCGTCCGACCCCTATTACCAGCTGGAGCCAACAAAGCAACTGCAGCGCCGCCAACAATTACAAATAGTAATACAAGGCCGACCACTGGTGTAGCGTTTCTATCCTTATTACGGGCCTGATAGCGATGGCCCGAAACTCTGCGACGAATTTCCTTAGCCCGGGCTCGCGCAGCTTTGATCTGCTCGCGCGCAGCTTTTCTTGGAGCCATGGTTCTATTACGAACCTGATCGCGCAGCGCTTGCGTATCAGCACGAAATGCTGTTGCTTGCTCTCTGAACGCTTTTACTTCATCGTGAAAAGAAGTTGGACGTTCATCTGGAGTTTGCGCACCTACTGGTGCTACATCTTCTTGAACCTTATACGCGCCTGTCCACCAATTAAACACGTTAAGTTTGGGACGACCCGTGCGCATTGCCGTAAATGCTGGAGCAACTGGAGCAGCGGGTGCTGGTGAAGCAGCTTCAGCTGGCTCTGCAGGATGCGCAAATTTTCCAACTTTTACACCGTGCTTGTCAATAGAAACACCCCAACCTTGAACCGGCTCTTCTTTATCATCATGTGGCGGTCTCGGTGAACCCACTGATGCAGCAACATATTCTGCCTGAGCAGCACCAGCTATGAAGTCCTGTGCATCTAAATCTTCACCTCTCATTGACGGGAGTTGTGCAGGCTTAACCGCAAAAGGATGACTGGCGCTGGCGATAAAGTGAATGTCCGCCAACATCTGACCCACATTCTCGTAGCGCTTGTTATAGTCAGCCATGGCCCTGCGAACAACCCAGCGCATTGCTTCGGGGCTTCGTTTCTGGAATGCGCTTAATCCGCCATGCGCGGGGAATGTGTTTTCCAATACAAAGTAAAGTACCGCACCAACTGCATAGATATCGAACTTGGCGCCATCAACCTGGTGAACCTTTACGCCTTTTAGAGCCATGCGCACCATTTCCGGATCGCGGAAATACTCTGTCCCGTGGGTGGTAAGTGTCATTGCAGATCGAAGCGGTGTTACCAGACCAAAATCAACAACATGTGCAACACCATCGTGAATGATGATGTTCTCCGGCTTAATATCCTTATGCCATAATCCACCGCGGTGGTACGCAGAAAGTGTATGCAGCAAATTCTCTACATAGCTCAGAACTTCACTGAACTGTCGATCCTTCAGGCCTTTGCCATCGGTCTTACCGTGAAGTTGTCTTGTAACTACTGCTAGATGATCGCCATCATGGAAAGGCATGATGTAATAGAATCGATGCTCATCCATGTCATGTTCAAGCACAAGCCCTAATTGTTTCGCTGCTTCTAGGGCGCGCGATTCACGGACTATTTGCGGCAACGATGATCCATCCGCCAGCGCAAAGGTTTTGATCACCACTCGATCGGGAATTTGCGGGTTACGGGTTTTTTTAGCTTGATTTGGTTCAGCTATATAAAGCTTGGCTCCTGATCCACCACCTGGCAGCGAACCGACGATCGTGTATCCCTCGAACACGCCAGTTCGTTTACTGGGTTTGTCTGATGTGGGAGCTGCGATCATTGCTTCGTTGACGCGTTGCTCGACGCCTTCAAGGAGACCGCTTAGAAAGACAAGTCGAAGTGGCCGCTGCAAACCAACTCTATATATGCAGTTTGCTGCAACGTTACATTCTCGTTTAATAGATTTCCCAAAGTGACCCGCTGCTGACCATCGCCCTATTACGATGTTTAGTAGCAATAGGGGCATCAAAACCACCATCGCGATAAGCGCGCCTACGAAACGCACGGAATCCGTGAGCATGCCTGCTATAAATGAATATATGTGGCTGATAGTCCAGCCAATACCTTTGAATATTCCTCCAATAATCCAGCCGATGCCTTTTAGCAGCGGTACAAGCACGAAGGCAATGATAAGCCCAGCCGCAACCAAGCCAAGCAGCATTAAAATTAATCCGGCAATTGATCCGCCAATCATCATAGTTCTCCCTACCTGCTATCCAGTGCAGCATAAGTGAGGGTTAAAAAATTCCAAGGCATTCATGATGCCGCTATCCCGTCCTGTAAGACTAATTGGGATTGCTTGTGATAAATGTCACACAAGGCTTCATCAAACATGGCATCATCATCATTCAGTCCCGCCAACCTGGCCTCTTGTTCTTCATCTGAAGTAAAGCTGTATGTGGCAATCACCTCTGAGAGGCGTCGCCTTAATAAATCGCGTATTCGCTGTAAATACCTGCTCACGGTCGGCTCACTAACCCCTAGCTGTTCAGCTACCACCTTTCCGGGGGTAGTATCAAACACGCGCATTCGATAAACCTGAAACGGGAGAAAATCCGCTTCTACCTCGGTCTTGCGAATTGCTGAGTAAACCTTGGCGCGAAAAACGCTTTGTTCATAAGCTTCATCCGCTTGTATTGCATTAGAATTGCTCATAAACCGCTCATCAAACTCGGTCGGTTTACGTCCTCCACCCCTCTTGAGGGCCATCCTGCGGTCAATTTCATCACCTAACGCATGCTTTGCAATTGCTAAAAGCCAGGTGCTGAATCTTGCTCCGCGCGAAGGGTCAAATCTATGAATTGAGTCAGAAAGAGCAGCCAGGGTTTCTTGCGTAAGGTCTCGTACAGTTTCTACGCCGATCTGCCCACGCCCCCACTTGGTTAGTTGAGCGCGTAGGACCGGTCCAAAGACCTCCCATAGCTCAAACCAAGCTGCTTCGTCTCGGTCACGAAGCCGCTTCACAAAAGATGTGGTCAGCGTATTCATCACTACTTCCGTTGTTGGGCGAGCGGCAGCATTTGTTTCATAAAGCTTGGGCTCAGCCGTGTAACTCTCTGCCTATTAGTGTACGTGCCCAGTAGCCCCGGTAGATGTCAATTACATGCGGTTTGGGGACATTAACGCATAACAACCTAATTTAGGGGGTTTTCGGACCTATTTTGACCCTTTTGGCCTGCCATAGGAGCCAAGAAAAGCATTTTTCTGACATGAAACAACAAATATAGACAAAAAGGTATGCCTCTAGATGAAAGAAGCCGCAGCAGACTCCCAATCAGTTTGCGGAGACCAAGTGGTTTTCCCCAGAATTAAAAGACTAATCAGTCAGGCATAAAGCTGAAAGGATCCAACAAATGAACATTACACGAACGATCTTGAGAGTGGGCCTGATCAGTGGACTGGCACTTGGTGGCCTGACATTGCTGATCGGACCGCACAAAGTTGCTGCGGGACTCCATCAAATCCGCGTTAAAGCACAAACAGTAATCGACCAGGTCACGGATGAGCCGGCTGCACTAAGGCATCAACTGCAAGTTATGGCTGATGAATATCCAGATCGAATCGCAACAGTCCGAGGCGAACTCGCTGAAGTAAATCACGAACTTGCTGAATTTGAACGTGATTCAGAAGTATCCGCCCGCGTCGTTGCTATGACAACAGAAGATCTGGTCGCACTAAAATCTTTGGTAGTTAAAGCTCGTAACGTAAGCAACTCAACTCCACACCTCGAAACCTATCTCAGGTTCAAAGGCATACGATTTGATGTCGATCAAGCTTACTGCGAAGGTAATCGAATCAACAGTGTTCGCGTCAGCTACCAGGATCGCCTCGCAAGTGATCAGCAGCAGACGAGCATTCTTATCGAACAAAAAGGTCGACTCGTCGAGATCCTTACCCAACTCGAAAGTGATTACACATCTTTCCAGGATCAGATGTGGCAGCTTGATCGTCAGATCGATGCAATCGAACGTAACGAACGACTCATCGAAATGACCAAAGAACTCCAGGCTACACTCAGCGACTATGACAGTTGGGGAAAGATTGGAAATCTTAAGCAGCTTACAAGCAAGCTTGCCCAACTGCGAACCGTGCAACAAGCACAACTGGAAACCCTTCGCAATAGCGGTATCCGCTGGGACTACGCTAAGAAAGCTGCCCAGCAGTTAGATGCAAATAGCATCACAATTGACCCTACATCAAACTACTTGGATAAACTGGAAGTTGAAGATGCAGAAGCTTCCTTCGATGAAACAGACACGATTGCCTGGTTAGATCAGCCACGCATCATCGAGTAAGTTTCAGTCTCCAAAGATATAAACTCACCCACCAAAGCCCGCAGCAAATGCTGTGGGCTTTTTTATGCGCTTACTTCTGATGGATTATTTAAGTGCACATTCATCTGCGGGTATGGGATGTCTATCTTTGCTTCATCCAGTGATATCTTAATAGCTCGAGTCAACGCATCCTTAACCGACCAGAAGTTTTCCGCATTAACCCAGACGCGCACCGACCATTCAATAGAAGAACCGCCTAGCTCACTTAGAACAACAGATGCTCCAGGATCAGCTAAAGTATTTTCTATTGAGTTCGCAGCATCAAGTAGAACTTGCCTTGTCTCATCAAGGTCCGCAGCATAATCCGTACCAACCTCAACTGTGACTCGGCGGGTTTTATGGTACGAGACGTTTTCGATTGTTGATCCAAAGATAGATCCGTTAGGAATAATCAATCGTCGGTTGTCAGGGGTATCCAACGTAGTAACAAAAATATCAATTTCATACACTTTACCTTTATTGCCTGCAACGGAAACCGAATCACCAACCTTAAACGGCCGGAAAATCAGCAGCATGATGCCGGCTGCGATATTGCCAAGCGAACCTTGAAATGCCATACCTATGGCAAAGCCAGTAGCGGCTAGTACCGCGGCAAAAGCTGTGATTTCTATGCCGAAAAGCGATAAGCACGAAAAGCAGACGAAAATTATAATAGCTGATTTGAGTACCTTACCCACAAACCTGCAAAGAGTTTCTTCAACCCTGGCCTTGCGCATAGCACGCGCAGCAAGGAATCCAACCCACTTTGCAACAATCCATCCC
This sequence comes from Planctomycetota bacterium, assembly GCA_022574595.1. Taxonomy (GTDB): domain Bacteria; phylum Planctomycetota; class Phycisphaerae; order Phycisphaerales; family SM1A02; genus JACZRS01. The sequence goes on along the minus strand of JACZRS010000001.1, from coordinate 437,185 downwards.
ACAAACAGCAACACCAGCGCGCCGATGGCAGGCGTTAAGTATGCGAGGATTGTCGAGGTATCAATATCCTTAAGCCACTCAGGCATAGCTGCTTCTCCGATAACTTTGCATAAAGAGCTACCATCGGCTTAAAGAACTTGATGGCATCAAGGCGACGCCAACGGATAGCAATCCGTTGGGTTTCTTGAAGAAAGTATCGCTGTAAAAGAAAAACCCGTTTAGCCGCGACCCGACAGGGGAGCATTTGAAGAAACGGCGAAACGTCGAAACGTCAAAACGTCAAAATATCAATACATTTAGCCACGGGGCTTGCCCCGCGCTCTTCGTAAAAAACAAAGTAGGATAACGCTCCCCTATCGGGTCGCGGCTAAACATACACATCCTTTAACCCCATGGATTGCTATCCATGAGCGTCGGGTATTTATTTACACGCTCCCCAATTTGCGAAGAGTAAGAGAAGGTCGATTGTGTTGACAAACCCATCGAGATCCAGATCGGCCAGACAACATCCCTTTGCGCACTCCCCCCAATCAGCGAAAAGTGAAAGTAGATCAAGCGTACTCACTGCGCCATCACCTGTGATATCTGCGAAAGTGATTTGCTCAACCGGATCGAACTGGTACTCGTACGCGCCCATGTCCACAACGACGGGTACGCCGCAGCCGGGATCGAAGTCGGATTCGTCTGCATTGAAGCGCGGGTTGCCATCCAGATCGACGGGGAATAGTTCACACAAAACGCCATCGTCGTCGTAATCGTTCTCGTCGATCGGCACGCCCCAGTTATTGCCGGCGTCGATGGCGGGTGAACCGGATGAGAGGCGATAGTCGCCAATTCCGGGATCGACGAACAGCGGATCGGCGTCGATGTTACCGTCGCCGGTAAATCCGCCTTGGACATTGCTGTAGCCCACAGTAGATGTGCCGCTGCCGGAGAACTCGTTCGGGCTGTCGCCCCAGAGAATGCAGTTGGTGACCGTGGCGTCGCTGCCGTCGACGTTGGCCATCCCGCCGCCATCGCCGGCTGAGTTGCCGCTGAAAGTGCAGTTGGTTACCGTCGTGCTGTAGTAGGAGTTGTACATCCCGCCGCCGACGCTTCCGGCAGTGTTGCCGGTGAATGTGCAGTTGGTTACCGTCGAGCTGCTGAAGTCGTTGCACATCCCGCCGCCGCCGACGTCAGCACTGTTCCCGACGAACGTGCAGTTGGTCACCGTCGGGAAGGCGCCGCCCTTGTAGTCACCGCTGAACATCCCGCCGCCGAAGTTCGCCGTGTTGCCGCTGAACGTGCAGTTGGTGACAATGGGGCTGGCGCCGTGCGTGTTGAGCATCCCGCCGCCCCAGCCATCAGCGGCGGTGTTCTGGCTGAACGAGCAGTCGCTCACCGTTGGGCTGCTGCCGCCGACGTTGTACATCCCGCCGCCGCCGCCGGCCGAGTTCCCGCTGAACGTGCAGTTGATCACCGTCGGGGAGCTGTTGATGTTGCGCATCCCTCCGCCGTTGCCGGAAATGCCACCGGTGATGGTGAAGCCGTCGAGGACTGTATCCGGCCCCTCTGCACTGAAGCAGGTTACCACCGTTCCCGTTTGTTGAGCGTCGATGATCGTCACGTCAGGGCCGTCAGTGCTGTACACCCTGATGGCCTTGCCGAGGAAGTTGATGGTCTCGTTATAGGTGCCCGGATGGACCTCCACCTCGTCACCATCAACTGCGGTGTCGATGGCCTCCTGAATTGTCGGGTAGTCACCCGGGACGTGTAGTATGTCGGCCGCGGCTGGGGCTGTCCCGCCAATGAGGCAGAAACTAATCGCAGCGACCGCTGGGATTGTGAAACTCGATTTGAACCACATCGCTTAACCTCCTTAAAGGAAAAGGCCGCACAGTGGTAGCGCCTGCAACAAGTTTATGGCCGCCCCCGGAGCCAAGTGTCACCCGAGCAACCGCCGCCATACTAACGCGCCAGCCTTATTACACCAAGGTTATTCTGCAAATGCATGGTTCTGAATGTAATATAATGGCGTTCTAGCTATCTGAAGGACATTATCCGCTTTAAGCTACGCCAAACGCTATCGCAAGCGGCATGAAGTGGCTATCGCCAACCTTCATTTGAAGTGAGTTCTTCAGTCATAATCGTATTGCTGAGCTAGCGATTGATCCGCGACATGGATATTTCCAAGCAGCTAAAAGAATGAGTGCGAGTGATGCCTCGTTCATTCGACGATGAACACGCCGCGCATTCTTCTGGGATGGAAGCTGCAAAGATAAACATACTCGCCCGGTTCGCTAGGTGCGGTGAACGTCAATCGCGTGGCCTCGCCGCAGGATACTGATTCAAGGCTAACGTCCAACCCTTCGATGACCAGGTCGTGGAGCATGCCTGCGTCGTCGTTGCGCAAGATAATCGTAACCTTTTGCCCCCGCTTAACGGTGATCGTGGGGTTTGCCGCGCCCGACGATTCAGAAGACTGGACACTGAAGACCATGTTCCTGGCAACCATTGTGATCTCGCGACTCACCACACCTTGGGACATGGAGGCGAGCACCACGCCGGTGGCGCTAACCACAACGATCATTAACGAGATGAGCAATCCAATCCGTTTCACGGTCCAATCCTTTCTAGAATCTATATGTTTCATACCGCCACCAGCAATCCGGTTGTGTACATTATCAGGAAACCGGCCATTAACCCGCCAAAGTTAGCGAAATCGAACAGCGGCGAGCGCTGCTCGTGCTGTCGCGACATCTGCGCCAGGATCTGCCAGGCCACCTGGAAGATCGCCCCAGCCCCAATTGCCAGAAACAGAAGTGACCACAACGGCGAATAGGTGAAACCGCCGATCCAGGCGCCGATGATGGTGGGCCCGCCGGCTATGGCGCCCAGACAAACCAAGCGGCGCAGCGCTGCCCCGGACTTGGCGAGCGGTGCCACGACCGCTAGTCCTTCGGTGATGTTGTGCAACATGAAGCCCAGCACCAGCATCGAGCCCAGGGTGATCTCGCCCAGTGCATAGGCAGCTCCGATGGCCAGCCCCTCCGCCAGGTTGTGGAGTCCGATGCCGCTAGCGATCATGTAGGACAGAGTTGCCGAGCTATCTGCGGCATCCCCCCGACGTGCCTCCAGTTCGTTGTTTAGCGCGGTCAGCAAAGCAAAGCTTCCAATCCCACCGATCACTAACAATCCCATCCCCTGGTAGACCCGGGGGAAGCCCTCGACGACTTCCAGCGCCTCCTCCAGCGCATCGAACCCGAGGAACACTAGCAATCCGATGGTCAGGAACAGGAGGACGTTGATCCACTTCTGCCGCGTGCGGCGTAACGCAGGCAGCCACATCATTCCCATCGCCACGGGAAGCACCCCAACATAGATCCCCAGCATCGCGAACAATCCAAACAGCGCAGCCGTCGGTCTCGGCGACTCAACCGCTACTGCAATTTCATGCTCGAACGTCACTCCGGTGGAGGTGATGAACTTCACCACGTGGGTATCGTCTTTCACCCATGAATACGGGATCTTAACCGTGGCGTTGCCCAGGCGGTCGATCGTTGCATCCGGCTCGATGGTGAAATTCCAATACGCGTCGTCCACCATGACCTGGGCGATGGTCAGCGGATCAGGCCCGTCGTTGCTCACGGCGAGCGTGATCATGCCGGGCTCAAGGGTTACTCGTTGGAACGCAAGTTCCTCGATTGGGGGGAACGATGCTTTCAAGGGTTTGGTAGGGTCGGTCTTGAGAAACACTAAGACCAGCCCGCCCAGTAGCACCAGCGGTAACAGGGCAAGAACGAGCGCAGGCACAGGTCGGGATGCTCGCTGTTGCTGTCCTGTTCCGTTCATCGTCATCGTTGCACTCCTAATCTATCCAGCCGTCTGGTCACCGTCACTCCTTCTCAGAACCGCACTGTCATACCTGCGAACAAGTTCACGTCCTCGGCTGCTTTCGTCACGCCGAAATTCGCTCCTACGTCCAGCACCATGTCGTCGCTCAGCGTGTAGGTCAGGCCGGTACCGATCAGGGCCTGGTAGTCACTGTCGCCGTCGCCACTGATAATGCCGACGTACTCGACGTATCCGCCTAGCGACCCCAAGATGTCGTGGCCCAGTACTGCGGTGTGAACAAACTCGGTGTCGTAATCGTCATCGTCTTCGTCAAACACCCAATCGACTTCCGCCATCAGCCCCAGGCCCCACCCTTCGCTAAGCTCCGTCGAGAACGGAAAAATCAGCCCGCCTTGGACATGATCGCTGCTCAACTCGTCCGACCCAGCCGGCAACTGGATGAACGGCATCACGGCGAAGGCGGTTTCGCCGCCGTCGTTGCCCCACAGGTTTATTTTCAGCCGAAACTGGATGTCGTTGAACCCTTTGGCGTTGCTGGTGGTGCCGGCGGCTTTGTCGTCAGTGTCCTCATCCGTGTAGGCATCGAACACGAATTGAAGATCGACGTTGTGCAGCAGGCCAAACTTGATGTTCGTCGCCCCGACTGTCCACGCTTCGAATTCAGTATTGTTGTTGTTGCGATCGTCGTGGCGATAGTCGAGGAAGCTCAGTTCGACCTGAATGTGGCCAGCGTCAACGGTGATCGGGCTTTCCGTCACGTCCGGCCGATCGGCGCTGAGGTCTCGCATCAGATGCCGCGGCGTCGGGTTGAACAGGTTATAAGCGCTCTTGTCCTCCGCACCCTGTTGCGCAAAGGCGTCGCAGCCAGTACTCAACATTAGCCCGATTGCAACTACACGAACTGCAAGAAGAGGTATCGCTAAAACGAGCGTGGGAACGCACCGCCAAATTTGAGCTTGCTCAGTCATACGGACGTCTCCCTTTCCTGCGCGTTTTCCTGCGCATCGAACAGCGCCATCCATCCCAGCTCGGCGAACTCGCTCTGGTGGGCGTGGAACATATACTTGCCCGGCCAGCCCTTGCGGAAACGCATCTCCAGGATCGCGCGTTCACCCTGGCAGAACATGGCCATGTCGGTGTATTCGTCGGACCGCAGGTTTGTCCCGGTCCGATACACGCGAAAGAAACCCGCATGCAGATGGAACGAGTTGATCGGGTCGAACTCGGTGATGTTGACCAGGTATATGCGCACCAGATCACCGATCTGTACCGGGATCGGGTTCACCTGGTAGTGGAACGCCACCGAGTTGATGGCGTAGACCTCGTTGTCACCGTCGAAGTTCGTGTCGAATCCGTTCATCACCATCACCATTTCGTGGAGTGGATGGTTTGGTGGCAAAGCTTTATTCGTGTGGGGATCGATCTTTGGTCTCCCTCCCGGTGGATCCACAATGAACGTGCCGTACAGGCCCTTGTGTATGTGGCGCTTCAGTGGCAAGGAGTGACAGTGGTACAGATGCAGTCCGACGGGATCGGCCTCGAATTCGTAAATCTCCAGGCCTTGTCGACGCCTTTTCATTGGATCCATTTTTAACCAGGGTGTCGGATCCTCACCCGGCCCGAAGGGGTACTCAAGAGCTTTCTTCGTGGTTGGATACACGAACTGGTGCAACATCGATCCATCCTGTTCGAACGGATGCCAACCATGGAAGTGAATCGTGTGCGGGTGGGAACCCTCGTTGATGAACCAGATGCGAATTCGATCGCCTTTGGTTGCCCGCAACGTTGGGGCAGGGACTTGACCGTTGTATGTCCAGGCAGGGAAGTAAACGCCGGGAGCTATCTCAATTTCTTTGTCCGAGGCAATAAAGAAGTATTCGTGTAGTGTCGTACCATTGGGCAGCTTTGATTCCCGATGAAAATCGCTCGGCAGCAGCTCCGGGAATTCGGTTTCATTGAATGCCCCGAGAAAATGCATTGGACGAACCGGCTGCCGATCCTCGCCGATCGTACCCACGGTCCCCATCCTGTGAGAGTCTGCAGAATGCGCTTGGTGCGAGTCACTGTGGTCAGCGAGGATCACGGAGCGACTCTCCGATGGGGTGTTTCGCAGTAGCGGTGCCGTCAGCACTACGCCCGTCCCGGCGACGGCACCCGAACCTAGGAACGCCCTGCGAGTCAAGCGTTGCAATGACGCGCGCTTATCTGCATCGGCGCTGCCGGCTGATTGAACGGTATTGTTGGTGATGTCACGTGTTTCCACTAAACTGCCTCTTATACCCGTATTCCCGTTTGATGGTTCAACTTGACACGGCTGACTGTCAGCTGTGCTCCATGATGAATTCGCTTCCACTAGTTAGCAAACTCATTAGTGCGTACCTTTACTTTGTTTAGAGTCTGCATTTCGCTCTATATATTGCTGCATACATTTAAGGGTCGCTTTGCCCACATGATGCTCAATACCTTCCGCATCTCGCTGCGATTCCTCATCAGGTACGCCTAGCATTTGCAAGAATAAAAGTACGATCTCGTGGCGACGACGACTTTCTGCTGCCAATCGCTCACCCTTTGCGGTCAGACGAATGGGTTTATATGGCTCGGTTACTACCAAGCGGTGCTGTTGCAAACGAGCGACTGCTCTGCTTATGGTTACGTGCGAAACACCCATTAAGTCCGCAAGATGCTGAACTCTGCACTCGCCGTACCTATGCACAATATCCGAGACAGCTTCTACATAATCCTCAGCCGTCTCAGAAGCATGATCAGACCGAACCTTGTTGAACGTCCCGCCTGTTGGTGCAGTCTTTATTGCTGGCCTTGCCTTAGTCTGTGAACGCATCTTCATCGGACAAATCTCTCTTAAATAGACGCGATAATTGTAGCATATGCTACGAATACATCAAGTGGTTATCGTATTTTTCCCCTAGGCTTAGCAATTTTTTATTTAACACATGAGCAATATAGCCTGTAAATGCCTAAAACCAGGTATTTTATGCAGATTTGGTTAGTGACGCCTTGTTGAAAATAAGCTATTGACGTGTCATCGATCCGTATTCAAGGCTACAAATAGCTGAATCTTAGGCTCATTCATTTAAGTCATTGAATATTGAAAATCTCAATGAAAAGGCTCTATTGGGCCAAAAAGAGGCCTAGACTTGGGCAATCACGAGCAATTAGGGGGGCGTGAAGTTACAATTACATCCCCTGCATAGGGGCCTGTGGCGGAATTGGTAGACGCGACGGACTTAAAATCCGTTTCCCTTTATCGGGAGTGAGGGTTCGAGTCCCTCTGGGCCCATTTATTTATACATCAACTTAGGCGCTATCCGTTCCTTGACGCCTCCGCAATTGGTCTATTTAATCGGAGCCACTATTTTGCAAGAACAAATTCAGCAGTCTGAAAAGGGTCGGCCACGGATTGTGATGCTGTTGGCAAATAGCTTTGAGCACGACACGCGCGTTTACAAAGAAGCGCGCAGTCTCATCGAATGGGGATGCGAAGTTCACGTTCTTGCAATGACTGGCACTGCTTTGCCGCTTGAAGAAGACAACGACTCCATTCAGGTCCACCGACTTTGCTTTAGACCAGGTGATGTACTGCGACTGGGTGTAGTTGTTTTTGGTTGGTGGTGCAAACCGATTGCGCGCTTGGCACTTGGTACATATAAATCTCCTAAGACTGCAGATTGGGCTGAGGATCAAAAATTTGAATCAGGAACGTTTTCTCGAAAGATATTGTCATCTTTCAATCAAGGAATAATGAAGCTGCCTGGGATTCGACATGTGGCAAGGATGGTAATGAAAGTCGCACGTCTTGAGCTACGAAGCATTCGAAGAACAGTGCACTTAATAAGGCGATGCATTAATTTTGCCATTGGAATAATCAAACGACTTGCTCCTTCATCGCTCAGATTAGTTGCACTAAACTTGCAATTTGCGCGTAAGGCATTAAGCCTTGAACCTGACATAATTCAATCACATGATCTGAATATGCTGCTTGGCGGGGCACTGGTGAAACGCTTAAGTGGCGTACACCTGGTTTACGATTCACATGAACTGTATTTAAGGCGCAACATAGGCAATAAATCACGTGCAAGAGATAACATAATCTGGGCGCCAATTGAATGGGCGTTCATTGGGAAATGCGATGCTGTTCTTTCGGTCGCAAATGGCATTTGCGAACACTTAGCCAAGCAATACGAGATCAAAAAGCCGTATCTTATTCGCAATGTGCAACCATATGAATCACCTCAGCCGAAAACCACAATCCTTGCTGATGAGTTAAAGATCCCTAAGGACAAAAAGATAGTTATCTATGCCGGTGCCATAACTATCAATCGTGGCCTGGAAGCGATGATTGATTCAGCTGAACATCTTGAAAACTCTGTTTATGTCATCATGGGATACGCACGAAACGCAGCTTATTTGCAATCGCTGAAAACACGCGCTTCTGAACAAGGCTTATTGTCAACGAAAGTATTCTTCCGTGAAGCAGTACCAATCAACCATGTAACACGTTACGTTTCATCTGCAGATCTGGGAATTGTTCCTACACAAAACGTATGTTTGAGTTATTTCTTTGAATCAAGCAACAAGATTTTCCATTGCATGATGGCTGGGGTTCCACTTGCAATGAGCGATCATTATGAAAAACGCTTGTTAGTTGAACAATATGATATAGGCGTATTGTTTGATGAAACAAATCCAAGAACAATCGCAAGTGCAGTTAATGAAGCCTTGGCGGATCAAGACCATTATTCTATAATGCGTCAAAATTGCTTTGATGCTGCAAAGAAATTGAACTGGGAGCATGAACAAAAAAAGCTTCGCAATATCTTTGGTGAATTATTAGGTGAACGATCCCCGAGCAATCACGAAAACATGATTGAAAACTCGCCAATTGAGAGTCAGTCGGCTACTCCCACAACGCAACTGCTCACATCATGAGTATCAAGGAACAATATTTTCGTTATTTAGATCATATTGGATCATCAGTAACGATGCGTGAGCTTGCGCAGCAGCCTGACAATCCTAACATGATCGCGCTTCGCCATGATATTGATCATGACATTGATCTTGCGCTTGAAATGGCACACTATGAATACGAGCGAGGTATTCGCGCTACTTATTTTCTGCTTCATACAAATGAGTATTGGGACGATGCACGATTTTTATTAAAATGCAGGCAGCTACAAGAGTATGGTCACGAAATAGGTTTACACTTAAATGTACTAACACAATGGATGCACGGCGAAATTGATGACGTTGACAATCACATTCGCGAATTGCTTACACATTTAAGGTCGTCCGGCTTAGAGATTGTCGGAACCAGCGCCCATGGGGATACCGCTTGTTACACACACAGATTTATCAACTATTGGTTATGGAAAGAGCTGCGCAGCAATGATCCAACTAGCACAGAAGGGGAGATGTCTGCGGAAGGCATCAAAGTCGATGATGCAAATTGGCAAGTACAATATCCCGCAGACCATCAGATAATCCGAGATGATAAAAGTAAGCTAAAGCTTTGGCAATCATCCCTAAGAGCACATGGCTTGACTTACGATGCGGTTCATGTGCCTCATACTAATTATTGGTCGGATACCGGGGGCAAGTGGACACGTACAGGCGATCCACTAGAAGAAGACCTTAAAACAGGGCGGCATCAAATACTAGTTCATCCACATTGGTGGCGTGACAAAAAACGCATAATTTTCGCACTTTCAACTGCAAGAAGCGGCTCGAAATGGCTGGCAAATTTTGTGGAAAATGCCACATCATTCAGGGGGTTGCATGAATGGACACTTAATAATAAGCGAGTTCCGGATGGTTATGAACATGATAAACGTACAAGTGATGATTTTATGGAGTTGGTTGAATCGCAGCATATAGCGGCTGCACTAATACGCCAAGCCCTCGCTCATCACCGTGCGATTGTTCGAGGCGATGTACTTGAAGCTAATGTCTATATCCAACCATTCCTTGACTACATAAAAGCAGAGGAGCCTAATGTTGAATTTATTCATCTTCATAGAGATGCCAAGGATGTTGTCCGTTCGATTTTGAATCGAGGTTGGTACGACACACCGATTGATCGAAGACATTTTGCTGTTCCAAATTTGCAATGGGATAAGCTTAACCAATTTGAACGGGCGTGTTGGTATGTCCGTTGGACACAAGAGACTGCTATCAAAGCTACAAATAGTAGAATAAGCTTTGAAAAGATGGTCAGCGATCTTGGCTATATCACTGAAGTATTAAGGGAACTAGGGATAATCGTTCACCCTTTACTTGCTCAGGAGGAATTTGCCAAGCACATAGATCCTAATCGCAACACATCAATGCCACCTTTTGAGCAGTGGGATAAACAATACAAATCTGCGTTTGGGCAAATCTGCGGCGAAGTTCAGCAAGAGTTGGGATATGAAATAGATAAAGATGCGCAAGCGAAACATCTCAAAGATATTGAAATTAAAAGCGATTGCAACGAGTCAATTGTAGAGCCAATCTTGCAAATGGATTTAGCAGCAAACAACGATCCGCTAGTCTCTGCGGTTCATACGAATTGTATTACAACAAATACTGGCCTAAGCATCACAACAATTGATGACAAGCACTCAAACGCACATGTACTATTATGTCGTGGCAAATGGGCCAAGGTTAAGCAGGATGATGGTTGCGAGAGCGAGTCAAATGTTTATTACAGCGTGCAGTTGAATTTCAAAGTTGATCCGGGGATGACAGTACGAGTCTTTTTGCTGCTTTATTGTAAACGAGGCAGGCAGATCTTTAAGCGCCAACTTGCTGTCTTGCGAAGCGGTTCTGAGCAGTTGAATCTTTCGTTTACAACCCATCCTGATGCCAATCATTTTGCGTTAGGCCTACTTCTTGGGTTTGCATCGCCCGAACACCAATTCGTGCTTAGTAAAGTTCTTGTGAATGCGGTAACATTAAGCGATAACTATCATGTTCGTTACAACATAAAGAGTACGGAGATTCTAGAACCAGTGGTGAATCAATCAGCAATTGATCCGATGTGGGGTCAAATCAAAATGGCTTTAAAATCAATGAGAGCTCAGCTTGCGATTGCAGTGCAAAAGTTTCGAATGTTCTGCGATATTTTCTTTTGGATGTTGGCTGATTTAAAGCGTAACGCAAAGCGTTTATCATTTATTATAATTAGTTTTAGTATCGCAAGTGTCATCACTCGTTTGGGGATACTTGGGCTATTGATGATATTCGTTAAAGCTCAAACAGAAGACAAACCAATTATTGTGCGCGGTTATGAAATACCATCAGATACCAGCCTTTCAACGCTAGCTCTATGGGGTGGTTGTGTTCTTTTACTTGCAGTTGCAACAGGCTTAATAACTTACTCAGCTGAAGCCCTTACTTTTAAGTTGGCGCGAGGAGCGATGGAACGAACTTCTGATCGCGCGATTACTGTAATTGCAGCAGGACAATCTCGTTCATTACCGCTTTGGTCTAATGGCGGAATGAAGATGACCAGCCGTAAGGCAATGATGAGCGACTCAATGATGCTGATGCGATCTGTGCTTAGACTTGGTCGTTTACCTGTACCGCTTATTACCTTTTGCATATTTTCGATAATTCTGCTTTGGCTAAATTCAAAGCTAACATTGTTCCTATTACCTGCAATCGTGATATACACAATCCCTTTTTATATGCTTAATCGCGGGGTTGCCATAGCCTCGCGTGATTATGAGCAGAGGCGACAAGTTCGATCACGTACATTTCAGAAAATTCTGGATTTCGCATCACAAACACAGTATCCAGGGATCTTGCGACCCTCATGGGCGGATCACTTTCAATCCGATCCTAGCGCACATGATGCCATCGATTCTTTTAGAGAGATCATCTTATCAAAACGCAAAATGGCTATGCTCCAGGATATCTTGTATGGAGTGATCTTGTGTGTGCTGCTGATTGTGTTTGGTTCTTTCTTAGCAGCAGATAAAGTTGCGTGGGTTGACTTATTGTTTTATCTAGTTGCGTTACGATTTGTCATGGGAGGAATGAGTATATTAGCAACGTTAGTAATCGCTCTAAATAGATTTGCCCCACAAATAAAACGGCTAAAAGAATTTATAACAATAGACATTCCAACTGCCTCAACTCTTCCTGAAAAGGACATCACTAAACCCTTGTGTATAAAAGCTATTGAGCCCAAGCTTGATGGATCAATGAATAGTGCATCTCCGCAAGTGGGAGAGGTCATCGCATGCATAGGAGCAGTAGATGTCGATTCATATCATGTGAGTAACTTCTGCAAAAAATTGATGGGCAATTCTAAACAGTCTCGCTGTTTGGTCCAGGATATTGTTTACTGTGGTGATGTGCAGTACATTCCGCAGTTGCGTATTTGTGAGTTAATTACTGGCCAAATCAAACCTGACTCTACCTACATCAAGCAAGCGGAATCCGCTTTGAAGCGTATGAGTGTACTGAGCGAAATACAAAATCTACATAAGGGGATGGATACAGTACTTTGCAAATCCGTGGTAGAGGGATTATCGCCTATTTGTCGATATGCGATATGTTTGTCTTCCGCACTAATATGCTCGCGAAAATACGTAGTACTTGATTGGAAACCTCTAGCTCGCCTCCAAGAAGCTGAGCGAAAAAGAATATTGGATGCTTTGTCTGATCGTGTAGTAGTACTTGTTTCACTTAATGGACAAGGACCACTAGTCTCAGTTGCTTCGCTTGTGGTAGTCATGGACGAAACAGCTGTAAGAGGAATCGGTGATCAACTCTGGTATAATCAGTTCAGTGAATCAGCAACTGGGAAAAAGGAATTCATGTCCGTGCTTGGTGATATACAAGATGATGAGGACGATTTAGATTTTGACGATTAGTAGTATTGCCAGGTAGATATTGGAGAAGAATCCATTTGTAATTAGATATTATCAAGCAAGCCATGATATTTAATAGTAAATACAATCCTGCTGAAATCTATTCTCCTCCTGAGCATATCTCAGACGAGCCAATATCGAATTTCCCGCTTAAGTGGTATGAGGAGTTTCTTCAGCGTCTCATCGATTTGGAAATCGAGGTCATCACTTACCGCGACCTTTTCGACGGCAGTGATGATTGGAATTACCGGTCAAACTATAAACGGGAATTCATCAACTGGAGTAAGACGGTATGCGACCCAAACAAACGCTATCTTCTGATTCAGCATGATGTCGATAATCATCCGTTCTTCACAAAACGTATGGTGGCGATGGAAGCGGTATACGGTATTCGATCCAACATTTTCATATTTCGGCATCGGTATTCCAGTGTGTGCGATGACCCGCCCTACGAGATCGATCACGAGTTTTTCCAGGAGGCTCAGAAACGCGAGTTTGTAATTGGGTATCACCAGAACGCGTTGCCGCTGGCTGGTTTCGACGTGAAGAAGGCGATCGAACGCTATGGCTCGGATGTCCTTCATCTTCGTCAACTTTACGACATCGAGTTCGTCGTTCCGCACGGAGGAGTTGGTGTGGAGCGAGACGGCAGAAAGATCCACAACCTGGATGTGCCCATGCCTCCCGAGTACGAGGGAAATCTACGCTGGGTTTACAATCGATACGGAGCAAAATTCACAAAGCGCTGGAGTGACGGAGGGCTTCGCAAAACCCGAGATCCCAAGCGTATTGAAGGCTTTGATCTTGTTGGTAAATTCCTGCCTTCACTTAAACCAGGCACACGAAATTTCTGCCTGATTCATCCGCAGAGATGGGGTTACAATGTAGATCCGCAACAGAATCTAATGCTTGCTGAGCAAGCGTGGTACAAGCAAGTCTGCTCAAAGTACTCGATCCCAAATCCGCGTGACCAATCACGCCTAATCTCATGACTAATTGATTAGAAGAATAATCAAATATTTTACCTATATTAAAAGATCCTAATGTTATAGACTACAGGCTAACGGTAGATTACTCTTTCAGCGACCTACCTGGGCAAATTTGGTAAGACCGGAACAAACAGGAGTTAGTAGTTGCTCAGGCCCAGGCGATTGAAGAATATGGATAGTTCGGATACAAACTGACTAATGTGAGTGGTCCAAATGGCACGGAATTATCAGTAATGTGCCAACCCCATATCCAAAGCCTTGGTTTGGGCAGTGCAGATGCCAAGCAAACATTGATTGTCTATAGTAAATTTCGTTCATCGCTATTTCGAGTAGATTGCTAAAGAGGCCAACCATAAAATGAAACAGATTTTTGTTCGAGGTATAAGCAGATCTGGGGGAACGCTATTGGCAACCGTTCTGGATGCACATCCACAGGTTGCAATGTGCTATGAGATATATCAGCATCTGCTTGCTCCTCAAAGCGATAACAAGAATCAGGCTTTAGAATTTTTAGCCGAGCTTGATGGTATTAATAAGCATCGAAAATTCAGCTTAACCCGCTCAGCGCCTACTCAAATAAAAGATCGTAATCTACGAACATTTGCAGCTCGAACAATTCGTAGCGGGCTTGAAACGGATGTGCTGATAGAGATTCTTAAGAATCACATTGATGCTGGAAATGATTTTTCAACCTTTGCCGATCGCATGAGATTTATCGAACAAATTGCTTTGGAGAAAATGCAGCGAGAACAAAAGGACCATTGGGGGGTAAAGATCACATCCGTATACACTGAATTATCGGATTTGTATCCTGATTCCGCATATTTTCTTTACATGCTACGTGATGGACGTGACGTCGCAGCATCACGGAAAAATGTTGGTAACTTTAATCAGCAGATTACCAGTATCGCAAAGAATTGGTTTACCCAAGCGCAGAATTTCCAACAATTCTCAGAGGGAAATAATGTTCGAGCGCGGTTCGTGCATTACGAGCGGCTGACGAAATCACCTGAAACTGAACTGAAAGAGCTGATGGATTTCCTAGAGTTACCATGGGACGACCGATTATTATCTTACCACACTCAGGATCTTTCAATCTATCGTAAAGAGACCGGGCATCTTTCTGCTTCTCAAGTGAATCAACCAATCAATACACAGAGTGTAGGACGTTGGCAGAATGATCTTAGCGCTGCAGAAATAGATGAATTTGAAACTGTAGCTGGATCTGCACTTGTAGATTTCGGTTACAAACGGAGTTGAACTTGCCAAGCGCAGCTGTAGAAATTGAAAATCCCTCTCGCCCTTTTGTGCGTTTGGCTACACCAGATGCGCAATACCTTCAAGGAGAGACTATAGAGGTTCTAGTACATCCCCCAAATGCTGCACTTTATGACTTTAGGATCATTCAGATCGGTAAAGGAGAAGTGGTTCGCCAACGACAAACAAGTAATCGGCTTGTGTTAAAAAAGGGTCTTGACCTTGGCCGATTTGAAATAAGTGTTCGCTTTGCTCTGGATATTTGCGATACATCGCATAACTTCTCCGATTGGTCGATACGCTTGGCTTTAGAAGTACATGATAAAAATCAAGCGCGCAAGATTCAGCAACAGCGTGAATGGGAGCATCGACTATCGTTGATAGTAGATCGTGATGTCAACGGCGTGGGAATGATGAACGATCCTTTGGCTTTCCCCCCATCTTATCCGGTTGGCGAACAAACGCGTTGGTTCCGTGCCCCTGTTTATGAAGGCTCACCTACACTATTCAACGAATGCTCTGATTTTTATCGTGATCCCAAAACCTATTTTCTAAATAGCATAAAACGCCTTGTAGATCGCGGGTTCGGATTTATTACCTGGCACGACCTCATCGATGGAAAATGCAGTGGTAAAGTAAAACGCGCGCTAATTCAATTCGATGTGGATGGCGGACCAAATTCGATGGTCCGCTTGATCGATCCACTAATCAAACTAGGCGTTTGCGGATCCATAATGATTCACAACCAAGCTCATGACTGGTATGAATATAATATTCAAGATCTTGATCTAGATGCTCTAAAGCGCGCTGAAGCTGCTGGCTGGTGCATAGGATATCACAACAACGCACTTAATAATGTGCAGCGACTAGATCGCTTTGGCGATTACAGCAATGAAGTTTTTGCCGAAGCAGCCGAGTGCTTTATCGCTGACGTTGATTCTTTGAGACAGCACTTTGATATTCGTACCTTTACAAACCATGGCGGAAATGTTTTGAACCACCGCCTTGATCCCCCGACTGAAGCAAATATCATTTGTGTGGATCGGACAAACGCTGAGCTTTGGAAACCAATCAATAAAATGTTCAGCGATGGTGGTTTCACGGCCCGCCCAGCACCATTAGGCCAGCGCGTAGAAAAACTTGATGCCGGCTTACACTTTTTTAGGATTCATCCGGTCAAATATGCCAACTGTTACGAGCCGTGGGATTTCCCTCCGCTTGTAATAGACGACGCGATCCAGCGTGGTGTTCAATCTACACCACAGCTAAAAACCTGGATAAGTAATGAAACTAACAAACAAAATCGTTGGCTGGAATATAGAATTCAACATAGATTACAAGGACGCCTTTCACACGCTGGGCCTGATAAAGCTATTAGTCGAAACTTCCAATCCACGCCTGAAGTTGAGAAATTGATCACTAATCATCGATCTCAGCGTAAAGCAGTTTTCACCAGGGAGTATCCTGCTGCGGATGGCGATCCTCGCGTTTTCTGGTGGCGACTTCTAAATAGGTACACACCAAGGCAAGGCGAGATTTTAAATGTTGGTGCACTGCCGCCAGACCGCAGAAAAGAAACCACTGATTTCTTATCGCAAGATGTTAAAGTAATTGAGATGGATATAGATCCAACTCACGAGCCTCATATTCTTGCAGATATTACCGATCCATCCGATCAATTGCGAAATCGTTTTACAGGTGTGTTGTTGATGGATCTTGCATATATTCAATCACCACATAAAGCCATCGACGCGTGCTACGATCTGGTAAAGGATGATGGAGTTGGTCTATTTGGATTCCCCGATGATACACATCCTAGACGTGGAGCAATGTGGGATCCGGTTCATCGCCCGAGTTGGCGAAAACATCTTGAGCCTTTAGACAATATAGGATTAAAAGGAAATCTTTGGTCGTTTGACCAAAATTGTCTTGCTGATCTGTTTGAATCCTGGCAGGATGTCGTAATCGAGAACTTCTCACAATACTGGTTTGTTGTGTGTAGAAGGAAACTACCAAGATGAACTTGCCTCCTGTATTTTTACGTCCTATTGGACGAAGTGGCGGAACTCTTTTTGTCACGATGCTTGATGCACATCCAGAATTGGCGATGTCCTACGAGATCTACGAGGATCGGCTGATAGATACCAAAGGAACGCCAATGGAAGCTGGTGCTATAGTTAACGAACTCAAAAATGTTCGTCCTGCTGATGGTAATCAGGACGCGTGGATTAGAGCACTCGCAGATCGCAACTTACAAGTCTTTATATGGCGCGCCTGTAGAGCTGGGCTTGATGTTCAGCAAGTACTTGAACAGGTTAGCTTGTTTAATGATGCAAAAAAGAAATTGGACACGTTAGATGGAAGACTTGAGCTCATCGAAATGCTAATGGTCTACAAAATGCAGCTCCTCGGGAAAAAAATCTGGGGTGGGAAAGCTGCTGTAGATCCCAGAGCACTGCACAAACGAAATCCCCATGCAAAGTTTTTCATCATGATCCGAGATGGAAGAGATATTCTTGCTAGCAGATTAAACACGGGAAAGTTCGATACCGATCCAACTGCAGTCGCTAAAGAATGGGTAGGCATGTTAAGCGACTTCCGTGATTTTGCTTTAGCAACTGGTGTTCATGCTACTGAGATTTCTTACGAAGAACTTGTATACCAACCAGAACAAGTACTAACCAAAGTATGTGAGATAATCGGAGTCGAATATTCACCTAAGATGTTATCTTTCCATGAGCAAGACATGTCACTATTTCGAAACCCCTATGGCCACTTATCACACAAACAAATTGCAAAAGGACTTAACGCAAACACCATAGGCAGATGGAAACGAGACCTGACTGCAAAGCAAGTTGATGAGTTTTGTCTAGTTGCAGGCTATCTCTTGGACGACTTAGGTTATATGAGCCACAATTTGCAGGTATTACCTGAAAATGCTAATACATGATATTCGTATAGTTTTTAATCCAATGCTGCTATCGGTTGCTGAGCCACAAACCAACATTCAAACAGCAGCATAATCTTATCAACAGCTTCGGGTTTTACGTGTCGATTGTCATCTTCAAACGGTGTGCCCTGGAGAACTGTAACAATTTCATAAGCTGGAAAATACGTAACGCGATCACTATGCGCTTCCGCAAAAGCATCGATTACCGCACGAAGCATTGATTTGCTTGCGGTGTTTGCTGTTACAGCATTCATATCTCTAAACGTGGCGCGCAGCGGGACAGATGAAAAGGAAATAACAACATGGCCCTTAGAATTGTTAGCCGCAAACAACTCATAAACCCGCTCGATATTGGCGAGATTTTCCTGGAAGCTCGTCATACGAAAGCTGAGGCGATTTTCATCAAATACCTGTTCGGGAGGCACAAGAGGGTAAACATAATTATCAGCTTTGTTATACCAAATCTCTGCTTGCCCAATCGTCATGATGAGAACGTGAGCCTCGCGACCCTGGGCTTCAGTCGTCGCTCTCCCGATTACTTTCGCACCCCGCGCACCACGAAGATCTTTTTTTCGGGCCGGCTCGGAAGCGGCAGGGTCAGCCGGGGCTGGCCGGCAAAGTCGATCAGCGTCTCGAACCGCTCGATCACTTTGTCCACGCTCTCGAAATACCGGACATGCCCCGCGGAGTCGAAGTTCGGCACCGAGACAATTACGTGACCGCCGGACGGCAGCCGCGAGAGGATGTCCAGGTCATCCGTGACATGCTCGAGCACCTCGGTGAGCACGAACACCTGGTAACGCCGGAGACGCTCGTGGACTTCGGGTGAGAGAAGATCGGCCACGGTGAACTCGAACCCGGGAACGTACCGGCGCGCTTCCTCGATACGCTTCGTCGAGAAATCGACCCCCCAGTAGTCGGTGTATCCATTCTGTTGGAGCAGCCGGGCGAAGCGCCCCGTCCCGCAGCCGAGATCGGCCACCGGCTCCGCTTGAGCCGGTGGCGGCATGATCGACAGGACCGTCTCGTAGAGTCTGCGCCACGGACTGGTCTCCAGCGGCTCGCACACCCGCGCGAGCTGGACATCGTAATAGTCCGGTCCTTTCTGCTCACCCATCGAAGGGACATTCTAATGTAAGAGGCCGACATTTTCCATATGTCTCTCGCCCGACTCCACTGCCTGGCCATTCGAGCAACAGGATAACCTCCGCCCCTTGAGTCGCAAGCCCTGATGTCGAACTTGGGTGCGGGGACGGGGTCGAGAGGCCGAGTCGTGGCAGAGAATGGCGTTCTGGAGGCTGCGCCGGGCTGCTTGGACGGCGGTTGGGACAGATTGACTTTGCAGACCTCTCGTCATTTGTTAGGTTGGTGAGCGGTTCGCACCTGTCATATCGGCGCTGCTCTAGCAACTCGACACCGATCGCCTCTCCTTTTGGATATAGCCTCCAAGGCTCAAGCTTAAGCAGCTTTACTTCACTTAGTCCGCGGCGATCAGGGTTGTAGGAATACATATTTATTCGTTTACCGATATTCGAAATCAATCGTTTGCTGTTTCCATTCGTGTTTCTAGAATATGCGTGTTGCGAACAAAGCGATATTCTTCCAGCTTTACATTATTAGCTTTCTCTATCGCACCTGCTGAGATATCAATCCCATACATCTGTGCATTGTCGCTGTAGCTTTTAATACCCTTAGACCAAATACCATCGCCGCAGCAAAGATCCAGCACAGCCACGGACCCCAAACCGCGTGGCAAATAGATATTTAGCCATTGGTTTACCTGCTCGGGGGTGTACTCAAATCCTTGATCTGCATAGAACACATCAGTCGCTTGTCGCGCTTCATCAGCCGTTTGATATATCTCGTTTGCCATGTCCAGCTTCGAATGGAGAGTGTAGGTATTCAAGGCCAATTAAAGGCATCATATCGCTATTGCCAAACTAAATCGCCAAGATGATTATTTGACCACTCACTTGGCCGTTGGTAGCTTGTATCTAAGATCGTAGCAAGTCAGCACTGGTAGTCTGCAAATAGCCTTTAAATATATGGTTATATGATTACGATAATACGAGTAAATGGAGTTGGTTGTGGATAATGAACCGCAAATAGCTGTGATCGGTTGCGGGGCGTGGGGCGGGAATATCGTGCGAACGCTCAATACCATAGGCTGCTTGAGATCTGTAGTTGACCCAAGTCCAGCTGGGCAGAAAAAAGCCCGTACTCTTGCGCCTGATGCAAAGGTACTCAGTAGCTTTGATCAGGTACTGGCAGACCACGAAATCCAAGCGGTGATGATCGCCACGCCAGCGGAGACGCATTACTCCATTGCTTCTGCTGCGATTGCGGCCGGCAAGGATGTATTTGTAGAAAAGCCTTTAACTGTCCAAGTTAATGATGCTCAGGATCTTGTCGCACAGGCAAAGTTAGCTGATCGCATCCTGATGGTTGGCCACCTGCTGGAATATCACCCTGCAATCCTTAAACTGCGAGAATTAATCACCAGCGGTGAGCTGGGCAAAATTTATTACATAATTTCCAATCGCTTAAACCTGGGAAAAATCAGGACCGAGGAAAACGCACTCTGGTCGTTCGCGCCACATGATATTGCGGTAATCCTAAGACTCGTCGGTGCGATGCCCTTTGAAGTCGTCGCAACTGGTGGGTGCTATGTCTCGCCAAATATCGCGGATGTAACCGTTACACAACTGCTTTTCGATAACGGCATCCGATCGCACGTATTCGTTTCCTGGTTACACCCATATAAAGAACAAAAACTAGTCGTGGTTGGTTCCAAAAAGATGGCCAGCTTCGATGATGTGAATAAGAAACTACTTCTCTATGACCAACGTGTAGATTGGCAACAAGGCCAACCTGTTCCAGTTAAGGGTGAAGGAGTCGAAGTACAATACCCTGATGATGAACCGCTGCGTCAGGAGTGTGAGCATTTTGTAAACTGTGTTGCTAAACATGAGCGCCCACTAACCGATGGCGAGAACGGTTTGCGCGTGCTTCAAGTCTTGCACGCTGCTCAAAGATCATTATCCACCAACGGCAATCCGGTTCGTTTGACCGCTGATATGCAAACAATAACGACACCACTTCCAGGCAAAGCGGATCCTGACGCTACTGCGAAAGTAGAGACTATTACTCAGCCGCATGTCTCGATTTGACCAGCAAAAGCATCCGGATGTAACGGTCCATGAGTCGGCTTATGTAGATGAGCCTTGCGAGATCGGTGCAGGAACGAAGATTTGGCATTTTTCGCACATCATGGCAAACAGTAAACTAGGCCTAAAGTGCAACATAGGCCAAAACGTCGTGATCTCGCCTGATGTCATCCTTGGCAATAACGTAAAAGTACAAAACAACGTTTCGATTTATACCGGCGTCATCCTTGAAGACGATGTTTTTTGTGGCCCATCCATGGTGTTTACAAATGTGTCAACGCCCCGAAGCGAGATTATCAGGCGAGGCGAATATCAACAAACCCTCGTCAAACGCGGCGCAAGTATGGGGGCTAACTCCACAATCGTCTGTCCCGTGGAAATAGGACGATTTGCATTTGTTGGAGCGGGTGCGGTCGTCGCAAAGGATGTGCTGGACTATGCTCTGGTGGTCGGAGTGCCGGCTAAGCGCATCGGGTGGATGTGCAGATGTGGTATCAGGCTCCCGGATATTGGGACTCACCAATTCACATGCCCAGCGTGCAACAACGAGTATCAACAAAGTAATGAAAGCGTGAGTCCGCTCAAAGAGGTGCAAGGCCATGGCTAGCCAAATCACAGTACCGCTACTAGATCTAAAAGCTCAGTATGCGACAATCAAGAACGAGGTCGATGATGCTGTCGCTGCAGTGCTAGAAAGCCAGTGGTTCATCATGGGGCCGGAGGTTAAAAGCCTCGAAGAAGAAATCGCTCAATATTGCCATGCTAAGTTTGCCATCGGCTGCGCTTCTGGTTCTGATGCTTTGCTTCTTGCATTCATGGCTATTGATATTAAACCCGGCGATGAAATCATCTGCCCAGCCTATACCTTCTTCGCAACCGGCGGATCAATAGCCCGGCTTGGCGCAGTACCAGTCTATGCAGATATCGATCCTGTTACATACAACATGGATTTAAATTGCGTTCGACAAGCGGCTGCGAAATGTAAACGCTTAAAAGCCATCATGCCCGTGCATCTGTTCGGCCAAACCGTGGACATGACTGCTTACTTAAAGTTGGCGTATGAACTAGGCGTGCCACTAATCGAAGATGCAGCACAAGCCATCGGCGCTTGTGATGAAACCGGCAAGCCCGCAGGTTCTCGCGGAAACATCGGCTGCTTCAGCTTCTTCCCTTCTAAAAACCTGGGCGCATGTGGCGATGCGGGAATTATCACTACCAACGATGAAGAACTTGCAGAGAAATTAGCCAAGCTAAGGCAGCACGGATCTAAGCCAAAGTATTACCACAAAATGGTGGGCATAAACTCACGACTCGATGCCATGCAAGCAGCAATCCTCCGCGTAAAGCTGCGACATCTACCAGATTGGCACAAAGCTCGCGCTGAAAATGCAGCTCGTTATGACAAGATGTTTACCGATGCCGGTGCAAAAACATCTGCTACTCCATTGACTGATGATGGTTTCCCATTGAAAACGCCTCAGCCAGCGAGTGGATCTGCAACACATATTTACAATCAATATGTAATTCGCGTGCCTTCAGAAATTCGTGATGATCTGCGCGCTCAGCTAACAGAAAAGAAAATCGGCTCAGAGATTTACTATCCAGTTTCACTTCATCTTCAAGAATGCTTTGCCTACCTGGGATATTCCCAAGGCGATCTACCCAACTCCGAAGCCGCAGCCAACGAAACCCTAGCTCTGCCGATCTATCCCGAGCTAACAATCGAGCAACAGGAATACGTTGCAAGTACAGTAACGACATTCATAAACGAAAAAGCCTGCGTAGCAAAAGCGTAAAGCAAGATGCCATGAGCCATATCGACGCCCACGGATAGCAATCCGTGGGGTTCTTATTGCACAATGCAGCGGGTCAAGCCCGCCGGCTAAACGGGGCGTGGTTTGTTGAACAGACATTATCTCAGTTCCGACGCGACCAATCCCGATTGAATCGGGACGGCTTCTTACCATGATGCCATGATGCCTAGTGCCTAGTGCCATCTTCACCCACATGGCCACCAGTTGCTCAGAAGAATGAGAAAGTCGCTGGTACCGACGTTGCCGTCCGAACAAAACCCCCGGCCGGTGACGGCCGGGGTGTGATTGTTGTATAGGGAACTGGAGTTGTACCCGCGCGTTCAATTATCATAATCGTCGTTCTAGTCGACAGTGATGCGCGTGCCGACAGCATCGGTTGGGCCTAGCGGGATGATGCCAAACGGATTAAAAAGGTCAGGTCCGATGAGAATGTTGACATCGGATTCCAAGTTTGTGAATGTGTCGCCGTCAATGAGAGCTGTCGCATCGACCACCAGGTACCCGAATAGCTCATTGGTATCTCCGTCAAATACAAATTTGACGATCTTCAGAATGACGGTGCCGCCGTGACCGCGCTCCCACGACCCAAACCCTTCGCTTCCGTTAAAGGCAAAGAACGGGTTGGAGCTGTTGGAGTGGAGTGTTGTATTGGTTTCTGAAATAGATCCACCCTTATGAAGGGTGATCAGTTCTTGAAACTGCGGCGCTCCTATTGGGGTCACGGTAAGAATATATGTTCCCTCCGGACCATTCGCTGGCGATGCCGTCTGGCCAAGCAAGAATACCAAGAACATCGCCCCAACAAGCGCTGGGAATACCAAGACCATGAATCTCTTGTTGCACATGATGTCTCCTCCTGTGCTGATTATAAAACGTCGAATAACCGGCATACACAACCGGTCATTGTGAATGTAGATTGACTATGCATTAGGGCTCGTCAGTTGGCCAAGTGCTCAGGATTGCCAATGACGCTTTAAAAAGTGGATAGAGATGTTGCATGTTTTGCTCCGAGGTTTGCCAGTTTTGCGATACTACGAGCACGGCCCCCAATTGGCGAAGAGGATGAGCAGATCACTTGTGCCTACAGCGCCGCTTCCGTCAAAATCGGCAGGACCATCAGTACCCCATTGAGCAAAGAGAGCCAGCAGATCGCTTGTGCCGACGGAGCCGGAGTTGTCTAGATCCCACGGGCAGGGGTTGCCTTCGAGGAACAGAATCCACACCGCGCCGCGGCGGTTTCCCCCGTCGTCATCCCAGGCTGCCCCCACGGCAAGATCGCCCACGCCATCGCCGTTGAGATCACCCAGCGAGACCGTCGAGACGCCGAAGATATCTAAATTATCCAGCGTACCGGTGAAGCCACCTTGGGTATCGCTGATCTTCTGGTGCGACTTGACTGTACCGTCGGTGTTAAGAAACTGTATCCACACCGCACCACGCTCGGGACCTCCATCGTCATCACCCCATGCCCCCACGGCCAGGTCGCCGACACCGTCGCCGTCCAGATCACCAACGGAAGCCGCCGAGACGGCGAACTGATCCTCATTATCCAGCGTCCCGGTGAACTCGCCCTGCGTGTCGCTGATCTTCTGGTGCAACTTGACCGTGCCGTCCGTATTTAGGAACAGCACCCACACCGCGCCGCGGTTGGCCCCCCCGTCGTCATCCAAGCGTGTCCCCACGGCCAGGTCGTTAGTGCCGTCACCGTCGATATCTCCCAGCGACCCTGCTGACCAGCCGAATAGATCTTGATTATCCAAGATGCCGCTGAAGCCGCCTTGTGTGTCGCTGATTTTCTGGTGGGACTTGACGCTACCGTTCGTGTTGAGAAACAGCACCCACACCGCGCCGCGGTTGAAACCCCCATCGTCATCCCGATCTGCCCCCACTGCCAGGTCGCCCACACCGTCGCCGTCCAGATCTCCTAGTGATGCTACCGAAGCGCCTAAGCGATCCCCATTATCCAGCGATCCGCCGAAGTGGCCTGCGGTATCGCTTATCTTCTGGTGCGACTTGACCGTGCCATCGGTATTCAGGAACAAAATCCAAACCGCACCACGGTCCGTCCCGCCGTCGTCATCACGGCGCGCACCCACGGCCAAATCCTCCACACCATCGCCGTCGAGATCACCCAGTGCGGACATCGAAATGCCGAAGAAATCCTCATTATCCAGAATGCCGGTGAAGCCGCCTTGTGTGTCGCTTATCTTCTGGTTGGACTTGACAGACCCATCTGCGTTGAGGAACAGAATCCACACCGCACCACGTCTAAAACCCCCGTCGCTATCGAAGTGTGCTCCCACGGCCAGGTCGGTAACCCCGTCATCGTCGAGATCTCCTAGCGAAGCCACCGAAGCGCCAAACAAATCGTCATTATTCAGGACGCCTTTGAAGCCGCCTTGGGTGTCGCTGATCTTCTGATGCGACAGCACCGTGCCCGGCTGGGCATGGGCGCACTGTCCGCTCAAGACGACTGTAATCGCTAATATGGTGATAGCGAGAGAACAATTCATTGAATGTGAGTATGCATACATTTATCTGCCTCCTTGTGACAAAGTGGTAGCACAGTGATGCCCGCGCGGCGCCACCCCGGATCTGGCTGCGAAATCTTGCACGTAACATAGTCGCCAAGCCCTTCAAAGCTCGCCTCTCGGGCAGAGGTTGTCATAGTGATACTGAGGATGATGCTCGCAACGATTAGATGTGAAATGAGATGTCGCATGTTTTTTCTTTGGCGAAACCGGGTTTGTCGCCTCAAAGCGGCGGTTTGTGCGATGCAGATTTCCTGAGGGTTTCTAAAGCGAAACTGCTATACTGAAAGCATGAGGCGGACAGTCCGACTCACTCATGAGACAAGGCAGGAATCAGGACCAGACTCCGCCAAAAAGGACAGAATTTTTTGTGAGAAAGACGGTGAAGACTTCCGCTAACGACGAAATCACTCAGGTTTTGGCCGACCTGCGTAAAGGTGGTCAAGACGACGGATTGGCCAAATTGCTCCCTCTCGTTTACGACGAATTGAGGGGTATAGCCGATGGCTATCTCCACCGCGAACGAGCCGATCACACTTTGCAGACCACTACACTGGTGCACGAAGCGTACTTGCGACTCGCGGACTGCAATCCAGTCTGGACGGACCGCAAGCACTTCTATCGTGTTGCCGCCAAGATCATGCGACGAATCCTGGTCAACCACGCACTTGAACATCGCGCTCTGAAGCGAGGTGGAGGACGCAACACCCTGTCGTTGACTGAAGTCACCGTTGCGCTCCCTGGCCAGGACATCGACTTGATCACCCTGAACGAGGTGCTCAACCGCTTGGCAGAGATAGACCCGCAGAAAGCCAGCATAGTTGAGTTGCGTTTCTTTGGTGGATGCACCACGGACATGACCGCTGAGGCGCTCGGCATCTCGACAAGAAGCGTGGAGCGCCATTGGCGTTTTTGCCGTGCGTGGCTACAGGACGAACTCGCTAGTGAAGAGAATTGAAGTTTTTCGTGGCGGAATCCTGCCCCGATTTCTGCTATGTAGTACGGAAACTCCTGGGATGGAAATATGGCATTTGGCTATAGGTGTGCAATGAGTGATGATACCTCTGTTCAATTTAAGTTCTTGCGAAAAGTGGAAGACCTGTTTCACGCGGCGCTTGAGTACCCCCCCGATGAACGCAGTAGGTTTCTCGACAGGGAGTGTGGAGGCGACATCGCGATTCGCGGCAAGATCGAACGCCTGCTAGCACGCGATGAGAACACCTGTGCACTACTTGATGAACCAGCATGGTGTCCGGGCTTCTCCACGCCCTCTCCGGAAAGTTTAACACAGGACGAAATGAGCAATCAGCTTGTCGGTCCTTACCGCCTGCAGCGCCTGCTGGGTACCGGGGGTATGGGCACGGTTTGGTTGGCGGAGCGCGCCGATGCGCAGTACGACAAGCAAGTTGCCATCAAACTCATCAAACGCGGCATGGACACCGACGACATCCTGCGCCGCTTTCGCAACGAACGCCAGATGCTGGCCAATCTGGAGCATCCTTACATCGCCCGCCTGCTCGATGGCGCGGCCACCGACGACGGTCGCCCGTACCTGGTAATGGAACACGTTGACGGTGTGCCGATCGATCGATTCTGCGACGAGAATCACCTGAACATCTCCGAGCGACTCGAACTATTCATCCGAGTTTGTTCCGCCGTGCAACACGCACATCAGAACCTGGTCATTCACCGCGACCTGAAGCCGGGCAACATCATGGTCACGCGCGAGGGCGATCCCAAGCTGCTGGACTTTGGTATCGCCAAGGTGCTAAGCAGCGAAGGAAGCGAGCATACAGCAGAGATGACCGCGGTCGGTCAGCGCGTGCTGACCCCACGCTACGCCAGCCCCGAACAGGTGCGCGGCGAGCCAGTTGCCACGACTAGCGATGTGTACTCACTCGGCGTGCTGCTCTATGAATTGCTGAGCGGGCGTTCGCCGTATCCGGCTGATAGCAGCTCCGCACAAGTGCTGACTCGCCTCATCTGCGAGCATGAACCAGAGAAGCCCAGCACCGCCGTCATCCGTACGGCAAATGAGATCGCTGCCAAGGGCGCTTCACAGATTCCACCGACGTCGGACGCGATAAGCCGGATGCGCTGTCTTGACAACCCGAAGCGACTCCGCGGCCGCATTGCCGGCGACCTGGACCTGATCGTACTCAAGGCTCTTCACAAAGACCCCGAACAGCGCTACTCGTCCGTCGAGCAGTTCGCCGCCGATGTTCGCCGACACCTGAGCCACGAGCCCATTTCAGCCGGCTCGCCTAGCACGGCGTATCGAATGCGCAAGTTTGTGCGCCGCCATCGCGCCGGCGTCCTGGCCTGCGGCGTCGGCGGACTGATGTTGATCGCTGGTGCTATCGGGCTGACGGTCGGACTGATGCAGGCGGTCGAGGCCCGCACCGATGCGATGCACCAAGCCCGAATTGCCACGGCCGTCAACGACTTTCTCAATGATATGCTGATGGAGGCTAGTCCGGGCGAACATATGCACGGCGCGCAGGCTACCGTCGAAGATGTTCTCGACGCGGCCTCCCAACAGATCGACTCTTCGTTTCGCGAAAACCCGGAGATCGAAGCGGCTGTGCGCCTGACATTCGGCCGCACATATAATGAGCTCGGGCGCTACGACGCCGCCGAGCTGCATCTTCGCCGCTCGTTGGATGTCCGCAGCAAGCTGTTCGGGGCGGAGCACGCGTCAGTTGACGAAGCTGCCAACGCTCTGGGACTGATGTACTTTGAGAGCGGCGAATATGACCAAGCCGAGCCGCTTGCCCTCGGCGTTTTGTCACACGAAGGCACTCTGTACAACGCTGACCATCTGAATCTCGCCGAAGCGCGTAATATCCTCTCAGCTGTCCTTTGGGCCAGAGGGGATTTCGATGCTGCCGAGCCCATCCTTAGGAATGCGCTGGGTATGTTGCGGCGAATTCGCGGCCCCGAACACCGCGATGTCGCAACCTACCTGCACAATCTGGGCGTTCTGCTCTGGAACGCCGGAGATCACGCCGCGGCGATCGCGCCCACCACCGAAGCGATAGAGATGCGCCGCCGACTGTTCGGCGACGACCATCCGCGCGTGGCGGCCAGCCTGAGCAACCTGGCGGCCATCTGGGCTGAGCAGGGCCACTACGCCCGTGCTGAACCGTCGTTGCGCGAAGCGCTGGACATGCGTATTCGGCTGCAAGGACCGGACGCGTGGTGGACCGGCGACACACGCTGTCACTTGGGCTACTGCTTGATGAAACTGGGGCACTATGACGAGGCCGAGCTGGAGTTGCTTGCCGCCTGGCAATCTCTCGTCGATGGGCTGGGCGAGGAGCACTTTCGCACTCAACGCGCGATCGAGCGCCTGGTTGTGCTCTACGACAAGCGCGAAGAACCCGAACAGGCGCGGCAGTGGCGCGCGGAACTCGTAAACCCCACGGACTAAACCCCGCCATCGAACCGTTACTTCCGCTCATCATCATGCCCTAAAACCAAGTGCCTAGTGCTTCCCAAACGCTCCCCTATCGGGTCGCGGCTAAACGGGGTGTGGTTTGCTGAATGGAGATTGTCTCAGTTCCGACGCGACCGGCGGTCGCGGCTTTATGCCACGATGCCATGATGCCTTGATGCCTTGATGCCTTCTTCACTAATGCCTAGTGCCTAGTGCCTTGCCCAAACGCTCCCCTGTCGGGTCGCGGCTAAACAGGGGCGTAGTTTGCTCATGGCTTATGGTTAGCCCATTCAGACCCGGACCTTCGCAAAGCCTCAGGTCCGGCTTGTCCAAATTGATGCTACAGTAACGACATGTCTGATATTTCTTATAGCTCTGTTACTGATGGCATTGCTACCGTCGTCATGAATCGGCCTGACAAGCGCAACGCGCTTTCTAATGATCTTATTGATTCACTTGAGCAGACTATCGAAACTGTCAAGCACGATGAATCTGTGCGCGTGATGATCCTTGCAGGCGAAGGAAAATCGTTTTGTGCTGGGATGGATCTGGAAGGTGTCATGTCTGATGCGGTTGGGATGAGAAGGATGCTCCATGGCTTATCTAGAGTTGCACGTGCTATACGAAGGCTGCCTTTTCCCACAATCGCAAAGATTAATGGTGCAGCGATAGGTGGCGGATGCGGTCTGATGGTCGTCACCGACTTCGCCATTACTCATCCCGAGGCGAAAGTAGGCTATCCCGAAGTTCGCCTGGGACTTTGCCCAGCAGTCGTTGCACCCTGGCTGATGCGCAAAATCGGCCCAGGTCCGGCCCGAGCCATGCTTTTACTTGGCGGAACAATCTCAGGCGAAGAATCCTTCAACAAAGGATTGGCAACTCATCTGGTAGAGCTAGATAAGCTCAATTCAGCAACGCAAGAGCTGGCAGAGCAACTCGTAACCGGCGGCAAACTCGCAGCAACTACAACAAAAACCTGGCTAAACGAGCTGGATGGCTCGCTAACTGATGACATTTTTGATCGAGCAGCAGACCTCTCAGCAGATGTAATCGCTACTGATGAAGCTCAGACCCGCTTAAAAGCACAAATGGCTAAGTAAAATGAATCATAAATGTGCTCTATGCAGCTTCTAACAACCATTGGCGGTGGTCTGATTGAAGTTAACTTCGTACAATAATTCACAAACAATTAAGTGGTACTATGTAAGGCTCTTTAGGTATTATTTCACAAGGTGCAGTGGTGGGTGAGAATAGGGTTTTCGCAGCTGCATAAGACCTGGCCGCAAGGTCAGGTGCTGCCTTGACGATGTATTTTGGGGATCTTAGTGGGTGTTTACGCTATTTCTGCCGTCCTAACTAAGTATCAGCCATGCAATGGCAACCATCGTCTAGAATCAACTTCCCAGGCCTTGCGCCATTTATGGAGATCCAAGTCGTGTCCAAGCCCGACCTCGCAGCCGATCTAAAGAACCTCTCAGAGAGAGACCGCAAGCAAATCCAAAAGGCTCAGGAGATGCTGGGCCCTGATCCCGAGCGAATGGGTTTCATTAAGAACATTTTCTGGGGATCGCTGCGCGAAGATTTAGTATTTCCTTACCCGGAAGTTAGTCCTGAAGAAGTAGCGCGCTGCGATCAACTTTTAGCAGCGCTTGATGATTACTTTAAGAACGAACACCCAACAATCCAGATTGATCAAGAGCAAGAGATTCCTGAGTCGGCAATTAAGCGTCTATTTGAATTAGGCGTGATGGGTATGATCATCCCACAGGAATATGGGGGCGGAGGTTTTGGAATCACCAGCTACAACCGTGTATTAGAGCGCATTGGTTGCAGTTGCGGTTCGACCGCAGTAATGGTTTCCGCACACCAATCTATCGGGTGTGGAGCCATAAAGCTGTTTGGAACCGAAGAACAAAAGAAGCTTTATCTACCACGCATGGCTAATAACATGCTCAGCGCGTTCTGTTTGTCTGAACCCAACGTAGGCTGTGATGCGGGCGGTCAGGAAACACATTGCGAATTATCAGATGATGGCACGCATTACATTCTTAACGGCGAAAAGAAATGGGCGACCTCTGCTTCCATGGCTGGCTTATTTACAGTTATGGCAAAGCAAAAAATCAAGGATCCCAAGACTGGTAAAGAAAAGGAAAGTATCACCGCACTTATCTGCACGCCAGATATGCCAGGCGTGGATATATTCAGCAGAAATAGGGCAAAATGTGGAATTCGTGGCACTTGGCAGGGACGACTTCGTTTTACCAACGTGAAAGTTCCGCGCGAAAATCTGCTGCATAAAGAAGGCAAAGGTTTAAACGTAGCATTAACTTGCCTGAATATTGGACGCTGCACACTTTCAGCGGGAATGGTCGGTGCTGGCAAGGTGGCAATGGAGCAGGGTATTAAGTGGGCACAATACCGCCACCAGTTTGATCGACCGATTTGCGACTTCGAGTTGATACAAGAAAAGATCGCAAAGATGAGCGCCTACTACTACGCAATGGATGCCATGCTTTATTCAACCACAGGTTTTCTTGATCGTGGTGATGAAGACATCATGCTCGAAACCGCAATCTGCAAAATCTTCTGTTCGGAGATGGGGTTCCGCTGCACAGACATGGCCCTTCAAATAATGGGCGGCGAAGGCTACATGACCGAAAACGAAGTCGAACGACTTTGGCGCGATAGCAGAATTAACATCATCGTCGAAGGCGCTAATGAAGTCATGCACAGCTTTGTCTTTGCCTATGGCTCGAAACAATTAGGCGAATATCTATTATCAATTAAGAATAACCCTGCTTCCCATATTGGCGCAGGTATTCGTGTTGCGCTTGAACTATTCCTGGGGATCAAGCGGGCCAAGCCAAGGATCACGCGCTTAAGGCCGGAGCTTGCACATTTTCAAAGCCGCCTTGAAAATATGATTCAGGAATTCAGCTATCAGGTTAAGCAGATGTTTAAGATTCATAAGGAGCAGCTAGTTACGCTTCAGATGATTCAGTATCGCCTTAGCTGGTCAGTGATGTGGATACACGCGATTGTCTGCAGCCTTGCGAAACTGGATAAAGCGCTTCGAGATAGAGTCAACGGCCAGCAGATGGAGCAAGATATTAGAACCGTCGATCATATTTGTGCCATAGCTGAAGATGAATTTAACGCCAGTATTAGGGCATTAAGGCAGAACACCGACCGAACAATGGTCCGATGCGCTAGTGCGGCGATGAAGCAGATGGATTTAGCTCCCAATTCAGACTACGTTATTCCAGAGAAGACGCCGGATAAGTCAGCTGCGGGCACGGGCAGAACACCTGATCAGACTCATATTCCTCAGTTTGGATCAGGTTCAACGGTCCAGACTTCGGATGTGCCGCACCTATAATACTTGCAGAGCCCAAATGATGTGGCGAAGCGTTTTCTGTCAATGCCTCAGCGTAAAAGTAAGCTGGGAAAGATGATCTCGATTCCTAATGAGTTAGCCATGAATACCTTTGAGCAAATGATTGAACGCGGACATGAACGGATCTGCTTCCACCAAGATCCCCAGTCGGGTCTGCGCGCAATTATTGCGATCCACTCCACCAAGTTAGGTAACGCACTTGGCGGAACAAGGCGTTGGCATTACGCAACTGAAGCTGATGCAATTTATGATGTTCTGCGTTTATCTGAGGGGATGACCTACAAAGCAGCGGTTGCTGGTCTGGCTATGGGCGGCGCTAAGAGTGTTGTTCTATTACCTAGGCCGGGTCTTGCCGGTAGCGAATCCGAAGCACGAGCAATGGGGCGTTTTGTAGAAAAATTTGATGGCGACTATATCGCAGCGGAAGATGTTGGAGTTAATCCACAGTACATAGACTGGATGGCTCTTGAAACCAAGCATGTAATGGGCGGCGAAAAAGTGTCAGTTGGCGGAGACCCATCGCCGCACACAGCCCATGGAACACTAAATGCAATGAAAGCTGCGCTGGAACACCTTGGCAAGCCTGTAGATTTCAGCGGACTTACCGTGGCAATTCAAGGTATAGGTCACGTTGGTTATATCCTGGCAAAGATTCTCCTTGATGCAGGTGCTAAAGTTATTGCTGCTGAAATAAATGAAAACACACGTAAACACGCAAGTAGCGAACTTGGTTTAGAATTTGTGGAAAACGACAAAGCATTATTTGCAAGTGTTTGCGACATCCTTGCGCCGTGTGCCTTAGGTGGCGTAATTGATGCCAACCGCGCTAGAACGCTGAAGTGTTCGATTATTGCGGGCGCTGCTAACAATGTGCTGGATGATCCAGATGAGGATGCAGCTGCGCTAAAAAATCAAGGCATTTTGTATGTGCCTGACTTTATAGCAAACGCCGGCGGAGTGATTCAGCTTTCAGGTACTTATCTGGGCCTTACGGAGGCTCAGATTGAACGTAAGATTGCCGATATTGAAATTACGACAACACAAGTTCTAAAAAGCTCAGAATCTATGTCGTCGACTCATGCCGCTGCGGTAGCGCTGGCAAACGAGCGAATCGCCGCTGGCCCCATGGCAACTCAGGAGCAGGTTCATGCCCGCTAGAACAGTTTATACCGCAAGTATTGAATCCGTTTCCATCTTGGATGAGCATGGGCGCTTTGATGCGCAGCTCGGAGCGGACCTTATCCCTAACGATGATCTCGTAAAGCTCTATGAGCAGATGGCTATATCCCGTCGCTTTGATGAAATTGCTTTTAAGCTGCAGCGATCAGGTCGAATGGGAACCTATCCGGAAAACCGCGGACAGGAAGCAACTTCTCTCGGAGCAGCGTACGTACTAAATAAAGATGATTGGCTGGTCACTTGTTACCGTGAAAATACAGGCTTATTTTGGCGCGGCCTGCCTATGGAATACATCCTCCTGCACTGGATGGGTGATGAGCGTGGCAACAAAATACCAGATGGTCTTTGCATTACCCCTCTTGCAATACCTATTGGAACGCAGATGCTGCACGCCGCCGGCTTAGCCTGGGCAGCTAAGTATCGTGAAGAAAAACGCATTGCCTGCACGTTCTTTGGCGATGGCGCAACCAGCGAAGGCGATTTTCACGAAGCTATGAACTTCGCAGCAAACCTCGATCTGCCTATTGTTTTCTTCTGCCAAAATAACGGTTGGGCGATTTCAGTTCCTACAAACAAACAATGCTCTGCACCGACTCTGGCCCAACGTGGAATAGCCTATGGCATGGACTGCATTCAGTGCGATGGCAATGATATATTCGCAGTAGTTCGTGTGATGAAAGAAGCGTCGCAGCGTGCCAGAGAAACCAATCGACCAACCTTCATCGAAGCCCTGACCTATAGGTTAGGCGACCACACTACTGCTGATGATGCACGCAGATACCGCGATGAGGCTGAGCTTCAAATGTGGATGCAACGTGATCCCATCATTAGACTTGGCAATTACTTAAAAGAGCTAAAACTCTGGGATAGATCTAAGGAAGACGCATTGCAAGAGCGCGCCAAGGCTGAAGTTGCTGATGCGGTAAAAAGGGCTGAGGAAATTGCAGATACTCCCATCGAAGAGTACTTTGATGCGATGTATGCGGATATTCCTGAGGAATTAAGAAGACAACGCGACACCCTGCGTACATCAAGCCTGGGCCAGGAAGGCTTCGCGCAAGGAGTCGAAACACCAACCAAGCAAGGCATTGAGGAAACCGTTAACTAAAAGATCACGACTATGGCTAACCTAACACTTGTACAAGCTATTAACCTTGCCTTGATCCAGGAAATGGAGCGAGATGATCGCATCATTATCCTAGGCGAAGATATTGGCGTAAACGGCGGTGTATTTCGAGTTACCGAAGGTCTGCATAAGCGCTTCGGGGAAAAACGCGTTGTTGATACACCACTCGCAGAATCTGGAATACTTGGTACAGCAATTGGACTAGCAATGGCCGGCCTTCGACCCATACCTGAAATCCAATTTGAAGGTTTCCTGGCACCTGCGTATGACCAGATTTGCACACATGCAGCTCGAATGCGCTCACGAACAAGAGGTGCGCTAACTGTGCCATTAACGGTTCGCGTACCTATTGGTGGAGGAATACACGCTCCGGAACTCCATAGCGATTCTCCTGAAGCAGTGTACGCACATCAGCCTGGTATTAAGGTTGTAATGCCATCCTCACCCTATGACGCTAAGGGTTTACTTATCTCAGCAATTCGTGATCCAGATCCGGTAATATTCTTTGAGCCCAAGCGTTTGTATCGCGCATTTCGTGAAGAGGTTCCCGAGGATGAGTACACGATTCCCTTGGGTAAAGCTCGCGTTGTTGCTGAAGGTGATGAAGTAACTGTGATATCCTGGGGCGCTCCGGTTGTGCAGTGCATGACAGCCATTGAAGCATCCGGCAAATCTATTGAACTGATTGATCTGCGCACTATCTATCCCATTGATACACAGACTATAGTTCAGTCGGTACGTAAGACTGGCCGAGCGGTAATTGTTCACGAAGCACCTAAGAATTGCGGCTTAGGTGCA
This sequence comes from Planctomycetota bacterium, assembly GCA_022574595.1. Classification (GTDB taxonomy): domain Bacteria; phylum Planctomycetota; class Phycisphaerae; order Phycisphaerales; family SM1A02; genus JACZRS01. Next base: position 401,828 of record JACZRS010000001.1, on the reverse strand, counting down.
GAAATCGCCAGCCGCATTATGGAACATTGTTTCTTATATCTTGAAGCACCGATTCAGCGTGTAACTGGATTTGATATGACAATGCCTTATTACAAAAAGGAACTCGAGTATCTGCCCGAAGCTGAGCGTATTGGCAAAGCCCTAGCAGAAGTCGCAGCCTATTAAGAATTGCCATGACCATTAAGCAACCAATTGATAAATCACAATTCATCTTGCCCGATCTAGGTGAGGGTGTTCACGAAGCTGAGATCATTAGCTGGAAGGTAAAACCTGGCGATCACGTTGATGAACATCAGACACTTGCGGAGATGGAAACAGATAAAGCCCTTGTTGAAGTGCCCAGCCCATGGAGTGGCGTGATCCAACAACTTCACGGTAAAGAAGGGGATATTATTATGGTTGGTAGCGCACTTGTAAGCTACGAATCAAGTAGTAACAGTAAAGCAATCAGTGCGCCAAGTTCTGCTACAAAAGTAGCGCAACCTGTTGAAGCTGCGACTGATGATGATAATGAAGATGCAGGCACGGTGGTAGGGACTGTTGGGGCTTCGGTCTCAATTTCCGATCGTTTTGCGCGAAAGCCCGATGGTGAACATCAAACAACATCTAATAAAGCGCTGGCAACCCCTGCGGTAAGACGAGTAGCGCGCGAGCTAGGCGTTGATATTAATAACGTGCCTGGGTCAGGTAGAGGAGGCAGAGTTACCGCAAGTGATATCCACTCATTAACAAGTGGTGTTGCACCTGCTGCTCCAACACAAGCTAGCCCATCAACTCCCATGCCTGCTCCAACAATTAGCGGTGATGGCATAGCCCAGCGAATACCCATGCGTGGCGTTCGCAGAAAAATCGCTCAAGCACTGGAGCGCTCAGTAAGAACCGCAGTTCACTATACCGTTGTCGATGAAGCGGATGTATCTTTACTTGCAGCAAAACGCAAGGAATACGCAGCAGTCACCGGCAACAAACTCAGCTTCTTGCCCTTTGTAATTAACGCAGTTTGCCGCGCTCTCAAACAGCATCCGAGCGTAAACGCTAATGTTGATGACCAAAAAGAAGAGATCCTAATCAAAAGCGTTATCAATCTCGGCATAGCGGTGGATACGGATCATGGCTTGATGGTACCGGTTATCAGTAACGCAGATTCATTAACACTAGCGCAGCTTGATGGATATGTTGCGGATGTTGCAAGTCGATGTCGTGATAGATCTATTTCACGTGAAGAGTTAATTGGAGGCACATTTAGCATAAGCAATGTTGGCAGCTATGGCGGAATCTTCTCCACGCCTATCATCAACTATCCAGAGGTTGCGATCCTTGGCGTGGGTCGAGTACGAGAGCAGGTACTGACAAAGGACGGTAAATTTTATGCGGGCAGAGTTATGCCTCTGAGTCTTAGCTGTGATCATCGAGTTGTTGATGGTGCGGAAGGCGCAAGATTCCTCAACACTCTGATAGAGCTATTGCAAGATCCCAGCAAGCTGGTTTCGTAGTTATTTGAGAAATGTTAGGCTGACAGAACTAAATATCCCGCGGTTAAGTAGTACAATTTCACTATGACAATGATAACTAAACAGACTAAAAGCTTGATGGCAGATTTCTCCTCCTGTGAAGCTGCGACCACTCTAAGGGAGCGGCTGGAGAATAAGACCGCAACCATCGGCATAGTCGGGCTTGGTTACGTGGGCCTGCCCATGGCCCGTACCGCCCATGATGCGGGCTACAAAGTCATAGGCTACGACTGTGATCAATCAAAAATCGACATGCTAAATAAAGGCGAGTCATATCTAAAGCATCTTGGCGATGATCTCGCTCCAAAGTTAGCTGCATCTGAAAAATTTATAGCGACTTCTGATGCATCATCGCTTGAGGATGCAGATGCGATTTTGCTTTGTGTACCCACCCCGCTAGGCCCCCACCGTGAACCCGATTTGAGCTTTGTTTTAGATAGCACAAAGATGGTTGCATCACTACTAAAACCAGGACAACTTATTGTTCTCGAATCTACGACTTACCCGGGCACTACTCGCGATGAGATGCTGCCCATTCTCGAAAAGACTGGATTAAAGTGTGGTCGCGATTTCTTTGTGGCTTATAGTCCTGAACGTGAAGATCCCGGACGCGCAAATTACGATACTTCAACAATCCCAAAACTCGTTGGCGGAGTTGATGCCATAAGCACTGATCTTGCGGTTGCAATGTACGAAAATCTGATTACAGAAGTTCATGCGGTGTCATCTGCGGAAGTTGCGGAAGCGGCCAAGCTGGTGGAGAACATTTATCGTGCAGTAAATATCGCAATGGTTAACGAGCTTAAAACTTTATTAGCGGAAATGGGAATTGATATTTGGGAAGTTATCGAAGCTGCTTCTACCAAGCCCTTTGGATATCAGCCGTTTTACCCCGGGCCTGGGCTTGGCGGACACTGCATTCCCATCGATCCGTTTTACTTGACATGGAAAGCCAAAGAGATTGGTCGCAACACCAAGTTCATAGAACTTGCGGGCGAAGTAAACGCTCAAATGCCTTCATATGTAGTTTCGCAGCTGATGTCCGCACTAAATATTGGCAAAAAAGCCTTGCATAATGCCAAAATTCTGGTGATCGGTATTGCCTACAAACCTGATATAGATGATGTACGTGAGAGTCCCGCTGCTGTGATTATTGAATTGCTTTGGTCGGGAGGCGCACAAGTTTCCTATCACGATCCACATGTTCCGATGTTCCCCAAGATGCGCCGACATGATATTGATCTGACATCTACGCCATTAACAGAACAAGTGATCAAGGACCACGATTGCGTATTAATCATCACCGATCATACTTCCATTGATTATGGCCTAATCGGCAAACACGCGCAGCTCATTATCGATACGAGAAACGCAATGTCGCGCGTACCAAATCCAACCGCACCGATCATCAAAGCATGAATCATCAATGGTCGTGGCAACTTCTTCGAGCGGGCTCATTTAGCCTTGATGGTGGCAGTATGTTCGGCGTAGTGCCTAAAGCCATCTGGTCCAAACTCATCAAACCCGATGAAAACAACCGCATTCGCATGCAAACAAATTGCCTGCTCTTGGATGATGGCTCGCAGAAGGTGCTAATCGAGACTGGCTTCGGGGATAAGTGGACTGAAAAAGAGCGCAGCCTTTACGATATGGAGAAGCGATGGATAGTTGATGCACTTAGTGAAGTTGGCTGCGCCCCTGAAGATATTAATACCGTCATAGTTACTCACCTGCACTTTGATCACGCAGCTGGATTATCGCGTTTTAATGAATCAGGTGAGGCTGTTGCAACATTTCCTAACGCAAAGGTCTTCGTGCAGCAAACGGAATGGGAAGATGCGTTAGCAAATAAATCAACCATGACGCGGACATATTTGCGCAATCATCTGGATCCCATAGCTGATCGCTTACAGCTAGTTGATGGCGAGAAGGAGATACTTCCGGGGATTATTGCCTGGCCCATGGTTGGCCACACCTGGGGACAGCAAGCTCTGCGTTTTTCTGATGATAAAGGGACCGTTTGTTTTCCTGGCGATGTTATGCCGACCATCAATCATGTTGGGCCATCATTTAATATGGGTTACGACATGCTTCCCCATCAGAACATGATTTCCAAACAGCAATTGTTAGAGCGCGCAGCGGATGATGGTTGGCGGATTGTGCTTGATCATGAATCGGGCGAAGCTGTTGTCGTTGTAAAACATGATCCAAATCGTAAAGGGCGATTTATTTTAAATTCTTAATCATCTCTAATAGCCGCATTGATTGAGATTCACGTGTAAAAGATGAAATCACTTCATGATTTGGCGTATCACATAAACTCTGCGGCGAATCAACTAACTGCACAAGTGCATCTGCAATACGCTTTTCATCGCTAGCAAAGCATCTGCCTCTGCATGTTTTTTTTATCACCTGTGTAATTGCTGAATCGCCTTGACCACCTACTACTAGAATCGGAGCGCGCTGGCCCAGGTATTCAAAGAGTTTGCCGGTAAGCACACCCGCTGATGAATCGCGCCAATCTATTAAAAGTAGAGCATCTGCATCGCGCTGCATTCTAAGCGCATCACTGCGCTCAACCACATCGTTAATCTCAACAAAATCGGTTACTTCAAATTGCTTTGCGAGTTGTTGCCAGCGCTCGCAGCCATGCCCTGCAGTAACCAGTTTTAACTTGGAAGCGAGCTTTGGATGGTTTTTCTTCAAAGCTCGTAATGCGTTAAGTATGGGCGAAGGATCCTGACCTTCCTTATAAAGTGTGCCTGTATAAACCATGCGCACAAGATCATCATCAGGGAAAATCCGCTCCTTATTTAGTGATTTAAAATCACGCGGGTCAAAGCCATTGTACACTATTTTGACTTGCGCCCTTGTTCGTGGGCGCAGATTCTTAGCCAATTCTTCACTGACTGTGGTTACAAAATCTGATTCGGCAAGACAACGCTTTTGTAACGCGCGTTCTCTGAGTGTAAAGGGAAATAATCCTCGATAGATGTGGTTACCCACCCACAAGTCTCGGAAATCTGCTACCCACCGTTTTGCGTGTAGTTGCTTTTTAAGTGTTAACGCTACTAAGTGCGCTGTGTATGGGCCGCAGCTACTGACTACTACATCCCAGTGTTGCTGCTCCTTACACCAACTAACGGCCGGTTTTACCCAGTAGTCTGTAAGGTCAGGCATCCGTACTGAACCTAAAATTCCTGTCCAGCCCCGTAATTTATCTAGAGCGCGCATTGACCTTCCAGAAGCTGAAGAACTCGCTTGCTTGCTTTTGCCTTCTATTTGGCTGAATTTGTGCTTTCGTCTTAATACCTCAAATATCCGAGGTATTTCATAGGGAATCTCAACCATCTCAAATTCATCACAACACTTCTCAAGCCCACGCTGATCTTCGCGCTTGCGTGTTGTAAGCACTGTCAAATCCACGCCCTGCTCTGACCAGTGCTGCGCAAACGCGTATGCTCGCAACGAAGCGATGGCATTTTGAGGGGGGAAGTAAGGCGAAATAAGTAGAAGCCTCATACCACCGCCACCTCGACGCTTTCGTTTGCTTCATCTGAAATAGGCGAATGGCCTTTATATACGCTGATCAAACGATCGAGATATTCCTGTTCAGTGCGCTTGCTGAGAAATTCTGACACATCAAATTTGTTCAAAGTTCCTTGATTGAAACACTCTATTACACAATCAAGGGTTTGAACAATACTTTGCGCGCCACCGGGCGAGAATGTAAAACCAACGCCAGCATTTTCAACTATTTCCTTCATGCCCCCTAAATCTGAAACAAGAACATTGGTTCCAACTGCAAGTGCTTCCAGCAAACTTACGGGCGAATTTTCAACCCAAACTGAAGGCAGAACCAAAATGTGGCTTCTGTTAATTATTTCTAATGTTTCATCTCGTGGGCGCTTGCCTATGAAATCAACTTCCATCTGCAATTGCCTTTGCTCAGATATATCTCTACAGAGTTGAAGCTCGCTACCTTCACCTATAACTATAAATTTGCCTTGCATGTCATCTGGGACACTTGCTAAAAATTGCGCAAGCCCCTTTTCTGGTTCGACGCGGCCTGCAAATACAAAAGTTAAAGGAGAATTTGTGCGAATAGAACGGTTACAGATATTTGGAACTGGAAGTGGAATGTGTGTCGTATGTATATCAAGACTACTTAGTGCACTTCGCATAAATTTGCTGGGGCAAATTATGCAATCAATCACACTGTGGCGTTTAAGCAAACGATAGTTATAAATATGCTGCGCTAGTTTGAGTAAAGAATGTGCAATTGATCTATTGTCCCAACTCCTCGAAAATAGATAACTGATATTCTTCAATCGAGAAACATCCGCAATTTGCAATTTGCCGTTTTTATAAAAGCTTAAACCGGAATTTGGACAAACCAAGTGATAATCGTGAGCCGTCATCACTACCAACATATCGTGACTGTGTTTGTAATCAGCTAGAGTTTTAAGAATCCCAGGCGAAAGCTCGTGATAGAAATTATGTAAATGCACCACATCAGGCTGCTGACTATGAAGAACCTCCGCAAGTTTTTTTCTGCACAGGTTTGAATTGATATACCCAAGAGCAGTTCTGCGATACCCAGGCACATCATCGGAAGTAAATGTATCAACATCCATTCCGTGACTATTAAGTAGCGACACGGTTAATTGCATGACAACTTCGCATCCACCTGCATCGCGATAATCATTAACGTGAAGTATCTTCAAGGAAAACTCTCAAGCCAAATTAGATAGAGCTAATGAGGCAACACTTGTGTAATGCCAATAACAGTCTACAAGCCTTTTGCAACCACTGTCAGTTAAGATACAACTGCCCCAAGACACGCATCGTCTTTCACGCTACGATTGGGGTCTATGGCTTCTGTCTGTATATATTTCCAGGTACATCAGCCGTTTAGGCTAAGGCGGTACTCGGTCTTTGATAACGATCCGTTTTACTTTGATAATGATGCCAACAAAGCTATCTTTGAGAAGGTGGCAAATAAGTGCTATCGACCGGCAACACAAAAGATTCTGGATCTGGTTAAGCGTCACCAAGGGCGGTTTAAGGTTGCGTATTCAATTTCAGGAGTAGCTTTGGAGCAATTTGAAGCTTGGGGGCCGGATGTTATTGATCTGTTTCAACAGCTCAAAGAAACCGGTGCATGTGAGTTTCTAGCAGAGACTTCGCACCACTCATTGAGTTTTCTATCATCGCGCGAAGAGTTCATTGAGCAGGTATCGATTCACCATGATTTAGTTAAACGATTGTTTGGCTATGAGCCGCAGGTCTTTCGTAATACTGAGCTGACTTATTCCAATGAAGTGGCTTCACATATCGCATCACAAGGGAAATATAAAGGGATTCTTTGTGAAGGCGTGGATCAGTTACTTGGTTACCGTTCGCCGAACTATGTTTACGTTCCGCCTGGCACTCATGGAAATCTGTCTGGCGCTCGTGTGAAGCTATTACTTAAGAATCACCGCTTAAGTGATGATATTGCGTTTCGGTTTTCAGATCGCAATTGGTCAGAGTGGCCATTGAAAGCAGAGACGTTTGCTAAGTGGGTGGATCAGATCAATGGTGAGGGTTATATATGCAATCTGTTCATGGACTACGAAACCTTTGGCGAACACCAATGGGAAGATACTGGCATATTTGAATTTCTCGATTCGCTTCCGGAAAAAATCTTTGATGTCAATCCGGGGCAAAATGATTTCGCTACTCCTAGTGAGTGCATTGAGCGCTACGAACCGGTGGGCGAATACGATGTAAAGCACATGACCTCTTGGGCGGATACGGAGCGGGATTTGTCCGCTTGGTTAGGAAATTCGATGCAGGAGGCAGCAGCGGCGGAGCTTTACCGCTTGGAGGAGCCTATCAAGGCTAGATATGCAGCTGGGGATGAATACATATTGGAGGATTGGCGGAAATTGACAACCTCAGATCACCTATATTATATGTGCACAAAATATTGGGCAGACGGAGATGTCCATAAGTATTTCAGCCCATATGACAGCCCCTACGACTCATATATCAACTTTATGAACGTTTTAGACAGCCTCAGAACGAGGGCAGAGGCATAGATTTGGCTAATAGCTCAGATTTTAGTGGATCCGCCAAGGCAGTTGTGAGTGTATATTCAGGTGGCATGAAAAGAATATATTGTGGGCATGGTCTTACGCTTTTGGAGCTGCTAATAGCTCTTGCAGTTGTTAGCGCTCTGCTAGCTATTTTATTACCTACGCTTAGCACAGCCAGAATCGCTAGCTACAGAGATGATTGTGCCAACAACCAGAGGCTAATAGGCGAGGCCTGGCAGATTTGCCTGGACGTAAACAATGGACTATTTCCTACCGTTGCTGTGGAGCCCGGGTGGTTCTATGGAGGGCTAAGGTTCTCGTCCATCGATGGTTCGCCCTTTCTGGATTTCGATCGACCTCTGAATCGATACATACCGCAAAGCAGCCTTATCAGGCATGGTGAAGAGATATTCAAATGCCCGGGCGATACCGGAATCCACGGCGAAGTGGCGGGTGTGGGTACAGGCTCCATTTCTGCATTTCGTGCATTTGGCACAAGTTACCGAGCTAATGCCATACTTTTAAGGCTTAATCCAGACTTGGCAGAATCAGCGAGTAGAATCTCAATAAGCACAATCACTACTCCGCACTCAAAGTTTGTGCTTATGGGAGATACGGTTTGGTACGAAGTTCATGAACGAACAGGTAGACAGGCGGATTGGCACGCCGTGGCAAATGCTGGGAATATCCTATTTCTTGATGGCTCTGTTAGGTTTGAAACGATAGTTCCAAAGGATACTACAGGATCGATAGAGTTTGATCCGTTTAAGGCTTATACATCTACTTCGACAGATAAGGACGATTAGCGTATTAGCTGCCCCATAATTTGCTTCTTAGCAGAGTCCCAACGGCTCTTGCATCCGCTTGACCTTGGCTTAGTTTCATCACTTCACCGACTATTCTTCCCAGTGCTGCGTCTTTACCATTTGCATACTCTTGAGCTGCTTGAGGTTGGGCACTGATGGCTTTTTCAACCCATTCGTTCAGTTGTTTTTCATCACTAACCTGTAGCAATCCAGCCGACTTTGCTACGACTTGGGCTTCCTCATGGGTAGCACACAACAAACTAAATAGTTCATCAGCAGCACTTGAACCGATGCGATTATCAATTCTCATAATAACAAGTTGAGCGATTTGCTTTGCGGAAATACCCAGCTCGTGAATTTGACAATTGTGCTCTCTAGCCAGGCGCGCCCCAGCATTAAGAAGCAATTTCGCACATGCAAGACCAGCGTTTGCCTGGGTTATGCTTGAGCAATCAACTGCTTGCACACACTGTTCGTAAAACATGCAAACATCACGTTCTTCAGTAAGCGCCCGTGCATCGACCACAGATAAGCTGTATTCACTTTGGTATCGTAAGCGCAGCTGCATGGGCAATTGGGGTATTGAAGCTGCAACTTCACTTTTCCATTGATCGCTAATGGTAACGGGCAATAAATCTGGATCAGGAAAATAACGATAATCGTTAGCTTCCTCTTTGGCTCGCTGAAGAACTGTTATTTTTTTAGTATCGTCCCAGCCTCGCGTACTTTTTAGCCCGGGTGCTTGAACTATACCATCATCTGACCAGGCATTTATCTGCCTCTCATGTTCAAACTCTATAGCATCATGCACAGCTCGAAATGAATTAAGGTTTTTTAGTTCAACAATTGGTGTAGCGTTCTCGCTTCCATCTTCGGTTTTAATAATTACGTTAACATTTGGCTCAAATCGCATATGCCCGCGCTGCATAATCCCTGCACTTACACCAAGAAAACGACAAATGTTGCGCAATTCTTTGGCGAAAACAACCGCATCTTCCGCACTTTGCAGATCAGGACTAGTAACAATTTCAAGTAAGGGCGTACCGGCGCGGTTTAGATCAACAAGCGAGCCATTATATTTCCCACCTCCGGGTAATTCGTGGCTGAGCTTGCCCGTGTCTTCTTCCAAGTGCGCACGAATAATACCTACGCGCTTTATCGAACCATCTGAGGATGTAATCTCAAGTTCGCCATCAAAGCAAAGCGGCAAATCGTATTGGCTTATTTGATACCCCTTAGGCAAGTCCGGATAGAAATAGTTCTTGCGGTCCCACCTGCTGAAGTTTGCGATGGTGCAGTTAAGTGCCATCCCCACCATCATCGACAGTTCAACAGCGCGCTTATTCATGACGGGAAGCGCTCCCGGTAGAGCCATTACAACAGGATCAACCAGGGAGTTGGGCTTTACGTTAAATTGATCTGGATGAGCAGTGCTAGCAGATCGGCTGAACATCTTTGATCGTGTTGCCAGTTCGACGTGGATTTCCATTCCGATCTTCAAGTGAGTTGAAGTAATTTGGGCATCTGGCATGGGTGGATCATAGCTGCCAGGACGGCACATAAACGAACAAGACCGCTCTAAGTGGGCGGTCTTGTGATTATAAAACTGAAATTTGAGGTGGTTGTTAGATTCTTCGTCTTCTTCTTCGCCCAACAACGCCACCGATTGCAAGAAGCGCCAATGTTCCTGGTGCAGGAATACCTATATTCCAAACTTTCCATTGATTGGTAGCTTCACTGTAAAGGTAAATATCGTCATCTCCACCTACGGCAAATGAAAAGGTTGTGTCGAGACCGCTTGGGTCTCCTGAGATAGCTATGTTGGCTGTGCCAATCCTATTGCCTTTCGTGTCCCATTCTGAGACAATACCGGCTGCGTATGTAAAAATTCGGCCTGAGCGGCTGGTCTCCATCTGCCAGGCAGCTGGGGTAGATAACTCATCGCCAATCAATCCCATAAGTTCAAATGATCCGAGGAACATGCCAGTGCTAGAGTTATAACGTCGAATCGTAGAACCATCGCGTGTATAAAGCTCGGTATCGTCTGCATTAAAACTTGCAGATGAATGATCTTGAGGATCGTTCAGCGTATAAAGAAACGTTGGCATTCCATCTTGCGACATGCTGTAGACATTGCCTGTCCCCCACTCTTTAGCAAACAGATTGCCACTGTTATCAGTGAAAATGGATCTAAAGTCGATGCCAGGCGCAAAGGTCTGGTCTAGTGTTCCATCCTGGAAATATCGTGCAAGTCTATCACCATTTATATTGCCACCGGATACTGTATATATCCACGTGCCATCGTTGTCAGCAGACATAGGTGTCAAGCCGGAGGCATCACCGAAGAAAAACTGCAACTCACCGACATCAAAAAGTGTACCATCAGCGAGAGCAATCGGTGCACCGCCCAAAAACGTAACAGCACCAACACATAGTGCAAAACGACGCAACAAAGCAGATAAGTTCATTAGATTCTCTTCTCCAAGCACTCTCTATTCACTTCATCTCTTTAACTCTATGCAGCATAGCAAGAACTGCTAGGAAAAAGAACCTATAGCAACTCTCTCTTGATACATATATCTAAATTACCATGCCAAGACAGACTAGGCAAGAATATTTGTGATTTTAGTTTTAGTGTAAATAGGCACAAAACAAGCCTTGGTGGTCAAAATAGAAGCTTTTTAAGATGGTAATAGCTATTTTTTGTAGCTTAACGACCGCTAGGCTCGAAATCTGCCAGCAGTTTACCCGCACGCCAGACTCGTACCGCCCCATCTGATTCGCTGACTGTAAATGCGATCGACCTTGAGTTGGCAGTAATTCCAGCTGCGGCTGCGTGCCGTGCGCCCAGGCCTGAGGGTAGACCTTCGCTTATACCTGCTTTGATTCGTGCTCCTGCGGTTTCGATTACGCCGTTTCCTCGAATGATGAATGCTCCATCTAGTGAGCTGTATTCCTTAATAGTTTCTGTCATTCGATCATCAAGAACGTTGCGTTGCTTTTCTTCGTAACCCTTAAAGGGATTAAGAATCATTTGTTCGGATTGCTTGAGCACTTCCTTGGCATCGCCAACAACAAGCAACGCTCCCGTGTGTTTGCCTTCTCGACCGTGCTGACCAATATCAAGTGCCAACCCCATTACACGATGAAATACAGCACGTTTAATGTGTTCATCAATACTCGGCTGCTCGGTGGTGTCAAACAACTCATACTCAGATCCGATCGTCATCACCACGACTGAATCGATCAGCGCGCGATACGGCCCGGTGAGAAAAATTACTGTATCCCCAAGATCTATGATTCTGTTGGAGAGGGCCATGATCGCAGCTAGTTTGACTTGTCCAAAGCGATTGAGAGTTACGCTTGGGACCTCAAGTAATGTGGGGCTACTTTCAGCTAAGTCTTTTACCCTTTGTTTATCGTGTTTATCACGAACAACCAGCACAGTCCGAGCGGGGACAGCTTTGAGTTCGGGCAGGGCATCTATGCACACAATAATCGCTCTGGCGTTGCTTACACGAGCCAACGTCGATGCAGATTCTAAAAGCAAATGTGAGACTCGCGTTGGTTCGCTCATCTGGTATACGATAGTCTTAGTATCTTCAAGAAAAATCGGCCATTGCACAGATGTAATGGCTCCCACAAGAAGATCGGATCGAGTGATGAATAGATCAACTCAAATAAGCAAGCAAACTTCTCGACTGGTAGCCAAGAGAACGATTTTGGGGCTTCTAGCACCCCTGATCGTAGCTATTTGCTGCAAAACCGCATCAGCGGACGAAGGCAAATTGCTGCCTGAGCGGCTATTTAATGGCATAAATAGACCGATCATGATCCGAGTCGTAGCAAATGCCTCGCAATCCTCCACATTAGTTCTCATGGATGCTGATGCAGCTCTCTTGGCTGAGCCTGCATCTATTCGGCCGGGAAGAATCGATCTGGCTGAGTACTTCCCTTTGCTATGGGAATTGCGCAGCACAAGTTACCTACAACTAATAATCGATCTTGAACCTATCGGCCCAGCTTTGGTGATTCAGCCGATGTTGTCGCGCATGGTACCGGTTACGAAACTTGAACCGGTTAGGCCTGGCGGAGCTATCACAACTCACATTATCGACTGGTACGATGAACTTCATCCGCCAGTTGTAGAACCACCAGAGAAGCCCATCGTAAGTAATCCGCCTAAAGACAACAATAGTAAGACAGCCAACAAGGAGGATTCAAAGAAGACTGAAAAACCTGCTGTAAATTATTCATCTGATAAGAGTACTAAACCTGAGCGTCTTCTCAGTGGATTTCGCATATACCCAGAACAAGATGTAATCATGCACACCAGTCTTGGCGACATACGCTTAGCGATGCGCCCCGACCAAGCGCCCAACACAGCTTGGAATTTCCTTGAATTGTGTGCTGGTGGTTTCTATGACGGCGTAGTGTTTCATCGAGTTGTGCCAATGACAATTGCAGGCGATCCCTTTGTGATACAAGCGGGTGATCCAACTGGTAGCGGTAATGGTGGGCCAGGGTATTGGCTTCCCATTGAACCTAGCCAGCTGCCACACGACTTTGGTGTGATTTCCATGGCCAGGGATACTCCGCCAGACTCTGCAGGCAGCCAATTCTTTATTTGCCTGTCACGTGCGGGTACTGCTGCGCTTGATGGGAGTTACTGCGCTTTTGGATATGCTATTAGTGGATCAGAAACGATCCAGGCTATAGCAAGCGTTGAGCTTGCGGATGTTTCAAGTGGCAGGCCTACCGATCCTCCTGTAATAATCAGTGCGACATTAATAGATTCGCCGCCTAGAACTCCTGAGGTTGGTCGGCCTGACAAACCCTTATCAGAAATATCAAATTCTGTTGATCCAAGACCACTTCGTGTACCTCGTTGAACCAGCAAAGTGTATGATACTTAATAACATTAAATACGCTCTAATTACGGAACACTAAACCATGGCTGACTATCCAAAAGCTGTTATCTCAACCTCCATGGGAGACATGACTGTTGAATTGTGGGACGATGTCGCTCCAAACCACGTTGAGAATTTTTTGAAGCTCGGCAAAGAAGGGTTCTATAACGACCTCATATTCCACCGCATTCTACCAGGCTTTGTGGTACAAGGCGGATGCCCAAAAGGTGATGGGACAGGCGGACCCGATTGGCAAGTTAATGCTGAATTTAACGATCGCCCACACCATCCCGGCACACTCTCAATGGCTCGATCACAAGATCCGGACTCCGCGGGAAGTCAATTCTTCATCTGTTTAACACGCGAAAAATGCCAACATCTCGATGGGGAGTACACCGGATTTGGACAAGTCATAGAAGGAATGGATGTCGTTGAAGCGCTTGGAGGAGTTAAATCAAACCCAAGTACCGGAACTCCAACAGATCCGCCAAAGATGAATAGTGTGACTCCAATCGAATCGTAATTGTGCGCAGCTTGGTGATTGCGCTACATATCATGGGTTTAATGTGGTTCGTTCGCGCGGGATCTGAAACATGGTGGGCAAGATGTAGTTACGTTCTTCGTACTCATACACGCGTCCACTTAACAGCATAGCTGTATAAGCGCCTGATCTGGCTGCGTATCGCTCCATTCGCTCTAATAACAAGCAAGGCAAGATCACCATTGGTGGATCACTTAAGCCAGACGCGTCCGCATCAAAGGTAAACCACCATGTTCCATGCGCACCCCGGTGCATTCTTCCGCGGCGATTAATGACTTGAGTACCTTCAGGAGTTAATTTTAATTCAGCTTTTTGTTCCTTAGCTTCCCCACCAGTGCTGCGTACTACGGGACCAACGCCTTGCTCTAAGCCACGAAGTATTGCTTCTGCGCTATCATCTTGTTGATCAGAATTTTCTATTTCGTTTGCAGCATCAGTTTCGTCAACATCATCGGATGCAGTTTCTTCCTTATCTGGCATACTACTTTTTTGTTGCACTTCAACGACACGGGGGGCATGTGATGGAAGAAAAAAGTTTCGTCCGTGGTACACGAAAACTTGTCCGGTAGTTTCGAATTTCACTTGTTGGTTGGACATGCTTTGGGTTATTTGCCGCATGTCAGACATCAATGTACAAGGCAGAAATGAAAGCTCATAAGATGGATGCTTTGGATCTTCGCTATCAATGGTAAACCGCCACCACTTTGATTTATCGTTAAACCCCATTATCCCCTTGACCTCGACCAAAAAACTCCCTTCGCGAAGTAGTGGACTGCGTGGCAGTTGTTCTGTAGAGGATCTTTCTCCAGCCTTAACCTTTGGGGTAGTACTTGCCGGCGGCTGTTGGGAAGGTTGGCTACTATGCTCTGCTGCAATCATCAGTAGGATTGCTATGACAAGCCCAATATTTCGGTAAATGTTGCCTTGGAAGGGTTGCATTACAGTTTGCTCCTATTGATTGCTCCGATTTTAGGAAAATCGGCCATTGTTGCCTGTTCTCGCCATGCCTTAGTTACAATGACAGACTCTATAGGGATTTCAAGCCCAGTAAAGTTCTAGGCCGATGGGTTTGTGATGAACCGTACCTGTGGCCCAATTCTTAGCCTGTTTCTCATAATGCTTTTCGCAGCTTTCTCATCGGGTTGCTCTAATTTCTCGTGGTCCAACCCTTTTGCATTTAGTAAGCCACCTGTATCAACATCATCAACGCACCAAGCCCAATGGACCGCAAACGAGCGAACCGTCATAGCGGTCGGCAGATTCGAAAGTCCCGCAAACTCACCAATTAGGTGGAAAAATATTGGCTCCGGAATGAGAGATGCTCTTTCACGTTCACTGCTAAATCGTGAGGAGTTTGAGGTTTGGATCGATTCTCGAATTTCAAATACTGTCCTAGGTGACCTCAAACGATCGCTGTCGCGGCGAGGCGATAATCTTTCCAAACTCCAAGCTGACTACCCCGATGTTCATTTTATCATTGTGGGGAAAGTAACTGACTTTCACCATACTTCTGAACTTCCAAGCGAAGTGTCTCGATGGGGATTCTTTAAAAAACGAAACGAAGCAATCGTTGCTATCGACTTTAATATCTTTGATCTCCGGCGAGGTAGAGTTGTAGCTGCGGACCATGTCATGGGCACAGCTGGTTCTTCTGATACACCTATCAAGGAAATATACAACAACCTTGAGTTTGGCTCGTACTTGTTCTGGTCGACTCCTTTGGGTAAAGCAAGTCGTAATGCCATCGATAAAACAATTCAGCGCATTGTAGAATCGCTCCCAACTCACATGGGGGAGCCACGAATCCTTAATATCCTTGCACAACGCAAAATCACTGTTAGTGGCGGTTGGGCTTGGGGCATCAAAAAAGGGCAACAGTTTTATGTTTGTCAGCAAACCGATGAAACTTCTCCTATCCAGGTAGTCTTGGATCCTGATACCAAACAACCCTTGCGTATACAGATTCATCGCGTAGAAAAGGACAAATCAGTAGCTTGGCTATTAGGTAGAAAACCACCCACAGTAGACTTGCATGGTGCACTATTAATGCGATATCTACCCCAAGATCCCGCAACAAATACAACTTCCATTGCAGATGAACGTACCACATTAGCTGATGGTAAATAAGTATTCTGCACTTTATTTATCCTTCTAAAAACAACTACCAAGATTCTAATAATCGCAAGACTTTGCTTTTGCATAGACGTAATGTCTGTTAGTCTGCTGCTTGGCAGAATTGAGTTGCTGTCGATATAACCTTCAAATAACCCATAATTGGGTGATATTTGACCTTTATGCTGCCTGTGACAATGATTCACGTCCAAACAGGCCGAGTACCCAAGTGGTCTAAGGGGACGGATTGCAAATCCGTTATTCATGGGTTCGAATCCCATCTCGGCCTTTTAAACGCCCTGCCAGCAATAGTGTTGGCAGGGTTTTTGTTTGAATAAGGCTGATTGTGGTGGTGGCGTGTGTCCTGGCACGTCATGAAAGTTGCGCCAGCCATGCGGTGCTTACATGGGCTAGGCGTTCATTTTCGCGCGGTAATAAGGTGAACAGTGTGAATCCGCGAGCCTTCGTTGGACGATCGAGTTTCGAAATCTATTGAGAATTCGCTGAAACCAGACAGCAAGGAGCGAACTTCTGGCTCGGACAGCACGGTTGCGTTATACGCGTTGGTATGTGTTGCCACCATCATTGAGAAAAAAATACATCCCGATTTTAGTACTCGTCTCGCTTCTTGGATTGCTGCGGGGATGTCGTGGATCGGATTATGCTGTATCGAACTGCGATCAAGGATAAATGAAAAATGATCATCCGGATAAGGAAGATCCAGGAACGTACCTTGGACAACTTTGTCACCAAACTCGTCCCGCATGGACTCGACTGCGGTCTGGCTGATCTCTATACCATAGGCGTCAAATCCTACATCCCGCAGAAACCGAAGATTATTGCCCCAACCACAACCAAGATCGAGTGCCTTGAGGCCAGATCGTGTCTTGAAATTTCGGAAAACTGTACTTACGACCAGCTCGGTTGGGTACTTGTTTTTGTGCGCGGTTTGCGGGTCGGAATAGATCTCTTCCCACTGCGTTCGAACATCTAACGATTGCTGAAGATTGCTCGTTTGATTAACCATTAGCTTGCTGGCACTTCCATTGATTTGTTGGCCTTCAGATGTTCGACAATCCGTGAGACCGATGAGAGCGATTGAATCGTTTTCTCGTTGAGCTTAACCTCCAATTCCGATTGAAGTGCCAGCATTACCCGAATGTGACCAAGTGAATCCCATGATGGGTGATGGTTCAGCGCTGCATCGTCTGGTATCTCACTTAGCGGCAGATTCCATTCTCTTGCGAGAACATCCTTAACGCTGTTCAGTAAATCAGTGTCATACAAACTCATGCCCTCGAATCGGAATGTCATGGTAAACAGTAAGGTCGGTTGCGTTGGTTGCAATTAGCTCGGTGAGTAAGCCACCTGTTACTGCAGGTGAGAGAAAGACTGCGACCTGATGTGGGACTGGCCCCGGATATTGATCACCGTTCATTAGGAAATACCCTTTACTTTGGAAATATGCGATAGCATCGTCCATATTCTCAACTTCAAACGCAATGTGGTGGAGCGGGCAAGCTGGATACTGCTGTTGATATCGGCTTACAGTGCTGGAATGGGTTATTGGGTCCACGATTTCGATCCGAACGTTCTGCCCCTCGAAGTACTGTACATTGACGCCTAATTCGTGCACGATCCCTTCATAGCGCATTTGCAACGGGATCGCACGGATCAACTCGCGAATATTGTCCGCGTAACGAGAAGTGATTCCTATATGGTGAATTCCAATTACCGGTGACTTTATTGGCTCAAATGCTTTGGCTTGCTCTCTAGGCAGCAGAACGCACCGGTCATTTGCAAATAGTGGATCCATGAACTCCGCAAAATCGCGCAAGCTGAATTGACGAATACGACACAATCCACGTTTTGTCTCACGCACATGACCCGCTATTTCAAACTGCAGTCCAAGTTGCTCTGCATCGCCACTCACTGCATGAGTCCTGGATCGAACATATTGGAAGAACGCCCGCCGAAACGATTGGCCATCGACAATCACGTCGCCTTCGAAACGCTTCCAATAGCGGTAGGGAACCTCAAAACGCTCTTCCAACCAATGAAAATGTGGTACGCCCTGTTGGTACCCGCAACCTATCAGTAGATGCTTTGCGTCGATCTTGTATAGATGCTCGAAGACCGAGTCGGACCCGAATGATGTCATAGCGCGGATGTTGGCAATCTCGCCCGAGTTTGCTCCGAGTGCTGTTATGCTGTGAAATGGAGGTGACCAAGTGCGTTGAGTCCCAGATAGTTTACGAAATGCTTCGGGCAGAGTACCAGTCTGTGCAGGGGAATTTTCGCGATCGAACGGTTGGCCGTTGCAGAAGTCAAAATTAAAAGCTGGCATCACCAATGTGCCTCGCGGCCCTACCGCTTCTTGAAGCGCCCAAAGGACACCACCAATCGGGTCATCCATCAGCCCCAGCGCCATCAGTGAGGACGCGACATAAACAGTATCGCCGTGTTCAACACCAACTTCTATAAATGCAGAGAGAAGGTCGTCGCGCGTAATGTTTGTGTTTTCGATATTCGTCATTAGGTTGTATGGCTTATCAATTGTAGTAAAGGCTCAGGCCAGGCTTGATGGTTAATGCCATGCTGAGCAAGAATCGCTGCGCACCATCGATCAATACCAAATCCAACACAACAACTATGCGCCGGCTCACCTGAAGGATCGACGATGTTAAACGCACGACCAAAGTAATCCTGGTGATAGTTAAGCGATGCGATTGCAAGGCTTGGCTCGCCAGGCATGCTCGCACACATTTCTTGTTTGAGTTCAAAGCCCATCTGAAACATACGCTTGGCATCGTAGTCATCGCAGAAGAACGGATCGCTTGCGGACTTGATCACACCCTGTAGATCGAGACGGTCCATTAGCTGCTTCATCATTGTAAGCAACTGCTCGCGCTGAGACAGGACACTGTCCTCTTCGCCGATACAGATGATCTCGCGCATTGTAAATTCGCGGAGCCGACGCAAGCCTTCGGTGGCTCGCCCTTCATGCCTAAAGCAAGACTGGGCCGCGGTTACGAGGATACTGCTGTTGTCAGGAATTCGCTGGCCTGCAAAGTGCTCGTAGCAGTGATAGCAGACATTGGGGGTTAGTGCATACTCTGGTGCTACTTGTCTTTTTTTAATTTCAATGTCGATGGAATCTGGGTCGCTATCGATTTCCGAGCGAAAAGCTCGTAAGTTCGATGAGCAGCAGTCAAGATGAGATACAAAATGACAATGCTGCGGAAAGCTGTGAACGTAACCGGTCTTCAGGAGAGTGTCGCAACGGATCAATGCTGGAAATTGAAACTCTTCAGCGCCGAGCGTGCGCGCTTCATTGAGAAACAACTCGCCTAGCGCGCGAAATAGTTTTCCAATTATTCCCCCATAGCTGTGCAGCCCGTGACCTAAGACCTTGATATCACCAATTGCTTGCAGATCTGCATACGAAGTCTGGCAACCATTTCCGCGAGTTGATTTGCGCTCGTAAACAATCTTCTGAGGGATTACGTTGAATGAGGCGATCAGTTGTGCTGCTTTGGTTGTAAGTTCCTCTGCAAATTCAGTCGCAGGTTCGCCATCGAAGGTAACGCACATGACTGGTTTGTTCTCGCGCCCTTCAATTAAGCGGATGGTATCTGTGACCCAGTACAACTGTTTGCTGAGCTCTTCTTGTTCGTCAACGCTAAGCACACGGGGTAGTGTGATATCTATTGTAGTCATAGTGTTTTGCACGTAGTTTGAGCTGGGGAGAGAAGTCCGGCTGCCACGAGATCCTGAGCGGCTGTGAGAAGGTCGAGCATGCATATATTGAGTTCGGTTGCAATGTCGAGCAAGTCGGAGTCTCCATCTGACATCTGCAGGAGATACTTATAGTACAAATTCTGTGGTTTGATCCGTTCACCTCCAATTCTCGTACTCAAATCGTACTTGCTCATAAACGGCTCGCCGAAGGGACGTTGGTTGATGAACTTTTCGTTATGCTCGATGACATCAATGATATCTTCGAGAATCCCAACTGCCTGCCTATGACGATCCACATGAATAACGGATTTTGTATCCAGTGATGTATGATACTCTGGATAACTGCCACCGAGGGCTCGGCTCAAGACAGACAAAGGAAGTTTCAATCCGGGCGAACAGTATTGTCGCTGTGCAGCGCGGCCCTTGGGATTTCTTGAGCCGATCGATGAGCCTGGATACCTATGCTCCAAGACATTTCGTGCTGCCCGATCAAAGATACTGTCCTGCTTGCCTGATGGCTCGAACATCATGGGACTATCATTACCGAGCATAGTAAGTACAGCTCCGCCAACCATATTCTCTTTAAGCTCGTCACTGTTCCTGCTTAGAAAAACGATGTCACCAATAGTCTCAGGTGCATACACAAATCGGTAGCTGTAGCGTCTTTGCAATCGTTGTTGCAATCGCTTGAACAATTCCGTCTGCACAAGCGGGCCACTTAGCTCGTTATTAGCCATGGATGGATGACAGAGGTAAGTCGTAAAGACGATCTCGTCATTGCTCTCACCTTGGAGCCGCATCTCACCGATTGTCATTGCGCCTGGTTTAAGAGTGGAGTCAATAAAGACTTCATACTTATCGTCTTTGAATTCAGTCAATCGCGCATGCTCAACGCAAAATCCCCATTCAGGTGCGTAATAGCATGTGCGGTAGGGAATTGCGTCTGGCAGATCTGCACGGGAATGTAAGTGCTTAAATAATTCTTCCTTTGAAACGATGCCTTTCTTTGGAAGGCTGTAGTTCAGGACATGGAGATTATTATCTGCAAAATTAACAAGCACTCGGCCATCATTAGTCTTTATCCAAGCTTCTTTGATATTCCATTCAAGCGGCACTTCCCAATCGAAGCACCGTAGCCCCGTCTCATATTCACGAACATCAATGGGAACCACGCGTTTAAGGATCTCTAGCGACTGCCTGAGACCATTTCCCGTAATGCTACGGCAAATCGGCCAAAGTTCGTCGAATAGCTCTTCAAAGTCAAATGGCTGCAAGGTGTCAGTCTTCATTGGCGACAGTTTCTGCATCAAGCCTATATGATGGTATAACTTGTTCATGTCGTCAAGATCGGCGATTGGTCCGTCAATGACAGCCAAGCTTGCTGGTGATAATGCTGGAATTATACAAGGTCATATTATTGAGTTGTCTTGTGTATGCAGCTAATAGTAATGCGGATTACATTTCGGAAGCAGCAACTGCCTGGCATTGAAATTCAGGGTTCTCAAACGGTTCGCCACACAGCACGCCGCGGCAAATAGCATCGATTGACGGGTTCACACCTGGTGCAAGATCATCGGCACTCTCGATGCAGATGTCTGTGATATTGAGATTATTGCGACGTAAGTGAGTCACTGGAATGTCATTACGGAAGAACAAGGCCCACGCATACCGACGAGCAAGCTCCCGATCGACCGACGGCATGAACTCTCCTGTGCAGATGCGAACGATGAGTTGATGGTACTCTTGGGGAGATTTTACTTCGAAAGCGATGCCGCGACCTGAGTGCCAGCCGCCTCCCGCTAGAATAACGGGGCAACCAAGCGCCGCTGCTTCAGCAGTTACGGTTGAAGTGTACGTTAGCACGATGTCGGAGAGTCGAGCAACTGCGGATGCGGTAACTTCGGTACTGCCGGGGATCACATGGATATTGGGTGGTAGATCGCCGAGTCCATCAAGCGATGAATCTCGCGATTCGCGGTGGTGTTCGGCTGGATGCTGTTTGATAAGGAGATGGTGGTCAGGAAAGCGCGCGATAGCCTTGACAGTTGCTTGCACCCAGGATTGTGCGGTTGGGAATGCCGCTGTTGCCCCCTTAGTTTTTCCTGCGTCGAAACCTACATTCGGAAACATGGAAAAGACAAGGCTCTGCGGATCCCGATTCGAGATGCCAAGGATGTCGGCAAGGTTGGTCGCATCGGTAAGAGACGCCTGCCAATCGCTATCACGATACTCATAGGGGACACATTCGCGTCGAACTAGATAGGAATCAAGGAGTTGATTCTGCTCCTGTGTAAGTGGTTGCTTTTTCCACGTTTCCCAACCTGCCATGATCGCTGTATTAGCTGGAGGGCAATCTACCTCAAAGCGGATGCTGGTGCCACGGATTCCAACACCAATAACATCCACGGGAATTCCCTTTCGGCGTGCCACAGCGCGGAACACACCCCAGTCAATCTTACCGCCATCGTCAAGCAGCACCTTGTCTATCTCAAGTTCGTCCATCGCTTGGTCGGCAATTTCAACAAGCGCACAAGCTGCTGCGGTGAAGTCACGTGCTTTTTGCTCAACATCTGGTTCGCCGAGATCCAAAGCACCAAGTTTGTAATGCGACTCCAGTGACCGCTGAAGAAGTTCACCAAGCTCGATTCCTTGATGTGAATGCTTTAGCAAATCTTCGCGCGAAATCGTTTCGACTTCGTGGCGAATTGACATCATTCGGTCCTTCGATACGTACTGGCTGTACCAGCGATATGGCAGGCCGACTGCTTCAGCGAACAAGCCGCTGTGTTTGTAACACCAACGCGTGCATGCGCTCTCATGATGGTCAATTTTTCGTAACGTGCATGCAGGAAGAAGCGCATCACACATAAGTGCTGTAACTTCAGCTCCACGGGTGCGCATTGCCTGACCGATTACGCCGATGAGGGCCCATTGGTTTTCTCCACCGGTCATTCCAGGTATCAATATTCGGTGGTAGCAGCGACCTTCAAATGAGTGAGAGGGCAATTCACCCTTAAAAACAGTTCGCATCCGATGTGCAAAGTCATCTCCTCTGAGCATAAGATCCATACATTCTACCTATTGTCGTCCTCTGGCACGACCATTCGAGGGCGATGTAGAGCCATTGATAAATATCAAATACGTGACTGACAAACGATGCGCGGTGGTCATGGCGCAGGTTTTCAGCGCTATTGCATAGCTTCACCGCCATCGGTTCGACATATTGGAATAGGCCACATTATCGCTGTAGCACGGTCATTGCCTGACCATCGCACAACACATACACAGGACAAATTGGATTCCGTTCACGTAAGAACCGTTCTAGCGATCCGGTAAACCACGATTGCAGGTTATAAGGGATAGGCTTTAATCCACTATTCATGGATTCGAATCCCATCTCAGCCTCTTTCCTCTACTTCATGCTAAATAGCTCCAAACCTCTCAATTGGCCAATTAAAGCCTTTTTTGGGTAAATGCAAGGCTGATCAGTATTTGCAAAATCGAAAAAGCTGATCGCTATTCCTATGCAGAGCAAGAGCCCCACCCCTATATTGGCTCAAAATAGGCTGATATCGGACCGCCAACATAATTATTAAATCTTCAACATTAAATTAGATGGAACGATTAGTCCCCAAAAGACTTCCTTTGTGCCAATTAGGGCGTAATCTATTGATAAAGGGTAGAGGAGGACCAACTTAGACTAGAAGGCCTTCACTAGGACATCCAGTATGTGTCGGCGATTAAGGAGAAGCATTCAATGAACCCACGTGTAGCTTTAGCAGGTATAGGCTTGGCGAGCGCCATAGTTGTAGTTGGCCAAATTAATGTCGATGCACAATCCAAAAAAGGTAATTCTTTTAGAAGCACAGCAGATAGAACGGGTGATCCGCTTGCGGGCGGAATCGGTCCGGATGTTATGGTTTGGAATATTTCCAATTACGCCAACTGGGGAGTTGTCGGAGATATTCGTGCCTATTCCTTCGGTACTGTTTCTTGCAATATAGGTGATGTGGAACTTTCTTGGCGAGATAGCGGAACTTTTGCTGATCAACATCCGGTCATCGGCGCAAATATGTACCGACTCAAAGATGGCAAATTCGAACACATCGGACAAACTTGGCTTAAGCATGGCTTCTGCGCTTTGGATGGCAACGCCTGTGGTAGTTGTCAATCCAACGGTAATTGTGATTGGCTCGGCATAAATTGTTCTGATCCCTATGGCGCTTCTCTTAATGGCAATCAAACTTTCCTTGGTCCTAAGTATCAAGTTAACGCATACACCGGCGAATTTGTCTGGCCACATCCCCACCCAGGTAGCGGCACTGTCGATGGCCGACTGCAAGTACATACCAGTGATGTTATTGCTAGTCAGAATCCAGGTGCAATATACTTCGCAGAAGCCCACTACGTAACACCAGATGATGCAGCAGCGGGTAATGGGTACAACAATGTTTCCTATCGCGCTGTGAATCTGGGAAGCCAAGGGCAAATCACCGGACTCCCCGGCGGTACTATTATGGAAAGACCTGCGATCTTTGCCTGGCAAGAATCTGATCCGACAGTTTCGGTCAAAGGATTTGATATCCCCAGCGATGGCCGAATGTATATCGGTTACAGAGTCACCGACCTCGGGAACGGTTACTGGGAATATGAATACGCGCTTTACAACATGAACAGCGATAGATCG
Organism: Planctomycetota bacterium; assembly: GCA_022574595.1. GTDB lineage: Bacteria > Planctomycetota > Phycisphaerae > Phycisphaerales > SM1A02 > JACZRS01. The sequence goes on along the minus strand of JACZRS010000001.1, from coordinate 377,437 downwards.
GCTCACACTTTTAGCATTCCTGTCGCTGCGTCTGTGGACATAATTAACGTTGGTTTCCACGATGTTGATTACCATTCCGGCGAACCGTTTGTTGATACCGATTGGGCATCTGCGCGAACTTCTACAGAAATGATTTGGCAGTCACAAGCCTTCAACGAAAACACTAATGCCAATGCGGTACGTTGGGGCACACTTTACAACTTCAGGTTCCAGGCTAATTCGCCACCATCTCTTATAGAAATCGACATTGGTTTGTTTAAACCAGGTTCGCCTGATTCGGTAACGGTAATGGCGGAAGGCCCGGAATCTGCTGCCTGTGCTGCGGATCTCGACGGCGATGGGGAAGTTAGTACAGCTGATCTGCTGGAGCTCTTCGCACAATGGGGTACAGCAGGGCCAGCCGACCTTGATGGCGATGGAGATGTAAACACGAATGATATTCTTGTACTCTTCGCAAATTGGGGACCTTGCCCTTAAAAAGAAGGCATTAGTGCAGAAAAGATAAAGATTCAGCCGCTTCGATCTTGTCGAAGCGGCTTTTTCATTTGGCTAAATAATCCTTTGCCCGTAGGGTAAAATCCTACAGCTAAACTTGATGCCTTGAGGCCTAGATGCCTTTCTTCTCTTCCCTGACCCCTGACTCCCGCCATAGGCGGATTCCGAGCAACCTGACTCCTGATGCCTTCTATTCCCAACAAAAAAGCCCAGGCAGCTATCTGCCTGGGCTATGGTTAAATCAGTATAATTTTAAGTCAGACTAATCATCAAATGGATCAGGATTGGGACAGGGGACTGGGCCAAGGCATGTGCATCTGTTGCAATCGTTGATGTAGTGTTCCATCCAGCATTTATATCGATCCTTGGTTGCTTGATTAGCTGAACCCATCATCACACCCACATATTCATTCCAATTATCCATAGTCAGACACGCATCTATGAGTTCCTCTTCCACTGTCAGTGGGTCCGGCAAACCTGAAGCTGGACACGGCCCCCAATTGGCGAACAAGATCAACAGGTCTTCAGTATTAACGATTCCATCATTATTAAAATCAGCAGGCCCAGCTGTACCCCACTGTGCAAATAGCTCTAATAGGTCACTAGTACCAACAACTCCATTGCCATCCAGATCCCATGGGCAAGGCAAATCTGGGTATTCATACCCACCCATATCAACGAGGCCGTTTACGATTCGATCAAGTAGATCAAGATCGGGTGTAGGCTGAGCGGAGTTACTGCAATTAAAACCATCTTGATCAACATCAAATTCATCACATGGAACAGCCGAATTATTACCTTTCTCGATGCAAGGCGAACCAAATGCAAGACGATAGTTGCCCATGGCTGCGTTGATGAACTCGGGATCGACGTTGATGTTGCCGGTTCCGGCCCAAACTGGATCGCCTTTTACATCAGAGTAAGTTACGTCTGTTGTGCCACCGAATGGTCCGAAGAAGAATTCGTCATCGGAACTATTCCAGAGAATGGAGTTAACGACCGTTGCCAATGCTCCACCGTGAAGATAAAATGAGCCTTGAGGCGATGAGTTATCGGCGAGCGTACAATTAATCAGAGACACCTCATCAATGGCGCTTCCCCCATGATCAATAGCGCCGCCGTGAATACTAGCGTTGTTCCCGTGTAATAAGCAATTCACAAGCAAAGCGCCAGAGTCCTCCTCAGTATGAATAGCACCACCTTCCACAGCGCTGTTATCAATAAAATCACAGTTGATCAGCTTTAGATTCTCTAATTCACATTGGTAGCCATTTATTGCTCCGCCCTCGTATGCGTTGTTATCGACGAATAGAGTGGTAATGATGTTGATCTCGCCAAGGATGGTCTCCATGTTCAGACCGCCGCCCCAGCTGCTGGAATCGTTGCCTTGGAAGTTGCAGCTTCGTATTTCCACTATGCTGCCCGAATTAGTAGCGAAAACAGCCATCCCACCACCATACGTCCCGGTGTTGTTCTTGATGGCGCAGTTGCGGATAATCGACAGATTGCTGGAGTAGCTGACGAATATGCCTCCGCCGAAACCTGATAAGTTCGAAGCATTATCTCCGTTGCCATCTGAGATTGTGAAACCATCGATTACTGCCGGGGATCCGGTAAGAGAATCAAAGGCAACGACATGGCCAGAATTGTCTGCGATGCCGGGATCGGCGATCTCGCCTGAAAGGATAGTTTCGAAGGCGATGATATCGCGGTCGTCCAGCGCCAGTTCACCTCCTTCAAAACCTCCGTAGACTTGAACGGCTGATGCCATCTCAAATGAGAGACCATCATCGCCTGATCCTCCTGGATTGGCGGCATTGCGATCGGGCCGATAGGGATTGCTCAGGATTGTGGCCGCGACCCAAATTTGATACTGGTTGAGTCCGTTTGCATTTTGTTCAGCCAGTGCTATGGCATCTGGTAGGTATTTAAACGCATTGTTCCAAGAGCCGCCTGGATTGGGAGTATTTGGTACCGCGAGCCCATTATCTCCATCCACATGGAGAATAGTCTGAGCTAGTGCAAATTGGTGTAGAAATAAAGTTGAAATGACGATGAGCACCATTCTAATATGGCGCATAAAGTTCGTAGCAAATAACATGAATTTTCTCCTTCATGTCTAGAAGCCATTGATGGCGCATTAGACAATCTGATGGGCTACTCACGGTCCATGCCCGCACAATGGGCATGGGCCTTTCCTCACTTCCCGCGCCTGAAATTGAGTTTCTTCTTATAGACGTCTCCTTTCTTTGTAGGTTCTCTCATCCCCAGTTAGCAAAAAGTATGAGTAAGTCGGCAGTTCTGACAACGCCATCTTGATTCAGATCTGCGGGCGAATCGCGCTTCCCCCAAGCCTCCAGTAGAGCAATCAAGTCATCAAGGTCCACATCGCAGTCGCTATCTAAGTCTCCCAATGGATATTCAACAGGGGTTAGAAGAAAAGCAACAACGTCTCCTTTGGCATCGGTTCCAAGAGCGAGAATATCCCCTCGCATTTGCGTAATCGTGCCTGCGATGGTAATCAAGACTTGAGAATTTGACATGATCAAGTCGTTTAGGTCATAAATAACTCCATTTTCCCACAGGAATCCATGCGCGATACTGGAGTTGCCATCAACATTAGAAGATCTCCCCACGATCTGCTGTGGGTTGGCACGAATATCTTGAGCGCTGCTACTGAGATGATTAGGGAGAGTTCCTAGCAAGGTGAACTTTCCTTTTTGCCACATGAATGCACGAAGAATACCAAACTGATATCCGTCCATTGGGATAGCGCCTGATCCTACGGTCTCACCTTGGTTTGTTACAGCAGCCGGTTCGCTTGTAAAACCGCCAGGAATAGGACCGAGCAGCGAAATATTTTCATCATCCCAAAGAAAACCTTCCTTCATTTCTCCGGTATTTGCTGTCCAGCCGGTAATCATATCTCCTTTAATAGCTGTAGCTGAACTCAATTTTTCGAGTCCATCAAGATGGCTAAAGCCATCTTTCTCTGACCACATGTATGCTACTTGTGGACTGAGGTTTTCTGAAATACTGCGCTTACCAACTACAATTCCAGCGTTATTTATTGCGCTGGCGCTGGACCAGCCGCCATTCGGCACGACGGGGTCGAGAATTGTCCATTTGCCATCTTCATAAACAAAACCCCTAAAGCCCAAGCCGGATACGACGACCGTGCCGCAGATCACTCCGTTATCGTTGATATCCACCGCGTTGGCCGAACTTACACCCGCTGGCCGATCAAGTGTGATGAAGCCATCCTCAGCCGACCAGACAAACGCCTCGGTATGCTCCCAAGCTGAGCACCAATAGTTACCAACCACCGCCCCATTCTCATTTAGACCAAGGCCAGTGGTAATCACAATCCCGAACCCACAATCGACGGGAGCTTGGATGACTGTCACATCATATTCACAAGGAACTTGCGCCTTTGCGTGGACTGAGATCATTAATATGATGAGTGCGCAAAGGCCAATAAAGCGATTGTGATAATTCAGTTTCATGCTTTGTCCTCCGGTAAATAGCGAATTGCACTAACTAGTATACGCGAAGCTAGGCTAATTAGGCTAACAAAAACACTTTTTTATGGATGTATTTATTTTTGTCTCATTAACCAGGGATAACACTAGAAACCTAAGCAAAACCATACTCAGTGATACAATCTTAAGCTAACAAGGCTACAAGGCAGTTTGGTCAAGAAAACTGTCAATAAAACTGTAGTAAAACTGTCAGTAAAACCGTCAGTAAAACCGTCAGTAAAAGTGTACGTAAAACTGTAACTAATTACTGACAAGAAGTTGATCAAAGCTCTAGTTATTGAAGCGATTTGCGAGGATACCTGCTTTAAACGCTCCCCTATCGGGTCGCGGCTAAACGGATTGATCTTGATGCCATGATGCCATCTTCATGATAACTCACGGATTGCTATCTGTGGGCGTCGGGGGTGAGAAGCCTTCTTCACTTAACGATTATTTCGTATCTTAAGTCGCCGGTTTTGCGGTCGCGTTTCCAGCGGATTGTCAGTGACTTGGGGCGAAGGTTTTCTGTCTTAATTGAGGGCGGAGTTGGGTTTACTTCTTCGAATTTTAGTTGACGCCTGGATAACCCTCGCAATTTAGCCGGCTCAATTACAAAAATTGGCTTGTCTTGCGCCAGATCATCATCGGGGATTTGAAACATTTGCGGATCAGTTGCGCTTAGCTGAAATTCGCGTCCATGCTTTTGAACTATATATTTGAAGTTGATCTTTATTAATTCCTGCTGAAGCTCATCCGCAGATTTAGGGGATATTCCTAGCCCGCTAAGCTCTAAAGCGCCCTGGGCTAGAAATTCAATGCGTTCAAGCGCGGTTACAAAACCGCTGGGATTGGCTGCGAGAGCGTATATTTTCCAGCGGTTTTCGAATGCTTCAATATCATCGGTTTCAAAGGCGCGAATGAATGCTTGTTCTGATTGGACGCCTGAGTTTATTAGGCGAAGGTATGCTTCGAAGCTCTGTGTATATCTGCCGTTGTCGCCATATACCAGAAAATGCACCATGGACCACGCTTGGTGGTATTGCAGCGACGCTGTACCGCTTACTAGCGCCTCACCCCACGTTTTCCGAGTCATCATTAGCATTTGGCGAAGGGGAATATGTTGGTTAAGTTCGATAGCTTTTTTTACTGCGTTAATTACGCGTGGTTTACTTTGGCCGATGATGAATGTTTTGTTTACCAATACGGATTCTGAGAAGAATTCTGCGAGTCCTTCGTTTACCCAGGCAGGAAGATCGCTGCCGAATCTGGTGTAGGCAAATTGATGGAATCCTTCGTGTTGCAGCACTTCTAGTATTCGCCTCTGAGGTAGGGTTTCGGTCCAGAATGCAAGAGAAGTACCGGATGGGTTTACGAAAAACATCCCGCCGGTACCTGTTGCGTTAACGCCAAATCGTGTTCTCAGTACGTCCATATACTCGCGCCTATGTTTAAAGATCATGACATTCATAGGCGTGGGAGATCGAGGTGGAAGCGATGCCAGCCTGCGTGAGTATTCATCGTGCATTAAATTAAGATGGCGCGCGAGTTGGTTAGCTTGGTCTGCGGGCAGATCGGTTTTAATCCAGTAGTTTCCGATGTTGCGCATTTCAGCTCGATCCCACCAGGGAAGTTGGGCTTGTCTTTGGGGATTGCTTTGAGCGAGTGCAGTTTGGCTAATCAGAGAAAATGCCTGTACAAGCATTGCACAACAAAGCATCCGCAAAAGCTGGGTTGATTTGCGCTGGCTGGTTGATTGCCTTGCTGGAATTAGGTACAGGCTCATGCTTGAATATTACGCTACTTTTTGCTGCTGGTTGCTATTAGGTGCTGGTATTAAAACACAGCCTGACCAGGCGTAATACCGGTCAGGCTGCGTGGGGGAAGAGGGAAGGATCTCAAGGCCAGATGAGAAAAATTCCAGCCTGTGTCTTTACTAATCCCCCGCTAGCGAAAATTCTTCCCGCATTTTTTCGGAAAAATCCTCGATTCCTTCATTTTCAGCAATTAGGACCGCTATTTTATCCGCAACAAGGACTAATACGTTGCGGTTGGAAGCTAAAACCTCGCGTAAGTCAGCCCGATTCAGCGCAAGATCAAAGTATGCGTTGGAGCCGAATTTAACTGTAACCAGCTTAATATCCTCGGTGAAATCCTCATCCACCAAGTAGGCTCCCATTTTGTGATACCAGCGCGAGTTGATCTTTCGCACTAATAAGAGACTGTCAGATAAGCGGTCATTATCGCGATTTCGCATGTCCTTTAGGGCAGCGTTTTTTCGTGCAATTAAGTTTGCGACTTTGCCAGATGATTTAGCAACTGAAAGTTCAGCTTCGGTTAGATCAATATATCCGTTGATGTCGCCGTAGCGTGCTGGTTCATCTTGAGGATCACCGAATACACCACCACCAGAAGCAGAAGAGCGAGGAACACCACCCGCAACTCCTCCAGGAGGCGCGCTCGGTCTCTTGCGTCGACCGGGAGCACCGGGGCTCATTGGTGAGGGGACTCTACCGCCACCACCTCCACCAAAACCACCGCCACGGCCTTGGCCAACAGATCTCTGCTGTTGCCACGCAAATGTCAAGCGATGTTGTTCCGGAACAATAAGCCAACTTGAGTAAGGCGTTTGAATCCCATATTCCTGACTAAGCTGCAGAATCTCATCAATCATCTCCTGCGATTCACCATGTGCGCGAATTTGATCTATAAGGAAGGAAATCTTGCGCCCAGCCCAAACTGCGGGCACATATTTGGCCTGAGAAGTATTAGTAAACGCAGCCTTGGGCCAAACGTATTCAACTTGTTTGCCATCGCGGGTTGCAGTCAGTTTAAGCGGACCGGTTGCTGCTTCACTAAACTTGCCCGCGATAATAAGTTGCTGGCCGTTATATAAATCACCCAACGTTGCAGGGAATTGTTCGGTTACACCTGCCTCTGGAAGTGTTAATCTCAAATTAGTAAGTACGGGTTGGCTAATAACGGAAAAGAAATCGCCCAGCACCAGTTCGAGATTCTCACCGGGCTGAACGTAGGTTGGTCGGCCGGTATAAGTGTTAGCCAATCTGTCTAGCAGAATTGTGTTGACATCGTGTCCAACACCAAAGGGGAAGATGCGCATGCCTTGTGACTTTGCGTTTTTAAGTACCGCAAGTATTTCGTCCGCTTCACGGTTTCCCTTACCATCTGTTAAAAATACTACTACGAAAGTACGTGCATTTTCACCATCATCAGTAGGACGAAGTCCCATTACGCTATGCAGCGTATCTGAGATATTAGTTCCGCCTCGCGCTTCGAAGCTATCGATAAACGTGTGAGCTTTTTTGAGATTATCCTTGGTGGCATGTTGCAGCTCCTGGAATAACGAATCAAAGCCGGTTGAAAAACGCACTACGCTGAACCGGTCACGTTCATCGAGTTTTTCTATACAGAATCTAAGTGAATTTTTTGCTTGTTGGATTTTTTCACCAGCCATGGAACCGCTGGTGTCGATTACAAAGACAACATCTTGTGGCTGATAGTCAGACTTGGGCCACAACTGTTTAGGTGTGAGCATCAACACAAAATGACCAGCTTCTTTTTCATTAGGTTTATGCGCTACTAGCGACATTCCCAGATCGCTGGCATCTGTGTCGTAGAGCAGCAGAAAATCTTCTTCGAGACTTCCGCCAGAGGCTTCGTATGCAATTGTTGCTGCGTATTCACCATCACGAACAATTTCTACAGCATGGCTGGGCGACCAGATATTTTTTAACGGCGCGCTAGTTCTTAGTTTTACCGAAAAACGAACTAAGCCATAAGCTTGTCCAGTTGTTTTTCTGGTTCTTAAGGGATAATGAAAACCACTCATTGAACTGATTGGGCGGTTGATTTGTTGGTAGCGAAGTTTAATTGTTGTATCGCTGCCCGGCTCAATTGGAAAGACGCGCATTTGAAGCAAGCGTCGGCCGATGAATTCAATAAGACCCGGGTCTTTAGTTCTGCGAACTATTGATTCGTAGATTTGCCTTGCTTTATCCGCGGGCAGAATTTCGCCTTCGATCATCTTGCCGTTAAACGTCATTTGAAAATCTGTAAGGTCCGCATCTTCTGGAAGCGGGAAGATGTAAGTTGCTTCCAATCGGCGCTTGGTCTCGTTGTGAAAGGTTTGAGTAATGTTGGTAATAGCAATCTGATCTTGAATCTCCACATCAACCAGATGATCGGTTATGCGCAGTGGCGGCAGGGACTGATCGGTTGGTGTGAGCAAGCCTGAAGCTTGGGCGCTGGATGCTAGAGCCAGAGTGCAAAGAGTAGCTAATAGATTTCGCATGGATTTTCCTCTTCTATTTTGCGGAGATGGCATGGCGCTTCTCCATCCCCATATGGTCCGACGCAGGGAATTGTCTCCGGTTCCGGGCGGTTTTTGTGGTTTTGGTGCGTAATTCCTCAAAAACTACGGAAAAGGGACTTAGGCCGATATCATTGTGGATACGGGAGCTAATTCCGTAGTAGGCGAACAAGAGAGGGCGTCTTTACTTAGTACTGATAACTACGCCCAAGAATACGACCAGGTTATGACCAAGTTCCATAACATTATTAACAAGGCAAAGAGGCGGATGGCTGCTGCGCGGGCGGTCTATATCACAGGCCGAGCCTTGGTTACAGCAATTTTGATTGCGATTGTGGTATTAGCTGTGGATCGGCTGATGAATCTTAATCTGCCAACGGTCACTTATATTGCAATTGGATCTGCCGGAGTGTTAATCGGGGTCATAACCGCATTATTAAGTAAGATAAATACCTTAACCGTTGCGGTACGACTCGATAGAAGGCTTAATCTGCGTGATCGTTTAGGTACCGCCCAGGCAATCCGAAGCGGGGAAATAAGTGATACCGAGTTCGGCCAGCTAATAACGCGTGATGCAGAACGCGTTGCCCAAAGAATAGATGTAAAAGCAGCGACACCGATTCGGTTTAGCAACGATTGGTCGGTGGCTGGACTGTTAGTAATAGCGCTAGGAGCGGCAATTGCGTTTGTGCCTTCGCTTGATAGATCATCCAAGGGGCAAACGCCACAGGAAATAGCTGAGCATAAAGAGCAGTTACAGCTGCAGCAACAAAATATCGCTGAAACTATTGAAGATGCAGTTGCGGATGTTGATGTTGAACTGCTTGATGAAAAGGTTCGCGAGGATCTAGAAGCTCTTAAGAGATTAGCTCAGCAGCTTTCTGATGATGCTCAATCTGAAAATGATTTAGCCGATGCGCGTAATAGGTCGGCTGCGGAGCTTGGCGCAATAGCTAAGCGTTTAGAAGAACAATCTGAGCGTAATTCACAAGCAGTTGATAGCATCGCTGAACGCTTTGCGGGGATGGAGAAAACGCAAGCTCCAATGAAATCACAAGAGTTTGAGAAAGCTCTACGCGATGGTGAGTTTGAGGATGCTGCTGAAATTTTAGATGAATTAAAACGCCAAGCTGAGCAGATGTCCGAGGCGGAGCGTGATGCGGTCGCAGAACACTTCCGCAACATGAGTGAGCAGCTTTCAGAAGATGATGAATCAACTACTGCTGATGAAGAAATTGATCCGGTTGGTGATGCCATGCGCGATCTGGGAATGGATGAAGAAACAATTGATGCGATTCTTGATGAAGAAAAAACTGAAGATGAGATCGCTGACGAATTAAAAGAGCAAGGCATTGATGAAGATATTGCAAGAGAGTTAGCTGAGGATGTGAAAAACTCCCAGGAGCAAGAGGAAATAGATCAGCAGGTTGATGAGCAAACCAAGGATCTTGCGGATGCGCTGAATGATGCTGCCGATGATATTGATCAGGAAGAACCGCAAGAAGAACCACAAGAAAAACCGCAACAGGGTAGTTCGCCTAAAGATAGTTCTGATAGCGAAGCTGATTCGACAGCTGATGCTGCATCTGGTGATGAGTCACAGGATGAGCAAGATACACAAACCCAGGAAGGAACTGAGAAGCGCCAAGTAGAAAATGATGAATCAACGAAACAAACTGATTCTAAGCAAGAACAACAAGTAGCTAGGCAACAAGACCAGGAAGAAGGTCAACGCCAAGAAGAACAAATAGCAAAGCCGGGCAAAGAACAAATCGAGCAGCAGAAACCTGGACAACAAACCTTTGACCCCGCTGATCCAAATGCTCCTAAGCAGGAAGAAGCTTCTCAGGAAGAAGATAAGCAGCAGCCGCAGAACGATCAATCAAATAAGAAGCAATCCGTTGGCAAAGAAGATCCAAACGCAAAAAGGAAGCTTCCTAAGGATCTTGGTAAAGCTCTGCGCGAGTTAGCCAAGAAAGCGCAGGATGCTGCAAAGGGTAAAAAAGCCAGCGAGCGATTGCGTGAGGCTGCACGTAAGCTTGCGGACTCTTTATCTGATGAGGAAAAACGCGAGCTGGCAGAAAAATGGATGGGCAAGTTTAATAAACCTCCCGATGATAAAACTCCACTACCAAGTGGCGGCGAAGATTCGCAGAACACTCACGGCTCTGCAGCAGATAGAATCGTACAAAACACTAAAGACAATCTCGAACCTGACATTGAAGATGTTGATGTAACAGGTGATAATCCCGGCGCTAAATCGATATTTGAGTGGCTTAGCGATCAGCCAATTGAAGGCGATCCTAAAAGAACAACACAAAGCAAGCAAGTTGTGCGCAAAGCACGATCCGCAGCTGAACATGCAGTCGGGGAGTCCACCGTACCCAAACGCTATCACGATTTGATTCAGCGATACTTCGGCAAACTAAACGACACAGTAGAAAAAGCAGAAAAGCAATCTGGTAAAACCGACTCAACTACCAATAAAACCCCCACTAAAACTACAACTGAAGATGACTCGTGAATTTGCGATTCGATCAGCCTGAGTTTTTATTGCTTGCTGCTATTGGTATTCCTGTTGCACTATTAGGGTGGCGCTGGCTTAGTGGTTTTGATGTGCTTAGAAAAACCGTGGTTACGCTGATGCGCGTATTGTTAATCGCAGCCATGGCCATAATGCTTGCAGGGCCACATATAGTTCGCCAGCACCATGATTTAACCGTGATAGGCCTGCTCGATATAAGCGGGTCCGTAGCGCGCTTTGCGGATTTGCCTGAAATACCCGAACTTGGAAAACGATCGAATCTCGATTATTTGAGGCATTGGTTTCGCCAGGCAACACAAACCAAAACTCCAAACGATAGGTTCGGCCTGATTGTCTTTGATGGCAAAGCCACGGTAATTTCCGTTCCCACTAAAGGTGATTATCTTGATGATGATCTTGATATTCGCGTACTTGAGGGAACAAATCTCGCTGAGGCAATAGACCTTGCGCTGGCTATGCTGCCTGCGGATACATCTAAGAGGCTGGTTCTTGTAAGTGATGGCAATGAAACTATCGGCAGCGCGCTTGAAGCAGCGCAGCAAGCCGCAGCCGGTTCAATTCAAGGCAGCACTACTGCGCAGCAACAGTTTCGCATTGGGATTCCAATTGACGTTGTGCCGATTGATTTTCATGTAAGTAGCGATGTACAAGTTCTGCGCATCGAAGCTCCACCTAACGCACAGAGCGGGCAAACTGTAACTCTTCGTATTGTGCTAAGAGCTGTAAAGACCGTTAAAGGCCTGCTATCGCTAGAGCATGAAGGTGTGGCAATTGACCTTAACGGTTCTGAAGTCGGTACTGCTCGAAAGATGATCGCTAAAAAGGGTGATTCGATCCATCTTGTTGAGGTAACGCTTGGTGAAACCCCGATTAACCGGTTTGTTGCGATATTTGAGCCACTTGATCCAACTGATGATGCGCTACCTGATAATAATCAGGCGGAAGCATTTACTTCAACACCAAGCAAGGGCAGCATTCTTGTTCTTGATACGCAGGCCAATCGCATCCCCAATGTCTTATCACAAACATTAAAGCGTGCCAACCTGTCAACAAGCGTCCAGCTACCAACAGCGATGGGTAATGATTTACTTTCATTGCAGCGCTATGACCTGATTATTCTAGATAATGTCTCCGCATCTGATTTGAGTACGCATCAACATGAATTGCTGAGTCGGTATGTAAATGATTTAGGTGGCGGCCTGATAATGGTGGGTGGTGAACGTAGTTTCGGTGCTGGTGGTTGGAATGGGACTGTACTAGAAGAAATTCTGCCTCTGGAACTTGACCCGCCACGCGAAGCCAGGTTGCCGGAAGCTGCGCTGGTGTTGGTCTTGGATAAATCGGGGTCAATGAATCAACCTGTTGCAGGTACAAGATCATCTCAGCAACACGTTGCTAATGAAGCAGCAGCACTAGCTATTGAATCTTTGCGTAGCGAGAGCATGGTGGGCGTGGTTACTTTTGATTTTAGCGCTCATGTTCATGTTCCGCTGCAACGTAATGATGACCCCAAAAAAATCGCAGATAAAGTCAGGGGGATTGTTGCAGAGGGTGGCACAAACCTTTTGCCTGCTCTAGAAACCGCTTATCAAATGCTGAAAAATACCGAAGCCCAGCGCAAACATATCGTTTGCCTTAGTGATGGCCGATCGCATAGAACAGACTTTGATGACATAGTTAAGGCAATGAATGCATCAAATATAAAGGTAACTACAATTGCGATTGGTGATGATGCGGATCATGTGACTTTGTCAAAGCTTGCTAAGGATTGTGGGGGCGAGTTTTATCGTGTGCAGAATCCCAAGACCTTGCCACGCGTACTTGTTGATTCGGTACAAATCATAAATAAACCATTGCTAAAAGAGGTTCCCTTTGTTCCGGAAATTAAACCGACTGGTTCAACGTTAAGCGCTGGCATGGAGAATGCGCCCATTCTCGATGGACTGGTAATTACAGCAGTGCGTGATGATCCTACAGTAACCATAGAGATGATTCACCCAGATGGCGAACCGTTACTTGCACATTGGCAGGCGGGTATGGGGCGAGTCGCAGCGTTTACGTCTGATGCCAACGGAACATGGTCTAAACGCTGGATAGATTGGCCAGGGTATGGTTCCTTTTGGGCGCAACTAGCGCGCACAATTTCTCGCCCCCCCACCAATCGCGATCTTGAATTAACCACCATCATTGAAGATGGAAGATTAAAGTTAGTACTCGATGCTATTGGAGAAAAAAGCGGGTTTGTTGATTACATGCGCGTCAAGGGAATTGTGTATACGCCGGACGCCAGTGCCATCAGTGTTAGTTTGCAGCAGACAGCCCCGGGGCGTTATGAAGGATCGGTCCCCGCAACTTTGCCGGGCAATTATGTTGTTGCGATCTCGCCACAAATTGGAACACGTCAACTTTCACCAGTAATTGGGGGCGCAACCCAATCATCTAGTCCTGAGTATCGCAGCTATCAATCTAATCGCAGCTTGCTTGAAAAAATTGCAGAAGCAACAGGTGGGCGCGTACTTGAAATAGCAAACCCCGAAAGTGCGGATTTGTTTGATCGAACGAATATGGCCCCGAGTGTTTCATCGCTTCCCGCGTGGCGAAATATCTTGTGGATAGCCCTTGCGATGTTTTTAGTTGATGTTGCGTTTCGACGTATAGCCTGGGACTTTGCTTTACTGCGTAGGTTTGCAGCTCATGCAATTGCACGCGTAACTCCAGCTCATGTTCGCGGCGGTGAGGCAGCAGCTACTCTTGCTTCGCTGCGCCAGAGCGGCCAAAATATCGAAGAAAGATTGCTTACTCAACCCAAAGAAGCGCCTCAGCTTCGAAAAGCCATTAAGCCACAGCGTCCGAGCCCTCCTTCTGAAATCTCAATATCATCAGCCCAAAGCGATCAATCTAAGGTTGCGACAGCTTTAGCCGCCTTGCGCGGCAAACATCCTTCTGGCATTGCCAAGGAACCTCAAGCACAAGAAGTAAGAGATGTTGAACCTGATGCTACTGCAACAACGAGTAACCTGCTCGCAGCAAAGCGCAGAGCGCAGCAGCAAATGGATAGCGATGAATCATCTAATTCAGCGTAAGATGCATAACTGCTTTAGGTATACGCTTCAACGATCTTGGCACCGGGGTAATACCAACTTATGATCTCGCCATAATCTTTGCCATCTTTAGCTAATTGTTCTGCGCCGTATTGGCAAAGCCCCACGCCGTGGCCTAGCCCTTTTCCTTGGAAGGTTACTTGCGAATCTTCGATTTTGGCATCCACAAACGAACTAATTAAAGGTTCATCCGGTGCGTTTAGACCTTGGCCCGAGTAATTGGCTGCGCGCATGAACGCTTCAGCGGACATCTCGGCGGAATGGTTAGCAATATCAGTAATCTTAAAGTGTGTTGGTCGTTGATGTTGGTTATTTTTTGCGATCTTAATAGAAGTAATTTCAGCCAGTCCTGAAAGTTCTTGGCGTTTGTATTTAGTTCCGTAAGCTATTAAGCGTCTTGTTAGCGTTTGCAATGGTCGTTTCACTGACCAGTTAGCGATCTTTACGTTAACACAAACATCTTCACCGACTCTGCCATGTAGTGGCGCTACGTTATTGGCTTTGTGTTTGCCAATTACATCGACAGCTCGCGCAGCTGCACCTCCGCAGCAACTTGAGTAATAGCCTGGCACGAGTTTGTTTTCATATTCAAGCACCATGCCTCGCGTCATAGTTACAGCTTGGAGTGTTTCATCCTGCTTCACAGCTCCTATATACATTTGAGATTGAGCGGTATCTGTTACATCGTAATCTCTTCTTCCTTTAAAGTAGGCATGCTCGCTGCAGGCAAAGCTTCTTGCTGCGATAGCTTGAGCTGCTTTTGTTTGTAAATGCCAATGGCTAAATAGTTCACCTGCAACTACGCCTGGCAAATACGCTTCAATGGGTACGATATTTATGATGTCAAACGCACTAGGATTTATATCAGTTCGCGCAATTAATCTTAGCGAGCCAGGATAGATTCGCTTGCTAATAATAAGCTCTGGAGAGGAACTCGTTGAAGCGATATCTAAGCTTTTCAGATCTTCAACCGGTACGCGGAAATTATCTGAGTCAATGATCGACCAACGATCTCCTACAATAGATATGCGAAGTGGTCCTTTTAGAATTGCTTCGCCGCCACCAATATAAACAGGAAATACACGAAGGTGTTGTTGATCGGGGCCTACGGTGATCTTTGTGCTTTCTTTGCGCGCTCGGAAGATCCGCACGCGCATCATCGGCGGAGAACCAGGCAGATCAGGGCGCGAACCCGTCATCTTCACTAGAGACTCTGCAATATCCGTAGATTCCCCGGTTTCGGAATCCGAATTATCCGTTTGAGAATTACACGCAGTAAACATGCAAGGAGCAGCTGTAATAGCTGCTAATCGTGTGAGGAATGCTCGTCGTGATGGTTGGCTCCGTCCGTGGATGCGCAAAGTGTACGCTCAATAGCCTTCTGCTGCGAGAGTTTTATTTACTTGTTTTAATTAATCGAGTGTGCGCAAACCTAAATGGTATTCAGAGAGCTTTTCACGAATCTCCGTCAAACTTGTTTGTCCGAAATTCTTGACGCCCATAAGTTCTGCTTCGGTTCGCGTGGCTAGATCGCCTATTGATTGAATGCCAAGGAATTGCAAAGCTTTTCTTGCGCGAACTGTAAGATCCAGTACCGAAATTGACTTTGCCAGGACCGTATCAGATGCAGCCCCACGAAGTTGATCATAGATTTCCTTACGAATTCGACTGTATTGGCCATCAACACCCTGACCAAGCCTAAGCCCCTTGGAAGCGAGCATGGTCTTGATTTCTACTAAAGATGTTTCGCCAAAGTTTTTATAGCTCAGCAGTTCAGCCTCTGAGATCTTCAATAAGTCTCCAAGCGATCTGATCTGCATTTTCTTGAGGCAGTTTCGCGCTCGAACAGAAAGCTCAAAGTCAGTAACAGGCGTATCAAGCAGAGCATTTCGTTTAGCCAGATCACGCGCGTGCTCTTCATCATAGAACATGTCCCTCGATGCCATTACATCTTTTAGATATCTTGATGCTCGCGGGTGATTAGGTTTAGTTTCGAGTATTTGCTTTAAGCATCTTTCAGCATTTGAGACATCGCCTCGATCTTCATACAAAACAGCTAGATTCACTAAAGCATTTTCGTAGGGATGATCGCGCTTGCAAAGCTGCTCATATACGCTGACAGCTTCATCTTCCTCTCCAACAAGATCCAGAAAGTAAGCGAGCTTGAACTCATAGTTAGGGCTATCGCCCATTTTTACTGCTTTACGAAGTTGATCAATCGCAGCAGGCCGATCTGCATTTGCTTCAGCTTCTAACGCAGCTTTGTAGTGCGATTCAGCAGCTTGCGGATCGATTGCAACCTCGCGAGATCCAATCATTGTGTCAAGGACATCCTGAGTCACTGTCAACATCTCCAGTAATGGTTTGAAAGACCCCTTGTATGTGCCAATCTCTAAGCCTAGCAGCGCTGAATCGTTAGGACAATTCGTAGGCCTTTTGGAGTTTTTCGCTAGTCTTTTGATTTGGGCTGCGAAGCGTCCACCATTGACTCTGCGATGTCTCTAACAGCAGCTGTAGCATCGCCTGCGGGTATCCCAGGGCCGATTGGTGCGATTTCCGCTGCCTCTTCCCTAGCGGTCCCCAGCAGCTTGATGGACCTCCACCGGCCGCTCTCAAACCTCCATGCCATGGTGATGCCGTACAAAATGATATAAACCGAAGCAGCGATCCATGGCCCAACCGATTCCAGCTCGGGCCAAACCACAGTCATACCCAGGCCTCCCAGCACAATAAACGACCAGCTATAAATGACTGTCACCACGCCAGGCCAAACTGTGTCACCCGCCCCACGCAATGCTCCGGTGTAAACGATTCCAAAGGCATCGACTGTCTGGAAAATAGCCGCACAGATCATCAACTTCGAGCCAATACTGATGATCATCTCCGCTTGCTCCGGCGTTACATTCTTGCCACCCACGAACCAGCTTATTAGATCTGCTCGGAAGAAAAAGAAAATTAGAGCGCAAATCGTCATATAAACCATGGCAATCCCAAGGGCCCAGCGCGCCCGCGATGCAGCAACATCAGGTTGCCCAGCGCCTATGTATTTGCCAACTAGCGAAGTGGTTGCAACGGAAAAACCCACAGCCGGCATAAAACTCAGATGCATGAACTTCAGCACCGCCCAACCAGCGGTCATATGCTCCGCACCGAACTTGCCAACAAGAACCGTCATGAATATAGACCAACAAATGATCTCATTGCCGAATTGAAGCGCAGCCGGCCAACCTAATTTACAAAGATCCTTGATGGGGCTCCACGATGGTTTCCAATTTTGGCGCGTCTTGAACTCTGCGTTCATTTTCGGGCCTAGGAATATCGCAGCTGGTATTGCCAGTTCAACTAGCGTTCCCAGTACGGTTCCAATCGCAGCTCCGAATAGGCCCATGGGTTTTACGCCGGGTATGCCCGGCAATCCCAGTGCGGGCAGCCCATCTTCGCCAAAGATCAGAATGTAGTTAGCAACAATGTTGACTATGTTGCCTGCCAGCGCAGAGATAGTGACGACTTTAGGCCTGTGCATTCCAAAGAAATAATGATGCAGCCCCTTGCCGGTCATTAGGATTACAGCCCCAATTAAGAGAATCTTTGCGTAACCGCTTTCTAAATGAACAAGCTCGTCGACATTCTCGATTGCCTGCCCACTATGCAAATACTCAAACAACCAAGGCAAGCAAAACGCAAATGGAAGGAGCACAACAACCCATATCAGCAAACTAAGCCAAAATGATGCCCATGCGTATTTGGGGCTGTTTTGTGGTGTGTTTGCTCCGAGGTTTTGACTCACATAGGTATTGACCACGGTGAGGAGGCCGAAGGCGAAGGCGATGGGAGTGAACGACCATATCCCACCATTACCTTGCGCAGCTACAGCTAAAGGGCTAACGCGGGCAACCATCAGAGCATCCACGAACTGCATGACCGTATAGCTGGTCATGGTCATGACGGTTGGCCAGGCTATGGACCACACCTCGCGTAGCGGATGAACGCTGGTCAGGGCAATTATGGGTTTTTCCAGCTTATCGCTCATATTTGGTCTGTAAAATAAAGGCCGATCGTAGGCAATGTATTGGACTAGGGAATAATTTAAGCACGAATTAGTCCATTTATTTGAGTGTGTAAACAATAATCTGCTTATGATCTAAATGTAATAACCCGCATTTTTTAACTCCCAATGCCTCGCTTGCCCTACGATACTACTGCTAGAAAAAGCTAATTCTGGTTTGCCCAAGGCACCTTTTAGTTAAGGATCGAACCATGCCCAAACGAATAAACCTTCAACTTGCAACTGTAATTTGCCTTATAGCGTTGGTTGCAACAAAAGCTACAACTTCTCCGGACACTCAAGAGGAGAGCAAGAAGGTTAATCCACGCTGGCTTGATCGCATTAACAAGGAAGATCGCCGAAATCTCGAGCAGAGGATAGGATTCGCCCCGCCAGAGTTTGCTGGAAACCTCAAATGGTATAACCACGAACCGATGGACTTCAGCAAGCTGCGTGGCAAGGTAGTTGTAATACAAACTTGGACAAGTAAGACAGCAGCCGGGCGAAACTGGGTGATGCGCGCACCACGACTAATTGAAGATTACAACCCCGATGATGTTGTACTTGTTGCCATACATACACCCCAAGGAACTGCTACGGTTGATAAATTCTTAGAAAGACGCGAGCTAGAAATACCTATAGCAATCGATGCGGATGGGAGTTTTTGTGATGGGCTGGGAGCTTACAAACGGCCGGTCAATATTCTTATTGATCGTAACGGTACTACACGCTACAACGGATTAACTCGAAAAGGATTAAAATTGGCTCTAGCGGAACTTGTAGCAGAAGAACATGATCCGCTGGCAAAACCCAAGTCTCGGCCGGCACCACAAGTTTTTGCTAACACGGACTTCCCATCTTTTACCGGTAAGGTTTCCAGCGCTAAGGATATTCGAGGCCAACGCGCACCGGATATGTATGTATCTCATTGGCTTAATTCCAAGCCCGATACAGCGGGAAAAGTTGTGGTAATAGATTTTTGGGCAACTTGGTGTCCCCCCTGCGTTGCCTCGATACCTCACACAAATGAATTAGCGGATCAGTTTCGTGATGATGTAGCGATCATTGGTATTTCAGCTGAAACCGATAGCAAGTTTCAAACTGGTCTTAACAAACTTTATGCATCAAAAGGGATCAACCTCGATACGTTTAGATATCATCTTGCGCTAGATAGCAGCAGGACAATGACAAAAGCCATCGGAATTCGAGGCATACCCCACGTTATTGTTGTCAGTAGTGATTGGATTGTTCGCTGGCAAGGTCATCCCAAATCACTTAGCGCAAATACTCTTGGACAAATTGTCGCAGCCAACCGCAGCCTAAACGGCAGTTCAGCAAAGTCAAAAGGTCGTTGGGCTAATGAGCGTAAGAAGTAACCGCGTTTAGCCGGCGGGCTTGACCCGCTGTCTTAGGCTACCCCCAATTTGCAAACAAAAGCAGCAGATCGCTTGTGCTAACCGTGCAATCGCCATCTAAATCCGCAGGACAATCTCCAGGAAGCTTACATTCAGCGCATGGCCCCCAACTACTGAACAAAATAAGCAGGTCAGTAGTATTTACAACTCCATCACCATTCAGATCGCCGGGGCTTGGAGGTTCACACTCATCAGGTATGCCGTTGGAATTTACATCCAAGCTGTAGCCGGAGGTTATATCGCAGGAATCTGGGATTAAATTGAAATTGCAATCTATATCATCACCAGGAACGAATCCCAAGCCGGTGGGATTAACCAGGGCTTCTACCGCTAGCACATAAAATGATCGCATAAAAGCGCCGGTACTCATTTGATACATGTGTATTGCTGCATTTCCAAAATGTGAAGCTACATACACGTTGTCATCGGGTCCTATTGTGATACCCCATGGGCCGTTCAGCCCCCAGAATCCATTATCGTTCCCCCCATGATCCCACTGCCCAAGGAATGCGCCACTTTGACCGTCATATTCAAGGATTTGATCACTACCGAAGCTGGTAACAAGTAGATTGCCATCATCCTTAAAGAGCAATCCCTTGGGGTCATTTAATCCCCCATTATCAGGGAATGCAATAAGAACGCCAACAAAGTCCCCAGTTTGACCATCAAATTCTATAACTTGGTTATTCGTACTAGTTAAATAGAGATTGCCGTTGGGGCCGAAGATTATTCCAAAGGGTCCGATTAGCCCGCCATCACCCATTGCAACAAATTCACCAACGAATGATCCGGTTTTTCCATCATATTCCAGCACGTTATCTGTATTGAAACTCGCAACAAGTAGATTGCCGTTTGACGCGAAAGTAAGTCCGGTCGGCATACTTAAGCCGCCATCACCTGCTGCCACAAAATCACCAACGTAATTTCCTTGCGCGTCAAATTCAACAACACGGTTATCAGTTGCACTTGTAACAAGTACATGCTTATTTGTAGTACGGACAACTAAATCCTGTGGCGAACTTACTTGCCCTGCATCTGAAAGCTCAGCAACCACTCCCGTAGCGCTGTGGCATTGACTTAATCTGTTTGAATCCAAGCTTGCTGCCCAGAGGTTGTGTGCGCCTCCAAGTGCATCAAGATCGTTGATCCCATCATTATCGCAATCCTGGCAGGAATCCAGCACAACATTGCGATCAATATCCAGACTCATATCTAATTGAATTTCGTTGTAATCTGCGATTTGGTTACCGTTACAATCAGCTTGGCATTCATCAGGCACGCCGTCGCCATTTAGATCTTCGCTAGTATTATCTAGAATATCCAGATCATCCGGCATGCCGTTGCTATTGCAATCTGGTTCACACTCATCGGGTATGGAGTTTCCATTTAGATCATCACTAAAGCCCGATGAAATGTCTTCATCATCAAGTTGACCGTTTTGGTTACAGTCTTCACATTCATCGGGTATGCCGTTTAGATTATTATCAGTACTATCACCTTCTGAAATATCGATTGCATCATCTATGTAGTTACCGTTGCAATCATTAATTGTGCATTGTTCGCTTGATACATAATTATAAATAATTGGTTTAATAAATTCATGGAATCGCAAGTCGATATTTGCATTTCCACCTGCAGTGGTGTGGCAGTAGCTCATTATTGTGCCGCGCTGCAAATCACCAACATTACAACTGTCAATTTTGTAATCGTGCGTATGAAGTGTTCCGCAGTTATGTCCAAGTTCGTGCGAAGTAACAATTAGGTCCCAGTTACCTGTGCTTGATCCATTTGGATCTACGAACGAACCGAGCGCATAGCCTGAAACTGAATAACCTAGTTCACCGCACAGAGCATCAAGCCAAGCCACTCCGCCATAGGGAAGATTTCTTCTACCGGTAAGAAACTGCGCCACATCGCGCTGCACTTTTCCCATATTTGCGTTCCAATAATCACGAAACGGAAACAACGGATTATCCTCGTTGAAAAGATCATCCTCAGTATCCCAAATTCTTACAAACGTCAGTTCAAAGCGTGCATTTGCGTCGCGCAAATAAATGTCACTTACAGCCCCGTAAAGCTGAACAATATATTCAGCTGCTGAATCTACATCGCTAAATAACGAGTAGTATTCGTAATCGGTTTCGATGGCTAATTCGATTGTTTGAGTGGAGCTATTCGTTAAACCTGAAAGGGGCGAACCTTCCGGCGAATTCGGCAGGCTTGGTCTAGATTGAGATGTATCAAGCCCACAGACATCTACGCCCAGAAGTGGCCCTATCACAGCAGTAGCTTCAAAGACCAATACCTGGTGGTTATTTAGCTGCGCAATTGAGCTTGTTTTTGACGTTATTTGAAACCGTTTGCCCGCAGCGAGATCCACATAGCCAGCTACGCTATTTTCGCTTACCGCAAGAAATACATGCGAACCGGGTATGTCCTGAACTTCTCCGCGCAATAAAGTGACGGAAGATGGATCGAATGATAAAATGTTTTTGCCAGTCGAGCCTAATACAAACTGGGTATCACTAGTTGTAATTGAAAACTGCGTCAGGTTCAGATTCACTGCAAGTTCATTTGTTAACGAGATTTGCTTGATCTGGAATACTTGATCATCAGCATTGGCAGCCGCTTGAATCACAGCTGTGCGATTGAAATCAACAACAGTGCTATTGGCTGCATCGGATGAATTGTTTTTAGTTTCTTGGGCAACCGCACCGAGCATCATCAACCCGCAGCCAGCTATGGTCGCAACTATAAATATTGATATCTTCCAATTATGATGTGAAATAAGGCGCATGTATCAAATTCCTTCGAAGGCAATTGAGAATCTGTTGCATTGGAGCGTCAGCGAATGGGCGATAATATTGCCAGCATAACAAGCCTTACCTAACTCAAGCAAGAGGTAAAGCTTGAAATTCATGGCCTATCTTGACTTAGATACTCACCAAACTCAGCAGCTGCCACATCTTTTTTGATTTATTTACTAATACTCTGCCCGCTCGTACGTATTACTTATTGGAAGGGGACCTCAGCACAAAGCTGAGATCCCAACGGGAATATGGATCGTGACAGATGGCCGACCGAATTTGACGATTCAGCTTAACTCTATCCTCGAGAGATATGAGTCGCCGCTGCTGCGATACGCAGCAAAGCTCACCGGCGATGTGGAAAGTGCGCGCGATGTCGTGCAGGATGTTTTTGTGCGATTCTGTGAAGCGGATCGCGCTTCGATAGATGGCAGAGTTGAGCAGTGGCTTTTTACTGTTTGTAGGAATCGAGCTCTTGATGTGAAAAGAAAGGATGGCCGCATGAAACTAATTGCAGATGACAAAATCGCAGCCATTTCCCATACGACTTTCAACTCAACAGTTAAAGCTGAGCAATCCGAGCAAAGTCAAGGCATGTTGCAAATGCTCAGCTCTCTACCAGACAACCAACAAGAAGCTCTACGTTTGAAGTTTGATGGGGGTCTTAGTTACAAAGCTATCGCAAACGTACTAGAAACAACTCCAGGCAATGTCGGTGTGATGATACACGCCGGCCTCAAGAAATTGCGCGAACAACTCAACCCATCTGAAAATCAATCCCCCACTACTACAGCAAATATCAAAAGGTTTTCAACATGAACCAATCCAATAACAATATATATGATGATCCCAAACTGACCGCTTACGCGCTTGGTGAGCTTGATGCAACCGAAGCAGCGGAAGTTGAAACACTAATCGCAGATGATGATGCAGCTCGCAAAGTGGTTGATGAGATTCGCCAAACCGCTAAGCAGCTTGAAAGTGAGTTTGCAGATGAGCCGAGGCTATCACTAAATGATTCGCAACGAGAAGTTGTAAAGCAGAGCGCGAAGCAAATACCTATTGTAGAAACGCGATCGTCATTCCTTACTTCACGCAGATTCTGGATGAGCGCAGGACTAGCTGCCGCAGCTTGTTTGGTTTTGTCGCTATCTCTGCCTACGTTTTGGGAGGATGGAGATGCAGATCTAGTAGTGCTAGATATGCCGGCGGATGCATCTGTTGTAGGAAAAGCGCATATAAAGAGAACACCATCAGCGACTAGTCTTAGTCCTGGAGTTCAAGAAGAAGCAGCACGTTTCAACATTTCCCCAATGACCGTCAAGGATGGTAATGGGCCTGTTGGTCTTCATTCAGTTGATAGTCCTAAAAGTCCTACTAATGAAGTTTATGAACTCTTTAAAGCCAATCCGACTTTAAGCATACGGGATGGACGTGTTGTCGCAAACGATGGCACACCGGTTACTGATTACAGCTCAGTAGATCTATCTGTTCAAGACAAAAAGCTCGCAAAAACTTTGGCTTTAGTGAACGCACTGAGAGCGCAGCAACAAGGAAAGAATCTCAATTACAAGCTCACAGGAGGTAGAGTTGGTGGTGTGGCAGTGGGAGGAGGCGCAAATGTTGGCCTCAGAACTAAGCCAAACTCTAGCGAGTCATATCGTATCTTAACGGGTGATGAAGCACGTTGGAACATTTCTGGCGGGCTTTTACTCACAGGCGATTCTTCCCGTGAAGCTTACGCGCGCATTGTTGACAACAAATTCATGCGAGTTGGTGAGCAGCCCTTATCTACATTCTCTATTGATGTAGATACCGCTTCGTACGCCAACATGCGGCGCTTTATTAATGGCGGTTCGCTTCCGCCGCCTGATGCTGTACGTATTGAAGAATTACTTAACTACTTTAATTATGACTACGCAGGCCCAACGGAAACTGATGAACATCCCTTTGCTACCCACGTTGAAGTAGCAGTCTGCCCGTGGAATAGTAAGCATCGTTTGGCGCGCATTGGTATCAAAGGCCGTGAGATCGAATCTGATATGAGGCCTGCTACAAATCTTGTATTCCTGCTTGACGTTTCCGGCTCGATGAACCAACCCAATAAATTGCCCCTGGTTAAACGATCAATGCAATTGCTCTTGAATAATCTAACCGTTGATGACCGTGTAGCAATCGTCGTATACGCAGGAGCCTCAGGCCTCGTACTACCATCAACTTATTGCACGGATAAACAGGTCATTTTGAGCGCCATTGAACGCCTCCACGCAGGCGGATCAACCAACGGCGGAGCCGGTATCGAACTTGCATATAACACCGCAGCCCAGAGCTTCATCGAAGGTGGAGTCAACCGCGTAATTCTCTGCACCGATGGCGACTTTAACGTCGGCATCTCATCCGATGGCGACCTCGTTCGCTTAATAGAAGAAAAACGCAAAAGCCACATCTTCCTAAGCGTGCTCGGATTTGGTACAGGCAATTGGCAAGATAGCAAAATGGAACAACTATCAAATGCAGGTAACGGCAACTTCGCTTATATCGATTCGCTTAGGGAAGCCAACAAAGTTCTCGTCGAGGAAATGGGCGGAACACTTGTAACAATTGCTAAAGATGTGAAAATCCAAATCGAATTTAATCCCGCAGTAGTCAGCTCATATCGCCTCATTGGTTACGAAAACCGCGTGCTGGCTGCCCAAGATTTTAATGATGACACTAAAGATGCTGGCGAGATCGGGGCGGGTCACACAGTTACCGCTTTGTATGAAATCGTTCTTGTTGGCGACGAAGAAGAATTGACTATCGCAGATACTCCGCCTGTAGACGATCTGAAATATCAAGAGAAGGTTAAGCCAAACGAAGCTGCTAAGACAACCGGCGAATTGATGACGGTTAAGCTGCGCTACAAGGAACCAGAAGGCGATGTCAGCAAGCTGCTGGAATATCCAATTATGGATGAAGTAATTGAGTTAGCAGATGCATCAGCTGATTTTAAGTTCGCATCTGCAGTCGCAAGCTTCGGCATGCTTCTGCGAGGTTCGCCACACAAAGGTAATGCGACGTTTGAAAGCGTTCTATATCTTGCAAGGGCGGGACTATCTAACAGCAGCAATATGGGGCAAGCTCATCGCTTCCTGGAAGATTTCATTCACTACACGCTAATTGCCAAGCCAGAACTTGCAGCTGCTAACATCCGCGCTCTGTTAGATTCAGATCTCAATGACAGTGAGATTGCTTCACTGACAAACGGAAATCCTGACCTGCGCGATCGCTTAACAAGAGCAATAGTCATGGCTGCCAAACTCGAGGGTTTAGCTGAGCCAACTCAGGAATTAACTAAACGAATAGAGAACAGCCGCGGCGTTGTTGTGCCTGTTAATTTAGTACCTCCCCCAGCAAAGGCTAAAACTAACTACCGAGAAGAATTCATTGAGCTAGTCAACAAGGCCGCAACGATGATGCCAAAGCAATAGAAATAGAGCACGCGTGCCAGGAAGGCTGGCCTATCTAGTATTACCGCTATATTGATAGCATTTAGAGTATCGCAAGATATAATGATCTCTCGCCGTAACCCGTTAAAACAAATACGGCAAGCTAAGGAGATCAGATCAATGCGGCAATTCGGCAATGGTAACAGGCAGATGGGCTAATGATCGTAAGAATTGACCGGGGTCTAGCCGCAGGGCTTGTGCCCCTGTGTTCTTAGATTACCCCCAATTTGAAAACAGAACCAGCAGATCACTTGTATTTACCGTGCAATCGCCATTTAGATCCGCGGGGCAATCACCTGGAAGCGCACAATCAACGCATAAACCCCAACTACTGAACAAGATGAGTAAATCAGAAGTATTTACTACACCGTCACCATTCAGATCACCGTTGCTTGGAAACACTATCACGTTCGTATAAATATTCGGATCACCGCCGGTAGTGTCAAGGTAGACGGGATAAACGCGATTGCCCGCGACGGCCAGGCCCGTGTAGTCGCCGAGGAATTGCTCAGAATTATAGAGTGCCCCGTCATCGAAGCTGTCCCAGGATTTCGGCGTCAGACGGAACTCGTTCCAGGTTGCGCCGTCGTCGTCGCTGTAAGTGTAGTACGCGTCGATCATGCCATGAAGAGTATTGTCGTTTTGAACAGTGTGGCGAGAGTCGAGGAAGACAACGTGGATGCGGTCCTCTTCGTCGAGTTCGATCCACGGGAAGAACTGATCGCCCGGTGGATCATTGTCCCCGTTGATCACCACCGGCGTGGTCCAGGTGGTTCCCTGATCGACGGATGTCGTGAAATAGAGATCCACGTTGCTGCCATTTTCGTGCACGTCGGTCGTGTCGAAGTAGATTGCGTAGAGTTTGCCTGTCTTTCGGCTAACATCCAGATACACGAAGATCGGGACGCGGAACCGCCCGGGGAAACGAAGGCCCTCGAAACCCCACGTGTCCATGCGCACGGCGATCGTGTGGGTGGTGAAGCTTGCCCCGCCGTTGAGGCTCCGTTTGAGTCTCATGTAGGGACCGGCGAGGAAGTCCCAATAGGCGACATACACCTCACCGTTCGGTCCTACTCGGGGAAGGAATCCTACGCCCCAGCCGAAGCTGAGCGGATTTGTCCATGTGTCGCCCATATCGTCGGACCACTGAATTCCGGCTGACATCGCGATGTACAGTCGGGTGGAGTCCGGCTCTCCCATGCGCGGCCCCGCCGCCATCCAGCATTTGTCAAAGCTTCCACCGGTAACCGTGGCGACCGGAGGTTCAAACTCCGTCTGGCCGGGATCGAGCCGACTGACGAACACGCTGCCGGGGTAGGCGAGCGCACCCACCCAGAGCGTGCCCGTGCGATCGTCGTAGGCGGTCATCGGGTCGCATTCGCAGTATGCCTGGAATCCCTTCGGAGCACGAATAACCAAGTCTTCCCACGTCTGGCCACCGTCGAAGCTGCGTGCAACACCCAATCTGATGGGGATGGTCCCCCCGGGCGGAGCCTCGCGCCAATCGTTCCAGGCGGCTATGACCACGTTAGGGTCCATTTCACTCGCCGATGCGGTCGTCTCGTTCGCTACGGACGTGCCCCCGCCCACGTCAATGCGAACTTGCGGACCGATGATGGGAGCTTGTGCTGTCGCAACCGACGCCGTGAGCAAGGCCAACGCCACCGCAGCGGGCCCCATGCGACGACGCGACACTCTTGCAAAACGTAGATTCACTAGCATGGCCGACCTCCTTCGTCTGATCCTTGTCATAACCAGGGTTCTCGCGCCCATCGAACTGCCATCCTACCACTCGGGGCCGCTTGAGTACACCAAAAAACAGGCTAATTCACTCACTGGGCATCGCGAAAATGGCCTTTTGCGATATTTCGGCCCTTTTCTCAGTGGCTGGTGGTATAGTATGGTCTTGGCATCACCTTGCCCGACGGGTTCGCTTAAGGAGACCTGCGATGACTACAACACGACTTTGCGCGACAACGCTTGCCTTGACCGCGATTGCCATGTTCAGTGGCAGTTGCGAAACGGCTCCGGTCTTTTCCACGGCCGAGAACCCACAATACCCAACGACATCCCAAGCCTCAGCGGCCAAGCCCCCCTCGACGCGCGATCAAAGAGAGCAAGAGGAGTTCCAAGAGGCGATTCGCGGGTTGAATTTCTACGCAGGGCTGGTGGAAGTGGAGGCTTTCACGGTGCGCAATGTCCAACGCGCATTGCAGCGGGCAACACAAGGCGCTGCCCTTCTCGATGTCAATCAGAGCACCAACGCGATCAGAGCGTATGCAGATGCCATCCGCAACGCGCCGGACATCGCTGAGTTGTATCACGGGCTCGGCAAAGCGTTAATGTCCGATGCCAAAGACGTCCACGCCCTTGCCGCCTTTCGCAGCGCGGTCGAGATCGACCCTACGTTCGTCGAAGCGCGAGTGAGCCTGGCACTCACACTAGCAATGAGCAACGAACAGGACAGCGCAATCCAACAGATGCAGCGGGCTGTCCAGCTCGATCCTGATCATGGGTTGGCGCACGAACGTCTGGCCATTTGGCACTACTACGACCATGACTACTCCAAAGCGTGGCAAGAGACGCATTCCGCGCAAGACGTTGGGCATGCGATGCCGCCGCAGTTCCTTGCGCTGCTAGAGGCACAAGCACCTGAGCCTAAACACTGAACGTGAACTGACGCGCTGTCTACAACGCAATACTACCCGCTAATAGGCGCGGCCCAGTGATCTGAGCCAAGCAAACGCATCGGGCAACGAAGCGATTCGAGTTCTCTGGTTCATCCCCAATTGGCCAAGAAAATCACCAGATCGCTCGCGCCGAGATTAGTGATAACATTGAAACAGATATAGGCAAACGGGAAGCCGAGCGAAGGAGATCAGATCAATGCGGCAATTCCAAATAGTCATCGCTCTTGTTGGGTGTTTCACAATGATAAGTTGCGCCATAATTAAGCAAGAACTGCAACGCACAATACCCACAAGCCAGCGACATTTTCAGCGACCGGTCGCTACGTATTCAATCGTTGCTCGTGATCCTGATACGGGTGAAATGGGCGTAGCTGTGCAGTCGCATTGGTTCTCGGTTGGTCCGATCGTTCCCTGGGCTGAAGCAGGTGTGGGAGCTGTGGCTACGCAATCATTTGTTGATCCCGCGTATGGGCCACTTGGGCTGGAATTGATGCGTGCAGGGCGCACAGCATCCGAATCGCTACGGTCGTTACTAGCTGGCGATGAGGGGCAAGCAGTGCGCCAGGTGGCGATGATTGATGCATCCGGAAATGTCGCCACACACACGGGCGAGCGCTGCATTGCCGCAGCTGGCCACGTTACTGACTCAGAGAACCAATTCTCTGTGCAGGCCAATTTAATGTTAGGTGATGAGGTTTGGCCGGCCATGGCCAAAGCCTACCGCCAAACCACAGGAGACTTGGCGGATAAAATGTTAGCAGCTCTTGAAGCAGCGCAAAGCGTGGGTGGCGATATTCGTGGTAAGCAATCCGCAGCAATCCTGATCGTCGCAGCTGAATCGACCGGCAAACCCTGGATCGATCGCAAGTTCGATTTGCGCATCGAAGATCATCCTCATCCTGTGCAGGAGCTAAAACGTCTCGTGCAATTACAACGAGCATATCTGCACATGAATGCAGGTGACTTAGCAATGGAAGAGTCCGACTTCGCCAAAGCCAGTCAGGAATATAGTGCTGCGGAGAAGATCGCTCCGCACATTGTAGAGATTCCATTTTGGCACGCAGTAACTTTGGCCAGTAGCGGCAAAGTAGAGAAATCGTTGCCCATTTTTAAGCGTGTCTTTGCTCGTGAACCAATCTGGGCAGAACTTGTACCTAGACTGGTTAAATCCGAGCTCCTGCCGGATAATTCGGAGCTGATTGAGAAAATCCTATCTCAAGCGCCCTAGCGCTTGGGTGAAATCCTCCTTACAAAGAAAAAACAGCCTGAGTGGGAACCCAGACTGTATGCTCAGCAATCTGCTGAGCCGAAGGAGGAGAAAGAGGTTGGGTTAGATGTATTTCACTATTGTTCAGTTCACCCCCAAGTTGCTAAGAAAAATGCAATTAAAAATCCGGGTGCGGTAATTGGCGCAGCGTCGAATCGATCACTGAAAGTGACCTCCCGTGGGCTATCGCTGCGGCAACTTAAACTTCCACCACACCCGGAGTGCGGGTTGACGATGCTGTGCAGGCAAATGCGCTGCATATTCGGGGCTCCTTCGGCGCATCAAGCGGGCCGAGTAGAAATGTCTTTCTGAGCCTATGAATCCTTTGAAAACCAGAAAAAAAGATATGACTGCGTTTCCTCAGTGGTATATACGCCGTTTACTGCAATATCCTGCGCGCATTCATGCGAAAATCTCAAAAAAATAAAAAAACAGGCCCTGCGGCCTTGTAACGCATATATGGATGCAAGAAAAAAGCGAGCCGAGGGATTTCACCACGACTCACTTTCATTAGAACAATGTTATATCCTACGGACACGGCCCCCAATTGGCTAGGAGGATTAGTAGATCACTAGTGTTGACTATGCCGTCTCCGTTAAAGTCGGCTATTCCGGGGGTTCCCCATTGGGCGAACATCATAAGCAGATCGCCGACGCCGACGCTGCCGCTATTATCCAGATCCCATGGGCAAGGCAAGTCATCGCACTCATCAGGCAGGCCGTTGCTATTTTTGTCGGCTGCGTTGCCATCTGCGATATCGCAGATGTCGATTATGCCGTTGTTGTTGCAATCACCTAGTCCGCCGAAGATGAATGCTGCGCCCGCTTCGTTATTGCCATCAATAACCGCGAAATTAGCTCCTACGATGACGTTCTCGCCATCGGTGGCTGCGTGTGTGCCGAATGCTTCGGCTCCATCGAATTGCGATGCATATAGCTTGGCGGTTTCGTTCCATTGTTGGGAATCGAAAGTGAATATGTAAGTTGAACCTACAGTCTGTTCATTGACCTCATCAAAGATAGCCGCAATTACTGCGGTGTTACCTGCTAAAGAGACAGCCCGTCCAAATAGATCGAGTGGTTCGCCATCCGAAGCAAATAGTTTTTGTTGTTGGGTCCATTGCCGGCCGTTATAGGTAAATGCGTACGCAGCGCCTTCCAGAAACCAAACGCCGTCTGCCCCGGGCGCTGCTATCAAGGCTGTGTTACCATCTAATGAAACAGAACGACCGAAGCCAGCTCCCTGCACGGGGTCATCAGGTAGTAGCTTTTGCTCCAGTTGCCAGATTTGCGTGTCAGGATCCATACGAAAAATGTAAGCAGCCCCTGATCCTATTCCAAACTCCTGATCTGCTGATGCGCCGATTAAAACAACATCTCCTTCAAGGGAGATTGATGTGCCGAACGTACCCGGATCAGGAGATAAGATTTTCTGCTGTTCATTCCAAGTCCCTGTATTCTCATCATAACGAAAAACGTATGCTGTTCCGCTATTTTGAGATGGATCATCATCAAATCTTGCGCCGATGATCGCAACATCACCCCAGATAGAAACTGCCCAGCCAAAGCGGTCTTGAGGTTCAGCATCGGAAGCTGTGAGTTTTTGTTCCTGGATCCACAGACCCAGATCGGGATCGAAGCGGAAGATATAAGCTGATCCTGATTCGCATGCCGAATCATTGCCACAATCATCAGCATCATCATCCGCCCATGCTCCAATGATGATCAGATTGGGGTCGATGGGATTAATAGCTACTGAAAGCGCAAATTCATCCTGAGGCCCGGGATCAGCAGCAAATACTTTTTGCTCCTGGATCCATTGGTTTGTTATTGGCTCTTTACGAAAGACGTACGCAGCGCCTCCAAGGTATTGTTCAACGTTTGCCCTGTTAGCTCCTACGATGGCCATATCTCCAAGAATTATAACTGAAGTTCCGAAGTGGTCTCCAAGACTCGGATCGGATGCTGTGAGTTTTTGGATTTCGTTGGCGAGACATTGTGCCGAAGCATGTGAAGAAAAGCCAGAGAATAATATGACCAATATGCAAAGTGCAGCCAAGCTTTTCATGCTTGATGCACGGGCGAGACGCCCGTGCCACTGAGACGCCCCGGCTCGCTTGCGGTTTTGCTTAAGTATTATGAACATGTCAAATACCTCGCCAATCAATTCAAAGCTACATCCTCGGGTCTATACGCCGTTTTGAGCGAAATCTTGCGCGCAGAACGATACTTTTTATCATATAAAGTGATAATCAGCCCCCAATCACCCGCAGAGTCGATTTGCAGCGATACAATCTTCATCATGACTGGCCAGAAAAACATTGCCCTAACAACACTTCTTGCGGTATCAGCTTTTTTATGCGGTTGCGTTGAACGAACCATAAGCATCACCTCCGATCCGTCTGGCGCGCTGGTTTGGCTTAATGATCGTGAAGTTGGAAGAACGCCTATTGAGGTCGAGTTCCTGCATTATGGCAAATATGATGTGAGGCTGCGTCTTAATGGTTATGAATCAATGCTGACCTTTGGCGACGCCAAGCCTCCATGGTGGGATGGATTAGGAGCAGATTTCTTTGCCGAGATCATGCCTGCCGATCTACATAGTCAAATCAGTTGGCATTATGTGCTGGAGCCTATTAATAATGATCTAGGCGCGCTAATTGAACGCGCAAATAATCTGCGATCAACTGTTGGCGGGGAAATTGAGGATGATTGAAGAGTAAAGCGGCCATAGCTTGCTCTGAGGTAAGCAAACGGCTATTTGGCGACAGAAAACCATACTTAAGCTGTCGAGTAAT
The DNA here is from genome assembly GCA_022574595.1 of Planctomycetota bacterium. Lineage (GTDB taxonomy): Bacteria > Planctomycetota > Phycisphaerae > Phycisphaerales > SM1A02 > JACZRS01. The sequence continues at coordinate 344,939 of JACZRS010000001.1, read as the reverse complement.
GAGATGGAATAGGATATAGCTACGCTCGGTCTATAAATATGGACTTGATGGTTCTGGGTTTTTTCCAAGGAGGCTTGTAATGAAGTCTTTGTTTACATCAGCAGCATTAATGTTGGTCTTTTTCTTTGGATCGCTCGCAACTAATGCAGCAGCGATTGCGCAGAATGCGCCACCAACTTCTACATCCAGCGACAAGCAAACAGCGGAGGATCAGAAGGAATCTGACCCGATTAGAATGCTGCTTAAAGAAGTTGATCGTGTACATGCACAGCTGGTTGCGCTACGAAAAGAATTAGCTCAAGCGCAGTTAGAAAGAAACCAAGCCCAGCGTGAGCTTGATCAATTAAAGCAATTCATTTCAGACAATAAACAGTTCGGCCAGGACTTTGCACAATATAAGGCTGTTAAGGATATAGCTGAGCGCGAAGTAAAACAGCGCAGGCAGGATGAAGCGCGCAGGCAAAGGGATGAAGAACAAAACCAACGCGCTCAACGACGTAGAGAAGCAAAGGCGCAACGCGATATCGCAAAAACGGAAAAGAATCGAATAAGCGATTATCGTCGTGCAGGTTTTACGCCGGTCGGCCTTGATGTGTTTGTTGGCAAAATGGCTTTTTATTATGGATCAGAAGACACAACAACTTACGATGTTCAGTATTATCCATACATCCGTAGGTACTACTATGGTAGATACAATCGAGGCAATCAACTGGATTTCTCGAAGATGACTATCTCCGGCAGCGTGATAAATGCTGCGGATGTGACGCGCAATTTGGGGATTGCCATTACTTTCTTTGATGAAGATGGAAACCAAGTTGGGTCCGAGACAGTGCAGATCAATAACGCCCGGCCTAACGTGCCATATCCGTTTACATCTAAATTGGCCATGGCGCTTAACCGAGCATTCGACTCCTCAACCACCTATGTGCTTTACGCTGATCCAGTGGTTAATGATGAAGCACCGAAGACTCCGCCCATCCCGTAAAAAAACTGCGTAGTGCAAATATAAACATTACCGCCTGAGGTGGGTACACTTGTTAGACAAAGTGTACTTACATTGAGCGGTCATTATGCATAACCTTAAGCTGACAAATAAAAGAAAGATATTTATGCCGATCGCTATTATTTTGGCAGCGGTTGCGATTGCCAGTTGGGGCTGGCAAAATGAATCTGATAAGGTAAATGAAGTTAGGGAGTATGTCTTATTAATTTGTGAAGATGTAGCAAATGGGCGCGATCTTGACTCGAGGTTGGGGCAGCTTAATCCAACAATAGCTAAGCGCATGGTGGATTCCTTGAAAATTTTATGCCAGGACTTGCCTGAGGATTTAGCTGGCCTGGAAATTATCGTGCACTCGGGCGATGCACTTGATATCGGTAATGGAACCGCAACACATACCGCAATGATCAGAACCAATGGCAAAGACAAACTCGGAATAAGAATTGTCCATCAAAGAATGGGAGGTGATATGGAGATCATCGGGATATGGTGGCCACAATAGCTTCTTAATACACTCAAATGAATTGCTGGAGGAATGAAGCCAACAATGCATGTTTGGATCAACGGTAAACTTATACAACAAGATAGCGCAAATATAAGTATATTCGACGCGGGCTTTCAGCACGGCATAGGACTCTTTGAAACCATGACTGCGCGCCACGGCAAAGTCTTTCGCGCACACGCACACATGAACCGCCTGGCAGAATCTGCAAAATTGCTTTTGCTTAGTGATCGATTGCGCATCGAACCTTTAGTGGAAGCGGTCAACCATGTTGTTCAGGAAAACAATATGGAGTCTGCACGAGTCCGCTTAACCCTTACCGGCGGGAACCTAAATCAACTGCAAAATAAAGGGGAAAAGCGTATTGATCCGACGATTATTGTCGTCGCCCAGCCGCCTACTGAATATCCGCAGGAGTTCTTTGACAAGGGGGTGACTGTTATGATTGCAGATGGACGCGAAAATCCTTTTGATCCCATGGCCGGCCACAAAACCCTTAATTATTGGCAACGAATTCATGCACTGCAATTGGCAACTACCAAGCAGGCCAGTGAAGCGCTTTGGTTTTCCGTTTCAAACCACATCTCAAGCGGTTCAGTCAGTAATATTTTCCTGGTTAAGGATAATGAGCTTTTTACTCCGATCGCGCGCGGGGAAGAAGTCGAAGGCTCAATCCCATCATCTACTTTGCCGGGCATTACGCGATCAGCAATAATCGAGATCGCAGAACAAATGGAAATTAAAGTAAATAAGAAAATGTTGGATATCAACAACTTACTTAGCGCATCCGAAGTATTCCTAACAAACTCAAGCTGGGGAGTCTTACCCGTTGTTGGCATGGAACGCGAAAAAATCGCCGGCGGCGAGGTTGGGGCAATTTCCAAACAGATGCGCGATGCATTACAGGAATTGATAGAAAAAGAAACCCAATAAGCAATATCTTATTCTTGTCCCCCTCTCCTCCCGGGAGAGGGGCTAGGGGTGAGGGTCTTCTCTTATCTTTTATTCTGCTTAACTTATATTCCCCGACACCTGACACCTGACGCATTCTCCCACAACGCAGCGGGTCAAGCCCGCCGGCTAAACGGGTATTGCATCAATTTTAGGGTTATACTAATCCCTGCGAATAACTTTCACATTCGATCTGCCGTCGCGGGTGGGGAGTAGGTTTTTCAGTTTGTTAAATAGCACGTTCACTGCTGCGAGTGAGCCGAAGACTATTACCATTGCTGCGACTGCTATGAATATCAATAGCATGATCGGCAGCACAACCACTATGAAAAACGAAAGTAGCGCTAAGCGCATCACCCAGCTCGGCTGCGATGCGATCCATTGATAGCTGCGCGCAGCTCGCTGGCGCTGCTGAGCGGTGAAGTTTCGGATGTTTTCTGTCTGGTTCATATATACTTGTTTTCTTCAAAGCGATCGGTAACTACTTGTATAAACCTTATTTGGAAAACATATTCGCTACTGTCAGTAGCTAACAGACCGTTAGTAACTTTCCTCGCATTGGCTGGTTGGCTTAAACGGGGGTATGCTACGCCTATATATAGCTAGAAACCTTAAATGTCCCGTTTTTCTTTATTTGGACATGGAAAACTAACAATGCCCAGCCCCAGCAACGCACGTTTTGTTCACCTGCATCTCCATAGCGAATATTCGCTGCTTGATGGTGCAATCCGAATAGATCGGCTTGTCAAACGCGTCAAGGAACTGGGAATGGACGCGGTAGCGGTAACCGATCACGGCAACCTCCACGGAGCAGTTGAGCTTTACACAAAAGCCACCGCAGCAGGAATCAAACCCATCCTCGGAATTGAAGCCTATGTCGCGCCGGGTGATAGAAAAGATAAAACACATACCGGCGTTGTTGATGGCGGATTTCATCTCGTTCTATTAGCGGAAAATAATGTCGGTTGGCAGAACCTATTGAAGCTTAGTTCCGATGCGTTCTTAAATGGGTTTTATTACAAGCCACGCATGGATAAAACTACTTTAGAACAATGGTCGGACGGCCTAATCGCAATCAACGGCCACCTTGGAAGTTCGCTGGGCCACTACCTGCTTCATTACTCACAAACTAATAACCCAGCGCACTATCAAGCTGCGCTAGATGAAGCCAAGTGGCACGCAGATTGTTTCGGCAAGAATGAAAATGGTGAGCCTCGGTTTTATGTGGAACTTCAACGACACGAGACTGCGGATCAGGAGCGTATTAATCCACTGCTGATTAAGCTTGCAAGAGAATTGAATCTGCCTTTGGTTGCGGATAATGATGCGCACTTTTTATTAGCGGAAGATCACGATGTTCACGATACGCTTTGCTGCATCTCCATGGCTAAGGATAAGGATGATGCGGATCGACTTAAATATCCCGCGCAGATCTATGTGAAATCGCCTGATGAGATGGCGGAACTGTTTACGGATATTCCCGAAGCGATCGAAAATACAGTTCGCATTGCGGATCGGTGTAATGTCAAGTTGGATTTCACTAGCTCGCACACGCCGGTAGTGAAGGTTAGGCGGCACACAGCAGATGATGCTGTTAGTGATGAATCCCGTGGCTCAACGGAATGGTTTATTAAGTATTGTTCGCAGTTTGAGTTGTTGCCGTTTGATTCATCGGTTGATGATACTCCCGCAGAAACGCTTAAAACGCAGTGCGATGAGGCTCTACGTGCGCTGAGCCTTGCGGGTTTGGAGTGGCGCTACGGAGTTGATGGTATTACGGATGAAATACGTAACCGCCTTGATCGTGAACTTGGGATACTCGCAGACAAAAGCATTTCCGCGTATTTTCTGATTGTGTGGGATGTTGTAAACTGGGCCAGGCAGAGAGATATTCCTGCAATGGCTCGTGGATCGGGTGTTGGAACAATGGTCGGGTATGCGCTTGGTTTATCTAACGCATGTCCCATTCGCTACGGACTGCTGTTTGAAAGATTCACCGATCCGGACCGAAGCGAATACCCTGATATTGATATTGATATTTGCCAGGATGGTCGCGCGGATGTGATTGACTATGTGCGAGAGAAGTATGGCCACGTTGCGCAGATCATTACATATGGAAGGCTGAAAGCCAAGGCGGCGATTAAGGATGTGGCGCGGGTGATGGGGCTTACGCCACGCGAAGGCCAGCGGTTATCGAATTTAGTTCCGAGTGAACTGAATATTACAATTGATGCAGCACTTGACAAGGAGCCGGACTTTAAGAAAGAGTATCAAGAGAACAAGCTAGTCAAGCGTGTAGTTGATTCGGCAAGGAAGTTGGAAGGGCACGCTAGACACGCAGGTGTTCATGCTGCGGGCGTTGTGATTGCAACTCAACCTCTAGATACGATTTTGCCGCTGTATCGCGCATCAGGCAGTGATGATATTGTAACGCAGTGGGATGGTCCAACCTGCGAGAAGATGGGCTTACTGAAAATGGACTTCCTTGGGCTGCGCACACTATCAACTATTGAGCGAGCCAAGAAACTGGTGCGCGACACCTTGCCAGAGAAAAGCATTTGGGATGCGGTTAGTCGAAGTGAGGGAGAGGGCGCTCATCCACTGGATTTAGAGCGGCTTAGCTATGACGATCCAAAAGTATTTGCGTTATTTCAGCGAGGTGATACCGCAGGTGTATTTCAGTTTGAATCGGGTGGAATGAGGCGACTGCTAGCAGAAATGAAGCCGGATCAGCTTGAGGATTTGATAGCTGCTAACGCGCTGTTTCGACCCGGTCCTATGGAGTTAATTCCTAATTACACTATGCGAAAACATGGCAAAGAAGAGGTGCCAAAGGTCCACGAGATCGTTGATAAATATACCGCTCAAACTCACGGGATAATGGTGTATCAAGAACAGGTAATGCAGATATTGCATGGGTTGGGTGATATTCCGCTAAGGCGTGCTTATACGTTAATCAAAGCCATTAGTAAAAAGAGTCGCAAGATCATCGATGCGGAACGATCAAATTTCGCAAGAGGCGCACAAGAGAAAGGCTTATCAAGTCAGCAAGCACAAAAGCTTTACGATTTGATTCTCAAGTTTGCTGGCTATGGATTCAATAAATCTCACTCAACGGGTTACGCGATCATTGCTTATCAAACTGCGTACCTTAAGACTTACTTCCCGAATCAATACATGGCTGCCCTGCTAACTTATGAAAGCGCTGCTCGGAAAGTTGAGAGTTGGGTTGGATATCTTGAGGATTGTAAGAAAACTGAATTTGCAGATCACTCCAAGAAGCGGCCACACAAAGGTGTGGAAGTTAAGCCGCCGGATGTAAACCTCTCGGAAAATGATTTTACCATTGTGTTTGATGATGGCGAAGCGCAAGATTCAATGCATGGGCATGTACGTTTTGGGTTAAATGCGATTCGCGGTTCGGGTAATTCCGCAGTTGGGGCGATTGTTGCAGAGCGAAAAGCCAATGGGCCTTTCAAATCGATCTTCAACTTTTGTGAGCGCGTAGAGCTAAACATAGTAAATCGAGCAACGATAGAAACCCTGATAAAAGGAGGCGCGTTTGATTCTTTGCATAGTTTAGATAACAGATCAGCGGTATTCGCAGCAATAACTGACGCAATATCCGGCGGCCAAAGTGCTGCTGCGGATAAGCGTGATGGGCAGTTAAATATCTTCGCATCACTTTCAGCAGATGGGCCAAAGGAATTCGCAGTTGAGCCACCATTACCAAAGATTAAGCCTTGGAATGAAAACGAGACTCTGGAATTTGAAAAAGAAGCGTTGGGTTTTTACGTATCAGGTCACCCGCTTGATCCATATGAAAAAATCGTAAATCTCTACAGCACTTGCTCTATCAAAGCAGCCAATGAATTACCCAATGCTGCTGCGGTTATGCTTGCTGGCTCCTTATCGCAAATTCGCACAATAGTTATTCAGCGCGGCAAGCGCGCAGGCGACAGGATGGCTCGGCTGACTTTGCAAGATAAGACCGGTTCGATGGTTGGTGTTGTTTTCACAGAACCGTATGAAAAACATGCTGCGATATTGCAAGACGATGCCATTGTCATGATAGAAGGCAAGCTGGATCGAAGTCGAGGTGAGCTGAATCTAATGGTGGATAAGGTTGTTGCGATTGATGAGGTAGCTAACCATTTCGCTTTACACTTGGAATTAGAGTTAATCGAAGATAAGAATTTTGAAACTCTCGAACAATCCATGCACAAGGTAGAACAGTTGCTGCACGATGCTTCTGTCAGAGGAACATTAAACGGCGGGCCACGCGTTGATGTCATGCTGCATATACACACTCAAGGCAAGCGTGTATCAATTCGGCCACATGGCCTGAAAATTGTTGCGGGCAGGCAATTAATAGATGAGCTAAACAATATGCTTGGTCAAGCACACGTTCATTTGGTTAATTAGTCAGTTGTGATAAGTTGGCGGTTAAATGACTTGGATGGGTTCAGGCTGCGTATCCACCGAAGCCTAAATCATCGTAGTCATTGTAATCATATTCATCATCAATAGCTTCATCGGGCCAACTTGGCGATGCGCGGTGATGCACACTAACGCAGTTACCAACTTGCTCGGCAAAGATAGGACGAAGAATATCGATTGTTGCAGCAAGATCCTGGCCGAAGGGTACTGACTCGTTTCTAAAGAGTACCATCACAGCAAGACATTCACCTTGGTGCAGGCAGGAAAACGCAACCACCTGACTACCCGCTAAGTAATCCGCGTCGGTTCCGATCCACTCAGCAAATTCGTTGGCGTCATCGAATTTGACGATTTGTGTTTCACCGCTCATTTGCGGGCAGACGTATTGGCACAGATGCTCCAGCAAAGTATTGATAGTTTCACGAGGACAGTCGTAGTTCACGTAGGCGCCTAGATCAAAGCGTCCAGATGAATCAGGCAGGAAGACAGCTGCGTTTGTTGGTCCAGTCTTTGTCAGCAAGTATTCCAACGAAGTTCGAAGAAGATCCTCTACGTCAAGCTCCTGCTTGAGCAGGGTTCGATATTCGCTAGCCATGGCAACTTCGCTCATTTGCAATGATACATCTTGATACGCTTCAACCAGGTCTTTGCAAAGGCGATCAACCTGTTGTGTCACTTCCTGCCTGGAAGTAACAAGTTTGTCGCAGATTCTTTTTAGTCTGGCAATTCTATTTTCACGCTGGCTTTCCGCTCTAACTTGTGTAAGAGCTGATTCCACACGATCTTGCAAGGAATCAAAATCATTAGGTAGATTCACATAATCCACCGCACCGCAGCGCAATGCTTCAACAACTTTTTGGAACGAGTTGGTATTTGAAAACACAATGCAGCGAGTAGCGGGGGCAAGTTTTCTCAACGCTTTAACAAGATTAAGACCATCGCCATCAGGAAGAATTGCTTCGAGTAAGAGCAAATCGAATTGCCGCTGAGCGATTGCGCTTTTAGCACTGGTAAGTGATTCGACGTTGCTGCACTCATGGCCACAGGATGTAAGGCTCTCGCGCAAGCATCGGCTTAGCTGACCTGGCCTGCATACGATGAGAATGCGCGCCGGACCTTTTGCAGGCTGCTGCTCTGCCAAGACTTCTGCGATTTCCTTGTCTAGCGATTCCATTACTCTTTTCCCCTTAGGTTGCATGTTTGCTTTACTTAGCCAAACAACCCTTGGCGACTTTTAACAAATCCAGTCATGCAGCTCCCTTATAGGAGCGTTTATTTTCTTGCGACGCACTTAACCAAATCGTGGCAGTTGCACCCCCATTTGAACCGTTCTCCAGTGTAATCTGACCACGATTGGCCAGCACTAGCCTTCTTGCTCTGGCAAGGCCCAGGCCTTGTTGTCGCCCTGCGGGCTTGTCGCTAAAGAACGGCACGAACGCGTGAGCCAGGGCATCGTCGCTGAACCCAGGACCACTGTCCGTCACCTGAATCTTCAATCGGTTATCTAGAGGGTCAATTTGAACGTTGACTTGGATCTGAGTGTCCGGAGCGGCTTCAAAGGCGTTACGAATCAACTCACCCAACGCTAACGAAATTTGTTTTGGATCTAAGTGAATTGATGGAAGTTCTGCATCTACAACAAGTTTGATCTTACTAGACGCACTATTTCTCGGACCGAGGTTATCAACCTTCTCCTGGACGAGATTTGCAATATTTACGGACTCTTTATTTGGGTAGATCGGCTTTGCCATGGATTGTAGGGCGGTAATCATCTCGCTCAGCTCATGGGAGCGCTCTGCAATCTGCAAAGCTGCGGACTTGAGTTCGCCATCTTTTAATTTCTGAGCAAGCAATTGAGATCTGCCTGAAATCACCGCTAAAGGGTTATTCATTTCATGGGCCGCTCCTGCTGCAATTTCGCCAAGTGCTGCCATTGCCTGCGTTTTTGCTGCAATCTCACGAGTTTCAGATAACGTGCGATAAGCTTCAACCAAATCCTCTGCTAAACGCCTTGATTGCTCTTGCTGAGCTACTCCATCGATAGCAGCACTAAATGCGCTAAACATTGCGTCGATTCCGCAGCATTTTTCGTGAAGCGCAATAGGCTGATTATGCAGCAAGGCAACTCCTGCGGACGCCCCCACTGTTGCTAGCGGGATGATGTATATCTGATCTACATTCACACCTGATAATAATGAAACATCAAACCACGGCGCAAAATCTGCTAGAAGAAGAGAATGTCCCGTAAGGTTCGCAAAATCAGTAAGTGGCTTTGCGCTAACCGGAGGAGTAAGGATTTCACGGGCAACTATGCATCCTTCATCATTAAATTGCAAAAGCTCCCACACATCATCATTACAAGAGTGATATATAGCTGCTATTGGGCTTTGTTTAATTACAGGTCCAATTGACTTTGCAATTGCTACAAGAACATTCTCAACTGATTCCATTGCTGATGAATTGTGAAATTGTGTTATTGCAATCAATGTTTTAGTTTGAAATTGAGCTTCATTAGCCTGGGCGCGCATGGTTGTGGCCATATTGCCAAGTACATCATTGGCTCTGCTTATGGAACGAAGAAGCGACTGGGTAGTGGGTTCTTCGCCTAGCCCGATTGCTATTGCACGCTGAGCAACTTCATCGTGAAGACGAGATGCAACTCTATTTAAGTGTTCAGACTTAAGCTCAAACTGCTCAGCTAATGTTCGAAGGTCTTCGCCTTGAGGAGCGTGCCCAACCGGTGCGATATATCGCTGACGAACCAATGCGTCCGCAAGAGTGACCAGCGCAATGAGGTTCTGATGTGGGAGTTTCGGCAGGGCATCAAACGGCTGCCCGTGTAGCCACATTGCATCTACGATTATCTGAGGTAGTTGCCAATGTTGCGCAAGTCGCTTACCCGCAACACGACCATCTATTCCGATAACTCTATTGCAAGCTGAATCAAGTGAGATGGCTTTGGACTCCGCCAGTTCGCATGCTCGGTCAAAGCTGCGTGGCATCAAGACATGCATTGCAAGCAGCCCCAGGTCGTGCAGGAGGCCACAAACATACGCCTCGCCTCGCTCCACTTTATTTGGTCCCTTGGTCATCCCAGCCAGCCACTCAGATGCCACAGCAACCGCTACTGAGTGTCGCCAGAACATTTCACGCTCAAAGACTAATTCCGTTGGCGTTTGCTCGCCTCCTGCGCTTTCGATTGAATCGAATGCTTCGAAGACTTGTACGGAAAGTACCGCACTACGAACCGCATCGAAGCCGGTCATAGTAACTGCGCCTTTGATATTGGTGATTTGCCTTGCGCGTCCGCCGTTCATACACCGACAAATTTTCAAAACCTTTGCGCATAAGGCAGGATCGCAAGAGATGAGTTCGATAATGTCGCTGAAGTCTGAATCTTGGCTAGATACTATATCAAGCAGTTTGATTGCGATTGAGCTGAGCGTGGGCAGTGAATCCAACTGCTGTAAGATTATCTCGACTCGTCTGGACTGATTGGAATGCACGCTGCTCATCAAAGTCCCCACGACGAATGGCTTGTCTTGGTCAGTGAAGCCTGGATCAAATCTCCAGGAGTTGAGCCATTCTTTCAATGAGCTTTTCGATATTGAACGGCTTTTTCACGAAGTCATCCGCACCGCTTCTTAAAAGGGTGTTGATTTCTTCTTGATTTACCACGCCGGAGATGACCATGATCTTCGTACCATTAAGATCTTCGTTAGATCTAATGCGATGGCAGACCAGGTTTCCGTTTACATCGGGAAGCATGTAGTCCAATAACACGAGGTGAGGTCGGAACTGTTCGGTAAGCACGCCTGCATCGTAACCCGTGCTAGCGGACTTAACCTCAAAGCGATCATCGCGACTGAGAACATCCAGGAACAATTCAATGATTTGTTCATCATCATCAACAACCAAGATGCGCTTGCGCGAGCTTTCCAATGCGTCGGTTGGGATCTCATTGGCTTTCATGAAGCGCATAAGCTCTATGCGGGGGATTCTCCTGAAGCGAGATCCCGGCACACGAAAGCCCTGGAGCCTTCCGCTATCAAAGCAACGGATAATCGTTTGCTGAGAGACCTTGCAAATCTCTGCTGCCTCACCAGTTGTAAAGACCTGCTTATCGGCCCACACATCAGCACTTTTATTCTTCGCCTTCGCCATATCACGCCCTTCTGACTATACGCAGCTCTGACCGAGGCAGATCCACGTAAGTTCCCTAGATTAACACACTTGCACATCGGTTGCGAGAACGCGCAACTTCAGCGCACACCGCAGCTTAGACCGGTTAGAGCCCCTCCTAAAGGGTATATCTGACACAGGCTTTCGATATGAAACCCTAAGGGTCCGAAAGGGCTTTTTTGTGCCCCTTTTGGACCCATAGTGTGACCGCTTCTGGCTCTCTGGGATACAAAGGTTTTATTTTCAAAGGGTCTACTAACTGCCCAATACTAAAAAGTTGATAGGCGATTTTTACACACGCAACGGGATCAAATGAGGGTTCTATAATCCCAACCCCCACTTGCTGACACAAAGACCGAATCTCTAGCGGCAGATGTTTATCACCCAGCAGAATCTTGGCATCTTCAAGATTTATTGAGCTGGCATCAACCAACCTTCCCTGCTCGGAAATCTGCCAACGATCGTCCTTTTTTATTATCCTGGTCGCCCAACACGATTCACCTTTAGCCGCCAGGGCAACAATAATCGGTCCTTGTTGATTTAGCGATTGGCAAGCTACTAATGAGCTTTCAATTGCAACCAATTTACAGTTTGTAACTTCAGCTAGCATCTTTGCAGTAGTTATAGCTATGCGCAGGCCGGTAAATCCACCTGGACCTATTGATACTCCTACTACGGTTGTTGAAGTTGGCTTTAGATTGATACGTTTATATAAGCGATCAATTGCCGGTAATAGATCATCATCATGTCGTAAGTCACTTGAGACAGATTCAACATGAATCTTGCCCTCAGCGTCGCGCAACGCCACACCGCCTATTCTCTGCGATGTTTCAATGGCTAGGATAATCGGCTGGGCCAAAGCAATGTTCTCCATAACAATCATCAAAGCGGCACAGACGCCAAACGTATAGCAGAATATGCTGCCTCTTCAGCTGAAGGTAAACACGCTAAATCCACCGGCAATACAGCTGCACCTTCATGATCGCTATTTAAAATAAACATGTGATCGTCCTTCAACAAGATGCCAGTCTCAACGAATTCGTGGCCGAGGCAGAATAGCTTTACCCCCCAACGCTTGGCTAGATCATCAAGCTGGTCTTGCTCATGGCCACGCCCCCAAACCATTAAATATGCGGACCCGGTCCGGGACTGATAATCATCTTCTGTTAATTCACGATCAAGTATGCCTGGATCAAACTGTTTGTAAGTTCTAGCTGCGGGAAGAGAGTGGGCGCATAAAAGCCCCGATTCGCTTTTTATTGCAAGTGGCATTGCTGCAATGAAGTTGTTGATCGAATCGGCTACGCACTTCCAATCATCGCCAAAGACAAATGCTAAGCCATCGTCAAATAATTCAACACTATTACCGGCTCCCTTTGATACTCCCTTACCCATCATTTGAGATAATTCGTGGTTGGCTAAGACAACATGTACCTGTTTGGGGTACATAATAATAAGTTCAGCGCTGCGCGCCAGCATACGGTGGCTAAGATCTACCTTGTTGACTAATCGCTCAGAATGAATGATTTCGTGTAATACTACGTGGTTGTCCTTAGAAGCATCGAGCTTGGCTAAATGCACGATCTTTTTTAGATGTATGGGGTTATCGTGCAGGTCACCTGTTACTAGCAATCGCCCATGAGCTGGGAGCTTGATAATCGAACCTGATCTTTGGCAAGATGAGCGCATTACTCTTGCAGCACTTTCAAAAAGGGCTGTAACTTGCTCAGATTTTGTAAGGTCGGTTTGAGAGTCCACGGATACAGTCTAGCGAATCTCACAAGCCGGAGCTGCCGCTAAGGCAAGGTCTGGGTAGAGTAACGAGCGATACGCCATGTTTAGCCGTAGGGCTTGACTCTACGTGGTTTTTATATTTGTGGTTATGGAAACCCACGGATTGCTATCCGTAGACGTAAGGGGGAAGGATGGAGGCGGATCAGCTAACCCCAATTTGCAAACAGCAGAAGTAGATCGTTTGTGCTGATAGCGCAATCGCCATCTAAGTCTCCCAAGCACATATTGCAATCATCGCAAGGCCCCCAGTTACTAAACAGGATCAATAAGTCGATTGTACTTACCACGCCATCACCATTAAGGTCTCCGGGCGAGCTGGGAGTTTCACATTCATCGGGAATACCGTTGCCGTTCTTATCAACAGAAAAACCACTTGTTATGTCGCAAGAATCGGGGATCTGATTGAAGTTACAGTCGTTGCCCAGGCTGGGCATAAAATCAAAGCCGGTCGGCGAATCAAGTTCAGTATCGTGACCTAGGACATATGAGCGCAAGAAAATCCCGCTATCAACATCAAACTCAAATATCCGCGTTAAGTTAAGGTGCAGTTGTTGAACGTTGTTATTGAGCTCATCATGGCCATCACCACCTTGGCCACATTCAGGTAATATACAGTGGCGGCTGACGAATACGTTTCCGGATGGTCCAAGGCGCAATCCCCACGGGCCATCAAGTGTAAGGGCGACTATTGTTCCGTTGTGATTGAATTGATCAATAAAAGCACCTGACTTGCCATCAAATTCTAAAATTTGATTCGTGTCAAAACTCGCAACCAGCAGATTACCGTTGGGCTTAAAAAGTATCCCGCGTGGTTGCATAAGCCCGCCATTATCACCAGAGGAAACAAACGCATCGATATAGTCTCCACTTGTCCCTTCATAACGCAGTACTTGCTGATTGCCAACAGCTGCACTGGTAACGTAAAGGTTGCCATCCGGTCCGTATGCAACACCAAACGGCTCTACCAAACCGCCTGAGCCTGATTCGACGAATGCCCCAATAAACATGCCTGTCTGGCCATGATATTCAAGCACGCTGTTAGTATTGCTGCTGGCCACGATTAAATTGCCATTGGGCGCGAATGTCATACCTGTAGGTCGATCTAAACCGCCTGAACCTATGGCAACAAAGTTTCTCAGGAATTGGCCATCTTCATCTATTTCAACAACACGATCTTCATTACCACTACTAATAAGTATCCGCCCATCTGGGGTAATAAAAAGATCTTCACCACCATCAAACATACCCGCTTGGCCGACTGTTGCCATCGCTCCGCTTACCGCATGAAATTCCTTGGGTTCTCCCCCAACATCGTAGCTGGCAACCCATACGTTATGTGCTGAGCTTAAAGCTATAAGATCATTGATCCCATCGTTATCACAATCCTGGCAGTTATCAAGGATTGCGTTTCTATCAACATCCAGTGTCATATCAGCAAGAATTTCGTTGTAGTCTGCTTCGCCATCTGAATTGCAATCGGTTTCACACTCATCGGGGATTCCATTGCCGTGTATATCCAGACTTTGTCCGCTAAGGATATCCAAGTCATCGGGTATATTATTTGAGTTACAATCCGGCTCACATTCATCTGGAATTTGATTGCCATTAAGGTCGAGGCTGATTGCGTTAGCGATATCGATAGTATCGAGCTGCCCGTTGTTGTTGCAGTCTTCACATTCATCGGGTACGCCGTTGAAATTAAGATCTTGACTATCGCCCCCCGAGATATCAAGATCGTCGGGCACACCGTTTTCGTTACAGTCAAAGTAAAGACAGTCGATGATACCATCGAAATAGTCTCGCATTACAGCTTTTATTATTTCGTGGAATCTCAGATCGGTATTGGCGTTACCACCACTACGGGTTTGGCTGCAATAGCTCATAATTGATCCGCGTCGCGCTACTCCTTCAAAGTTATCGCAATCATCTATTCCATAGCTATGAGTATGTAAAGCTCCGCAGTTATGTGATAGTTCGTGTGCGGTCACATGGATGTCATAATGAAACGCACTAGGCATGGATGGATCAGGTGAGAATCCCAGCGCATAGCCGACTACTGAATATGCAGCACCGCCGCATAGTGAACCTAAATATGCAGCTCCGCCGTAAGGCATATTTCGCCTGCCGGAAAAGAATTGAGCAGCATCGCGGACAACTTCTTGCATGTTGTTATTCCAATAATTGCGAAAAGGAGCCAGTGGACTTTCTTCATTGAAAAGATCATCGGGCGTGTCCCACAAGCGCACAAAAGTCAGCTCGACTCTAATGTTTGCATCGCGCAGGAAGATGTCGCTCATAGCTGCATACATCAAAGTAACATAATCAGCTTCAGTTTTCAGATCGCCAAACAGCTCGAATAATTCGTAATCGGTTTCAACAGCAAGCTCAAGCACGCGAGGAGTTGGAGGCAGCGTGTCTAGCTGCGAAGACTGCATTGGTGGTGGCGTACCATTCGCTGTTTGTAAACCGCACAGAGGGATATTCGGGGGAAAGCCGCCAATTTCACTGGCTTTGTTTATTTCAGTTTTTACTGAATTTGAGGAAATCCAATATTGCGCGCCACTACTTCCCAGATCAACGTAACCAAGTGTTAGTGATTCCGAGATGCCAATGAATACTCTTGAAGCGGGATGGTTTTCAACGTGGCCTCGATATATTGCAACGCTTGATGATTGGTATGGAAAAGGCCTCTGGCCTCCTCCAGGCTTACCCACGACAAATTGTGTGTTTGACTGCGAATTAATTACCTTGTGCAATTTAAGCTTGACCGAACCAATATCCGCTAGCGCAAAGTCCGCCACCTCAAGCGAGCCGTCGCTTTTAGTGTTGCTTATCCAATTGGAGAAGTTGGATATGGCCATACTTTTGCTATTTTGCTCCGAGCCTGGGCGCGCTTGTCCATTTACAGGTAGCGTAAGGGTAAAAGCCAAGCCTAATGCTAGAATAGAGGCTGCAAGCGGTCTAAAGATACTTTGGTCACAATGGCGATTAAGCTTCATATCGCTACTCCAATTTGAAATTTCTGTTCGAGACCCATACACAATACAAGAAAGTCAGCCAATGGGCTAGAAATTTCTTTCACAAATGTGGTGGCCTGGCTCTTGGTGAAACCGGTTTCAATCGGCCGACGTAACAGAATTGATGGCCACAGCCTTTACCCACGCATTTGTTGCAGCTTCATTAGGTAAGGCTGCATATCCACAAAAAATGCCTTGGAAGTTCTGGGCCTTGGCGGTTTTTTGCTCAGTTGCACCGGATCTGGATGTAGGGCTTCATTATTATGGAGTTCAATACGGCGATCCCTGGGGCCATCGGGGAATGACACATTCGCTTTTCTTTGCTGCGATTATGAGCCTAGTGCTTGTAACTGTGATCCTTTATAAGCAGGCAAAACCGCTAAGCCACAAGTGGTTGGGATATGTTGTGTTCTTTTTCCTGCTTACCGCTTCGCATGGATTCTTGGATGCGTTTACCGATGGCGGGCTTGGCGTAGCGTTTTTTGCGCCGTTTGATAATGAACGATATTTTATGCCTTGGCGACCTATTGAAGTTTCGCCGCTTGGAGTTAGAGACATATTCACAAACTACTTTGCCAAAGTATTGCTAAGTGAACTACTTTTTATATGTCTGCCAACCGTAGTTTTTAGCGGGTTGGTTTATTGCTTGCGAAAAATATTTAGCCCAAAGCAATCAGTCCAAGCTAAATCTACTTAGCAACTGTAGTTTCAGGAATCTCGTATCCTTTTGGCTTTGGTCTTCTTGCCTTAAAAATAGCGGAGGATTGTCCTAGTGCAGCACCCTTACGAATCATTCCTACTTTAGTGATGCGCTCCCAGGCACTCTTTGCGTGAACAGCAGAGTATTCAATGCCGATGGATCTGCGCTCAAGTGCGCGTGCGACAGTGCAAGTAGTTCCGCTACCTAGAAATGGATCCAAAACCATATCACCTTTGTTTGAGCAGGCTTCTATTACTCGCTCAAGATAGACTTCGGGTATTTGGTTGTGGTGGCCGTGACGGCGCTCTTTATTATTTCCTTGTACGCGCCCCCAATATTGGCCATACCAAACATCCATAGGCAAGCGCATACCTTTGTTATTTTCCTTGGCCATGGTTCGCGCATCGAAGTAAACCGCAGCCCGATCTGATAGCTCCAGAACAGCTGAAGGATTCCAAATTCTTGCATCCGGATCTTTGGCAAAGTAAAAAACGTGAGATTTTGAGAGGATGAATGAAGTATTACGATTTTGACCAAAGCGAAAATGCCAAATGCACCAGTTGATCATGGATAGGCCGCGACGCTTTAGATGTAATACTACCTCAGCTGCGGTATCATCTGGGATATTCACCCAAAGACTTCCGTGCGCCGCTAGAACTTCGATACAAGCATCAAGCCAATCGAAGGTAAACCGTTCGTATTCAGCGCGGGGCATGCCATCATCCCATTCATCGTACGGCACATCCCAATTAAACGGCGGATCGGCGAAGATCAAATCTACTTCACCTTTATCCGGCAAATTCGCCAGGACATCTCGGCAATCGCCAACATAAACGCGAGTGTCGGGATCTTTTGCGCTGTGTGCAGGTTTTAGTTTGCTTATCTTCTTAGATACATATGAGGGAAGTTTATCGCCATAGAGCGTGATTTGAGATTCCGCCAATGCGGCTGCGGATTGCCTCATAATCTGTGTACCACCTTTGGGCATGGCATAACCACCTGGTCGATCAAATTTAGTGTTCTTTTTCTCAGGCATATTGATCCTTTGCTATAACGCAAATGATAGAGCAAGAAACTAAATTGCGCAAGCAGCACTTTAATTGACAGCTTGACCACTAGAATTCGATATTAATCCAACGGGCCGGCATCGGCGAAGACCAGGCGGGTTTGGTGAGGGGCGAAGCCATGCTCATCGAAAATGACCAGTTCGTTGGGTTCGCCTGGCTCGACCCAGCTAGTAGGAACATATAGCAAAGTTTGTGGGCCAACCGCTTCGCCTTGAGCTGTGGATGTGAAATATCTACCCAGATCCAGGCCGTTTACAAAAACCTGACCCTTACTCAGGCCATGGGTATCAAACCAGATCGGCGTTTGGGTTTGAGGAGGCTCGAAGGAACATCGCCACCAACACGGCGCGCCAAGTCGTTCCTTGGCTGCTTCTTCTGTCAGCGGTTTATACTCAGTAGCTCTTGGCTGATCCCACTTGGCATAACTCCATGTAGCTTTTTCGCTAATAACGTCAACACACTCATATAGCACAGTAGCTCCAGCTAACTCATCCAGCGCACCATCCTGCATGACATCGGGTGCAAAACGCAGAACATTTTTTCCTCGTCTAAACTGTTCTGTCACACCAGGCTGAAGCAGCACTTCAAATTGCTTGCCACCGGTTGCACCTGCGTAGTACCCTAATGGTTTATCGTTTAGCAGGAATGTTCCGCTGGAATTTGCCCCTTTTACTTCAAGAAGGAGCGATGATTTTTTTGCGTGCATGAATGTCCATGCCAACTGATTGATATCGCTAAGCTGCCCAAGTGTGCAGCCTTCGATAAACCCACGAACCGTAAACGGGTCGACTGGTTGTGCTTCGATTTTTTTGGGCTTGATAGCCTTTAGGGTTTTTACATCCAGCATATGCCCAAAGAAACCTTTATCTTCACCGAGATCATTACCCGCAGAGAATCGCCCAAGGTTATCTACCAAAGCAACATAGGTGTGCTGCCCCTTAGCAATTGTAACTTCAAAAGGAGTATTGGATGCGCCCGGGCCGAAGCCTAGAGTTCGATCGAATTTGCCATCTTCATATAGATGAACACGATCTGCGATCATTGGCATGTGCATATTGTGTTTCTTGGTAGTCGTAGTTTTTAGCTGTATTCGATACCAGCCATAACCTACCGATGCGCCGCACTCAGCCAATGTAGCTGGACCATTTAAGCTGGCGAACTTTGGCGTGCTTCCATCTATATACGCACAACGAGATGCACCTTGCCAATCGTTTAGCTTGATCGGTTTAGGCTTAGCTTTGGGCTTTGGTAGATCCAACTTTACAATTTTGCCATCTTTACCAATACGCAAGGCATTGGTTGATCCCTCAAGTGGCAGAGGTTGGCCATCTTTATCGATTCCCGCCACTCCAACAAGCAGCGAATCCTTATCTGGATAAGCAGTATCAATTTGCTCTTGATTGCAGATAATAATGGTGATGTTCTTATGCCGCTTAACCAGTGGAGTCTTACCTGATGGAACATTCGCCTGTAGTGAGCTATCACTAATAGAAAGAAAAACAGGAGCTCTTGCTGGTCCTTGAAGTACGAGAATCGATCGATCTATTAGCGCAAACGGGCAGATGTTTACATAGTCCAATCGGCCTTGACCTTGAAGATCTACATCAAAGATGTACCACCCCACGGATTGATCGCCCAGATAAACGGGAAGGCGAATTCCCTGATCAATAAGCAAAGTTACTTCACGCGTTTTACTTCCGCCAAAGACAAACACCACACGACCAGCTGCGCCGCGCTGTGGCACTACGGTTACTGATGTGCTGGTTTTGCTAGACGATTTATTATTCAACGCTTGGTTTGGATCGACCGGATCCAACACAATTGGGTGATACTGCGGGTCAAGCTCCGCAAAGACAGCAGCGAAATTACTAGCAAACGTCATCAATCGTTTGGTTGCGTTATATTTTTCCCCGCGCGCGCCTGCTTCACCAAGTGGAGCATTCTTCGCCAAAGTAGTACTTATGAATTGGTCAGAACCTCCCGCAGCACGTCCGCCTTGAAAATCAAAGTTAGTTCCGCCATGAAACGGTGAAATCACCAGCTGGGATCCAGCTGCGAGAACTTGCGCAATTCGCTGCAAGAGAGCATCAGGCGTAAAATCGCTAGAGGTATCAGTGCCCCAAGTTTGGATATCCGCAGATTCAAGTGCGCTTACCAATCTAGGCGCATTATTTTGAACCGAGCGCAATTGACGCAGGTGCAAAAGTAAATCTTCACTACCTCTCCAAGTAGCAATTGTGCCCGCAGATTCTTGCCAAAGATCGTTGGTGTTTATGATTGGTACACTGGCCCCATTTTCGCGCAGATAGCGTGTGATTTCTTTTAGGTACTTGTCGCCTTGTACATCGTTAGCGCACAGCCATGCGTGTTCACTTTGCATAAGAACGATGGGTCCACCTTCGGTAGCCTGTAATTTCGACACTTCTCCCATAAGTTTGCGTAAGTACAAACTGGCGCGTTCGAGGAATTTCTCGTTCGCCTCTCTAAGTTTCACATCTGGCTTCTCGATAATCCAAGCGGGCAGGCCTCCCGCATCATAATGATCACCGACGTATGGCCCGGGCCTTAAAATCACCCAAAGCCCTGCTTCTTGGCAAAGCTGAATAAATCGGCCTACATCCGCCTGGCCCGAGAAGCTAAAGCGGCCTTTGCGAGGCTCATGCAAATACCAGGGGCAAACGGTTTCGATAGTATTAAGGCCCGCCTGGGCAGCTGCTGCTATTCGATCCTCCCAGACCTCAGCAGGTACACGGGCATAGTGAATCGATCCCGCCAGGAGCCAGATACGCCTGCCGTCGATTGAGAAGCTTTGTCCATCGTGTGTCACCCGTGACATGGGGGCAAGTGTAGCCCGACAATTGGCAAGCGTCAGGTCCACTCTGGCACTACTGCTAAAGGATGACAGATTTGGGTCCGAGACCGCCCGATAACTAGCAGTCTCATCGAATGCTCATAAGAATTAGTGGCTATTTGGATGAGATAGACAACAATTTGGCACCTTTGAAACCAACTTCTTTACTACTTTGAACAAAACCGTGTGGCCTAATGGCAAGAGCTTGGTAAAACTATTGATACAAATGAAATCTATCTCCCCCACAAAAACGCACCAACCAAAGGCTCGAGCTTTGACGCTCACCTTCCCCCTTTGTCTGATGTCAGCTACGGGACTATTACTCATTGGCTGTGAATCTTCATTTGTGAGAATTGATCGCAGGACCACGCAGTTGCTGAGCCAGACATCAGCTGAACTAGGTGGAGCCAGCATTGTCCCTCGCACTACAGATTCAACAAGGCTTTCGATCCCTTTTGATGCTGATCGAGATATATATTCGGAGCAATTGCAGACCAGGAACCCATCCGCAGATCAGCTGACTTTCACACCTGCCCCGGAAACGGATACTGCTGAGGCTGTAATGGCAAGGTTGCAGGGGTATGCTGATTCACCCGTTGAGGCTATTACACTGGATTTGGAATCATCGTTAAGACAGGCAATTAGAACCAGCCGCGAGTATCAATTCGATGAAGAAGAGTACATCCTTGCATGTTTGCGCTTACTGATCGAGCGTCATCGTTGGGGGCCACGTTTCTTTGATGAAATTAGTGCGACCGCAGATGGTGAAGCAGATAATGGAAACTATGAAACTGCGCTTCGTTTAGTAAATGAATTTCGAATAACGCAGCGCTTGCCTTATGGAGGTCAGGTCTCCGCACGCGCCCTGATTCGCGCAACTGAAGATTTACATCGAAAAGTGTCAGGCGAAGGCGTACAAACCGCAGACATAATTCTCCAAGCGGATATTCCATTACTTCGTGGCGCGGGCAACGTTGCGCGCGAAGATCGCATCCAGGCAGAAAGAGATCTGATTTACGCAGCCAGGGATTTTGAGCGTTTTCGCCGAGTATTCCTCTTTGATATTGCGCGTGATTTTCTAAATCTCGTAGTGCAGCAGCAAGCCATTATCAACACAAAGAACCGTGTACTAATGCAAGAAGAGGCAGAACAACGTTCTAAAGCGCTTGTTACCGCAGGCAGAGAACCTCCATTTGGTGCTGCACAGGCAGTGCAAGAAACCCTCGAAGCGCGCGATCGACTTAATCAGCAGCAGGAAAGCTACAGACTCTCAGTTGACCGGTTTAAGATCCGCCTAGGTATTGATCAGAGTCAACCAGTAATTATCGAACTATCCATGCTTAATCTTCCCGCACCGGAAAGTGATATTACAAAATCAGTTCTTCTAGCATTAAGCTTAAGACTCGATCTACAAAATCGGCGTGATCAGCTTGATGATTCAAAGCGAGCAGTAGAAAACGCTCGCAACGGTTTGCTTCCTGACCTTGATCTTTCCGCATCATTTTCAATACCCACAAATGAAAATCGTGAACGGGCGGGGCTTGATTTTAAGTCTGATGAATCTTCGTTCTTAGCCTCTATTACCTTTGGATTACCCCTGGATCGTGAGATCGAGAGGTTGAACTTGAGGCAGGCAGATATTCGACTTCAACGTGCCATACGGAACTTTGATGAATTCCGTGACACTATTGCGATTGATGCGAGAGCTGCGGTTCGAGATCTTGATCGAGCCAGGTTTAGTGTGCAATTGCAAGACCAAAACCGTAAGATCGCTCAAAGACAAGTTGACAGTATCGCAGCTGCACCGGATCGCGCAGATGCGATAAGGCGAAGTCGAGCAATCGACGACTTGAACCGAGCTAGAGATGCTTACGACCGCTCTGTTCGCGACCTTCAGATTGGAATTCTTAGATATCTTCTAGATAGCGGACAATTGCGGGTTGATGCTAATGGGACAATTCAGCCTCTAAATGGGATGATTCTCCAAGAACCAGTGGAAATCGATGACCCTCCAGACGGCCCGTAAGGTAAAAATCAGTAATCAAAGGGGGCCTTAAGTGCAAAGTCATGGAAAATCGGGCTCTAATCCTCTCGATTCTAACCCACCGCTAAGCTACTGTATTAGATGTATAAGTAAGAGGCCGATAAAGGTCGAAGAATCCTCAGCCATTTGCGGTTGGCAAAATATGAAAGCCAAAGTCATGAAAAATAAAGCAACTCATCGTCGCGGGGGAACCACAGGAATTGTCATACTTGCCGTCAGCTTGGTAGCGATATTGGGTGCGACAACACTGATAGTAAAAAACAGCGGTAAGGATAATGGATCAATCGCAGCCGGTGATCGCGCCTTAGTCAAACGAAGTTCATTTAAAATTAGCATACCAACCTCTGGCGAATTGGCAGCTCTCGAACAAGTCGAGATCCGAAACAAGCTCGAGATTAGAGCGGTCATTACGGAAATCGTAGATGAAGGCGATTATGTAAAAGCTGGCGACGTTCTAATGCGCTTTGCGGATGATGAAATTAACAACCGAATTAAGGATGCACAGGATGAGGTAAACACTGCAGAAAGTACTTTTGTTGCAGCTACATCCAATTTAGCAATTACGCTTTCTCAGCAGGAATCTGAATTGGCGGATGCGAATTTAAGTGTAATGCTCGCAAAGCTTTCTCTTAAAGCTTGGGAGGGAGGCTCGGTTAAGCGAATGCGAAAAGGCCTAGCTGTTGATCTTGAAGCTGCTGAGTTGGATCACGAGCGGGCTGTAGCGAGATTCGAAGATTCCAAGAGGCTTGTAAAGGAAGATTTCGTCTCTATGGATGAATTCAAGCGCGATGAGATCACAAAGATCAAAGCCGCAGCTGCGCTGGAGCAAGCGAAACTCGATTGTGAGGTTTACGAAAAATACACCTACGTAATAGAGAAAGCTGAATTCGAATCCGATGTCAAACAGGCAATTGATAGACTTGGTCGCGTCCTGGAAAGACAAAAAGCTGAACTGGAATCCTCTGACTCAGATGTAGCAAGCAAGAAATATCAAGCTGAAAGTAGACGCGAGCGCTTGGCAGACCTTAAGGAGCAATTGGGATACTGCATTATCACCGCACCCACAGAGGGCTTGGTGGTTTACTACAGCAGTCTCGAATCTGGCGGGCACTGGCGCAACCAAGGTCAACCGCCTGATGTGGGCACGGAGCTTAGGCCTAACGAACGAGTTATTTTACTTCCAAACATGGCTCAACTTATCGCAATCGTAAAAGTTGACGAAGCTCGTAGTGGTCTTATTAAAATAGGCCAATCAGCAACAGTTAAATCAGATGCCCTTGCCGATGTAATTTTAAACGGCGAAGTGATAGAAGTCGGTGTGCTGGCTGAATCAGGAGGTTGGCGCGACCCCAATCGCCGAGATTACAGCATTAAGATCCTGCTGTATGATGCAAGTGGGTTTGGCCTTAAGCCTTCAATGCGCTGCAAAGCTGAGATCAACGTAGGCGAGGTCAACGATGCATTGTGCGTTCCCATCCAGGCAGTCTTCCGCAATGGTGCTGTACCCTTTGTTTATGTCCCGAAAGCCTCTGGCTATGAACAAAAACAAGTATCGCTCGGGAGAATTTCTGAGCTGGATGTAGAAATAACAAGCGGCTTGACCGAAGGTGAAATAGTCTTGCTTCGTGTACCGGATCCTTCAGAAATCGTGGCTAAGTTAGACGTAGACATAACCCTTGCTTCCCAATCATCAAAAAGACAAGGTAACGGCAGACCTGCATCAGCAGCAGGAGCAGATCGACCGCAACGAGGTCCGGGTGGAGGCGGCGAATACATGCGCGGTTCTAGAGGCAAAAGAGGTAGCGGTACACGACCGGTTGGCGATAGTGCTAGACGTACAAGCGACGAAGCAGAACACGCACACCCATCATCTGGCGAAACACAACAAGGCCAACAAAAAGGCAAAGAATCGAATAACTAGTTTAGCTAATTCTCTTCTTCATCAGCCGATGTCGATTTAGATAGCGAAAGCTGCACCGGCTTTAGCTCACTTGTAGATATTTGTCGTGTTTCAATTTCAATTGGGCTTGGCAACTCAATCTCTGCTTCAGTCGTAGCGTGCAATTCCTTAAGCCGACGCGCACTTGGCAGAACCATACGTTCAAGAGATCCAATCGCACTATTGTAAGAATCACTAGCCCGCGCCAGCCCTGAACCTACCTTCTCAAAATGCTCGACAAATTTCTTTAGCCGATCGTATAACTCCTTGCCGGTATTAGAAATTTCACGTGCGTTGGCCGCGACATCCTCTTGCTGCCAACCGTAAGCAGTAGCTTGCAATAGCGCAATCAACAACGTCGGTGTAGCAATTATCACATGATCCTTTATAGCCTCAGCTATCAGGTGTGGCTGAACCTCAAGCGCAGCAGTCAGCGCAGATTCCAAGGGCATAAACATCACCACAAACTGAGGGGTTCTTTCAAACTGCTCCCAATATCGCTTGTGCGCAAGTTTCTTGTAATGATCCACAACCTGTTTGGCATGTCTGCCAAGAGTTTCCTTGCTATCTGCATCCGCCTCAATTGAATCTAAATACGCATCAAGTGCAACTTTGGAATCTACAACTATCACTCCCCCACCCGGTAAATTCACAATCATGTCAGGCCTTAAATGCCCCTCATCGCTGCGAACAGTCGGCTGCTCTATAAAATCACAATGCTTTACCATCCCCGCAAGCTCGACAGTGTTGCGAAGCTGCATCTCACCCCATCTGCCACGTTGCTCCGGCCTCCTTAACGCGCTCACCAGCTTTGTGGTTTCTGATCCAAGCTTTTCGTTTGACTGGGCGATTTGATTAATTTGCTCATCCAGCTTGGCGTAGGCCTTTTCACGCTTGGACTCAATTTCCCGAACCGCTTGGTTGTATTTTTCCAACGTCTCTTTAATCGGCTTGAACTTGGCTTCTGCAAGTATCAAGAATTGTTGATTGCTGCTTTTTAGTACCTTAGCGCTAAGCGCTTCAAACTCATTACTAAGCGCTTCTTTATCTTCCAGCTCGCGCTCCTTGGAAAGGATCTGCTCGTTTAATGTTGCGATGCGTTTTTCCGCTATTTCGCGCTGTAGATTTATCTGGTTTTTCTCTTGATTTGTAACGCTTAGCTCATCTGTAGCTTTTTGAAGCTGTTCTTCAAGCAATCCAATGCGAACTTGTGCGTTACTTAGATCCGTATGAAGCTTTGCCCGTTTGATGAGGGCTAAGACCAATACTCCCAAGGAGCCGACGACTAGCCCGATTATTGCCCATAACCATTCATTCATGGTTAGCATCATAAAGCTTTAAGCGACGTATTGCTTAATTAACCGCCCGGTTTTGACCTGGACCGCCCTCTGATGACCATAAAAACGCCTGGCAAACCCATTTCCGAGAAGGCTGAAGAAAAGCTTCAAACAGGTGGAGACTCCCCAGCTACGCCGGCCATATCCAATGTAGACGAGCAGGAAATAGCGGATTTCAACGCTGCAAAGAGCGGAGATCAAGCTGCCTTTGCTCGGATTTATGACCGACACGCAGCGGTTGTGCTTTCGCTATGTCGGCGGCTATCGCTCACAGAAGCGGAGGATGCAACGCAGGAGACATTCATCCGTGCTTACCGCCTTTTGGAAAAAGTCGAATCGGCAAACAAACTTCGCCCCTGGCTATATGGAATCGCAAGACGCGTCTGCTCCGAATTTGTTAGATCAAAACAACGAAGAAAACGACACGAGGGTCAAGCGATGCTAATTAAAACAGCAGAACAATCCTCAAAAGCCGTCACGCCCACAGACTCTGTTGAACACGCTGAGCAGATGCAGCAACTCGATAAAGCAATCGACCAACTCGATGATCGTCAGCGTCTAGCGATTCACCTTTATTACCTGGAAAAAGACCCTGTTCAATCTGCCCAATCCACACTCGGGCTTTCACGCAGTGGTTACTACAAACTGCTAGCAAAAGCGCGAGATAGTCTTGCACAACTCATGCTATCAAGCGAATAAATCATGACTAATAAAAACGACAATCTAAATACGCCTAATGATGCTGGCCCACCTCCAAACGATCAGCTCGATGCAATGCTTCGAACTTGGCACGAAGAAAATGCACAGCAAGCAGCGCTGGGCCGAGACAGACTTGTTCGCGCTCTGGCTGAGCAAGCTCTTGAAGAAGAATACATTTTTCAACTAAAGGCCAAGCAAGAAGAAATTGCACAACAATCTACAACATCGCGCCAATCGCCCTTTGCGCTATTAAGGAATATAGCTATGAACCCCTATTCTCGATTAGCAGCTTCACTGATTATCCTTGTTGCTTTGGTTACACTATTCATTCCAACGCCGGGCAGTATTGCATACGCGCAAGCTGAGATCATCATGGTTCCCGAAGGCGGTAAGCTCGAAGCCCACGATGAAGATGGCAATCTAATAGGCCCATGCCCACTTAAGCATACTGATGTTGATGTTGAGATATCGGGGCTGTTCAGCCGCGTTACGATTAAACAGACCTACCAGAATCCTTATCTAAGCAAGATCGAAGCTCAGTACACCTTCCCCATGAGTCATCGTGCTGCGGTTGATCGCATGACTATGACCGTAGGCGATCGTGTTGTGATCGGCGAAGTAAAAGAGCGCAAAGTAGCGCAGCAGATTTACCAAGCTGCGCGCGCAGCAGGGTACGTTGCGAGTCTGCTCGAACAGGAGAGGCCGAACATTTTCACACAATCTGTCGCCAACATCGAACCGCAAGCGGAAATCATTATTGAAATCAGTTACGTTGAAATACTGGAAAGTAAGGATGGCCAGTTCACTTTTGATTTTCCCATGGTGGTTGGACCTCGCTATATTCCAGGCGCATCCATGACCAGCCCATCAATCGTGCCGGCTGAGCTTACTGCTCGTCATGGTATTATTCTTAGAGGGCCGGCCAAACTCACCGTCGGAGCAGCGGGCGATGTCGAAAAACTTGGCTCACTACAAACCGGTAAACTTAATACGCTACTTTCATCTGCTCAGCCAATCGCATACCCCGGCAATACCTGGTGGGGTAAAGGTGATCCTACCGGAGGCGCAATTCAGCCAACCGTGTGGTACCGCTTTGAAGCTCAGTACACTGATAAGTCAATAGAGTTTGGTCAGCTATATACCGATGGAACCGGCGAAATCAACGGCCGATGGTTCTATACCGACCCCGCATCTATCAAAAATATGGGAACAGGCTTCTCAAAGAACACAAACCAAGTCCCCGATGCCAGTCGCATTACACCTGAGCCGGTAAAACCAGGCGTGCGCGCCGGGCACAACATTTCCCTGAAGGTAACCATCGACACCGGCGGGCCTGGCATTATCAATCTGAAATCTATGCAACACAAAATAGATGGTGGAAAATTTGTTAACAAGCTCGGCGAACCGCCCAGCAAAGTGACTATCGCACTGGCAAGTGACAAGGAAATCCCCAACCGCGATTTTGTGCTCAATTGGAAAACATCATCTAACGCAATCCAGGAAGCTCAGCTCACACACGCAGGCGAAGATGGTGGATTCTTTACGCTGATCCTTCAGCCGCCAGATCGTGTGAATGATGCGAATGTAGGGCCACGCGAATTGATTTTCGTGATGGATACCTCCGGCTCAATGAGCGGTTTCCCAATCGAAAAATCCAAGGAAGTAATAAACAAAGCTATCGATGCCATGCGCGATGGAGATACCTTTAATGTTATTACATTTGCAGGCTCAACTAGTGTTCTCTGGAGTGAACCTAAGCCGGCCACTGCGGAAAACCGAAATGCTGCGCAAGCGTTTATTGATTCACAAACAGGGCGCGGCGGCACGGAAATGATGACCGCGATTAATCAAGCTTTGGTGCAAAGAATTGATAAAAAGAAACTACCATTAACACCCAATGAACTTGCAAATCTCCCAGCCGATGGCAGAAGCGTAATTGTCGATGCACTAATCAAGGGCTTCATCTCAGCGGATTCGGAAACCTTGCATATTCCTGTCCGAGATGGACTATTTATTGAAGCAGTCTCAATTAGTGATTTTTCATTGATCTATCAAAAACTGGGCGCAACTATTCGCATGACTGGCACATGGGATACGCGCGACGGTAAACGCATCCTGAATGTAACCCATGCTAGTGTGCTAAATAAAGAAGAACTAGAGTCGGCCAAAGCCATGCGAATCGTACTGTTCCTTACCGATGGTTA
Organism: Planctomycetota bacterium; assembly: GCA_022574595.1. Taxonomy (GTDB): domain Bacteria; phylum Planctomycetota; class Phycisphaerae; order Phycisphaerales; family SM1A02; genus JACZRS01. The sequence goes on along the minus strand of JACZRS010000001.1, from coordinate 316,212 downwards.
TGTCGGTAACGATATGGCGATTATTGATGCGGTTAAAAATAACGCGCACACAACGCGCGTATTCAGTTTCGGGATTGGTAATTCCGTAAACCGTTGGCTGCTGCAAGGTATGGCCAATGCCGGCCGAGGTGAAGCGGAATTCGTTTTGCTTGAAAGTGATAGTGATGAAGCGGTTAAGAGGTTTACCAGGCGAATCCAAACGCCTGTGCTAACAGATATTAAGCTGGAGTTCAGTGATGGGCTTGAAGTTACGGATGTAATTCCGCCGCTTGATGCGGTGCCTGATTTGTTTGATGTTAAGCCATTGATTATTCATGGGCGCTATAGCAAGGCCGGGACGGGGACGTTGACGATTGCGGGTAATACTGGCTCTGGCAGATACGAGCGCACAGTTGATCTTGAGTTTGCGTTAGATCAAAAAGAGCATGATGTGATATCAACTCTTTGGGCGCGAGCGAAAGTTGAGCAGATTCTGAATAAGGATTTAAGAGCGGCCCAGGAAAATCGCTTCCCCGCTGATTTAACGCAGCAAATAGTGGAGCTAGGCGAAGAATTTCAGATCATGACACAGTTCACAAGTTTCGTAGCTGTAGAAAAATCGCGCATAACAATCGGCGGCGAACCCGTGTTAGTAGCAGTACCAATAGAAATGCCAGCCGGCGTTTCCTTTGAGGGAATATGGGGTGGGATGGTCAATAATGCAATTTACGGCGAGCAGTTGCGCGCTAGAACACACTATCTAGGGCGCGTCGTGGCGCAGCTGACTGATGATTCGGGTGAATTTGAAAAGTTGTCACCTATTGAGCAAGCTGAAAGAAAAGCATCAATTGTTCGCAAGGCAGTGATCCACGAGAATCTGCTTCGGGTATACCAGTTGCAGAAAGAACTTAAATACAATGAAGCTATACAGGTTCTAGATGGGATTCTCTTTATTGATGAGTTGAATCCAGCAGCTAAGGCATTAAAAGAAGTTATCACCGCGACGATGAATTATCGTGACTGGGATGCGATTCAAATACAAAAGAATCGTAGCTACAATGAATTGCAGTATGAGGCTCAGCAGCGGATGGTTGCCCCGGTTAAAAACTCTACCGAACCTGGGCCTAAGTCAATAAGCGGAATCGTGGCATATCCAGAGGATTGGCCAGAGCAAAGCATTGGAAAGATTTCAGCTGGTATCTCTTTAGACATAGACAGTGAATTGATGCGTGAACAACTCAAAGAAGCTAGATCGAATGCTGACAGACTCCAAATGAGGATAAGCGAATCGGGTGTTCGCTCGAATGTTGGTGTCACAATATCACCGAGTGCTCCTTTGGGAGCACCAGAACCACAATTCAAAGGATATCTAAGCACTACTGCTACACCGAGGAAAACATACCCCTCACCAAAAATGCTACGAAAAAGAACACTTGCTAAAGGCAAGAGGGGTGTAGCAAGTGGTGAGAGCTTGGGACTTCAAGCTGGTAGACGTATGCGCGGCGGAGTTGCTGCAAATACACCCGCACCAGCAGCCGGCTTCGCTGGTGGTGCTGGTGGCGGTGCTAACAAAGCTGGGTTTAGGCCCGATATCGGCGGAGGCGGCTCAGATGGCAACTGGACTTTGAACACTCCTATTCGCAATCAGCAACGGCGCATCTATAACAACACCGCCGAGAAATCTGAAATGGGCGGAAACATTACATTCCTCTGGCAGCAAACAAAACAGTTGGCAGGTGGGCCAATCGGTGAGGATCGAGCTGGGTTCGAGAATACACGAACCAAATTTATCCTCTCGGGAGAAGGTATTTTGATGGGCGATATTCCCATGATTAGCGATGCGTTCTTCTTCAAGAAGAACGTTAATGATGATGAAATAGCGGATAAGAACGGCACTACATTCGGCGAACCAGTTGGTGGTCAAGTGAATGTCTATCTCGAACTCAAAAATATAGTTGAAAAAAAGAAAGCTATTAAAGAGCTTGTAAAATCAGCAACAGATTTTGACGCAGCTACTGGAAAAGATTCACAAACAACTGATTTAAAACTAGCTCAAGTAGATGAATCTACTGCCAAGCCAGTTGATTCGGATGAACTGAAGAACCAGCTCGAAGAAGCGATTGATTGGATTGATGCGCTTAAAGCAGAGCAAGCTGAAGTTCAAACTTCATCCGAGCAAGTCGATTTACCTTTACTAACACATCTATTTAACCGAGCAGGTCGGCCCATGCTGGCTAATGAAGTTGCGATCATCATTGGACAGTTCGCAAACGCTGATGAACTTGAAGTGGCATCACAGCTAACAGATGAGTTAGTCGAATATCTGCCTGACTATGAATACGGCTCAAAGATGCGCGACACATTTAAGAACGAAGCGCTTGATGATGAGCAGAAAAAACAAGCGGTGGTTGAGATCGCTAAACAGGCTTACAACCAACTAAATGAGATTCTGCTCGCTGCGTATATTGAAGCGCGTTTGCAAAATGTGCTTGAAGATAGTCTTTATCAAAAGTTAGTTGTATTGCAATTGAGCGATAACCGTTCTGGGGACAAAACGGCTCGCTCAGAAGAAGATAATACGCTTCTTGTGAGCGTGCTTCTAACAAGCGTTGATGATGAAGCAATTAGCTCGCTTAAAGAAGTGGGCCTGACGATCATCGCCAAACCGAAAGGCTGCTCGTTTGTTGTTGGTGAAATCCAGGCGGACAAGCTCGCAAATGTAGCATTACTTGAAGCAGTGAAATGGATTGAGTTGGCACGGGTTACGCAGCAGTAACGCGTTTAGCCGCGACCTGGAGGGGAGCGTTTGGGGGAAGTGTTAGGAGTCAGGAGTCAGGAGTCAGGGGAAAGAGAAGATAGGACACTCACCTCGCCACGGCGAGTCGCCTATGGAGACCCAGCCCTCTCCCGGGGGGAGAGGGGGTAAGAATAAGAACCCCGGAACCCCACGGATTGCTATCCGTGGGCGTCGGGATGGCTATCCGTGGGCGTCGGGATGGCTATGCGTGGGTGTCTGTGTCGGTTTTTGTTACAATGTGTTCGTCCCAGCGGATGTCTAGATCATGGGGCACGTTAAGTAGGTCCAGCAGTTTACCGGCCATGAAATCTACTAGATCATCAATTGATTTTGGTAATAGATAAAAACCGGGCGCTAGCGGCGCGATTATGGCTCCCGCTTCACTTAACCTTTTCATATTACAAATATCAATGTGGCTCATAGGTGTTTCACGATACGCAAGAATTAACTTGCGTCGCTCTTTTAGTGTTACTGCAGCTGCGCGTTTGACCAGGTTGTCGCCGATGCCTGCTGCGATTGCGCCCATTGTGTTAGCTGAGCATGGCACAATTATCATCCCATCATGCAGGAACGATCCCGATGCGATTGCTGCTCCTACATCATTATTGCTATAGATAGTGACGCGCTCGCCACACCCGCCTGTCAGAGCATCCGCATCAATGCGTTTCATATCTAGCTCATCAAATAGCAGCCTCTTACCCAGCGAGGAAATCGTCAGATGGATCTGCACATCCGCTTGGGCGAGTAGCTGCATCACCCTTTGGGCGTAAATAGCTCCGGACGCACCGGTGATGGCTAAGACAATGTTGGAAGGTGTAGTAGAAGGCATCGAGGGATCGAGAAAAAAACACGTTTAGCCGTAGGGCTTGACCCTACGAGGGAATGGAAAAAAGGCATTTGGCACTATGAACTCAATAAGTTCGTTAATAGGGTAGGCAACTAGCTGCGTTTGCGGGCGAACTTGGTACACTTGCAGCTGAAAATAGCTCAAAAAGGGAGCTTGCTGATGAAGATGGCTGCGATTGTTGGATTAGTCTTAATAACACTAACTGGGTGCGCTTCTATGACTATGTACCCACCCCCACCTGGATTTGAGGGTGTGGTTGATGCATCTGCGGAGCCTATGCCGACGCTTATGGCTAAGGCGATTCGTTACGCACAAATCCACTACAATGGAAATGTTGGTGAAGATATTGCGATAAACTTGCCGCCGGGTACGCCCGGTGTAGTTTACTACGCAGTATCTCAGAAATTAGGTGGCGGGCACCCGCAATTTGATTCTGATGAACCAGCCTACCACATTGTTGAGGTTAGATTTTGGGATATGGAAGCGGCGGTAGATATATACTATCCGCGCCAAGGGATCTATCACGATTTTGTAACCATGAAATTCACCAAGGACTTATTTGGTAGCTATACGGTGAAGCACACGCGATTTTGGCGGATCTCTAAAAATACACCTAAGCCAAACTACAGTGAATCGGCTATGGATGCGGTTTCTGCCCCAACTGGCCCAGGCGATGAACCGTAAGCAAGTTAGCTGCGTACAACGTAAACTAGACCAGATAGAAGCATTTCTGATGTGCAGTTAGAAGATTCTGCTGCGCTCAAACAACCCACTAGAACCCAAAAGCGTTACAGCTTGCGATGGCTAAACTTCCTAACTCATGAGCATAGATCTTAAAGTAAAATACCAAGGGCGAAAGGTCTGTGTAACTGGAGGTGCGGGCTTCATCGGTTCGCATCTTACGAGCGAACTTGTAAAGCTTGGAGCAGATGTTTGTGTGCTGGATGATTTTTCTAGCGGGCTTGAAGAGAACCTCAAACCGTTTACGGACCAGATTCGTCTGGTGCGCGGTTCGATTCTTGATGCGGATGCATTAGCCAGCGCTACAAGCGATATCGATCTGATTTTTCACGAAGCAGCTCTAACATCAGTTCCAGGCAGTGTCGATGATCCTGTCGGTTACTACGAAGCTAACGCAACGGGAACGCTAAGAGTTCTTGAAGCAGCGCGATCAACAAAAGCAAAGCGTGTTGTGTTTGCAGCATCAAGTAGTGTCTATGGCGACAATCCAATACTGCCAAAGATCGAATCCATGCCACCGGAACCAATGTCACCTTACGCAGTTGCAAAATGTTCAGCTGAGTATTTACTAAGGGCTTACTCGTATTGCTTTAATATCTCAACCATTAATTTACGCTACTTCAACATCTTCGGCCCGGGTCAACGGCCAGACTCTCCATACGCAGCGGTTATTCCTAAATTCGCTGAGGCTATGCTGCAAGGTCGAAAGCCCGTGATATATGGAGATGGTTCACAAACGCGCGACTTTACACACGTTAAAAATGCGGTTCACGCAAACTTACTTGCAGGCGCTAGCGACAAACACCTAAAAGGCGAAACTGTAAATGTAGCGTGTGGCAAGAGCTTTGACCTGTTGGAACTAGTTGCTTTAATGGCAAAGATTCTTGGAGTCAGTAGCGAGTGCGAATTTGCTGAACCTCGTGTTGGCGAAGTGCAGCATAGCTGCGCAAGCATTGATGCAGCACGCAAATTGCTCAACTATGAACCAATCTTGAACTTCGAGCAGGGTTTGCAAGATGCCTTGGTGTATTACAAACAAACCTATGGCCAGCCGGCTAGCTGAGTTTAGATTAACAATCTCAAAGAATCTGCATGGCCACGACGGTTTGATCATCGTCGGGCTGGTTATCTTTTTGATGGCGACCAAGTGGCTCGGTTATTGATTTAACCACACAATCAAGTTGGCCGGTACATTCTTCAAGCGCACGTTCGATCCCCTCTACGCCGAACATTTCACCATCAGAATTCCGTGCTTCGGTTATGCCATCGGTATACAACACCAGCGTTTGGCCGGTCTTAAGCTCGATGGTTGCATCTTCATAGTGCGATTGATCTTCAACACCTAGAGGCACGCCGCCTACTGCCTCCAAGCGCAGTACCTCACCGCCTGATCCTGGGTTTTTTAATAATGGTGGATTATGCCCGGCGCGTGCGTAGGTTAATCGCTTGGTTTTAGGATCATATACTCCAAGGAACGCAGTAACAAACGAGCTTTCGATGCGCTTTGCTGCGAGGTGGCTGTTGGCGTGATTAAGCATTGCAGCAGCACTATCTGGTTGGTGGGGGTATGCATGAAGTATTGCGTGCAGCATCGCCACAACTACCGCCGCAGCCGGTCCATGTCCTGATGCATCAGCAATTAGAATGCTCCACATGCCTTCCGGATCCGGGCCGCTTCCATCTGGAAGTTCACAAAGCGGACGAAAGTCATAGTGGTCACCACCTGCTTGATCGAAAGTTTCATAACTTGTGGCAATTTGAAGTCCGGGGATTTTGGGCAACGGGTTAGGTAGAAGCGCACGTTGAATATCAGCCACATGCTCTACTTCAGCTCGGATTCGTTGGTTGGCTTGCCGAAGTTGCTTTGCAATAAGCACGTTCTTAACAGTGTTACCAATTAAGTTTGATCTCAAGATCGCTTGTTCCAGCTCTTGGACCGTAAAACCATCGGGTTCTTCACGAAGAAAAATCGCCCAATTAAGCGGCTCACCATTATCAAACAAGGGAATAGCCATTAAAGATCGATAGCTCTCCAATGCGTTGCCTAGAACAGTGTCGTCTTTTACGCTTAGATTGTGAATCAACTCAGGGTATGCGGTTCTAACAATTTCACCAAAGAATCCGCCGGTGTGTATAGGCAGTTTTTCCCAGTCATTCCAAGGGTTAGATTCCCCCAATAGTGAAGATTCATCTTGGTGCATGAAACGAGTGATTTTGTATTGCCCAGGCTTTAGTCCACGGGTGGAGATCGAGACATACCCATGAAGGCCGAACAGACCTTCTATTTTCTGCGAGAAAATGCGCAATACTTCTTTGGGTTCAGAAGCACGGCTAAGCGCTGCTACCATCTCCATCAACAACGGAATACGTGGATTGCCCGATGTATCGACACAGAGCATCCCCGAGAGCGTTTCATCACGATCGGAGGCGGGAGGAGGCATGGCTGGCTCAACTTGTGTCATAAAATATGTCCTTTATGGGCATCAAAATAATGCTCAGTCTACTAATGATAGCCCAGAGATTGTCGCTGCTATTCCCTCCCATCCGCCACACTTCACCAGTTTGACTAACCGCGGTATATGTTGCGCCAAGGCTTTGAAAGAGGGTTGATGTGTGCAAAAAAGTGTGGTTGGTCGATTTTTCTTGCTAAAGCAGTGTTATGGTGATACCAATATTGTAGGCCGTCATTATAGGTGGCCAGGATCTCCTAAATGAGGGTGAAAGAGATGCTTAAATATAGTTATATTCATGCGCTGGCCGCTGTTGCCGCAGTGTTTTCAGCTTCAGCAAGCTATAGCGACGTGGTGATACTCGACGCATCCAAAGATAACACGCTATATGAAAATATTAATGGAAACATCAGTAACGGTGCAGGCGACTACTTCTTTACCGGCAGGACTGCGATAGGCGAAATTAGGCGCGGCTTAATAGCCTTTGATATCGCAGGCGCTGTTCCAAAAGGTGCGACAATTAATAGCGTTAGCCTTGATCTATATATGTCTATGACCATCGTAGGTCCGCAGGCAACTTCACTTCATCGCACATTTATAGATTGGGGTGAAGGAGCCTCTGATGCTCCAGGTGGTGAAGGCGCAGGTGCGCCGGCGCAACCGGGTGATGCAACTTGGTTGCACACTTTTTTTAATACGGACTTTTGGACTGCTGTGGGAGGTGACTTTGATCCAACAGCTAGCGCCACAAACATGGTGGGAGGTATAGGATTTTACAATTGGAATTCTACGCAAATGATCAGTGACGTTCAGATGTGGCTGGATGACCCGGGTTCTGACTTCGGCTGGACTATTGTTGGAAACGAAGATACTTTCCCGACAGCAAAAAAGTTTGACAGTAGAACATCTCCGCTCCTAAAGCAGAGACCTGTGCTTACTATCGACTACACGGTGGCAGATCCGTGCCCTTGGGATCTTGATAATTCCGGAGCGGTCGGCACCGGCGATTTACTTGAACTATTTGCTCAATGGGGTACCGCAGGACCAGCTGATTTCGACGAAAGCGGTGCTGTCGGCACAAACGATCTTCTCATCCTCTTCGCCAATTGGGGGCCTTGCTGAAGATAGTTGGAGTCAAAACACTGGGCTCTAACTATTATTTAGTTGCTTCATCAAGTAACGTTTGAAGGGAATTTTCTATCTTGTTGGTTATGACGCCCGCTGCATCGCGCGCCTTGACTGTACTACCTGCAAGATATTCTGTAATATCAAGAGGCTCACCAAATCTAACAACTGCCTTGCGAGGCTTACGCGCGCCCGCACGTTCTTTGCCCAGCGCATCTTCTTCAAATTTGTCTAGGGTTTCACTAATACGCTCAATAGATGGATTTTCAACCAGGTAATCACCTGGATAACTAAATAGCTGGGTTACTAAATGTAGATCCTCAAGGTCGCGCTGCCCTTGAATTAATACTTCTTCAGTAACGTCATCCTGTGATTCATCTTGACTACTTACGCCTGCCCCAAGTTCCTCAATAACCATGTGGCGCAAGTGTTTGACGCGCTCGGGAATAGTTGATTCGCTTACTTTACTATTGCGTCGCTGCTCCATTTGCTTAAGAATATATTTCGATAGATGGTCGATTCGCTGGGATAATGAACCGTCTCCCAGCACTTGAAGATACTCGAATTCTTTTAGGGCAATCATCGCTTCTGAATAGCGATATATTCGATCGACCAAAGATTTATCAACTTGAGGACGCCAATAGATTTGCTTTTCCAATCTGGCCATGAGCTCTACAAGCTCAGGTGTAGGATCAGCCAGATAATAATACTTTATGGCACACGGAACGATCAGTAGTGGTGGCGCGTTATTACGCTTTCGTTTACGCGCAGCAGTAATCGCAATTGTTGCAGCACCTTCTCTTAGAGGCGTAACTCTATCATTAAGGTGATACACATCACCTTCAGGGAATATTACAAGCGAGCGCTTAGCCTTGACTAAGACATTGACCGCAGTACGAAACGCGCGCAAATCCGTACCTTCCCGATCAACACTAAACGCGCCCAGTCTTTGAAACGCCCATCCCTTTAACCCAAACCAACCCGTAAAGACTTGCCAGGCAGCTAAGTAGCAACATCTAGCGCGCAAACGATTCACTACTTCAAAGATTACAAACGGGTCGCCATGGGCTGGATGATTTATTGCGAGCATTACCCCACTACCAACATCAATGGCATCATGCAGCTTTTCTTCGTTTCGTATTTCAATTTCTTTTACGCCGTACATGTTGCGATACACCGAGCGCCTAACAGGCCCGAGCGCCCACTCCCAAAACACACTTGGCTTGGGGGGCTTAAATTGGTAATCAGGATCTAGGAGCCGCTTTTCCATAGTTAGTAAGCTTTGCCTATTGTACGATACCTGCAACTTGCCTCTGGAAAGAGTGCTCCTGGCAGCTTCATTTTCGAAAAATCGAATATTCGGCAGACTCTTGGCATCCTTGCGTATGTACAGATCTAGTATCAACTCACTTTACTTACCAAGGCACTGATTATTATGAGCATCAATCCGACCCTTATGTACATATAACTAACAGCGGCAATATCAATCTTGTGTACATCAGCCAACCTTGCCCACGGACAATTTGTCGAAAACATAAAAATCATCCACGAAGTTCACGCAGAAGCAGCAGGTGATCAGTTCGGCTGGATCGCTCGAAACATTTCTGATGTTGATGGGGATGGCATTAATGACTTCGTTGTTAGCGCTCCATTTAAAAATATAGAAGGACCAAACGCTGGAAGCATCTATGCCTACTCGGGGAAAACAGCAAAGCTGCTTTGGAAACAGTCAGCTAAACCAAACAGTTATCTAGGAATAAATATTGATCCCGCAGGTGATGTGAACGGCGATGGAGTCGGCGATGTTATTGCAGGCGCTCCAAGAGCAGGATACGCAAATGTCTATTCTGGCAAAGATGGATCAATACTTCTGCACTTAAAAGCAAAAGAACAAGGTGAAAGGTTCGGCAGAACTGTCTCGCCCGCAGGTGATGTTAATCAAGATGGGCATGATGACATCATAATAGGTGCGCCTGGTAACACTTGTAAAGGTAAAGATACTGGACGAGCCTACTTAATAAACGGAAAAGATGGAGAAGTATTACGCACGTTCGATGGCGAAGAAGCAGGTGATAACTTCAGCTCAACAATCCATGGCTATAGTGATGAAAACAATAGCTTCATTGTCATCGGTGCAATGAACGCAGGCGAAGGTGATAAGGGGCGAGTCTATGTCTTTGATGGCCGAACTGGTAAGAAGCGATTTACAGTAGAAGCGGACGAGACTGGTGTGAACCTCGGCCGAATGTTTGTATCAGTTGTCGGCGATGTGAATGCAGATGGCACGCCAGATATATATTCTTCCGATTGGGAAAACGCAGCAAAAGGTGAACAAACCGGACGCGTCTATATCAATTCAGGTATTGACGGTAAACTGTTACATACCTTTACAGGAGAAGCAAAAGGTGATGGCTTTGGGATAGGCACTGCGCTTGCGGGAGATGTGAACAACGATGGACACGCTGACCTGATCATCGGAGCTTGGCAGCATGCTTCAGGGGCGAAAAGTGGTGGCAAGTGCTACTTATATTCCGGCAAAGACGGCTCACTAATGCAAACCTATACATGCAATATCAAAGATGAAACATTCGGGTTTGACACATCAGCAATGGGTGATGTCAACAGCGATGGCACGCTGGATTTTCTCATAGCCTCAGGGTGGAGTTCGATAAAGGGCCCAAAATCAGGAAGAGTTTTCGTTATTTCCGCTTTGCCAGACAAACCGGCCAACAACACAGCTCCGTCCTGGTCGCCAGATGGAAAGAAGATTGCTTTCTACTCCAACCGTGATGGCAACTACGAAATCTACATCATGAATACGGACGGCACAAATCAGACACGTCTCACTCACACCCCGGAGCGTGATTACCTCCCCAGATGGTCTCCCGACGGATCGAAAATCGTCTTCTTCTCCGGAAGCAAGGGCCAATTCCAAATCCATGTGATGAACGCTGACGGTACTCAAACAAAGGCTCTCACAAACGAACTTTGCAACCATGAAGACCCTAGCTTCTCGTATGATGGCTCACAAATCTACTACAACACTGACTGCGATGGAGACCATGAGATCTATGTCATGAACGCTGATGGTACAGATCCAAAGAGACTTTCCCGCAATACTATTCGAGATTACACTCCCAGATCATCACCCGATGGCCAACGAATTGCATTTGTCGCGTCGATCGATGACAAGTTTGATTCGCCCGCAATCCATATCATGAACTCCGATGGATCAAACAGAATTCAGCTCACGAAAACGCGTGCCGAGTCCGCCCCGATCTGGTCCCCAGATGGCGCGAAGATCGCATTCTGTTCGCGACGAGACGGAGCAAACGACATCTACCTGATACGTCCCGATGGTACCGGTGAACAAAGACTAACATCCCACCCCGCTCACGACACCTCCATCACATGGTCACCAGACGCGTCAAAGATAGCATTCGCCTCCAAGCGAGATGGCTCCTGGCAGATCTACATTATGAACTCTGATGGCACAAACCCCACCCCTATAACCCACGGCGCCTATCAGTAGGCGTAAAGTGGCCCGTGCCCTCCTAGTTGATACCACTACAACTGCCATGGCCAGGACTCAACCAAGCTCTTTTCATTAGCTTTACCCACTAGGCTTGATGTTTTCGTATACAATCTTCAGCAACGGTCAATCGAATTATCACATTATCTGAGAAGGATCACAATTATGCTAACTAACCGAGCAATCACATTCACAATTATCCTCCTGGGAGCTGTGCTACTAGGCGGCTGCTCAACCGCACCAAACACCCTGGCTAAGAGAACCTCTTTACACAAAGATGTGATCTCAACCATCGATCGTTTCAAAGCTCACGATTCTAGTATGAGTAATTTGTTTCAATCCTCTGCTGGTTATGCGGTCTTTCCGAGCGTGGGAAAAGGTGCGATCGGAGTTGGCGGGGCCTACGGCCGAGGCGAGCTTTTTGAATATGGTCACGTCACTGGTTTCTGCGACTTATCCCAGGCAACAATAGGATTTCAACTTGGCGGCCAAGCGTATAGCGAAGTGATCTTCTTTGAAAATGCAACATCGTTAACGCATTTTAGAACCGGAAATATTGCATTTGCTGCTCAAGCATCTGCGGTAGCTGCAACATCCGGCGCATCCGCAGATGCAAACTATGAAAACGGCGTGCTGGTATTTACCCTGGCAAGCGGAGGGCTGATGTTCGAAGCCTCAATAGGCGGCCAAAAGTTCACATTCGTGCCGCAGTAGACCGAATTCCAAGCTGACTTGATATAAAGCTACAAGTGGTAAGAATAAGTGCTCTGCTAAAGGGCAACTATGTTCATTAAATCGATCAAGTTTAAGAATGTAAAGGTTCTAAAGAATACCGTTCTGCCACTTGGCAGGTTTACGCTATTAATTGGTCCGAATGGGAGTGGGAAGACGACAGCAATGCGCTCGCTCGCAGCTTTTCGTCGGGGTAAGTGGCCTTGGTCTGGAGGATTTTCTGTAGGTCTTGAAGGCAATCCGCATGAATGGGAAGCCTCAATGGTGTTGAAATGGAGTAGCGAGCCGAACGAAGAATGGCTCGACAATATTACGTCAAGTATCAATCGGCGTAGGAGACTCGAACACTCTCGTGGAACTGGTGGAATAAATCCAGGACATAACGAATCACTAAATTTTTGGCTACAAGAGATTCGCTTTTACTCATTCGATGCAGTGCAGATAGCGATGCAATCGAAACTGCAAGCTAAAGTTGAAATGGCTGAATCCGGAACGAAACTTGCAGTAGTGCTGGATCGCTTAAGAGATGATAATCCAGAACGATTCAAGAGCGTAAATGAAGCTATCAAGAATTGGTTGCCTGAATTTGATAGTATTCTTTTTGATGTCCCAACCGAAGGAGATCGAAGCATATCCCTCCGCACAAGAAAAGGCGGTCATAAGATTAGTGCGGGGGATCTATCCCAAGGAACTCTAATTGCTCTAGCTCTACTGACACTCGCTTACTTGCCAGAACCGCCGACGCTAGTTCTTCTAGAAGAACCTGACCGCGGACTTCATCCGAGACTCATGCACGATGTTAAGGATGCTCTCTATCGCCTTGCCTTCCCTGAAGAATCTGGTGAAGATCGTGAGCCGGTGCAAGTTGTTGTGACAACTCACTCGCCATATTTCCTTGATCTCTTCAGAGACAATCCCGAGCAGATTGTTATTGCAGAAAAGAAAGGCAATGAAGCGACATTTACTAGGCTTGTTGATCGCGATGATCTTGATGGATTGCTAGATGGCGAGTCGTCTTTGGGCGATCTATGGTACTCTGGGGTTCTTGGGGGAGTGCCAACAGAAAAATGAGGATTGGGATTCTAAGCGAATCGAAAGTTGACGAAACTGCTTACAAGATTCTTGTTGAAGGCATACTCGATAAACCAGTAGAGATCATAAAATCCTACCGCAAGCGAGGCGGGGGCTGGATCGCAGCAAAGAATCAAGTCATTCCGATCATCCGTGATTTACACCGTACCGATGCCGATGGTTTTGTATTCGTAGCTGATTCAGATAGCACACTACCTCACAACTCAGCACACGAAGACCAATCAGATGGAAATCCAGACTGTCGTCTCTGTCAAATTAAGAAATTGGTCGAAAACATCCTTGGCACTTTACCAGCTAGAGCAGGTCGAGCTCCACTTAAAGTTGCGATCGGAATGGCAACGCCCGCTATCGAAGCTTGGCTACTCTCCGGTATCGAGCGAAACTGTACAGAAGCGTGGTTTCGCGAAGAGCAATCAAAAGGAAGGCTCTCCGGCCAAGCGAGGCGAGATCTCAAGATCAAGAAGTATGGAAGCCTACAAGCAAGTGCTAATATCAGAATGCTTCGCACATTAGAAAATGCTAATCGCATTGCTGAAGATCTAGATGCACTCGAACAACGATTCCAATTCGGCTTTGGTCATTTGCGCAAGAGCTTGGCAGAGTGGCTATAAGCAAAAGCAAAAAAGCCACAGTGGTATGTGCCACTGCGGCTTTATTGTTATATCAAATTGTGAACTAATTAGGCGGCTTTGCGGCGACCGAGATTCATTCGGCCGTTGAAGCATGCGCCTTCTTCAGCGACAAACTTGAACGCACTGATGTTACCTTTGATCATCGCTTTCTTGCCAAGCTTTACCTGGTTGCGCGCCAAGATGCTGCCCTTAATTGAGCCATCAACCTGGAAGTTACCAGCCTGGAAGTTGCCGCTGCATTTTACGCCTGGCATAAAGTGAAGCTGGCCGGGGCAAGTAATGTTGCCATCGAATGAACCGCTAATGTGTGCGATTTTTGAGTTGCTGCTGCTCTTTGAAGCGCTTGTTCTCTTTCGGGCGGAACTCTTGCGCTTAGAAGCTGATCGCTTTGCAGTTGCGCGCTTGACGCTCTTACGCTTGGTTGAACTGCGCTTGGCGGTTGCGCGACGGCGTGATGGGCGTTTCTTGGCTGAAGATCGCCTGGTTTTTTTTGATCGTGCTGATGGCATGTGCTTTACTCCTACATATTTCAGAAAATGCGATTCGCTTTTTTAGAGTGAAATCACTAGATTTAGAACGCGTAATGATTCAATTCACAATCAGCATCACCAATACAAAACGATGCTGGTATGCTAGCAAATCGACTTTGCACACTGGCTCAATGATCCAAATTACCGATTGCTGCTAGCAACATGAGCGACATTTCCAACCATTCCAATTTCGTTCACTCTGTCAATTATGCGGTCTGCGTAAGCCTTGCACATAGCTCTCCCAGCCAGTGATGAGATATCGCAATCCAACTAATTATATGACATCGAGCAAAATAGCCGGAGCTATGGGTTCTTTTGCTCACGTTAGACTAAGCACCTTAACTTAACCATAGGTCCGATTTTAGCCATGGTTTAGCGCTCAACTAATAGTGATACCGCATTGCCGCCACCTAGGCATAAGCTTGCAATACCACGTTTGGCATCGACGCGCTGCATTTGATGAAGCAATGTTGTTATCACCCTCGCACCGGAAGCTCCGATAGGATGGCCGATGGCTATGGCCCCGCCAGCAATATTTAGCTTATCCTGCGAAATACCGAGCTGTTTAATGTTTGATAGTAATTGAGCAGCAAAGGCTTCGTTAAGTTCAAATATATCTATATCACTAACGCTAAGATTATTGCGTTTTAATAGTTCAGCAATCCCTTTTGCGGGGGCATCGAAGATTTCTTTGGGAGCCACGCCTGCTGTGCAGTAATCAATGATTTTAGCAATTGGCTTAAGACCAAGCTCATCGGCTTTTTCCTGTGATGCAACGATAATTGCAGCTGCGCCATCAGAAATTTGTGAAGCGTTTCCCGCAGTAACTGTTCCCTCTTTATCAAAAGCAGGTCTAAGTTTGGCTAGTGCCTCGGCACTAGAATCGCTGCGCACACCTTCATCGATTGATACGCCTCCATCAGGGCCTGGCTTTTTTCGATTGCCAACTTGTTCGCCGGTTAGGCTAAATATCTCCGCTTTGAAGTAACCCTTTTCAGTAGCTTCTGCTGCGCGCTGATGTGATTGTGCTGCAAAGTGATCTTGCTGCTGGCGCGAAATATCATGTTTCTTTGCGATATATTCAGCTGCGTTACCCATAGGCCAACCTTCAAACGGACAGCTAAGACCATCGTGGGCCATGTGATCTGTCATTGCTGTATTGCCAAACTTCACGCCTGTTCTTACATATTGAAAGTGTGGTGCCAGCGACATATTCTCAAAGCCGCCTGCGACTACCAATTGGTTATCGCCAGCTTTGATAGATTGAGCTGCGAGCATTACTGATTGCAAACCGGAACCGCAAACCTTGTTAATAGTTTGTGCGTTGAGCGTATCTGGCAGGCCTGCTTTGAGACCAGCCTGACGCGCAGGATTTTGGCCCAGACCAGCTTGAAGCACACAACCCAGGATCGCTTCATCAACATGGTCCTTAGCTGCGGGGACTTCATCCAAGACTGCAGCGATCGCAAATGCACCTAACTGTGGCGATGGTGTGCGGCTGAGTCCGCCTAGGAATCTGCCGACTGGAGTTCGTTTTGCTGCGAGGATTACTGGTTGTGACATTCTTTATCCCTATGAAATCGTTAGTTAAGGCCGCTGACGGCTAGGTTCGAGGCCATTTCGCCCTTATCCGCCAGGATGAGACTATTGGTTACTATATATGAGCAGACTCAGATGCCGCATCAATGGACTGCGGATCGGTGTCTATTTGTTCCTCTTGAGGCATTGTAGCTCATTTAGCTTTACAAGCTTATTAGGCACCTAGAAGTCCCTTTACTAGCAGACTGAATTATAGCGCTTCATAACATGACCGAACACAGATATTCATCGCCGCATCTCACCACTGATAACCTGACATCATTGCAGACGCATATCCTCGCAGAAGAACACGAGTACCCGGGTGCCACCGGTGATTTATCGTGGATCCTCTCTGCAATTGCCCTGGCAGCAAAGGTGATCGCAAATAAGGTACAGCGCGCGCGAGTTGAGGATGTGCTGGGATCCATGGGGACTGCAAACACCACCGGTGATGAGCAGCAAAAGCTCGATGTGATCGCAAACGAAATAATCATGCGCTGTCTTGGCGATCGCGCCAACATCGGCGTACTTGCATCGGAAGAAGATGATAAGCCTATCATTCTTCGATCAAAAGCAGAAGGTGGGCATTATGCTGTGCTTTTTGATCCGCTAGATGGTTCATCGAATTTAGATGTATCCGTTGGCGTGGGGACGATCTTCAGCATATTACGCACAACTGATATAAAGCCGGACACACCTGAAGATCTGATCCTCCAGCCGGGCACGCTTCAAGTCGCAGCTGGCTACATTTTATATGGATCAAGTGTTGTGTTCTTGTTAACGACAGGCAAAGGCGTGGATATGTTCGTGCTCGATCATTCCATGGGTGCGTTTGTATTAGTCATACCCAAATTAAAAATACCACCTGAGAAAAAGATATATTCTATAAACGAAGCCTATTACGACAGCTTTCCTGACGGCTATCAACACTACCTGGATTGGGCGCATAAGAACGGATATTCGGGGCGATACATCGGTTCAATGGTAGCCGACATTCATCGTACACTTCTAAAAGGTGGCGTGTTCTTGTATCCGCCAACGGTAACGCACCCCGAAGGTAAGCTGCGCTTGATGTACGAAGCAAATCCCATGGCCATGATCGTTGAACAAGCAGGCGGCAAGGCTATCTCCGGCGACAAGCGCACTCTAGACATCAATCCGACCGGTCTGCATCAACGCACGACCGTTCTAATGGGAAGCCCCGCTGAAGTGGATTTGGTTCTAAATCATGTAAATAGACCCTAGGGATTTGAATAAACTGACAATAAACTGACAGTTGATATGTGTTAACGCTCAAACTGCTACCATAATTAAATTATGAAACGGCGTGATCTAGAGAAACATCTCCACGAACATGGATGCGAATTGCATCACCATGGCGGTCGCCACGATATCTGGCTTAACACCAGATCACTAAAGCAAACTTCAATCCCACGCCACACTGAGATTAAACGTGGCACTATAAAATCGATTTGTGAAAAGCTTGGCGTACCGTCGCCGATTTAGGCCGCACCACCCTCGGAGGCTTTGAGTTGTTCGAAGAGCTTGATTCGTGAATCGTTCAAAGATTCCATAGCATCGCGGGCCATGGCAAAAGCTTCGGCGATCGTTTCGGCTTCAGTGATAAGCTGCGGATCCAGTGGTGATGTAACGATATATCCCCCCTCCTCAGCTTCCTGCAAATTAAGCACGAGATCTCCATCGCTTACCGTATAAGATTTGGGATTCTGGCTCACCATAGTTCGATATCGGCCATCGGCCTAAGCTCCTTAGTGCTATATCATAGCAGCCAACCTCAGTTTAGCTTTGAAAATTCAATTTGATCCATTATTTACCTCTAAAACAACCACATAGATTCGAGATTTCAATCCCAATGATGACTTCGCAAGCTGTGCAAACAACTGTATCTCTAGCCCGCAACACCAACCAGGCCCTTGGGATTGGTGAGTTTGCGGTAGATTTTATGAATGGATCAATAGGCGAGCCAGATGAAGCGGTACGCAATCGCACATTACAGTTTTTTACCGATTCTGTAATCTGCGGAATCTCAGCTATTGCCCTGAATACTAACGCTCCAAGAGTCCTGCGCGAAGAAGCACTATGTTATGAATCTGCTAACGGTGTAGGAATTTTTGGATCAACTAAAAGAGTTTCGCCTGAAAAAGCTATTGTTGCTAACTGCTCTGCGGTTCGTGAATGGGATTCCAACGGCACAAACTTCGGATTTAACCCCAAGCTCGGACACACCGCAGGTGAATTCGGCCACAACGATTTTTATCCAGTTCCAATCGCAGCAGCACAAATAGCTAATAAAGATGGAAACTTTGCACTACGCGGCATGATACTGCTCGATGAAATTCGAGGGCGCCTTGCAGAAGTTTTCAGCTTAAAAAGTTATCGCATAGATCATGTAGTTCACGGCGCAATCGCCTCCGCAGCAACGTATGGTGCAATGCTCGGGGCAACACCGCAGCAGATCGAGTCTGCAATCGGAATGATGGTGGCACATTACATCCCATTTAGAGCAATACGAGCGGGTAAACAATTATCTGATTCCAAAGGTGCATCAGCTGCAATCTCCACCGAAGCAGCGATCCTATCTATGCAGCGGTCAATGCGCGGCTTCGTTGGCCCTAAGGATATTTTCAGAAACCCCGAAGCGATTTGGCGGCAATTCGAGCCAACCGAAGGCGACTCACCCTTCGATCTTGTGCTTTCCCATTCCGGGGACGACTTTGCGGTAATGGGTATGCACTTTAAGCTGGGCCTATATGAACACCAATCCGCAGGTGCGCTGCAAGGCCTGCTCGATCTTATTGAGCAGAACCCACAATTGCTGGATTCGCCAAATGCGATTTCATCTATGAAAGTTATCGCCTACGAACCCGCATTTGGAATCATAGGCGACCCCGCAAAACGAGATCCGCAAACAAGGCAGTCCGCAGACCATTCAATGGTCTACATCATCGCAACTGCCTTGCGCAAAGCGCTCGAGCTTGCAAAGAAAACAGGCTCAACCACACTTGCTGATACAAACGATGGATATTGGAAAAAGTTAATCCTCACGCCTAATGACTTCCACGAAAATGCAATCTTCGATGAAACAACCCGCGCCATAATGCAAACAATAACCTTCGAACATGGCGGACAGGAATACGATGCAAAATACCCCGATGGAATCCCAACTTCGCTGATCATTACTGATAAAGATGGCAAAGAATACGATAGTGGCTTGGTGATGTACCCATCCGGCCACGCGCGCAACAACACCGCAAATCTCGATGACCTACTAAGCAACAAGTGGCAAACACTAGGCTCGTTAGCAACAGATAATCCCAACACAATAATCGATAAGTTCAATTCACTAGAGCAACAAAGCGCAAGCGACTTAGCATCACTTTACGATTTTGAAATCACTGCACGCGAAGGGTATGAATAGTTTAAGAAGCAGATAGAGGTTCAACTAATACTAGAAACTTAAGTCTGCACTAAACCGAGTTGCCGGAGTAAGATTCTCTTTGCTTTCACCTGTATTGTCAGCGACGATTGATATCACCTTCTCTAGAATATGAGGATCAATTGGTCCGCACGGTGTCAACTTATCAATCGGAGGATAGCTACGGTGCATCAAGTCTGCTACAGTTTCGCACCCATCAGGAAAGCTATATATTTTTTTTATATTACGGAGTCTTACAAAGCACTCTGTAAGCCACATCCCCAACGCGCCAACGATATATATTGCCACGAACATAGCTAGCACATGAACTTTTATTGCAACGAAGATACCGAAAGCTACTCCTATAGCAATGACCGGCAAGAACAGTATTCGTGGCAACTGCAGAGAAGGTAAATGCAAACCTGCAACACGACATTGATCCCAAATGCGAACTCTGTCGTCACACGCAATCAGATCTTTCAATTTGGCCTTTGGAACAATCTGTTGGCGATTAAGCGGCAAATGGGCTTGCAGCTGTCGACGAAACATATAAAAAGCTTTCGCTGTCATACATGGGAATGAAGAAAGTGGTCCACCACTTAACTTCAGAGTTACATACTCAGCCAAACTTCCTATTGACTCCAAAGATACAGCCTCATCGTCTTCAATTTTGATATTGAATTCGTCTTCAACATCCATTACTAATTCTACGCCTTCAAGACCCATATTAAACTCCTGCGCCTATTCTAGCGCCCACGATCCGGCAGGGGTGGTGGCTTTGGAAACTCCTTATGATCTTCCTTTAGTTTATCTAAAAGCACCTCAATGGCTTTATTTAGCTGTGGATCTAAGCCTGCTATGCGGTCGTTTGGTGTTATATCTACTTCTATATCAGGCGAAACTCCTCGGTTTTCCAACGACCAGCCGCGAATTGGCTCCCACCAGGCAAACTCTGGTTGAGTTGAAAGACCAAGATCAACAAAGGGTTTATCCCCTCGAATTCCCACAACTCCGCCCCAAGTTCGCGTACCAATAAGTGGGCCAAGCTGTTTTATGCGAAACGATTCGGGGAATATGTCGCCATCGGACCCTGCGTGTTGATCAATAAGGACCGCTAAATGCCCGTGCAATGATTTAGCAGGATAGCGCGAAGTCTGCCCATGACGAGGTTTCATGAACGCCCAAACTTCTCTTGATAATCTTTCGATAATCATTTGGCTGACAAATCCTCCGCCGTTGCTCCGGATATCGATAAGCAAAGCTTTCTTTTGGATCTGCGGATAAAAATAACGATTAAATGCGACAAGCCCTTGGCCCATCATGTTTGGAATATGCAGGTAACCAATCTGGCCATTGGATTTGTCCGCAACATAGCTGCGATTAGCTTCAACCCAAGCTGCATAGCGCAGCGGCCGATCCGATGCAAGGGCTTTGATTTGTATAGTTCTTTTTTCGCGCGAAGCTGCGTCATCACTAATTGTTAAACGAATCATCTTGCCCGCTTGATCTTGCAGTAGATCATAAACACTAACAAAAGGAGTCAGTGGCGTTCCATTTATTGAGTGAATAACGTTCCCTTCACTTACGCCTAGATACGCTGCTGCAAGCGGGCTTTGAAGGGCATCATCCCAAGGCTGACGGGGCAGGATGCGCTTAATAACAAACGAACCGTTTGCAAAGACTATATCTGCACCCAACATACCCACCGAAACGGTTTGGGCGCTATCCGCCTGCTCACCTCCCCATACATATGAATGGCTATTACCTAGTTCGCCAATCATTTCACCAACTAGATCATTTAATTCGTTGCGATTGCCAATGCGTGTAAGTAGCGCTGAATATTTCTCGTGCATTGCATCCCAATCCAGGCCTGCAAAGTTATCCGCCCAGAAGAAATCTCTCTGCAATCGCCAGGCTTCATCGAAGATTTGCTTCCATTCTTCAGTAACATTAACCCGCAATCTTGCTTCTTTAACATCTATTTCTTCCGCTTTCTCCTCACCAGTCGGATCAATGACAGTAAACCCATCAGCAGTGGGATGAGCGATGACTTTGCGATTTGCGCTAACTGCATAGCTGGAGATTTCCTCCGCTAGAACTTTATCTTTCTCTTTGGCGAAATCGTAATGGTGTAGAGTTGCTTTTCCTTTACCTATACCGTTTCGTCCAATTCGCTGCGCCATGATGCCTTGGACCGGTTCAGATAAATACGTAATCGCTCCCGCTAGGGCTTCAAGTTGGCGAAAATTGCCCGCTTCGATAGGCAATATGAAATGTCGCTGCTGCAATCCTTCGGTATCGATTCGCATTACCCATTCAGCGCTGACTTGTTCGACTGGTTCCTCATCTTCCGGCTGCTCCTTATCGTCTTCTTCAACCTCCTCCGGCTTTCCTTTCGCCCAAGTATCAAAGTCAAATTCAACTGCATCTGCAAGATCACGAATCGGCGGAGGAGCATCTGAGGTTAAAGGAACAACATTAATAACCGTTGTATTTATATTGACATGCTCGAAATCTATTTCCCCTATAACAGGATCGAGCTTGCTTCTGGAAAAATAATACAAATACTTACCGGCTGGATCCCAGCGAGGTTCACGATCATCATGAAGGCCATCACTTACCGCAAACGATCTACCTGTACGCAGTGAATGTATAAAAATAGATCCAAACCCGTTAGGCATGGGCTTGGTATACGCTAGCCAATTGCTATCTGGTGAAAAGCGATAGTCAACGATCTCCCACGCTTCAGAAAAATCAACCTGCTTGCGAATAAATGAGATCAAATTCAGCGAATGTAAACGCTGCGTCTTATCTGCAAATGCGATCCACTGGCCGTTGGGCGAACCGATGGGCGGGAAGAGCCAGGCTTTACGATCTTCAGTTATTAATGATGGAAGCAGCGATCCATCGGATGGAGCTACTACAATTTGCTGCTCACCTGATGCATCTGATATCATTATGACTTGATCCTCACCAAGATAGCTCGCCCCCCATTCTCTAGCTGAGGAAGCATGGGCAAGTTGAATTACCGGGCCTGACTTAACCGGCAGACTCAACACATCACCACGCGAACCAACTAGCAGACGATCACCTTCTGGAGATAAGGCAAATTCTGTTGCGGTCTTAAAAGGCTCAGTAAAGCGCTCACGAGAAGCAACACGATCGCTGGCTACTCGTACATCAAGCCGCCGGATCGTATTATCTTTTATATCAAGCGTGGCCAAGCTACCCGCCTGACAGAAAATAATACGCGAACCTCGACGTTTGGCATCCGCACTAGGCCAACGTATATCGTAGCCTTCAATAGCAGTCGGGTTATCCTCATCAGGTGCGAACACAGTGTGCTGTTTGAGTTCACCACCACGAGGCGAATCAGAGAAAATATTTGCGGTCCCAGTTCGATCGGAAAGGAAGCACACTCTTCCAAGCACCCACATTGGAAAAAGATCGTTAGCTTCATTATTTGTAATATTGCTAAATCGCTGAGCTGCTAACTCTCCAACCCAAATTTCTGGAGCTTTTCCTCCGCGATATCGCTTCCACGTCCAATTCTCATTGGACCAACGAGTAAAGGCAATTTGCCTGCCGGTTGTGCTTAATGAAGCTAACGAACATTCACCAAATTCAAATAGGCGAGGTGTGCCGCCGCTTGCAGAAACTTGCCAAAGTTCTGTTCGACCTAGCGGCTGAGTGCGCGGCGAACGGAATAACACTTTACTACCATCTGCTGACCAACATAGAGTTTCATCACGATCGCCATGAAATGTCAAGCGCTTGGGCGGACCGCCATCAATCGACATTACATAAACATCAGTATTACCATCGTACTGTGCAGTAAACGCAATCGATTTGCCATCGGAGTTAAAACAAGGTTTAGATTCATTGCCATCACTTGAGGTTAAGCGATAGGCAATAATGGTTTCGTCTGCGTTATCGGGAATCGTTGCTGTCCAAAGGTCGCCTTCACTAACAAATACGATTCGGTTGTCGTAAAGGGCTGGCTGGCTGTAATACCCAACCTCAGCGGCGTTAGCGTAACTCGACAAACCTAAGACTAGTGCAGGCACAAGACCAAACATCTTACTGCTCATAGTGGGTCTCCATTTCTCACCGCTTGAGGATACCTTACCTTGCCTAAAAGTTGAGGTTATTTTTGCTATGGCAGGTTTATTACTCGCTTAGAGCCACTATATCAGTAGTCGCAGGTGCTTTATGGACATAAGAAACCGGCGACTTTCTTGGGCCGCCGGCTTTTTTTTCTTGACCAAGGTGGGATTACTGCACTACTGTTCACTCAGCTAACAGTTGGGGAATCAGCTTCTCAAGCTTGTAACGCGCTTGAGTTGACTTCAAGTTGCCCTTTTTATCTATGACAAACATCGCGGGAATCGAGCCGATGCCCCATGAGGTTGAAAATTCACTAGCCCACTTATTGCCTTGATAATACTGCGGCCAGGGAATTTCCTTTTCGCTTACATACTTTTTCAAAGCGGCAAGCCCTCCCTGATCCTCAGATTTATCCAGGCTTATGCCAATAAACTGCACTCCTTCATCGTGATATTTGGCATAAAGCTTTTTCATGTGTGGCATTTCCGCAACACATGGCCGGCACCAAGTTGCCCAGAAATCTAGGACAACAACTTGACCTTTTAGATCCTTCATCGAGATCGTGGTGCCAGTGATAGCATCTTGGAACTCAAGCTCAAAGGGTTTGCCAATTGATTTGATCTGCTTGATCTTAGTGTCAATGTATTTGCTTTTATCAGGGTAGCTTTTCTTTATTCGATTGTATAAAGCCAATTGTTCGTTTGATCCGAACCCATACGCAATAGCTAGATTCTTAAGCAGGTTAAAGTTGCGTGAGTCTTCAGGGTGGTGACTGATAAACGACTCTACCGCTTTGCTGACATCCTCCATACTTTTCTCTCTCCCCTTACTATTATCATATAGTTTCTTTGATGCATATTCGAACCGCGCCCTTTTCGCTAATTCGGTGTCAGGTGCAGAGGTAAAGATCTCTTGCATTTCATCAGTGATTGTTGCAGATTGTTCGAGATCGAATTTGAGGTATGTCCAGCGCAGGGGCATTAATTTACCAAGCCGCTCATGATCCGGATCGACTCTAAAAAGCTCACCGGCGAGTTTGGATTTTTTAAGGTTTAAAGCCCTAATTTCTACCCTAATCTTAGCCATGAACTTCCGGTCACTCCGTTTTGAGCGCTCGTAAGTTGGCATCTTGATCGAATCAAGTTCCGCAAGGACTTCATCAGCTGTTCTATCATCCGCAAAAACCCCGCAAGAGAAGCTCATGCAAATTGCAATTACCACAAATAGAATGCGCTGCCTGGTGATGCTCATGTTAAATTCCTTATTGCCTAAGAAAAAGGGATTAGTTAATTCCTTATCAGCATATAGTTAATGTGCATAACAGTGTAGAATATTCTCGCAATTATTGGCTAGCCACCTAAGAAAATATCGCTATAGAGGACCATAATATCGCAAAAACGTGATTATTCACCCCAGCAGACCGTCGAGAAGCTCGACAATTCCCTGCCCTTGGGTGGCGATTGTCTCGTAAATATCACGCCCAGTGCAGATATCTAATAGCTCGCGCTTGAGCTTGCTTTCACCTGCAAAATCAGCTTTATTTATCACGAAAATATCAGCAATCTCCAGAATCCCAGCTTTATCCATCTGCACAGAATCACCCATACCCGGAACAACAACAACGGCTGTTTGATCCACGTGATCACGGATCGCAACATCATTCTGGCCCGCGCCAACAGTTTCAATAATCAGCTTGTCGTAACCCGCCCCGCCGATCAAACCTATCACATCAGGCAAGGATGCATAGTCTTCGCCAACGATGGCTAAGCTTCTATAAAAAACGTTTTCATCGACATTGTTAAAATCTACTCTTAAACGATCGCCTAGTAAGGCGCCACTGGTAATTGGGCTCATTGGGTCAAACGCAACAACTGCCATTTTTTCACCACGACTTACCGCTTCGTTGGCCATCGCTGCTACTAGAGTTGATTTACCCGCTCCGGGCGCGCCGGTTAAACCTACAACCTTGGCAGGACGTTTGGACTTAGCATCGCTGGGCATCTTGCGCGCGTGGGCCAGGCTGATATTTCTAGCTAACTGCGCGGTCGGGTGATCGCTTGTTGATATTTCATAGGGCTTAACAGATTGGCGAACCGAATCGACGATCGACTGCATGCTCGTGCCGGTGTGTAGGATTTGCGCAACACCAGCATCGTGCATCGCCTGGATATCTTCCTGGGGGATGATTCCGCCAAGGTTCACCACCATGTCTGGCCGGCCTACGTTTTTACATTCATCAAGCAGTCGCGGCACCAGCACCAAGTGTGAATTACTCATCATCGAGCAAGCGATACAGTCCGCATCCTCATCACGCGCGGAGATCGCCAAGCTGCGTGGCGTTTGCCACAGCCCTGAATAAATCACATGCACACCACTATCACGAAGCGCACGAGCTATGAGTTTTACGCCTCGGTCGTGTCCATCCAGCCCCATTTTCCCCAGCAGCACGCGCGGCCGATGATCAAGATCGCCAACGCGGTCGGTTTTTTCAATAGCGGTAGTAGGTTCAGAAAGCGGGCTGGCCATGGGCTGTTGGTGTTCCTTTAAGTAAATAGCGGGCTGCGAATAATAGCGGCAAATTAGCGCAGGGCATTACTACCCGTTTAGCCGCGCCCCGATAGGGAAGCGTTAGTCCCCGTTTAGCCGGCGGGCTTGACCCGCCGCGTTATGTAAGAAGGCACTTGGCACTAGGCACTGGGCATTAGTAAGAAAAGGCACATGGCATTGAGGCATCTTCAGTGGCACGAGCGTCTCGCCCGTGCGCATCTGCTATACACATTCTCTCTTAAAATCAAGAAAAATGCACGGGCGAGACGCCCGTTCCACTGCTGAAAATGAGTAGCGAAGACCCGTGCTATTTGTATGTGATAGTAGTTCTTTAACATACTGGTTGCGCACGCCCGGATAAGCCTGAACCAGTGTCATTCAAAACGCTCCCCTTTCAGGTCGCGGCTAAACGGTTCAACTCGATGCCTTGATGCCAACCTCACTCAATCATCCTGCTGTTTTTCTTTTGAGTTGGAAGCAACATGTTCTTTGAGGAGCTTTAGAATCGCTGGAGATATATTAGAAAACCGATCTTTGCCTTGATCATCTTTCAATCGAACTTCAGCGCCAGCTTCAAGCAGAACTTTCACTACACCCGTGGCATCATCAAAGCCGTCGTCAATTGCATAATCGATCGCGCTCATTCCATCATCATTGCGTAAATTCGGATCGGCCCCGAATTCTAGGAATATTCTGCAAAGATCGGGTTCCCCCATATCTGCTGGAAGCATCAATGCTGTTCCTCCAAAATCACCCTGAGCATCAATTTGGTGACCATGTTGAATAAGGTAATGAATTACTTCCTTTGGATTGTTGTTTTGCCTAACATCAAAAAAGATATTTCGTTCAGAATTCCAATAGTTGTCAAGATCTGCCCCCTGCTTAACAAACAACTCCAACCAATCAACTCGACCCTCACGCACAGCTTCTCGCAAAGCCCAATTCCCAGGTACCGCTCCAAGATCCAACATTCTGTGAATAAATTTATCGTTCTCTATCCGGACTGCTATATAAATTGCTACATCTATAAATTCTTCTTTGGATTCAAATTGATATCCATTTTCAAGTAGTAGATCCAATATGCGTGGATCTATCTCGGGCATATATGCGATGATACAGAGCGTATCGTAATATTTGGAATACTCCTCATTTGCATCGGCACCATTATCCAAGAGCAAAGAAGTGCAATCGAATGATCCACTTTCAATAGCCGAATGCAGCGCTGTAAAACCGTCTGAATTATGCTTTTCCAGATCCGCGCCGGAATCGATCAGATACGCAACGATCTGTGTTTTATTGCCAGCACATGCGAGCATAAGAGGTGTATAGGTCGATTGAAACCTGGATCCATCTTCTATTAATACTGCCGCTTCATCAATATTTTCACCGGATGCAAGCTCACTGCGTACTTTACTAATGTCGCCGCAATAAGCTGCATAGTGAATCTTTGAGAACGGAAATTTATTGGTGAAAACCACACCAAAGCCAACCAGCGACATAATCAAGACAATGGTTAGTAAGCCGATCATTACATTTGTACTGCAAGAAATAACCGGAGGCTTGCTCTGCGATTTTGCTCCACATTCTGAACAGACATCCGAAGTGGACCGCGACATATCGTACTTGCAATAAGGACAACGCTTACGCTTGTGGTGATATGTGGCTCTTTGTCCCAGATCAAGGCGAAATACAAGAACCGGAAATGCCAACATTGAGCCGAAAATTAGTACGTTAAGAAAAAGACCTAATGGAATTACTCGCACAGGAAGATGATTGTTATTCCAAATATATTTTGAGTTTCTATCAAACGGATTCGTGCCAATCAATCCGCCGGTCCTAACTAAATTCCATTCAGGACAAAAGGATTCAGACTCAATTTCTTGAATAAAATAAACACATGTATACGGCCAACCTGCCCCAATACCGCGAATGATTGCAGTCTCACTTGCTGGTTTGGTCGATAGCGAGAACCATGCGGGGGGCGATGTCTTAGGGAGATAATCAAGTCCCACCGTAATTTCGTAACCTTCTAATGCATATTCTTCTTGTTCAAAGGGAATAGCTCCAATCAAAGTGCGAGCCGGAGTTTTTTCCATACCACCTTTCCAGCCGTTTTGGACGAATGTGAAATAGTCTGGGAACTCCCACTCCCTAAGCGTAGCCCACCACGCGACGGCAATGCTCATTGCTGCGCCAAACACTAGACATATCGCGATGAAGATGATTAAACGCTTCATAATACGCAGCATATCCTAGGCGTTTTTACAGCTAACGGTACAAGCTGCTATGTCTTGCGTATACTTTCCGCTAATGGGTATTACTAGTGAGAAAATGACAGAATCGTCCGGGCCTATCGAGGCTATAGCTCAAGCGCTTAGTTGCGCTATCGCAGCAGCTTTGGGCGAGCAGTATCGCGATACTGATCTGCAAATCCGACCCAGCCAGAACCCTAAGTTTGGGGATTATCAAGCTAACTTTGCGATGAAACTCGCTAAGCAACTCGGCTCTAACCCCAGAGAGCTTGCGAGCAAAGTTGCAGACGCAGCGGCTGAAGAACTAGCAGCAATAGCGGAACCTTTAGAAGTAGCAGGCCCGGGCTTTATTAATATCCGCTTAAAAAACCAAGCGATCGCGCACATGCTATCTTCGATGGATAACCAAGAGCTAGGCGTTACTCAGCAAGATGATCCCCACACTATCGTTATTGATTTGTGTGCTGTAAACATAGCAAAGCAAATGCACGTTGGGCATCTTCGCTCAACCATCATCGGCGATGCCTTAGCTCGAATTTTAGAACGCATCGGCAGAACTGTCCTAAGAGAAAATCACCTAGGCGATTGGGGTTTGCCTATCGCAATGGTTCTGCACGAACTATTAGAAGCTAAGACAAATCTCGATACATTAAAACTAGCTGAGCTTGATAGCGCATATAGAAAAGCTCAGCAAAAAGCCAAAGACGATGACGCTTTTCTTGAAGCAGCAAAGACAACTCTGGTTAAATTACAAAACAGCGACCCGCAGCTAATAGAAGATTGGCACAAGCTAATTAACTGCACGTTAACAGCTTTGTATGAATCGCTGGAAATTCTTAACGTAAAGCTCACGAAAGAAAACAACCGAGGCGAATCGTTTTATCGCGATAAACTGCCGGGCGTTATTGAAGCGTTTACAAATGCCAAGCTGGCCAAGGAAGATGATGGCGCCATGGTTGTGCCGTTTGATACTAGAGAGAGGCCGCTGTTAATACAAAAATCCGATGGTGGGTATCTCTACGCAACTACAGACCTCGCAGCAATAAGATTGCGCACAGGCCAATCAAACGCTAATCGAATAATTTACGTTGTTGATGCAAGGCAGCGTGACCATTTTCGTGATGTGTTTGATGCAGCGAAGTTAATTGGATGGGATAAAACGCCTGATGGAGAATGTGCTGAGCTTCGTCATATTCCATTTGGGTCAGTATTAGGGCCTGACAAGCGGCCACTAAAAACTCGAAGCGGCGAAAATGTAACATTAAAATCACTGTTGGATGAAGCTTGTGAACGAGGCGAATCGGAAGTTAAAAAGCGCGCATCAGATCCCAAAGCTCCAACACATGGATTAAGCGAAGCGGAGTTAAAAGATATTGGCACCGCAGTAGGTATTGGCGCAATTAAATATGCGGATCTATCCAATGATTTAGTTCGCGATTACGTCTTTGATATGAATCGCATGGTTAGGTTTGAAGGCAACACTGGGCCTTACCTGCAATATGCACACGCACGAATCTGTTCGATATTTACTAAAGCTGGTATTGATGCGGGTGTTTTAAGTTCTGAGCAGTTTGCCATTGGTGAGCCTGCGGAAAGGCGGTTAGCGCTAACGCTATTAAAATATCCCGACATCATTGCTGATGTGGCTAAGACCCTCGAACCACATCGCCTCTGCACATATTTATACGAGCTTGCAGATGCCTATAGTTCATTTTACGAACATTGTCCGGTATTGAAAGCTGAGACTGACTCTATTAAGCGATCTAGACTAAAACTCTGTCATTTAACTCGCAATGTACTTAGTGATGGACTGGATTTACTTGGAATAAAAGCGCCAACACGCATGTAGTTAAATATATGAGTGCATCATAGATGAACGAAGAAACTAAACCAAACTCACACGAACCGATTGCCCAAGAAAGCCTTGGTATTTCCAACATAAAGTTTACTTTAGGCGCAATCTTTTTATTAATTGCAATCGCAGCATCGTTTATCCTTTCAGGCAAACACCTGGGTTTACTAGAAGCACCCGGTTGCGGCGAGGGAGGCGGATGTGAAAAAGTATTAAATAGCGCATGGGCCAAATTACCTATTGTTGATTGGCCAGTCGCATTTGTTGGGTTAGCGTACTTTACTTCACTCTTACTAGCCTGGATTTCAGCAAAGAAAGTAGGCGGCGTACCTTGGATTATCAAGAACATCGTTCGCGTAGGTGCAATACTTTCAGCAATGTTCATAGTTGTCATGGCTTATAGCAAGAGCTTTTGCCCATATTGTGCTGCTACACATCTTGCTAACTTCGGATTCCTTGCAGTTATTGAATTATCTAAAATTAATAGCAGCGCAACCAAACGAGCTCTTGCCTGGGCTACTGCTGCGTTTGTGATCGTAACGGCAAGTCAGCTTGGAGCAATTTCCATGGTAAAGCAGGAAGTCCAAGCTAAGGCTGATGAATCAACTGAAAAAATCATTGCAGCAACAACTGAAAAACGTCCGCCTAGATTTACGGGCAGATACACTTTTGGCAATGCCGATGCTCCTATACGTATCGTTGTATTTTCTGATTACTCATGCCCAAACTGTCTAACTATTGATCACGAATTAGGCATCCTTTTAGCGCGTAGAAATGATATATCAGTTTCGCATAAGCACTATCCGTTCTGCACTGCTTGCAATACCCACATAAAAATTAACCAACACCCTTATGCCTGCCAAGCTGCGCGAGCTGTTGAAGCTGCAGGAATCCTTGGAGGTAAAGAAGCGTTCGAGAAAATGCACAAATGGCTCTTCCTGAAAAGTGGAAAATTCAAGAACAATCAGCTTCAATTATTTCTTACTAAACTTGATCTCGACTATAAAACATTCATAGATCTAATGAACGGCAGTGAAACTTTGGCGCTTGTTAAAAAAGATGTAGAAGAAGGAGTATCAATAGGATTAACTCATACTCCATTGGTTTTTATTAACGGCGTGGAACTGCATGGCACAGCATCGTCGGGCACGGTAATGCGAGCTGTTGCAAGAATCGCAAAGACAAATCCAACTAGCAATAGTCCTGCAACTGATCGTCCCGTCTCCGCCCATGAAAGATACCTCCAGCAATGGAGACTCCAAACAACGAAAAAAATACCTTCAGATACTACAAGCTGGGCAATAGGCGCTGACAATCCATCTGTAACAATAACTTTATGGGGAGATTATCTGGAATCTGAGACAAAGGAAGCGGATGGGATCCTGCGTGAAATCACAAATTCTCGCAGCGATGTGAAATATGTCTATAGGCATTTCCCTGCTAATATGGATTGCAATCCAGAGGCTACCAAGACGATCAATCCCATGGCCTGCCGAGCTGCATTGGCAGCTGAGGCGGCAGGCAAAATTGCGGGGAGTCGGGGTTTTTGGGAAATGCACGAGTGGCTGATGGGCTTACAAGATAGCCTAAGCGATAAATTGCTCAGATCCGCTGCAAACAGCATGGGAATTGATCCGGATAAACTTCTTGACGAGATGGAAGCAACTGATACATCTGAAGCGTTAAAAGAAGATGTCACAGCTGCGCAAAGGTTAAATGCCAAAGGTATCCCAAGGATCTATGTCAACGGCAAGCGTATACAAAGTTGGCGGCTTGAAGGTTTTGACATCCTTGCGGAAATAGTCGAAGAGGCTGCTTCGCCCTAAATAGTAAGCTTATTTACATTTGCTCATTTCTACTTAACCGACATGCGATAGATACGACCGGTTGATCCGGGCCGGTCGCGTATATCAAAGGCACAAATATAAATCTCGCCATCCGGACCTTCGCCGAAGGAACTAATATAAGCACGTGGTGGTGGGCGAAAAATTTCTCGATGCTCAATTACCTCGCCATTTTCTTGCCGAAGCGCCCAGATTCGGCTGGTGACATAATCAGCGTAGATATAAGCGCCAACTAACTGCGGCATCTTTTTGCCTCGATAAACGTAACCTCCTGTTACAGAGATACCTTCATTGCGACCATATTCAACGATTGGGTCTATTAGCTGCGTATCGGTTGTGCGTGGCTTAAATTCATGTTTACCTTCGCGAACATTCCAGCCGTAGTTTCCGCCCTTAACAATAATGTCGATTTCTTCCCAAGCGATCTGGCCTATATCCCCCGCCCAAAGTTGGCCTGTCTTACTATCAAAGCTCATACGCCAAACATTTCGCAAACCATACGCCCAAATCTCACCGCGCGCCTCCGGCTGATCTACAAATGGATTATCCTTGGGAATCGCATAATTCAGATCTCCCTCTTTGTTATCAATATCGATGCGGATAATGGTTGCCAGCAAAGTCGAAAGATCCTGGCCGTTATCATGCGGATCATTGGCATGACCTCCATCTCCGTAGCTGACATACAAATATCCATCAGGGCCAAAGAGGATAGTCGAGCCGTTGTGATTTCCATAAGGTTGCTCGACCTCTAGAATAACATCCTCGGATATGGGATCAGCTTTATTTGCATCATCTGCTGAAACCTTAAATCGCGACAGCACAGCGCGTCGAGGTGACGAAGCGGTGTAATACACAAAGAACTCGCCGTTCTCTGCAAAGTTTGGGTGAAACGCTAACGACAAAAGCCCCTCTTCGTTGTGGCGCATTCGTACTTTTGAGCGAATGTCTAAAAACTCCTGCGAGCTTTTGACATCCGATTTATTTTCAAAGACGAGTATTCGTCCGCGCTGCTCTACAACAAATAATCTATTACTACTATCGCCAGCATGAGTGATAAATAACGGTCGCGTAAATGTCATTTTAGGAAATGCGCGCGAAAGGCGCACGCTAGGCAGATCATTATCAGATTGCACTTGAGATTGGTTATGGGGCTGAGTATCTTGCGAACAAGCAGCGGGCGTAATAACAAACAACAACGCAATTAGTGATATCTTCAAGGAGTGACACAAATTCAAGATAGTTTCCTCAATTCTGAGTACGAAAAAAATAATGCAGCGAGATGCGCCCATTTGTGGCATGCTGCTATAAAACGCCAAGCATCTTAGTGTTTTTGCAGCTAGGATTCTGCGCCTTATTGATTAATTGTCGGTCAAAATTTGGGATTGAGAAATCGGCCATGGCTTATTGATCCATCTTGGGCTATTTCCAGCCAGCACGCACCATCACGAGCGGTCACAAATCGCTGAGAGTCAGCAGCAAAACTGCTACGCCAACGATCATTTGCCCATCGAGTCCAGCCTGTGGACTGCAAAATCACCTGCGGGTTCACCGCTTTTACAAAATCATCTGCAAGATCGTGATAGCTGCCATGATGAGGTAGCTCCAAAATATCAGCTGCAAGATCTGTGGAATCCTGCATAAGATCCTTCATGGTTTTTTTCTGTATATCACCACATAGCAGCAATTTTTTACCCGCAGCTTGAACTTTGATCACCATCGATCCATCGTTTACTTTTTTGTAAGACTCATTAGAAATAGGATTAAGCCAAGTCCAATTTGAAGATCCGAAGATCATAGTTTTCCCATGACTAATTGGCGATATCGAAACAAAACGCTTTGAAAGTTCAGCCAGTAGGAAGGCAACAGGTCCATGGGGATCATCTTCAGCATTATTAATAAACTGTGGTGTTACGAAAACTGATGCGACATCAAATTCATCAACAATTTCAAGTACGGCTGAATAATGATCAAGGTTTGGGTGGCTAATAATAATCGCATCAACGTTACGCACACCTAAGTGCCGCATCGCAGGAATTATGGTTCGATTCCCTGCATTAAAATAGCCGTTTGATCCAGCATCGAAAACAACTGTATTACCCTCACTTCTCACAATATAACAAGAACCATCACCAACTGAGAGCATATCAATTCGAAGAGCCGGCGATTTGCCTAGCGGCAGTAAAGGCCAAAGCAACCAAATGCAAAGAATCCCGCCAATAATATATTGTGCGATTCTCTCAGGCCTCCTATAGCGCAGCACCCACCAGAAAATTAAAACAATCGCAATAATTGACCAAGCTGCGGGCACAAACGGCACATGCACCTCAACTCCAGGTAGTGTGTCTATGGTTTGAACTATTGAAATCAGAATATCGCTTGTAAGCGACAGCCCAACTCCCACCAGTAGAGACGCGCTGGGAAGTATGATTGCCAGGATTATTTTTACATATCCAAGAGCTAATAGTACGGAAACAAGGGGTAGCGCTATAATCGTCATGGGAACACATAACGGGGAAACAATGCCAAAGTGGTATATCAATATCGGAGTAGCGATTATCCATGCTGTCATTGAAGTTGCAAACGCAGACTTCAACCAGTGGCCAAGCATGTGATTTGCTGATGCTTCTGGTTGATTGGAAAATCCAAACCAACGCTCACGC
Source organism: Planctomycetota bacterium (assembly GCA_022574595.1). GTDB lineage: Bacteria > Planctomycetota > Phycisphaerae > Phycisphaerales > SM1A02 > JACZRS01. The sequence goes on along the minus strand of JACZRS010000001.1, from coordinate 281,479 downwards.
AGGACAGGTTGCAAATGGATTAGGCCTAATACAACTGCGTAAGAAAGCTGGAATCCTGCGGTAAATAGCTGGTCAGGACGCCAAACCAATAGCACAATTCCGCTTAACGCGATAAGTCCGCGCACGCGCAACCTTCGGCCGGCAACGAGCGCCAGGCTGCCAGCTATGATCATGACACCCGCTCTTAGAACAGGCATTCTCACTTGCACAATCAGCAAGTAAAATAGCACAGCAATTATCACCAACCAGCCATGCCAAGGACGAATTTTTCCTCCAATGCGCACAATCAGCAAGATAAATCCTGCTAACACACCAAGATGAAAACCGGAGATCGCTAGAAGATGAGCAAGCCCAATTCTCTTAAATGAATTATTTAGTCCATATAAATCCGGACCACGCTCACCAAGTAATAAAGCTGTAAGAAGCGCATCTCGCTGCGTTCGATCGGTGCGTGGCAAGTCAGATAGCAACCATCCACTTGTGCGCGAACGCATTTCATCGCGCCAATTCAGCAACCTGCCGAGTAGTTCATTACCATTTCTGCTAGTAGTATTAAGCAGTTCACGACTATCAACTGTTAATATCCCTGCCTGGCCAAGTGATTTTGCGTATTGCTTAAAATCAAACTCCCCCGGGTTCATTGGCTCACCAAACCCACGAAGCCAACCTGTTGCATCAACTTGATCGCCTACTGCAAATGGCTCGGTTGTTTGGGATACACGAACATATAGTTTGCTGTTAACCTGCTTACTAGCACCATTGCTATCTACAATCTCATCAACTCGCATTGTAAAATGTGTAACCGGTTCGTTATAGTCAAACAATCCCATAGAGCCTGAGGAGTGACTACGAATCACCGGCTGCGTAAGGGCTATACCTTTTACATTTACCAAAACCGGTTCATTTGTAACCCAAACTGCTAGATTATTTGGCGAAACGAATTCCTGACGAAGCGTCACCCAAGCGGAACCAATGCTTATCGCAACAATACAAAGAAGCACACGCACCCAAGTGCTGCGGCGACGAAACACAAATACTATTAATGCTAAGCCAATCGCAGCTAAAATTAGCCAAGGCAATACCAAAGGTTCAGGCTGATACCAACCGATTGAAATACCAATTGCAAAGCTAATCGCTAAATAAGTAATTGCCTCCGGTGGGCTGGGAATTCTTGAGCTGATACTTCCCGCTCCAGATAAATCAATTGATATAGCGCCCGCAGCCATGATGCACATCGTCGAAAGCAAAGATTACATTCGCAACTAGAACCACCATTGCCCCCAGATTTTCCCCCGGAAAACCACAACCTATCCCCAAGCCAATGCGACACAGCAGCAAATAACCGCTATCCTGTCATATAAATATTTGCAATCAGGAACTCAACTTTGCAAGAAATCCTTGGCCAACCCAAAGCTATCGAATCCCTAACCTCTGCCATAACAAGCGGTAGAGTTCATCACGCATGGATCTTTTCCGGCCCAAAAGGTGTGGGAAAATTCACAACTGCAAAATGGTTCGCTAAAAAACTGCTATCCGCAGAAGATAGTCAAATAGAAAACCACCCGGACCTGCACATCATCCAAAAAGAACTCGCTCTATTTTCGCAAGATAAAGACTTGCGAACAAAAAAACTAACCAACATTCCGCTGGATTTACTAAGAGAGCGAATGATCGGCGGCCAAGTTGGAAGCAAACATTACCAGGCGGCAGCATACCTGACACCTGTGCTTGGTAACGGCAAAATTTTTATAATAGATGAAGCAGAACTGCTCGATGAAACTGCGCAGAACTCAATACTAAAAACATTAGAAGAACCGCCCGCACAAACTTATATCATCCTTGTAACAAGCCAACCGCAGCGATTGCTGCCAACAATTCGTAGCCGCTGCCAACACGCTCGATTTGGCACGCTTAATGAACAGGAAATGTCACAGTGGCTGGATCAAGCTAATCTTTCAACTAACCAGTCACAGCGCAAATGGATCGAACACTTTTCCGATGGCTCGCCTGGAATTGCCCAGCTCGCAAGTGAAAATGAGTTTTACAACTGGCAAATAACGCTTAACCCTATGCTTGGGGAGCTGGATGATGGCCGGTACCCCTCGCAAATGGGGCAAACGCTCGCTGAGCTAGTAGAAACATTTGCCAAATCCTGGGTTGATAAACACGACAACGCGTCAAAGGATGCGGCAAATAAAGACGGAGTAAGACATTTACTTAACCTATTAGCAGCACACTCAAGAAAGCGTCTTGGCGAGTGTGCTGATCGGTCTGATGACTGTGAGTATTGGCTTAATGTGATCGACCTATTGCGAAATGCTGAGCAGCAACTTTATTCCAATGTCAATATCAAGTTATTGCTGGAAAACTTAGTAGCACAATGGGCATCGCAAACTGTTACTACCTGTTAAGCCAGGCAAGAAGTTCAGATGCATTTTTATAGCCAACGGCTCTATCTAATTCTCTACCATCCTTAAACACAATAATCGTGGGCATTGCTTGAATATTAAGCTCTTTTGCCTCTTCCCGCTGCCTATCAACATCAACTTGAATTGCGATGGCATTGAGATTTATCCAGGCAATAACCTCAGGATCAACCCAAGTTGTTCTTTCCATCGCCTTACAAGGTTGGCACCAATCCGCGGTCGCATCAACAAGTAAGATCTTATCCTGCTCGACAGCTTTGGCTTTAGCTTCCACAAGCGATAGCGCAGAAAACACTTGTGGTTCTTCCCTTGCAAAGAATATTCCAAGCACCACAATTGGCAAAAGGAAAATCACTAACAGTACAAGATTTGTTTTTTTCATCGCCTGTTCCCAATGGAACCTTATATAGTGTTTTAATTATTACCAGGCCGCAACAAACCGCCAAGCCTTTGTACATCTCGGCGCTGACATAGTACTGCGATAATAGCGCCTAAGATAATCATAAATATACTAAGCAGTTGGCCGCGAGATATTGCGTTAAATAGTAGTGCAACGCCAGCATCTGGCTCTCTAAATATCTCACTAAAAATGCGAAGCAGGCCATATATCATCAAGAACCAGCCACCCACAACCCCTGGTTTGCGGGGTTTAAGCCAAACTAGTACCAACGCCAGGATCAAGATTGGGCCATCGGTAAGCGCTTGAATAAGCTGTGATGGATAATAGGTGGTAAGTAAGGGTTCTATCGCATTAACTACCTGCGCGTTTCCTTCTTTTAATGCAGTAACAACGTTTTGATAAAAATGTTTATCGTCTGTAACTATGCTGCGCAGTTGGTCAACTTGGATTAATCGCTCATCTGGCAAATTGATCCAAGAGAAAATTTCATCTGGATATTTAATACCCCACCATGGTGGATCAATCAGCGGAGAACTGACCGGATAAGACTGCATTGAAGCGGGTAAGACTTTCCCAGGAAGCTCTCCATTTACAAAATTCGCCAGCCGACCTAGCGATAGTCCGAACGGAGCAGCAAAAACTGCAAGATCACACAGGTGAAGCGCGGATATGCCTCGCCTTTTAGCAAATATAATGCACGCAAGCGCAACGCCGATCATCCCCCCGTGGCTGGCCATACCTCCATCCCAGACTTGTATGAGTCCGACTAAAGGCGGATCCCATATCAAACTTGGTTTATAGAAAAAAACATATCCCAAACGTCCGCCCACCAGTACGCCGATGATAATGTAGAACATTAAATCTGTGACCGCATCACGCGATGGTAATGTGCTACGTTTAGTTTTTGCCATCCATCTAAATAGTAACCACGCCAGGACAAAACCTGCGATGTAGGATAGGCCGTACCACCGAATACCCTCAGGTACGAATTTCAGCGCAGTCCACGATGCGGGAAACTCAATCGCAAACGGGTCAAGATTGTGTAAATATGCTTCAGCTAGGATAAATGACATCTTAAAGTTGCTCGCAATAGTGTAATAGCGTAACAGGATGCGGAGTCTTTGACATAAAATGCCAAATTATGAACGCTAAATCAGACGAATCAACTAATCCTCCAGTTAAGCCTTCGGAATTTCCCAAGCCGAACTCGCCAGGCGATCTTACTCCATACCTTAGGGTATTACTTGCAGGAAAAACTCTAAGCGCGGAGCAGACTGCCGCTGCTTTTGAATCGATCATGACAGGGCTAGTTCACGATGGCGAAATTGGCGCGTTGCTATCGATGCTGGCTATGCGAACTCCAACTTCTGATGAGATTTTAGGTGCAGCAAGGGTTATGCGAACCCATGTAAATCGCCTAGAAACTTCAATAGATCCTTCACAGCTGGTAGATACTGCTGGCACGGGCGGGGCTCCTAAGACTTTTAACGTATCAACCGCAGCTGCAATAATCGCAGCAGCAGCTGGCGCAAAGTTAGCCAAACATGGCAACCGCTCGCGCACCGGTCGTGGTTCCGCAGAAGTTCTGACAAAACTCGGAGTAAACGTTGATGCAGATCGCACGATACAAGCAAACTGCCTGGAAGAAATCGGTATCTGTTTTTGCTTTGCAATTCACCATCACCCCGCAGCTAAATATGTAATGCCTGTGCGCATGGCTTTGGGTTTTCCAACCATATTCAATTTACTAGGCCCATTAACAAATCCCGCAGGAGCATTAAGGCAACTAATGGGTGTATACGAACCGCGCTTCCTTAAACCAATCGCACAAACCTTAGCTGAGCTTGGCACGCTGCGCGCCATGGTAATTCACAGTGATGATGGACTAGATGAAATTTCCATATCCGCACCAACGCAAGCAATTCATGTAGGTGATGGAAAATTAACTGAGCAAACAATCGACCCCGCAGAGCTTGGATTAACCATCGCGCCTCGTGAATCTGTAATTGCTAAAGACTTAGACCACGCAGCAACAATGGTTCAAGATGTAATAACAGGTAATGACAAAGGACCAGCACGCGATATGACTCTTTTAAACACAGCTGCAACTTTACTCGTAGCGGATAAAGTATCATCCCTAGCTGATGGATTTATCCTCGCAGCACAAACAATAGATTCAGGCCAAGCTGCGAAAACTCTTAAAAGACTAGCTGAGCTTTCCAATAAGTAAATGTTATCTATTTGTGCAAGAGCATGGCGCGGTGTAGCACGACTCTGTCCTGGATTGGGCCGTATTCGCCTTCGGTAATTTGGATGCTCAGCACCGAACCTGTCAGCGTAACATTAATTGATGCACTTGGCTGCGAATAATTGAGTCGAGTTCGAAATACTTCTTTATCATCATCGCGCAGCACCAGTTCAAAGTCCGCCCACTGGCCAGAGGTAGGTGGTAGCTGCGCGTGTGCTACAAATTGCAATTGTCGTGATTCACTATCAGGCAGGGCGTATGAAACACTAAGTGGGCCATGCAATTCAACCCGCGCCAGCCCTAGTGGTGAGGAAACGTCTAAAACCTTTGGCTGTCTTACAACATACCGAGTCGATGGCCCTTTGACTTGCTTAGGAGGTAGCGAAGCAAACGGAGTCATCGATGTGCTATCAAACATGATCGCAGCAATCGACGAAAGCGGAAGTTGATATTCGCCTCCGATCATGTCCGGGCGGATCAATCGAACAATGCCATCGTCTCCAAGCAGTAAATTCTTAACGTCAAGAACCGTTCCATCACTTAACCAAATGCGCTGGCCTGTGGGTTTACGGTTGGGTGTAACTATGTTCACAGAAGCAACAGAATCCAAAGAAATTTCCGTGCTGACCTGCTGACCTTCATTTGACATGTCATCAATAGTTACGGGATCGCCCAAGGTGCTGACAAATCCTTCAACAACATCACCGTTTCTTAGAACAATAAGATCAGCTGATCCGGATGTAGTAGGCTCGGCATCCGCAGTTAACAATACTGTGCGCACACGATCAAGTGGAACTTCAATGCGCCCAAATCTTGCATGATTCCAAACGAAGACATCATTGCTTGAAGCTGCTCCTGAGAGAGCCTTGCCTGGAAATCTCTGTCCGCTTGATAGAACAAGTAAGCCTCGTATTCCCCTTGAGCGAATTTTAACATCAGGATTAAGCAATCCCACGCATTTATTAAGATTAACCACGCGCCAGCCGCCTGATGAATCGCCTGCTACTAAAGTTTGTTCATTGATCTGAACTAAATTGATAGCTTCGATAGGTTGATCATTTCGAATAAGCAGAAACTTATTCTCAATTGGTTCAGGCTGTGCGATTGATGCGCTGGCTACTAAACCCAACGCAACTGCTCCAAAAAGGTTTGCTATGCGCAGATACTTCATTTTTGAAAGATCGGCAGATAACGCTTGGGCATTTGCAGAATGATCAAACTCATGGCACTTGCATAAGCTCCACCGGCATGATGATCCGGCCAACCGCCACTACTTGCCTGCTTTGAAATAAGTTCATCTCTAATTGCTGGCCACCAGGCGTCCCAATCTTCGCCGCCAGCTAAATACATGGCCTGAACAGCATAATAATGGCCGTAGAAATAATGCGCCTGGCTAGAAGTTCGCCCTCCGGGCATTGCGGTTCTGCGAAGATATTGCAATCCACGTTCGATGGAATCATCCTCGTAGATTCCTGCATAGTACAAACTTGCCACTCCCGCAGCAGTGCGGGGCCAGGCTGAGCCGCCTGCCTGGAGCATATACTTGAAACCACCATCAGGATTTTGGCATTGCCGCACATATTCCACCGCTCGGTCAATTGTTTTCTTAGGAACCTTAATTCCCGCATTGCGTGCAGAGCGCAAAGCCATGATTTGGCAAATTGTTACGGATATATCTGCATCATAGGGAATGGGGTTATAGCGCCACCCACCTTCATCATTTTGTGTGCCAACGATTAAATCTATTGCTTTAACCAGCGCATCGCGCACACGCTTGTCATCGGGGTTCATTCCATATACTTCACCGAGAAAAAGTGCAGCAAACCCATGCCCATACATTGGTCCATGCGAAGTATCAGCAGCCAGCAAACCTGTTTCTGAAGTATGCTCCAGAACAAAATCAAGAGCTTTAGTTACTTGTTCTGAATAATCACCACGCCCGGGTAGATTGCCATCAGACATGAAAGCTAACGCACAAAGAGAAGTGATCCCAACATGCCTCCCGTAACGGCCGCGACCAAATGATCCATCACTATTTTGATGGGATTTTAGATATATGAAGGCTTTGGATATCGCATCGTTAAGCTCATCATTAATCTCGTCTTTAGCTGGACTGTTTTCTGCGCCTTGTTCGGGCTGCTCTTCCTTATCGGGCACTTCTTCAATGGCAGGCTGATCAGCAACTTTATTCTCATTACTTTGTGCGTCCGATTCTTGCGCAATAGCAGCATTGGTAAGAGCCATTGCAAATGTTAATGCAATCAATATCAACCAATTTTTTCCCAGTAAGGTAGTGCAGTAATTAACCATGAAGTTACGCCTATATAGAATGCCCCGGTAAGATAGCAGGATTAACGCGAACCCTCCTCAGCCAGCCTCTTGTAATACTCATCTGTTAGTTTGCGGTACATGCTTGAGTATTCATCGCCGCGCCCTTGTTGTAATTCTTCTCTTAAGCGCTGCGGAAGATTTCCCCATTCAATTGCACCCTCTTGAAGTAGTGTATTAATATCACCTTCTTGTCGCGCAGGCGGCCCACCTTCTTGTGAATCCTGAGCATTTCCATCTTGGCGCTCACCATCACTTTTGGAGTTGCTGGATTGTTGGCCGGACTTCATCGAACTCTGCTGTTTTGATGAAGAACTGCTTGAAGAAGATGAAGATTGAGACTGCATGCTTTGAGCTTTATCAATTAGTTGATCAAGCTTGGCAAGAATATCTTCCTGGATTCTCTGCGTAGCTAAACCAGGATCAAATAGTTCATCCAAGCGCTCAGCACTACTAACCATCCTGCTAATAGCAACTAAAAAAGCATCGGTGATCTCTTTTTCATCAAGCCTCTGCTGCAATTGAAGTTCATTTTGCTTGCGCGCAGCATCATCCGCTTTTGCCTCATCCTCATCGGAATCTAATCCCAGAAGATCATCAAGTGAAGCTGGAGTATCTTTCTTCTTATCCTCATCTTCTTGTGATTCTTGCGCAAAGACAATTGTTGGCGAAAGTACGATTAATAAAATACCTACAAGCCAAACTCTTTTAACTAGTGATAATAAGTGTGTATTCATTTTATTTAGGCTCGTTGGCTGGATCTTCTGGTCGATTGGGGTTTTGTTGTAGAGAGTCTGCTAGCTGCTGAGCTATATCAAGTAGCTCACGTTGCTGGGTACCTAAATCTGAAAGTCGATTGCGTCTTTGCGCACTATCTAGATCAATGCGCGAATCGATGTGTTGAGTTTGATCGTACACTTGTTCCTGCATTCCGCGAAGGAGCTTCAGCTCAGCAACCGGTGGAATTAGCTGCCCTCCGCCACCGCCGCCGCCGCCTCCACCTTGTCGCTCCTGGGCGAATTCCTCAGGTGGTGAGGATAGTTCTTCAAGAGCTTGTACAAGTCTGCCTATGCTGTTGGCGATTCGCTCTTGCCGATCCGTTACATCAATCCCCACATCACCTTGGAGTAAATCAGTGGATGCTTCTTTTGAAAGGCGATCAATCTGTTTATGCACCAGCGAGAACATCCTTGACTTATCCACCTCGGTCATTTGAGCTTTTAGATCAGAAAGACCAACACGAATTTTATCTTGTGCTGCTGAAAGCAGTCTCGCTTCCACTAACTGACGGCGATTGAGTTGGTCGTTTAGCGCTAACTCTAACGCATCCCTTCTAACTGCAACCTGTTGCTCGGCAAAGGCCCTATAGGCTTTCATTAGTTCATCGCGCTGTCTATCGGTTTCGCGCTGCTGTGTTTCTTCCTGCAATTGTTCAGCTAGTTCCTTAGCTTCATTAAGCAACTCTAGTGAGCGATTCTCAGCTTCCTTGGCTTGCTCAGTGTTAATTGGTTTTTCGCGCAATGCAGAAACAGCTGCGCCTTGAGCATCGGCTGCGCGATCTAAAATGCGAGCGATGCGCCTAGCTTCCTGGCCTGATGTGCGCGCTTCCTGCGCAACTGACTGAGTATTTTGGCTAAGGCGGATCATGGCTCGATCGCGACCTGGGAATTCGCTTGTGTGCTGTGCATTGGCCAATGCCATCAATTCATTTTCCTGTACTGTTACTAAACGCTTGATAGATTCGATTAAGCTGGCTAAGCGCCTAATCAACTCCTGCGCCTGTGCGCGCTTGGTTTCCTGAATATCTTCGAGCATTTGTTCAAGGGTTTGACTTGCAGATTGTTGCGATGTTTGAGCGTTGCGCATCTGATTCTGCTCAACACGCTCAGCTGCATCTTCCATATCCCGATCAAGTTCGCGCTGTTCGCCAGTATCCGCAGCTGCGCGCATGGCATCAGCACCTTGTGGATCAATTTCCTCAAGATCAGATGCGCGCTGGCGCATATCCTCAATTGATTCACGAGCTTTATCAAGTAAATCACGCTGCATCTCTGCGATACGATCTAGCTCACTTCGCTGCTCCTGCGACAATTCCTCAGGAGATTGGCCTAGGGTTTGTCTACCAAGATCCGCAGTTGCAGCTTCAAGTTCCTTTTGCTCTTTAAGCAGATTTTCAAGTTGCCTTGTTGTTACCCAGGTATCTTCATCTCGATCCAATAGAGAAATCAGATCGGTTAGCTCCTCGCGCACTTCCTGCTGCGCATCAACAATTGGGCGGTCCTGCTGCTTTGGTTCACGCAACTGAACATCATCAAACTCATCATCAGGCATATCAGGATCATTTGCATCTTGTTGGTTATTGAGTTGATCATTCTCTTTATCATCTTGGCGCTCTAGTATTTCCTGTTGAGCTTTATTAGCTGCCTTTCCCGCAAAGTCCAGCAAATCGCCTGATTGCTCTACAAGTCGATCGAGCTGGTCATCTTGAATGTTATTAATATCCATTCGCTGATTGAGCGCATCAATTGCATCACGCTGCGTAGCAATTCGCTCTGCAATTTGAGCCTGAGCGCGATCAATCCCCGGCTGAACCGAATCATCAATAACATCATCCTGCAATTCAGCCTGCATAGCTTCGATTCTAATGGCGTTTTGCCTTATCACCCCAAGATCGCGGCGAATCTGAGTGGCAAGGTCAACCTCGCTAATGATGCGGAGCCTGCGCATTGGCGATCTTACAGCTTGGTGACGTTTATCATCAACTTGATAAACATCCTCGCCAATCCCATAGACAATCACAGTATCACCAACCGAGACATTTAATTGACCTAGCTCAAACTCCGCACTTAAGCGCGCAGTAGGCGTATTGGCATTGCTCTGCTTGGTCCAGGCAACTTCACTAGGTGTTTCTGCACTGCCAAGTTTCTGTATAGAAGCTTCAAGACCTATCGATTCAACCGCTACATCATCACGAGCTTCCGTTACCAAATTAACTACTGCCGTTGCAAGAACCGGTTCATCATTTTGCGGCCTTAATATGGTAACGCTTGGCGGATGATCTTCGATGGCTTCAATGCGATAGGCAATTGTATCTGTATTCGATAAATCATATTCATCAACAAGTGACAGGTTCAGCGATCGAGTTTGCCTTAAACGCCATTTTAAATTCCATAAATTTGAATTCTCCGAATCCACTTCACAATCTGGCAACTCGCCATCATACCAACCAAGCAATTGTTGCAATTGTTTTTTATCCGTAGGTAATGGGATTGGTTTATTGAACTCAATTGTTAACGCAACATCAGATTCAACTAACGATGCAGTATCAGTTACAGCTCGCTCATCAAGACCGGGTCCAAGCTGTGTTTCATAAACCGCAAACCAAGGGGCTGCATAAGATGGCGGCGTAATGGACAATCTCGCGCTGACAACTGCAGGCGGCGCAACAAGTTTGATATTTTCTTTTTGCGAGCGCGAATCTTCCGTTTCAAAGTATAATTCGATTTCATCCGCAGTAGAATCAATAAGTCTTTCGTGTATTGACCCGGATTGATGCGTTAGTACGATTTTCTGCCAAGCGCCAAACCGCCCAGCGGTTTTAAGACGATACTGCGCTTTTACGCGCTGCTGGGGATCACCTTTAGTTACACTTGCTCGCAGAGGCATTGCTCTGCCTTGTGGGTAAACGCCTCGCTCGGTGATAACCTCACTCATCAAGGAGCGAATACCAGTTCGGGCCGGCCACTGCGCAGAACCCAATGGCGCGAACAGACGGCTAAGTCCGGTTGCTGTGGCTTGTGGATTTATCAAGCCAATCGCCACCACCACCACCCCAACGCCTAATAAAATAGTCATGCCCTGCCAAGTCTTGCGCGTAGAGGCAACGCTTTTTAACGATTCACCAACCAATCTATTTTTCGTGTCTTGCACGCTTCTAGCTGCAAGATCATTTGTTTCATCCAGGCCAGCCATTGCAAACTCAACACTCGAAGCAAGTCGCCCACTAACTGCGGGGAAGACTTTTTCAGCGCGCAATGCAACTTGTGTCAGGCTCGGCCAAAAACGTATGGCTGGTTTTAGATACGTCCATAGGGAATATCCAAGAGTTCCCAAGCCTGCTACTAATAACACAAGTCGAAGACCTGCAGGCATGCGCAGCAAATAATCTAAAGCAATGATCGCAGCAATTAAGCCAACGATCCAGGCGACGATAGCGGTTGCGCGCTGAAGTATTAAAAGGAATCGGCTGCGGCTGCGAAGCTGACCTAATTGAGAGATTACTTGCTGCATAGTGCGTTCCTGCTAATAACTAATGGTATAGGCGGGTTGTGGTTCCACGGAAAGAGAATCAAAATCGCCATTTTTGTGCCTTTTAAGCCAATTTCAACAGTTTTCTACCTATCCACTCACCCGTCAAGGCCAATAGGACCAGCGCAAAGGCCAGGGGGCTATCCCAAATTCCTTCATTTAGAGGGTTGATCGAGGTTACTGCTCGATTGGGTAATAGCTCGGGAAGATCGCTTAGCTGCTCGGGCATCAAAACTTGCCCGCCGGTCTCAAGTGATAATACTTCTAAAAGTGCATGATCAGTTTCAGGCCTACGCAGCTCATCATTTGGCGAAAAAACCTCGACCGTAACCGACTGATCAATCTCAGGCATGCTGGGATCTTTAACACGAACTCTAAGCGTACCCGTAACGTCTGGCAGATAAGTTGCAGCAAACTGTTGGCGATTCTCATCAATTCTGCGAAGCTGTAATTCGGCAATTGTTTGACCATCTTCATCTTCCAATACAACTGCGACTGTCGATCTTAGATCCTCTGCTGTTCTTGCATCGAGCAATTCCAAATCTATGCGCATCGCTTGCTGGGTTGTCAATCTGCGAGGGGTTACTTCCATTCTTGCGGGGCTATCGCCTGATATTAAACTTTCGCGCCCCATCATTCGGATAAGCTGCACCCAGAAACGTTCGGGCAATAGCTCACCTCGGCCGTAGCGCCAGCGCCAAATCTCATCAGTAGCAACGTAAAGGCTTTGGCCTGCTCCATAGCGAAGGAACATTACCAGTGGAAGTTGTGTGCCTTGAAAGAGGGCTGCGGTTGTAGTCAGCACTTCGGCTGTGGGTTTTAATCTGCCGGGCTCTATTTTTTGTGCGTAATGAAGTCGGGACCAACCCGTATCAGGATTCGCAAGTTCGTCGGGCCACAACTCATTGGGATTTGATGATAAACGCAGCAATCCCAGTCGCTCAGCAAGTTTAGTACGCACCATATTTACTGGTACATCAATTGGTGGCAGCGATAGTGAGCCACGCATTGGAAGCAGATCTGCCAGGACTGTTGCGGAGTAACTACTTGGCGTAGAGCGTTCCCCGCCTATCCATAGCAAGCCCGCACCACGAATTGCCACATGATCGCGTATCATGTCTAGCTGTTCAGGTGAAAAGAATCCGCTAGGCACATCACCAAGAATAATCAGATCAAACTGGGCAAATTCTTCGGGAGAGCGTGGCAAGCGTGTGATGGGTTGATTGCCTTCCTGGGCAAAATCTCGATCCGCAGAGATCAACATCACTGAGCTTTCAATCGACTTTTCACGTATCAATAGATTCTTAAGGTAACGGTACTCCCAGCGCGGATAACCCTCGACATAAAGCACACGTAGCGGCCTATCCACTAATTCAATTACAATTGTTGCGAGGTTGTTTTGTGGAATTAGATCAGGCTCATCAGACTCAACCACAACCCGCCAGGTTGCTTCACCTGCCAGTTTGGGATCAGCGAGTAAGGTAATTTTATCGCGAATATCACCGGGAGCAATGGTTACGCGATCGAGTACTTCCCCGGTTTGGTCATCGATTAGAATTACATCAGCAGAGCTGTTACCAGCTTTAGCTCCTAGTTGATCCAGCTGCACAACAACCGGAACCTTGTCGCGGATAAATGCTCGCCGCGGCGCTTGAACATTTCTTATGGCAAGATCGCCTAAGGGATCAGGAGATCCTAAAGGCACGGTAAAAACTTTTACTGCATCTGAGCGCAGTCTGCGATACAAGCTTCTATCAATAGGATCAGATGATTTGCCATCACTAAAGACTACTATGCCGCTGACTTCTCTAGCGGCTGCGCGCTGCATCGCTTGCTCTAAGGCGGAACCCAAACGAGTACGCTGACCCGTTGGTTCTTCAAGATCAATGAAAATACCTTGCTGCCCTTGCGCATCAGCTTTGGCGGTAGTTGATAAATTAAACGCTCCATCATGAAAGCCTAGCCAAACCACTTGACGCTGCTGGGCAAGATCACTGAAAAGCTTGCTGTTTTTTTCCAATAAGGATTGCAACTGCTCCTGGCGAGTTATTCTTTGACCTTGTTTATCCACATCCGCTATTGACATTGATGCGCTTTGGTCAAGGAGCATCAGCACCCAATCACGCTCAACCGTTTCGCGTGGCAGTTGTAGCATTGGCCCACTAATTAGAACTAAAATAACCGCAAGAATGAAAAATCGAGTCATTCCCAGAACCATGCGCCCACTTCTATTTCCCGCAAGCCTTGCGTAGCTCCAACCTGTAAGTATTGCAGCAATAATCAACAAGCCTGCCCATAGCCAAGGCGACCAGGGATGCTCCCAGGCAAGGCGTAGATTTTCCCCATTCTTTGGGATCGAATCAACATCAAGTAGCCAACGGATCCAATCGCTATTCATCTGATTTCCCCTCCGCTGCCACCAATTAGAGCGCCCGAAACATTTAGGCCCGGCAACTCGATGGGCTTTGAGGAGATTTTCGCATGTGAGAACCAGCGCGCCAGTGCAGTTTCAAGAACGGCAAGTAGTAGAACCGCTGCCAATAGAATGCCAACAATCGGCGAAGGCGTGTCAATTGACGCAAGCGCAGCTGCGGGCTTGTCTGCATCAAATAGCTTCCAAGGTCCGGACTTGGCTAACCAATCGCTTACTGCTGATTGTCGCTGCGTGTCGCTTTTACCTGATTGTGGATCAATATTTACCGCCAGGGTGGAAATCCGATGTCGCGCACTATCAACAACTTCGTAAAACCCCGCTTTGCCAAGCGGTTCATGCGGGCGGCCATCTAGACCTATGGCAAGGATTGCCCCATCAGGTCCAACAATGTTTGTAGCAGATGCACCCAATCCCAGGGCTGGCCTCTCGCCAACACTAAAACGCTGCGACGCACGGGCCATGCCTACACCCTGCCTGATTAGTTCGTGAAACAACGGAACCATTAACGGCTTGGTCGGTAAATTTGTCCAATTAAGATCAACCGCAGCTGCAAGATAAATTACCATACCCCCTACTACCGCAGGCGTAACATCTTGATCAATATCTTGTTGTTGCTGTGGCGTGCCCATTACCAGCAAAGGCGAACCATCAGATAGAACAAGGATTTGCTGCGTCTGTGATGTGTCTATATCCAGAGCCAGCATACGGTTTACCAAAATAGGTTCTGTTAAAGCGTCAAGTTCACCAGAAAGCATGCGTAGTAATTCGGATGGCGGCTGCTCATCATCTAAGGTTAGCGCATCATCGGGCGCAACCGGCTCTAAATTTATGCGCCAGGGCAAACCCATTACCTTGGTAAAAGTGTTGGTCCATTGGTGGACATTTACTTGTGTTGGAGGCGTAACTAAAAGCACTCCGCCGCCGTCAACAAATTTCCTCAGCACTAGCCAACTTCGATCATCAAGAAGGTCAGGTCTTGCAAGTATTACTGCATCAATGCCGCGCACATCAGGCCCATCAAGCGCAGCTGGATCTGCTTCTACAACGTCGATAGGACTTTGATCAGATGGCTCAAGGGCGCGGCGAATCCACTCGCCTGTTCCCAACCTGTCAAGCCCGGGATCAAGAGCGAAACTTCGTCTATCAACTAAAAGCGTGCGGATCTTACTGCGAGTTAAAATCACAGTACTCCGCTGATTGTCGCCATTAAGTGCATCATTATCAATCGTGGCACTTAAGGCAACAGAACGCTCGAGCTGTCCCGTGAAATTAACCATGAAATCTACCGCTGCGGTGGCTTGCCCAGCGTCCCATTTGACAGTTTTAGGCTCAATAATCGGCAGACCCTCACCTGCCAACCTCACCTGTGTTGTGCCTGTAGATAATTCACTGCCAGACCTTGCAAGCCTAACCGTTACCTGCTGCGATCCTTCAGCTGTGGTTGTAAGGATTAGGCCTCGGCGTGGTTCAATTGATTGAACTTGCACATTACCGATCATTTCATCCGCCGCCGGAGCAGTCAGCAGCGTTACATTCTCGCCAAAGTCCGCAAGAGCAGATGGTAGCGTTATATCTAATGATGCTGAACCCAAACGAAACTCACTAAGCAAATATACAACCGCGCGCTCACGATCCTTAGCAATATCCTTAAGCGCTAACCTTAAAGTTACCGCAGCAGATGCAAGATCAGTTGGCGCTTGAAGTGGTGTAAGTTTGCGAATTACGTTTAGTACCGCAGCATGATCTGATGATGGCGGGACAATAAGACCACGGGCTGGCCTTGCTGCGGTGATTAATCCAACAGAATCGCCAGGCCCTAATGATTCGATGATCTTTGCCGCTTGCTTGATGGTTTTGTCTAACGCGACTTGACCCTGGGCATCCGTTAGACCAGATGCTAAGCCGTTATCTATTACTAAAAAGACTGCGCGCGATCCGCCCAGGTCTAAAACATCTGGGGTGTTAAGAATTGGGCGTGCTAGAGCTGCTCCTAACAAAGCTAAAATGAGGCAGCGTACAGCAAGCAGGATTAATTGTTCAATTTGTAAACGCCTGCGATGCTTGTGGAACGCTTCTAATAGAAAGCGCATTGCTGCCCACTCGATTGGACGCTTGCGCCTGCGCGATAAAAGATGAATAATGATCGGTAGTGCTACGGCAATAAGCCCCGCGATGGCTAATGTTGGTGTGACAAAATTCATCTTCCAACCTTGTTCCGCTTAATGTGAATGTGCCTTCTAGCTAATAAATACGCAAGTGCAGGCCCAACCGATTCGTGGGTATCTAACCTTTGATAATCAAAGCCAAACCCCAGCGCGATCTTATTGACCTGCTCTAAATGTTTGACCAAAGCTTCCAAGTACGCTTCACGCAGCGCTCTTGGATCAATACGCAAGCGCCCCTCGTTTTCCAAACCTTCAAACGGGGCCGGCTGAGAAAAGCTGAAGTTCAATTCTTCCTTATCCAATGTTTGAAGCAAAATCACATCATGTCGCCTATGCCTCAAACGCGCAAGAGCTTGACGAATTGATTCAACATCATCAAACAAATCAGAAAGGATCACAAATAGCGCGCGGTTTCTAATCTTGGCAAGTACCTGATCTATTACCTTGGCCAGGTTTGTTTGTTCTTTAACCGGCTGACCGCTAAGCGCATTAACAATACGCCTCCACTGCGCCTGAGCGCTACTTCGCGGCACGAAGACTTTTACTTCATCCGCAAAAATCGCAAGACCAACACGATCCTGTTGATGCAAACAAACATAAGCCATTGCAACCGCAGAAGCCGTAGCGTGATCAAACTTTGTCCATTTATTTTTTTCGCGGCTGGCTTCGGTCCCGCCCCAACCAGCCTTGGCGTTAAGAGTGCCGAAATTCATTGAACCCGAGGCATCGACCAGGAATATCACATCTAAATTGGTTTCTTGTTGGTATTGTTTAATGTAGAGCTTGTCGGATCGGCCGAACACTTTCCAATCAAGATGCTTTATATCATCACCAGGTACATATTGACGATGTTCCGCAAACTCAACAGCCATGCCTTGATATGGCGAACGGTGCATCCCGCTCATCACACCTTCTACAATCATCTTGGCGCGCAGCTCAAAGGGTGATAGTTGCGCCAGTGTTTCTGGCGCAAGGTATTCTTCACCGCGAACTGTCGAAGATTCAGCCATCCGAGCCTCTTTGCTTTAACTAAGCCGGAACGATCAGTGCATTACCGTATCCATCTGTTTGGAAGTAGCATCATCGGAGCTATCAACAGGAATTGACTCCGCTAGTTTGCTGATCACATCGTCCGTTGTTACGCCATCCGCTTCAGCATTAAAGTTAGTAATGATACGATGGCGCATCACTGGTAAAACCACCTTAAGAATATGCTCGGGCATTACATGAGATGAGCCTGACAATATAGCCTTGGCCTTGGCTGCAAGCACAATGTACTGGCTGGCCCTGGGGCCAGCACCCCAACTTACATAGTTCTGAACAATCTCAGGCTTCTCGGTTTCCTCACGAATTCTTGTAGAGCGAACCAGGCGAAGCACATAGCGCAGAACGTGATCCGCAATTGGAACCTGCCTGACAAGACTTTGTATTCTTAATACTTCCTCGCCCGTAATTACCGGGCCAACCTGCTGCTCTTCAATTGATGTGGTTTGCTGGACAATTTCCAGCTCTTGATCTTCCGTTGGATAAGTAATTTTTATATTGAACATAAACCGATCCAGCTGCGCTTCAGGTAGTGGATAAGTTCCTTCCTGCTCGATGGGGTTCTGTGTCGCTAAAACAAAGAACGGCTGAGGTAATGGGTGACGAACGCCGCCCGCAGTTACTTGCCGCTCCTGCATGGCTTCAAGTAATGCAGCCTGGGTCTTGGGCGGAGTACGATTTATTTCATCCGCCAAAATCACATTTGCAAAGATAGGCCCTTTAACAAACCTAAGCTCACGCGCCCCGGTTGATTTATCTTCTTCAATAACTTCTGTTCCGGTCATATCTGAAGGCATCAAGTCAGGCGTAAACTGAATACGCGAAAAACCCAAGCTCATGGTTTTAGCTAGCGTAGATATCAATAGAGTTTTCGCTAAGCCAGGCACACCAACCACCAATGCGTGCCCTCCACAAAATATGCACATCAGAAGTTCATCAACAACTTCATTCTGGCCAACAATTACCTTGTGCACTTCATTGGAAATTCGCTCATAGGCGTCATTCACTTCGCGGGCTGCAGACTTTGAGTCCACTGATTGTGCTGCGGATTTTGTGGTTAATGGGTCTGGCATAAAAAAAACTCCGGTTCAATAAGCTAGGGCAGTGGGTTCATCGGCAAGATGGACTCCAAAGACCCACCTGTGAGTATACTCTTGCTTAACTAACTCTCGTAGGAAATATTCATTGCCTGAACTACCAGAAATTGAGCATTTACGACAAACACTCCTGCCGGTGTTAATACGGGCAGAAGTTCGCCAAGTTCACCTGGCCAGGCCAGACATTGTTCGAGACTTCACAAACAATTCGCAGAAAATAACGCCAAAACGCCTATTAAAAGGCCAACGCATCAAAGAACTATCGCGTCGCGGCAAACAGCTTGCCATCATTGCTGAGGATGGATCTGTGCTCTGCGTTCAATTAGGAATGACAGGCCAGCTTATATTTATTCCCAATGGCAAGAAGCCTCAACAATCAAACCACATCCACTGCACTTGGCATCTCACTTTGGGAAACAACCTAATGGGTAAAAGAGGGAAATTGGTGTTTCGGGATCCGCGTCGCTTTGGATGTATTAGTGTTTATCGATCTATGGAAGATTTGCAGGAAACTCGCTGGTCAAAGCTTGGGCCTGAATCGCCAACCATCACCACCAGGATTCTCAAGCAGCAGCTAAATAAGACAATTAGGCCGATCAAAGCTGCGCTTCTCGACCAAGCAATTATTGCAGGCGTAGGAAACATCTACGCAGATGAAGCATTATTTGGAGCCAAAATTCATCCAATGACGCCTGCTTGCTCCATCGAAGGCAAACCCTGCACCGACCTGGCGCGCAGTTTACGTTCAGTTCTAAAACGCGCAATAGCAGCCGGCGGCTCATCAATAAGTGATTACGTAGACGGCAACGGTCAAGCTGGTTCATTTTCAACCAAACACAAAGTTTACCAAAGAGCAGGCAAGCCATGCGTTTCGTGCAAGAAGCCATTAAGCCAAACCACAATCGCCCAACGCTCAACTGTCTACTGCGAAAATTGCCAGCAATTGATCGCATAGTTGTAAAGCCGCGACCGCCGGTCGCGTCGGAACTGAATTTATCTCTGTTCAGCAAATTACGCCCCCGTCTAGCCCAGTGCAGGCGTAATCCGCTTGATCCGGTTGATTTTCGACCAGCCCCGTGGGATAACCGCGACCCGCTGGGGACAGTCCTCCGGAATGACAGACCCGCCGGAATGATCGGCGCGTCGTTTGCTTTTTCGATTGAGCGTGGCGATATCGCCGCTAGGCAGAATTCCGCATACAATTGTCCACGATCCATACTCAACAGAATTCTGTTCAACCAACTGTTATACTCATAAGAAACACGCCATGGATACAGCAGTCAACGCACGAAAGTCGATTCCCAAAGGCGTCCGCTTTGATGTCTTCAAGAGGGACTCGTTCAAATGCCAGTACTGCGGTGCCACCGCACCTGACGTCCTACTCGAAATCGACCACATTAAGCCGGTATCCAAGGGTGGCACCAACGACATCACGAACCTGATTACGTCTTGCCAAGCCTGCAACACCGGTAAGAGCGACAAGCTTCTTGATCAAAATAGCGCAGTCGCAAAATCACGGACTCAGCTGGAACAATTGCAGGAAAGGCGAGAACAACTGGAAATGATGATGGCGTGGATGGAAGGACTGCGTGAATTGAAGGATGCCGCAATTGATCGAGTATCTAATTATTGGCACGAGTTGGCGCCGGGCTATACGGTTAATTGAAATGGGCGCAACAATATCCAGAAATGGCTTCGCAAATTCTCTGTTGAAGAACTTTGCCATGCTATGGATGTGGCTGCCGAGCAATACCTCAAATATCAGGACGATGACGCGGTGACATCTGAATCATGGGAAACTGCATTCGATAAAATTCCCGGCATTTGTCGTGTCGAACTCGCTAGTAAGGAGGATCCTGATCTCAAGCAGCTTTACTATATTCGCGGCATTATCAGAAACCGTCTCGAAGGTCGCTACTTCGATAATGCACACGCACTCGAATGGTTGCGGTCAGCTCGAAGTTGGGATGTGCCGCTCGAAGAACTTAGTGTCATTGCAAAGCGTGTCTCAAGTTGGACGCGATTTCGCGAAGACGTATCAATGGCAATTCAAGAACAAAAACAACTTCAAGGCGTTGACGGCTTAGACGCGTAATAAGTCCGTAAGACAAATTTTTAACCGTAGCTGGCTCGCTTTTTGCTATAACATGGCATTGGCCCCGCCGCCTAATACTTGAATCCTTCTTCTTTACCCAAAACGTACACTTTTGCGCGCGCATATGTGCGTGTTCAATCAAGAGGGGAGGGACACTTTTTTGTGACTAACTGACCGAAAGTTTTAATATGCAAACATCGCCAAAAACACCCCTCATTAAGCGCAATGGAGGATTATCAAAACGAGACACGCACATATGCGCGCGCAAACTAACACCCCTTAAAAAGTGCGTACACTTTTGTGCGCGCAAACGTGCGTGTCCGAATCCCCGGAAAATGAAAAAATATGAAATTTGTGAAATTCTTTTTCCAGGCCAAGAAGCGACCACTGGTCGCGGCTTTACACTCATGGCTCAAGACTCAGGACTCACCACTCAGGACTCATAAATGTTCGGATCACACTTATCAATTGCCGGCTCAATGGTTAACGCGCTCAATGAAGCGCAGCAACTAAAAATGGATTGCGTGCAGGTTTTTACAAAGAACCAGCGTCAATGGAAAACACCGCCTCTGACAGAACAAACGTGCAATGATTGGCTTGGTAAACTTAAAGAATTAAAGTGGCACAAGCGCACCGGTCCAGCCCGGGTTGTCAGCCATAATAGTTATCTGATTAACCTCGCATCGCCGAATAAGGAGCTGCGCAATAAATCAGTTGCGCTTCAGAATGAGGAAATTGAGCGCTGCGAAAAATTGAAAATTCCCTTGCTTGTTAGCCATCCCGGTGCACACATGGGTAAAGCCCGCGCGCGAGATGACAAAAATAAGCTGGATGGCGATTTTACCAAGGATGAACTAGCTGGCTTAAAGCGAATCGTCAAGTGTCTGGATAAATTGCATAAGGATCTGCCTGGCTACAAGACTATTACATGCTTGGAAACAACTGTTGGGGCGGGAACCACACTTGGATACTCATTCGAGCAGTTAGCGTTTATCCGCCTAAACGTCCGAGAACCGAAACGCATTGCTTATTGCCTTGATACCTGCCACGTTACAGCTGCGGGCTACGATATGACATCCGACGCCAAGGCCGGCCAAGTGCTTGAGCTTTGGGACGAGATTTGCGGGCTAAAAAACCTTAAAGCCCTGCATTTTAACGATTCGATAGGCGAAGTTGGATCGCGCAAAGATCGCCACGCTCATATAGGCCAAGGCGAATGTGGCCTTAGCTGCTTCAGAGCATTATTGAACCACTCCCAGTTAGCAGACGTACCGAAGATACTAGAGACAGCCAAGGGTATGGACGAGAATAATGAACTGTGGGACGTCCGAAATATCCAGCGGCTAAAGCGATTGGTTCGCCGCAAGACAAGCCAAAAGAAAGAAAGATGGACCTAATAAATACTGACAATGGGCCAATGATGAAAAGTGGACTGTCAAAAATTGCGCTATGTTTGGTCTTGGTGATTATCGCCGGCTGCAAGTCCAAGCAAACCGGCCCAATTGATGAGGGCGATACATCTGCTGTTATTGAATCGGCTGAGCAGGTTCAGCAACGACAACAACAAGAACTTGCTGATGCACAAGCTGTTTCTGATGCAGGCGATCTTGATACCGCGCTGGGAATGTTCCGCGATATTCTTGCTGAAAACCCCACTTTGACGCTCGCATATGTTGGCATTGGTGATGTTTATATCAAGAAGAAAGATTACAAGAGCGCCGAACCAGTATTTGCAAGAGCTGCAAGGCTTGAACCTCGAAACTTCTCAGCTCAATTCGGCCACGGCATTGCCCTGAAAATGCTTAAACGCTTTGTTGAGGCGGTACAAGCGTTTTACAGAGCCCTGACAATTGAGCCCGCTGATTTTGAAGCTAATATGTTAATGGCTACAACGCGACTTGAAATGGGTGAACCACAAGGAGCATTGCTATTTGCAGAAAAAGCTGTCGAGATTGATCCAGCAAGCGGACCCGCAAGAGTTAGTCTTGGCGCTGCTTATGAACTGACTGGGCGCAATGCTGATGCCATCATTCAATACGAATCGGCCATCGAATTGATGGACGCAACTGCTCCGCTTCTACTTAACTACATCAATGTCTTAGCCAAGGAAAAGCGATACACCGATGCCAAGAACACTGCTGAATTTCTCATTAGAATCGAACCATCAGCAAACGCATACGAGAGACTGGGCTGGGCGCACTTTCGGCTAAGTGAATTTGACAAGTCAATCAACGCATATCGCCAGGCAGTTAAGCTAGACCCCAAGCATTGGCCATCGCTCAACGGCGTTGGATGCAATGCCCTAAATACTTGGCTTTTAAGTAAGAAACGTGATAAACAAGCTATGAAGGAGGCGCGAGACGCTTTCCGCACTTCGCTTAGAACCAATCCTAAGCAGCCAGCTGTGATCAAGCTGCTTACAGACTATCGATTATAACACAAGCCCCAAGCCCCCCAAAGCCATCATGTTGCGTATGATGAGCAAATGGCTGACGCTTCATTACTAGAAACCTTTGAAAACCCAGACACTTCGGGATATGTAATTGAACATACTACCGAGGAGTTCACATCGCTATGTCCAAAGACGGGACATCCGGACTTTGCTGCGATCATTCTGCGCTATGGGCCTGATCAATCTTGTGTTGAACTTAAAAGCCTCAAGCTTTACTACCATTCGTATCGCAATGATGGGATTTTTTATGAGGCGGTAACCAATAAGATTCGTGATGATCTTGTCAAGTTAATGTCACCAAAGTGGTTGGAGTTGATTACAAAATGGCGTGGCCGAGGCGGCTTGCATTCGCGCATAATCGCAACCCATGGCGAGGTGCCTAAATAACAAACGCCAAAATGCAACTACTATTCGCTACATCTAATCCGCACAAGATCCAGGAGGTCGCAGCAATACTCAAGCCACTTGATATTGATGTGGTTGGTTTGGATAGGTTAGATGTACAGTTACCTGAACCGATCGAAGATGGCAAGACGTTTGAGGAAAATGCCAAGATCAAAGCTGTGTATTACGCCAAGGCAATTGGGCGCATGTGTTTGGCTGACGATTCGGGTTTGGAAGTTGATGCGTTAGGTGGCAAGCCGGGGGTTTACTCAGCTCGATATGCCAATATTGATGGAAGTCGATCTGAGCGCGACCAAGCTAATAACATAAAATTGCTTGACGAATTAAAGGGTGTGCCACAAGAGGATCGAGCAGCGCGATTCGTGTGCGCCATGTGTTTGGTGGATTGCCAAGGCAGCGTTGTTGCTCAAACGCAAGGCACGTTTGAGGGTGTGATTGTTGATCAGCCTCGGGGTAATAATGGGTTTGGTTATGATCCTCTCCTTTATTTGCCTGACGTTGGCAGCACTAGCGCCCAATTATCTTCAGAACAGAAAAATGCACGATCACATCGTGGGGATGCTGCCAGGCAAATTGCTCAATGTGTAAGTGAGTTAGGAATCCAATTGTGATGGTTTTCATTGTTGGATTGAATCTGAGATTTAGTGCTAAAAGTAGGAAAAACGCCGTTTGGAGGCGGTGAGGCTTGTTCTGATGCTTCACCACGACCCTAATTGGAGAATTAGTGTATCCTGCATGTCCCTAATTAGGGGCAGTATCGGAAAGAGGGTACTGCGGATACCTAATAAATGCCGTCTACTTTTATTGGAGGTTTAACATGCGAAAAGCATTAGCAACTCTTGGTGTATTAACTGTTTTATTGTTTGCTAGCGCCGTTATGACCGGCTGTGGCGAAAAAAGCGATGATGGTGGTGGCGATGGTGGTGGTGAGACTGATACCACTGAGACACCAGCAGGCGACTAAGTAAAGTCGTTAAGAATTTCAAAGGGGCAGGCCTTCCCCACCTATTCGCCAAGAGTGCGGCCAGGTGGGGTTGTTGCTGCGCTAATCGTCAGATGTTGGGTTCGTTTTCGATGCCCAAATGCCAAGTTCACTGCGCTTTGCTGCTTGTTGGAGCTGTGCGTATCTACCTAATAGCGAATGTGACCAACGTTCATCTATTGCCGCTAAACCTGCGGAAAGTAGAGCCTCGTTTAAGTTTGAATGATCTGGAAGTTGTACGTGTGCAAGAACTCGCCCGAATGTGCCGCGCGTTCTATGGGATTCTAATAGCAAAGTAACTCTGCTTCCTGACACTAAAGATCTGGTAAAGCCGGTTGCTTCAACCGCAAACGGTTCACCCGCTTGATCTGGTTTTGCGGTTTCCGGGCAGTCGATCCCCCAAAGTCTAATTCGAGTTGTCGGCCGATTGTTTAGCGCATCTTCCAGATCGATTTCTATGGTGTCGCCATCTATTACGCGTGTTACCAGTGTGCTTCGGCCATGGTAAGCAGACATATCGTCTGTGTTTTTTACTAAAAGCCAACCATTATGGTCTGCAACAATCAGTAATGCTAAAACGATAGCACAGATAAGCCATACCCATCGTTGTCTTGCTGGCCGTTTAATTTTGCGAGTCACGATTTAGCTTTGGATCTACTTCGCTTAGGAATTGGTGGTGCAGCTCCACCATCGCCAAGTTCTTTCTCAGCTTTTAGGCAAACTTCTCGCAGTGCGTGGTGCAGAGCAACATGTTCGGGGATAGCATCAAGACGAGTCATCAATTCATCAACCAGACGATGAATCGCTATGGTGGTATCAGCGCTTTGCACCGCCCAATCGCCAAGCTCTTCAAGCGCATCTTTTAACCACTTAACATCAGGTTTATCCAGATTATCTGGCGGATCGATTTTTGTGCGAACAACTACATTTCCACATAGCGCAACAATTGGACATAGCTTTAATTGTGTTAGTGGTTCGCGGCAAAGGACTGCTACTGGGATTTCGTTTTCAAGAGCAATAAGTCTAAATCGACGCGCATCAGCACCTACAAGTGGCGGCTGCACTAGATAGCAACCTGGTTTGATTCTTACATCATCAGGAAATGCTTCATCAATGATCGATACAGATTTGGCTTTTAGGGCTTGTTCTAATCGCTTGGCTCTTGCTCTACAGAGTGGCTCAAGACTAGTAACCATTTGGCTGAACTTTGCATCGTGTCTGGCCAAAATCAGCGCTTTAGCAGCCAGTCGTTCAGCTTCAAAGAACTGATTCTTAGCGAGCGCTTGATTTGCTTGTTGAATCAGCTCATCTATTTTATTCGATACCACAGCCATTATCCGGTCATCTCTCGTTCAACTAGAGATTGGAGATGTTCGAGGATGGTTCGCCACTCATTTATGATATCCGGAAACTCATATAAAAGTGCGTCGGCCACGGCTACTTGATCGTCTTGTTGAAGGGCTGATCGAAGTAACTGAAGGTTCTCGTTTAGTCGAGCAATTGATTCGGTGATAGGGACTTTCTTTACCGAAATACTATCAAGTTGCAGTTCGACGACTTGTGAACCTTTTACAATTGCCTGTTGGACTGTAAGCCAAATTGATAGCGCTTCGGCGAGCTTGTCCATACAGATAATGCTTTGATCTGATTGAAGTAGCTCCGCAGCTTCTTTTTGTAGTGCATCAGCGTCTGAAAGTGCATCAGCAGCATCCTCGAAGGTCTGCAGCACTAGTTCCTTGGGCTCGGCTGTTATGAACTCGACGGTCTCGGCTGTTGTATCGTTTTGCTCGGCTGAGTCGAGCTGTTGTTCGGACCATCGCAATCCATCAACTATTACATCGATGAT
Source organism: Planctomycetota bacterium (assembly GCA_022574595.1). Lineage (GTDB taxonomy): Bacteria > Planctomycetota > Phycisphaerae > Phycisphaerales > SM1A02 > JACZRS01. Next base: position 255,249 of record JACZRS010000001.1, on the reverse strand, counting down.
GAGTCGGCCTTGAGTCTGTGCCAAGGCAGCAGCAGCAGCGATTGCTTCGCCAACTGTTTGAGCTTTCATTTCGCACGGGTCAGAATCCAACAGAATCTGCATATCTTGATCCTTGGTGGCTGGGTTTAGTGGCTTTTAAGGCCACTGATTAGTTCGATAACTGATCAGACTACCTTGGAGGTTTATCGGTCAATCGCTAAGGCTGCTACAACCAAATAGACCGCAGTTGCGTTTGGATTGCCTTGGTTTAGATTGGCTTTATAGCAAATTATGCGGAGAGTCATTATCAGTTTGAAAACGTCTCAGCCACTTCATCAGCTATGACTGCGTTTCCGACACTAATGAGCATCGTGCCATCGGGTATGAGGTGAACAACTAGTGGGGTAGCGGTGGTTGTAATAAGTAGTCCCTGCTCAGCACCTTCGCCATCTCTTAGCAGAGCTTCTATGAGCGCGTTTAGAGTGTGAAAATCGCCCGGTTCGCAAAGCAAAGGATCGCGTGTATTTAGCTCAACGGTTGCAGCAGTATCTACAGCTTGCCATTCCTCATTATCTGCAAGTGAAAACGCTACGGCATCGAAGACGTTGCGCCATTTTGCTACTGGGAAAAGTATGACCTGGCTTAAACGCAGCTTATGTATTATGAGTTCGACCGCATGAGCTATGCGCTCAGCATCGACTGCTATAACGCTTGCGCCTTCTCGTGGCGGCGTACTGCTACTTGAGGCGGCTAGGTGTAGGTGTACGATATCCTCATTCCCAGACAGTTCTAAGTAGGCATACCCTTCTGTCTCAACGACCTCATGGACGCCAAGCTCACTGAGCAGTCCTATTACCTCGTCTCTAGCGACGAACTCCACCAAGAAATCTCCCAGCTGTTTTGGACCATCCAAACAAGCCTTGTGTGTTACTTTACAACACTATCGTCAATTGTCACGCTGGCCATGTCGGGTTTAGGCTTCTGGCAGTGACATCTTGGTCACAAGTGCGGTAGGATCCACCTCGAACCTGGACCCTCGAGAAAGCGAAGTAGAGTATGCAGACAGTGCTTTTTGTATGTAGCGGAAACACTTGTAGAAGCCCCATGGCTGAGGCGTTGGCGCGGCATTGGCTTGAAAATGAGCCGCTAGGCGATATTGGGGAGGTTTTTGTTGCCTCCGCAGGTGTTTCAGCAGCCGAGGGCTTCCCACCCACCCAAGAGTCGCTTATTGCCCTAAAAGATCGGGGAATTCATCACGATGGGCTATCTAAAACTCTAACAACTGAGATGGTCAAAAATGCGAATCTGGTTTTCTGTATGACAGCCAGCCATGTTGCAGCAACATGGATTATCACTGGTGATGACAATGATGACAAAATCATGAGATTAGATCCAAATGCTGACATTGAGGATCCTATAGGGTCAGATCAAAGTGCATATGATGCCCTGGCGGACCAATTTATGGAGCTAATCCCAAGGCGGCTCAAGGAGAAACTTTGATAATGAAAATAGCCATCGGGTCAGATCATCGTGGACGTGATGCGGGAGCCAAGCTCGCTAGTTATTTAAGAACGCTAGGTCATGTGGTGGATTTGCTGGGCGATATCAGTATCGAATCCTGCGATTATCCTGATAGTGCCTACCTGGTAGGCCAAGCTGTAAGCAGCGGTGACGCGGATCGGGGAATTCTCCTTTGTAGCAATGGAATAGGCATGTCCATCGCAGCCAACAAAATTCAGGGGGTACGTGCAGCTTTGGTTTACGATCAAAATAATGCCCAAAAAAGCAAGAAGCACAACGATGCAAATGTTCTTTGCCTCAGCGGTGAATCCACACCTAATCAACAGCTAGAGAAAATCGTAGAAGCGTGGCTTGCTACTGATTTTGAGGGCGGCCGCCACGCTAAAAGAGTGGAAAAAATCAACGCAATCGAGCGAGGCGAAAATCCTACGAAAATAGCTAACGATCACGCCACAGCTAGATAGATTTTCCTGAGAGGCTTAGCCCTCATACTATTTGGCATGTCTAGCCTGGCGAGAATCCTGGATGCAAATGTTAACCGGGCTCGAGAAGCTCTAAGGGTAATGGAGGATGCGGCACGGTTTGTGCTTGAGGATTTGCAGTTAACTGCTGCAATCAAGCAGCTTCGCCATGATTTTGCGCAAGCGCTTAAGCAATTGGAAAATCTTGAACATAATCGTGATACTCCAAATGATGTGGGGACACAAATCTCCTCAGATGCTGAGCTAAAGCGCGATTCTATTTCCCATGTAGTGATCGCAGCAGGTAAACGCTTAAGCGAAGCACTTCGGTCAATTGAAGAATATGGAAAAATAGTAGATGTAAATTTCGCTTGTGCAATCGAGAAACTGCGCTATCGAGGCTACGACTTGGAGAAGCAACTAAACCGTATGTTTGGTTGTGGCGCTATTCGTCAATGGCGATTGTGTGTGATCCTCTCCGAAAATTTATGTGGTGATAGAAATTGGCGTGATGTTGCAAAGTTGATTTGTGATGCGGAGCCTGACTGTATTCAATTGCGCGAAAAAAATATAAGTGATGAAGATTTATTGGATCGCGCTAAAACTTTGGTTGCAATGGCTTCGCAGCAGACAACCATCATCATCAACGATCGGCCAGACATTGCTCTACTTAGCGGCGCACATGGCGTTCATCTGGGCCAGGGTGATTTACCCTGCGCAGAAGCTCGTAAATTAGTCGGCAGGCAGCTTATCATCGGTGTTAGCACTTCGACTATAAAAGAAGCTGAGCAGGCCCGACATGATGGTGCAGACTACTGCGGCGTCGGACCTATGTTCCCATCTACAACCAAACACAAAGACACAATCGTTGGACCTGAATATCTAGCCCAATATCTAAAGTGGAATAAGTTACCGCATCTAGCAATCGGTGGAATCAATGTAAACAACATCCAAGAACTTGTTGAAGTCGGCGTAAAAGGCGTTGCGGTTTCCTCTGCAATCTGCACAGCCACCGAACCTCAAAAGGCAATTGATGAATTGCAGAAAGCTTTATTCTGCAAACTCATTGCTCAGTAGCATCATCTTCCAGTGGGTTAACACTTTCTTGTGCATGCGCGATTGCTTGCTCTTTTGTGCCGGGGCATGGTAAGCCCGGGCCTAGCCAACGGTTGCCATCGTAGACGAATGCGACAAAACCGAAGCCTTGTTTATCTGTTGCATTGTCGGTTATTACGACGGGTATGAAGCCAAGCTTTATGGTGTTGACATCTGCATTGAAACAGCAGCGTTCAGTAGTTTGGTTGTGGTCAATCCGAACGGAATAGCGATATTTCATTTCACGCAGGTGCAGGCCTGTGCCGCGCAGCAATTCATGCTGCTTCTGCTTTGGCAACTCGCTCATTTCTGGCGGTTCCCTATAGCCTGCTTTGGATGGTGGTCGCACTTTCACAATTACTAACACACCACATATCAAGCTGCCCGCCATTAAAAATACACTCAATGTCAGGTTAATCCACAGCACCGCTCCAAGCCAGAACGCCACTATGCAAATACCGAGCAGAAAATGTCGAGCTGAAATAACCATAACGGCATATCACCAAACCACACTGATCGCGGTATGCTGTAACTATGATACATGCGCTTCTAGCTTCAACGGATGGCCAGGGACTCGTTTCTGACACAATGAGTGCATTCGTAGCTCTTTTAGGCTTTGCAGCGACAGTTGGCGTATTGACGAAATTCGTCAAGATCCCTTATACGGTCGCCCTGGTCCTGGCGGGTCTTGCGGTTGCTTTACTAGACGCAGCTCCGCCAGACTGGGCCCTTAACGAAGAATTAGTACTTGTTCTTTTCCTGCCCCCGCTACTTTTTCAGGCAGGGCTTCATATGAACCTCGCCCACTTGCAGAGAAAAGCAATTCCAGTAGCTGCACTTGCAATACCGGGCGTGCTGTTAAGCATGCTTGCAGTCGCTTTTGCGGTTCGATTCTTCATCCCCGATGAAATTACGCAAGTCTATGGCCCGTGGTTGCCCGCCTTGCTTTTCGGCGCAATGCTCGCCCCTACTGATCCTATTTCCGTTCTAGCAGTCTTTAAATCTGCCAACGCACCCGAAAGATTAAAAACGCTCGTTGAAGGCGAAAGTCTTTTTAACGATGGAACAGGCGTAGTGCTTTTTCTAATTCTGCGCGCTGCAATCATCGGCGTCGCAGCAGGTTCAATCGGTGAACCCGCTGCAACCGAAACGCTATCAATCGCAAGTGGAGTGATCGAGTTTGTTCGCGTAGTTGGCTTTGGACTCGTCGCGGGCCTCGGCTGCGGCATGATTGCGTTTTGGCTCTTAAAACGTCTCGATGACCATGTTCTTGAAAACGCAATTACTGTCGTTCTAGTTTGGGGATCATTCATCATCGCAGAAAAAATCCACGGCTCCGGTGTTATCGCAGTAGTCGTGGCTGGTCTAATAATGGGGAACTACGGAAGCAAGCTCGCAATGAGTAAACGAACCTGCGAAACCATCGAAACATTCTGGGAATCAATCGACTTCATTGTTAACTCATTAGTGTTCTTGCTAATCGGAATCGAACTGCAATTCATAGGCGGAGCAAATGGAGCAGGAGTGCAAAAACTCGTTGAGCTAAATGTGCTTTTAGCAATTGCTTGTTCGTTCGTTGCAATTCTCGCTTCAAGAGCAGTGATGGTGTACACCGTAGCGCTAATGTTCGGCAAACATTGGCCTAGAGGTTGGAAACATATTGTCTGGTGGGCAGGGCTTAAAGGTTCAATCCCAATTGCCCTGGTGCTGGGTCTGCCTGATACAAATCTCCGCGAATTCCTACTGCCCGTAGCCTTCGGCATAGTCCTAATAAGCCTTCTCCTTCAAGGTTTAACAATGCCAACACTAATTCGCAAAAGCGATGTTGGTCCAATTGAAGATGAGCCAGAACCGAAGCACTGATTATGTCTAACGCAATCGCGCGCAACATCAAGTTGACCATCCTCGGATCGGGAACTTCCGCAGGAATCCCCATCATCGGCTGCGATTGTGATGTCTGCACTTCAGATGATCCACGAGATAAACGCTTGCGCCCATCTGCTTGTCTTGAATATACAGATGCAAGCGGTCAGCAGCGTGTGATACTGATCGACACTTCACCTGATCTAAGGCAGCAAGCTCTGCGCTACAAGCTATGTCGCTGTGATGGGATTGTTTATACGCACAATCATGTGGATCACACATTCGGGCTTGATGAGGTGCGCAGGTTTAACGCGCTAATGCACCAGCCGATCACTGTGTATGCAGAGACGCATACCTTTGAGCATCTATATCGTGTTTATCGACACGTGTTTGAAAAGGAAAAGAACGTTAACGATTCGTTTGTTGCGACTCTTATTGCTGAGGTGATTGAGCCGGATCGTCCATTTGATCTTTTTGATTTGCGCTTTACTCCACTTAGGTTCTTTCATGGGCGTTTACCTATTTTGGGTTTTCGCATTGAAGCGTTGGATGGCCAGGGACAGATTGCTGAGGTTCAGCCTTTGCCCTTGCCGTTGGCATACTGCACTGATGTATCGAGTGTGCCGACTGAAACCTGGCCGAAACTTACGGGGCTGGCCACCTTAATCCTGGACATGCTGCGCTATCGCAAGCATCCAACCCACATGTCGGTGGATCAGGCCATCGAGGCTGCCACCAATATCGAGGCTCAGCAGACGTATTTTATCCACATGACCCACGATATTTGCCATGCGGATCTCGATGAAAAGCTTCCCGATAGGATGGCCTTGTCTTATGACGGGCTGGTAATTGCCTAACGATCTATAAAACCCCTTGGCCAGCAGGCCTTTGCTCGCTACACTATCCGCCCCATGGCCCAAATACGCGAAATCCGAAAACGAATCGTTGCAGTAGGCACCATCCAGCGCATCACCAAGACGATGCAGATGATCGCAACAGCAAAATTCACCACAGCGGTGCAGCGCGCCAAGGCTGCCAAGCCTTATTCTGAGAAGGTCAAGCAACTTGTGGGTGAAGTCGTTGCAGCTGCGGGCGATATTCAACATCCACTGATTAACGGCCCGTCTGAATCGCCTAAGCGAGAACTCCTGCTGATCGTAAGCTCCGATCGAGGTTTCTGTGGTGCGTTCAACGGTCACATCCTCCGTAAATCTTTGGAACAGGTTCGCAAACTAAAGTCATCAAGCACCGCTCTGGATCTGGAAACTTCAGGAAAAAAAGCCGTGGGCTTCTTTGAATTTCAGCGTGTGCCAATTTCTGAAAAACATAGCTTCGGCGACAAGCCTGACTACGAAGAAATCGATAGGCTGGCGCAGCGTTATGTAGATGAGTTTACTCAAGGCAAGTACGATGCGATTCGCGTTGTGTATATGCAGTTTATTTCAAACGCAAAGCAAATGCCGCAGCTTATGCAGTTGCTCCCATTGCAAGCTGCGGCTTCGAGTGAAGCTCAAACCGCAGCAGTAAAAGCGCTTTATGATTACAGCCCTTCCAGCACTGAAATTCTTGATGATCTCTTGCCACTAACAGTTAAGACCGCTCTTTATCAAGCGTTCCTTGATGCATCTGTGAGTGAGCAGATTATGCGGATGATTGCTATGAAATCCGCAACCGAAAACGCTAGCGATGTCCGCAAGGATCTCAAACGAAAATACAACCGCGCCCGCCAGGCAAAGATTACTACCGAGCTAATGGAAGTAATCAGCGGTGCCGCAGCGCTAGAATAGTTTTCACCCCGCGACGCCTACGGATTTTCCGGGGGCAATCCGTAGGGTTCTTATTGTAATAATACTACCCCTTCCAAACGCTTCCCTCTGGGTCGCGGCTAAACGGGTTTTTTTCTCGATTCCTTGTTCCCTTGATTAGAGAGATGTAATGAACAAACTACAAACTGCGGCAGTCGTTGCTCTATCTCTCTTGGCAGTTCCTTCGAGCTTTCCAACTTTTATAGACAAATCGGATTTAGAAACCTTAGCTGCCCAAGCGCGCCAAGACGCGGACGCCCCGGCACTGGGACTAGTTGTCATTCGTAACGGCGTTGAGCCAGAATTGGCCGTTGACGGGGTACGCATTTTCGGAAACGATGCGGTGGTAACCTCCAAGGACAAGTGGCATTGGGGGTCGATCACCAAATCCATGACCGCGACTCTCGTAGCGCGGCTGGTGGAAAAGGACATCATCTCCTGGGACGATACTATCGATGCTCATCTCGGCAAGTCAGTGCCTCAGATGCAAGATGCCTATCGCGATGTTACGTTCAGGCACCTCTTGATGCACCGCGGCGGGCTTGCAGCCAACATACCAATCAAACGCTTCGCTGAATTTGGCCAGGCGCCGGAAGATCCGATCAGCGATCGGCTGAAGTGGGTTCGAATCGCCCTTTCGCAATCACCGATCGGGCCTAAGGAAACAAAGTACGCATATTCAAACAACGGCTACATCGTAGTTGGCGCCATGCTCGAAGCCGCGACAGGCGAGTCGTGGGAGAGCCTGATTAAGCGCGAGGTCTTCACACCACTCAAGCTCACGGGCGCGGGATTCGGGGCACCCAATGGTAAGCAACCATTTGATCAGCCTCGTGGGCATCAAAAGGTTTCCGATGTCGATAAGGCGGTTCCCCTCAACGTGGATAATCCCGCAGCCCTCGGTCCTGCCGGCCGAGTGCATATGCCCTTGGCAGACATGGCTCGGTACTTGCTAGTTCATGCCAGCCAGCGCACTGACTTCTTGAGTCCTGAGAGTTACAACATCCTCCATACAGCTAGTCTTGGTGGCAATTACGCAATGGGATGGGTCGTGACCAAACCTGAGAAGCGCTGGCATAACGGCTCCAACACCATGTGGTATGCCGAAGTGGCCTTCAATTTGGCCGAAGGAACAGCCGCAGCAGTCGTTGTGAATGACGGCGATAGGGCTAGTGTTCAAACGGCAGTAAGAGAGCTGCTTCGCAAACTGATGGAGAAGCAGAAAAAAGAAGCTGAGGGTGACTGACTGAGGAAGAAAACGGAACAAACTTCTTAACTAATGCTTAGTGCCTAGTGCCTTCTTCCAAACGCAGCGGGTCAAGCCCGCCGGCTAAACTGGTTTTTTCACGCCAACTCGGGGAATGATTCAGTAACTATTTTTACCAGATCTTTTACGTGGCTGATTGACTCGTTCATTAGTGCGCGCTCGGAATCATCGAACTCGATTTCGATTACTTTTTCCACGCCACCTGCGCCTAGTATGCAAGGCACTCCGACGAAATATCCGCCTACACCATATTCACTATCGCAGTATCCTGCGCAGGGCAGGATGCGTTTCTTATCTTTAATAATCGCCTCAGCCATCATTACCGAACCGGATGCAGGCGCGTAGTAAGCGCTTGTCCCCATTAGTTTGACGATTTCGCCTCCGCCTGCTTTAGCGCGGTCCACACATGCGTTGATCTTTTCCTGTGATAGTAATTGCGATACAGGAATTCCATGCACCGAGGTGTAGCGTGGCAGGGGAACCATATCATCGCCGTGGCCGCCTAGTAGAAGCGCTTGAATATCCTCAACCGAGCATCCTAACTCCATAGCAATAAACGTCCTAAAGCGCGCAACATCCAGGCAACCAGCCTGGCCCACAATTTTATTGGTGGCAAAGCCCGATGCTTTCCAGGCTGTATAAACCATCGCATCAAGCGGATTGGAAACGATGATCATCACCGCATCGGGTGAATGTTTGGCAACATGCTCAGCTACGGACTTTACGATCTTCACATTGGTTTGAATCAGATCGTCGCGGCTCATGCCGGGCTTGCGCGGAATACCTGCGGTGACGATCACAACATCCGAGCCTGCGGTATCTGCGTAGTCAGCTGTGCCCACGATATTCGAATCAAATCTTTCAATTGGCGAGCATTGAGCTAAATCGAGCATTTTGCCCTTAACCATGCCCTCAGCATCAGGTATATCCAGAACAACTATATCGCCTAGTTCTTTGCTCGCTGCCCACAGAGCGCAGCTGGCTCCAACATTTCCACCGCCAATAACTGATATTTTAGCACGCCGCATTTAAGCGATTCCTTATATAAATTTATGGTGAATCGCCCATGATACGCATGATCGAGCAAACAGCAACGTCACCCGCCCCCCGGAATTTCCTCTGATATTTAACTCACTGAATTTCCGCATTTTGCTGGTATGATCTGTTTCTAGTCAAAATTCAATGGAGAACCAAATGCATCGAGGATTGTTGTTATTAACAATCGCGCTCCTAGGCGGCTTGCCGCTTCGGGCTATAGCCCAAACACCAAACCCGCTCAACCCAACAAAAAAAGTACTAATAATCGGCATAGATGGCCTGCGACCAGATGCACTTCAAAAAGCAAACACCCCCAACATCGATACCCTCATCGAAAACGGATGCTACAGCAGCCAAGCCAAGGTAGGAAAAAACACCGTCAGCGGTCCCGGGTGGAGCAGCATGCTAACAGGCGTGTGGTCTGCTAAGCATGGCGTAACAGACAATTCCTTTGAGAATCGAAATTTCGATGCCTTTCCTCATTTTTTCACACGCGCAAAGCAAGCTAACCCTAATCTCGTTACTGCGTCGTTTGTGAGCTGGATGCCCTTGGATGAATTTTTAACAACTAATGAAAATGCAGATTTTCGATTTGCTCACGACTACGAAGACGATGGCGATGTCATACTTGTTGCTGAAGCGGTTAGAGTGCTTCAAAATGAGAATCCCGATTTAACATTCTTTTATTTTGCGGATGTTGACATTGCCGGCCATAACCATGGCTTTCACCCCAGCTCACCACAATACATTGCTGAAATACAGCAAGTCGATGCTCAGATCAAGCAATTACTTGATGCGATAGAAAATCGCCCCACCTACTCAATGGAAGATTGGCTGATACTACTTAGCACAGATCATGGCGGAACGCTAGATGGGGCACACGGTCGAGATGAGCCAAAGCACCGCACTATTCCATATATAGCAAGTGGACATGCAGCATCGCGCGGTAAAATCTATCCAACACCAAATGTTGTAGATATTCCAGTTTCAGCTTTAGCGCATCTGGGTATAGAAATAGAACCATCGTGGGGATTAGATGGCAAATCCAGTGGCTTAAGATCACGAACGCGCTTTGGCAAGAACATTATTTTTAATGGCGATGCAGAATATTCAACAGGTACTAACGATGCCAGCGTAAACCTCGGCGTGCCGGGGTGGATCGACACGGGGACTATGACGGTAATTACTTATGGTTCGCCCAACGGTTATCCAACCAGCCAATCTCCTGGGCCTGTTAATCGTGGCAATAATTTCTTTGCGGGCTCAGATAAAGGGGATTGCAGTATTTCCCAGACTATCTCCGTTGATACATTAGCGGAAAGTATTGATGGCGTCGGCGTAAAGTACATACTATCAGCATGGCTGGGCGGCTTTTCCGATCAACGAGACATGGCAACCATTACTGCAATCTTTCTTAATGAAGCTGAACAACAAATCGGTAGAGCAATCATTGGGCCTGTAACGCTGAAAGATAGAAAATGGGAATTTGGCGGGGAAGGCGAGCAATTAACCGGCCTTCTCAAGCGCGAAACAAGTTCAACTCTTCCAAAAAACACACGCTTAATAAGAATCACTCTCGAATCTGAAGTTGGTAGTGGCGCAAATGATGGATTTGCAGACAACGTTTCACTGGTGCTAACGCCTGTTATAAATGCTCCGCCACAATCGCAAGACTTTGATCCTTTTTATAAAAAATACACTATCGCAAGCGGGCTTCCAATCATTTCATCCGAAAAAGTTTCAGATCAAGCCCTAGTTGTTGCGGCTGATCTTATTAACGGCATGCTATTTAAGCGCCCGGATGTTGCAACAGCACTCGTCAATATAAACGTGCGCTTTGCAGTAATGCACGAAGACGAACTTACAACGGATATCCCCGAACACAGCGATCTTGACCCAAAGGAATATTGGGACAAACGCGCTCGCGGTCTAGGTGCGACAATCTCAAGGCCAGTATGTAGCTGCGGTGAAGAGAACCTGCTCGGCTTCGATGGTGATCGTTATCATGGCGAATCAATACTTATTCATGAATTTGCCCACACTATCCATCTTGGTCTAAAGCAAGTTGATCCGGCGTTCGACCAAAAAATTCGAGCCTTGTTTGAAGCAGCAATGAATAAGGGCTTATGGAACGAAACCTACGCAGCAACAAATTACTCGGAATATTGGGCTGAGGGTGTGCAATCCTGGTTTGATTCCAACCGCGAATCAATTGAGCCAAACGGCATACACAACCATGTAAACACACGAGAAGAGCTCATCGAATATGACCCTGATCTCGCCTCTCTAATCGCCAGCATCTTCGACGATTGGAGATGGGAAAACCCAGTAGATAATTAACAGGCCTACACAAACCTGCCCTAGAATGACCTCTCCCGCGGCTTGCCGCTTCGCGCGACCGCTCAATCAACAATTTACCTTGAAAATAAGCACAGCTAGCCCTAAAACTGTGGTATCTTCTGCGATCTTAACCAAGGACTTCACCACTCATGACTTCCCGCGCACACGCAAGAAAAGTGCCCGCTTACTCGATTCACTCCGAAAAGGTGCTATTAGGATCAATACTTGCGGACCCTTCACTTGCAAAGCCCATGGCTGAAATCCTGGGAAGTAGTGAGGTTTTCTTCCGTCTCGAAAATGCCCGGATGTATGAAACAATAATAGAGCTTTGCGACAGGCATAGCCCGGCCACCACAAATGATTTATTTCACGCTATACAAGCACATGGGAAGATCGATGCACTAGGCGGCGAAACTGCTTTGCGCAATCTTGTACTTGAAAAACCAAATCTCAAAGAAGCCCAGGAACACGCAAACACCATCCTGTCCAAACACAATATGCGTAACTTGATAGATGCTATGTCCGACAGCTTAAATGATGCCTACCACAGCACCGATGGGTACATCGCAGTGATAAAGCGATCACAAGAGCGATTAGCCAAGCTAGAGCAAGCAGGCGAATAGTTCAATCGCCAGGGAATTTTCCAGGAAATTATTTTTTTGAATACACTTGTATAGCGCGTTGAAACTCAGGTAGTCGTTGCTCATTGAGCGTGCGCCTGCCGAAGGTCCAAATATATAAAGTCCTGCCATCGGCACTTGAGGTAATCAGCGTATCCTCAGCATCGATGGTCATGGCTGGCCCTATCACTCCCGCCTGGCCAAAGGCTTGCTGGGTCAATGGTTCTCCTCCCAATAGTTGGTTTAGTGATGAGCCGATATAAAAAAGGGCCACTATTAACGCTGCTGCCAGCAATTTCCAGGTTTGATGGCTTTTCATGGTCAATTCCTCATTTTTATGGATGAAAACGTGGTCACAACATTGATAGACAGCCCTAGTGGGGCAGTATTCCTTATTCTCAAGCAACATTTTCACTTTCTATACGTTGGCACATATTGATGAAAGACCATAAAACATTGGCTATGAGACTCACCTTTGTGACGTTCCTACTGGGTATTTGCTTAGCGTTGCTCGGCTGTGATCCGATGCCGACAGGCTTCAAGCCTGCTGGTGCTATTAAGGAAACGAAGTCACCAACCGCAATCAAAGTGGCTGACAATCGCCTAGTCCAACTGTCCTGGATGGTGGGAAACTGGATTGATGAAGATGGAAACGATCTCAGCGAAGAACGATGGACACCATCAGCAGGCGGAACGATGTTCGGCTTGAACCGCACAATCATAGATGGCGAAATTGTCAACTTCGAATACATGCGTATACAAGTCACCCCCAAGGGAATCGTGTACTTCGCAGCTCCAAGAGGCAGATATCCACCAACGCCCTTCGGCTTAACTAAATATACCAAACAAAGCGCAGTTTTCTATAACGGTGACAAAGAGTCGCCAATGCGTATTTTTTACAGACGCGAAGGCAATAGACTCTATGGACGCATCGAAGGTGAAATAGATGGTGAAAAACAGTCTAGTGAGTGGTCCTGGAAACTAGAGAGTCCATGACAATTTGCGCTGGTTCCAAGGAACACATCACAATTGCCTGCTGCTGCTGGAAATGAAACAGTTAGTTACAAGGACGCAAGGCATCTGCTCCTGGATGCCCAGGGTCTTTGTTTAAACCATAATAAAAAAGTAACGCCAAGCCTCCTGATGAAGCTAATTGATCAATTGGGCTACGTGCAGATTGATACAATCAACGTTCTTGAGCGTGCACATCATCTAACACTGTTTTCGAGGTTGCCCGCTTATGATCGCAAAGTTCTGCAGCAGCTATTAGAAAAGCGCAGGACTGTGTTTGAACATTGGACACACGATGCATCCATAATTCCCAGCAAATGGTTTTGTTATTGGAAATTGCGCTTTCTGAGATATGAAAAGAAAATTCGTGGCAACAACTGGTGGAAACAGCGCATGGGCGATAAGCCAGACCTTGCGATTAAGCATGTGCTAAAACGCATTAAAGCAGAAGGGCCACTCATGGCCCGCGATTTTGAAAATGTTGCAAAAGGGCAATCGGGTTCGTGGTGGCAGTGGAAACCTTCAAAAGCAGCGCTCGAATTTCTGTGGCACACCGGAAAATTGCTAGTTAACAAACGCAAATACTTTCACAAGGAATACGATCTGCCCCACCGTGTTTTACCTGATGCTGTTATTTGTAAACCCAAACCAAACGCAAGAGAGCATTTGGATTGGGCGTGCCGAGAAGCAATTGTACGGATGGTAATAGCAACACCTACAGAGATCGCAGCTTTTTTTAACGCGGTTAAGCCTGACATAGTTAAAACCTGGTGCCAAAGCGCGCTAAAGCGTGGCGAGATAATTGAAGTGGAAGTTGAAGCAGCCGACGGGACAAAACCAATAAAATCCTTTGCGCCACCAGATTGGAAAAAACGCCTCACTAAAGCCAAGCCGATTCCGGATGGGATTCGTTTGCTCAATCCGTTTGATCCGGTACTTCGTGATCGAAAACGAGCGAAGCGTTTATTTAACTTTGATTATAGATTTGAAGCATTCGTGCCGGCTGCGAAACGAATCTATGGCTACTACGTTCTAACAATCCTAGAAGGTGATAAGTTAATTGGACGAATCGATCCTAAACTGCATCGAGATCGCGGAGAATTAGAAATTAAAGGTTTGTGGTGGGAACCAAAGATAAAAGCAACTAAAGCCAGGCAAGCCGAATTAACCAATGCGGTCCAATCATTAGCGACATTTGTCGGTGCAAAGAACATAGCATGGCCAAAGCAAAACCATTAAGCAAAGTCGATCCATATTTTAGATCTCTACAACCAAAGTTAAAAGCTTGTGCAGAAAAGCTGCGCATAACGATCTATGAAATTTCACCCCATGCCAATGAGCAACTGCTTTGGGGTCGGCCTTGCTACTCTGTAAATAGCGAAGTTTGCTATATCTCAGCTGCTAAAGATCACGTTAAAATAGAGTTCGCGCGTGGCGAAGAGCTGGAAGACCCCAACGATATTTTGCACATAGCAGGCAGCGAGCTAAAACATATCAAGATCAAAGACCCAGGAAATGTGGATGCAGCCGTGAAATCACTAATCGTAAACGCATTTAAGCTAGATGCAGAGGGATAATGGAAAATTCACAGCGTTACTCTTTGCCCAACACCAATGGTGAATAGCCTAGTCCATCTGGTCGTGCACCTGCTGTGAGTCGATTGATAATCTCTAACGTCTGCAAATCTATCACTGTTACTAGATTAACGTTTGTATTAGCAACGTATGCGTGTTTGCCATCGGGCGGAATCATAATTCCGATCGGCACAGGTCCTTGCCTGAACAAATCTTCCTTACCGGATGGGGGCTTCCAATCCTTTGCCATTACAATCCGCGTAATCTCGGCTCGCTTCTTTACATCAAAAATCGCAACATCGCCGCTTCGCGCATTGGATATTAAAATGCGCTTGCCATCAGGTGTAAATTTCAGTCGAATAGGGAATGTAGCGCACTTGAGCGTCTCAACAACCTCTAACGACTCTGTATTAACGATACTTATAGTGTCAGCACCGCGATTACCCACCCATACTTCCGATCCATCCGGAGAAATATCAAGTCCTTCCGCTCCCTGGCCGGTTTCGATGGTTTTTATGCGCGTAGCTGCTTCTAAATCAATTACTGTTAGCGAACCAGAACCGATGTTCGATACATAAGCGCGCTTTGCATCTGGAGAAAGTACAACCATGTGGCTCGTACGTGCGCTGGTGTCGATGGCCTTTTCAACAATTCCCGAATCAATATTAACAACGAGCAGCTTCTGCTCGACTTCAGCAGTAACTACGACATGCTTGCCATCAGGCATGAATACGATCCCGTGTGGGCGATGGTATTTTTCCAAGTCAATAGTTCTTACGATATTTTGGGATGTAAGATCAATCACAGTAAGTGTGTGGCCGGGCTGCTGCTGACCATAGTTACCTACCACAGCAATTTTGCCATCAGGCGAAACCGCGACTTCATGCGGTCCGATGCCGGTATCTATACGCGTGATTTCATTGCCACCAACCCGATCAATGATCGAAGCCGAAGCGCCATCTTTATTGAGAACGATCAGCGTTCCGGTGCCCGCAGCCGGTTGAGAGGTTGCACGCGCTGTTGTTTGCCCTTGTGCTATACCTACAACAATAAATGCTAAAAATAACGCAATACTCGGTAATTGGAAAATCTTCACTTGTTTCTCCTTCTGAGCTAAACTACGAGAGCCTTTAAGAATAGGCTACTCTCTGTTGCATAGCATACAGCAACACATAACCCAGTTGTAGAATTAAACAGTCAAGTATGTTGGATTATTGCTTATAGTGACTGGAAACAAGGTGGGGCAAGTAAATTTGGCTTAATAATCTAGCGATTCACAGCTTGTTCGATGATGTGGGCTGCTTGCTGCAGTATTGCTAGCTCACTCTTTGAAGTAGATGATAATAATGCTGCGAGCGAATCAATGCGCAGTTTTCGGGCGCGTTGTAATATAGCTTTACCTTTAGGAGTTGCTCGAAGTTGGATCGTTCTTAGATCGAGTCGGTCACCTTTTCTCACGATGAAGCCGTCAGCTTCTAATGCTTGAGCGATCTTGCTCATGGTTGGTGGCGTAACTTGCTCAGCATCGGCAAGTTCTCGCAGCGACCTCGGACCACCAAATACAAGCACAGATAATGCAGAAAGCCGAGCTGGACTGATTCGGCTTTGAGTATCGACTTGGCGCACCGTTCGCAGCAAATGTATAGCAGCAGAGTGCAACCGATCCGCAACACCATGGCGGATCGCTCTGCGAACGCCAAGCCCTCCCTTACTACCAATGCTACCTTTGCTACCACTGTCGCCGCTTCTTTTACAGCCGCCACTTCTACCACTGTCACCACTTTTACCACGGCTACTCCGGATACCACTTCCACTATGGCCACTATCCCAAGCCTCTTCTGCACCTCTCACCCTTTTAGCTTTCAATCTCGGCATTACTAATTAAGTTAGTTAGTCTAACTAACTTTGTCAAGTGCCACAGGGACAAGGTGTGGTGGAGATATGGTGGAAGACGTGAAGGGAGGGATAGAGAGAGGAGGGATGGGAGAGTGTAAGGGAGCGGACAGCCGAGCTGGACTGATTCGGCTTTGCGAATCGACTTGGCTCGCTGTTCACAGCAAGTGTGTGGCAGTAAAGCACAAACGATCCGCAACGCCTGTCGGCTATCCTTGCGAACTCCAGTACCACTCGTGCCGCGAAAGCCATGCTACCCTTGATACAACTACAAGCCTTGCTAGCGCTGCCGCTCTGGCTGCTATGGCTACAGCCACTGTCCCAGATCTCTTCTGCTCCTCTCACTCTCTTTGATTTCATGCTTGACATTGCTAATTAAGTTAGTTAGGCTAACTAACTAAATCAAGTGCCACAAGGGCATATTTTTTGATTTGTTGGTTTGCTGGTTTGTTTACTTGTTTTCTCTTAGTGTGGAGGGAGATTCTGGTGTTGGTTTATGTGTTGGGCCTGGCAATGGTTTTGTGCCCGGCTTGGTGTTGGCTTTGGTACAGAGATTTCTTGATTGGCTTCAGTACTAGGATTCGGTGATTTGCTTGGGTGACGACTGTGGTATTGATCTTCGTTGCCTGGCTTCGGTGATATGTTACTGATAAAACTATGGAGTATTGATCGTGGAAAACACAACGAAATTCTTTGATGCTATTAGCAACGGTGATCTCTCAAGAGTTAATTCACTTCTTGCGGAGAATCTCAGCCTCGCCTCGGCACGAAATAAAGACGGCATCTCTGCCATTCTCATTTCGTTGTATCAGCAGCAGCGAAATATTGCTGCATGCTTGCTTGCAAAGAAACCAGAATTAGACATTTTCGATGCTGCTGGCACAGGCGAGATAAATAAACTGCGATCCCTGCTTGACAACGATTCAACTTTGGCGAATGCTCAAGCTGCAGATGGTGCACGACCATTACACCTTGCGTGTTTCTTCTCCCAAACTGATGCAGCTAGGCTTCTCTTGAAACACGGCGCACAAACTGATATCGCTGTTACTGCATTTGGAGGCGTATTCGCCTTGCATAGTGCTGCGGCAAGCCGATCTACCGATATCATCCAAATCCTCCTTGAATCTGGAGCAGATCCAAACACCACACAAAACGGCGGGTGGACCGCACTTCACGCTGCTGCCAAGCATGGCGACGTTGCGATTGCTACTTTATTGCTTGAGCATGGTGCCGATCAAGGCATTAAGACTGAAGACGGCACGACTGCACGCCAGTTGCTAAGTGACGATTCACCTCAAGCCATCCGCGATCTGTTGGACTCAGGTGAGGTTTTTTAGCCTACGATCACTGTTTTTCATTATGTGCGGAATTCATTAGTTTTGGGGCAAACTTCGCATAAGCAACGCTTGTTGCCAGCATCAGCAAACCGACGATAACCGCTGAAATTACTCGGTAAATCGGGCTTACATTCGCTTGAGGCATATCAACAAGGAAGACCTTTGCGACTGTGATGCCAAATAGCGAAAGTCCAACATAGCGAGCAGGCGCAGCCGACCGGATAAAACCTATGAGAATTGTTGCAATTCCAAATAGTGCCCAATACACGCTAAGTCCCGTTTGTTTTGCACTAATCCGTTCGATGAAGTAGCGATCAATCTCCAAACTCCCTAACCACAAAACTATTGCGCCCATCAATGCCAATCCAACAATCCCGATCATTTTTCTGATTTCTCTAGCTTGCTGGCTGTCTGCAATTTCGTTCTTATTCAGCCACATCAATACCGCGAGTAATACCAATAGTCCTGCACCAACACCAAACTGTAGATTGACGATTACCTGGGTAGGGATAGGACCATTTGACATCCGCCATCCAAGAGTTTCAAACGTTAGCCAAGCTATAGCGCTAAGAATGACAAGCCCCGCGCCGAATTGCGAGAGGTTTCGCCATGCTGCGAATTTAGATGCGAATGTAATAGCAATTCCACCAACACCCCAGAGAAGCGTCAGCCACAAACTGCGAAGGAGCGCAGGATCCCATAGCAGTGCATCCGTTATAGGCTTAATCTTTTCAAAACGTGAGATAGCGCGATCGGCCTCAAAGCTTATGGCAATGAGAAGAAAGCTAGTGATCGCTGCTAGCGCCCACTGCCAATCAGGATTGATATACCACCATGGCGATGTAGCGTCCTTCGGCGATTCCAGCCCCAATGATTTAGCATGCGCTCTCTTGGATATCGCTCTCGTTGCCCAACAACCAATCCCAACAATCACCACCGCAACGATCACTTGAAGGTTCAACACTAGCAATGTTGCAAATGGATCCCATACGTTTTCTTTGCGAACTTCAAGTACATCTAATACTAACCATTTAAGCGCTGCTGCAGCGACCAGTAATGCACCCACCCCAACATACCGTTTTCGCAATCCAAGTTGCCCGCCCAGAAGTAAAAGCGCTGAACCAATTACCCATCCGATTGTCTGGTAGAAATCCTCAGCAACTTCGAGACAAATAGCCATCCACCCCACGGTTGCCATTACGAGCAGTACCAAAGCTGTAGTGCCTTTGGAATCGCGTTTTGGATCATCAAGCCTAAGTGCAGCTGTAAACACACAGATTAGTGCGCCAAACGCAAGCAGTGATCTCTTGGTAATTGCAAAGGAGTCACCAAAGGTAAGTACTGATGCACTCATGGCTGTCGTGTTCCAGTCGATTGCAACCAGCCGCACTACTGCAAGCGTACCTACCACCAACCCAAAAACTCCGATACCGCGTGAAGGCAAGCGTCTTGATAATTCGACTGATGCCAATCCCACAGCCAGCCAACCAACCGTCATGCCGTATCCATCGAATTGCATAGCGATCGCTGCCGCTAGAAGCACACCTGCTTGTAGCCAAAGTGCTATTGCCAACTTCTCAATCGCGTTTGTAGGTGGACGCTTTAGTGTTTCGAGACTCGGACCGAACTGTGCAGCTGCCGCTGCTGCAACCGCACCGATTGCAATAGTAAACAGCGCCGCCCAATCGGGGCCAGCTGGGATATATCTGTAAAGCACCCAACACCCAATCGTTACAAACCACGCGCTAGTGAGCAAGCTGGCAACTGCGTTAGCGATTGGCGACTGCCTACGCATTGCTGCGTAGATCAATTCGCCGGTGATCATGAGCCACCAACCCGTCAGGAACGGTAGCGCGATTTGCCAAACTACGCTTGGCGATATTAGTACCCAAACTAGTGCGATGATTGCATGCGAAATGAGTGCAACATAGCGCATCACCCTAAACGGCCTCGGCGAAACCGCAGAAAGACCGAGCGATACTCCCAACAGCATTGTCAAGTACAGTGGCAACGCCACTGTCGTGGTGTTGAGTCCTCCAAGGAACATTGGGCTGAAGTAACCGCCCAGGACACTCAATACACCGATCGATATTGCTTTGGTGCGCCAAGTCAGCGCAAAGCCGATCATCGCTACTATGCCCAGGAGAAATAGCCCACCAAGTTCCGCTACAATTTCGAGCCGAAATGCTGTGTAGGCTGTCAGATATAGTGTGCCGATTCCTGCGCTAAAAAGGCCAGCCGCACCGAGACGACCGAGGCGCCTCAGCACATATTCCCCAGCTCCGATCAATGCCAGCCCAAATCCTGCTGCGAATAAGCATCGCATAAGTGGCGTGAGCTTTGTCAACCACCCCACGTCGTAGGCATATTTCACAAAATAACCGACGCCGAAAAGAATTATTATTGCGCCTACCCAGGCAACTAGCTGTCTGCCAATGATAAGTTCTAACGAACGACCAGGTGTTTCTTCGGGCGAAGAAGTCTGTGGTTTTTGATAAGAAATAGGGCTGGCCACTGGTGGTTCGGTCCAGATCGGCTCCTTAGGCTTTGGTGCAGCAATCGGTGGTATTGGTGGAGGAGGTGGTGGTGGTGGTGTGGGTTCAGTTGGCGGCGCTTTAGTCGTTTGCGGCGGCGGCTTTTCCAAAGCAGGTGTATGTTCAGCCTTGGGCTTTGTTGATAGTTCAGCTAACTCGCGCTCGAGCTGTTCGACGCGCTCTGTCAGAGCTTTAATTGCCTGCCTCAGATAATCGTCCGCCATGATCCACCCCAATGCTCGCAAATCGCTTCGCTACATCTACGCCTCGGTCTGGTCTGCCTCTAAATCACCTGCTTCAATAGGTTTTTCTAGAGGTAAACGCTGCACCATCGCCAAGTAATTCTCATAATTAGCGTGCAACTCGTGCATAGTGTCGCCGCCGAACTTTTCCAGAAACGCTCGCGCTACTTCTAATGCTACAACGCCCTGCATTACCACGCTCGCAGCCGGTAGCGCACAAACATCAGATCGTTCATAGGTACTTTGCTCTGCTTGCTTAGTATTCAAATCAACACTTGGCATACCTTGCAGCAATGTACTAATAGGTTTCATGGTTCCGCGCACAACGATGGGCTGACCGTTTGTCATGCCACCTTCCAAACCTCCTGCGTTATTGCTCGGTCGCACAAATCCAGCTGAGGGTTGGCCGCGCTTTGATTCATCATATTCAATCGGATCCTGTACCTGTGAGCCAGGCCGAGTTGCGCATTCTTTACCTAAACCAATCTCCACCGCTTTAAATGCTTGAATACTCATTACCGCAAAGGCTAA
This sequence comes from Planctomycetota bacterium, assembly GCA_022574595.1. GTDB lineage: Bacteria > Planctomycetota > Phycisphaerae > Phycisphaerales > SM1A02 > JACZRS01. The sequence goes on along the minus strand of JACZRS010000001.1, from coordinate 234,138 downwards.
GCGTGCATCGAGTTTTTCATCCCAGTGCGCACAAGAACCTAAACCAATCGGGCAACCAAAAACGTGTACTTCCGCTAATCCGCCAAGAGTGTCCTTGTCGATCTTGGCCTGGCGAATGTGTGCGATGATTTTTTTACTTGTACTTTCATCTGGGCAATAAACTTCAGATTGATTGCGTGCGTGTTTTACTTCTAATAGATTATTTTCATTTAATTGGATATCAGTATTTGCATCGAGTAAGCCGCGAACGAAACCGAACGTTTCTATTCCAAATTCGCCAAGCAAACATTGAGCGACCGCGCCCGCAGCTGTTCGAGCAGCCGTCTCGCGCGCGCTTGCTCTTTCCAGGGAATTACGGCAATCAGTTGTTAACCACTTCACCGAACCCGCAAGATCCGCATGGCCAGGCCTTGGGCGATATACCGGAGGTGTTCTTTTTAGATCATCAAGGCGATTATCTTTATTTGGAATTTGCAAGGCAACAGGCCCACCTGTGGTTTTACCCAGACGTACTCCGCCGATGAACGTGACCTTATCGTTCTCGATTTTTTGTCGTCCACCTCGGCCGTAACCGCCCTGGCGCCGAGTCAGTTCACTGTTAATAAACTGTATATCCAGCACCAACCCGGCCGGCATCCCATAGATCAGGCAAGTAACCGCCGGCCCATGCGATTCCCCCGCTGTGTGATAAGTAAGTGTGGCCATAGGTGCATGATAGCGATTTTGCTGCATATCATTACAAACCTATGAAAGAACTAACACCACGAGAGATTGTCGCCCAACTCGATCGATTCATCATCGGCCAGGATAATGCTAAACGAGCGGTTGCCGTTGCTGTGCGTAACCGTTGGCGACGCAGACAGCTTGATCCGGATCTGGCTAAAGAAGTCGCACCAAAGAATATAATAATGATAGGCCCAACCGGTGTGGGCAAGACCGAAATCGCTCGACGCCTGTCTAATCTGGTTAACGCTCCATTTATTAAAGTCGAAGCCAGTAAATATACCGAGGTCGGATACCACGGCCGCGATGTTGAATCAATGATCCGCGATCTGCTCGAACTTGCAGTTGATATGGTCCGAAGCGAACACGCGGAAACCGTACGCGAACAAGCGGAAGCAGCAGTCGAAGAACGACTGGTTTCGTTACTACTTGGTGAAGCGATCGGCTCACATATTGATGTACCTCAACCGGTTGCAGTATTTGATAACGATGCGGATGGTGAAATTGTAACGACAACCGCAGCCCAGCAGGAAGAATCACGCAAACTTGTGCGCAGACGCATGTCCGAAAAACTGCGCCAAGGAGTGTTTGAGGATCGCGAGATCGAAATCACCATCGATGAAAAACAAGTAGTCCCAATAATCGGCATGATGGGGCCAGATCAAATGGACCCTGCGTTAAGCTCAATGTTGGAAAATCTGGTTCCATCAAAGACGCGTCGGCGAAAAGTTACAGTTGCGCGCGCTCGCACCATATTGCTCGAAGAAGAAACCGAAAAGTTAATTGATAAAGAAAAAATTATCGAACAAGCAGTCGAGCGAACCGAGCAGACCGGCATCGTGTTTCTTGATGAGATTGACAAGATCGCCTCGCCGGGTGAAGGCAAAACTGGTTCTGCGGACGTCAGTCGCCAGGGTGTGCAGCGAGATTTGCTGCCCATCGTTGAAGGCTCAGCTGTTAGCACGCGTTATGGTGTAGTGCATACGGATCAGATTCTTTTTATCGCAGCCGGTGCGTTTCATAGTGCTTCGGTTAGCGATTTGATGCCTGAACTTCAAGGACGCTTTCCTATTCGTGTTGAGCTAAATGCACTTAATAAGGATGATTTTAAGCGAATCCTCATTGAGCCAGACGCTTCTTTAACTATGCAGCAGGAGGCGATGCTGGCAACGGAGGGCTTGAAGATCAAATTTGCTGATGATTCGATCGACGCCATGGCCGAGCTTGCTGCGGAAGCCAATAACAACCTGGAAAATATAGGTGCGCGTCGCTTGATGACAATAATGGAATGTGTCTTTGAGCAAATAAGTTTCGATGCACCTGAGATGAAGAAGGCTGATAAGAAAATCGAAATCACCGCAGATTTCGTGCGCGAACGCCTGGCGGAAATAATGAAAGATGAAGATCTAAGCAAGTTTGTGTTGTAAAGCAACGTTTAGCGAGCGGCCCCCGGCCGCCGTGTTTTTGAAGTTTAGGGTGCCACCGACAGCGAGTCTTCGAGTCGTCGGTGCAGTTCGCACAACAAACTTCCTAACGCACTGACGACTCCGCTGCGCTGTGCTGTCAGTGGCACCCGATTTTTTCTACCGACAATGGACAACCACATTCCGTACAAACCTCCGACACACCAATCGGGTATTTGCAGTTTGGACATAGATTGCGTCGAAGGCGCCGCATGGCGCGCACAGTAAGCAATATCCACATAATCGCGAGTATCAAAATTGCATAGACCAGTGTATTTACAATCAAACCAAACCAAATAAGGCCATAAGGAAGGTAGCGTGTTATTGTTATGTTTTTCAATTGTCGCTCGACCGTGAATGCTCTGACACTCTGAAGCGGGAACAGTTTTCGCGGATCATTAGGATCTAACCAACCACCGCTAACAAATCCTTGAAAGCTACGCATCGGCCAACCAGCATCAATACGCTTATGAAGTTTGACATTTCGGTACCAAAATTGGTTTAATTGGTATCTTAAATCGTTTTGTTCTAAAGAGTTCTTACTAGGTGCATTTTCGTTTATGATCGCATCTAAACTATCCGCCAGTACAGACGGCGTCCAATCCTCCAATTCATACTCCGGATCCCAAAAGTACCACGGGCCAAGCCCATCTAACTCTGTTAAGCCGAAATCGATCCACTTAGTGACAGCTAAATCATGATAACGCTCCTTTATTATCTCAGCTCCATTATCAAATTTATCCGCAGAAATAACTATTGTCCCGTTATAGCCGGGCCATGTGTAATACGCACACAACCACGCGATCGCAAGATTCAATATCGAAGCGATGATTAGTGCGAAAACAACATGTCCCAAACGTAGACGCATAGTGTGTCACTACATGTTTAGCGCGCTTACCGCGGGCAGGGATCCCGATGGAATCGGGACGGCTCGCTTATTTGTTAAGAGCTTTGCGAAACACTTCCATTGGCGCTTCCTTGCATGTCCAACGCTCGAACTGCAGGGATGCTTGCCTTAAAAACATTTCTATGCCTGAAATTGTTTTTGCGCCCGCAGCCTCAGCTTGCTTGATGAGTGGGGTTTGCTGAGGTGTGTAAACCGTGTCGAAAACGACTGTGTTTTTATCCAGCGGCGCATCAAGGGGTAATGGTGATTGATCTGGAGCCGGGCCACCTGCCATTCCTAGTGATGTGCAGTTGATGTATATTTCAAACTTATCTAGCTCAAGCGGGGTTTTGCCACCAACTTCAGCGTGAAATAACTCTGCTAACGCTTCCGCTTTTCTGGGGGTGCGATTAAAAATTGTTACCTTTGCATCTGCATCACATAGGCCTGCAATCACTGCTCGCGCAACACCGCCTGCACCTATAACTGCGATTCGCCGATTTTTTAAATCTTCATGTTTAATACCTGCACCATCACAAAGCGATTCAATCGCAGCGGGCGCATCAGTATTAAAACAGGATACTACGCCATCATCATCTATAACAAGTGTATTTGCAGCTCCAATTTTCTCAGCAAGCGGATCAACCATTCCGCCTCGCTCGGAAACAAATCTCAGCAGATTCTCCTTGTGCGGAATAGTCACACTGGCCCCCCGGAAATCCAAGCGTTCGTGATCTACAAACGAACCAACCGTGGCCTTAAAATGTTCATACTCCGGTGGGAGGGGCATAGGCAGGTAAACCCCATCGTGCCCAAGCGCACAAAAACCTGCATTATGAATCTTAGGGCTCAGCGAATGTTCCACTGGCCAACCTATTACGCCATAAACCTTTGTATCCAGCCCAATTTGGTCAAAGCGATACAGATCAATTAGCTCATTAATCGTTGGCTGACCTGTTGCGGTTGCATCATCTTTGTCCATACACGCAAACGTCAAGAATCCGCCAAACTTCGGCGCAAGAACTCTGCTCATTAAACCGAACTGCCCCATACACAGCGCGATCATTGGTTTTTTTCGTTCTGTTAATAAATCAAACGCCTCGAGATTATCGCGAAGTGATCTTGCTGCCCATACTATTTTTATTACATCACATGCAGGCTCGTTGGTAATTTCTTCAATGCGCTGAAAAAGATCACGCGGCCTCCCATCAAAATCATGCGAAGACAAAATCAGTGACGCATCTTTTTCATCATTACTAAGCGCCGTACTCCAATGTGACTTGTCTTCTCTAAACGATGCAAGCTCAATGTCAAGGTATTTGGGTGCGTAACCGGAATTAGCAACGCCTCCAAAGAACGCGCTGCGCTGTATGTCTGTTTCACTGCACATGCCACCTTCAGATGTTGGTCTGCGCGTAATTATGCAAGGGAGTGGCGAGTCCTTGATCAGTCTGATTGCCGCAGCGATTACATCTACGCCATCACCATCAAGCGCATCTACGCGCCATTCGACCAATCTAGCACCAGCCTCAGCTGCTTGACGCGCTTTTGCCAGCGCATCATCAACCTCTGGCTCACTTGCAACCCAAATGGATACTGCTATTAGCGTCATCTGCTGGTCATAGTAAGGTTTACAGCGATCAAAGGTAGCTGCCCCCGCACAGCGAATCAGCCGTTACCATATCCAGCTATGGATGAACAAGACCTCATCGAGTCTGCTCAGAGGTTTCTTAAGAGCCAAACCACAGGCGATTTGCGTTTTGATGAGCATTATAGACCGCTGCGCTATGTGATTGGCCCAGCAGGGCGGATTGTTGCGCCTGTCATGACTGCGATGCTACAAGCACAAGAGACCGTTCTTTTTGTGCCGGAGGTCGTAGATGGTGCGATGGAGCTGCTGGTTACTCTAACCGAGTTTGAAGCTGATGGACCTGATGGAGCGCTGACCGATCGTTGGCGAATATATCACGGCGAACCTGAAGATGTCTACTGGGCATTCTTTGATCTCGATGCAGTTCGCTTTCACGATTCTGTAATAGACGGCGAAGCACTGGTCACTCCTAACCCATTAGCAGGTGATGAAGCGCGGATTTGCCGAGAGGTAAACGCAGAGCATCGCGAGGATCTAAAACGTGTTTGCGATGTGATTTTCCATGCAGAAGTCGCAGACCCATATCTAGTTGGTGTAGACCCATTGGGCTTTGATGTACGCAGACGTTTTGATGTACTTCGCCTGGATGCGCCGCAGCCAATTCCAACCGCTGATGATGTGCAGCGAGTACTTAAGGAATTGATAGACAAAGCAACCAAGCCTGGCGAAAGTGACAGCTGAGTTGCAATGTCAAAGCGAATCGTAATTACAAGACCCCTGCCGGGCGATCCGGTCGATAAATTCTCCCAAGCAGGCTTTGATAACGTTTGGGTTAACCCGCAAGATGTTGGGTTAACGCGAAGTGAATTGCTTGAAGCTGTAGTTGGTGCGCATGGGGTTATCGATACGCCCTTTGATACAAATATCAATGCGGAGTTTTTCGATGCTGCGGGTGAGCAGCTAGTTATTGTCAGCAACTATGCGGTAGGTGTGGACAATGTTGATCTTGCTGAAGCAGCAAGGCGAGGGATTATTGTTGGTAATACCCCCGATCCGGTAACGGAACCGACCGCAGATGCTGCTTGGCTACTACTTCTAGCAGCTGCAAGAAGAGCGCGCCAAGGACTGGACTTAGCGCGAAGTGGAAACTGGAAAGGCGTTCGCCCATTAGATCCGCCCGGCAAGAGAATTATTGGCAAAACGCTACTAATCATAGGTCCGGGGCGAATTGGTAGTGCAGTCGCTAGGCGGGCATTGGGATGGGATATGCGAATACTTTATTACGCAAGGTCGCAACATCCTGACATTGAAGGGCAGCCAATCAATGCTATTCGTGTTTCGCTTGAAGATGGTTTAAGAGAAACGGATTTTGTATCAATAAATTGTCCGCTTACAGATGAAACGCATCATCTAATAAACGCAGATCGATTAGCGATGATGAAGTCTACCGCTGTTCTAGTTAATACTGCACGTGGAGCTGTTGTGGATGAAGAGGCATTGGTCAAAGCATTGCAAAGTAAAGCGATATTCGCAGCCGGCCTTGATGTGTTTGAAAACGAACCATTAATACACCCGGGATTAGTCGAAGCGGATAATGCCTTTTTATATCCACATTGGGCAAGTTCTACTGATGAAGATCGTAATTGGATGACACAAATTGCGGTTGATAACGTGATCGCAGCTTTAACAGGTAAACCCGTGCCGTTTGAATATAAAAGTTAGCATAAAGCCGCGACCGTTGGTCGCGTTCTTCTCGTACACTAAGCGCTAATTAGAAACTGACAAGGAAATATCAATGCCCATTGATCGCATCCCACTTTCTGAATACGCATCAAGGCGGACAAAGTTAATTGCAACCCTTAAAGGTACAGTCGGCCTAATCTTTGCAGGAAAACCAGCGGATCCGCTTCACGATAGCTTTCGTCCTCATCCACACTTTGAATATTTTACGGGCATCGTGGATGAACCAGGCGCTATATTGCTGCTAGATCCAACAAACAAAATAACCTCACGGCAAGTGATGCTCTTACTTGAGCCACTAAACCGCGAAGTTGAAAAATGGGATGGTTATCGATTAGAAATCAACAAGCAGCTTCGCGATAAGATCGGCATCAATACGATTTTTAGAGTTGATGCACTTGGACGCTGGCTAAACGATGCGGCTAAGCGCTCAAGGCGTGTGGCATGCTTGCATCCATTAGCAAACTTCGATCAGCCGATCTCGCCTGATTTAGAAGTATTCCGTAAAGTCGCCGAGCGAATTCCGGGGGTGAAGATTGATGATCAAACCGAAGCAGTCGCAAAAATGCGTGCGGTGAAATCTAAAAACGAAATCGCATTGATTCAACGTGCGATTGATATTACAGCTGTAGGCTACACTGCGATGTTCAAAGGCGTTAAGCCTGGCATAAACGAATTTGCTGTGCAGGAACTGCTCGAACATGGTTACCGCACAAATGGTTCACGTGGCCCAGCGTATGGTTCAATTTGTGGCTCGGGAATTAATAGTACCGTTCTGCACTATCAAGCAAACGATCAAGAAATAACAAAGGGTGATCTGATATGCATCGATTCAGGCGCAAGCTTTGGTGGTTATGGAGCTGATATTACACGAACCGTCCCCGCAAACGGCAAGTTCAACAACCGACAACGCGAGATATACGAAATAGTTCTCAAAGCTGAGCTAGCTGCTATAAAAGCGGTTAAAGCAGGTGCAACCTTTGCTAAGATTGATAAAGCTGCACGCGACATTATCAACAAAGCAGGCTTCGGCGACTATTACATCCACGGCATAGGCCATCACCTAGGGCTCGAAACCCACGATATAACCCCCGATAGCCCATTAAAAACAGGTGCGGTAATAACAATCGAGCCAGGCATTTATATCCCAAAGGAAAAAATCGGTGTGCGTATTGAAGACAACATTCTCGTTACTAAAGACGGCTGCAAGAACCTGTCAACTAAAATCCCCAAGACAATAGCAGCGGTCGAAAAAGCCATGAAGGTATAGGGCTAGCTGCCATCTTGAGTATTGACTTTGACTGCAACTTGTTGTTCCAGCCAACGAATTCCGTCTCGAAGTTTCTGATAAACACCACCACGCCAACCGTGCCCACCATCATAAGTGGCCAACTTGGTAGTCGCACCTGATGCACGCAACTGATCACGAGCTGCTTCAGCGTATTTGATCGGAATGAAATCCTGCGGGGAGTGAAGAATATAAAACGCAAGACCGTTGGCATTCTCGATTGGCGGAAGCGTCTCGGGTTTAAACACAGACATAGCAACAAACGCGCCCGTCATGCGAGTATTCTGCTGCAACGCAAAAGCATAGGTCGGAGGTCCGCTTGAAGACCACGCTAGCATAAAGATATGCCTTTTGTCTATTGCGTATTCCTTGTCGATCTCATCCAGGACTGCATCGATGAACTGCTCAGTACTAAATTTCATGCTCCGATGGGGATTTGTAGTGGTCGGCCAAACTTGGTTTTGTGCTTGCTGCCTATCCCACTCTGGTGCAACTATTTGCACAAGCAGGTATTCATCGGAGAGGACATGCCGATAGATGCGCTTTATGAACGGGTGAAAATCGGGCGAACCGGACCCACCGGGCAGGACGAACAGAACCTTGTAACCCTCCGGCGGCGCGGGCTTATCACCTCTACCACCAATGAGAATGTAGCGCTTGTAAGGATCGTCTTGAGCGCGTCGATCATCGGCTGGGATATCTACAACATCCTCAGCGTGTATGAGCGGCCGTTCGTGATTGACAACACGCAAGTTCCCGCTTGGCGGTTCTTTTTTTCGAGCGTCTGCAATTCTAATTTCGACTTCTTCACGATTTTCTTCCCACCATTTCTGCCACCATTGCCCATCATGCGTTTTATCCCATTGAATCCCTGTGATCTGCCCCAAGCCAAACCACCCGATCCAGTAGAATGTGTTATGGGTTTTGTCGCTTGTTATGAGGTCGATCAGAATCGGGATAGCACGAGGATTCTCAAACTCCGCAATCCAAGTTGCAGTAGTGTCGATCCTTCCGATATCTCCATCGCTCACGTTTTGTTCCAAACGTGCCATCAAATCATCGAGGGTCGGCTCAAGAATAATTGAATCGGGGTCAGGCGGATTGGTTGCAAATGCCTTACCGTGTTCCGTCTTTGGCAGATCGAGGATCGGTTGATTTCGAACATCTTCATCAAAGCTCTCTGCATTCGCCATCCACCATTTTCGCCACCACAAACCATGATGCGAGTAGTCATAACGTACGCCAGTAAGTGGCCCGAGCCCAAAATGCCCGATTCTGTAGATCGTATGCTGAGAATTATCTGCATCAATAATGCTGATAAGCTCGGGAATTGCGTGCGGATCCTCAAATTCTGCAATCAGCCGCGAAATCAGAGAGGTCTGTGACCCATCTTCCTTAAGAACATTGTGCTCAAGCCTTGCGAGCAAGTCATCAAGGGTTGGCTCAAGAATGATCGAATCGGGATCAGGCGGATTTAAAGCAAACTCTTTGCCGTGTTCCGTCTTTGGCAGATCGAGGATCGGGTGATTTCGAACATCTTCGTCAAAGAGCGCAGCATTCACTTTCCACCATTTTCGCCACCACGGACCATGATGCGAGTAGTCCAGACGTACGCCTGTAAGTGGCCCGAGCCCAAAACGCCCGATGTTGTTGATCGACTGCTTAGAATTATCTGCATCGATAATGCTGATAAGCACGGGAATTGTGTGCGGATCCTCATATTCTGCAATCCAACTTGCAGTTAGAGAGATGCGCAATTCATCACCCTGATGAACATCTTGCTCAAGACGTTTGAGCAAATCATCGAGGGTCGGTTCAAGGACTATAGAAGCGGGATCGGGCGGATTGGCCGCAAACGCTTTGCCGCGCTCGGTCTTGGGTAGATCAGGGATTGGTTGGCCGCGAACATTTTCGTCATAATTCGTGGAATTCGTATTCCACCATTTACGCCACCAAGGACCGTGATGTGTGTAGTCAAAGCGGATCCCGGTCAATGGAGCAAGTGACATGTGGCCAATCACATAGATCGTGTCATCCGAATTATCAGCATCCATAATACCAATGAGATCAGGTATGGCGCGCCGATCGCCGAGATCAGCAAGCTTGAATGCTGCCATCATCTTTGCCTCGGAATTCGTTTCACGTACCGCTGTTTGCAGATCGATCAAGAGGCGCGAAAGATCATCAGGCGGCTCGGCCGCTGAGAGATTTTCGCTACAAATCGCTAGCGATAGACTAATGATCAATTGAACGAAATAACGAAAAGATCGCGTTGGTATGGGCATTTGATCTCTCCTTGATGTAACGCTGCATTTAATCTACTCTCTGATATTCACCGAGGCGAGCACAATATTATGGGAATTCTAGAAATCACAGCCTGTTTCGGGTTCTGGTAAGCGCACTGTCTCATCGAGTTGTTCAAGTAATGCTTGTGGACCTTCAAGATCGTCGGTAATGTTGAGTGCGGTAGCGGGACGTACGCCTAGCCATAGACGGGTAAACGCTCCGACTGATGCGTTAAGTGTAGGCAAACTTGCATCACTACCAGCCTCACAGCCGGATGATTTGCCTAGCGTTACTACATACTCGCCTGCGACTCCGTGCCAAGGCGCATCACTTGACAGATGTTTTTCGATAGGATCGCTGAGCTTCAAATTAAACTTTAAGTCCGAACTACAATTAAGATGTGTTTGTTCCAAGCACTTCGACAAATCGCAAATTCGCATTTGCCAAAACGCACAAGCTCTCATTCTGCAATCAAAGTCTGAATTTGCAGTTAGCATCCTATTTTGAAACGGCTTTTCTATGAGATCCTGCAATTGCAAGCTGTGCGTTTCACGCACCCATACCAGATGCACTTGATCGGAGAGATTCTTTATTAGGCCTAACAATTCAAGAAATTGCTCGCGTGTCTCCCAAGCCATCCATCCAACGGTATAAGGTCCATGCTCGATTTTTCCGCGTAAATACATCCATAGGTGATGAGTTAGTTCACCATTTGGCCCATCTGTAAATCCTAGCCCAAAATCACTTTTCCTACCTTCTTCAATGGCAGCTCTAGTAATTAGTGGTGAGTCGGCAGTTACCGAGCCATGGTAAGTAGCGCAGCGTACACGATTGGCAGCCATTGCTTCATAATCATCTTTGGTCAAGCGTTTAGGAACTCTGGAAGCGCCTTTGACTTTTAGCTTTGCGGGATTGATGCCGAACATTCTTACGTATCCACCTGAACCGAAGCCGAGCTGGTCGTAATAGCCTTGCTCGAACATTCCCAGGCCGGCGACAATCGCACCCTCCGCAACATCCGCAGCGATTGCTTGTACGGTAAGTTTTAGTGCGAACGATTTTTTGCGTGCAATTCTGCTAGTGGTAACAGATAAAACACAGGCCCAAGGCAGATTTTCCTTCAGGTAGCGAACCGTACCCATAGCTGTCTGCACAAGACACTCCGGCTCATCATCAATCAGTGCCACAAGAGAGCGCGTGCAACTTAAGAAGGTGTCCAGCATTGCAGTATCATCTTCTCTTAGCCAGCCACACTCATACCAGATGCGGTGTGCTGCTGCCTTGTCGCTGTTTTCGTTGTATGCTCGAAATTTCATGCCGAGATTGTAGGCAGAGTTTTCAGCCCGATCCGCGCGCTATTGCTACGAAATAAGTCGTTTCATCAATTGGAGTAAACACAATTCGATCGCCTGGCTTTGCTCCATGCTTTTTAAACCATGTTCCCCAAATGCGATATCTGAGAATTCCTTTACAACCCACGATATCCGTCTCGATGGTAGGCCCATCATGAAGAATTAGCGTTAGAGGATTCGCAGCCTCGAGCTTGGTTGGTCCGCCGATCGAATTCTTTGGAAAGCAATCGACAATCTTTCTTACATTGATTGAGTTATTTTGCAAATTACCCAGGGTTAATTCGGTTTGAAATGAATCGTTGGCAGGCCTTGGAGTTTTCCATACGGGCACTTCATCAAGCCTAACCCAGGCAACGCCTTGAAGTGGACGCAATGCTGGTCCGGTGTCGATCGCCTGCACATCCTTGAGCCAAATGAATGTTGCAAATCGACTGTTGCGTTTAGCGTTCCAGAAGCGTGGCTCGCCACAAACAAGATCATTGTAATCTAGCTGCAATTGCGCTACACGTTTAGGCGTGAGATCGTTTTCAAAAATGATGTGTTCAGCTCGAGCGGTGGCACGGTATGGACCTGCTGATTGCTTAAAATAAATTCGCTCGCCAGGTTCAATTGCATCATAGGGAACGCGCGGCTGGATTGTCAGTCGACACTCAACAGTCTTGCGTCCGTCAAGTACCGCATCAAGATATGGCTTTAACAATACAGCAACGTGAAGCATGCGCAGGCCCTATATCAGTAAGGGTGAAGGCATTACGACTCCGCAGGGCGGGCCGCACTGACAAAACGCTCGATAACTTCCGTGGAGCCCATCCCCGGGCGATGAGCTAGAACACGAACAGTAATCTTTTGCTTCTCAAGAAGCTCAAATTCTACAATCTCCTGCGGCTTGTAATCGCCGCCCTTGACGTAGATGTCCGGCTTGATTTGACGTATCAAATCATGAGCCGTGGGTTCATCGAAAACGGTTAAGTAATCAATCGACTCAAACTCGGACAATATTTCAAGGCGCTCCGGTTCGGTAAACACTGGCCGACCTTCGCCTTTTAATTTGCTAATCTGCTGATCTGAATTCACACCAACCACAAGCACATCACCACATTGACCAGCTTCTTTAAGATATTGCAAATGCCCGATGTGAATAACATCAAAGCAACCATTGGTAAGTACAATCTTGTGGCCGGCCTGTCTATGTACCGCAAGTTCAATCAGCAGTTCATCCATAGATCGTACTTTGCCAATTAACTTTTTGCTTTGATTTAGTATTTCTCGCTGTACTTGCGCAAATGGGATCGGCTGCACGCCGAACACTTCAACTGCAAGTCCTGCTGCTGCGTTGGCGAATGTAACCGCATCAAACCAAGTCAGATTATTTGCGATTGCTGCGGCTAAGGAGGCTAAAACCATATCCCCCGCACCGGTAACATCGTAGACCGATCTTTCGGTGGTCGGGACCAAAATCGGCTCTTGCCCTCGCTCTTCTAATAGTGCGCCATGTTTATCAAGCGTTACAACTACTGCATCCAAGTCAAGATCATTTATTAGTTTCTTGGCTAATCCCGCATTGTGAATCTTTGATGCTTCAAGTGGTGTACCAACGCCAGTGGCTTTTTCAGCTTCGGACCTATTGGGGGTTATTGCAGTTGCATTGTGATACTTTGTGTAATCAACAATTGATGCAGGATCAACAAGAACTGGTATATTCTTAGCTCGGCAAAGTTTAATAATTCCCTGGCAAAGCGATTCTGTGCAAACGCCTTTGTCGTAGTCTTCCAGGCAAACAACATCAACGGAATCTATTTGTGTTTCGATACGTGCGAGCAATTCTTTCGTTAGTTCATCGCTGATCGGTTCTGTTGATTCCATATCCAAGCGGAACATCTTTTGTGGGTGTCGATGCTGCGCCAGACCGATCATATTTCGCTTTACAGTTGTCGGCCTGGATGTATCTTCCAGCAATCCTTTGATATCACACTTTTCGCTAGTTAGCTGCTCTTTAAGAATTTGCCCTTCACGATCATCGCCAACAACTCCAAAGCATTTTACATTAGCTTTTAAAGCAATCAAACATAAAGCAACATTCGCTGCCCCGCCCGGCCTATCTTCAAAGCGCGACGCATGAAGGATTGGTACAGGCGCATCGGGGCTTAACCTTTCAGCTGCGCCATATATATTTTGGTCCAGCATAAAGTCCCCCACCACTATTGCGGTGAAGGGTTTGTATGAAGCGAGATTACTTAGAAGCGAAGACATTATTAATTACTTGATTCTAGCAGCATTGAGGATCAACTCTTGCAATTGCTCTTCCCCTTTGAAAAACTCAATATCAAGCTGAGGCACAACCACAGGCACCGGCCAATCTCTACAATCTATCAATCCTCGGAGCTTGACCCAATCTTTGGCTGTAACCAGCATTGCGTCCAGAGAAATACAAAGTTCTTTTGCCTTTTTTATATTAGCGTTTGAATACTTTTGATGATCGCTTACAGGTACGTTTACCGCCACTTTAGCCCCGAATGCCTCGATTTGCTGGCAAATAGATTTAGGATTGCCCACACCCAGCATGGTCAAAATACCCTTGCCATTAAGCCAATTAACGTCTTTAGAATTGAGATCAGGGTCATATATATCAAGCCCAGTCCATTTATGTTGCGACCAAGCTACGGGTTTTTTGCCGTGGTATAGCTCGATTTCTGCAACATTATCCTCTATTTCAGGATCCGCTCGAGTAACTATTACTGCATCTGCGCGTTTCAGATTTGCTAACGGTTCACGCAAATGGCCCGCAGGCAGCAATCGCTGACTGAATGAATTTTGAGTGTCATCGATCAATACAAGATCAAGATCGCGTGCAATAAATCTATGCTGAAAACCATCATCAAGCAACACACAACTAATTTCAGGATGTGTCGGCAAGTAGGAGTTTATCACTTTAATACGGTCTGCATCAGCGAGTACCGGCACATCAGCTAGGTACTCTTCATACAACACATGCTCATCGCTTTGTTGATCTTCTGTTGCACCATAGCCACGCATGGCAATTACCGGCTTATGACCATTCGCAACTAGCAACCGGGTGATCCACATAACCATCGGAGTCTTGCCCGTTCCTCCGGTTGTAATATTGCCAACTGATATGACAGGTAGAGACAACTTTGTCACGCCCTTACCTTTATCAAATCGTGCGTTACGGACTGCGACCGCTAAATAGTACAATCCCGATAAAGGAATTGTGAGCGGTTTCAAGTAACCAGGCAATGGATCACTCATTGGTCATCCTCGCGCGCTTTTGCCAACATATCCGCAGCCGCCTTGGCCATCTCCTGAAGTTGCTGCTCCTGGTGAATCTTCATTGTGTTTACAACATCCGCAATTGCAGTAATTACTAACAGCAGCAAAAGCAACAGCAGCATCGACCAGATTATTACAAACTGGCTAGGGTTGGATTGATGACTGATAAAACTAAGCGCTCGAACAAATACAGGCAGCGAAACAAGCAACACAATCATTGAAGCCCGGCGAATTCGTCGTCGACTAGCTGGAACATCTGGCTTATCCAGCGCTACCCAATACCACAAGATTGCAACCGCAATCACAGCAGAGGTTGGAACTGTCAAAACCCAAGATAATAGTGCTGCAACGATCATGAGCGAATGCCCTTGCTATCTCGTTTTAATAGTGGCAATAAACGATCCATAGGTAAACCCATAACGGTTGTTGGATCGCCATCCCATAGTATTGGCCACCCACTTTCAACACGCTCGATGAGGTTATAGCCACCCGCTTTTCCTTGCCAGTCATTGGACTGGATGTACTGATCGATATCACTATCACTTAAGTTGCCGATTTTGACCGTTGTCTCCTCGATAAACAATATTCGCTGCGCATCACATAGTCGAATGAGGCAGACGCCGCTGATTGTTCGATGAGCTGCATTTTTTAGTGAGTGGATCATTTTGCGTGCATGGTTTGCATCGCGTGGTTGTCCAAGGATCTTTCCGTGATGTACACAAACTGTGTCCGCAGCAAGAACCGTTCCTGCATTAGTTTTTTCCTTTGAGTGAATTGTATTTGCAACATCTAATGCTTTAAGCAGCGCCATCGCAGCCACCCAATGTTCCGCTGAAACATTTTTTGCCTGCAATTTCCCATCATCTATTTGTGGAGGTTGCACAACTACGGATATTCCCGCTTCTTCCAGAAGTAACTTACGCCTTGGTGAGCGACTAGCTAAACGAATCGGAGCAGGGAAGATCAAGCAACGATCTCCTTAACTTTCGCAGATAAATCATGCGCTGCATTAACGCTACCTTGATGTGAGCCATCTACAATTCTTCCGTCTGCAAAGAACGCATCTATTCGCTCAAGTACATCCTCGGTTTTAATTGACCTCATAAGCGTATCACCAAGCCGGGGGTCTTTGAAATTAATAGCAACTTGTGGCTCTAACGCTTTATCTCTTAATACAGAATCCAAACGTTGATAAGGGCCTACGCGCGCTGGTGAAGTTGGTCCAAACAGCGCTATGCAAGGCTTATTAAAGCCAACAGCCATATGCAAGGGTGCGGAATCGTTAGCGATTACTAATGATGCCTTTTCAATCACAGCCATGGTTTGACTAATACTTGCCTTACCAACCAGGTCAATGAATCGTTCTTCGCAGAAACTGCTGCTTGGCACTATTTCCAGCACTTGCCTGCGTTCGTTGGGAGCGCCGATCATAATGATGCGCTCAAAGCATCGATCCAGTAATGGTTCAAGTAACTCCGCCCAGCGCTCCGCCGGCCAGCGCTTGCTGGCCCAGCGACTTGTTGGCGCTATTACCACATAAGTTTTGTCTAACATCCCCAATTCCTCAGCTTGGCTATGCCACCATCTCTTATCTTCACCACTCACATAAAGCTGCATGTCTTTAACAACTTCAAGTCCCTCTGATTCAATAAGATGCAGCATGCGATCTACGGTGTGAATAGCAGTCGAATCAGGATGCCTAACTGTGTAGCCAATCCAGCCCATCTCACGTGCTGATTGATAACCGACTCGACGCTTGGCCCCGGTTATTGCAGTAATAAAACCACTTCTACCCAATGCTTGAAAATCTATAACTAGCTCGTATCTTCGTTTTCTTAACGCTATAAACCATCGCAGCATTGCAAACGCAACAATTGGGTTTCTCCACCAACTGCCAAAGAGCTTACGTGGAAATGGGATAACTTCATCCAAAGCTGGATGGGCTTTGATCGCGTCAACAAATCCATCCTGAACCAGCCACTCTATTCTGGCATTGGGATAGGCTTTTCTAAGGCTCACCAGCACGGGTACGGAACGGCAAACATCGCCTAGGGCGCTGGGGCGGACTATCAGGATTCGCTTTGGGTCAGCCATATATCACAATCTAAGCTATTCAATAGGATCAAAGTTCGCTCTGACTGAAAGTATAGAGCTATCATGCCGAAAGATTGCGATATGCCCGTTCTATAAAAAGGAGGCACTTAAGATGCTCAGTAAACACCAATTTACCGCTGTTTTGACTGGTTCTGTGACATTGGCCATTTCGCTACTTGCTGCACCCGTAGCTACTGCGGATGATGCTCTACTCATATATAGCGGCGGGTTAGAGCGGATGATGGTTGATGATAAAGACCTGGCGTTGGTTAAGGCTCTCCGCATGATCAATGATCGTGTTAGCGAGTTGCCCGCTGAGCTAGATAACCCCATGATTCCCGTACCGGCCATTCAGCTTGTTTATGACCTGTTATCCAATCAAATGCTCCTTCGTGCGGGAATGATAGAAGACGCTGATCCACAGGCTGGTCCTCCGTTTTATGCACAGATTAACTTTATGCGTAATGCTGAAGGCGCCCAAGCGCTTGCAATTCGTCTTGCCCAAATGATGCAAATGGTTCCCATGCCAAGCATGCCATCTGATGAAGCGGAAGGTTTTAGCGAGATCGATCTTGAAGGCGTTCCGCTTTATTACGGCCCATGGTTGGAAGGAGAGTCACCGGCTGTGATTGTTGCTCTTAATCAACTTGATACCGAGATGCCAAATAAGCCCGAGCTAGGTTTACCTGAGGGTGTTAGGCCAGTCATGGCTCTGAAATTTGATGCAGCTGCGGTTGGACCATTAGCAGAAATGCTGCTAATGGGAGCGGGACCACAAGCGGAGATGATTAGAGAGCAGCTGGAAATGTACGGCCTTATGGGGCCAGACGCTGGATCTATTACCGCAGCAATGGGACATGGCAATGACAGAATGCATGGCATTATGCGATTTGGCAAATATGTGCAAGCAGCAACACGCCAGGGAACGCTTGTCACTGAACCCTTAACACTCGCGCACATGAAGATGATCCCTGCCGATGCAACCTTAGCAGAAGCAGGAAAAGCTAAATTCAGTGCTTTTCTTGATATGTTTACACAACAAATGGATCAGATGGGCGAGGAAATTGACCCCATCGAAATGTTGGCTGAAGAAACCGGTTTTCATCTGAGAAACGATCTTTTTGATCACCTGGGAGAAACCTGGGGTTTTTACATGTCAGATTCAACCGGTGGCGGTGGACTTTTTTCTTCTGTCATGTTTATTGAATTATCTAACCCTGATGGACTTAACGCATCGCTTGACAAATTAAGCGAGACAATCAACGCTCTTGGCGTTGAGCACGCTAAAGGCTATGTGCAGTTGCGCGACGCCGAAGTAGCAGGTCACGCACTTAAAATGCTGACATTCCCAGGTTTGCCCATTCCGCTTGAAATTAGCTTTGGCGTATCGGGCGATTATTTCTTTGCAGGACTTACACCACATGCAATCGTTGCAGCAATGGAACAGGCTAAGGGAAATAAGCCAAGCATCCTTGACAACCCGAGATTTATGGAAATGGGTGGCGAGAATTGGCAAGGTTCGATGCAGTTTGCATTCATGGATACGCCACGCATGGTTCGTTCTGGATATGGCTTTACAAGTCTTATCTGCGCAGCTATCAGCAATGCCGTGCGTTCACCCAGTGATGCAACCCGAGATGCCGGCTTGATCCTGCCTTCATTTAACGATTTGCTCAAAGGCGCAAAGGCATCAACTTCATTTTACCGCATTGATGGAAATGATATGATCGTTACTACTCAAGCGGACCGTTCGTTTCTAGTAAATCTTGCAGGCGGTATAGGTGTGTTAGGAAATTCCGGTGCGCCACTTGTAGCACTTGTCGGTGTGGCTGTGTTACTTCCTGCATTACAAAAGGCTAGGCAAAACGCTAATGAGATGAGGGAAGCTGCAATGGATGCATTTATCCGATTGTTACAGCCCCAAGCTCCAGCACTACATAGTCGAGCTTTCTTTAGAAGCCTCCAAGAATTGCTGCCCGAAGATACATTCAAGGGCTATCCAGGCCTTGAGCAGCTATTGCCTACAAAAACTCGCCAAAAAGATGCTGACGTGACTATTTCGCTGAATTAGCACCTAAGCCAAGCAATAAATTTTGTTATCCAAGAGGCCTTCAAAGGCCTCTTTTCAGTATGGAACCCCCTTATATACCATCCCGTATTGGTGTTATAGTGAGGACTTCCACTTGGGCAAGTTATGCCCAGTGGTAGTTTTTTGAGTTTTTTGAGGGGTCCGTAAGGGGCGGATCATCTCCGTTCATTAGTGGGGCAAGTCGATCGCTGAGCCTGTGTGCAGATTTCATTTGCTACCGGGGATTGCGTATTACTTGACAAAGCCCACTAAAACTAAGGCAGCCTAGGCATACGTGAGCAAATCAAGGCCAAAATCTAAATCGCATCCAATATCATCACAAGAGGATGAACAGCCACTTTCTCTTGACGATTCATCTGATGGATCCACCCAGCCAGTAGGAGCAGATCAAAGCGCATCTTCGGGCTCTGCACAAAGTGGAGCTGATGATGCCATTGCAGGAAGCGGTACTTCCACCGGCGGCTTTGACACCATGCTAGGCAAACTCGTTGTTCGCTCAGGTCTTGCAACATCTGAAGAAATCGAACTATGTGACGCAATGCTCCGTGAATCCGCAGAGGTTGATGAACCTCGAACGCTTGCGGATCTAATGGTTGACAACGGTTTCATAACAAACCGCCAACTCGATCGGCTTAGAACAGAATTCGAAGATAATAAGACCACCGAGCAAATCCCCGGCTACACAATAAAAAAGAAACTCGGCTCCGGTGCCATGGCCACAGTTTATCTTGCTCGACAACTCAGCTTGGATCGCCTCGTAGCAATCAAGATACTACCTAAAAAATTCACAGGTAACGCCAAGTTCGTTGAACGCTTCTACAAGGAAGGCAGAGCAGCAGCCAGACTTAACCACCCAAACATAGTCGGAGCGGTCGATGTAGGAAAGGCGGGTGATCACCACTACTTCGTTATGGAGTACGTGGATGGTCCGACTATTTATGATCGAATCAAAAAAGGTAAACGCATCAAAGTTAGTGAAGCAATCCAGGTCACAACTCAAGTTGCTTATGCATTGAATCACGCTCATGAGCGCGGATTCGTTCACCGTGATATCAAACCAAAGAACATAATGGTAACTAAACAGGGTGTAGTGAAACTTGCTGACCTTGGTTTAGCGCGTGCAATGTCAGATAAGGAAGCAGCAGAGGCGGAGGCAGGCCGAGCCTATGGAACGCCTTATTACATCAGCCCCGAACAAATCCGTGGCGAAATCGAAATAGGTCCGCCTGCGGATATCTATGGTTTAGGCGCAACCTTCTATCACATGGTCACGGGCAAAGTCCCATTTGGTGGTAAGAATCCCTCTGCAGTAATGCACAAACACCTTAAGGCGGAACTCATTCCGCCAGACCACATCACGCCAAATGTCACCGCTGGCTGCGCACAAGTCATAGAAATGATGATGGCCAAGATTCCAGCTGAGCGCTATCAAAATGCGGTCGATCTGCTAACGGATCTGCGTCTGATCGCTAAAGGACAACCGCCCCACTTCGCTCATAAGAGCTTTGACCTGTCCGCAATAGGCCCAGCTTTGAAGGCTTCGGAAAAGACAGGCCCGGTGAAAGTCGCAAAACCCAGAACCCAGGCAACTTCACAGGATGGGACAAAGTCCACCATCCTTTATGTGATCATCATCATGAGCCTAATAGCCAATTTTATTATGCTTTTGATGTTGTTCAGTAAGTAAAGTGGATAACACCCAAAAAGTTCCACACAAGCTAATTCCTGGCTAAACTATCCGTATGGATATTTATGTTGACACCGCAAACCTCGATGAAATCAAGATCGCAGCCTCACTAGGCGTACTTGATGGCGTAACCACCAACCCCAGCCTCATTGCCAAAGAAGGCGTACCTTTTAAGCAGCGTATGAAAGAGATCTGCGCTGTGGTTAAAGGGCCGGTCTCTGCCGAGGTGGTTTCTATTGAGCATGATGCCATGATCGCAGAAGCGGAGCCGCTCATTGATATAGCAGAAAATATCGTCATCAAATTTCCATGTATCGAAGAAGGCATCAAAGCCTGCAAGACGCTTTCTGATCGTGGAGTAAGGGTCAACATGACACTTTGCTTTCAACCGCTTCAAGCACTCCTCGCAGCCAAGGCCGGTGCGTTTCTAATCAGCCCCTTCGTTGGCCGCGTTGATGATGTGGGTGGCGATGGCATGGAGATCATTCAACAGATCCGCGTAATCTACGATAACTACGGATTTAAAACCAAGATCCTTACCGCATCTATCCGCCATCCGCAGCACATGGTTCAAGCTGCGATGATGGGAAGCGATGTTGCGACCGCACCACTAAAAGTCATTCAACAAATGATCAAGCATCCATTAACGGATGTCGGCCTCAAGAACTTCTTGGCCGACTGGGAAAAATCCAAAGCGCAATTGGTAAAAGAACCCGCAATGGCGTGAGGGAGAAGGCATCAAGGCATCAAGGGATCAAGGCATCGTGGCATCAAGCAAACCCGTTTAGCCGCGACCCGACAGGGGAGCGTTTGAAGAAGGCACTTGGCACTCGTGGATAAATTTGTTCCATTTTGTAAAAGCTCTTACAACCATTAGCACCCGGCTCCGCCGGGATTGGGCGTTGGAATGTGTGCACTTGCGATTAAACACATGCGATCCCGGGTAAAACCCGGGGCTAATGGCTGCCCAGCACAATCTCATAAGTGGTACGGGCGTCTCGCCCGTGCGTAATCTTCGCCCTCATATTAAACAAACACAAAATCACCGAACCAACCCCCCTACCTACCCCGTATTACATTACATGCGCCAGCAAACCCAAGCTCGCGGTATGACACAGATCGAAATCATCGTTGTATTGATAGTGCTAATCATCATTGTTGCCTTAGTCTTAGTAAAGGTTTCTCAACTGCGTAGAGACATGATCTCTCTGAAAGACGGCTCACAAATCCAGCAGATTAGCCAATCAATGGTGGTTTTCTCTCGTGAGCTTAATGGTCCATTTCCAGTACCCAGCCTCATTGCCCCTCCATCTGCAAGCGGAGAAGAAGATTACACGCTCAATCATTCAGCAAATCTCTATTCGTTGATGACCATGAGACACTATGTAAATGTAGAATTGTTAGTCAGCCCTATTGAAGTAAGCGATCATGTCCTGGTAGATAAAGATTACGACCACGGCAAATATGAACCTTTTAATAGTTCATACTGGGACGATTCGTTTGTCATGCATATCGAAGATCCTAAGATAGGTGCAAACGGTTCATACGCACATGTGGCCGCTGTAGGAGATCGGCGTGATGTACTACATTCATCTAAAATTTCAGACTCCATACCGATCCTTGGCACACGCGCATACGATCAAACCATCCTTGATCCTTCGCAATACTTGCGTTCACCTGTATTTAGATTCACGAAACCTTACGATAAGTGGGTTGGCAATATCGCATTTGCAGATGGTCACGTCACAACATTGGAAACTGTCTTTCCACAACAAACAACATTCGACCCCGGCAGCGGCGCTGTGCCCGACAACATATTCGCAGCCGAGTTCGATCACCCCAACGGCAAACAAGCCGCCGCCGATGCGTTCTTGTGCATCTCCATCGCTGCAACCAAGTATACCGTCAATGATGTTTACGATCCGCTAGATGAATAACCCCGTTTAGCGGGCGGCCCCCGGACGCCGTGTTTTCTTTTGCATACTTCCCACCAATAGAAAAAGCCCGGGACTTAGTCCTGGGCTTGTGTGATGTAAATCACATTTTTCGTTCGCGATTTACCAGCGACGTCCGCCGCCACCACCGCCACCTCGGCCGCCACCACCGCCACCACGATCGGTGCGAGGCTTGGCTTCGTTGACTTTTAGTTGACGCGACATGACTTCTTTACCATCAAGTGCGCCGATTGCTTCGCGTGCGGCTGAATCATCGGTAACTTCCACAAAGCCGAACCCTCGGGGTCGACCTGTTTCACGATCGGTGATCAAGTTCACATCGCCAACTTCTCCGAACTCTGTAAAGAGATCGCGAAGTTCGTTTTCCGTCATATCAAATGACAAGTTTCCTACGTAGATCTTCACAACTGAAATTCCGTATCCCGAGCGGGAAAAAAAGGGGCTCAACGGGATCCTCGGGGTTGACCTGCGTCGGGCTTGTCAGTGCTGAGTTTCAAATAGCTCCGCCCACTGACAAAATCAATATGATTTGTGCGGATGGTAGGCTAGATTAGCCATCTTGGCTAGCCTCAATCTGCCATACAATCCCAGATATACACTGACCTTCCAAAAACTCCCTTCAAGGCCATTTTAAAGGGTGATTGGGCGAAAAAAAGCATCAAGGCATCGCGGTCCATACCGGATCTGTGGCATCGAGAAGGTCTGTTTGACCGGCGGGCTTGATCCGCTGCGTGGGATTACGTTCATGTAGCAAATAAGCTCGATCACGAAATTCCTCCTCAGTTTATGACCCTTCTTGAAGGTAGAACTCATGAGCCGAGTCGCTAGCTAGTCTCGATTGCTTGGTTACACTACCTCGCCATGAGCAGAAAGAATCCTAAGAAAAAGAAGAAAAAGATTCCAGCCAAGGGCAAGAATCGTTTGCAACTGACCGCTGCAACCAGTGATAAGCACGACCTTTATGAACACTCCGTTCAAGATACGCAGGCGGAATGTGATTTCATTGATCAGGTGTGGAAAGAACGCAGAAAACGACTGGCTCAACACGTGCGCGAAGATTTCTGCGGCACAGCAGCAACATCTTGCGAGTGGATAAAACGACGAGAAGACAACACCGCCATCGGTGTGGACTTCGATCCGGCCGTACTAAAATGCGCGCATGAAAGAATCGCCAAACGATTAGATGAAAAGCAAATCAAACAATTAACTATTCTCCAAGATGATGTTCTTACCGTAAAAACCAAAAAAGTGGAGTCCGTGCTGGCGATGAACTTCAGCTATTACATTTTTAAGACACGAGCGTTACTGGGCAAGTATTTCAAACGTGTTCGCTCCTCACTTGTTGACGATGGCATTTTCATTTTGGATGCCTATGGCGGAAGCGATTCATTCGTAGAACTTGAAGAAGATCGCAAAGTCAAAGGTTTTACTTATGTTTGGGATCAACATTTCTATGATCCAATAACCGGAGACGTTACCAACTACATCCACTTCCGATTCCCTGATGGTTCAGCTATGAATAAAGCCTTCGAATACCATTGGCGACTTTGGACACTGCCTGAACTTAGAGAGCTGCTAGAAGAAGTAGGATTCAACAACGTTACCATCTACTGGGAAGGTACAGATGAAGATGGCGATGGAGATGGCGAATTCACCCCAAAAACCGTTGGCGAGGCATGCGAAGGGTGGATCGCATATATCGTGGCTGAAAAGTAGCGCCATCGCCTTACTTGTCTTTTATTGCCTTGCATAAGACAAGTACCAGCTTAATAGCTCGGCTATTATTAAATTGCGTATTCGAAACTTTGTGAATAAAAATGACAATTGTGAAGGGGTTTCAAATGTCTCCGATTTACGATCCACGTTTCTCTAAGACTAAACGAGACGATGTGTTGCAGCTTGAGCGAGAAGCAAGCAGGCAGTCATCGCGCTTCGAATATATCAAGCCACTTGTGATATTTGGGATTACATTTCCTTTCTCCTTATTTTTAGTTGCTAATAGCGGCGGCTGGGAACAAGATGTCACAACAGCCAGCGTGCTTGGTTTCTTCGTTATCAGTTTCGGCTTATCTTTACTACTATCAATGGTGGCATTACTCATTGCTGCTAAGATTTTGATAGGCGGCTTTGGACCAATTGGACTGGCGGTCTTGCGATTGGCGAGCGCTTTAGCTGTATTTGATGTGGTGTTGCTGCTACTTGGCGGCGGCTGGCATTTCACCGTGTTTCCAGGGCTGGTCGCAACTATCATCCTTGCTGGTATGATCGTGTGGCTATTCGACTTTGACCTGACAGAAGGTGCTTTAGTAGCGATTATCATCTGTGTTCTAAAGCTTGCTTTAGTAATAGGAAAATTCTTCCTGCTCTGATGTAGGCTGCTTAGGCCCCCTAAATGAATCGCCAGAGCCTTATGGCCAACTTCTAAGATAAGATTTCGGCCATCCACTACAATTGGCCCGACCGGATTTGCATGCCATAATGCATGCCATACTTATTTTTTTTTAGCCTCACTGGATCCGTTCTTATGGCAGGTATGTTGAATCTCGTTGACACTTCGCTCCCGGTTGCTGTTGTAATTGATGAACAGCTCGAGGAAGTCGGTCTCATTCTTGAGCGGCAGCTGGCCAGCGATCTCACAGCGGTAAACGCACTTTGCCAACATATTGAACAATACCAAGGCAAACGCCTGCGCCCAACACTTGTATTGCTCTCGGGCTTGGCTGCGAGCAATGGGCCATACGATGCTTCAAGCTTGACGAATAAGCATAGGGTTGTAGCTGCCGTGGTCGAGATGATTCACATGGCCACGCTGGTTCACGATGATGTTCTTGATGAAGCTAAGATCCGTAGAAAAGTTGTCACACTCAATCATCTTCGCGGCAATGAAACCGCAGTAATGCTTGGCGACTATTTGATCTCCAATGCGTTTCACCTCTGCTCTTCGATTTACGATCCTGCTATTAACATTGCGCTTGGTGAGGTGACGAACACACTTTGCGCGGGCGAACTTCTTCAGCTTCACCACAGAGATGATTACGATATTGATGAAGCAACCTATTTTGAGATAGTTCAGCGCAAGACCGCATCGCTTATTGGCCAAAGTTGCTATCTCGGTGCTATCCTCTCTTGTAATGATGAGAAGATTGCTAACCAAATGAGGCACTTCGGCAATTTGCTGGGAATCGCATTTCAAGTTCAAGATGATCTTCTTGATATCACAGGCGATGAAAGCGTGGTTGGCAAATCGCTGGGCAAGGATCTTGATGAAGGCAAACTTACTTTGCCGCTGATTCGATGTCTGGCAGATGCAGATGACATTAAACGTAAAGAGGTGCTGTCCCTTATTGCCAATCGCGATGCAGCAAATCTTCGAAGATGCTTGATCCAGTGCAAAGCCGTGGAAAAATCTCAGCAACACGCTTCTGACCTTGTTGAGGAAGCTAAAACCCAGCTTGAATGTCTTAAACCCAGCCCTGCACGCGATTTGCTGCAAAGCCTTGCCGGTGCAGTTATTTCACGCGAATTTTAGCTGCCAGCCATTAGCCCCGGGTTTCACCCGGGATCAAGCGTGCCAAAGCGTATTTATGCAATCCAGCGCTATCACCCGCTCGACGTAGGGTCAAGCCCTACGGCTAAACGTGTTCATTTTAATGCCGCGCACGATACCTTGTTCACCACCCCAATAACCGCAATAACGTTCGGGCCACCTCGACGTAGGCGTTGCCCCACGCTTCAGTGCGGAAGAAGGTGGTTGGCACGTCGGGCTGGCCTATGAAAGGACGCAGAATCCAGGCCATCTGAATGCCGACGAAGGCGTAGATGACGAGCCATATCCACATCATGATTCGGTGGTGCGGGTTGCTTTGGATTAATGGGCGGTAGAATCGGCGCAATAGTCCTTGAGCGGCTATGGAAGCGATACCGAACATGAGCAGGTTGAACATTTTCGCAGAGTCGTAGCCACCGAACGACACATACCACAATGCTGTGAAAGGCGCAAACGACACCAGAACAACGGTCAGGCCCGCCTGCGTCGTAGCCAGCGCCCTTATCGATGCAGCGAAGTCGTCGCGAAGACCGAACAGGGTGTTAAGTACGAAAAAGCTAGGCAGGCTTAGGGCAAACGTCGCTGCGAGAAGCAGTGGCACCTTGAGAGCTGAATACAGTATCTGCTGATAACGTGCGCCACTGTAGCTGCCCATCACAGCACCATACAAGGCGCCGAACACGAGCATAATCGTCACCACAATTAGTAGCCACCGGACATGATCGCCACCGCGCACAAGCCAGGGTCGAGCCCGCAACACATCATCAACTAAAAGCAGTCCTTTCATGGGATGCTACGCTCCGAACAATTCGCCGATGGACCGGATCACATCGATGAAGAAGTTTTTTTCACGTGAGCGGAACCACTCGAAAGGCAAGTCCGGACTACCAATGAAAGGGCGCAACACCCAACTCATCTGCGCACCAACGAGTGCGAACACCAAAACCCAAATCTTAAACACAGCAGACGCATTCTGGTTAGTGTTGGAGTCGATTTGATCCAAGGCGCTGCTGGTCTTTTGTTCGTCCGCTTTTGCTTTATCCTCACCCTCGGTTACCGATTCGGATGGTGGGAAGTCAATCGCATCCTGCACCATGGCCAGGCGGCTCAAGGTCCGCAGCAGGAATGCCAGCCCGAGAATACCCGCGATCGTTGCCATAGCGACATTTAATAGCTTCATAAATGGATAGCTGGTTGTGCTAACCGAGAAGAACACCACGATAGGTCCAAGCGAAGCAAGGACCGCCATCATCACAGCAATCATCGCAACCAGCAGTCGCGCTACCGACAAGGTAGATAGCCGCGACCCAACCAGCGCATTAAAAACATAAAGCGATGGAAACGTTACCAATAAGGTCAAACAGAACAGCAGCGGCAGTTTCACAGCACTGGCCAGCATCTGCTTGTATGCATCCGCCATTTCCACCGTTACCCCCGGCTCTGGCCAGGCGGCTCGGATGACTGCAAACCCACCCATACAAAGTCCATAAATTACAGCCAGCCCGATCGCCACGATCACCACACCCCCGACAGGCATATCGATGCGCCCTTCGCGCAAAGCCGGCAGGCGAGTCGCATCACCCCTGAGTATCCCATCTAGCTGTTTAATCCACTTCCACATGGCATAGCCTCCCACCCACCGGATTAACCTTTACACTTGGGTTGAGCATAGCAGAAAACTGCAACCCCAGCTAGTGCCTGCTGCCTTCTTCTTAATTAAACCCCTGGATTGCTATCCATGGGCGTCGGCTTTTTATTTACACGGTCCCCAGTTGGCGAAGAGGATGAGCAGATCATCAGTTGTAACACTACCAAGCTAGCGATCATTCAGTGTCTAAACCAAGCTCTCGTTTAAGGTCATTAGCTAGCGTAGAGAGTTCAGGGAACAATGAGGATTCGCTAATGCCTAGTGTTGCTAATTCTTCAAGTAGTTGCTTACGTTGACAGCCATTCATTTCAAACTGCAATAGCAATCCTTCATTGCCTTCAGCTTCTCCAAACACTGATGAGATGCAATGTTGCTCGATCCCGTGAACAGTAAACACGGACTGTTGCGCGGTAATACGGCGATTGATGTGCTTGGGTAGTATCGCTAGGGGCTTCGCGTTTTCGTATTGTTCATCCTTGAAAACGAATAACTGCGCTTTCTCTCCATGGCACTTATTAGGCAGCCAATTTTCAGAAAATGATCCTCCAGGAATGATCATTTCGTCAACACCTGTAGTGATCTTGTTTAATGTACCGGCTTCCATCATCCAAACAACGGGTGTGGTTTTCCCGTCCCACTTCCAAGCCGCGAAAAACAACGCTGCAAGTGGGTTCTCAGTCCAGTCCAGCAGCCTTGTTGGGAGTCCAAAGTGCTGCATCAGGAAATACCAATCCCAGTCAGACCTGAGTTCATGTTCTAAGTATGTAACTGCCCGGAGTTTAAATCGCTCGAGAAGCTCCTCTTCGTCAAAGTTGCTAGAGCGATAAGCTCCAGGCTTAAGTTCGTGAGTTTTAGAAGCGACCCCTCGGAACCAGACCTCCGCGTCGTCTCTCAGCGTGAGCGCGCCCCATGTTTGACGTACATCCTTTATTTCCTTAATGAAGTTAATTATATTAGAGAATTTCTTACTTCACACATTAGTAAATTTCGCCTCTAATAAAGAACTACCACAACTGTCTAATGTGATCATTATTAGGATTGCGCGGCTATCTATAAAACCAGTATAACAGTAGATTCAAGAACTCCAATCGCGGACAACTTGCTTGAGGGTGATTTGTACGTACAAGTGTATGTAATGATTAGTTCGAAAGAAGCCCCGTGTGTATTCACACGGGGCTAAATGGCTACAATGGCTCATTCCTCATGGCATTCTTCTGCGCTTTCACATTTTGTCCGTTTATGCGAACATACACATATGCAGTCAACCGACCAACCTGTCTTTGGCTTTGTCCTATTAGGTGGACCACTTTCTGGGGCTCTAGTGCGCGATATTCGCCTGGCAAATGAGCTTTGTGATCGTGGATATAAAGTCCATGTGTGGTGGGCGGTGGATATGCAAAAGGAAGCGCCGCTTCGATCAGCTATTGAGCAGCGTTGGTTATTTCATGGTTTTCGATATGTAAGCTCCAATGGCAGCAACATCAAAGATAGCGCGGGGCGGCTCTTCACAAAACTCTTTCACGATAAGAATCGGGCTCGAAGTGCGCAAAAACGGCCGACTATTCTTAAAAGTGTTTTGCAAGGAATGATAAATCGTGTTTGCAATGGTGTGGAAAATGATAGTCGTATTGTCAAACGCTTTGCTCAAGAACTCAATACATCCGGCGTAACACATTTACTTCCAATGCTCTCAATATTATGTCCATGGGCAGCTGCGGCGCGAGATGCTGGCGCTAAGAATCTAAAATATCTCGTGACATTTCAAGGCTACGAGCTATATGTAAATTTCGCAAAAGATAAAAAGACGCAGCAGGAACTATTCAAACATCTGGTTAAAACTGTTGCGGATTCAGATTGGCCAGCCATTGCGGTAAGTGAGGATTACGCTGACAGAGTTGTCGAAGATATCGGCGTAGCTAAAGCTGATCTGCGCGCCATCCCCCCAGGTATTCCCCATAAAGTTACTGCGGATAGCTCAAACGCCAACGAGCTAATTTCCGCTAAATTCCCCCAATTTAAGCCAAATTTACCTTTAATCAGCTTCCTGGGTCGACGCGATACGGAAAAGGGTATTGACCTGCTTTTATACGCAGCAAACATCATGCGCAGCAAGGGTGTGGAATTTCAACTTGCAATTTGCGGCCCAACCTTATTCGGCAATCAGTATTCCGTAATCTGCAAACAACTCGCAGAGGATTTACGCTGCCCGGTCATGTGGAGTAACCATATACCTAACGAATTGCGAACTGCGTTATTCTTTGCTAGTCGTTGCATCGTTTATCCATCGATACATCGTGAGCCGTTCGGCATGGTTCCGGTTGAAGCTTTAGCGCATGGCACACCTGTGATAGTTCCGAACTATGGTGGGATTGCAAGCGCAATTCAGGCCGAGGGCGAAATAGGCGGTTTGCACTTTAATGTGTGGGATTCCTCAGATCTATCGGACCAAATTACAAGAATCATAAAAGACGACGATCTGCACAGCCGACTCTCTGAAGCAGGGCCAAAGGTAGCAGCGTACTACTCGGTCGAAAATTTAGCGGACCGCATTTCCGCTCATTTAGGTCTAATTGGTAGCCCAACAAGTGAGCCCGTAAGTGCGGTCACCAACGCCATCGGCATTGAGGGGGAGTTCTAGCCGAGCCAAAGATGATTCGCAATTGGAGAATCGGACCCATGCTTCGCAGACTCTTAATTCCCCTACTAATTACCGCAGCAATTAGCACTCAAGCTTCCGCACACGAAACTGATCAGTTCACTATTCCTGTTGGAAGGGATTTTGCTGAGCTTGGTCCATACTTTGATGAGCTAATGCACGACACGATTCAATCTGCGGTAATCAAGATAAATGAGCGTATTTACAAAGCGCTTCTAAATGGTCGCAGCGAAAAGTTTATAGCGAAACTTCAATCGCATGATGAAATCGCAAAAGCGACATTTAACGAGTTTGAAACTGCGTATATGCTCATTCATAATCTTGAGCGATTAACCAAGAACAAGAAAATGAAGCAAAAGTACCCTGGCCAAATGATTGGGTACAAGACACAATTTCGCAATATCTATAAGAAGGTTCACTTCCCGTTAGATCCAAGGCAGTTATTTCGCATTTGGCATGCTTCGACTTTGAAAGTAAACGGGACATATCTTGGTACCGACAAGATCGGACATTTTACAGATATGGGCTTCCACTATTACAAAGCCTATCGCAAAGCTTTGCGCAATGGCGCTAGTAAACAAGAGGCTATTGCAAAGGCTGTAAGAGTTGGAACCAATGGACTGCTGTTTGGTGAAACCGGTATGGTGGGATATATGTCGGCAGGCGCGTATTCCAACGCAGATCTCGCAGCGAATTACAGTGGTTTCAAGTTCTATATAAATTTATCGCAGGAAGCTAAGCTTAAAGATGAGATGCGCCCGCCTATGCTTATTTTAAAGGAAAACTATTGGCACTTAAATAGCCATGTGAGGCCAAACTCAGGGTTCTTTTCTATTTTTATTAGCGATCATTTTAATGAAGCGCTGAACCCCAGCAAATTTGAAGCAGGTATGCGAAAAGCTGTTCGCAAGGCTGTTAAGAAGCGCGCAGCAGGAATTCTACGATGGTACGCAGACGATAATGGGGCGATTCGATCTCGCAAATATTTTGACAAGCTCCTACAAGAATTAACTACGCTTTGGGGTGAAGATTATGGCCATCGAGGCACTGATAACGAACTAATCACAATTGGTAATACTTGTTATGGCTCACCAATGGCTCAAGGCGATGATGGTAATTCTGCAATTAAAGCATTTTATTGGGCAGCTTATCAGGATAATACGGAGTGCGTAAAGCAACTGCTAGAGGAGGGAATGGCGGTTGATCAACCACTTGGCCAAGCCATCGCGGGCAGGGGTGTTGTTTTGGAAACGGCACTACATGTTGCTGCCTCAGCTGGCAATGTGCATATGGTTTGTTTGCTACTTTCAAGAGGCGCCAAGGTTAATGCGCCTGACGATCAAGGTGCAACTGCTTTGCACCGCGCCATTGAATTTCCCAATGTTGTAGATGCACTTATTGATTATCATGCTGATGTCAACGCGAAGGATGCTCGTGGGCGAACGCCTCTTCATTGGCTGGCGCGGTATCCGAATTTCAGAACCTTTGAAAAGTTAATCGCTAAGTTTGCGGACATTAATGCTGTTGATAATCTTCATGAAACACCGCTGCATCGCGCAGCTATGTGGGGACAGGTTGCAATGGTGCAGATGCTGCTTGGGCATGGTGCAAATGTAAACGCAATAGCAAAATTGCAGACAACTCCTCTTCACTTTGCGGTAAGCCGAAATCAAACTGCGGTAGCTGAGATTCTTATTGCAAGCAGCGCATCGTTAGGCGCTAGTGATGAGTTTGGGTGGACCGCGCTTCATGATGCTGCACGCAGCGGACATTATGAATCTGTTAAATTGCTTGTTGAAGCAGGAGCATCTGGCAACGCTGGGGATAGATATGGCTCAACTCCAATTCACGAGGCAATGAAAGCTGGTCATGTATCATTAGCAGAGTATTTACGAGTTCCACACACTAGCATGTTTACCAAGGATGTTCGTAAGCCCAGGAAGAAAAACTTTATAAACTCAATAGGCGTCAACCTTATGATGTCTGCGATGTTCAGCTCAGAGAATATTGCAAGCCAGCAAATGAATTAGTTGTTCTAATGATTGTGAAAGGGTGAGATTAGAGGTATGAGAAGATTACAAATTATCGTATTATTGATCTTTGCAGGCTTAATTGCAGGATGCAGCTCAGCTACTAAACCATTAAGCAGATGGCAAACTTCCGTTGAGTCATACATCATCAAGCAAGCGGGTGGCAATTACAACGCACTGCGCAATGTCAATAGCAAAGATAGGCCATCACAAAAAAGCTTTAGGCTTATCAACGCAAAGAGTGGTGGCATCCCCATAATTGCATCTTCACAAACAGATGTGAACGGCTTATTGCTGGCGCACTGCACTATTAACGGAAACAACTGGTACATTTTCTTAGTTGGTACCGTTAAATACGATGGCAAGTTCAAAAACATCCCGCTTGATGATCCCTGCGTAAAAGATGTAAGACTGATTGCATTAACCGGCGATTTGGATAGTCCAGTTTGGGTGGTTGGATCTAGTAATGATACAGCTTTAGATCAATACCGCATACAACAGACTAAGGGTCGATCAAAGCGAAATTCTAATTCAACATTTCCAAGTGGATATGAAGCGCTTGAGCTTGCAATTACTGACCAGCAAATAACTGTTGTTGATCAACAATCACAAGCGCAGTGGACACTATCTATTCCCGCTGAGATTATGAACTAGACTGCTACTACGCCGACCATTTCTGCTGCGGTTCGGGTGATATCTGTGTGATGTAGTCCGCAGAGTTTTAGTATTGCTTGTTCGCTGCGTGCAGATTTGGGGATCTTTCGAACGTACATCTGTTGGATAGTGAACGCATCGCCAGAATCTGTAACGGCATCGGCAACTGCTGAACCTATTCCTCCGCCATAGTTATCTTCTACGGTCAGGATATTCCCGCCGTTTTGGTTGGCAATATCAAGCAATGAATCACTTTCAAACGGCAGCGAATATAAATCGACAAGCGTTGCATCAATTCCAGCTTTATCAAGTGAATCAAGAGCTTTATTGCATTCGTGCAGCATGTAGCCCGCTGAAACAATTAACAGGTCTCTACCTTCGGTTAAGGTTTCAAACCCGCCTAGATTAAAGATGGTATCTTGGGAATAGATAAACTCGACCTCCGGCCTGGTTGTTCTCATGTAGCAAACGCCTTGGTATTCCGCCATGGCAACAGTAAGCGCATAAGCAGCGTAAGCGTCGGCTGGTTGCAAGACGTAGCACCCCGGGTTGCCCCGATGGTCTTTTACAGCTGATAAGCTTCTAAACCACGCAACATCAGGTAATGCCATTTGGCTTGGTCCATCTGCTGCTAAAGATACTCCGCAATGGCTTCCGACAATTTTTATGTTAGCGCCTGAGTTCATTGCCATTTCTATTTGGTCGTAACCTCGAGTTACAAATTTCCCAAAAGTTGAGCAGAAGGGGACCTTGCCGCCAGCGGAGAGGCCGACCGCAACTGAGAACATATTTTGTTCCGCGATTTTGCATTCAACAAATCGATTGGCAAGTGCATCATCTTTGGCGAAGTTTTCTGCAAACGTTGAATTACTGACATCACAATCCAGTGCGTAAACATCCGAGTTTGCGTGTCCGATTGCTTGAAGCGCCAAGCCATAGGCTTTTCTGGTTGCCAGCTTTCCACTTGCTAATACCTTCTGCATGCCGTAGAGATTTAATGCTTCCTTGAAGCTGATTGGGTCTTTTGAAGTTGTCTGTTGATTAGCATGTTCAACCGGTGGGTAGATACGCAGATCATCACCCGCAAGAGCAGAAGTCAGTCCAACACCAGTTGCGTTCAGTTCAGAATGCGCTTGGTCCAATGCGTCCTTAGTTGTTGGCTTTCCGTGCCACCCGCCACCTTGCATAGATGCAACGCCCCAGCCTTTGACAGTTCGAGCGACTAATGCAAATGGTTGATCCGATTGCTGGTTATCCACAAATTGTTCAATGGCTTTCTGGATAGCTTCTGGATTATGTCCATCGACATCGACAACCATAAAGCCGAAGGCTTCCAGTTTCTTGACCATTGTTTCAGGCGATTGTTGGCGACTAACCGCGTCCGCCTGTCCATAGCCGTTACAGTTGAAGATAGGCAGAACATTGGTCAATTTATGATCGGCCATGAAGTCCAAAGCTTCGTGTATTTGCCCTTCACGAGATTCGCCATCGCCGATTATGCAGTAAATACGTCGATCCAAGCCGTCGTTTTTAGCTGCTATACCTAAGCCACAGGCTACAGAAAGCCCCTGGCCCAGCGATCCAGTGGCTGCGTCGAAGAAGGTAACACCCTCCATAGGGCTTGGGTGACCATCCAGCACAGATTCCGCTTCGCGTAAGGTCTGAAGATCATCTTGCGTCAAAGGTCTCGATGAAGCTCCACTACCTACGACTGTGCCTAAATCTGCCAGGGCAGCATATATCAAAGGTACAGCATGGCCTTCTGATAGCACCAGGCGGTCTGAAGTTGGGTATTGAGGGTGCTCTGGTAGCCAGCGCATGCTGTGATACAGCAGCACCGTCACAATATGACCCAGGCTTAAAGCTGTGGTTGGATGCCCACTACCAGCTGTGGCGCACATGTCCAGACTAGCGTGATTAAGTTGTATTGCCTTTGCGTGAACTGCTGCTTCAAACGACATTCAGTACCCTTCCTACTACATAGACGGCCTATTACTGCTTTTTTTAACGATGACTTGGGAGTATCCCATGGACTGTGGCCATAAGCAAACTATGCCTCTTTGTCCAGAAGGATCCCAAATCCATCGAATTACCTGCACAATCGACAGATTGTTGGCATATTCTTACGCACATCGCTGCGATTGGTACACTTTTAGGCATTAAAAAACCAAACTAATTATTAAGGGATTAAAAACAGATGAAGGTGCTTTGTGATCGTGCTGCATTAGTTGATGCACTAAATGTTGTTGGAAGTGTTGTACCAAACCGTACACCCACGCCAGTCTTGCGCTGCCTGAAGCTTTCTACTGCGGATGGCTTGTTGATGTTAGCTGCAACTGATCTTGAAGTCGCACTGAAAATGGGTGTCGAACAGGTTGAGATAGAACAAACAGGCGAAGCCCTTGTGCCAGCTGACAAGATTACGCAAATCGTGCGCGCTTGTGATGATCAAACTCTTACGCTGGAGATGGAAGATCACACTATGCACATTCGCGGTGCAGATGCACACTTTAAAATCTTTGGATTTGATCCCAGCGAGTTTCCACCAGTCGTGGACTTTGATGATGCAACCATTGATTGTGAAATCGCAGCAGGTGTACTCCAATCGCTAATAGGTCTAACGCTTTTCGCTGCAGCTTCAGAACACAGTCGCTACGCAATCAATGGTGTGCTTTTTGATCGTAATAAACGTAACCTGCGGCTTATAGCAACAGATGGCAGGCGCTTAGCCATGGCAAAAGGTGAATGTCTGGTTGGCGAAGATACAACTTCGTGCATCATTCCCAGCAAAGCCCTGAAACTCATTACTAAACTATTAGACGATCCTGAAGCGACTGTTCGGATTGCAGTTGAAGACAATCGCATTCGACTTAGTGTTGGTGAAGGTGCCGATGCTGCTGTGCTTTCG
The DNA here is from genome assembly GCA_022574595.1 of Planctomycetota bacterium. Classification (GTDB taxonomy): domain Bacteria; phylum Planctomycetota; class Phycisphaerae; order Phycisphaerales; family SM1A02; genus JACZRS01. Next base: position 198,253 of record JACZRS010000001.1, on the reverse strand, counting down.
AGCAGTCTTGTCGAGGGTGCATTCCCGCCCTTTGAAGATGTCATCCCAAGTGACCATGACAAGAAAGTCACATTCGACACTACAACACTTTCGAGCGCAATTCGTAGAGCAGCTTTGCTCACCAATGAAGAATCCAAAGGCGTTCGCTTACACTTCGAAAATGACTCGCTAACCCTAAGTAGTCGCGCACCGGAAATGGGTGAGGCCACCGTTGAAGTCAAGCTTGATGATTATCAAGGTGAGCCTTTAGAAATAGGCTTTAATCCAGGTTTTATTACTGATGCACTAAACGTTGTAAATAGTGAGAAAATCACCATGGAGCTTAAAGCCCCTAATAAACCGGGCGTTTTACGCACTGATAAAGACTTCACATATGTGATAATGCCAGTCAATTTGCAGTAGCAACTGTACTGGTCACCTGATAATAAACAGCAAATCAAACATAAGCATTTTTCTTAGTGCGATTGTTTGATGGCGCACCCATATGTTTTGGTTGTATCAGTTGATACGGTTTCATCATCAACAATTTGCTGCACCGCTTTAGCAACATAATTAGTTATTTCATCAGACTTCTTGAGCATTAGATTGTTATCGTCGATTGCACCTTGGTATCGAACAATACCTTCATTATCAATGACGACCATGTGAGGCGTACGCCTAACGTTATAGGTTTTTGCCACCGCTCCATTTTGGTCTAAAAGAATTGGGTATTTAATGCTGTACTTTTGGATCCAGAAGTTGTTTTTCGCAGCTGTTGTCTTTGAACTACTGTTAATTGCCAGCCAGACAATGGACTTGTCGATCTTCTTGACATCTTTGTAAGCCTTTTGCATTTCCTTGGTTCGATAAATATTGCTTACAAATTCACATTCGGGGTTGGTCCATTCCAAGACAATGATTTTGTCTTTGTAATCCGACAGGCTGCGCTGCTGATCTTTAGTATCAAAAAGCTTAAAGTCCGGCGCTTTTTCACCTAGCTTGGCTTTTTCTTCCTCTTTTTCCTCGTCATCTATTGCCATAGCAGCTGTAAGGCACACAAGCACCGCACAAATGCCAACGATATGAAATTTCTTTGCTAAAGTTTTCATGTTTCGAATCTCCCAAGATCTCTGATTAGTAAGAAATACTACCTCGATTGTTTAGGAACGGGAACTTGAAATTCATAAGATGGATCATCAAGTTTGCTACCTAGAGCCACCAAACCCTCTAGTACGATAGGCTTGCTCAGCGTATTTAGTCGATTAATTTTGATATCGACAATTAATGTAAATCGGCCATCCTGGATTATTGCCTGTGACCATGAGTAGGTAACACCAGGCGAAAAACCAGGGAAGAACTTAACACTGCTAAACCCATGCGCTGGACCTGTTATTGTCAACTTTGAGCCGTCAAAAGATGCTGCTGCGCTATCAGTGTCTTTGGAATTTTTTAGTGGCTTGGGTAAACGCTTAGACAACTTTGTAATTTCAGGATCAATCTGCGCATCCTTGCTTTTAAGTTCTCTGCTGGATGATGATGTTGCGAGTTTTAATGTTTGCTTATCAGAACCCCAAAGACAGATGTGTTTACAAACCGCCCAGCGTACATCGGCTTTGATCTCTATCTGCCCATCACTAAGTTTCTTAGGAGCAGTAATCGGCACAAACAAGGCAGCTTGTTTTTCATAAACATACTCAGGCCCAAATGGTGAATCCATCTCGATAGGGCGAGGCCAACGAATCTTGCCAACCTTAAAACCGTCAGGCACTTGGACAACAACATCAGGTGAAGGAGCTCCTTCGCCCGGATTCTTCCAATAAATATGCCACTGCGGCTGAATATCAAAGATCAATACCAAATTAAATGCTTGGCCGGGATGGACTGTCTTTATATCAATTTTCGTGCGGAGCTTGGCTAACTCCTCAGCTGACGCTACTGCTGGTTTCTTAGAATCAGTTGGCGATACGGATGGCGGTGCGGGGCTTGTTGCGCTTGCCCCAAAGCCAAGGAGAAATATCCCAAGATATGCAGCGTACAGGACGTATGGCCAGTGCGCCAAGTTGGCCTTCTTAAACAATTCTACTGACTTAAAATACATAGGAAACAAGACAAATCTCCTGAAAACGACTTATCATCTACTTATAAGAGGCACATATTAGGGCATTATATTCCCGAGGTTTATTGGGGATTGTTGGTGGTTCCGGGGAGGTCATTGCATTTTCTATTTTAATGCTCATCATTATAGACTACCATTTGGTGTTCCTGGTTCCCTTATTTTGCTGAGTGCTGAATATAAAGGACTTTTTTGGATTCTGTGATAATTTGATGGATGGAGTAAACGCAATGAACGCAGGTTTTAACGCCCGTAAAACTTTGGCGATTATGCTGATTCTAACTGTAAGCACTAGCTTGTTTGGCTGCTCTAATAAGACTAGCGACCGCGATATTTCGCTTATTAACGCAGGCGATGCACAGGCGATAGTTCAAGGCCGATCCAAACTGCTAGGACTGGGTGGAACCACGGTTGGCGTGTGGCTTGACCCGCGAAGTGAGCGCGATTTTCGCCTGGGACACATACCCGGTGCAGTCAATCTACCCTTTCAAAATGTGGCAAAGGATCACCACATTCTTCAGAAATATGAGGTGATAGTTGTATATGGCTCAACTTACAACGACCCCAAAGCTAATGCCATGAGTAAACGCCTAATGCAACTAGGGTACGAAGATGTCAAAACTCTACGCGGCGGCCTCAGCGGCTGGAAAGCAGCAGGATATGATGTAGAAGAAGGGAACTGAGTCCTGAGTCTTGAGTCTTGAGACTTGAGCCATGAGGGATGCGGGATGCGGGATGAGCCATGCGCTATAAAGCCGTCCCGATTCCACCTGTCCCAAATCCATCGGGATCGGGATTGGTCGCGTTTTCATGATAGATTCAGGAGACAGGTGACAGGGCATGCCGTCATCTCTTCTAGTTGATAGCTACTTTACCGCTTGCAGTGTGAGCTTTATGTATGCTTCGAGAGCTTGGGTGTCAGTTTCACTTAGTTTGCTGCGCTTGGCCATTTTCGGCAGAATGTAGGTTTGCCAATACACAAGGTTGTAGCCAGCGACCGGCTCGGGGCTATGGCAACGCACGCAAGAGGTGATATAGATCGTACGACCCCGTGCTGCCATGCTAGGATCTACGCCGCTTGATATCGCAAGATTCACCGCTGCTTCATCGACTAGTGGAGCCAGTTCCTCAATGGTTGCGCAGCTCAAGATGAGCGAGCTAAAAAGTAATAGCGCCAAAATGATGGTTCGTTGTAACATTCTTCGTTTTCTTAAGCTGTACGATTTTAGAAATCAATCCCGAAAATAAGTCGAAGCTGAAAGTTTGCTTCACTTTCAGAATCTGTTAGCTGAAAAAGTGGCGTAACTGTCACCCACCATTGATCTGCGCGATAAGAAGCGTTCGGCCCTGCATAGAGAAGATGATCGCCCCATGTGTCCCAATCGTCGTATTCGATTTCGTGTAATAGTTCGAAGCCGGCGAAAATTTTCGGTGAGAATTGGTAGCTACCGCCTAGGGTTTGTTGAAATTCACCCTTATCTTCGCTGTAGTTAGAACCTTCCCATTCAGCTTCAATGGTTGCGTTGTAGGCGAAAACCCATTTGCCGAAGTTTTTCTGGGCAATGATTTTACCTTCGAGTTCCAGCAATTCATCGCCGATTTTGAGTTCGCCGTAGAGTGTGAAGCCGATCGATTCTGTTGCAGGGTCGGAGATGTTGTACATTAGTTCGATTGCCACGTCGCGCCACTCTGTGCCATCACCAACGGAACTGCCGCGTTGGTAACGCCAATCCGAAAGGTATAGCGCCAACTGAAAATCATCTGTAATGCCAAATTCGAGTTCGTGTCGGACATCAATTCGATCGAAGGCTGAATCGGTGTCCTTGTCGGTCTTCCAAGTGATCCATTGTTCATATTCAACATCGCCTGGAGCGTGTGTAGCCGCTTCATAGGTGAAGGTGAAACGTCGCTCTCCAGCATTGGCAGTTGTAGCTCCAACAAGAAGAAGTACAAACACAACAATACAGAAGGTGTTGCGAGTAAGGGCTTTATGACGTGATTTAGGTTCGGCCAAGTTAAACATCTGCCTATCCTTAATTGAGAATGAGTCGCAATTACATTGATGGAGAGCAGAGTATATCAATTGGCTAACTTGTGTCCAACTGGCGCAGCGACATTCCTGATTGCACAAATAAGCAAGATCAGCGGTTCAATAATTCAAAACTAAAAAATCCACTAAATACAAGAAATATAGCGCGAAGGCGTCAACGTTCGCGCTATTACTGTGGTTGCTTTGCTTTACTGATGTTGATTTTGATTATGGTTCTTCGCGACCAGGACCGAGTAATGGGCAAATGAAGTAGTTGTCATCTTCATCCATTTCGCCGTTGTCATTAACATCGAGCCACCAACGTCCTCCGAGATAGCCTAAATCACCTGGGCCGTACTGTGTCATTAAGCCGGACGGTCCACCCATTAGTAACTGTTGAAAAGGGCCTTCTAGGGGTAGCTCGGTAAGCACTATTGAATCATAAAAAAGGTTTTGGTTTGTCACATAAATTACAGGGCCATCGCCTCTTCCATTGGCGCTTGCATTACTAGCTGTTAGTACGAAAACAGAGCCAATGGCTAGTGACATAATTACAGCCAGCATTCTAAACTTATCAAACATTTTCTTTGTCTCCTCGCATATTATGCGATTTGTATCAAGTCATGCAGCACCCGAGAACAATTCGCGGGTTAACTTTTATTGTATTGCACGTTGAAAGATAGAATTGGTCTTGGCCAAAGTTAAAAGTCTGCGCAGATTCACAACTCGTGATTAGATGACCACCTGACAAAGTGCAGTAACTATGGGCGTCGAGGAGTTTGTCGCAGCAGACCGATTGCGCTTGCAAGAAAGTGTGAGTTTTTTATTTGTGCCTTAATCACACTAATCAGGAATTATGTGAATCAATTATCGCTTGCATTTTTGCTTTGACATCATCAGAAAGCCTGCTTTTAAATAAGCTTTCTTCCGACTCAAGGCTCTTCATGGCATTTTCGATTAAAGATCGCAATTTGCGCAATTGTTTTTGGTATTTTCTGCAAGGACCGCAAACCAGCAAGTGCCCCCTCAAAGCAAGTTTGTCAATAAAAGATAGCTCGCCATCGGATGCTTCAGATAGAATCCGTGATGATTCATGGCACCGCAAGGTGAGAACTTTTTTAATCGCCTGCCATGCGCTCATTTTTGTTGCCCCTGCTTCTGTTGGCCGAACCAATTTCGATCAAGACAGTCTCGAAGCAAAGCTCTGGCCCGATGCAGAAGCGTCCAAAGGTTAGTCGCGGAAATGCCAAGAATCTCACAGATTCTATCAGCTTTTAGGTCTTGTATTTCTCGCAGTGAAAAGGCTTTACTCATGCGATCCGGCAATTTAGCCAAACATAACTCTAGTGCAAGCAAGAACTCCGCATATTCTGCCTGTGAATCTAAATGGTCAGCCCAATTGCGCTTATGTTCATGCTTCCAATAACCCTTATCGCTAAAAATATTTTTCATAGCCAGTTCGCCTTCTTCAGAACCAGCCAAGGAAGAATCACGTTTTCGCCTACGAAATTGGTCGATAATTTTGTGCTTTAAGATGCCCATTAACCAGGTGCGTTCAGATGATTCTCCTCGGAAAGTAGACCTTGCTTGCAAAGCTGCGAGGAAAGTTTCCTGTAGACGTTCCTGAGCTTCTTCTTGATTACCTAGTTGCAACATTGCGTAACCAAACAGCGCATCACTGTGGCGATCTACCCATTGCGAAGGGTCTGAAGGAGTTGCATCAGGTTTTTCCTTCTCATCCATTCGCGTTTAGCCTTAGTGGGATAGAGCATAAGCGATGTCATCTTACCGCGCTTTTACAATAACAGTAGCAGAGATTCTCTCTCCATTACGGTCAACTACAGCAACAATTTTTTGGCCAGGCGTTAACGTTTTTAAATAATTAGAAAATGCGCGAAGGTTGGCAATTTCATTACCATCAAGCTCAATGAGTATATCTCCAGCTAGTAACCCAGCTTTTTCTGCGGGCGAATCGGCAACCAACGAATCAATCTTTACTCCCATGCCCTGGAATTGAAAGTCCGGAACAGTTCCGAATGACACGCGCCGTCCACCAGTTGCTGCTCGTTGCGTTTGAGTTTCAGCTAATGTGCCTTCGATGCGAACAGTTAACGGTTCCTCACGCTCAAGCATATACACAACTGCTTCTTTTACGAACGTTGCGATCTTTACAAGGCCTGCTTCGTCAATTTTGTCTGGCGTATCACCAGGTCTGTGATAATCACTATGCGCGCCCGTAAATATCTGCACGCCGGGGATTCCTTTTTCTATAAAGCTGGCCTGGTCTGATCCCTCAGCTGCGCCTGGAACGTTTTTACTTGCAACTCCCGTTACGAAGCCGCTACCTCGGAAGATGTGTTGCCACTCATCTGCGGTAGCTGTGCCATGGACTGATACTTTTCCATCAAATAGTCGCCCGACCGTATCGAGATTTATTACGCCACGGATTTCTTTTAGTGGGAATCGGGGGTGTTGCACGTAATATTTTGATCCGATTTGGCCGCACTCTTCAGCTGAAAACGCAATAACCACCAGGTTTCGAGACCCGCCTTCTTCTGCTACGAGATTCTTTGCAAGTTCCAGCATTACTGCAACGCCGCTGGCATTATCATCCGCGCCTGGATGAATCTTACCAACATCACCTGCGTGATTGTCTGGCCAACCTAATCCTAAATGATCGTAATGCGCACTAAGGATGACCGATTGCTGGGACCAATCCACGTTAGTCCCGGGCAATACTCCTATTACATTCATTGCCGGGGCTGGCGCATTATTAGGCCCATCTGAAACCGTAAACTGCTGAAACCAAGAACCGTTATCACCGCCGGGTTCTAAACCTGCATCTTCCATTACCTGCGCTATGTACAGCGCAGATTCATCTAGCCCTTGCGTGCCTAGCCCTCGGCCAGCTCTTTCAGATGACGCAAGCCAATTGACGTGCTTTGCAATTTCCTTGCGCGAAAACGTCGGCGGAAGCGTTGCAAGCGCGTGGCGCGATATTTTAGCTAACGCAGGTAAACGCTCACTCTTATCCATTCGCAAATCAACAACCAAAGGCGAATTGGTTGTATCCCATTGCCCCTTAACAGTATTGGTTGGTTCACTGCCCTCAAATGCCAAGTAAGAATATTTGCCGTAATGTGGCAGCTTACGGGCCATGCCCGCAAACGCATCAGCAGGGTTAACCGTGATCCAGCCGATGGCTTTATTCATGTTGTTAGGGTTGCGCCAAATAATGACTGTGCAGTGATCCGCGTTAAGCACTTCTTCGCCTGCTATGGTTAACGCATCGTTATTAACATTTACGTTTTCATCTAAAGATGCGAGTTCATTAGCGAATTTATTATTAATTCCTAGCAGCCAAACTGCGCGATCGCTTGGAAGTGTTTCTATCTTTGAATCCGAAGTAATCTCGACATTGTGTACATCAGTTTGCCAACCTTGCATTAACTCGCGATAGCCTTCGATTTCAGTTTCAGTTGCACCGCTTGGCAATACTGCAAGAACCTGTGGATCGCCAAAGATTTGCCCTATAGATGCCGGCGTTTCTCTAGGATCAAGCTGACGAAACAAATCAAACATCGGATCGGCAGCAATAGATAGAGGCTGAGAATTAACGCTTATGTCAAACGATTGTTTTCTTTGATTGGTTGTTACGACCGCAGTTTCCATTCCGCTTTGAGTTTGAACATGAAGCGGTACATCGAGCATGAAAGGATCAATTTCCTGAACTTGATCGATTGAACCATGAATTACAAAACCATCGCCATCTTCTTTAACTGTGATATCGTTTAATACAAGTGATGGCGCGCCAACACGGTTAACCCATTGATCAAAGAATTTGCTGTGATCGCTATCAGTAACCGAATCAAACGCAGCTTGGATATCACTAAAGCTAGCGCGCTTGCCTCGGTTCTTTCTATAAAAGCTAGCAAAAGCTGAGCGAAACGCATCATCACCAACTTTTCTGCGCAGCATGTGAAACATCATCAGCGCTTTGCCATACCCGACAGCTTCGGTTGCAGCGCTATGTCGTGAACGAAATTCAGATAACGGAAAATCCAGCCCATCGCGCACATAGTTGCGATATTTTTGTAATGTTGATCTTCTGTAATTAACTGCTAAACCGCGCTGCTCCTGGATTAAATGGTCAGCCATATACGCGGTTAAGCCTTCGCACCAATTGCCACTTTCATAATCCACAAATACCGAGTTCCCCCACCAGTTATGTAGTATTTCGTGCGGGTAGGAGGAATGAAGGATAAATGGAAAACGAATCACCTGTTCGCCAAGCAATGTAAACGAAGGCATGCCGTAACCCGTTTCCCAGAAGTTTTCGACAAGTGCGAATTTCTTATATGGGTATGGACCTAACAGTTGCCTGTACATTTCCAAGTACTGCGCTGTTGCATCCAGATATTTTTTCGTAAGCACATCATCCTGCTCGTGTAGATAGACAAGTGTTTCTACAGCCCCCGCGTTATCTTTTGCAACAACCAATGGCCCGCCTACGAGATAAACTTGCTCAAGCAATCCCCCTGATTCCCAAAGTGCGTTACCGTTTTCATCTCTAGATGTTCCATTACCTTGGCTAATTATGTGCCAATCCTCTGGCTGCTGTACATTAACGGTAAAACGAATAAGCTCATCGCTAAACTTAGGCACCCAAGCGCTACCGCCATCTAAAAACACACCAACCGGCGCAATAGTGCCAATGGTTTCACGAAAACCTCTTGTGTATTGCTCTTTTTGATCGGACAGGCCAAAATCAAACGCACCGCTATAAGTAATTCTTACAATGCCATCACTTGGCAACGAAGTTAATTTGTAGCGCGCAATCTGTTCATCTTCTGATGCAATCTTCAAAATGCTCGGCGAACTATCGCTAATAGTCAAAGCTGCATTAAGCGTGAACTCAATAACACCCGCGCGCATATTCTTTGGCAGAGTAATTTGATCTGTAACTGAAATATGATGTGCATCCGGTTGAAGCTTCACCGAAAGCTCATGCACTACAACTTCTTGAGCAGACGCTATTGATGAGCAGCAACCAACAACAGCTATCAGAAAAATTAGATTGCGAAACTGGCGATTACACATTTTCCATGATCCTCCAATAGGCAGCTTTGAATCTAGTTTAGGAGCCAAAGCCACAAAGATGATCCACAATTGATTATTTATTTAATAAGAAAATATAGGCGTAAACTGTCGCCAGTCGCGAGCTTCACCATTTACTAAGACTCACGCTTCGGAGCGGCCTGATCTCGCCCAACTTTGCCAATTTCAATGTCTGCAACAAAGTAGTTCTCTCCCAATACCGCTGAGCCTGCAAGCTTGCGAAGTGTCGAAAGCTGCCCAATATGTGTGAGCGAATCCGCCAGTGGTCCTGCAATCAAACGTTCTGCCGAACAAGGCAATTCATCAGTCGATTTTAACGCTTCATCAAATCGCTTAAGTACATCAAAGAACCGATCAACCTGAGCTGGCCACTCACCATGCGCCTGCTCCTGCCACTCTTGCTTACCTTGTACTGCCGTTAATCCCCACTGCAAAGTATCATTAATATGCGATAGTATCTCAACCGCACTTCGCGTATCTTCCCGAACTCGCGTTATGCCAAACCCATCAGGCGCATGGCGCAATACCTTCCCACCACGATATGCAATCACAGCCAGCATGTGTCGAAGAAATCGGAGATCATTATTCATTGCTATAGAATAATGCACATTATGTGAATATGCAATACTATTGTACTGATCACTTCTGATAAGGAGATCATTAATGTCTGAATGTAGGATTAAGCCATTTGATACTCCGGATGAGAAGCGAGTTTTCACTAAGGGGATCTTCGAGCTTATCAATGTCGCCGGCATGACGCTCGGCCGCGCCACCTACGAACCGGGCTGGGTGTGGTCTAAGCACGTCGGGCCTGAACTCGGCAAGTCGAGCTGTGATGTTGCCCATGTCGGCGTAGTGCTGAGCGGTAGCGTTGCGGTTAAAATGGATGATGGCCGTGAAATCACACTCAACCCCGGCGAAGTATTCAAAACGACCCCGGCCACGATTCCTGGGTAGTAGGCATCGAGCCTTACGTTTCACTACATCTGATGGGAGCCGAGGAGTACGCTACATGAGTAACAATTCATCACGAATTGTTATTTCTATCTGCGTAAACGTTGATTATCCGCTTCTAACTCCGCGACTTGGTTTTGAAGGCTCTGCACTTGCGAAGCAATCTGCGCTTGCGAATAAAGCCGTGGAATGTGTTGAGGGCAATTGACATCCCATGCCTCGACATGAAACACGAACGCTTGCTGGGGGCGGCCACCATATTCGGGATCAGTTAATTGTTTAAGTAGAGCTGGATCATCTTCAACCACTTCAGCAGTACCCCAGATTTTAACACGACGCTGATTGGCGTAATCCATGAGGAAGATAAAAGCTTGATTGTTCTCACTCAAGTTGCCTAGCGATATGTATTGTTGATTGCCTTTAAAATCAGCAATTGCGAGTGTCGATTCGTCAATTACCTTCAGAAAGCCCAAGGGTCCGCCGCGATGTTGAATGTAAGGCTGACCATCAACATTTGCAGTGCCGAGATAGAACGAATCGCGCTGTGCGATGAAGCTGCGAAGATCATCTGTGATCTTGTTAGCCCACCCACTGCCTTGCTCCATATTCGCATAACCGTTGCGCGATCGGAGTCGGCTTTGTACATCTTTAACAGCGGGAGTAAATGCGATATCGCTAACAAATTGACGTGATTCTAATTTCATTGTTCTAGCCTCAAATCGATGGAATGCCTGCACTTAGCAACAATAGCCAAGCGCAGGCAACAACCACCGATATCTTGTTCATTGCTTTATTTGCACTTTTCGTTGCAAGAACGATCGCATAAGTTCAGCGATCACCTGGCCTTCTTCTTCGAGCGCAAAATGACCCGTATCTAGTAGGTGAAACTCCAAATCCTTTAGGTCACGCTTATATGGATGAGCGCCCGCGGCTGGGAATATTTCATCATTAGCGCCCCAAACGATAAGTGTTGGCGGCTGATACTTGCGAAAATAATCTTGCCAACTTGGGTAGAGCGGGGGATTGCTGCCGTAATCGTAGAACATTTGCAGTTGAATTTCCGCATTGCCTGGTCGATCCAGCAGTCTCTGGGTAACGTGCCAATTGTCGGGGCTGATCGTTTCCTTATTACGAACGCCGTTGGTGTACTGCCACTGAGTTGCGCCCAGCGTCACTAGGAAGCCCAGCGCCTCTTCGTTTGACATATTCGGCTTATTGTAAGCGGCCTTAACATTCTTCCACCAATCGTTGTCGAGTCCCTTGTTGATAGCAGAGCGATCTTTCCAGTATTCCTTGATGGGCTCCCAGAAATCATTATCGATCCCCTCGATGTAGGCATTGCCATTCTGAATGATGAGCGACTGGACGCGCTCGGGGTGCTTGGTTGCCAACCTGAATCCCACCGGTGCACCGTAATCCATCAGGTAAAGGCTGTATTTGTCGAGACCGAGCTTCTCTGTGAATTTGTCAATAAGCTCCGCGAAGTGATCGAAAGTGTAATCAAACTCGTCAACGCTCGGCATCGAACTGTTGCCATAACCAGGATAATCAGGGGCAACCAGATGAAATTCATCCGCAAGTTGAGGAATCAGATTGCGGAACATATGCGATGATGTCGGAAAACCGTGCAGGAGAAGGATCGTAGGCGCATCGGCACGCCCTGCTTCACGGTAGAAGATGTCCACGCCATCGATTTCGATCGAGCGGTACTTCACTTGAAGATGACTTTTATTGCCGGCTTCCTGGTTTTCAGTAGCCTGTATTGCAGTCGCAGTCTGTTCGATGTTTAAGGACAACGACAATGCTACGACTAAAAGTGCGATTGAAAGAACCAGCGCATGTTTTTTGATATTGTTAGTTGAGGTTTTCATTGCTTAACTCCTTAAGTGCTTACGTAAATAATAAAATAAGCTTCCGGCAAGCGGAAGTTTTCATATGTTCAGTCATTATGCGGTAACACTAGCTTTGCCATCGCCTCCAGCTGCGACACCCCCATCAACCGGTAAAATCACGCCGGTCACCCACGAGGCATCGGCGAGGTACAGCACAGCATCAGCGATATCGCTCACCTGGCCATACCTGCCAAGCGGCTGCATAGCATGAAGTGCCTTGTGCTGTTCATCGTTTAGTTCGCCATAAAGTGGTGTAGGAACGATGCCCGGTGCAACTGCATTAACACGAATGTTGTCCGGTGCGAGTTCAATGGCCAGGCTCTTGGTAATGGCGTTGAGACCACCCTTTGCGGCAATCGGCGCGCTGGAGGGAATTTCTTTGACGCCGTTTAGGGCTAGGATCGTGGTGTTATTGATGATGACCCCGCCGCCGCCATCTTTGCGCATCTGTTGTACCGCAGCTTGTGTGGCGAGAAACGCTCCTCGCAAATAGCCTAGGTAACCATCTATTTCATCAGCGCTATAGTCTGTGAACGGCTTGGCTTCAAAAATACCTGCGTTGTTAAAAAGTATGTCTAGTCTGCCAAAGTGTTCTACAGCGATATCAACCAGCCGTTGACCAGTCTCAGTTTGTGTAATATCGCCCGGTGCAATAGCGATTCGATCCGCATGCCCAAGCTTTTGGGCTGCATAGCGCAGTTTAGATTCGGTGCGCCCATTGAGCACGACATTATCTCCACGATCGAGGAAAGCCTCGGCCACAGCGAATCCGATTCCACTTCCACCCCCGGTTACGATTATAGTTCTAGGTGAATTTGTGTTACTCATTACTTAGCTCCTTGTGTGCATAAAACATTTTTGTTCAAGTCGAGAAATAGCCCGAGGAGCCGGTCAAGCTCCTCGGACCAGGGAGGAAACATCACGCGCAGGCGCGCAGCCCGTTATTACGATGCGATGCTTGGTGGGCAGAAAAATCCGTGTAGCCTTTTTCGTCCGACGAATACCAGACTGACATGTCAGCCATCTCCGCCAGAGGCCAATCGTTCGCAAACCGCTCAACAAGATCCGGGTTGCTGATAAACGGTCGACCAAAGGCGATTAAGTCAGCGTCACCTTGGGCGATGGCGGCTTCGGCAGTCTCTTGCGTGTATCCACTATTGCCCATCAACGGACCATCAAAGACTCGTCGAAATTCGGCCAGTGTCATCGCTTCACCAAGTTCATGGAACCAAAGCGACAGTCCATCCACCACATGCAGGTACGCTAATGAATATCTGTTAAGTTGTTCTGCAACGAACGTGAACTGTTCGCGAAAGTCGGGCGAACCCATGTTGTTGAAAACGCCGTTGGGAGCAATTCGCACCGCGACTCGATTCGCAGGCCAAACACGGGTGACCGCATCGACGACTTCGCCCAGTAAACGGTAACGATTCTCAATGCTGCCTCCGTAGCCATCGGTCCGCTGATTGGTTTTCGACTGGAGGAATTGGTCTAGCAAGTATCCATTGGCAGCGTGAATCTCGACACCATCGAATCCCGCCTCCTTTGCGCGAGCAGCCGCCTGGCGATAATCTTCAACAACTTGTGCAATTTCCTCCGTTTCCAAAGCTCGTGGCGTTTCATATGACTTTTTACCAAGCGGTGTATGGATTCCATCCTCACTATTTATGGCAATGGCGGAAGCTGACACCGGCAATTCGCCGTTATGGAAGTCGCTATGCGATGCACGACCGCAATGCCAAAGCTGAAGAAACACAAGACCGCCTTGAGCATGAATCGCCTCGGTGATCTCACGCCAGCCATCGACCATCTCATCTGTGTAAATGCCAGGCGTCTGGTCCCACCCAATTGCCTGAGGTGAGATGGAAGTTGCTTCTGAAATAATCAGTCCTGCAGATGCACGCTGCAGGTAATACTCAGCCATCAAAGCGTTAGGAATTCGCTTCACCCCTGCTCTGGCTCGCGTCAACGGTGCCAACACGACTCGGTTATTGAGTGTCAGGTCTACCATGTCAAATGGCTCAAGCAGTTGTTTCGTAGCAGATTCGTTATTCATTTTGAAATCCTTCTTAGTTCGAGTAGAGAAAAAGTCCGAGGAGCCGATCAAGCTCCACGGACCAAGGAGGAAACGTCACACGGCTTGATGCTCAGGAACTTCCACACGTGGGAAATCCACTTCCGTGTCTGCAATGTGATTGAAGTAGTTCGAGAAGATGTTCTGCGCTACAGTTGCGACTATTTCTGTGATCTCACCTTCGCTGTAGCCAGCATTGCGGATGCGCTTAAGGTCATCATCACTGACCCAGCCGCGCTCGATGACGATTTGCCTTGCAAACTCCAGCGCCGCTTCAGTCTTTGGATCAGCACTTAGTCCTTTAAGGTTGGCTGTCAGTTCTTCAGTATCTACGCCGAGCTTGGTGCCAATCGCTGTGTGGGCCGAAGCGCAGTAACCGCAGGAGTTCTCACCAGCAACTGTCAGAGCAATCTGCTCGCGAAGTTGTGGGCTGATGCTGGCGCCGCTCAGGGCTTTGCCGAAACCTAGATAAGCTTCGAGCGTGGCAGGCGATTGAGCCATTGTTCTCATAATGTTGGGTGTGATACCCAGAGACTTGTTTACACCCTCGAGCAGAGCTTTGGCTTTGGGCTGTGCTTTTTCGAGTTCGATTGGTTGGATACGTGGCATGATGCTTTCCTTTCAGTTGAGCCGGTCTAGTCCCGGCAGGGTTGTTTATTTGGTCCACTGCACTAACTATACTGACCTGTCTGTTTATTTCAAGTCAATCATTAAATATTATATAATATTTTCTTCCTTGGCAACGGTTTCAGCATCAATAGTGCTGCTAAATTAGTCAAACAACCGCATTTTAGGCCTATTATGGCGGTTTTGTGTCAATCCAAGCCCTACTTGATCTAAATTATAATTAAGTCGATGAACTTGAAATAGAACAGAATGGTTTGTATAGTATTAATGAAAGGATTGCTCACAAATGGCAACTAGTAAGCGAGAACAACTAGTCCAGACCGCCCTGAAGCTGTTTAGCAGTGAGGGATTCCATGCCACCGGAATCGATCGCATCCTGGCGGAATCAGGTGTGGCGAAGATGACCCTCTATAACCACTTCAAG
Organism: Planctomycetota bacterium; assembly: GCA_022574595.1. Taxonomy (GTDB): domain Bacteria; phylum Planctomycetota; class Phycisphaerae; order Phycisphaerales; family SM1A02; genus JACZRS01. The sequence goes on along the minus strand of JACZRS010000001.1, from coordinate 183,043 downwards.
TCCAAGGATGAGTTGATCCTGGCTGCACTGCGCCTGCGCGATGAACAGTTCCGAAACTCGTTCATGAAGGATGTCGAGCGCAAAGCAACAGATCCCATAGGACGCTTGCTGGCAATGTTCGATGTTCTGGCTGACTGGTGTGGTAGCAAGGGATTCACCGGCTGCACCTTCATTAATGCCTCAGCGGAATTCTCTGGTATTGATAATCCAATTCATCAGGCCGCAGCTGAGCACAAACACCTATTGCTAAACTACATTCGCCAGTTGACACAAGCAGCTGATCTTAAGAATCCCCAAGAGTTAGCAGATCAACTCAGCATACTAATGGATGGAGCTGTGGTAACAGTTCAGGTAACCGGCGACTGCAAAATCACCAAACGCGCCCGCAGCGCCGCAGAGATACTGATACAAGCCGCAAAACTAACAAATCCACAAACCGCTTGAGATTGCGATACGTCGATGTGTGGAGAAGATCGTTGTTAGCTGCAACGAGAAACAGTGCAAGATCACTTTGCGCAAGATTCCAACGATCGCTGGCGAATCACTCACAGCAGCAACTGACGAGAGGTTGATTCACTTCGTCACGACAGCTGATCTTTCACCAAGAAAGCATTAAGAGAGAAGCTTCTGTTCGATCAGTTCACAAAAGCCATCTCCCACTGTAAAAGAAGGAATAAGCGCATCAACCCCTGCGTACCTGAGTTGACCAGCGGCGTTACCAACTCCAACACCAATGAATGAATAGTTGCATGCTTGGGATGCCTTCAAATCCCAAACGGCATCACCCACGTAGGTGATCGAATCAAACTTGTTTACATTGTAGGCAGAATGTGCCCGCTCCTCTGCGATTCGCATTATCCCTTCTCGCGACACCGCGTCGTCGGAGGATGCGAAGATATTATCTGCAACTTTAAGGCCTGCATTCGCAAGTTTAATCCGTGCACTTTCAGACCAGCCCCCGGTCGCTACAGCAAAGCAGAACCGAGGTTGATTATTGATCCACTCAAGTATCTCCTGCGCGCCCGCGTTCGCTTGGCACTCGGCAGGATCATTATCCAGGGCTAATTGCAATCGCTGCACAAAGGACGTCTTGACGGCTGCAAGCTCCTCTTCGCGCGCAGGTCGTCCGAGTTGCTTGGTAATTATTTCTTCGGCGATACCAGAATCTGTCGTGTGGCGATAGGTTGACCAATCTGTATCAATACTCTCGATGCCCAACACTTCTAAAAGGGCATCGACATAACAGCGAGAATCAACACCACAGCTTTGTGTGAGTGTTCCGTCAATATCGAACATAACAAGATGCATCAGATCAATCGGACCCCTGCAAAAAAATATCAAGCTCAGCGTATGGCGCTCGATAGGCACATGTCAATATCAATGCCAAACACCCCGTACAGCATATCGTGACCTTGATATGGCGTAGTTTGGTGTCTTTTTTGTCATAGGCTGGAAGGGCGAAATTGCCGTAACTATTTGCCGTATCAATGCTTACGGCATGTCATAGGCAATACCTATGACATGAACTCCATCATCGCGAATTACCAGGCCAATCTAGCAAACTGGCTGCGAGGAGGTATCGAAGTTCATCAGGAAATGTGCTTCGCCGGTTGGTTTTGGAGCTGCCAATTGCGATACAAGTTCTACTGCGACCAGCTCAGGTTTCACCGCATTGGAATGTCCCATTGGAACATTGGTGAGTTCAGTTCGTAATCGTGGCGGTCGAATTATTACTACATTGATATTTTCGTTTGCAACGGCGAGGGTTCGCGCCAAACCTTCGATCGCGCTCTTGGCAGCAACATAGTGCGGCCACTGAGCGACCGGCTCATCAACCGCTACTGATGAAACAACCACAACTGATCCGTGTCGCCTGGCAAGCATTTCAGCACAAGCGCCCAAGGGTTCGCTCACCAACGAGACGCTCTGGTTTATATATGTGTTGATGCGTTCGGTTGAAGCTGAATCGATGGGAATTGAAACCAAAGGCGGGCAGGCATTGCACACAAGGAGATCCAAACCATCGTACTCTTGCAGAAGTCTACTGCTCATAGACCTCCACCAAGCGGGGTCTCCCGCATCACCCTGGACCAACACAAGTTTTCCAGTTGCGCTTGCCACCTTCTCTACGAGCTGCTCGGCATCTAATCGACTTCTGCGATAATTGGCGAACACTGTGCAACCCTGATACACCAGGGCTGCGGCGATGGCAGCTCCGAGACCACGACTTGCGCCGGTAACCACCGCGACTTTGCCAGCGAGTGTTTCAGTCGGACCCAATAGAGAACGAATCAACTCGACATTCAAAGGCGGCACATCCCGACGAACAAACGACCGAAGCTCTGCCCGGGCTATTCTTGTTCCTTTATTCAACAGTGTTGCTTCACATCGCACAAGATCAAATCGTTGATCATTGGCGGTGATCTGTGATCGGTATTCTACAGGCCAAGCGCAGTCTGTTTGCCGCGTATCGAAGTCAATCATGAGTTTTCCAAACAAAGCATTGCGTCCTGGAAGTTCCATACCTACGCAGTAGCTTGCCCAGCATAGTGCGCCCAATTCAAGTAAACCGAAGCCACTTGAACTAAGGTTATATTTTTCGATCACCGCAGTAAGTGATTTGCCGCATGGACTATAATTGCCACTAATGGAATGTCCTTCGCCAAGTTCATCTTCACTGCACAAGGCAGACTCACTTCGCTCAAACAAAGCAGTAGGAATAGTGCTGCTATCTGATGCGGATGAGGAGGGATCATAATCAACCTCAGCGGTAAGCATGATGCGCGAACCATCAAGAATTCGAGCTATGAACCTGTGACTATCCAGTGTTTCTACATCTACTGAGTAATCAACCTCTACAAAAATAGCGCCAGGAAAATTGAGTTCAATCCGCAAAATTCTGCAATTGGATTGATGTTCAATGCGACTGATCGCTGCAATAGCCGCAAGTACTCCAAAAACTACAGGTTGACCGAAAGCAGTTTTATGCGCGTATGCATCTGATGTATGCATAGGATTATTGTCACCGCTTGCTCTTGCGAATAGCTCAATGTCTTGCTTCGAAAAGCTAATCAAATTATTGCCCTGCGCGATGTTCATTTCGGCTTTGGGCGACAGATCAGCGCCACTTCGTAGGACTCTGAAGCCTCGCTGGCAAACTCCAAGGGCATATCCAGTTCTTCGACAATTGTAAGTCCACAATCATCAATCATTTGTCTCACTTCCTCAATCGAGCGGTAGAGATAAAGGTGATCAATTGCTTCGATATTCACAACAGTTGAAAGAAAGATCAAAGTCTGATCGTGCGAACATTTAACAGCTGATCGGAGAAGAGTCTGTGGTTGCTCGACATGTTCAAGCACCTCAGCCATTACGATCCGATCAAAACATTCCGTTACATTAGCGTAATTATCTGTTGCATCGCCTAGTCGAATCTCAAACCGCGAACCATCAACCCCAGCTGCAGCTAAACATTCTTTGCTGTATGCGACGGAGTATGGACTGATATCAATTCCTAATAGCGTATTGTCTTCATGTGATTGGATTTGCAATAGAGCCAGGAAACCGTGGCCGGGTCCGACTTCCAGACATCGCCCGCTTGGCCCTTGCGCCAGATAACTATCACGATAGAACTGAAGCAAACGGTAGTGATTAGGCCAAGCTATGTATGTAAGCAAGAGGCCATCTAGATATTCTTTCATCACACTAGCGCTGTGATAAACTTCTTCGTAAACAGTTTGTGCATCTTCTGCTTGATAGTCGCCGGTGCGAGCAAATGCTACCTGCCTGCGAAGAAAATCTACACTATGAAACTGAAGCCCTTTGATAATTTCATCAAGTCTTGTTGACGGATCTTGATCACTCATTGCCGAAATAGCGTTCCATATCACGCGGGCCGAATCGAGATATTCATCAATCATCTCTGGACGGAGCATTTGGAGCATCGGAGTAAGGAGTCGCTGATTACCAATAAACAGTGCTTCAAGCAAAGTCGAGATGGTTGGATCATCAGCAGCGCTTTCGAGCAACGCCTCGACCGAGACAATAGTTTGAATTGAAGGTTTAGTCGCTGTAGGAAGCTGTCCGTTCATGCCATGCTCCTTCGTTTCCATTGATGCAGTCTGATATAAATTGTGCTACTTTTCTCGAAAAATCCGGTCGTGATGAGGCCAGAATGTGGCCAACATCGCGCATACCTGAATCGGGTACCTCACTGGTCAAGTCCAGAATATGAGCCCCTCGTTCTTGATAATCTGCCAACAGTATCTCCATTGCATCCGAAGCCAGTGGCGCAAGGTGCTCACGCCCAAATGAATTTTCGGGCATTTGGATAATGATGAGATGTTGGGTTATTTCAAAAAGATCATCTAGCACACCGCGCAGTGAATCCAAATGTTCAGCATGGGCGTAGCGTGCTGGATCAAAGAATCCCTTTTCCTTGTAGATGCGCATCAATCGATCCCATGCTTCACCTGAAATCGGTTCAGTATCATTATGCAAGTGCATGGAAGAGCGTCCCAGTTCACGATGCCCATAAGAAAACGCAGTAACCGGAAGTGATTCGTTCCAGGAAAGTTTTTCTTGAGCAACAAATATCGCGGTGCGAATCAATCTGCTTGTATGACGAGCCAGACGACGATAAGGCCAGATCGTGTTGGATACAATCTGCTGCCTTGCTTCATCCTGAAGCGCGATACTTTCCTTGCTTAAGATTTGCGATCCGTTAAAGAGATCGAGAAAATCAGTGTAGCCTGCTGAGTGCAGGCGTATATCACGTGCAATCAACATCCTTGCATTGAGGCCAACCACAATACATTTCGGGTTCACACCGGATTGATGAATAAGATGATTCATTGCCTCAAAGACATATATTCCTCCACCCGTAGTCCCGCCATTAAGAAAGCGAAGATCAGGCGCAGTTTGTTGCATGATCTCTTCATCAAATGCTTCTCGAACAGTAGAAGGTCCAATGAGCAGGCAAATATCACCCCTTGTAGTTTGTGCGCGTGCGAGTGTCTCCGCAAGATGATGCCCTTCACTGTTGGGAAAACGCCACAATCGGTAGTATTGGAAGGTAAAGTGCGAAGTAGTGATACCATAGCCAATCCCCCACAGAATCGCACAAAGTGCCATCACCTGGAAAGTTGCATGAAAGGATTGTCGTATCGATGCGAACATTAGAAACCTTGATAGATAAAATCTGAGATCGTTTTACTCTGCATTGCTGTGATGACCATGAGTTTCGCAACCAGGATGAGAATCAACCATGCCATGCGCATTGGCTTGCTTGTACTATCTGCTGTTGGATTGAGTGTTGTGTTATTCATCCTGTGAAGATCTCGCTGGATATATAATGAATACTGGTAATAATCACACAAAGTGCATAAAACGGCCCAACAACTCTAAGGGCCAATTGAGCGCGTTTGTGCTTGAACCACTCCACATATATGAACCGGTCTCGGACAAGTTTTTCTATCACCATGATGATCGCCATTGCGATGCCCCATATTAGAAAGGGGATAGTAAGTCGATGCCACATAGCAACAAAGATGAAGGTGATAACCAAAGGCACTAGTGCGACAAATGGCGACAAAGAGCGCCGTCGTACACGCCGAGCCAGGAATAAATGCAACGGCATGAAGAGGTTATTTCGTACAAACACCCCCAGCGATTTGTGCCATCGCTGCCAGAATTCGGTGACGCTACACGCTAAATAGGGACGATCAAAATTAAGAGGTGTTGGCACATGCAGCAATCGCCCAATCCCCAGAGCGATCAGAGAGTAGCCTGCGAAATCAAAGAACAAGTAAGTCAAGAGATATGCTGTATCCATCCAACTTGTAGAAACAATCGCACCCTCAACTCCAAAGAGGAAAATCTTCATCGCTTGCGCTATTACAACCTTGAAAAATAGCCCTGTCGCGATGGTATTGGCACAGTTTAGAAGGTGCGAGAAGGTCGGCTCAGGTCGCGGCAAATTGTCAATTTCCAGATGCTCTGCATAAGGAGAAATAGGCCCGGCGATGAGCATGTGAAATGGACCCAAGTAGCCAGTTAGAGCAATCGGATTGATAAGTCGCTCTGCGCCCCATGCAACACTCCGAATGAGATCGACAGCTCGCAGGAATACATAAGAAAACGATACAATACGCAACAAGCCATAGACAAATCCAAGCGAACCCGTGTGATCTTCCTGAGCCTGCCCCGAAATCAGCACTTTATCGAAATACAGTTTGTAAGTGACAAACAAGCCAACGAGAAATAGCAACGACATCAAGCCAAATACACTGGCAAGGCGTTCGCGACCAGCTTGCTTGAAGCGTGCGGTTGGCCACAACATAGCCCACAGGCCAAACGCCAACACTGCGAGCATCCCGGCTGCCTCTGGACCGAAGAAAAGCCATATCCCAAATAGATTGATTACCGCAAAGCGCGATGACATAGGCACTGGTAGTTTTACATACAAGAGTATGTGAACTACAGCAACAAATGCCCAGAGACCCACTGTTAGAAATATGTCGATGGTTCAATACCCCAAAATAGAGAGATCCAGCCAAGCGCGCAGCGAAGCCAGCCTAATCAGCCTGTCTTCTGCGCAACCTTCTCGCGTACCATCGCCTTAAGCTCGCCGACGTTTACCAATTTTGCGACTTCATCGTTACGAAACTTGATGCCCAGCTCTTCCTCAATCTGAATAATCAGATTCACATGGTTCAGGGAATCCCATCCCGGCACCTGCTTGGCAGTTAGATCATCAGTTAGTTCAAGTGCTGGCTGATGAAAGAGCGTGCGGAATATATCCGTCAGTGTTTCTTCATATGTTGCCTGACATTCCATGTGAGTATCCTTAATTAAGCAGCGATCAAAGTTGTAAGATGTTGAGGTGGAGTAGTTCCTGCTGCGGGATCAAAAATCCATCGCTTTGAATCTTCATCATCATTCTGTGATTCAATTGAAAAGCCCAGTCGATCATACAAATCACGGACAATCCCGTTCTTTTGAGTGCCTATAAACTCACCGACGATCGGACAGCCATCTGCCTGCTCAATAATCCATTGACAAATCGCCTGCTCAACAGTGCGGTTCAGAACGCGACAACTCATCACCCAGCTTTCAACTCGCAGGTTGTCATTTTCGGGAATGAGAGTTACAGCTGCGATAACACCCTGCGGTCCAAAATCATCTTTGTACGAAAACACACCGATTGTTGCACCGGCGTCAATAAGTGCTTCGAGGTCAGCATGAGTATGGCGACGAGTCGTCAAATTAAATTGATTAGATTTTTGGAACATCTGTAGTACGCGTCGCTGATTGTGTTCGCCAAATAACTGGACTTCAACGGTAATGTTGATCGCTTTCAGATATTCGTTGTAGTCCTCAAACTGTGCCTGCATCTTTGTACCAGCTTGTTTTGCAGCAATCTGTCCATGACGATTCAAATCTGCATCCGTTATCTGAAGCGTGTGGAAGAAACGCGATTCTGTAAGGCACGCGAGCGTTTCAGTTGGATCAGTTCGAGCAAGCACAACATCAAGATGAGGATGCAATCGCAACGCTTCTGCAAGCTCAAACGGATTGTCATCAACGAAAACCATGTACTCCGCACCAAATCCAAGCTCCGATGAGATTTGGCTAATCGATCGACTCTTGGGCTCCCAATGAATCTGCATGGAGGAAAAATCATCAAAGCAAATCGCAATATCTGCGTTGTTTTCAAAGATCTGCTGAATCTCCGGCGAATTCTTGCTCGCTGCACAGATCAATATCCCAAGCGACTTCAAACTCTTGAAGTAAGTCTGGAGCAGAAAATAACTTAATCCATCAGGATCATCCTGGCTGGAAACAATGCCATGCCTTCCTGCATCACCGATGATGCCTCCCCAAAGTGTGTTGTCCAGATCGGTCACAAGCGCACGATGACTTTTACCGCAAAGAGAAGCGATACCGAACGCAAGCTCACGAGCAATGCCTATTAGCGTACGCTGTTCATAAGGCATCTTTGCACGAAGATAGTTCGGCGCGCTATATGCGCCAGTACCTCCCGCAGAATGAATAGCACAATTCATATCAAGAATCGTCAGCCGATCAGATTGGAGATCATGAATCGCACTGTTGATTTTCGCCAATGCTGCCGATCGTCCCAACCTGTTTCCAGTACCAACATATCCTGCAGGGGAAACCTGAGCAGCGGGTGGAAAACTCGAAAACAGAATGTGAGCCGAGCTGTTAGTTAATAAAGAACTGGTGATGCGCTGAATCATCTCGATAGCGTTATTCAATGCCTCAGATGTAATTATTGCATCTTTTCCGATGTATCGATTGAGCCAGTGTTCTGAAAGAACAACGGCCACAAAATCAGGTGCGTCTTCATACAACTCAGAAGATGGATTCAGCACTTCAGATTCTACTGCATCGTATGCTGTGACATTAATATCAAAATGCAAGCCAAGTGCAGCACCAAAGACTCTTGCCAAAGGCAGCAAGTTGTCAATCGTATGATTTGATAGGCAAATAACCTTTTTAGAGATGGCATTTGGTTTTAAAGCAGGTTGCCCCAAATCCTCCCAACGATTCAAGAGACGCGAATACCACATCGTTGTTCGGTTTGGCTGAAGCATAGCCAACCGCATTAGTGTCATTACGCTATCTTGTTGACCGGAATCGCTGAGAGTGTCCAGCGCAGTTGCCAGAGCTTTGGCATCATTCTCGAATACAAGCGACAATGCGCTGCCAAAGTTGCAACCGTTGGGTTCGTTTGGAATATTCGTAGAACTTGTCATCTCATGCGCCATGTTTCATATTCGAATACTAATGAATAGCAAACCGCGTCAGCAGTTATCGCTCCAGTAATCGGACATCGGTCTCATTTCGATAGCGCTTTACCTGGTATTCAGCGAGTACGGAAAAGTGCAAAGAACTATTAGCAATGAGGCGAGAAGCGCAAGAATTTCCTCTTTCTCATGGCCCAGCTTCAGCTGCATTAACTGTCTGTATTGATTGCAACTTCTCGATAGCCAGAGCGTAACGTTTTCCCAATTCCTCTACAGCTTCGCGTGAAAAATGAATGCGATCACCACGATGGCCCAGACCCTGAGGATCTACACAAGCTGTGCTTTCAACTCTATAAGGAATCTCTTTGGTATCATGATTAATAGCCGCAGCAAAGAGATATTTCGGGTTTAGAACTACAAAATCTCCCAATTGTCCAACAAGCAGCGGAACATCCGACGAATGTAAATCATCTCGTAACTGAGGGATCATGGCAGCCAGACGATCGCCATATGTCTGTGATGTGCCCATCTGGGCTGCATCGGTTTCGCCATGATGCCAGAGAATACCGCGAAGCGTTCCACTTTCCATGGCTTTAAGTGTTCGTTTAACAGCTCGAGCGTAAAGTTCCCCATCGGCTTCCCATTGCGATAATGCTGAGCCGCCAACAGCGCATGGAATCAACCCGATCGTTATCGACGGATTCCTGGCCGTCAAAGTTCGGGCAAAGCTGCGACAAAGGCCAACGCCTGCAATCGACTTATCCGTATGTACAGGGTCTATTGCACGAACCCAATGATCATCATCCAACATGAGCACACGAGGATCCTCTGTCAACGACCGTTAGTCAAAGAAGGATAGAACCAAGCAAAATCCTCCTTCCTGATGTCGTGAGGGGTGACAGACTGCTGTCTATCTCTAACCCCAATATCCCGCACAGCATACCGTAACCATGATATGGCGAAGTTTGATATCTTTTTTGTCATAGGCGATATTTATGACATGTCCTCCATCAGCGTGAATTACTAGACCAATCCAGCATGCGCGAAGAGTCCGCTGCGGCTCGTCACCTCAATCGTCCTTGCTCGTCACCAATGAATATTCAACCGGTGGGGATGCGCGATTTGGCCTGTAGGGATTATGGACACGGATTTAAGCCGGCGACACGTTGCGCAAATGCTGCAGAAGTCAAACCAGTTCAACCTCACCACGCGGCGACACAAGGAACACGACCTCGACACGCTGCGTGAGCACGGCGCTACAATCGGTGTCTTCTCTTACGAGGATATCTTCGGATCGCAGGGAGTTTTATAGCCGTGATCATCTTAGTACCGGAGGGCGATCGACTCCGTATCGACAGCTGGGTCATGAGCTGCCGCGTGCTCAACCGGACTGTGGAGCACGCGATTGGCGCTTGGATGATGCAGTTCGCCGGCACGCACGCCCTACCAAGAGAATTCATCGCCACTGACAAGATCGCTATCGTCCGTGATCTTTACGCTCGCATAGGTTTTCGGCTAGCCGCCTCCATCGCATCGGGCCATCATGAGTGGTGGGAATGCGATCCGATTGCCGATACACCCCCGACGTACTTGGTCGAGCTAAGAACCGACTCCTGGGGTCAATACAATGGACATGAAAAAGATCGACGAGATTGTGACCAACGTCTTTCAGACGGTGTTCCACCAACCCGAGCTAGAGCTGCATGACGATCTGACCTCGAAGGACGTCGCTGGCTGGGATTCGCTTAATCACGTGAGCCTGTTGATCCGTCTCGAGAACGAACTCGGAATCAAGTTTCAAAGCTACGAGGTAGTACAGCTCACTAACGTCGGGGATTTGCGATCTCTGATTCACGAGAAGCTCGCCCGGCAACCCGCGGGGTAAGCGTGAGTCAGGCTGCGCCTGCAATCAGCCAACCTGTCGACCACCCCCAATTAGACGGGCTGATCTATTATTTCGAGGCTCACCCGCTCAATCGATTGCCGAGGCGGCTGGCATAAGAGATCGAGTGGAATACAAGCAAAAACGCCCTCGTGTCGGAGGTAGACTCCGGCACAGCTAATGTGTGCATCTGCGCGTGCTGGAAACTTACACCGGTAGCCCCGGGCGAACAGTACCAAATGCGCTATTCCTAACCCGCTCAATGGCGCTGCTTGTTCAGAAGAGGGCCAACGGCATCTGGTAGCGCCCTAAGTTAATTAAAAATGTTCCGAACCGTGAGATCTACTTCGGCACTTCCGGTAATCGGTCGATGAAGCTGGGCCATGCTTTTCAACTCAATCCACTTCCTGCTGTTCCTGCCCGTGGTGCTCGCGGCCTATGCAATGCTGCGCCATCGCGGACAAAACCGTATGCTGCTGATCGCAAGCTACGTTTTCTACGGCTGGTGGGATGAACGATTCCTGTTTCTGATAGCCCTGTCGACTGTTGTCGACTATTGGTGCGGTCTGATGATCGGCCGCAGTCGCCTCACCGGTAGGCAGCGCATGGTGGCTTCGTCATGGCTCACGCTATCTGCGCTGTGCTTCGTCACCATCAACTGGTCGGCCATCCGATTCGGAGGTTCAGAAGGTATCAGCGTTGACTGGTCGTCGCTGTTCGATCCGCTAGGCGTGTGGGCTCTCGGCGGGGCTTTGGGGCTTGTCGCGATCGCCAACCTGTTTCACCGGCTGGTGACCCGACTTGACGAGGACCGCCGACGCAAACTCGGACTGTGGACGAGCATCATCGCCAACCTCACGGTGCTTGGCATCTTCAAGTACTTCAACTTCTTCGTCGGCTCAGCCGAGGACGCCTTGCAAGGCTTGGGTGTCGACGCCCAACTGATGCGTCTTGACATCGTACTTCCCGTGGGCATCTCGTTTTACACGTTCCAGACAATGTGCTACTCGATCGACATCTACCGCCGCAAACTGATGCCGACCGACCGCTTCCTCGACTTCGCGTTGTACGTGGCGTACTTCCCACAACTCGTGGCTGGGCCGATCGAGCGACCCAACGAGCTGTTGCCTCGCCTACAGAATCCGCGTCACTTCGAGCTAGTCCAGATACAGCGTGGACTCTTCCTGATCCTGCTGGGGCTCTTCAAGAAAGTGGCCATCGCTGACGGAGTCGCGGTATGCGTCAACTCTGTCTACAACTCGACGGGAACCGCAAGCGCTCTAGACATCGTGGCGGCGACCGTGCTCTTTTGCGTGCAGGTATACTGCGACTTCTCCGCCTACTCCGACATCGCACGCGGGGTATCGAAGTTGCTCGGCATCGACCTCGTGACCAACTTCCGGGTGCCGTTTTTCTCGCGTAGCCCGGCCGAGTACTGGCAGCGGTGGCACATCAGCCTTTCGACCTGGCTAAGAGACTACCTGTTTATGCCGCTAGTCTTTTTAGACCCACGACGGCGCATATACCTGGCCCTTATTATCACGATGCTGTTGAGCGGCCTCTGGCACGGGGCAGCGTGGAATTTCGTACTCTGGGGCGGATTCCACGGACTGCTGCTGGCCGTACACACCATCTACCGGAACCGGGTGCCGATCCTCAATCCGGACCAGGCCATCAGTCGATGGAGTCTTGTGGCCGGGATCGCGCTGTTCTTCACAATCAACTGTTACAGCCTTCTGCTGTTTCGTGCAGGATCGTTCGCGCAGATCTTCGACTTCACCACTGCCATCGTAACAGGAGCCGGGGGCATACACCTGTCCATGAAACTCCCTTCGCTCTCGGCGGCCCTGGGGATCCCCTTGCTCTTTGCCTTGGACATGATCGAGTACTCCACCGGCGACGCCTTGGCATACCGCAGGTTTCCCGCGTGGTGCAGAGGCGCGCTGTATGCGTTCCTCATCTTCATAATCATAATGGGAACCGGAAATGAGCCTACTGAATTCATCTACTTCCAATTTTGACCGATCGCATCCGTCGCCAGTGCAGAAGGCGGTAGCGGTCATGCTGTGGACTATATTGTTCCTCGTGGTCATTGATGTAGCAGTGGGCTACCTCTTCGCCCCCCCACCCGTCGGCGTCCGGCCGGGGCCGCTACAGCGCCGCTTCGCTGAGGGGCGATCAGTGGAGGGCAAGCTAGACCGGATGGTGGGAGAGACCGATGAGTCCTCGGCGCCTATGGCTACGGCCGGGTGGTACGGATCGCGAAGTGACCAGCCGACACACGCCGAGCACCCCGATGGACTGCTCGTGGCTGTATACGGTATGTCCACATCGTTTAGAATGTGCTACGCCTTGCAGGAGTTGGAGCCCTCGCTGACGCTTCGTCTTGTCGGCGGGCCCAACGCGCCGCTGAGCCACTCCTATAACGGCTACCTGAAAGACCGAAATCATCATGAAGCCGACGTCGTACTGCTTGGCGTCTCCGCGTGGGCCCTGGCGGGTATCGAGTCTATGACGCAGATGCTCATTCAATTCGACGCGCCTGCGCTCTACACCTATCCCGTGTACCGGATCGTCGATGGTAAACTTGTCGCCACCACGCCGCTCGTCCAATCACTCGATGAACTCCGTTGTGCCATGGGCGACACCGATCTCTGGGAGGCGTTCCGCCTCCAGCTCGCTGAGAACGATGCCTACTACGACGAACTCGTCTTCAGAGACAGCCCGCTCGACAATTCGACACTTGTGCGTTTGCTGCGACGGGGCTGGGGCCAGCGCCAGAGGCGCCGTCAACTTGCGCGGGTTCACAACGCGGATGGATACCGCTCAGACTCGAACGTCGGGCCTGTCGCCCGGGAGATCATTCGGTCATTCGCCGAGACCGTGCGCGCCGACGGACGGCTTCCAATCGTCATCCTCTTCCACGAAAAGGGCTTTGATGACCATCTTTATGCGCTCCTCGGCCCGACACTTAAGGAGCACGGGATCCCCTTCCTCTCAACCCATGATCTCGCCCCCGCATCGGACCACGACAGCTTCCTGCCCGACGGCCATTTCACCGCCGAGGTGGACAAACGGATTGCCCGCGAAGTCCTCGCTGTTATCTCAAACGCTCGGTAGCAGCTTCTGCAGCGCGACACATCCCGCTGCCCAGTGTTATTAAGCTCATCCTCAATCAGATGGTCGAGGCTCAGAAGAAAGCTGAAGCCAACCTCAACCGTCGCCGCAATGAGACTCGAACCCCTATTCTTGTTCTTAATATCTTTGTATCAACAACGCGCGCCTGCTATGAACCCCTGCAAAATCCTCCTTCCTGAAATCGTAAAGGCGATAGCCTGCTGTCAAAGGAAGAGAGTGAAGAGATCATTGTTGAAACTGCAAGGTTGGTTGCTTCGCTTAAGTCGTCGCTAACAGATGGGCCGCTCGATCAAAGGCAAGCTGCGGTGCGTCGATGTGTGGAGCAGATTGTTGTCAATCACAACAAAAAACAGTGCAAGATCACATAGCGCAATATTCCAACGATCGCTGGTAAGTCGCTTGCCCCTGCGACGTGCGACGTGCGAGAGGATTGTTCAGTGGGCCTGACTGAGCCAACACTAACCCGAAAACTGATGAGAATTGTTTCTTCCCAATTATCTTAGAAGGGCCTACATCCCTTCTTCCATACGGCACAGAATAGTACGGAAGTATTGATGACACACGGTTAAGAGCCCGCAAGAAGTGATTTTCACTCCAAATCAAAGTGCAGAGGCTCATAATTACGATACAACTTTGTAGTATCATATTTGTATGCGTCTATATAAAGCACAAGATGTGAAGCAGGTTTGTCGTGGCGTGACCTTGCGGATGCTCGATTATTGGGTTGAGTCTGGTGTTATTAAGCCCACGATGTTTCTTGAAACAAATCGAAGAAAGAGGACTATTTACTTGTTTTCTTTCCAAGATCTCGTGCGTATACAGTTTGTGAAAAGCCTTAGAGACTCAGGGATCTCGCTGCAGCGTATTCGTTCCGCAATTAGTCTTCTGAAGGGCCGTAGGGGCAAGATATGGCAAGCAGACTGGCTAATCAGTGATGGAAAGAACCTATTTAGCCCAACAGACGATCCTAGGGCTGTGGAGTTGCTTGTTAAAGGTGAGACGGGGCAACTTGCGTTTTCAATAGTTGCTTTCGGGCCTATTCAACAGCTTGTAAAGAAACGATTAACAGAATGCCAGCCTGTTGACATCTCCAGATTTGATGCTGAAATAAAAAAATGGGAAGAACATCAGATTTATGCTTGATAATCGATTACCAATAGGGCATACTTGTGATATTAGGTTTATGTTAGGGTCTGGCGGCGACGTGAGGAGATTAGCTTGATCACAATAGCCGCTAAAACCGAAAAAGGTACGCCTTGCCGATACGCTCAGATTCGTGATTTCTTAGCAGAATCCTCTTCTATCTATCCAGGAATAGAGATTTGGTGGGAAAATCAAGTCTTACCAGGATTACAGACTGGTGAGCGCATCTGTAGATTAACTACTATAAATGATGAAATAGCCGCAATTGGCATTGGCAAGAAGGGACAAAAATCAGCAAAACTTTGCACACTACGCGTACGAGATAGTTTTCGTGGATCGGGTTTAGGGCAAAGAATGCTTGTTGATACGCTCTGTGATTTACTTGATGGAGAGTGCAAGAGCGTTCATTTCACTATAAGTGAGGAGATTTGTCCCGATAGTCTGGGATTCTTTACAAAATATGGGTTTGGTTTGGCATCGTGGAGCCGGGGCAAGTATGTCAAGGGGTTAGATGAGTTAGCTTTTGCAGCTTCTGCAAAGCGCATACGGACATCTCTGTGGTTAAATCGGGTTGTAAGCAGAATAAAAGGAAACTTACCAACACCAAAAAGGGACATATGCATATCTCAGCTAAGAATATTCAATAGCTGGACAAATTCTATAGATAAATACACAAGTGAATCTAGAACCGTTATCGCATGTCCTAAGATTAGGTTAAAATCCAGCTTATATGACTGCCCCCCCTCACCCCGATTCATTGGTCCTCTTATCAATACGGCATGAGTTTGCAACTCTTATCCGCAACGGCTCGAAGCGCGTTGAATTTCGCAAACGCTATAACCCTAAACTCATATCTTGTCCAATCATAATCTACGAGACTGCGCCTTGCATGCAATTTAGCCTGTGGGTTACTCTAAAGGATATAGTCTGTGATTCCCCATCAAATCTTTGGAAGCAATTCGGAAGGCTAAGTGGTACTCACCGAAAACCGTACAATGAGTATTTTGATGGCAAAGCACTAGGCCACGCACTACTTTTAGATCATGTCCAGTCGTTTAAGAAACCTATATCATTAAATGAGATCCGCAGCATCCGCGAGGATTACCGACCTCCACAATCATATTCAATAATAAAGCGGGATGGTCCACTCCATAAATTCTTCACTGCGCGAAAGCGCAACAATCCGGAGGAAGTTTCATGTCTGCCGGCGTCTTGAATCAAGAACAAATCCTTGAAATGATCAAAGAGGTTCCATCGCAAATTAAATGGGCCCAAAGTACTGTGAGTACTTGGGATCAAATCGATGCATCAGCGATTGATCTACCCTTGGGCAAAACATATTGGAAAATGGACGCTAGTTTACGCGCTCGACAAGATGGAGATGTCTCTGATCTGATCCTAAAACACGGTGGAAAAGAATTTACCTTAACAGGTGATACCGTCCTAGAACGAGGCCAGACATACCTATTCAAACTTCCATGGACTTTAGATCTTCATGAACATATCTGCGCCCGCGCAACAGCAAAAAGCTCGGTCGGTCGTCTAGATGCTCTCGTAAGACTAGTCGCTGATAAGGAAAAAGAATTTGAAACAGTCGGCATGAAGAAAACCTGCAATATATATCTCCAGGTTCTGCCGAACACATTCAAGCTAATTGTAAGGCCAGGGATGGTCCTTTCTCAGCTTCGCTTCATGAGAGGACTAGAGCACCACTGCACAGTGTCAAGAGAAATGCTAGATTTTGAGGAGGATCCTGCTCTTGTGAATAAAGCTGGCATTCGAGTACAAGGTCATCCCAGCGTTGGCGATAACGAATCCATTCTTCTTCATCTCGATCTATCTGATGATGAACTTGGCTTCGCTGGTTTTGTAGCTAAGAAGGATACAGATCTGCCACCAATTGATCCTTCTAAGGAAAAGGAATACGACCCTAATCTCTATTGGGATTCTGTACAGAAAATAGAAGGGGAAGATTCTGTCAAGATAGAAAAAAAAAGGTTCTATATTTTTCGATCCAAGGAGCGTTTCCGGCTGCCTCCTCACCTTGCAGTTGATTGCCGCGCAATGTCGGAGAGCCTCGGTGATATAAGAATTCATTATGCTGGATTTGCCCACCCGTTCTTTGGTACGGGCAGAGAGCCTGATAATGGTGCGCCGCTAATATTCGAAGTCCGTTGTTATGAGTCTAATACTATCCTTCATGACAATACTGCACTTGCCAAAGTCTTCTTCCGTCGAATGGCTTCCCCTGCTCTTAAGCCTGAGAGAAAGGACGTATACTCCAAGCAAGAATTGAAACTATCAAAGTGCTTCAAGGATTGGACGTAGCTGTGCTTTACTAAATCAATGCAATACAAGGCAATAAACTGTAATGCGCTATGCTGCCATCAATATCAACACTAAATACCCCGTAATATATTCGAACCCCTGTTTTTGTTTTTTTCTCTTAGTATTAGTAACGCGCACGCGGTCCGAACCCCTTGCAAAATCGTCCCTCCTGATCCCGTGAGGGGGATAGACTGCTGTCTATCTCTAACCCCAACACCCCGTAGGGGACTCGAACCCCTGTTACCGGGATGAGAACCCGGCGTCCTAGGCCACTAGACGAACGGGGCAGGACTGAAGAAAACGTCGAAACGTCAAAAAGTCTAAACTGGGAGAAGATAGAAGAAGCCATGAGTTATTAGCCATGAGCCATGAGTAGGGCCATTAGCAACTAGCCTCAGATTAGCTTCGCTTTAGCACTGGTCAAGTATAGATTCATAATGCAATAACCTGACTGCGTTGCTGAGCGTTCTGCCGCTGCTAATAGCAGCATTTATCAGCTAGCACAACTTTTAAGTTGACCAGGCATGGGGGGAGCTACTAGCATTGTTATTGAGTTAGTTACTTATTCTCCAGTTGCGTGAAAGCGTTACTGATGGAGGTTTAATCATGATTCCCAAAGCGCCGCCGCGCTCCGGGCAGGTAGGTTTTCTTTACCTACCCCCCTTTAGAATCCAAGGCGTAAGCATAGCTGGCGAACAAACCATGGTGCAGATCCCCGAGCTGGATGTTGCATTTGATATCGGTTTGTGCCCCAAGATTGCGCTCACTTCGCCATACATTGCCTTAAGTCATGGGCATATGGACCACGTTGCCGGCCTGCCTTATTACTTCTCGCAGCGGATGTTCCAGAAGATCGGCAAAGGCAAGGTCGTTTGCCACGAGGAGATAGCTGGTCCATTGCAGCGGATGATGGCTAGCTGGGTTGATCTTGAGCAGCAGCAGACCGAGCACGAAATCATCCCGTTAAAGCCCGATGATCAGATTGAAATAAAAAAAAATATTTTTCTGCGCGCCTTGGAAGTCAGCCACACCGTTCCCGCTCTGGGTTATTCGATTATTGAATATCGCAGCAAGTTAAACAGCGAATATATTGGTATGCCTCAGGAACACTTGCGCGACTTAAAAAAACAAGGCAAAGAGATCACACACACACTGCAAATACCACTTATTGCCTATACAGGCGACACACAAATGGGGCCGTTTCTGTTTCGTGATGAATTCGCCAAAGCTCAGATTGTTGTTTGTGAATGCACGTTTTTTGAAGATGATCATCAACAGCGTGCCAAGATTGGCAAACACATACATGTTGAAGATCTCGTTGGTCTATTAGATATTTGGGAAGCGCAGGCAGTAGTGCTTGTTCATCTATCCAGGCGCACAAACATGCAGACAGCACGACAGGTTTTAGATTCGGTTGTTGGGCCTAAACAGGCGTCGCGTGTCCACTTTTTAATGGACCATCGCGCGAATCGGTTAAGATACGAGCAACAAGCAGAGTGTGTCAATACCTGACGTAACTTTGTCATATATTTTTCTTATCATGGCCTAGCATGTCCCAAAAAAGTTGAAATAGGTAGTTGACGAGTAAGCGTAAGGATCGTAAATTGCGCCATAGTTGAAACGAGTTTTCATCTACAGGAGCAGTATTGAACAGAATCGGCAGGTGGGCCTGGCCGAATACAGTGAATTAAAACGCTTAATCCTGCGCAAGTACACCGCACAAGCGCAAGGGAGAGAAAAGCGATGGGTAGACCTGATCCAAAAACCAGGGAAGCGATCTTTACGCACTTACGTCAATCTTATCCAACGATGTGTCGAAGATGGTTCGACGATATTGTCCCTATTGATCTAACTGGCGGAACGCTAAGGATGCTTGTACGTGAACCCGTGCAACTAAAGTACTTACGTCGAAGGTGCCAAAAACAATTCACCGAAGCGGCACAGGCAGTAACAGGCCGACTTATGGCTGTGAAGTTCGTTGGTGAAAATGATCCAGAGGCAATTACTAACTATTCAGAGAGTAATAGCACCCAATCAAACGACAACGGCAATGCTGACTATCCTTCAAACGGCCTTGGATCGAACGAAGATGACATGCTCATCAGCCCGGACTATTCGTTCGACAACTTCATAATCGGCCCTGGCAACCGACTGGCGCAAGCAGCAGCAATAGCAGTGGCGAAAAAGCCTGGTTGGGCCTACAACCCACTCTTTATCCATGGCGGAGTCGGATTGGGGAAAACCCACCTTTTACAAGCAATTTGCCAGTCTGCTTTAAGGGCAAACCCTAGCTTACAAGTCTACTACACCTCGTGTAACGGCTTCATGACGCAGTTTTTGGCATCAGTACAGGCTGGGCACATGAGTGAGTTCAGACACCACTTTAGAAATGTGGATATCTTGTTAATAGATGATATTCACGATCTTTCTAATCGAGATCGAACTCAAGAAGAATTTTTTCATACTTTTAATTCTCTTTACCAGGCTGGCAAGCAAATTGTGCTCAGTTCAGATGCTGCGCCCAAGGATATTCCAGACCTCGAGGAACGAATTACCAGCCGATTTAATTGTGGCCTGGTTGCAGAAGTGCAGCAGCCAGGATTTGAAACACGAATTGCAATCATCCAAAACAAAGCTGAGTTGCGACAGATTTCGCTGCCCGATGATGTGGTGGTTTACATAGCTCAGCATGTGGATACAAATATCCGCGAGCTTGAGGGAGTGCTTACCAAACTTCAAGGCCTTTCATCTATTCACAACCTGCGCATCGATTTGGAATTAGCTAAGCAAGCGGTTGGCAAAAGAATTGGTAGCGATACCGCCCATCTGCCAACTGTTCAGGAAATTATAGACACCGTAACTCACTACTACGGCGTAAAACCCAGCGACCTACTTTCCAAACGCAGAAATAAATCAATTGCACTACCAAGACAGGTGTGTATGTGGTTAGCGCGCAAACACACACGACACAGCTTGGAAGAAATAGGCGGTTACTTCGGCGGACGTGACCATACAACCGTCATGCACGCAATCAAAGCTGTCAAAACTAAACGAGAAGCTGATGGAGCGCTCGACCACGATGTCGAAGCACTAGAACATCAACTGATGGCTGTTCCAGCTTAGTGGTTTAAATTAAGAAATATCGCGCCAAATACTGGTGCATAACTCCGTGTAAAGGCTGCCGATTAAGGTAGCCTTATTTCTATACACAATGCGCAACTCCAATGTGAAATCTACTATCCCCTTGTTTGCAACATTTTACTTCCTTAAGCCGGAATGATCGCTCACTAAAACACAAGATAACCGTCAACCTCCTAACACCATCAACTGGTCATATCTACTTTATTACAAAGTGCCTACACCATTGCACATGATTTATACACATCTCGGCAGGGCTATCTACTATGAAGATGATAGTAAATACTCTTTTACTCATAGAAGAAGAGGACCAAGCAAAGCTGTCAACTATCAACATCCCGCATGCAAAAAGCCGCGACCGTTGGTCGCGTCAGACCTGAAGCTATGTGAAGGTCCGGGTACAAAGTACATTCTCCTCAAAAACCATTTAACCCCGTGTGACCACACATAGGATTATTCCATTCGAACAATCGCACTCTCTTTATCAACCCGTCCCGAATCCTTCGGGATCCTCCGCTAATTTCACAATAACGGTCTTTGTCAACTTTTTGTCCATTTTAGTGATAATTAATGTAATAGTTTTCGAGATAAAACACGACAATTTTTTACACGTCCCAAATTTTCTAAAAGATTTATCTTCACATTGCCCACGCACTCGGTTATGCTAAAATGCGTCAAACACATTAAAGGCGGGAGGGTTTGTAATGTTGCAGAATATCAAACGCTTTGTGAAGCCCCAGGCACTCGTATCGATTATCTATTTAACAATCACATTGCCCGCTCACGGCCAGTGTGAAGTTACGCAGATTGCCTCACAGGGTGGCTTTGGTAGTGTAAGCATCGACGGTGACGTGGCGGTAGTAGTCGACACGGATGCGTTCGACTCTCTCGGAGCGGTCTATGTTTATCAACATGGTTCGGCCGGTCCGGAAGATTGGAAGCTTGATGCGGTTCTGATGGCGCTCGAGCCGGATGTCGAGGACAACTTCGGCTCCTCGGTTGCCGTGAGTGGCAATGTGATAGTGGTTGGCGCTTATAACACAAATGCTCCGGAATTCCAGAGCGGGGCAGCGCACGTATTCCGCTACAATCCCGACACTACCGAGTGGGAGCACGAGGCAACACTCACAGCTTCCGATGGTGATGGCAGCGATAGATTTGGATGGTCCGTGGCTATCGACGGTGACATCGTTCTAATTGGGGCTCTAGCTGATGAGAACGACGGCCTCAACCAATCCGGCTCGGCTTACATCTTCCGCTACGATACGGATACATTTAGATGGATAGAGGAAACCAAGCTTACGGACCCCAATGCCGAGGAGGATGATGGGCTTGGCGTCTCCGTTTCCATCAGAGGCGATGTGGCTCTTATAGGCGCTCATGGAAACGATGATGCGGGGGGGGCAACGGGCGCAGCCTTCATCTTTCGCCACGATCCCAATAATCCGAGTAAATGGGTGCTCGAGCAGCAACTCCAAGCGTTTGATGCCAAATGGCTCGCGTGGTTTGGCTGGTCAGTGTCGTTGGCCGAGGGTGTGGCCCTGATCGGAGCACTGCAGGATGACGGCCAGAACGGCGCTGCGTATGTCATGCGCTACGATGGCGCTAATTGGGTACATGAAGCCAAGCTCGTGGCTTCGAATCCTGTCGGCCCTTTTCCCTTTCTCGGTAGATCGGTATCTCTGAACCACGATGGCTCGACAGCTCTTGTCGGAGCATTCCACGATGACGAAGCCGGTAACGATGCAGGGGCTGTACATCTGTTTAGAACCAAGGGTAAGACATGGCAGGAAATTGAGAAGTTCACCGCCTCCGACCCCGGCGCGGGCGACAGCTTCGGCAGTTCTGTGTCGCTCAGTGACGACACAGTAGTTATTAAAGGCGGTGGTAAAGGCTACATATTTGCGGGAATTTCGGGTATCGATTGTAACGACAACAGCGAGCCGGATGCCTGTGATATCTTTGATGGTCAAAGTAAAGATCAAAATAGTAACGGAATTCCCGATGAATGTGATGCCGATCTGGATGGTAATGGAACAGTCGGCGTAGGCGATCTGCTTATTCTTCTTGTGAATTGGGGACTGTGTGATGATTGTGAAATCTGTACCGCGGATCTGAATGGCAGTTGTAGTGTGAACACTATGGATTTATTGATTTTATTTAGTAATTGGGGGTAGAAGAGAGCCCCGCCTCGGCGGATTCCGAGCAACATGATGGATGAGTTATGAGGAATGAGTGCAAAGCCGCGACCGGTGGTCGCGTTGAAACGGAGACGTAAAACTAATTGTCTCGGCGAGGCTCATATTGGGGAAAAAGAACCCACGCCCTTAAGAGAACGTGGACTCCTCATGGTGCATCGATCTCTCGATGCACTCACAAACAACAACTCCATTTTAGGAGAATTTTCAATGAAACGTAATATTTTTAGATATATATCGAGGCTAATTAAGCCTATCTGCATCTTTTTTCTACTGTCTATAACAACTGTTGGATGGTCACAAAATGAAGTTACGGAACTATTCGCTTCGGACGCTGCGACCTTTGATGGCTTCGGGGGTAACTGTTCGATCGACGGCGATACAGCCATCATCAGCGCTATGAGCAACGACGACGAAGGTTTAAGTACAGGTTCGGCCTACATCTTCCAGCAGGATCCTTTGGATCCCGATAGTTGGGACGAGATCCACAAACTCCTCCCCGAAGACGCCCAAGCAGGCGCCAGATTCGGTAGCGCAGTCTCGATTAGCAGCGACTTCGTCATAGTGGGAGCCAGCGCTCATGACGTACATTTCACCGATACCGGTGCCGTCTATATCTTCTACCGCAACCAAGGCGGCGCCAACGAGTGGGGTCAGGTCGCCAAGCTGACTGCCTCGGACGGCGCCCAAGGGGATATGTTCGGCTCGTCTGTTTCCATCAGCGGCGACGTTGTCATCGTGGGCGCTGTGCTAGACGATGACAACGGCAACATCTCCGGCTCTGCCTACGTTTTCGTAAAGCCTTCGGGCGGTTGGGAGGACATGACCCAAACTGCCAAGCTGACTGCCTCCAACGGCGCAGCGCTCGACCACCTCGGGGGTTGCGTCTCCATTAGCGGAGATACCGCCGTTGCTGGCGCTTGGGGCGACGACGACAACGGCTTTTACTCCGGTTCTGCGTATGTCTTCGTAAAGGACTCAGGAGGTTGGGACGACATGACCCAAACCGCCAAGCTCACCGTATCCGATGGCGCTGCAAGTGACAGGTTTGGCAACTCGGTATCGATCAGTGGCGATGTCATCATAGTGGGTGCCTGGACCGACGATGACAGCGGCGACGGGTCCGGTTCGGCGTATGTATTTGTGAAGGACTCCGGAGGCTGGGACGATATGACCGAAACCGGAAATCTTAGTGCGTCAGATGGCGCAGCAGGTGATGAGCTTGGAGGGGCCGTCTCGATCAGGGGCGATACTGTTATTGTTGGAGCCGCGTTTGATGATGACAACGGCAGCCTCTCCGGCTCGGCATATCTATTCGAAAAGCCATCAGGTGGCTGGCAGAACGCCACTGAAGACGCCAAATTCACCGCCTCTAACGGCGAAGCGGGTGACTTATTTGGCGTTTCTCTATCCATCAGCGGGGACTACGCAATTGTCGGGAGTGTTTCAAGTGATAATGCGCCTCCGGCTTTTGCCCCTGGATCAGCGTATGTTTTCGACAGTGTTTGCCCCTGCCCTTGGGATCTCGATAGTACTGATCAGGTGGATATTTTTGACCTTCTTGATCTTCTAGGCCAATGGGGGGGCGATCCTGGTGGACCTCCTGACTTTGATGATGATGGAGATGTTGATACTACAGATCTTCTAGCCCTACTTGCAAATTGGGGCAACTGTCCATGCGTAGAAGGCCCTTAACTCTTGTCCTTGGAAGATGAACTCGACGATGCGTGTTTATCAGAGGATGATTACCTCGATATAATGCAAACCGGAACCGAAGCAGAGAAAGAAAACTATGATTGTTGGATGAGGCATTACATCGAAGAGTGCGACAGATGCTCATGCCTGGGCGAATCCGGCTGCCCAGGCGAGGATCCATTCGACTAATCCACTTTACTAAATAAATGCTTAACCTTTAACCCAAGCCCGGGCAGATAACTGCCTGGGCTTTTTTATTAAGGGAAGAAGGTGTCAAGGCATCGTGGAATCAAGTAGCGAGCCGGTGCGTTCCCTGCCTACAACTCACCGGGGGACCCGGCTTTCATTATTCCAATTCCTCCCGTGCTAAGACACTGGCCGCTGAAGCGGCCGTGCCTCGTTTTATCCCCCATGCCTCAGGACTCACTCCTCAAGACTCAAGACTCAAAAATTTCCTGCACCCTCTGGGCAAAAACCGCCGTATCTATATCACGGCGTTGGTCCGGCCGGCACCGCAAGCTTAGCTCGGCCCGGCCCGGCCATTTCGCCCTATCATTATCTGAGACTCTGGACTTCTAATTCTGGACTTCTGACCCTATTTGGTGGAGGATTACAAATATGTCCAGCCGAACTAAAAATCGCTGCGGTTTCACCATTACGGAATTGCTTGTTGTCATTGGACTTATTGCTTTATTGATAGGCATCCTTTTGCCCGCGCTTGGAGCTGTAATCAACCAGGGCAAGATGACCAAATCCATGAACAACATGAGGCAGGTTGCTACATGGATGACGCTTTATTCAGGCGATAACCGCGAATTCATCCTTCCAAGCCAGTTTGATTACTCCAATGCCTCCTACAGAGGCAAGGTGCGATCGGTGTATACCGATGGCATAGGAGAAGCCTATCAAGGCACTTGGTCTGACATTCTGTGGACTGTCTACAACGTGGCAACATTCCCTGATGCGTTTGATGGGGCTGGGCACGATTATCGATACGATTCGCCGGACGTTGCACTATACAAGGCTGTTGGCAACGATGTGGACAACCCATTTCGCTCAGCTGCGGAGAATACGCTTGATTACATACCTCCCCCAGGTGGTAATGGCATCGGTGGTCAAAATGCAGGTATTCCCAAGCCTTTTGGGCAAGGAGCCATGGAAGCTGGCAGGCCAGGCTTCTTTGCGGCGAACAATTTCTTTAATTCAACAAGCGATGGCGGCTGGTTCACCACTGCCCAAATCAAGATACCCGAGAATTCAATGTACCTTGTAGACTCCTTTGCTGGCGAAATAATTGAAGCCGCACCTGAGCCTTATGACCGAACTCCCAGCAGTAGCACTATTGAGGTAGATTTCCGCTATACCGGCAATACCTGCCTGATGCTGTTTCTAGATGGCCACGTTAGTCCGCAGGGGCAGTGGAAGAACATTGACGATCTTCAAGGGGATCCGGCTGTTGATGGAAGCAACGGCCGAGGTATCCGTATCCAGAATCTGACCAGCAACTAGCATTTTTCGGTCAATATCATGGTTCTAGCTGCGGTTTTGGATACTTCAGCATTTTCGTGTATCAATATGTAAATAGCGCCTTGCCACTTCACTTACAGTGGCTAAACTTTGCCTCCCGTCCCTCACTTGGGACGGTTTTTCAATCGGGGTTGGTGTGGGCCTGCCCGAGGTAATGAATCCGCCGTTTGGCCGCCGTAGCTCAGTGGTAGAGCACACCCTTGGTAAGGGTGAGGTCATGGGTTCAAGTCCCATCGGCGGCTTGAACTGGGTATCCTAATGTAGGAACCCAAAGAATAGATAAAAGTGTTCGATCGCGGACAGTCCACGATCGATGGTAATTTGAAGTTAAGTCGGGTCGCAAATTAGTAAGTCGACCCCTGAATCGTTGGAGAGGTCTGAAAATGGCTAAGGCAATATTTGAAAGAACCAAGCCTCACGTGAACGTAGGCACAATTGGCCATATCGATCACGGTAAGACCACGCTTACCGCAGCTATCACTATGCGACAATCTACAAAGGGTCTTGCCAATGTAAGGTCTTTCGATCAGATTGACAACGCACCGGAAGAAAAGGCGCGTGGCATTACTATCGCAACAAGCCACCAGGAGTATGAGTCGCCTAATCGACATTACGCACATGTCGATTGCCCAGGTCATGCTGACTACATCAAGAACATGATCACCGGTGCTGCGCAAATGGACGGGGCAATTCTTGTAGTTGCAGCGACCGATGGCCCAATGCCACAAACTCGTGAGCACATTCTTCTTGCACGTCAGGTAGGTGTGCCGGCAATGGTGGTCTTCATGAATAAGGTTGATGCTGTAGATGATGATGAATTGATCGAGCTTGTAGAACTTGAAATACGAGAATTGCTTTCAATATACGATTTCCCCGGCGATGAGATTCCCATCATCAAGGGTTCTGCACTAAAAGCTATGGAAACAGAAGGTAAAGATGATGAAGCTGGAAAGTGCATTGATGAACTCATCGAAGCTTTGGATAATTATATCCCTGAGCCAACACGCGAAACCGACAAGCCTTTCCTAATGCCTGTCGAAGATGTCTTTTCCATCAAGGGTCGAGGCACAGTAGTCACGGGACGTATTGAGCGCGGCTTGGTAAACGTAGGTGATGAAGTCGAAATCGTCGGACTAAATGAAGCCCCAAGAAAGACAACCGTAACCGGCGTGGAAATGTTTAATAAGACTCTCAGCGAAGGCCAGGCTGGCGACAACTGTGGTTGCCTCCTTCGTGGTGTTGAAAAGGATGATATTGAGCGTGGGCAAGTGCTTTGCAAGCCCGGCTCAATTACACCACATACTAAATTCGAAGCTGAGGTTTATGTCCTTACTAAAGAAGAAGGTGGACGACACACGCCATTCTTCTCTGGATACAAACCACAGTTTTACTTCCGTACTACGGATGTAACCGGAAAATTGGATCTGCTTGGCGGAGCAGAAATGTGCATGCCCGGCGATAACATCACCATGTCCATCGACCTTGAAGGTAAGCCCATAGCTATGGAAGAAGGTCTGAGGTTTGCGGTACGTGAAGGTGGACGAACAGTCGGATCAGGTGTCGTGACCAAGATCCTTGAATAGCAACTAAAGTGTTCAAAAGGCGACATGAAATGTGTTGCCTATGAACACTAACTATTAGAGAAGAAACGTCATGGCTAAAAAAGCATCTGATCGAGAACACGTCTGGCTACAATGCACCGAATGTGGCGATCTTAACTATCGCACAAATATTCGTGTTAAAGGCGGTATCTCTGAAAAAGTTAAAGCGGGAATGAAAAAATACTCGCCGCGATTACGGAAACATACTCTGCATAAGATTAAGCGGAAGTAATAATTGCCGGGCGGTAATAAAGGACCCGGACTAAGTCGATATGCACTACTAGCAAAACGCCAGTAGCTCAATTGGCAGAGCAGCGGATTCCAAATCCGCAGGTTGGGTGTTCAAGTCACCCCTGGCGTGTTGGCTCTGCCACGTTTAGAAAAGCAACCTGAAAGGCAACGCCTCTATATGGCTATAGGAATCTACAAACAAGGACAAGGATACTGGACAAGACTTATGTCCGCGATCTCAGGCGGAACCATCCTATTGATGGGAGTAGGTTGGCTGGCGCAGCAAATCACTACCATGGGGCTTGGACAAAAAACTATTTACGTCCAGGGAATTACCGCAGCGGTAGTTATCGCAGTGCTTGGATGGTTCTTGTACTACCTTATATATGTGAAACCAAAGGTGGGAGACTTTCTGATCGCAACTGAAGGCGAGATGAAAAAAGTCAATTGGTCCACCAAACGGGAAATCCTCGGATCAACCTGGGTGGTGATCGGCTTAACATTACTAATTGCTGTGATCATATTCGCTTTGGACTATTTAATATTCACACCATTTTTCAGATGGTGTAACGTGCTTGAAGGCTAAACCTAAGAACCGCATTTTTTAGTGATGAGATTATGACTGTGACTGACGAGCTGAATAAACCAAGCGATGAACTCGAAACTTCTTCACCTCAAGAAGATGTTGCGCAAATTGCATCTGAAGATGAAGTCCAGGAAGAAATCGATAAATCTGATGAACCATCACCTTCACCTGATGATCAACAGACTTTAGATACACCGGAACCCCCGGATACCCCGGAACCCCCGGCGGATACCCCGGATGTGCCGGATGCTCCTGAAGTGGTGACTACGCCGATTAAACCAACCAAGAAGAAACCAACTAAGAAACCTATAAACAGACCTGCGGTTCCAACACTTGCAGGTGCGGGTGTAGCAACTTCAAAGCCGGCCCCCGCTTCATCTAAGAAGGGTGCAAGAAAACCCAAGGTTGCAGTTGAGCCTGTTGCTGAAGGTGAAGAAGGAGAACCATTCGACCCTGCTGCGGACCTGCCAATGTACCGCGAAGGTATGGATTGGTTTGTTCTTCGAGTTGCATCAAATAAGGAAAGCTACGTCCGAGATACTTTGCTGCGAAAAGTCCAAATCGAAGGACTCGACGTACGTGTTGGTCGAATCATGGTCCCCACCGAAAAGACTAAAACCCTTAAGGGTGGAAAAACTCGAATTGCCGAAACCAAGCTCTACCCCGGTTATATCTTCGTAGAAATGCAGCTCGAAACCGATGGACGAATCCCACAGGATGTGTTCTTCCTTATTAAAGAAACAACAGGCGTAGGCGACTTCGTAGGTACCGCAGGCAGACCAACCCCAATGCGCAAAGAAGAAGTCGAAAAGATGCTCTTCGATTCGCGCAGGCCTGAGGAAACTCCGACTGTCAAGATGGAATTCGACCCAGGCGACAATGTTACAATAACCGAAGGCCCATTTGAAAATTACGATGGCACCGTTGATGAAGTATTGCCGGATAAGGGCTTGGTACGAGTATTAGTAACAATCTTCGGCAGACAAGCGCCCGTAGAACTCGAATACTGGCAGATCCAGAAGGCGGAATGAGAAGAGTCCTGAGTCTTGAGGGGTGAGTCTTGAAGGAAAAGGGGGATTGATGAGGGATACGCCATGAGGCCGCTTGCGGCTTAGCGTTATCGTAAGAAGTCCTGAGATTGAGCCCCACCACGGCGGATTTCAAAAACAACAATAATGCGCAAGCCCCACCATCAGTTTGAAGATTACAAGATAGGCGATGAGATCACAATTCTGCGCGGGCCTTACGAAGATTTCGCTGGGGTAATCTATGAATTACATCCCAGCAGCAAGACCATCCGCGTAAAAGTGATAGTCTCAAGCCGCGAAATATCAATGGATTTCAACGCCAAGCAGATCAGGATCCCGAAGCTGTAGAGGAAATTAGGGATGAGCCATGTAAAGCCGTGACCAGTGGTCGCGTTATGGAAGCTTGACCCCGCAAGGGATATCAATGACCATCGCAACTGATGATTTTGAAAACTACAAGCCGGGCAATCGGATCACGATCACCGAAGGGCCATTTGAGCATTACGATGCAATTGTTGAGGAAGTCCTGCCTGAAAAGGGTCTGGTACGCGTCCGGGTAACAATCTTCGGCCGCCAGGCCCCCGTCGAACTCGAGTACTGGCAAATCCAAAAAGCGGAATAGTTGCTTAGAGAAAACGACTCCAGTCCCCCTTTCCCCCTTTTTCTTCCTTGCTGCAAGCCAGAAATATTGAATCAGGGTTGAATATCGTCAGGTGCCGAGCCGTTACACTTGTGTTGGGACAGCTCGGCTGTGTTGCCGAATGAAGTCATGTGGGAAATGTAGCAAAGGAAACCGGTCATGTTGATTCGTAATGTTCACAGCGTACTTCTGGTTCTCATTGCTATCTGGCTCACCGCAACAACCGGCTGTGAGTCATCAATTCGTGTGGCGACTCTTTCGGATGAGCCGGGGATTGGCGACGATGGGGAGATGATATCACTTGTTAGCTCGCTCACACCCCTGATCGAGCGATTCAACGCGGATCGAGACAAGCCGCGGGTGGTAGCGATTGTTTCATCCACTTGCGGCGCTTGCGTTAGAGGCGCAATTGCTGTCAATGAGTCGGTGGTGAATGCGTACCCTTCCGCTGACGTCAGCATCTTTATCGTGTGGATCGATATTCTGGCTACGGATGACTCCACAACGGCGCAACGCATGACTGGGATCTTCAGCGATCCGCGTGTGCGTCAATTTCACGATCCCAACCGCCTTGTTGGTGATGCGTTTGCCAAAGGTCTTTTGGATGAACCACCAGCCTGGGATATGTACTTGCTCTACGCTGCCTCGCAGCAGCAGCTATGGGATGATTACCCCCCCGTACCGACGAATTGGATGCACCAGCTAGGTGCGCGCCATGTTGATCCTGCACGACGGCGAAGCGGGCATGAACTGGTGGTGGGCCTCTATAATGCCATGTCCGAGCTGGGCTTTATTCCGGTGATCGAATCAGCTCCGAGCCAGCGGAAAATAGAGGCTGCGGTGCGCGCCACTAACGCATCGGTCAACACTGCTATGAGAGAAGCCGCAGCGAGTGACCCGAGCCTGGTGGCGCTAGTACAATGCAACGATTGTGCCAAGGCGGGCTTCATTGGTCAATGCTCCCTCGGCGGCTTTCGTCAAATAGTAGCTGTCCGTCAACAGTTCGGCGATGACCCCTCTGCAATAGGCTTTGGCGTGGCCGGGACCAACAATCCAACCGACTCTCCGATACCGCTCGAATTCGACCCTCGTCTCGGCATCATCAGCGGTGAGGTAATCGTGCTGGATGTCGAGGGTATGCGCTGCCCCGATTGCCCCACTAAGCTTGCGTTGTCAATGTTGTATCTTCCCGGCGTTGCGCGCGTAATGGTCGATTTCGACGCTCAAGAAGCGCATGTGACCATCGACTCGCCCAAAAGTACCAGTCCCGAAGCGTTGATAGCAGCAATTGAGCAATCCGGATATTCCGCAACGCTTCGCAATGAGAACTAAACGAGCAATCTCCTACCAATGATCCAATCCCTAGACCATGTCGCCATCGCCGTTCGGGATGTTTCCGCGTCTGCGGCTTGGTATGCTGATGTGCTGGGCCTCACTCGGGTGCTTGGGGATGTACCGACATTGATGGCAGCGGGCAACGACACCATGATCGCACTCTTCCCCGTCAATGGAGACGACCCTAAACCCCGGCCCGGTAAGGACGCATACGCAATGCTGCACTTTGCCTTCCGCACCGACCGCGCGGGGTTCAAGGATGCTCAAGTGCATCTGCGAAAGCGCAGCATCAAGTTTCGCAGAGAGAACTTCAGCATCTGCCACTCGATCTTCTTCTACGACCCCGATGGCCACGAAATAGAGATCACGACGTACGATCTGTAAAGAAAAAACGACTCCCGTCCCCTTTTCTTTCCTTGGACATCAGATAGACGCTGCTATCCAAATTGAAGAAGAGTCAACGCCGTAAAGATGAGGTTCGCCCAATTGATTTCAAGAAAAACAGTTCTAATTCTGGGTGCTGGAGCGAGTCAGCCGTATGGATTCCCATTAGGTCGCCAGCTACTGAACCAAATCTGCCTGCAATTGAGCCCAGAGAATCGCGAAAACGATCATCACAAAGTTCTGAGAGACCTAGGACACACACCAAATGACATTGAGACTTTCCGGGATGCACTCCGTTTCACTGACTACAATTCAGTCGATGAGTTTCTAGAGTACGACCCCAATTTAATGGACATCGGTAAGCATGCTATTGCTTCCGCGCTAATTCCATACGAAGATGAAAAACTACTTTTTCCTCCTCACACAAAAGGAGATCATTGGTACAAACTTCTTGCAGATGCACTTGACATAAGAAGTAAGTCTGTCTACGACAATCAGGTATCAGTCTTAACGTT
Organism: Planctomycetota bacterium; assembly: GCA_022574595.1. Classification (GTDB taxonomy): domain Bacteria; phylum Planctomycetota; class Phycisphaerae; order Phycisphaerales; family SM1A02; genus JACZRS01. The sequence goes on along the minus strand of JACZRS010000001.1, from coordinate 150,903 downwards.
CAACTACGATAGATCTCTTGAGGTTTACCTTTTTACAGTCATACATGAGCGAAGTGAGTGCAGCGTCACGGAAGCGATAGAGATACTTCAATCTATACCTATTATTCACTTATACGGAGATCTGGGACAGTTTGGATGTACGAATCAAGATGCACAGAAGTATTCACCCGATTTGAAGACAGCAAGGGTGAAAGCTGGAGCGGAATCAATGAAAATTATCCACGAATCCGAAGACCAAACACCGGAATTCGACCAAGGTGTAGAGTTGCTTGAACAAGCCGAGTGCATCTATTTTCTTGGCTTTGGCTATCATCCAACGAATGTGCGACGTCTCAGAGTTTTCAATAGCGAGTGGGATGAGGAAAGAAAATTGCGACAGGTTGTTAAGGGGACGATTCTAAAAATCGAGAATCAGGAATGGGGAACTATAGTGGACAAGGTGTTTCACGGTAACATTAACGGCCGACAGCATAAAGGCGATTGTTCGAGTTTTCTGAGGACTTTTGCTCAACTGAGCTAGGGCACTTAGATTACATGAAATCAGTTTGAGAATTCAGTACGAACTACAATGATTACCGCAAACACAGTGTTGATTCTTGGTGCTGGTGCTAGCAAGCCCTATGGATTCCCGACAGGTCGGGAACTACTAGACATTATCTGTAGGGAGATGGGTGAGGAAACCGGTGCGTCCGTTATCATGTTACAAAAAACTGGCCGAGTTGGCCTTGATCACATAGGCAGGTTTCGAGAGCACTTGTTCAAGTCGAGCAAGCAGTCAGTGGATGCTTTTGTAGAGCGTCAGCCCGACTTTCTGGAAATTGGAAAACTAGCTATTGCACAAGCTCTCTTACCACTAGAACGGCACGTGAAACTAATCGATATTTGTAGGAGGACTGATAGTTGGTATCAATTCTTGTATAACAAAATGGATTATGGTTTCGACGAGTTTGGTGAAAACACTCTCTCGATTCTGACTTTCAACTATGACAGATCGCTAGAGGAGTACTTGTTCACAGCCTTGAAATATTCGTATAATCGTGATGACAAGGCAACCAAGAAGGTGCTACGTCGGATTCCGATAGTACACCTGTATGGACAGCTTAGCATTCATCCTGCCATGTCTGATGATCCCTCTGTCATACGGGAATACGGCGCAAACCCAAGTAGCTTTGTGAAAGCTGCAGAGGGGATAAAGATCATATCAGAACTTGATCCAGATGATGATGAATTCAAACGTGCAAGAGAGTTGCTCTCTAAAGCAGATCGTGTTTGTTTTCTTGGCTTTGGATACGACGAGAGGAATGTCAAACGGCTGAAGGTTGCCGCAGAAGGCAACCGCAAAGTCTTTGGGACCACTTACAAACTAGGAGATGGGCAGATCCTAGATGCGAAAAAGTTGTTAGTTGGCGGAAAACATAAGAACCTCACACTTGGCTCCTCCAAACATGACTGCTATCAGTTTCTAACGAATGTCTCTGTCCTGTAAGAACATCGAATGCTTTGAAGCTGATTATTGGATTGCCAGCTTTACATTGTTGTGTCGTTAGGTTCCGCCTCCATCCCCTCCCAGAGCACGGCTCGTAGGCCGGGTTTGGGTAGTGGGCCTCTTTTTGCCATGGTTCTTTGCAGGGCTTTGAAGGCATCCTCGTTGGTTATGCCGGGGCGGGTTCCTAGTCGGCGGTTGCGGGATTCGTAGGGCTTAGCCAATGTATCCAGGCAAACCTCAAAGCAAGGCAGAACACGCTGAGTGTTACAAAGCAGATCGTAGTTGATCCACCAGGCTGCTCGGTTGGCGTTAAAAGGTATGCCACGGCGGTAGCGAATTACCCATTGAGGGATCGGCGTTAAGGGGTCATCTAGATTTACATTGAAATTATTTGCTGGGGACGGCCAGCTTGGCATTTGGCGGGCAGCAATTAGTGGGTCTTTGGTTTGCTCAATAGTGTAAAGAGAGATTCTGCGGGCTGGGCGGGTTATTGCGAAACATTCGAGTTCTTTTAAGCGCAGGGTCATGGAAACGTGGTTGAGGCGGGCAAGGCGCATGACTTCGCGAGCCTGGACATTTACCAACCAGGGGAATGCTTCATCGCGGGCTAGCTCGACGATTATTTCCAGTATTGTTTTAGCTTTTTCGGTTAGGGTTAGGAATTCGGGGAAGTGCCAAAGGTTCTTGCGGATTTTGTAGTAGATTTGTTTTACGCGTGGATGTTTGTTTGCTTTTGCGAGTGCTTGTTTGTGCCAATTTAGTGGGTGATCAGGTCGTGAGAGTTCGATTTCGAGAAGTTTCTTGAAGCCCTCGTGATCTATGCCTCGGTTGTCGGGCAGGCGTGGCCAAGATTTGGGTATGCCTGAGAGTTTGAGTTTTCGGGCAATCGAAGCTGCATCCTGCAGGCGTAGAGCTTCGATTCGGGCGAGCGCATCATGTCGATTTTTAGAAGCGGGCATGGGAGAGGGGAAGTCTTGAGGGGTGAGTCTTGAGTCCTGAGGGGGCAAGAATTATTATACGGACATACGTTAGGCCGGTGTTAGGTATCAGGAAAGAGGGCAGTGCGGCACATGGCTCATACCTCAAGACTCACCCCTCAAGACTCAAGACTCAAGACTTCATCTAGCTCTGTTTGCGTAGGCTGGTCCTATTTTGGGTTACATTTAGTGGTTATGGGAGCTTGCATCTGGGCCTTGGACGGCTTATGTTCCTATTGGCTGCTTGTCTTTTGCTTGAAGCAACGCCTAAAGTCTGCGCTGAGCTGGCTCTCGCCCACCAGTTGGATTGATATGAGTTGTAAAAAAGGCAATTTGCGGGGGGTTAGTTTATGAAGCTTTATCCAAGTCGGTTACGAATAAGGCTTAGCTGTCACTAGTTGAGCGATTGGACTTAGAAAGGAAGTGCTCAGATGCGTTTCAGATCGAATTCTTTGATGGTGTTGGCTTGCTGTGGTTTCGTGGCAGGCAGTGTCCTGACAGAAGCGGCATTAGCAGGTGGAGGTATTGAGCCTCTAACAACAGTGCGTGTTATTAGTGGTTTGTCTCGTCCCGTCTTTGTTACACACGCACCCGGTGATTTCTCTCGTATATTTATTATAGAGCAGGTTGGTAGAATTAGAATTAAGGATCTTAATGAAGCCCACACGCCGCTAATGACTTTCTTAGACATTAACCCGATAGTTGGTGGCGGGAATGATGAGCGTGGTTTGTTGGGGTTGGCGTTTCATCCAGACTACCAGTCCAATGGCTACTTTTATGTGAACTATACAAATAATTCTAACAATACAACTATCCGCAGGTACACTGTCTCAGCTAATCCAAATGTTGCTAATGCGGGAAGCGGCCTCACACTATTAACCATCAATCAGCCGTTCATTAACCATAACGGTGGCTGGATTGGTTTTAGCCCTAATGATGGGTATTTATATATTGGTATGGGTGATGGCGGGTCAGGGAATGATCCGGGTGGTCGCGGACAAGACATTACCAATAATTTGCTTGGAAAGATTTTGCGCATTGATGTAGATGGCAACAACGGGCCTGGCGGGAACTATGGGAATCCACCAAGCAATCCGTTTGTGGGAATAACCGGCGATGATGAAATATGGGCGTTTGGAATACGAAATCCCTGGCGCGCAAGCTTTGATCGTGATACTGGAGATTTGTATATTGGTGATGTCGGTCAAGGTGCCAGGGAAGAAGTCAATATTCAGTCAGGTAATGGGAACGTCGTTGGTGGAAGGAACTATGGCTGGCGCTGCATGGAAGGAAATAATTGCACGGGATTAAGTGGCTGTACTTGTAATTCAATTCAACTGACGGATCCTGTGTGGGATTACTCACATGCTTTTGGATGTTCGGTTACAGGTGGATATGTTTATCGTGGTTGTGATATTCCCACTCTTAATGGAACTTATTTCTATGCGGACTATTGCTCAAGCAGGATTTGGTCATTTTTATGGAATGGTCACGGCATAGAGAATCAGACTGAGCGAACATCGGAATTGGATCCGCCTGGTGCACTTTCCATAAGCTCTATCAGTAGCTTTGGGGAAGATGCAAGGGGTGAGATTTATATTTGTGATCTTTTTGGCGGCGAGGTATTTAAGATTGTGCCTGTAACGCCAACCGTTGATACAACGGGCGATCTTGATGGAGATTGTAAAGTAAGCATTAGCGATCTGCTTTTACTATTTGCCAGTTGGGGTCCATGCGATGATTGCATTAGCTATTGCAACGCTGACATTAATAATGATTGCACCGTAAACACGAGTGACTTGTTAGATTTGTTTGCCAACTGGGGCTAAGTTGGGTCCTGGAAACTATAACGAATTAAGTTGAAACTATAGAAAGGTCAGTCTGCAACAGGGCTGGCTTTTTTTGTGGACATAGCAGGCTGCTATTATGATTGTCTGGTTGAGAGGTTGCAGTAGATGATCCGAGGCCTATGATGCCTGCAAGCACTTAAAATTAGTGCCTCAGCTGCAAGAGGGCTAGTAGCTCAGTTGGCTAGAGCGCACCCCTGATAAGGGTGAGGTCGGAGGTTCGAGCCCTCCCTGGCCCATTTAAGTAACCCCGTGTTAAGCATGGGGGTTTTTTTACACATCTTTGCAAACATGTGTTGGCTTTTCACGTATCAGTCCTTGCATGGCCTCCATACTTACTTATAACAAGAGTAAGGGAGCAAGAATGGTAAAGGCGTTTAGTCCTCGATTGCAGCATGATAATGGCAATTCGATCAACTCGACTTGTCTATACTCCGATAACGATCCTAGACTGATCCGTCGAGAAAGATATCTTGAATACTAGACGAGTTCATCCCATCTTGTGCTTCTTAGTTCTCGCAGCTTATTTGCTGAATCTATCAGCGGCTGCGGCCGGGGCTGTGCTGTGCCAAGAACCGGCGGGTGAGACATCAATTGAATTTGTGTGTGAGCATGATCACTGCGAAGAAATAGTGATTGAGATTGTGCACGATCATAGCTTAGATAATTGTTGGTGCGCTACAACATGTCCATGCGACGATACGCAGCTTGTGGTTGAAATCACCCCTTTGTTTAGGAATGATAAGTTTCAATCAAGTTCGCTCATTTCATACACATTGGCATTTGTAAGTCACTCTACACTATCACTGCGGCTGACGAACAGTATTTTGTTCGAAGTTCGACCGCATCTAACATTTGACAATTCATTGCGACAACTTCGAACTGTCGTACTAATAGTCTAGATCTCATCCACTTAACATATTCGTTTTGTCTATCGATAATGTGATAGTCGCTGTTGTTCTTACCAATAAGAAGCACAACAAACGCATTATGTAATACTGATGAGGAATAGTTATGCATAGGCGAGTTAAATATGCTCTCATTTTATTAATAATTACTATAAGTGGATGTGCGCCCGGGCCGTTTGAAGATTCTTCATGGCCAGCACCTCGGCCGTTAGGTCGAGATTTGGAGGCAGTGAGGCTGTACCAGTTGCCCGATGGCACCATGATCTCAAGCACTATTCAAGAGCCAAAGGGTACACTGTCGCTTCGCCAGGCAATTACGGCTGCACTACTTGGCAGCCCCGATCTTGCCGCAACTAGTTACGAGGTCAGGGCTCGCGAAGCTGAAGCTTTACAAGCAGGGCTAATTCCGAATCCTAAGCTTGAAGTCGAGCTAGAGAACTTTGCAGGATCGGGTGAATTCAGTGATTTTGATACACTTGAAACTACACTTGCATTAAGTCAAGTTGTCGAACTTGGCGGCAAGCGCATCAAACGTCAGCGCATAGCTGAATACGAAGCTCGTATTGCAGGTTGGGAATACGAGATCAGGCGTATTGATGTCCTAAGCAAGACCGCTGCTGACTATGTAAGCTTATTAGCAGCGCATAGGCAGCAGCGAATAGCTTTCGAAACCCTTGAGTTAGCTCAGCGTGTCTTTGATGCCGTAGATGAGCGTGTGGATGCAGGCAAGGTATCGCCTCTTGAGCGAATTAAGGCTGGCGTTGAATTAGCGCAATCCCAGCTTGACCGCGAACAGTCTTTGCTAGCAGTTGCAGCTGCACGAATACGTCTTGCATCAAACTGGGGCAGCACAAATCCAAGCTTTGAAAACCTCTCAGGCGATCTGGACAAGACCGACTCGCCACCTACCTTTGATAAAGTAGTCGCGCGTGTTGTGCAGAATCCAGATTTAGCAAGATGGGCTGCTGAGGCATCACTTCGGCAGGCGGAGGTTACACTTGCCCTGGCCCAGCGCATCCCAGACATTACAGTAACCGGTGGCCTGCGGCGCTTCAATGAACTGGATGAGACTGCGTTCGTCGCAGGACTTTCATTGCCGCTACCGGTATTTGACCAGAACCAGGGAAATATACGGGCAGCAAGACTTCGAGCCATCCAAGGTGGCCGCCTAGAAGAGGCTGCTCGTGTGCAGATACATACCGCTATTGCAGAAGCATTTCAGATCCTTGAGGCTGCGTTTATTAGTGTTCAAACAACACGAAATCAGATTCTCCCTAGTGCTGTGCTGGCATTTGAAGCAACGGAAGAAGCGTTTCGACAAGGGAAGATTGGTTCGCTGGACTTGTTTGATTCTGAACGAACTCTTTTTGATGTTCGGCGCCAATTGACTGAATCACTAACTACATATCACTTAGCAGTTATAGCATTAGAACGCCTCATTGGCGCGCCGTTGCATGAAATTGACCAAACCCAAAGGAGCGAACAATGACTCGCTTATATTTACTAGTTTTTACAATTGCTATCGCTCTGTTCTTACAAAGTGGATGCGGGCAAACAACGTCGGTTGACGACAGGCATGACAATGATGATGGTGATACTCACGCTTCGCACAACGATGTTGATACTCATCACCAAGACAATAATAATAATAATGCAGATCATGATGATCACCAAGGTGAAGCAGAGGAATACATTCAACTCGAGCAAAGCCAACTCTCTGAGTTCGGCATAGAAATTGCGACTGCCAAAGCCGGAACTTTAAGCAACACCGTTTCATTAACGGGTGAGATAGTCCTTAACCCTGATCGTGTGGCACACGTGGTTGCTCGTGCCAGCGGCATAGGCAAGGAAGTCTATCGAACAATCGGTGATAATGTAGAGATCGGCGAAATATTGGCAATACTCGAAAGTCCCGACTTGGCGGAATCCAAAGCCCAGTACCTCGGCAAGGCAGCACAAGCATTGCTCGCTAAAACTGATCTAAATCGAGCTGTATCGATTCACGCTAACACAATTCAGCTATTAGAATTAGTTGCTGAGGATCCTGATGCTGATGCATTACGCAGGGGCATCAGTGGTCTTGACATAGGTTTGAATCGTGGCGAACTTGTCACAGCATACGCAGATCTGCAGGCTGCCGAGGCAATATATGCCAGAGAGAAAAAACTATACGCCCAAGAGAACACAAGCGAATCTGAATACCTGCAAGCGGAAAGCGATCTGAAAAAAACACTTGCTGTCTTCCAAGCTGTAAGAGATGATTTAACCTTTGCCAATAAAAGAGAACTTGAATCAGCAAGAAGATCTTACGTGGTGGCAAATGTTTCGCTAAAAGCAGCGGAACTGAGGCTTCATGCAATGGGTTTAGATGAGGATGAAGTGAAAGCGGTCGAGGATGAATCAGATAGCCAATTAGCTCGGTATGAAATTCGCTCACCTATGACGGGTAGAATTATTGAGAGGCATTTTGTTCGAGGCGAAAGCTTTGAATCGGGGCAGCAGGTATTCATTGTTGCAGATCTATCTTCAGTGTGGGGTGAACTCACACTATACCAACGCGATCTAGCAGTCGTGAGTGAAGGTCAAACTGCAAGTGTAATTGGCACACATGGCCTAAGCCGCACCGATGTAATAATCAAATACATTAGCCCCATCCTTGATGAGCAGACTAGAACAACCATAGCCAGAGTTGTGATTGATAATACAAATGGCAAATGGCGTCCGGGAATGTTTATCCGAGCTGAACTTGTGGTTTCAGAAGAAAATGCGTCAGTAGTCATACCTCGCTCGGCACTTCAGGAGATTGATGAAAAAATAATTGTCTTTGTCCAAACCAAACAAGGTATACAACCTCGAGATGTGCAAATCGGCAGACGTGATAGTGATTTTGTAGAAATTATCGCTGGCATTAGCCCCGGAGAGAAGTACGTCGCAAAGGGTGGACTCGCACTTAAAGCAGAACTAAATAAAGCGGCGCTACAGCACGCTGGACACGCTCACTGAGAACGGAGAAACCAGCAGATGATCGATCGCATTATTGATTTTAGTGTCCGAAACCGGTTTCTCGTGCTCGTCCTGGCAACGCTTGCGATGGCTGCAGGCTGGCACTCCTATCGCAACCTTCCCGTTGATGCCTTTCCGGATGTGTCGCCAAATCTTGTTCAAGTATTCACTATTACTGAAGGTCTAGCGCCAGAAGAAGTCGAGAAGTTCGTCACGTTTCCAATCGAGGTCTCAATGAACGGCTTGCCGGGTATCGAGAACATCCGATCCGTTTCGAACTTCGGATTGTCGGTGGTGAACGTCTACTTCGAAGATGGGATGGACATTTATCTCTGTCGCCAACTCGTCGGTGAGCGGTTGTTGGAAGCGCGCGAACAGATTCCCCAAGGCTTCGGGGAACCTGAGATGGGACCGATCGCAACCGGTATGGGCCTTGTGCTGTTCTACTATCTGGAGGATACGACCGGCACTTACTCACTCGAGGAGCTTCGCGCGATCCAGGATTGGACCGTCAAGTTCCACTTGCAGACGGTCCCGGGCGTGACCGAGGTTCTCGGGATAGGTGGGTATGAAAAGCAATATCAAGTTATAGTCAACCCTGATGCGCTGCTGCGCTATGATGTAACGTTGGTCGATGTAATCGATCGTGTCGAGGCCAACAACCTCAACGTCGGCGCGCAGTACATAGAACAGAACGCGGAGGAGTTCATTGTTCGAGGCGTTGGTCTAGCCACATCGATTGATGATCTGAAGTCGATCGTCATTAAGACTGCGGATGCGCGCCCCATTTACCTGCATGATGTTGCAGAGATTACCACCGGCGGTGCCATCCGACGCGGACTACAAACGCGCAATGGCCAGGGTGAAGTCGTGGCAGGAATGGTTGTCAAATTGTTTGGCACAAACTCGTCAACCGTGATCCAAAAGGTGGAAAAAAAGATCGCTGAGATCGACGACATTCTGCCTGATGGTGTGAATATCGTGCCTTATTACGAACAAAAAACTCTTGTCGAGGCATCGGTCGCAACAGTAAATCGAGCGCTAGTCGAGTCGCTTGTACTTGTCGTCATCATGGCCTTGGTCTTCCTAGTGGCGCTGCGGCCAAGCATTGTTGTCCTGCTTGCGATTCCGTTTTCCATGGCTTTCGCTGCGCTGGGAATGAACTACCTAGGCATGTCAGCGAACCTGATGTCGCTGGGCGGACTCGCTATCGCGATCGGCCTTTTAGTGGATGGGAGCATCGTCATGGTGGAGAACGTGGACAGCAGGCTTCACGAGACCGGTCCGGATGAGTCTCGGATGCTCATTGTAGTGCGCGCCTGCAAGGAGGTTGCCCGGCCAATCGTCTTCTCGCTGACCATTATCATCATCGTCTTCGCGCCGCTGTTCACGCTCAAGGGTGTGGAAGGCAAGACCTTTCGACCTTTGGCTTATGCGGTGGCGCTGGCGATGGCTGGCTCATTGATCTATGCCGTAACACTTGTCCCACTGCTGTGCGACCTCATCATGCGCCAGCGGAAAAAGAGTGAAACTGGGAATTCGGGTCACGATCAAGGCCACGAGCCGTTCGTTGTACGGATGCTTATGAAACCCTATCGTCCGTGCGTCACACTCTTCGTACGGTGGCGCGGGATCGCCATAGGGCTAGCTGCTATTCTTCTGGCGATTGGTGCGCTCATCTTCCCACGTCTTGGCGCGGAGTTCACACCCAAGCTGAACGAGGGTACGATCGTCGTCCGTCTGACGATGGCGCCATCCATTTCGCTCGAAGAGTCAAGGAACAACGTACTGCGCGTTGAGCGCCGCCTTCTCACTGTGCCGGAGGTTACTGGTGTGACGAGTCGGGTGGGTAGAGGCGAAGTAGGCGCACATGCCGACCCCGTAAACAGCGCAGAGATGTTCGTTGAGCTTAAGCACCCAACAGAGTGGCGCCAACCACGCGACCAGGAATGGGTAGAAGACCAACTGCGCATGGCAATCGGCAGCCCACCGGGCATCCTCGTCAACTTCACCCAGCCTATTGAAATGTCAATTGATGAATTGCTCGAAGGCGTTCGAGCCGAACTGGCAATCAAGCTCTTCGGTGATGACCTCGACACGCTCAAGACACACGCAGAAGAGATCGCGGCCGTGGTGCGCACAGTCCGAGGCGCAACTGATGTGCAGGTCAATCAGATAAGCGGCGCTCCGCAACTTATAATTGAAGTTAATCGAAAGGCAATCGCTCGATACGGCGTTAACGTGCGCGATGTGCTGGAAACAATTCAGGCGGCCATCGGTGGACACGTAGCCGGCGAGATTTTCGAGGGAGTTAAGCGTTTTGAGATCCTAGTTCGTTACCCCGCCGATTCACGATCGACGCCCGAACAAATCGCTGAGCTTCTCATTCCTGGCCCACAAGGTGAGCGCATACCGCTGGCCGATCTGGCCTCGATCACGACCGTTGTGGGTCCGCGACAGATCACGCGTGAGAAGAGTCAACGCTTCATCTCCATTCAATGCAATGTTAACCAGCGTGATATAGGGTCATTCGTGGCTGAAGCGCAGGGGGCCATCGCGGACCAGGTTGATCTGCAGCCGGGTTATCTCGTCACATGGGGTGGACAGTATAAGTTGCAGCAGCAGGCAAACGCCCGGCTCATTGTAGTGGTGCCGATTACACTGCTGCTGATCTTCATACTGCTCTATAACAGCTTTCAGTCATTGAAGAACTCGTTTCTCATTCTACTCAACATTCCGTTGGCGCTCGTTGGTGGCATCACGGCACTGTGGCTTAGCGGACAGAATTTGTCGGTTCCAGCATCAGTCGGTTTCATTGCACTATTTGGAATTGCCCTCGCCAACGGCATGGTGCTCGTGACTTGCATCAACCAGTTAGTGCGCGATGGCGTTCCCATAGATGACGCCTGCATTCGGGGCGCATGTATGCGCCTTCGACCGGTTTTGATGACGGCCACCGCAGCGGCGCTCGGTCTCATTCCGCTGCTCTTTTCGCAAGGAACAGGCAGTGAAGTGCAAAGACCTCTTGCTACAGTTGTGGTTGGTGGACTCGTAACATCTACGGTGTTAACACTTTTAGTTCTGCCTGCTCTTTATAAGTGGTTTGCAATTCGCAAGGAAGTGGATGCAGAAAGCCCTTAGCCCTCAATAGCATTGCTAGGTCGCAATTGAACATCACTTATCTGCTTGGTTGCACTTAGTGTAAAGGATTTGCCTTGGTAATCGGCTGTGATTGCATCTCCAGCTTTAAACTCGCCCCCAAGTATCTTTGTGGCTATTTGGTTTTCAATGCGTTGCTGAAGTACGCGCTTAAGTGGCCGAGCGCCGAACTGTGGATCGTAGCCTTCTTCAACTAACGCCTTTTTTGCATCTTCGGTTAGCTCAAGTGATAAGCCGCGTTCTGCAAGGCGTTTTCTAAGCTGTGTGATTTGAATCTCAACAATACCCGATAAATCATCTTGCGTTAGTTGATGGAAGATAGTTGTTTCATCTATGCGGTTTAATAATTCAGGGCGCAATGTTTTCTTTAATAGCTGGCGCACATGGGCTTCGATTTCTATATCGATTGCGCCATGCTCCGTCATCTCCATGATAGCCTGCGAGCCGATGTTACTTGTCATGACGATGATGGTGTTGCGGAAATCTACTCTGCGTCCGTGGCCATCGGTTAACTGACCTTCATCTAAAATTTGCAGAAGAATGTTGCTTACATCGGGATGCGCCTTTTCCATTTCATCAAACAGCACGACACAGTAAGGCCGACGCCGAACCGCTTCAGTAAGCCTGCCACCTTCTTCGTAACCCACATAACCGGGAGGTGCGCCTATCAAACGTGCAACTGAGTGTTGTTCCATGAACTCGGACATATCAATGCGTACAAGCGCTTCATCGGTATCAAAGAGAAATTCCGCCAGGGCTTTGCATAATTCGGTTTTGCCTACACCGGTAGGGCCAAGGAACAGGAACGAGCCAATCGGCCGACTCTCTTCGCCCAGTCCAGCTCGGTTTCTGCGTACCGCATCGGATACTGCGCGCACCGCATCATCCTGTCCCACAACGCGGCTGGCGAGCTCATCTTCCATCCTAAGCAGCTTTTGTCGTTCACTTTCAACGAGTCTGCTTAAGGGGATGCCTGTCCAGCGCGATACGATTTCTGCGATTTGCTCAGCATCGACTTCTTCCTTAACCAGTGATTCACCTTGCGATTGGCGATTGGTGAGTTCTTGCTCAGCTGAATTAAGGTTGGTTTCGAGATCGCGCATCTGGCCATATTGGATACGAGCAGCTGTTTCCAGATCACCCCGGCGCTGCGCTTGTTCAAACTCGGTTTGCTTGCGGTCAATTTCCGCTTTGATTGATTTTATAGTATCGAGTTGGCCTTTTTCAATATCCCAACGAGCGCTGAGTTTGCGATTGCTTTCGTTAACCTCCGCTAACTCTGCTTGCAAAGCTTCTAAACGTTTCTTTGATTGGCTATCAGTTTCGAGCTTTAGGGCTTCACGCTCGATTTCCAATTGCATAATCTTGCGGCGCATCTCATCGAGTTCGACAGGCATGGAATCGTTTTCAATCCTTAAACAAGATGCAGCTTCATCTATCAGGTCAATAGCTTTATCAGGCAGGAATCTGCTTGCGATATAACGATGACTTAATGATGCAGCACTAATTAGCGCATTATCTTGTATTCGCACACCATGATGCGCTTCATAACGCGGCTTTAGCCCACGCAAGATTGCCACAGTATCTTCAACGCTAGGTTCGTTGATAAAAATAGGTTGGAAACGTCGCTCAAAGGCTGCATCCTTTTCAATGTGCTGACGATATTCATTGAGAGTTGTTGCTCCGATACATCGAAGCTCACCACGCGCCAGGGCTGGCTTTAACATATTGCCTGCTGAGACTGCACCTTCAGCTGCGCCTGCACCAACAATGGTGTGAAGTTCATCTATAAAGAGAATGATCCTGCCTTCACCTGCTGCTACTTCACGGAGTACCGCTTTTAATCTATCTTCAAATTCGCCACGAAACTTTGTGCCTGCTAAGAGTTGACCGACGTCTAGCGCAGCTATTCTTGCATGGCGCATCGAATCGGGGCAGTCGCCGTTGACAATGCGCAGGGCTAATCCTTCTGCGATAGCGGTCTTGCCCACGCCCGGCTCGCCGATCAGAACGGGATTGTTCTTGGTGCGCCTACCTAATACCTGCATGCAGCGGCGAATTTCCATATCTCTGCCTATGACGGGATCGAGCTTGCCTTGGTGGGCCAGCTCTACCAGGTCGATGGTGTATTTTTTTAAAGCTTCGAAGTTTGATTCCGCGCCAGGGTCGTTGATGGTGTTTACACCAGATGCTTCACGGAGTGATTTAATTGCTTCAAGCAATTGCTTATTGTCAAGGCCACTAACTGATAACGCTTCCTTGGCATCGGATTTAACGATTGATAGCGCCAGCAGCAAAAGTTCGCAAGAGATGTACGCATCATTAAGTTTCTTGGCTTGTTTTTCCGCTTCAGCTAACACACTTATAGATGTAGGGCTTGTTTGAGGTTGTGCATCCTCACCGGTAACGGTGGGCAAGCGTTTCAGCTGTGCGTTTGCGATCTCTGAAATACGCAGCGCATTTGAGCCAACCTTTTCGATGATTGAGCAGGCAATGCTATTTTGGTCAGCTAACAGCGCTGCAAGAATATGCAGAGGCGATAGCTCCGCATGATTTGCGGTCAATGCTTGTGACTGCGCATCAGCAAGTGTTTGCTGAGCGAGAGTTGTAAAACGATCTAAACGCATTATGCGACCTCCATCAAAAAGTGCTACTAACCCAATAGCTATGCCATACATAATGCAAAGCGGATGCCTATTTTTTGGGGCATCAGGGCGGTTTTTAAGGCAAAACGCTGCCAGACTGGCAGGCTGATAAAGTGAAAGTGCCGAGGATGGTTGATTGTGTTATTGGTTATTTTGGGTGAGGATAGATTATAAGTGATTCTTTCAGCAATACTTTTACCACCAATATTATCGCTATTAATCATTGGCTTGATTCCAGCGATGGCGCTTTTTATTCAGTGGATTAGGCAGCGTTATATGCTGAGAAATTCTGGTATCAGTCCCGAAATGCCGGGCTGTCCCAAATGTCTGTATATAGTACGTGGATGGGAAAGTTCTGTATGCCCGGAATGTGGGACTAATGTCAATGGCAAGAAAGTTCGTATTGGCATAGCTTTAAATAGGCGACTCATTGCGATCAACGCGATAGTTGTTGCGGTATTTATTATTCTATTTGCATTGCTACCCATAGGATCTTGGTTATTTAAGACGAGCGATATGTCTGAGGGATGGACATATGATTCTAGGGGCTCAGTCGAGTTTAGAATTAAGATAGAAACATCTAGCGATATGCGGCGCTTTCCGCCAAAGGATGATAGGACTTCGATGTTGAAGCTTGATTCTGTAGTGGCAATTGAGCCTAGTGATCTGTTGCTAAAAGACAATAAGCATGTCGAAGAAATAATGTATTGGTCTCGTCAAGGCTATGGAATTCTTTTCTTTGACAATGCTGATGAGATCCCTACAGATCAAGAGATTTCAGAATTTCTTAGTAAATCGCTTCAAGAGGATGTATTGACCATGAAACCCTATGCTATTGAGATCAATCAATTGATCTCAAATGTAAGCAATCTTGGCACTATACAGTTACGTAACAAATCAAGTAATACTCCCTTATTACGAATGAGCGGCCACCACGCAGTAGGATTTTCTGGTATTTGGCCACCGGGAATTGTAATTCTTATGCTAGTGGGATTTCTTACGATCATAGTTTTACCAGTCATTGTTCTTCGTCGCTATAGGCCTGGAATGCGGCCCGTTCGAAATGGTGAATGGTTGGCCTCTACTGATCCAGATAACATAACAAATTGAGTAATAATGGAAACAAAGTCGTGAGTAGGCTAGTTTACTTATGTATACAATTTGCAGCGCTTGCTCATTTCCTTAGCTTCTCCTGAGAATCACAAATTATGAACCGTAAACTACTTCATCGCTTCGGCATTGCCTGGTTGGTATTTCTCGGTATATGTATCGCTACATACATAACCTTCAAGCTGACGATCGGCCGAAGTGTGCTTGCAGGTGAATCACGCCACGACTTCGGCGTTGTGCTGATTGATGAACCGTCAAGTACGTTTGAGCACACTTTCAAACTCACAAACCGCACTAATAAAACACTTAACATAAAAAATATAAAACCATCGTGTGGCTGCACGACTGCCGAGCCAAATACACGTATCTTAGGGCCTGGAAATGTTCTTGAAATTGACGCGAAACTCTCACTCAAATCATCAAACCTTAAGAAGTCCCGTATAACCATAACGTTTGATGATGATACTTTTCATAATCTTTGGATCCAGGGTAATGGCAGAATGCGCCAACAACTTTCAGCAAGCACTGGTGTCTTGCCTATTGGGCAAAACAAGCCAACGGTAATGGTTGTTTTTGTGGAAGTTTGGGAGGATATCCAGAACGCACCTGAGCCGAAAATAGTTACTGATAAGGGGGTTGAAGCCAAGTTTACACGCTGGAATATTCAACATAAGGGTAATGATTCCAGCGGCAAGCCAGCACGCTGGAGTGGGCGAATTCTGGTTTCGCAAACAGCGGAAACAATTGCTAATGATGCAAAGCTAACATTGCAGTTTAAGGATAATGAGAAGATTGTAGTTGGCGTTTATACGGAAAGTGATACCGCTGGTTTGATTGATGAAGATGCTGCTAATGATGGAGATTAGTGACTTTGTCTTTGTGCGCATGGTTTATTCCACCTGGCTCGCCGTTCAGACCCGGACCCCTCCAAAGGCGGATCTGCGACTTCCCAAAACCTCAGGTCCGGCGTAACTAGTGCCTAATGCCTTCTTTATATGAACCCAACGGATTGCTATCCGTTGGTGTCAGGTGTCCCCTATCATCTCTCACGATGGATTGTGTCGTGGATGCGTGACCATTGCAGGCGCGGTTCCCATTTGGATTTTATGCGTATGTGCAGAGGATGGGCGACAAATTCCTCTAGGGCTTTTTGGCTTTTAAATCCTGCATAGAAGACAACATCATAATCGCTATCAACATCATCGCGCCCAATATCAAAGTGTTCGCCAGCGTAATATGATGCTACGCCTGGGATCTTCGCAAGATGCTGATCGCAGTCTATCAGGAGCTCTTGAATCGAATCTGGGTTCTTCAATTTGAAAATAACTACGTGATTTATTATGCCTGGCCTGGGCGCTCTAACCGCACTGCAGCCAGATAAGAGGCAAATTGTTATAGCTATATATATCAAGCGGGTGAAAAAGCTCATGATCGGCTCCAAAGAAAAGCTAATAGCCTATTGAATAATCCGTTAACGTTTCGTATACCACAAATTGCAGTAGTCACCAAATTTGCCCAATATGTATAAATCGCGTCAAGGAGAATCCATGCTTCGCTCACTAATCGTCTTCGTAATCGCAGTACTTACATCGGCCCAGTCGCTTATTGCGGATGATTTTACGCAGGGTTACTACCGCCAGCCAGCAATCCATGGCCAAACAATAGTTTTCGTGGCTGAAGGAGACCTTTGGAAGGTTGCAAGCGATGGTGGCAAGGCATCGAGATTAACAACTCATCACGGACTTGAGGGATCACCAGCTATTTCACCTGATGGCAAGACGCTTGCGTTTAATGCAAGCTATGAAGGGCCGAGCGAAATCTACTCCATGCCTCTTGCTGGCGGGACACCAACGCGCTTAACTTACGAAGCGACAAGGCGTATTGCGGTTGCTGGTTTTACGCCCGCTGGTGAATTGGTGTATGCAACCAGATCATTTTCAACTCTGCCTGATACGCAACTAGTAACAATTGATCTAACCAGTGGCAAGCGAACGCGCATTC
Organism: Planctomycetota bacterium; assembly: GCA_022574595.1. GTDB lineage: Bacteria > Planctomycetota > Phycisphaerae > Phycisphaerales > SM1A02 > JACZRS01. The sequence continues at coordinate 133,767 of JACZRS010000001.1, read as the reverse complement.
AGCTAAGCCAGGCTGCGGAAGCTGCGTTTAATAATGATGGATCAATGCTCTATTTTACGCGCTTAAGTAAGCAAGGCAGTAACACCAAGCGCTACCAAGGGGGAACTGCGCAAAACATCTGGAAATTTGCGGTAAACAGAAATTCAGAAGCGATCCCCCTTACCAGCAAATATAAAGGTACTAGTCGTTACCCGATGTATTACAAGGGGAGGGTTTATTTTTCATCAGACCGCGATGGCCACATGAACCTTTGGTCAATGAAAGAGGATGGTTCAAATCTAAAGCAACATACAAAGCACCAAGGCTTTGATGTGCTAAGGCCATCTATCGGTCAAGGGCGGATCGTATATCAACTCGGTGCGGACCTGCGACTATTTGATATCACAACGGGCAAAGATAATCCAATATCGATTTCTCTTGATTCAGATTTCGATCAGACGCGCGAAAAATGGATTGAAAAACCCATGGATTATCTAACCGCAGCTGGCATTTCGCCCAGTGGTGATCGAGTTGCACTTATTTCGCGTGGTGAGGTGTTTGTTGCACCACACAGGCAAGGGCGTTTAGTACATGTAACAAGAGCGACTGAAATTCGATATAGCGATGTAAGTTTTATGCCCGATGGCAAATCGCTTTTAGTTATCTCAGATGAATCTGGGGAACTGGAGTTTTGGCAATTGCCTGCAAATGGGATTGGTGAGCGCAAACAATTGACAGACGATGGGAAAGTGCTGCGCTGGGAAGGTGTAACATCACCTGATGGGAAATGGATCGCACATCACGATAAGAATTTTGAGCTGTGGCTTTTTAATATCGAAACTAAAGCGCAGACAAAAATTGACTATTCGCCATTTGATAATTTTAGTGATCTAAAGTGGTCAGCTGATAGTCGTTGGCTTGCCTATGTGGGAACAGCAAGCAACGAAAATTTTCATATCAAACTCTATGATGTTCAGGCAAAAACCATAACCGAGCTGACTTCTGATAGATATAAAAGTAGTAATCCCGTTTGGGGCAGCGATGGAAAGTGGATTTACTTTCTATCAGATCGGCATTTAAGGTCGTTAGTTAGAAGTCCCTGGGGTACGCATCAACCCGAACCGTACTTTGATCGCAAGACTAAGATTTATGCCATTGCGCTGCAGCCAGGCTTGCGCTCGCTGTTTTTAGCTGATGATGAAGTCAGCCGAGCTGAAGAGGAACTAAAAGAGGAAGAGGAAAAAGAGGAAGATAAGAAAGAAGATACAGAGCAAGAAGATGATGAAGATGCAGTTGAGCCTATTGAAATAGAAGTAAAAAATATACAAGCTCGGCTATACGATGTGCCTGTTAAGCCCGGCAATTACAGCAACCTAATGCTAACTGATGATCGGCTGCTATTTACAGCACTAGATGATCGCCACAAAGGTAAGCGTCATCTGAAAATGTTGAAGATAACTAACCAGGACTCTGAAGTTAAAACCCTAATTGAAGATATTAACGGTTCGGAGCTTTCTGCGGATCGCAAGAAAATCCTGGTTCGCAAAGCTAGTAAACTTTACATCATCAAAGCAGATGCATCAGCACCTGCCAAGCTTGATAAGAAAGATGTGAAGCTTGGCGGATGGAAATTCGCTATTACGCCGCTGGAGGAGTGGAGGCAGATGTTTGTCGATGCCTGGCGCTTAGAGCGAGATTATTTCTACGATCAGAATATGCATGGTGTGGATTGGCCGGCCATGCTTGATAAATATCTCCCGCTGGTTGATCGTGTGCGCGATCGCACTGAATTAGCGGATCTAATTGCACAGATGGTAGCGGAACTCTCAGCCCTTCATATCTTCGTTTATGGGGGAGATATCAGACAAGGCGAGGAAGCAATTGCGCCTGCATCACTGGGCGCACTACTTGTTCTAGATGCAAATGCAGGTGGGCATCGAATAGAACATATTTATAAATCTGACCCCGATGAACCGCACCGACGTTCCCCGCTTGCTAGACCTGATCTTGATATCCACGAAGGTGATGTGATAACAATGATCAACGGCGTCACAACGACAAGTGTTTCAGATTGCGGTCAACTACTTCGCAATCAAACAGGCAAGCAAGTCTTGCTGCACGTTGTTTCAAGTAAAGGTGGAGCAGGTCGCGATGTTATAGTTAAGCCAATTAGCCAGGGTGCAGCTAATAGTTTGCGCTATGATGAATGGGAATACACGCGCAGATTAATGGTTGATGAAAAAAGCGATAACCAAATCGGATATGTGCATCTGCGCGCAATGGGGGCAAACGATATTGCACAATGGGCGCGCGATTATTATCCCGTTTTTAGGCGCAAGGGTTTAATCATCGATGTGAGGCACAACAATGGTGGCAACATCGATTCTTGGATATTAGAAAAACTCATGCGCAAAGCCTGGTTCTATTGGCAGGGACGTGTGGGCCAACCAATCTGGAATATGCAGAACGCATTTCGTGGCCACATGGTGATACTTTGTGATGAACGAACCAGCTCAGATGGTGAAGCGATTACAGAAGGATTTCGTCGATTAGGTCTTGGAAAAGTCATCGGCACGCGCACATGGGGTGGGGAGATTTGGCTTAGCAGTTCAAATCGTCTTGTAGATCAGGGGATTGCGACCGCAGCGGAGTACGGCGTGTATGGACCTGAAGGAAAATGGCTCATCGAAGGCCACGGCGTGGATCCGGATATTGTGGTGGATAACTACCCACATGAGACCTTTTTGGGCAAAGATCGCCAATTGGAGGCTGCGATCAGCCACCTCCAGGAATTGATTCTTAACGAGCCTATTGAAGTGCCTCCCCCACCTACGCATCCAGACAAGTCTTTTAAGGGCAATTCCAGTAAGCGCTGATAAGTCAAATATCTATAATAAAGGGGTAAAAGTCCAAGCCTAGTCGTTGTTGACATAGCTGAGGCCGGTTATTCTAGAATCCTAAACGGCTTCGCGTTACCTCTATAAGAGAACAAGTCCTCTAATTTACAAAGGGTTCTAGATGATGCGCACAAGAATCACATACTTAATTGCGTTGCTGGTATTATGCTTTGGTGTTGTTGCTAACATTAAAGCACAAAATGCCAAACCCACATTACCAGACAGTTGGATCAAGAGCTTTAAGTGGAGATCAATAGGCCCAGCTGTTATGGGTGGTCGCATAACTGATGTAGCGGTCTATGAAGCTGATCCAACAATATTCTGGGTTTCAAGCGCATCAGGAGGCTTACTAAAGACAACCAACGCAGGCATAACCTTCGAACATCAATTCGGTAACCAGGCAACCGTATCAATAGGCGCCATCGCAGTCGCGCAAAGCGATTCAAATATCGTTTGGGTTGGTACAGGTGAAGCTAATCCACGCAACAGCGTTTCCTGGGGCGATGGTGTTTATAAATCAATCGATAGCGGAAAAACCTTCAAAAACATGGGGCTTAAAGAGTCGTTCCAGATCGGCGCAATTGCCATTGATCCCAATAACGCAAATGTTGTGTACGTTGGCGCACTAGGTAGATTGTGGGGACCGAACCAAGAACGCGGTTTATACAAGACCGAAGATGGTGGCGAAACCTGGAACAAAATTCTCTACGTTGATGAGGACACAGGCGTAATTGATGTGCAAATGAACCCCAGCGATCCTTATTCACTTCTAGTTGCAACATATCAAAGAAGACGTGATGCAACCGATGCCAATTCGCCCGTAGTTAAATGGGGTGATGGTAGTGGTATTTACCGCACAACCGATGGCGGCGAAACATTTGAGAAGATAACTAATGGCCTGCCTAACGCTAAGCTCGGGCGCATTGGCTTGGATTACTACCGTAAGGATCCCAATATTGTTTACGCAGTAGTGGAAAGTGAGAAGATCGGTAAAGAGCCTGAAGATGCAGCATATTTCGGCATTCGTGGTGAAGATGCAGATGCCGGTGCGCGCATTACCGAAGTAACGGAAGAGTCACCTGCTGAAACTGCGGAGCTAAAAGTCGGAGATATTATTCTTGCTGTCGAAGACACAACGGTACATTCATATAACGATTTACTCAAACAAACACGAAGCCGCCTTGCGGGTGACACTGTTAAAATAGAAATTTCGCGTGAGCGAAAAAGCATTGAAGTGGAAGTTACGTTTGCCAAACGCCCTGGTTCGCAGGAAGATGAAGATCCCCAGGAGCAGCAGCGTCAACAACGAAGACGCCAACAAAGAAGTCCGCATAGTTCAGGTTTAGGCGGCCAGCGCGAAAATATGCAGGATCAACAAGGCCCTGATGGTACAGATTTCGGAGGCGTATATAAGTCAACAGATGGTGGCGTAACTTGGAAACGCATTAACTCAGTAAATCCACGACCAATGTACTACAGCCAAATTAGAGTTGATCCCAGTGATAACAACTATTTGTATGTGCTGGGAACATCGCTTTATAAATCAGAAGATGGTGGCGAGACCTTCTCATCAGACGGTGGCAGCAATAGAATTCACGTAGATCACCACGCACTATGGGTTGATCCCGATGATGGCAGGCACATGATTTTAGGCAATGATGGTGGACTATTTATTAGCCGCGATCGAATGGAAAATTGGGATCACCACAACGATTTTGCCATCGGGCAATTTTATCATGTAGCGGTAGATAATCGCCGTGATTATCGTGTGTATGGCGGATTGCAGGATAACGGAAGTTGGGGCGCACAAAATCGCTCAGCTAACGGATCCGGAATCATTAACGAAGATTGGTTTAGAGTTGGAGGCGGCGATGGTTTTGTTTGTGCTGTAGATCCCGAAGATCCTGATTGGGTCTACTATGAAAGCCAAAATGGAGGCTTCGGCCGAAGAAACCTTGTAACGGGTGAACGTGGTTCAGCCCGCGCTAGAGCGCCGCGTGGCACGAGATATAGATTCAATTGGAAGAGTCCTTTCATATTATCCAATCATAACCCACGGATTTATTACAACGCAGGTAATTATGTCTTTCGTTCGCTTGATCGTGGTAATGATCTAAAGGCTATTTCGCCGGAGATTTCGTTAACTGATAAGGGTGCAGCGACGGCACTAGCGGAATCGCCATTGGATTCGGATGTGCTTTATGTAGGCACAAACGATGGTGCGCTATGGGTGACTACCAATGGTGGGCATGAGTGGACCGCTCTGGTTCCAAAGCCCGAAGGTGAAGAGGAGGAGGCTGAGGGTGAGGAAAATGTTATTGCTTCTGATGAAGGAAGTGAAGCAGCAGCAGAAGGCGATCGGCAGCGCGAACGAGGTCAACGCCGAGGTGGTGGCGCTGGTAGAGAAGGTGGTCGTTTCGGAGGAGGTGCTGGGGGTCGTTCCGGGGGCGGTGCCGGTATCCTTGAGCGCTTGGATACAAATAAAGATGGCAAGTTGCAGCGATCAGAAGCACCGGAGCGTATGGCCAGATTCTTTGATCGGCTTGATACCAATGGTGATGATGTACTCGATGCAGATGAACTAAAAGCTATGAGTAGGCGCGGCGGCAATCGGGGTGACCCACCACCAGCTGGAACGGACAGTGATGACCCACCTATAAATTCAAACGGTCCGGCTGAGCATGGCCCGTCCGCAACTGATCCACAAGAAAAGGAGAAAACCAATACTGAAACAAAGACTAAGACCGAAACCGATGTAAAAGCTGAAACTAAGGCTGAAAAACAAGACGAGAAAAAAACTGAAACAAAGCAGGATGAATCCAAGGATGAAACTAAAGCCGAAACCAAGGATGATGCCAAGGTAGAAACTAAAGTTGAGACTAAGGGCGATGAAGCTGCTAAGAAGGAAGAATCTACAACCAAAGCGCAAGAAGCTGATGTAGCGACTGCGACAGAAACAGTGGAAGTGAAAGTTGAAGATCAGGAAGAAGCAGCTAAGACAGAAGATATCGTCACAGGTCTATGGGAAGGAAGCTTTGAAACTGAGCGGTTTTCATCTGAGTTCACTTTGTCACTGAAGTTAGGGGATGATGGAAAGACAGTAACAGGTACGCTCCAATCGAGAAATTCTGATGGGGATGTTAGCCATGGCAAGTTTGATGCATCAACTAACAAGATCACCTTTACCGTTGAGCGCAACTTTGGTGCAATGGAGTATGAAGCAATAATCACCGGCTCAAAGATGACAGGAGATTTTGTTGCAGCTAGTGGTATGTTTTCAGCAGACTTCCAGGCAACTCGCGTTTCTGATGTTTCCGAAGAAGATGCCGCAGAGCAGGCAGAAGCTAAACGCGATGATAAGTACGATTGGAAGTCGTTTAGCGAATTGATCCCTGCTCCGCGCTGGGTTAGTTCGATTGAAGCATCGCGCTTTGAAGCAGGCAGAGCTTATGTCACATTAGATGGGCACAGGTTTGATGATGATGAGCCTTACATATTGACAACCGAAGACTTTGGCAAGAGTTGGCGTTCGTTGCGAGCTAACTTGCCTGAAAACGTTGGTTCAACTCGAGTGATTCGTGAAGATATTAAAAACGGTAATGTGTTATATCTCGGCTGCGAATTTGGAGCTTGGGTTACAATTGATCGTGGTGAGAGTTGGACAAGATTAAATAACAATCTGCCAACGGTCGCGGTGCATGAGTTTGCCATCCACCCAAGCGCAGGGGAAATCGTCGCAGGAACTCACGGGCGCAGCCTATGGATTCTTGACGTAACTGCATTAAGGCAAATGAGCGCTGAGACAGTTAACGCAGCAGCGCATTTATATAAACCAAACGATGCAATTCTTTGGAGAAGGAAGCCAGGCGGCGGCGCAGGAACCGCTAGAAAATTCACAGGCGAAAACCCATCATCCGGCATTGAAATTTTCTATTCACTTAACGGCAGATCTGATGATGTAACACTAAAAATCACAGACGCAGCAGGTAAGTTAATTCGAGACTTGGAAGCGTCCAGCCAACGTGGGCTTAATAATGTTAGCTGGGATTTGCGTAGGCCAGCACCTCAGCGTAGAGGTGGCGCACAGCGTGGCCGAGGCGGTGGTGGGAGTGCCAGGGGTGGTGGCAGTCCCCGGGGTAGAGGACGCTTTGGTCGTCGAGGGCGTGCGGTTGAGGCAGGCATCTACCGCATTGTGCTAACTGTAAACGACAAGGAATATGTCCAGGAGCTTAGTGTGCTGCGAGATCCTGATAATCCCAATGCACGTATAGCGCTTGAGGATGAGGATTTCATCGAGCAATTTTACCAGGAAGACGAACCTGACCTTATTGATAGAGATGACTGACAGGCTCAGCGATTTCTGCATACTTCTTAAACCTAGGATATGCTGGGTTTATGGCCGAGCCAAAAAGTATCCTTCTAAGACCTATTTTAATATCAGCCATCGCAATTATTTCATGTGCTGCGGTTGCTCAGCTATCCTCCTTGCAAGAGCAAGACTCAAATAGTGATAACGCTCAGCCGGAGCAGCCAACCCTTGCGTTAACGCGCGATGGTTACATCCCCGATCAAGAATGTGCAGCTTGTCACCTCGAGATTTATCGCAGCTATGGCAAAGTGGGCATGTCGAAGTCGTTTTACAAGCCAAGTACAGAAAACATTATCGAGGATTATGTAAACAATAAGTTTTATCACCAGCCATCTAATCGACATTATGAGATGATCCACGATGCTGGGCGATTTGCCATGCGTAGGTATCAGCTTGATGAAACTGGAAGGCACATAAACGAAATCGAGCAACAAATTGATTGGGTGATTGGTTCTGGTTCAGTTTCGCGTGGGTATTTATATCAAACAGAATCCGGCGAACTCTTTGAAATACCCATAGTTTGGTATACGCAGGAACAATCCTGGGGGATAGCGCCTGGTTACGACAACGAAGATCATGATGGTATCACGCGATCGATAACTTTTTCGTGCATGTTCTGCCATAACGCATATCCAGATGTTGTGCGCGGTAGTGATCGTTATGGCCAACCCCATACATTCCCGAAAGTGTTACCCCAAGGCGTAGGGTGTCAGCGGTGTCATGGCCCGGGCGCTGAGCACGCACGATTAGCAGAAGATTTCGATGCATCAGATGAGGAAGTTCTTGCTGCGATTGTCAATCCTGCAAAGTTATCACCTGAGCTTCGTGATGATGTGTGTTATCAATGTCATCTTCAGCCATCGAGCAAGTTGACCAGCTTTGCCACCAGGTTTGGGCGCGATATATATTCCTATCGTCCGGGTCAGCCGCTGGATGAGTATTTGGTTCACTTCGATTTTGATGATGGCAAGGATGTTAAGGATCGCTTTCAGATAAATCATCATCCTTATCGTTTAAGACAAAGTCGTTGTTATATTCAAAGCGATGGCCAGATGAGTTGCTTGACTTGCCATGATCCACACCGCAAAGTTCCGGAGACAGATCAAGTTGCGTTTTATCGTGAGAAGTGTTTTAGTTGTCATGAACTTGATGATTGTCGCTTGGATCAGATGACTGGCCATCAGTTAGAGGTTGCCGCGGATGATTGTGTAGCGTGTCACATGCCACAGCGCCGCACACAGGATGTAATTCATGTTGTGATGACGGATCATCTGATTCAAAGAAACCCAGGTGCAGGTCTAACTAGGCCGCTCTTAGAAACTGGTTCTCCGCTGGGAGCGACGGTTAAGCTTTACTGGGAAGATGATTTTCAGCAGCAACCTGAAGTTACAGACAGGGTGCACTTGGCTATTAGTGCCTTGGGTGATGGTGATATGTCGCAGCTGAAGGTGTTAGAGGCTGCGATAAAAGAAGCTCAACCGTTATCTACAACCCCGCTTATGGAATTAGGATCGGTATTGCTTAAAGCTCACCGTTTTTCTGAAGCTAGAGATATTTTCGCAGAAATACTAATTCGTGCACCAAATAGCGCAATGGCCATAGCAAACGCAGGAGTGGCCATGGCGGGGCTTGGGGATGATGAAGCTGCTGCGGCATTGCTTAGAGAGTCTATCGAATTATCGCCAAGCCTTGCGGATACTCATTACAGACTTGCAACTGTATTATTGAGATTAGGTAAGATCCAGGAAGCCCAGACGCATTACCGTGAAACGCTGAAGCTTCGTCCGGTTCACAAAGACGCTTGGTTTTATCTTGGGAATCTGCTGGCTAAGCAAAACCGATTCGCAGAAGCAGCGGAAGCTTTTAATTCTGCTTTATCAATTGAACCTAACTTTCCGCAAGGGTATAAGAATCTTGGGCTTGCTCTAAGTTACTTAGATGACTGGGCAGGTGCCATTCGTGTGTGGCGCTTTGGAGCAAATCGGTATAAAGATGATTCAACAATTGCATCCAATCTAGCCATGGCTTACTTACTAGCGCCTGATGAATCGGTTGTGGATATTAAGCAAGGATTGAAGTTTGCCAAGCAAGCTAAATTGCAGAAAAGCAATTCTAATAAAGCTAGGCTGGCGTTATCGATCGGTTTCTTATTATCAGAGCAGTTTGAAAATGCTTTGAGTGAATCGTTGATTGCACGGGAAAAAGGGGCGGACTACGCAAGCTGTCTACTAATAAACGCTATGGCCAAGCATCAACTTAATATGGCAGATGAAGCGAAGCTGGATTACAACACTGTTAAAGGTTTGCTTCAGGAAGACATAACTTTGAATCGAGTGAGAGATTCACTGCTTAAGCGCGCAGATGTAATTTTTAATGAGTAGGCTTTAGATTGCGCGTCGCATTCGATGCAATGCTGAGATGCGTCCAAGAATCTTTGATACTTGTTCATCTATATTGGTAAACTCCAAGCCGATTTCATGCCTGCGAAATCCCAGGCGATTTGACCAGGCAACTCGTGTATCAAGAGTCATGCAGAAATCGAAGGCCCAGACTTTAGCTTTAACCATGCCACTGAGCGGACGCTTGCTTAGAATTCGCATTCCTCCACACGATAGATCAAGAACTGGTCCCAGGTCGCACATCAGCGCTTCTTGCGGAGTGCGTCCTGGTGAACGCCGATCTGATAGATCAGAAGGCTTCTTCATGCCACGAATTGGATTAAAGACAGTGCGAGAGTTTGAATCATTATCTTGGGAATGATCTTGCTCGTAGTCAGTATCAGAATTCTCTGGCTTTACGTTCACTCGTGCAAACCTCGGAGAGAAAGTTTATTTTTGGATTGTAGTTTCAACTCTCACTCTTCCATCGAGAGTCGAGCATCTATGCACGAGACTGATTAAATCTTTGCTTGCATCTATGAAACTCAGACCGATCTCGTGCTTGCGAAAACCAAGCCTCTGCGTCCAAACTATTTTTCCAGTAACAGTAATTGGATCGACAGTTGTATTAAGCTGAAAATCGATGTGCTCATCTTTAGGAACGTGTCGACAAACCACACGCATTCCAGAAACAGAAATATCTAGTACCCGCCCTAACGAGCTTTCCAGCTCATTCTGTGCGACACGCATCTCCTCGCGGCGGTCATCATGAGTAATACCAGAAGCGTTGTTATCGCTCTTGCTCTCATGGTCCTTAAATAATTTAGATAGCTCGTCCATACTCAAGAGCTATCGAGCAATCAGCACAGGCTTTGAATCACTATCCTCCAGTAATGGAAGATTGGTAACGCTTGCGCCGATGAGGCTGAAAATACGCACTACTAAAGGGGATTAGATACGCCAACTGAGTCCGATATATTTCAGAACAAGTCGCTGATGTATAACCAAGACATACAGACGGCAGCATTGGCTCTAAGCAATGGTGGTCGAATTGACAGTAAATAAATGGAGCGTACCGGGCTCGAACCGGTAACCTCTGCCTTGCAAAGGCAGCGCTCTCCCAATTGAGCTAACGCCCCAAGAGCGAATATCAAAAAGAGTAAAACCAAAAAAAAGCGAACAAGAGTATAGCCAGCTAAATCATCTTGCCTACTAGTTATCGGTGAGGATATCTATCTTCTGGGGTGTAAACACGTTAAGCCTAAGTCCACCATCGTATGATCGTTTACCCTTAATTCCAAGAACCTCTCCAATCATTTCTACAAGGTCAAAATCCTCGCTTGGGGCTATATACCCAATGGTTCTGCCAGTAATTTGGTCTTTTAGCCTAAAGAGCTTAGGTAGGCTTTTGCCATCATAAATGGTAGAGGAAACGAGAATCCCTATTGCTTGATAGTCGCCGCTTTTTTGCAGAGTGATCGCAGCTTCATTGGCTTCCTTTACTCCTGCCTTTGCTCGCGAGCGCATTGATTGGATTTGTATCATTTTCTCTTGCAATTCTGCCCAGATCTCTAACTGAGCAGCACGGGATTTAGCATGTGATTTCTCGACGCCCTTCTTGGCAAACTCATCAGCGTAAATGGTATACATTTGGCGCAAGGGATCGACCTCAGCTGTTTGCTTGGGCTGTCGGAGTAATTTAAAATACATATGTTCAAGCTTTTCAAGCGACAGGCCACGAACTGTTTCTATATCGATGTAGACCTTTGGCTTTTCCTTTGGCTTGGGTTCTACTTCAACTTGAGCAGGTTGATTCGCAATGTTGTTTTCAGCGGGCTGGGTTTGCTGATTTGTAGTTTCCGAGGCTGGAGGCTGCGTGGAACTTGATGTAACTCTAGCCGGGTTTATGGGATCGAGGTATGTGCCGAGCACTTGGTTAGGTTCTTCGGGAGTCTTATTTATTGTTGCTGGCCGATTAATTTGATCATCTGTATTAGCGATGGCTTGGGCAATGCGTGAAATGCTTTCGTTAAAAAATGCGTTAGCTTGAGTAGTTCTTGCAGCTGGATCAATAAGCTCTGGCCTGTCGGTGCTGCTGCGAACATCAGCCATAGTCGGTGTTTCGTTAGACTCCCTCGGCTGAGTTGGCTCAGGGGTCAAATCTCTATCAGGACCAGTAGTTTGTTGCGCAACTGTTGTGGTCGCTTGAGTTGTAGTATCGGCCTGAGCTGTCTTAGTCTCAGTTTCATCTACCGTAGTAGTACGAGTTTCGTTTGCAGCAATAGGAAGAGGTTTCTGCATAGTTTCCGTTGCACTTGCTAACTTATAATTCTCATCATCAGTATCAGCAGCGACTGCTTTTGGCCTATTCGCCTGGGCAACGAAGTTCTCCCAGGAAGTAATCTCATCAATAGTTGCTGTGCGAAGGTTAGTAAGGTTGATCCAACCCTCAGATTCACGAGGCAACTCAACTTTGAAAATCAACAGCGAATCAGTAGTTTCTGCATCAAGGATCTTCAGTTTAGTTGGGCTAGTTATTCTTGCGATTGGCTTCCAGCTACGTGCCGGCTCAGCCCTATCATCCAGGTTTGGCCCGAAGACAAGAACGGATCCATTTGTAAGACCGGTTTTGCTATCGCTATCAACCAGGAATCGTCGTGTTTCTAATTTTGGTAGCTTAATGAATCCATAAAAATCTTTGAAGGTTGGGCCATATGTACGTACACGCGCCCAGCCAGATTTGTGGGCTACTACCTGTACATAGTCATCTTCAAAAAGTTGCCCAAAGAGATAGTACCGGCTGTCAGCACCTGCTCGGACAGCTACTTGTTCTTGAATAACCTTGGCCAAGTATGGAAACTTTGTGGCTGACTCTTGAGCTAAAGAGATTGTTGAAAAGCCCAAGGTGGCGAAGGCTAAAGCCAGCGCAAACGATAAACGACGCATCAGTGCGAGTGAGAACATGGCAAACCTCCTTGTTTGACCCTCTGAGAGTACAGCGGCGAGACTGATCCAGCAAATCTATCTGCTGTTGGACAGAGTCAAAATTCGCAATAAAACCATGCTTTTCCTTCGGCTGCAATTGCTGCTACGCTGCACTCTCTATGCAGTATGTTCGCGCTACAACTTCATTGCTGGCCCTGATTTCGGTTCTGTTAGTTGGCTGTGAGTCGCCGCTAGCGGTCCCTGATGATGACTTTGCGCTATCGCAGCGCGTAATTGAGGCACTTTCACGCGAAATAGAGTCGTTAACGGACACTGATCAATTCAGCTCAGCCCCATCAACATCTTCTTCAGAATTAGAAGAAACCCTCGCTAACCGACGCGAAGAATTGGAAGCCTTAGGTCCGGATCTGCCATTTATTAGGGAAAACCTGGATCTAGGCACTGATCTGACTGGCAAAGCGCAGACTGATGTTGCCATCAGCTTAAAAACTGCACTAACAACTGCAATTCAGTGGAATCTAGGGATTCAATCTACAAGGCTTGGACCGGCAATTAATGAAAAGGATGTAATCGCAGCCCAGGCAGCCTTTGATGCTTTGTTTGTAACAAATATTGACCTGACTAAAACGGATGAACCATCGACAGTTGCTGTTATTCGAGGGGCTCCGCTAGGGATTGCTTTTAATGCCAGCGAGAGATATAGGTTTGAGACAGGCGTAAGGAAGCTGTTTGAAACCGGAGCTGTGGTATCTGTGACAACAGATCTAACTCGATTTAGAAATCTTACAACAGGTGGGTTCAGTATTTCGCCGGATCCTGCATATACGAGTGCGCTTAGGCTTGGACTTACTCAGCCGTTACTTCGTGGGTTTGGTTCAAGGGTAAATCAGAGCACAATCCACCTGGCGCGAAATTCGCAAAGCCGATCGATAGAGCAATTGCGCACAGAATTGCTGCAGCTAGTTAGCGATGTAGAGATCGCATACTGGGATTTAGTTTTTGCCTGGCAGAATCTTTCCATCCAGCAATGGCTTTTAGATTCCGGAATAGAGGTTCGAGAATTTATGAGGCGCAGAGGGGATTTTGATGTAAAGCCAGCTGAGATGGCTGATGCTGTAGCAAAGGTTGAACAAAGAAAAGCAAATGTAATTAACGCAAGGCGAGCGGTTCGCAGAGCTTCCGATAGCTTAAAAGTACTTATTAACGCTAAAGACATATCCATCGGATCCGAATCGCTTCTTCTGCCAATCGATAAGACGGTTCAGGAACCACTTCGATTTAATCTACGCGAAGTAATTGTTACTGCGGTAAGCGGTCGCCCTGAAGTTAAACAAGCGATGCTTGAAATTGATGATGCTAAGATTCGCCAGCACCTTGCCAATAATGCGCGCTTGCCTCTACTGAATCTCTCCGCACAAATTGCATACTTTGGGCTCGATGATGATGTGGGCAGTTCCTATGATGAAATAGGCGAAGGCAGCTTTATTGATTACATCTTAGGTATTGCGCTGGAGGTTCCAATCGGTAATCGAGAAGCTGAAGCAGGGTATAAAAAAGCCAGGCTTGAGCGTTCCTCAGCTGCGATCAAATATCAGCGAACTATTCAAAACGTGATTCTTGAGGTTAAGACAGCTTTAAGGGATGTAATTACCGACAATGAATTGATACAGGTGTCGCGTTCGTTTCGCATTGCCCAGGCTGAGAATCTTCGCACTTTTCTTGTAAGTGAGCAGTTACAAGCACTTAATCCCGTGCAGCTGAATCTAAAATTCCAAAGACAGGAAACACTCGCACTTGCACAACAAGATGAGGTTCGTTCATTAGTGAATTACAATAAATCTGTAGCAAGGCTTTATCGAGCTATGGGAACTGGACTTAGCATGAATCGAATTGAGCTAAATATCGACGATGGTGGATTTGATGATGGCTCGGGCGATTGAAGCTAATCATAATGCAATAGTTCAAGCAGTAGAGCTACTTGAAGCAGGCGAAGTTGTTGCGTTTGCTACCGAAACAGTTTATGGCTTAGGTGCGGATACACTTAATACGCAGGCTATTGAAAAGATTTACAAGCTTAAAGGGAGGCCGGCAACTGTTCCCTTAACTGCGCTCGTGCTTGATGAAAAGCAAGCTCAATCGTTAGCGAAAACTTGGGATGAGCGCTGCGCGAAATTAGTTGAACGGTTTTGGCCTGGGCCTCTAACAATTGTATTAGACCGAAGTGACAATGTGCCAATACAGGCAGCAGCTGGGCTTGATACGATTGCTGTTCGTTCACCATCACATCAAGTTGCAAGACAATTGCTAAAAGAGTTTGGCAGATCTATCTCCGCACCATCCGCAAACAGATCCGGACACATCTCCCCCACCTCAGCTCAACACGTTCTTGATGATTATAAAGAGGAAGATGATCTATTAATATTAGATGGCGGGAAATGTGAAATTGGGATCGAGTCGACCGTGCTTGATTTAACAACCGATCAGCCGCGCATTTTAAGATTAGGTGCAATTACCCCTAAGCAACTTCGTGAAGTAATTGGCGATATTGATGTACCTCATATTAATGAACAAACAAATATTCCAGGTGAATCAGTAAAACACTATTCGCCTGTTACTCCAGTAGATATTCTTGATCGTAACGCGATAAACAAGTTCTTAGAAGAAGCATTATCTTCAGTAGTAGTGTTGTGTTTCGAGGCAACAATCGTTAATCCGCCTCATCAAGCCATCATCATGCCAGAGTTTGCTAAGCAATACACTGCTTACTTGTATGAAGCACTTCGTAAAGCGGATTCAAGAGGAGCAGCACGTATTATTATAGAAAGACCAAAATGCGCAACCGGCAATTGGGAAGCGATTGTAGATCGCTTAGAGCGCGCAGCAACAAACGCTAATAAAACTCAACCCGACGCCCATGGATAGCACTCCATGGGGTTTAGTTAACCATCATCATCCTTCTTCGCAGGTTTAGTTGTGGGTGATTTACTTGGCTGTGAGGTTGGTTGCGTGACTGGCTGCTTTTCCGATTGAGAAGTTGGCTTTGTGGTTGGTTGTTCAGTTGGTTGACTAGCTGGTTGAGTTGCAAGCGGATCTTCTTCCTTTACAGAAGCATCTTCCTCAGTATCAGCCTCCTCTTCTTCCTCGTCTTCAATCCGTTCTGGTGTATAGATAATAATATCAGCCCGGCCTTGATCTTCTTCCCTTAAAGCTACGACCTCTGCTCGCTGCATACTTATATTTAGGATTTTTATTCCGTGTTTACGTTGGCGCAGGAACAAGTTGTGATTTGTGATAAGAATATAGATGTGTTATTGTCGATAATGGCTTCAGTCTGAAAGCCTTAAGGAGCATGGTTATGCAGAGAAATAGTTATTACAAGTTGCCGCAAGTCTCTATTCGCATCTTTGTCTCACTGCTCATTGCAGATGCGATGCTTGCCTCTTCAAACTGTCTTTATGCTCAATGTCCTGTTGCCGAATTAGTCGCGTATAATGCAAATCCGTGGGGACACTTCGGCAAGGCGGTGGCCACTTCTAACGATGGAGCGGTAGTACTTATAGGTGCTCCTAAGACCTTGGGTGGAACATATCTTTTTGTTCGCGAAGGATTAGAGTACCTGCATTTACAACAGCTCATCCCGGCAGATCTTGATCCGGCTGACACTCTGGGTGTCTCTGTTGCCCTATCCTATGATGGCACAACAGCGATCATTACAGCTTCTGATGATGATGATGATGTAAAAGAAAGTGCTGCCTATGTGTTTGTAAAGAGCGGCGAAACGTGGATTGAGCAAGCGAAGTTATTGCCTCCGAAATCGACCAATGGCACGGGGTTCGGAGGCGGCGAGGGAGCCGTTCTTTCTGCCGGTGGCAACACGGCGGTCATTGGTGCATTACTGGACGATGAGTTTGGACAGAATGCTGGGGCGGCGCACATCTTTGAGCGCAATCCTGAGACATCCCAGTGGAGCCACCAAGTCAAGCTGCTCGCCTCAGATGGTGAAGAAGGTGATTGGTATGGTAGAAGCGTAGACATTTCAGGCGATGGCAACATCATCGTAGCTGGTGCCTTTACAAACGACAGCTCAACTGGCGCAGCATACATCAATATCAGAGATCCCCAAACATCGCAGTGGACCGAGCAGATCAAACTGACCGCATCCGATGGCCAGGCAGGCGCGCAGTTCGGTTATTCCGTGGCCATTTCAGGCGATGGCAGCACCATTCTTGTCGGTGCCAGGAATGATGATGATGGGGCCGGAGCAGCGTATGTTTTCATTTACGATGGCGACAACTGGATCGAGCAGGCCAAGCTCACTGACTTCATCTTTTTCGGGACATCCGTAGATATCTCCGCTGATGGTGAAAGTGCTGTGATTGGTTCAATCCTTGGTAATGGGGCCGCATCTTATTTCACACGGCATAGTGGAGCTTGGTTTAAGCAATCCAGGTTTCGCTTGTGTAACGGATTTCAGACTGACCTCTTCGGCGAGCAAGTAGAAATCTCCGGCGACGGCAAGATAGCGCTTATCGGAGCACGTTTGCGCGACCTGGATTATTTTAACCAGGGCGCTGCCTACGTCTTCGACCTGACCGGCTCAGCGTGTTCCGACATCAGCGGCGATGGCATTGTTGATATCACGGATCTAGTCGTGTTGCTAGCGCTCTGGGGCGAGTGCGGCTATCCCTTCACCTGCCCAGCCGACCTCAACGGCGACTGCACCACCAACGTACGCGATTTGCTAATTCTCTTTGCCAATTGGGGGTAGGAAGTGAGACCCGCCTCGGCGGATTGCCAGCAATCTTATGCCATGACCCCTGTTTCCCTCAAACGCTCCCCTATCGGGTCGCGGCTAAACGGGCCTGCTCAATAGTGATGGCATAAGAAAAGGCAGGCTCAAAGCCTGCCCTACAAATCATCAACTCCGTGGCCCTCAGTGTTTCAAATCCTTCTTCTTTATTGGTTTTGTTGTCGCTGGCTGACTTGTTGGTTGTGTTGCATGGGGATCGACTTCTTCATCAGAAGTATCTTCCTCAGCATCAACTTCCTCTTCTGCTTCAACTGTCTCCTCTTTATCCTCTTCTTCTACCCGTTCGGGGGTATAGATAATAATATCCGCTCTGCCGATATCTTCATCTCTTAAGGCAACGACCTCTGCTCGCTGCATACTTATATTAAGGATTTTAATTCCGTGTTTACGTTGGCGCAGTTCTTGTACGGTTCCTCCCTCAAAATCGCTATGGAATTGTCCGACCAGGTGAACGACTTTCTTTGATCCGCTATTTAGGGCTTTAACTATGGAGTCGGCCATGGTTGCGTCCATGGTTAGCTGCCCACGAAAAGCTCCTTTGATTTGTTCATCAGTAAGATCGGGATGAACTCCACCGCCTTCTTCATCGCCATCTTCTGTTTCATCGGATTCCGTGGGTTCCGGGAGTACTTCACCCTCAGCGCGGCCGGCCATGACTTGCCAAAAACGCTCGCGGTATCCTGGATATGATTCTTGTTTGGGATAAGCAAACAAACGCTTTTGCGCATCAGTTAATGAATCTAATCGATCAAATCCCTCTCGACTTGCCAAGCTCATATAGCGGATCCAAGGCGTATTGGCTGCGATAACTCTTGCGTTATTATCCTTTGCAGCATCTATGATCGGTTGATAATCTTCTTCCCAATGCGGCCACCCTATTCGAAGGATGCGTTTTTCAAACTTTTCACGGTCTATTTCTTCACTTAAATAGTCGCGGGCGATTCGTAGCCATTTTGTCGAAGCGGTTTTTTCTAAAAACATATCGAGTTTGATGATGCCTGCCAGGTAATCATCGACAAGTGTTTGCTCTTCGCGATCCAGCATTTCCATGGAAAGGGCTGTGCCTGGGAAACGCTGAATCGTGTCTGTAACTAGCGCAAGCTGTACCGCATGGCCAACCGAATCATCATGCTGCTCGCCTATTATTATCACATCCGCCCAGGCAGCTGCGTTTAGTAGATCTTGCCAATTGATGGGTTGGCCAGTGTCTGATGTGAACATTGGCAGTGAGCGAGGCGCAGCTTCTAAGTTGTATGTCTTAAGGGCAATAGAAGAGCCTTGAGGCTTATGGAGCTGGAAATAGCCTTTAGAAGCACATCCGCAACATATAAAAATGCTGAAACTTATAAAGCAGGCAATTAAGCGTATTGGGCATTTACCATTCATATCTCCAGCATGACGAAAACTGTGGGCTAAGTCAATAATTGTGTGGAGCATATTTGCAAGTGAATTATTGACCTATTTGCAAATTGGGGGTAGTATTTCTTATCGCCGGCTATTATCATAGGGGGCTGACTTAAGGATTGGCGGGATGTTGATATGGAGGTAGATTATGCACAAAGCATGCAAACTTACGGTAACTACGATTGCCGTGGTCGTCAGCGCGCAGCTATTGCACGCTGACATTCTCACAATCAACGAACAGCCACTTCACCGTTACGAATGGAGAGCGAGCACGTTTGCAACCAGTACGCAATCCCAAGCGGCGATTGCTGTTGATCAGGATGGCGGGATCATCACAATTTGGTCGAGTCGAAAGCAGCAGGGTGGTCGGTACGGCATATATGCCCAGCGCTTCAGTCCGGATGGAATAGCAATCGGATCAGAGACCACGATCAACTTGTGGACCGAATCACACCAGTTGGCTCCAGCTATTGCAACGGATGACAAAGGTACCTGGATTGTTTGGCAATCGCACGGCCAGGATGGTGATGGGGGATCGATTATCGCACGTCGCTTTGATCAATCGTTCAGCGGCGGGTCTGAGATTCTTGTGAATCAGCAGTGGGAGGGAGATCAATCGAGCCCGCTTATCGCTGCCTCGGCCAACGGCACCGCAATGATCGTTTGGTCGGCTCTGGACCTAGCAACCAATTTACCACAACTCCGCGCACGATTAGTTGGCCCGACGGGCGAGTTTCTGACTGAGGAGTTTGCCGTTGCCAGGTGCAGCGACTATTCACAGACGACAGCAAGTGTTGCTGCGGATAATCAAGGCGGCTTTGTGGTTGCCTTTGCAGTCGTCGATGATTGGATGATTCCGATTGGAATTCACGTACAACGGTTCGATGCTGCGGGCAACGAAATCGGCAAAGAATTCGATGTGAGCGGCCAGATCAAAGCTAATCAGATAGAGCCGGCCGTTGCAGCTACGAACGATGGGTTTATCGTGGTGTGGCTGGATACGGAAAGTGATGGCGAAAATTACGGCGTGGTTGCACGTTGCTTTGATGGTGATGCGAGCCCGACGACGAAACCGTTTGTCGTGAATACTACAACGGCGGGAATCCAAATCGCAGCAGCGGTTGCGGTTGCGGCAGATGGTCGCATTGCCATCGCCTGGAACGGACCTGATGATGACGACACCGGCATCTTCGGGCAGTTGTTTGCTGCGGATGGAACTCAAGTTGGTGACGAGTTTCGTCTCAACAAGCATCAGCATGGCAAGCAAGCCCTGCGTGTGGTAAACGGCAGCCAACGTTTGTCGTTCACCCCGAATGGCAGTCTGGTCAGTGCATGGAATGGCGATGGAGGCTTCGGCGATTCATCGAGCGTGAATGTGACCATGCTTTCGCCATCTGTACTTCAGCTTGCGGGTAAATCGCAGGGGATCACCCAGCAGATGCAACCGGCGGGGAGTCCAGTGCTTATAGCGCAGGGTCCATCACCGCACGTTCCGCCGACCTTCGATCCTCGTCAACGAGAAAGGGGCGGCGTGCGTGAGATCCGCGCGGGCGTGGACATCGGCTTCACCGGTGTGATCAATACAGGCTGGTCTATCCCCGATCCACACCTAGCCGTGGGTCCGGAGCACCTCGTGCTGATGACCAACGGGGCGATCGCGTTCTTCACCAAGGACGGCAATCTCACTTTCCAGGACGAAATCGAAGGCTCCTTAGGCTTCTGGGGAAGCGTTGGTGCAGGCGATATCGTGTTCGACCCCGAGGTGATCTACGACGAGATCAGCGGGCGATTCTTCGCCATGGCATCGGACGCGGGCGGTTCGTACTTTCTGGTCGCCGTTTCGGATGATTCGGATCCCAACGGCTTGTGGCACAAGTACCGTTTCAATGCGGGCGCTCTGTTTATTGCCTCCATTGACTCGCCGAACATTAGCGTGGACGCTGAAGTGGTCTATCTCACCGGAGACGATGTCACGATCTATGGAGTTATGACACTCGATAAGGCATCCTTACTGGCAGGGGATCCACCGGCTCAAATGAACCTCTTTACGATCACTACGGGAACGCAATCTGCGGGCATTCCGCCGGTCAGCTTCGACAACCCGCCAGCCTTGTACCTGATTGAACACAAGGAGGAGGCTACCAATACGGTCGTTCGCTTGATCGCGCTCCAGGATCCGCTGGAATCACAGAATATAACCGACATTCTGTTGACTGTACCGAGCTATGGCCGACCGGAGGACCCGCCGCAAATGGGCACGGGACTTCGCCCTAATACGTTTGATGCGCGATTCTGGAGTGTAGCGTACCGCAACGGGTCGCTCTGGGCGACACATCACATCAACAGCGGCCGCGTCCTCGCACGCTGGTATGAAATCGCCATGAACGGTTGGCCGGATTCCCACAAGGAGCCAACCCTCGTTCAATCGGGCGAGATTGATCCCGGTGCCGATATTCGCACGTTCTTCAGTTCAATTACCGTTGATGATAACGGTAATGCAGCGATGACTTTTGCCCGCAGCTCGCCCGACGAGTTCATCTCCATGTCCACTGCGTATCGACTGAGCACCGATGCGCTCGGTACGTTCCGTCCTGATGAGATTCGCCAGACCAACATCGGCCCGTGGACGTTGCTCACACGTTGGGGCGACTATAGCGCGGTCAACGTTGATCCATCGAACGGCCGCACGTTCTGGGCCCACCACGAGTACGCGATCAACAACAGTTGGCGTACATGGGTTCAGGCGTTTACCCCGCCCAACCAGACCGGCGACCTAGATGGAGATGGAGTAGTAAACACGGTTGATTTGCTAATCCTCTTCAGCATGTGGGGGCCGTGCGCAGATTGTAATAATTGTCCTGCTGACTTAGATGGTGATTGTGTTGTCAGCACCAGCGATCTCCTGGAATTATTCAGCAATTGGGGGTAATTACTGGGATACCAACTTGTTATGTAAGCCCTCCTCCTCAGCCCCGAACTATGATCCGTTCGGGGTTTCTTCTTGCGCGGAGTATTAGAGGGTCACTCGACTCAAGCGAGATTAGGCGTGGCGCTAGTTGCTGGTGTGTCTTCATGAACAGGTTGAGCTGTTCGTATGAATACCGTGGCAAAGGTGACAAACGCGTGCAGAAGTGCGAATCCTATGAATATTAACAGATATGGGCTGACTCCTATCTCTGATTCACTGAACGTGCTTAGTATTGCACCTGCTGTGATAGGACCAAGGAGGAATCCCAAGTTGCCTGCTGCATGGTAAGCGCCCATAGCCCCCGGACCTCGCTGGGCATTTGCTATTAATATTAGTGATGAAGCAAATAGGCCTGCTCCAGCAATTCCAATCAACAGAAAATCAAGCAAAGTTACGGTTAAATTGATTGAGTTTGCATACGGAATTAAGGCGACGGCTGGAGCGTATATGAGGCCGCAAATTAGTCGCAAGCGTTTAGATCCAAATCGATCAGCAAGTCGACCTGCAGGCCAGGTGCCTATTGCGGTCATTAACATTGCGATACCCACAAGTCCGCCTATTGTCGAAGGGCTCATATTTGAAATTGATCCCAAGTAAAGTGGGATTGTTATTACTAATAGACTTGCTACGAATCTATCAGAGAACATCATCGCAAGAGGTCGCCACAAGTTCAATAAACCGCTGCGGCTTAGGATATTTTCCGGTTCTGATTTATCCTTATGATCTGTGCTTTTTGATATTGCAAAGGAAGCAGCGCAAGCGACAACAAGGCACGCAGCCGCTCCAGCTATTAGGCACATCATCGCTGTATCTTTTCCTATGATTCCTCCAACTGCTAAGCCACAAGCTATACCAAGCATCATCGCAGTAGCAGCTGCCCCCATGCGTTGGCCGCGTTTACTGCTCGGTCCAGTTCTTGCAATATAAGTAAAGATTACTGCATAGACAATCAGGTCTACCGCACCTTCAGCGCAGCGCAAGAATAATGTCGGGACAAAACCAATGGGATAGGCCATGATCCCTAAGAGGGCGGCGTTAAGTATTGCAGCAATAAGAATCGTGTTAGCTAAGTTGCATTTCCTTCTAATGAAACCTGCAACAGCGATTGCGGCTAGCGCACCAACCAGGTTAACGCACATAAAAGCGTGAGCTGCCCCAACGCTGACTCCGTAGCGATCAACCAGTAATTGTTTCAGCACCGGCACCACCATTGCATCGGGTAGGGCTGAGACAAACAGCATGGCACATGCGGCAAAGAAATAGAGCCGATTTCTGGAGCAAGGGCTGGCTATTTGACAATCTTTATTTGTCTTTGCTTTAGGACACACAATAGCGTTTGGCTGATTGGGCATGGCGGTAAAAAGTTTTTGTAGAATCGTACTAATAATCCTGCTAGCAAATTGGGGTATGGGAAGGCACTAGGCATTTGGGCTTGTATGCGGTAGCTTACTGCTGGAATAGCCGTTTTTCCCTTCAATATGTTCTTTTTTGTGTTGCTATGGCATTTTTATAGGTCTATTCTTGCGAAACGACCGAGCAAGCTATAACGTACTACCTTACAAGACGCCTTTTTTGCTATTAAAAAAACATGAGGCGACCAATGAAAAGGATGAGTCAGATTCTAGCAACGCGTAGCGCGCGAGCAGTAACAATGGGTGCCCTTTGTGTTCATGACCAGTTCAACTCTTGGGCAGGGTTACTCCTTCACCAATCAAACCTCAACTCGACTTCCCGTACCTCCCAATGATCCGGCTCTGTCTATTTCTGATCCTGAGGAAAAGGACTTTGCATGGGGTGATTTGAATCATGATGGCACGATCGATCTTGTTGTTGCGCGCAAGCAACCGCTCTCAACACCTGGGCGACGACGTAACGTGCTGTTTATGAACGAAAATGGTGTTTTCATTGATCGCACAGAGGAGTACGCATCGGCTGCGGATGATGGTGGCAATGGTTTTCTGGATTTAACAAATGACAGAGACATCGCTATGGCAGATTTTAATAATGATGGTTGGCTTGATGTTGTTACCGCAACGACTTACGGGCAAGGCTTGCCCAAGACGATTTCCCATCCTCGCATCTATATGAATCTTGGCGAAATTGATGGACAATGGCAAGGATTAAGGTACGAAGAAGCGCGCATCCCAGAATTTGCCGGTGCCCCAAATTTCTGTGGTGTTGCAGTAGGTGACGTAACTGGCGATGGGTTTGTTGACCTTTACTTTATTGACTATGACCTTGGCAATTTCATTAGCCCGTTTGAGGATCGCTTGCTTATTAATATTGGTAACGGTTTCTTTATTGATCAAACCGAATCTCGCATGACAAGCGGTATGGTCGCTTCCTCATTCGGCATCCATGCAGAAATCGTGGACATGAATAACGATGGCTGGAATGATATTATTAAAAGTCAAAATGGTCCAGTACATGTTGCTTATAACGGAGGCTCAGGATTCTTTAACGCATACGAGCAGGTCTACGGCGGATCATCATACTTCGCCAGCACCGGAGATCTGAATAACGATGGCATGCTTGATATCATCATCAGCGATGACGGAATCGATCGCTACCTTCTAAATCAAGGTAATGGTGGCGATGGGCTGGCGAACTTTACAAGCTTTGCGTTCCCAGGAAGCACAAGCGGGTTTGGTAGCAATTCATACATCGTGGATCTGGATAATAATGGTTTTAACGAAGTGCTTATTGCGGATTTTGATGTTGATGCAGGAAGTTGCAGTGGCCTCGCGGACGTTCTTCGAAGCAATGAAAATCCACCAAACCCCACTTTTTTCGATGATGCTGGCGGTATATCTTCGGCTGCATTGAGCGGTGTTCATGATCTTGGCATCTTTGATATTGATGAGGACTGTTGGCTTGATATTGTCATTGGTAGGTGTGGGGGAATTACTGTTTGGATCAATCAGAATCCTGGCAATGCTTGTGTAGGCCAATGTACTGGTGATGTAAATGGTGATGAAACTGTTGGCACAGCAGATCTTTTAGATTTATTTGCCGACTGGGGACACAGTCCAGGAAGTAACGCTGACTTTGATGGCAATGGTCAGGTTAATACAGAAGACTTACTAATACTATTCGCCAATTGGGGGCCGTGTCCGAAGTAAGAGACAAGCAATAACTAATAAGTAATCTAGCAAGCCTCGGATGAAAACGTCTGGGGCTTTTTTATAAGTTACCTGTGTAATAGTGAGTGTGAGGGCCAAGTGGGTTATTTTTGTTGCTGCGAGTGCGCGAAGCCGCAAACGGCAGAACGATTGCTCTATTTAATTGTGGTAATAATCGAGCAGCTAGGGCATTGCTGATCGAAATGGGAGCGGCTGATCGTCGAACTCATCGCCCTTGAATGTTGATGCGAGGTATGCTTGTTTTACTTGTGGGTCTTTGATGATGTCGCGTGGTGTGCCCTCTGCCAGGTTCTTGCCTTCGTGGATGATGTAGGCTCGATCACAAATCCGTAGAGTCTGCTGCACATTATGATCGGTAACCAGCATGGCGATCCCATCATGCGCGAGTTTTCGCACTTCATCTTGAAGTTCTTCAACGGTATGAGGATCGACAGCTGCGAACGGTTCATCTAATAGCATTAATTTGGGGCGAGTCACTAATGCTCGAGCGATTTCCAATCTGCGGCGTTCGCCACCCGAGCAGGTATCTGCGCGTTGTTTAGCGTTGTGTTCCAAGCCGAACTGGGCCATGAGTTCTTTTGTTCGTCGGTGACGTGCTGCTCTTGAGAGGCTTTGGGTTTCGAGAATTGCCAGCAGATTCTGCTCGACGGTCATTCGCTGAAATATGCTTGGCTCCTGCGAGAGGTATCCCATACCCGCGAGAGCGTGCTTGTACATTGGCTCTGTTGTGACATCGCGATCCTGGAATATGATCTGCCCAGCTTCGGGTGTGATCATCCCGATTACCATGCGGAAGGTAGTGGTTTTGCCAGCCCCGTTTCGGCCTAGCAAGCCTACGATTTCACCTTCATCGACATAGAGGGAGACCTCATCTACGACTCTGCGTTTGGTGTAGGATTTGACGAGTTGGCGTGCGATTAGCAGTGACACAGGTTTGAAGTTTAGCCACGTTCACGAGGTAATGCAGAATTGATAATAAAACCGCCCCGATTGAGGCGGATTGGCGTGGTTTACTTTGTTGTAATAGAGCAAATGCTGGCCTAGGACAGGAATCGGATGGTCATTGGGTATCGGAAGTACTCACCGTTTCCAGCTGCGATGGCGCCTCTGATGTTGTTTACGATTACGACGATCCAGAGGGCTGGTAAAAGAATGAATCCAATTCCAACGAATATGGAAATGCCTGCGAGCAGACCCCACAGCATGAAGCTGATGCCGAAATTTATCACCTCTCGTCCATGATCATCATCAAATGGGCTTCGATCCTTACGTATAAGCCAAAGCACTAGAGGCCCTAGTACCGTTAATAATCCACCGCTTAGCAAAAAGGATATTAGTGACAGTAAGTGCATGCCCACAGCATACTTGCGATCAGTTTCGGTTAAACCCTCATCGCGCAGTCTCATCTTTGGGTTGCCTGGTTGTGGAATGTTGTAAGCTGTAGCTTGCATGGCAATAGTCATGATAGATCCTCCGCCATGAACTTATTAGGGGCCAATGGCTCAGAATTACACAAAATCTGAGATTGCAGCCTTAATGAGCCCAAAAGCGAGTGAATATCGCTGGACTGCTGGGTTTTGCTTTATTTAAGCTATTTGGCTGGTGGCGGGATCTTTAGAGGGCTGAGCCTCAGAATCAATTTCAATTTTATGGTCGCTATCACTATCACCGCTATCACCTAACTTAACCTTCTCTGCCTGGGCGTCCCAATCCTGTGGGTAGAGTCTGGATGCGATTGCACCAATGATCAGATGCAAATCGCGATGTTTATAGTCGTCGAGCATCAGCCGCTTGCCATCGGTATGTACTACATGTGCAATGGATTTAGCCATCCACTTGCTCATGTCAATTTCTGCTATGGAATCCGCTGGCCACTCACCTAGTGGAGAATGCAACGTTCCATCATCATCCAGTACATACACCTTGCGTTTGGTTCTGTAATAAATCCATAGAAAATATGGGAAGAACGGCAGGCAAGGCAGAAACACCAAACCCTTCATTATGCGATCATACTTGTGTGGTTTTTCAATTGCTCCAAATTCGTCAACTATGTCCGAAACTTGCTCGTAAGCTATGAAAGCATCATGATATTTTGCTTCGGTAAGTGGCAAGTGCCTCTCCGCCTGTAGGCCACGAGAAATTACTGCTAGTTGATTAAGCCACTGACCATCGGGAGTTTCACTCATTGATTGGCCAATTTGTTCAAATGCTTCTTGCAGATCTTTTTGTGATTTGATTTCTTTACCCGACTCTTGCAGATCAGCTAAGCCTTTGTTGAAGATGGCATTAATTTCCGCAAAAACAGCTTCTTGTGCTTTCTTAGCATCTGGGCTTAATACATTGGCAGACTGCTCAGATTCTAATCCAGTCCTAGACAGCTCAATAATCTGCAATCGCGCGTAAGCCACCTCTTTGCCTGGAATGGTCCATACATAATCAACCAGCCCCCATGCACCCAATATCAAACAGGCAAACCCAACGATGATTTGCCTCAGGGCGTAGTGACGAGCGATTTTGGTCTTTATAGCCATAGGGAAATTGTCTTTTAATAAGTTAATTAGGGGCGATTATCCTAGCGGAATTTTCATGACTATAGACTGTCTGCTGTCTGTTTCGGCTGATTTTGCAGGAAAATTTCAGTTTATGGGTATGTCAAGGGAATCAATAGCCCTTGATAGTGTCTCTGTTATTGCTGTAGGTCCATTTTTCTCAATAGGCCGTCCAACTAACTGAACAAGGATATTGAACATGATCCATTCTCATACATCGCAGTTAAAGAGATTATTTGTGGGTATTACATCTGTGAGCCTTCTTATTGGTGCGAGCTTGCTTGGTGGGTGCAATGATGCCCAGGCCGGCGCATTGCTCGGTGCAGGAATCGGAGCCTTGGCAGGCCAGGCTATCGGCCACGATACTGAGGCAACGCTAATTGGAGTAGCGATCGGAACCGGAGTCGGCTACGTCATCGGCAACGAATCTGATAAGGAAAGGGCTGCTGCGGGCTCATCCTATAGATATGAGCAAACCGCGCCACCGCCTCCGCCAGCAAAGCGATACAGATATAGAAAACCGTACTCTAATCAACATCATTATTCGCATCACGAACACTATTACGGTTGCGGCCACCACTATTAGGAAATAGGGGTAATGGGAAGCTGCAAATGTTAAACAATAAACCGTCTAAATATTTAGCCGCGGGGCTTGCCCCGCGTTTTCTTTGGGATTGAAGAAGGGTTCAGGTATCAGGAGTCGGGATTCAGGGAAGAAGCTGCCATCATAAAGAACCCCATGGATTGCTATCCATAGGCGTCGTGGGGAATTTATGTTGCTTGGCACGCAGCATCGAGGCGATTGGCAATCGCTGCTATGGTAGTTGGGGTTGTGCCGCAGCAACCGCCGATTATTGTTGCGCCGCTATCAATCCAGTTCATTGCATATTCCGCATAGCGCTGCGGCTCGATTGCATCGGTGCTGATCCAATTACCTTGCTGGTCAGCTGAGCCGATGTTTGCGTAGGCAGCTATTTTTATATGCTTTGGTAAATGTTTGCGCAAGTAATTCATATGCATATCAGTTTCGGGAGCTGCGGTACAGTTCACTCCCACCGCAAAGGCATCTTCAAACTCATCAAATAATTCAATTACATTTTCGCCGCTTAAGAGTTCGCCGGGTGAGCCTTGGGACTTCATGCAGAAAGAGACGATCCACTTGGCTGGCGAGTTACATTGTTTTCTTGCCTGGGAAATTGCAGCCTTGGCTTCTGTTAAGTTATTCATTGTCTCAATAAGCAGCAGATCCACTTCCGCTTCAAGGAGATTAGCGATCATCTGGCCGTGTTCAGCTTCGCAAGTTTTTTCATCTGGCGATAGGTCAGGCCTATAGCAATCTTCAAGTGGCGCAACTGATCCGAGTACTAAAGCGTTTGCGTTACATTTATCGCGGGCTGCCTGAGCGATTTGAACCGCTTGCAAAGTTAATTGTTTAGCTGCGTTTTCATCAAGCCCAGCTTTACTAAGGGCGCGCTGATTTGTTCGAAAAGTATTTGCCGTAATTGCATATGCCCCGGCATTAAGGTAATCACAGTGTACTCTTAGCAAAGTTTCGGGGGCATGGATAAGTGCGCCAGCCGACCAAAGTGGTAGCGAAATATCCACGCCTCGTTTATCGAGTTCAGTGCCAGTTGCGCCATCCAGCAAAAGGATCTTGTCTTTGTGGTTTGTCATTGCACCGTTTTAATGTGCTTGGTTTCAGGTGCTGCGTACTGTTAGGATTGCTATTTCTGCGGGGCAGTTAACGCGAAGTGGGAACCACGCGCCCACGCCTGTTGTTACGAATAGTGCGCTGTTATTACTTTCAAATAGGCCAGCACTTCTGCGATGAGCTAATGCAAGGTTAGTGTTGGGTTTATTTTTCATAGCCACCTGTCCGCCATGTGTGTGGCCGGAGAGTGTTAAAGCCACACCGAGATCAGTAGCGCGCAGGAAAGCCTTGGGGTTATGTGATAGAAGTAGATGAGTTAATTCACCGCATGCGATATCGACATTGGTTGCGCACTTAACCGCTGACTTGGCCCATTCGATTCCCGCCACTACGAGTTTCTCGCCGTTTCTATTTATTTCGACTGCTTCGTTGCGCAGGACATTTACGCCGCACTCGATAGCCATGCCTTCAAGCGTATCGGGATCGTGTAGTTCATCGTGATTTCCCAGCACCAGGAAACTTCCAAGCTGTGCTCTAACAGCTCCCAAAGCAGTTACTACAGGTCCAGCTAAATCTGCGTCAAGATCGACAACATCACCGGTACAAGCAACCAAGTCGACCTCACAAGCTGCAAGCTGTTCGATAGCTTTCAGTGCATTATCCACGCTGTGTAGTTCACCCACGTGAAAATCGCTGATGTGGCCGATTCGCAGCCCATCAAATCTGCTGGGCCAATTTGCGCTTACAACCTCGATTTCACGGACAATACACTCCTGGGATAGATGCCTTCTGGTAATGCGTCCACCACTTAAGCGGTCAGGCCCAACCGTAAAAAGGAAATTCCTGATACGGGCTCGCCGATACTTTCTTCGCTTAGCTCTGCGTCCTTGTAGTGTGGTTGGCATTACTTATCTATTCTAATTGATGGAGGTAAAATCCGAAACTCTATATTCTGTTAGTAGGCTTTGTACGATTCTTATTACTTAGGGTTCCAAAGTTAATATATCGGGCCAGGTTACAAAATGCGTTGTAAAGAATTTTGTTATGGATAAGAACTTAAAACCTGAAAACGCCCTTGAGCTAGGCCCGGAGGTGTGGATTCAGCCGGTTGATCTGCGGTTTTCCTTTAGCCGTTCGAGTGGCCCGGGCGGTCAATCAGTCAACAAAGTATGCAGCCGAGCTGAGCTGCGCGTTGCGTTATCATCTATTAATGGACTTACTCAGCTGGCCCAATCAAGGCTAAGAAAGTTTGCAGGCCGAAGACTTACTCAACTCGATGAGCTGCTATTTGATGCAGATACGTTCCGTTCACAACTTGATAACAAACAAGCGTGCATTGATCGTTTTAGAGTTCTTATTGCAAGGGCGGTTGAGATACCCAAGCTTCGAAAGTCCAGGCGAATCAGCAGATCGATGGTTGAAAAACGCCTAAATGCAAAGCGCAAACGTGCGCAGAAAAAAGCCACGCGCCGCTGGAAGCCGGGTAGAGACGATTGAATTTTCAGCGCTAAGTTTAACGCTAACTTACAGACATATACTGCTCTAAGTATTGAATAGTCTGTTCCTGAACATCGTGCTCCGCTTGATTTAGATCTCCAATTGAAATCATTCCCAAAGCTTTTTGATTACGATCAACAATTGGTACATGTCGGATTTTGCGATCGTGCATCACCTTACGAAGTTCGTTAAGTGATGTGTGATTTGAGCCACATGCGACAGGGCTTGTCATCACATCAGCAAGTTGGGTGTTAGCGGGGTCGAGATGTACTGCGACTATTCGCCGCATCACATCCCGTTCTGTGAAGATTCCTACTACTTTGTCATCTTCGATGACAAGTACCGATCCAATGTGCCTTTCGTTCATGAGCTTGGCTGCGTCCAGTACGCTTGCGCTGGGGTCAAGTGACGCTAGCTCAGCGCCCTTGAGGAAAATGAGGTGTTCTGCATTGGCCATGGCATTGCCTCCTTGCGTGCTAGTGGCCCTCCTGGTTGATACATCTATTTTCGCTGATCTATTTCTGGCCGCAAGGGGGTTGGCGTATGTTTTTGAATTAGTTTTTTTTGTCACAAAGTCTATAACTTCCCTCACCAGGGTTGCATGGTAGGGAAATGTTTGGTATACCCTTCCTGAAATAACGTGAGGGCTGATTTTTTAGATCACAAATGCGTTTGAAGTGCCAGGAGACAGGTTATGATGACAGAGAAAAAGCAAAATAGGCCCAGATCAGGCCAAGGCAGCAGGAAATACAAGCCAGGCGAGATCCTCAAGACCTGGGCGTTCGACTCCGTTGGCCCAAAGAAGTATGCGATTCAACTTAAAAAGGCCAGCAATGGAAATCCCTACCTCAAATTTACTGAGGGTTCGCCACAGGATGATGGCAGCTTTCGCAAGTTCTCAATTACCATTTGGTCAGAAGATTTCAGAGTTATGTTCCAGTATATGGACCAGGTGCGTGCTTATATGAACGAAAACAAAATTCGCACGCCAAAAGGTCACAAGTACGAGCCGGATAAATGGAAAAAACGCAAGGGTTCTGCGGGTAACAAGTGATCAAACTTTAGCGCAATGGCCAGTATCATGAGTAGCGCTATTTATAACTGCGGAGATAACGCAGCAATATGACGCAACAAGAACACGATAAACGAATTGATTACATCGAGATTCCCGCAACAGATGTACAGGCAAGCAAAACCTTCTACCAACAAGTCTTCGGCTGGTCATTTACCGACTACGGCTCGGATTACACCAGCTTCGAAGATGGCAGAATAACCGGAGGCCTGCGCAAAGAAGAAACAAACTCAACCGGAGGCGTGCTTGTAGTAATGTACGTAGTGGATCTTGAAAGTGTGCTAAAATCCGTAACAGATGTTGGCGGCAAAATAACCCGCGAAATCTTCAGCTTCCCTGGCGGAAAACGCTTCCACTTCCTCGACCCCGGCAATAACGAATTAGCAGTGTGGTCTGAGCAGTAAATTCCAGCGAGAGTGGTTTTAAGTCGATGAATCGGAGAATCAGGCTATAAACCACACTTTCCAGGGGTTACCATGAACAAGCAAAGCTCACTAAGAATCGCACTAAATTCCGCATCTTCACCATTAACAATCTCGGCGGTTGTATTGGCGGTAGCATCGCAAGGGTTTGCTCAGAGCTACACAGTCATCGATCTCGGCACACTCGGCGGCCCGCAGAGTTTTGCATCAGATATTAATAATGCTGGACAGATTACTGGCGAAACTTCTTTAAAAGAAAATCCAGAAGTTGCTATAGCATTTCTCTGGGAAAATGGAGTGATGATAGATATAGGAACGCTTGGAGATTCAACAGATGAGAGTTATGCAGGTGCAATTAATAACTTTGCACAGATAAGTGGAACCAGCGAACCAGTAAATGTTTCGTGGCGAGCATTTCGGTGGCAGGATGGAGATATGCAAGACCTTGGAACACTCGGCGGAGTGGCGAGCTATGGAGGCGGCATAAATGACCTGGGAGATGTAGTAGGATGGTCACACCTGCCTGGACCAACTTTGAGTCGGCCTGTTCTTTGGAGCGGTGATAAAATCATTGATCTTGGAGTTCTTGAAGAAGGACATGACACTCGTGCCTGTGATATCAATAACTTTCAAGAAATTGTTGGCTATGGGTCTCTTCAAGATGTAACACGTGGATTTATTTGGAAAGATGGGATCAAGTCACTATTGCCCAATCTAATTAAGGGAGATAACGCAAGTAGCGTTGCCTGTGCAATAAATGATAATGGATGGATTTCGGGTTACGCGAGAGCAAACGATGGATTACAGCACCCTGTGATTTGGCTAAGTAGGAATGTCCCTGACATAACCATAGTTGATCTTGGATTGCCAGAAGAATTCTTTTCTGGGTTCAGCCACGATTTAAATAATATGGGGCAGGTCGTGGGTAATTATTGGGATGGCTGTGGAAAAAGTATAGATGGTTGTCCCTATCCGTTTATATGGGAAAACGGCCAGTCATTACTTTTGGATGACTTGATTCCAAACGATTCAGGCTGGAAACTTTATAGTGCCTCTGCCATTAATGACCTGGGCCAAATAGTAGGTATAGGTCTTACTCCAAACGAAGAGTACCATGGCTTCCTGCTCAACCCAATAATCCCAGGTGATCTTAACGGCGATCTTGTAGTTAATCATACCGATCTTATTTTGCTGTTCAGCGCATGGGGCCCGTGCGTCGATTGTGATACATGTGCAGCTGATCTGGATGATGATTGTAAGGTTGGGACTGGCGATCTACTGATACTTTTCTCAAATTGGGGTTAAGCACGAGATATCGACAATCTATTGAAGCTTAACTTCGCCTTTGCCTTTGGTGATCTTGCCCATGATGAAAGCTTTTTCGCCGAGGCTATTTAGTTGCTTAACTACTGATTCAGCAAATGTTGGGCGGACAATTAGTGTATATCCAACACCCATATTAAAAACTTTATACATCTCATCTTGATCGATATTGCCTTGGGTTTGTAGGAAATCAAAGATAGGCGGGCCTGGCCAGGCTTTGGTATTTATTACTGCGTCCATTTTTTCAGGTAATGCTCGGATGACGTTGCCCGGCAGCCCGCCGCCGGTAATGTGGGCCATGCCTGAAACGACGCGTTTGACTTTGTATTTAGCCAGCAATTTTACAATTGCTTTAGCGTAGATTCTTGTTGGGACGAGCAATTCTTCGCCCAGGGTTTTCTTACTTAGTTCGGGATAGATTTTATCTAGGTTGAGTTTTCTTTGTTTTATGATCGCACGAACTAGTGAAAAGCCGTTGGAATGTATGCCATCGGATGCCAGGCCGATGATTATGTCGCCTTGCTCGACTCGTGTGGGATCGATTGCGCGCTTAAGTGGAACTACC
Source organism: Planctomycetota bacterium (assembly GCA_022574595.1). Lineage (GTDB taxonomy): Bacteria > Planctomycetota > Phycisphaerae > Phycisphaerales > SM1A02 > JACZRS01. The sequence continues at coordinate 99,794 of JACZRS010000001.1, read as the reverse complement.
CCCACTGCAAAGCCTGCAACGTCGAAATCACCTTTAGCGTAAACATCAGGCATTTCCGAACACTCGCCGCCGATTAAAGCGCAGCCGGCAATCTCGCAACCCTTAGCCACACCTTCGACGATTGCTGCGGTTTCTTTGGGTACAATTTTATTTAAGCCCAGGTAATCTAAAAAGAACAAAGGCTCCGCACCTTGGACGATTAGATCGTTGACGTTCATGGCAACGCAGTCAATGCCGACGGTGTTGTAGATCCCCATTTCAGCTGCGAGTTTCACCTTTGTTCCCACGCCATCCGCACATGCGACGAGTACGGGGTCGCGGTAGTTTTTCTTAAAGAGTTTTTCGTTGTAATCGAGGCGGAACATGCCAGCGAACCCGCCAGTGGCTCCTAAAACGCGTGGGCCATAGGTTTTTCGCAGCAGAGGTTTTATGAGTTTTACAACTTCATCGCCCGCATCGATATCCACGCCGGTTTGGGCGTAGGTCATTGTCGAGTCATTCGAGCTGGTTTGGGTAGTCGGCATTAGTATGTGCAGTGTAGGCGATTGGCAGAGATTTTTTATTATCACTTACGCCGTACCTGACGATCCCTGCTTTGAGGGTGAGGAAGGTCCGGGTTAGGGAGTGGAGTGAGGGTGCGGGTGTTTTTTTGACTTTGGGCGTAAGAGACCCGGACCCCGCCAAAGGCGGATCTGCGACTTCACAAAGCTTCAGGTCCGGCGTGGGGGGGATGGCCGCCCTTTGTCGCATCGCCGGTTTTTCGCTACCCTATTGGGCATGGCAATACTCATAGATGGAAAAACCAAGGTCATTTGTCAGGGCATCACCGGTAGCGCAGGAGCTACCCATACCAAAGGCTGTCTGGGCTATGGCACACAGATGGCAGGCGGCGTTACACCTGGTAAGGGTGGACAATCCGATGACAACGGCCTGCCGATCTTTAATACGGTTGCTGATGCGGTAGATAAGACAGGCGCAATCGCAACCATGATCTTTGTCCCCCCACCGTTTGCAGGTGATGCGATTCTAGAAGCGGCAGCGGCGGGGATCGAAGTCATTTGCGCTATCACTGAAGGGATCGCAACCCAAGATATGATCCGTGTCAAGGCAGTCCTAAACGAATATCCAAATTCACACCTGATAGGCCCAAACTGCCCGGGCGTAATTACACCCGGAAGAAAAGTCTCCGGCGAGGGAGCAACAGCTACCTTTGAAAACGGCTGCAAGATCGGGATTATGCCCGGCTATATTCATTTGGCTAAAGAAGATGCATCGACAGGCAAAGCTGTCGGAATTATCAGCAGATCCGGCACACTAACCTATGAAGCAGTCTGGCAATGCTCGGAACTGGGTATTGGACAAACCACATGTGTGGGAATCGGAGGCGATCCGGTTAAAGGTCTGAACTTCATCGAACTGCTTGATATGTTCAACAAAGATGATGAAACCGATGGCGTGGTGATGATTGGCGAGATAGGTGGATCCGATGAAACCGATGCGGCCCGATGGATAAAGGAAAATATGACTAAGCCCGTAGCTGCATTTATAGCAGGCAAAACCGCACCAAAGGGTAAACGTATGGGGCATGCTGGGGCCATAATCGGAGGCAAAGACGATACCGCACAGGCGAAAATCGAAGTCCTTCAATCCTGCGGCATACATGTAACTGAAAGCCCCGCTGATATCGGCTCGACCATGGCGGCAGCGCTGGGCGTTTAATACTTTTTCAGCAATTTACGCAGTTGCTTCTTTATTCTGGGCAAGGCGGCTTTATCTATTTGACGCTGAATCAATCTGCGCAGATGACCCTGCCCAAACGCTGCGATCAGGTGTGGGGCCAGGCGCTGAGTATCGATATGAGCTTGGTAAGGTCGTATCGAAGATTGCAACATTAGCAGCGTGTCGTCAGTAGTTGATGGGTTGATGCGAGAACCTATCAGATGCCACAGCATATCTATGTGTTTTTCAGTGCGGTAAGGAAGTTCGCTAAAGGCTTCGAGAAAATCATGTTTTAGCTTAGCCCTAAATAGCGAGTTGATTGCTGCGAGTGAAACTTTTTCTTGTAAGCTGCGCTGCTTAGCAAGTTTCCACATTTCAAGTGCTAGACGATCTTGACCTAACAGGTCAAGTGTTGCAATTGCGCGCGCGATTGTCTCGCCGGTATTGTCTGTTTTAGATTCCGTGAGTAGTGTCCGCACATGAGCAAATACATCAACACCGTAATCCGCTTGCTCAACTAATCTTGCAATCGGCGGCTGCCTCGGCGGAATCCACAGCATTAAAGGGTCGCCAAACGTGTTTATTTTCCAAGGATTACTGAATTGTCCTTGACCAGTCCATACACGCGACGCAATAAGAAAAGGTACATAACTCATGCAGCGCGCCGTAAGGGTCTTAGGCGGAATGAACCCACCAAGAAATGGTTCATGCACAGCTCCAACATAGGCATAAGCCCCATGCGCTATCCACTGTGCGCCTACGGTACCTTCACTTAGCGGCGAACGCATCGACCAGCTATGAATCAAATGCAGTGCGAGCGGCTCATTAAGAATTGGGATATCGCCGGGCGAACCCTTGCCTGAAAAAAGATGGAATACATCTGCATTACCTTTGCTGTTCATAAGCATCACATCAGTTGATAGCCCTCCAGGAAGCATGGATTGCCACGCCCTGTAATTAGCGCGATCACGATCAAATGCGATTGCGTTGTAGCCAGCGTCATTTAAATCGTCGACTGCTTCAGTTACGCCATAGGTGCTCCAACCTCCAGTTCCCGGGTAAGTATCGTAAAGCCAAGCGCGGCTTCGATCAAGAAAGAGTGAGCACATGGCAATATATGCGCAGCGAGCTTCATCGCCAAAGATCCATCCTGTAAATGCGTAGCGTCTTCCGGAAGGTGAGCGTCCCAATAAATCCGTGATGGCTCTAGTTGATTCGCCATCTTCTGGATTAGCAGAAGTTAGAGCCTTTCCCGCAATAGCTCGGCAAATCGTGATGGTATCAATATCATCGCCGAGAGTTATGTGTCGGTAACCTGCTTTAGCTACCAAACGATCAACTTTATTGCGAAGATTACTCAGTGTTTTAAGGTTGAGCCGGCCGTTTGGGTGTGCAAATCTGTCATCAAGCCAGGCCAAAGGTTGGCCGCGTCCCGCTGCCAGGGCAACTGCTGCGGTCCATGCGGAATCATTAACTGAAGCGATTACAACTCCCGCAGGCTTGAAATTGTTTAGCGCAAATGTTTGGCTAATTGAATCTTTTTGTGGATCACCCCCCCAGGTTTTTATTACGATCGTTTCCAGTTGCTTTTGTCGATGTTCTATATTGCCTGTGATTTCTTTGGTGGGCTGCCGCCTAATTACCTGTTTGGGCTTGAATTTGCGAATGAACATTGGCGCCAAATGATCATCTTCAATTAGCACAGGCCAGCGACCTGCCTTTGACCATTTGGATAATTCATCGAGATAGGTTGACCCATCAGGTACAAGCACTACGCGATCCACAATTTCAAAGGCGCGGTTTACTTGTTCAACGCGCAGTCCAAGCTTCGGTGCCCAATGCAGCTCTTGCTTTTGGGTTTGTTGTGGTTGATCTTGCGCTAACGCACTAGCTGCACATAGCCAGATACTGATAGCAAGAATGATGGTGCGTTGCTTTGTCACAGGTAAATAATAGGGGCAGTGGGTTGTGCAGACTCGTTGCTGATAGTTTTACATACCAAAGGGCTTGCGCAAGGGATTTACGATGATATTGTCTCGGCCGAGGATGAAAACATCGGCAATCTCTATAGCCTCAGTGAATGAAGCTTGCGCTTGCTGGATGTTGTGACAATTAGGAAGCACTTTGCCTTTTTCCAGATGTTCGCTGGTTGCAATAGCATCACCGCAGATCAGCACAGTTGAACCAGGCAAAGCCAGCAGCAGCCCGCAGGTTCCTTCTGTCACGCCGGGTAAGGGAAATAAATCTACGCCTCGCACAATGGAATCTGCTGCAGGTTGGCATCTGGAAAAGATCTCTTGTTGAGTTTCTAAAACAGCTAATAGTTCTCGATCATCGCCTTTTTCAGTCTGGAGAATTTGCTCATCAAGTTGTGTATTTGCAGCTTCAAGGTCTGGTTCATGCGCAAGCCACTTTGCATTTTCAAATGCGGGCAAACCTCGGCCATGTAATTGATCTACCGATGTTAAAAATACATGAGTGATCTGATCGGGCTTTACGTTAGATCGCTCATCAAGCCTTGCAGCTAATACCTTTGGCGGAAGCGATGGATCAACGAGGATATTTGCACTATCGGTAGTTATTAGTGTAGTAGTTGCATGCCCACCTCTTACGGGAGTACGTTCTTCCCAAAGCGGATGTGCAGCAAGTGTTCCGATGGAGATGATGCGATAGTTAATAGACATGTAATTTATAGGTGGGGAATTTTATTCAACGAGTTGATCGCGCGCGAGTCGGCCTAGCGGATTGCTGGGGTCATCTCGTTTTTCTCGTAGGCGTTCGATTACTAGTGGAGGCACGAATGCATCAAGGCGATCCAACGACCCGCCTAACGCTGCAACTTGTTTAATAAGGCTGGAACTGGTGAATGCGAAAGTTTCACCCGTTACTATAAAGACGGTTTCGATGCCTAGCACACGATTGGTAATCGCAAGTTGACATTCCGCTGCCAGATCGGAGACGTTTCGTATGCCACGCAAGATTGCAGACGCGTTAGTTTGTAATGCGAAATCTACGGTTAGCCCGGAGTAATGCTCAACTTCTACTGGAGCATCGTTTGGCTGCGATGCGATCATTTCATCGATCAAAGATTGAGCCATATCTATGCGCTCTTGAGGTGAAAAAAGCGACGCCTTATCGGGGTTTTCTCCAATGGCGAGAATTATGCGATCAAACATCTTGCGCGCGCGTTTAAGCACGTCCAAGTGGCCAAGCGTTATCGGGTCAAATGTTCCTGAATATAGCGCGAGGTGCTCGTTGGTGGTTGCGTTAGGCATAGTGCGATTGTAGGGCCGATTGGGCGTTCTCGCTGCTGGAGCCAGGCGGAATAATCGTTACATCTTGTTATTACATTAACAAACAGTGGTTACTGCACTTGCTAGCAGGCCAGTTGTTTTGCACAGTAATAGTGAGCTTGGGTGGACACAAGCCCTGGATCGGTCCCGTGTCGGTTTGCCTCCCCGATCGGGACCATTATTCTTAAAGCCTGTTGTTATGGGTTTTAAGTGCACATCGACGGCGGCCTCATACCTGTGAGGCCGTCTGTCATTTTTGGGCTATGTTTAAGTATCAGCCAGATTCTCCAGACCCGCTTGCTTAAGAATCTCTTTGAAGTTGTCTGCAAAGACGAAGTTTTCTTCAGGGAATTCCAGGCCCGCTCGATTCTGATCTAAGTGGCTGAACATCAGATCGATTCGGCCGATGGTTTCCCATTCGCTATCAGTAGAAATTTGTCGTTGCACAATTCCTGTTGTGGATGCACCTTGATCGTCCATTCTCTCCAGCTGCGCATCAAAGCGAATTGTTTGGCCGGGAAAGACCTCACAATCGAAGATCGCTTTTAGAACTTTTGCCAGGACGACTTTTTCCTTAAATCGGTTAATAGAACCGACAAGGATGCCCGCAGTCTGGGCCATGCCTTCGATCATTAATGATGCGGGATAGATTGGCTCATCAGGAAAGTGATCACGCAGGTATTCTTCATCTGCTTTAATGTTCTTAATTGCCACCATGCGCTGGTTGGGCTGAAAATCGGTAATTTCATCTATCCACATCCAGCGCATTAATAATCAGCTCGCGGCAAGCTTGCGCTCAACAAATTCTACAATAGACTTAACAGTGATAAGTTCAGCAACCTTTTCAACTTCGCGATTGGTTTGGAAGTTTGAAAAATCAACGTGGGGCATTCGCTCTTTGAGCATATCCATGCCGGCATCGGTGAACTTGTTATCGTCAACCCACTCGGGATTTTCCATCAGATTCTCGGGGAACAACTCTCCCTGACCAATCTTAAACGGCTTGTCGGGAGTTGAAAAACTTTTCTCCAAGCGGAAAACGATATCAAGAAAATCGATGGATTCAGCTTCCAAATCGCCGGTGAGAGAAGCTTCGAGTGTGATCTCATCATCATCAACGCCTAGAGCTTCCTCTAAGACATCGCGCAGACGATTAAAAATTTCCTCACTTGTCATTACAGCTGTCTCTGGCATCAATTAGCTCCTGATAGATCCTGGCCCGTCGCAATTACATCTCTTCGGACAGGACGCATAGTAAACCGCCCGGCCACGGCTGTCTCGGATGGCTCTTTAGAATCTTGCCTTAAAACCCTTCCAGTTCCACGACAGGTATAAGAATCGTCGCCAAGAGCCTTTATAAGCGTTACTTCAACCTGCAAAGCCTCGTTGGGCCTGACAAAACTCCCGAACTTCAAAGCCTTAATCTCGCCCACAACCAATCGGCTATTACTGCGATCCGCCAACATTCGCCTCGCCGCCTGAACCATAGTCTCAACCATAAGAACCCCCGGCAGAACCGGAAAGCTCGGAAAATGGTCGGCCAAGTAGTCATCCGAAGGCTCAACCCGCTTGATGGCAACAATGCGATCAGACGATTGCTCAACAACATTATCTAATAAATCAAACTTCATGTGTGTACCAAATTTATGCAAACAAGGCGGGAAGCGTAGGGATAACACTGCTGGCAGACAACCTACAATCTCTCTCAAAAGACCTATGAAGATGAGCCAGACTTTGCCGGGGCAGTAGATTGACTAGTTTTCTTCTTTCGCTTTCGTAATTTCTTGTTCGCCGCTCGACTTATCTTTCGTTCCGTTGATTTGGCTTTTTCACCCTCTAGAGCGTCGCGCTTAATTACTTCTTCTCGAAGGAGTACTCTTAATTCATCAAGTTCAACGCTAACATTACTTAGCCGTTTCAATTCCCTTCGTATTGCTTTGACAACATCATCATCGTGTACAAGTAGCCCGGCTATGACATATCGATTCACGGCTTCTTGGCGTTCTTTGTAGGCTTTCAATGTGCGTTTAGCGACAGACTCTCTTGTCAGCAGATAGAGCATTTCGAGATCATCTTCCTTCTTTGGATTCATTTCAAGAAGATTGATTTCAAAGACGAGTTCAGTTTTGATTGGCTTTTGGAACAGGAGTTGATACACGCGCCAATTTATTCCATTCGTTAGAATTATCCATTCAATTCCTTGCTGTGCGCCATATCCGACGATCTGTTTCTTGTGGCTTTCCTTTAAGTCGAGGTCAATAGCTTTGACTTCTATTAGACGCTGCACTTTGCCATCAATCCTGATTGCAAGATCGCAGTAGGTTCCTCTAATCTCAAATTCGCCTGTAACCTCAGAGTATTTATCAAAGCCGAAAACATCATTAAGAATATCCTTGACGATCGTCACAGTATCGGCCTCGGACACATCACGAGCCTTTGCGCTCTCCATTATCGAGCGATACTTCCTAAGCCCCTTCGTTATCCTCTCGGCAGCTCTCTTAGGTACCAACATATCAATCCTCCAAGGCAATTTATGACTACTTGCAACTTTCAATCGGCAATTTAAGTATACCGCATCTTGTGGTTCTATCATAGACTGAACGGTGTTGAGCGCAGTTCACCGCTGCCCATTCAAGGACACCCCAGATGCCAGTAGTCCAGTTATTGAGGCTGCTTTTTACAAGTGACATAAGCAACATAGTTGCCTTGCGTATAAGCCTAAGCTAAGTAAACATACACTTGCTTGCATTCTCGCCTACTTTCTGGAAAAATCAGAGTTACTGAGGACGGGATAACTACAGAATGGCCAAGTCGGATAGAGGCTAGGATAGTGGTATGTATGATGTACTAAATGTTGTCGGGACGTTAATCGCTTTAATTGTGGGTGTGCTAATTACGGTTTTCATAGCCGGATGGCCTGGCAGAATCGCGAAGCGAAGGGGTCACCCAAATAGGGAAGCAATCAATATCTGCGGCTGGATTGGTATTTTGTTATGGCCTTGCTGGATCGTGGCAATTATTTGGGCGCACACATCGACAAAGGGATAGCAATAATGCTGGCGACTTCTGTTAAGTATAGAAATTTATTTTGAGAGATTGCTGCATGCGTGATTTGCCAACTACTAGAACAATTCAGAAGACATCGAAGGCATGGAAGGCGCAGCTCATTATTGCTTGGCTACTGATAGCTTTCGGGACTCTTGTGTTATTTCTCACCTATATACAAAATCAATTACAACTCGAAAACTATGAAGCGAAGATATTTGGTCTAACTCTTAACATGAGCAATAATCAGATGGTGGCATCACTACTAGGGGTTGGCTTACTTACTGTGGGTGTTGTATATGGCCTCTTGGTAAAATCCCTGATTTGGTGGAATCATGGGTGAACTGATTTAATTATTATACCAACCAGACACAGAACTAACGCAAAAATTGCGCTATATCTAACAGTCATAATCTTGTCCTAAATCAGCGTGCTCGGCCGATAGGCATTGGCTATGAAACGTAAGGCTGTTAGTGCGCGCAAGGTTGAAAAAAAAGAGAGCGATGAGGCTCTGCCAACATCCGTAATTATCAATCGCGTAATCTGGATCGGCTTGGCGATGGCGTGGCTGTTTTTGGCTATCGCCTTTATCAGCTTTGATTCTGCGGATTGGCCTTCTCATACCGTTGCGGTGCATAACGAAATAACGCTGAATCTTTGCGGACCCTTCGGAGCCACCATCGCATATTGGGGCTACCACGTCATTGGCATCGGCTGCTGGGTATTGCTTGCAGGCTTAGCGGGATATCTTGGGGTTACAGCAACCGGTCGAGGCGTGACTCACCCACTAGTCCGTTTGTTCGGCTTACTGTTCATGACCGCAGCAATCTCAAGTTTTCACGAACTGCTTGCACCAGAGCTTGGCCCACTTGCAGGTTCAAGCTCGGGGCTGGTCGCAGGTGTACTGGTTACTGAACTAGTCACTAGGATCAATACCGTTGGCACGTTCCTGTTATTACTCGCAGCATTTAGTATTGGTGCGATCGTGGCTGTGGATCGATTGGTGCTGGCTATTCCACACGTTATTGCTACGGGCGCTAAAGCATCAAAGAAAGCTACCGTTGGCCCACTAAATTTAATGCGATCATTACGCACCAGACCTGAAGCGCAGCTAGCAACTTCTAACGGCCTGAAAATTAAAAAACGCAGCCCTGAGCTTCTTGCTGATCCTAATTTTGATCTTGTTTCGGAAGTAAAGATAAAGGGCAGTCGCAAGCCTGCAAAGGAAGAAAAGCAATCCAAACCTGAACGCCTCTCTACTGATGAACTGCGAAAGAAGATCGCAAGATTGCCCTTGCGTATAGCGGGTGCTGAGCAAACGGTGGCTAAGGATGAAGATATTCCCAGGGAAGATAACTTTGAGGGATACAAATTCCCCACGCTAGAACTACTGGAAGACCCTGAGCACAACTACTCATCGAAAATGGAGTCGTTTGTTCGCAAACAAGCTGAGCAGCTTGAAGCTGCACTACATACCTATCACATCAAGGGTGAAGTTGTAGGCATCGAATCAGGCCCAGTTGTTACGCTGTACTCGCTGCAATTAGTACCAGGCACGAAGGTTGCAAAGATCCAGGCAGTAGCAAGCGATATTGCTCGATCTTTGCGCGCACAAAATATTCGGCTTGTTCCAAATATGGTTGGCAAAACCACCGTTGGCATCGAAGTTCCCAACATATTAAAAGAGCGCGTTCGCTTAAAGGAACTCATGAGCGGCGGCCACGCAGATGGAATGAATCTGCCTATGTATCTAGGCAAGGATGCTGCAGGTGAACCATTAGTTGCAGACTTAACTCGTATGCCTCACATGCTTATTGCCGGCACAACCGGTTCGGGCAAGAGCGTGTGTATGAACTCCATCATTATGAGTTGGCTTTACACCAAGCGGCCCGATGAATTGAAGCTGATCCTGGTTGATCCGAAGATGGTTGAGCTAAGTCAGTTCGCACAGATTCCACATTTGATGTGTCCGGTAGTTACGGAGATGCCTAAAGCTGCTGCCATTTTGGAATGGGCCATCATCAAAATGGAAGAGCGTTACGAACTGATAGCGGAAGCGCGCGTTCGTGATGTTGATTGTTACAACAAACTATCTGAAGAAGAGTTGTACGAGATCTTTGAGCCGGCAAACGAACTGGAAAAGGCTAAGATCCCCAAAAAGCTTCCATTCATTGTTTTTATGATTGATGAGCTTGCGGACCTGATACTTACCAACAAAGATGTGGAACATTCCATCGTGCGTATTGCTCAAAAAGCCCGCGCAGTTGGGATTCACCTGATCGTTGCAACGCAGCGGCCACAAGCAAATGTTGTTACTGGGTTGATAAAGTCAAACATGCCTTGCCGCGTCAGTTTTAAGGTTGCATCGGGTATGGATAGTCGAATTGTGCTTGACCAAAAGGGTGCTGAATTATTACTTGGTCAGGGAGATATGCTTTTTAACACGCCACATTCAACAGAAGTTACTAGAGCGCAGGGTACTCTGGTTACGGATATAGAGATTCGCCGAGTTGTCAAGTTTGTAAATAATGTCGCTACACCACAGTTTGAGCGCAGTTTGATTTCGATTCGTCCCAGCGCCAACTTAGATGGTAGTTACGATGCTATCGCTGAACGAGACCCATTGTTTGACAAGGCAGTGGAGATCATAATAGAAAGTGGGCGTGGATCTGTATCGCTAATTCAGCGTCGTTTAGCGATTGGGTATAGCCGATCATCGCGCTTAGTTGATCAAATGTGTTTAGCAGGGATCATCGGCGACCATAAGGGATCTGTTGCACGAGAGGTTTTGTTGACGCTTGAAGATTGGCAGCAAATGAAATCAATGGAGGAAGCTGCCCGGGCCAGCGGCACTCTCTTTGATAATGGTGAAGATCAGGAACACCCATACTCTGATGATGAAACTAAGAGGGATAAGGGGGATAAGGGGGATGATGGTGATAAGGGTGATGAGTATGAGGGATACGATGAGGATGGGGATGAAGAAGAAGATGACAACGATGATGACCAGGTCGATTGGGAAGATGATGAAGAGGATGAAGAAGACGAAGAAGATGATGGCGAATACGACGATGAGGAAGACGATGAAGATGAGGATGACCTAGCTCAAGAGCAGGAGGCAAAGGAGCCGGCCTACTAGGAATTGAGACTCCATTGAGTTGAATTCGCCCACGGCTGATAAGTCCACCAAAGAAGGTTTTTCTGCCATATTGGCCCCTGGGTAGCAAAAAACAGCTATGGAATGAGTAAATCCCGCTGTTTATCTATTGCTATGTAGCGGTTCCATGCGATAATTATTGTATCGCGGGCAGCGGTCACCAAACCGAGGGAGAACCCCTTGTGTGCGGTGGCAGCGAAGCGCTTTCGACCATGGGTTGAGCAACTTTCTAAAACGCCAACCTTTGGGCGGTGAGACTCTCGGGACGCTGAGGGTATTAGGAATCTGGCGGCAAGTGGTCACACTTGCGACGGCTGGGAATAACCGTTTTTTTCGAAGGAGGTGTTCCAGTGATTGAAATATGTGACTGTACAAAGGGGCTGCACGCATAATCCCGTGTACCCGACGGGGTTGCATGATTTCTATGCTGCAGCCCGTGAGCAAAAAACTCACAAACCCGGCGATCAACACGGTCGTCGGGTTTTTTAATTCTCTTTGTTAACGCTTGACACGCTGAATAAGTTTATCAGCTGTAACTTCGATACCTCGCACTCTACTTACTAGTGCTTCGCGGTTTGGTGCGTATTTTTCAGCTGTCTTAAGATCCACAAAATCCTCTTCAACTAAGCGAGTCAGGCTGGATGTGAAATCGTGCATGCCTTCGTGTTCGGAGCCTGCGATGATCGCAGGCATGTCCTCATCTTCGTTGGCGCGGATTTTGTCCTGCACAGTCGAGTTATTTAGCAGCACCTCTGTTGCCGGGACGCGATCGATGTCTTCCTTAACGCAAGGCAATAATCGCTGCGCCATGACCGCACGCAGTCCATTAGCCAAAGTTGACCGGATAAACTGATGTTCTGAAGAAGGGAAGAATTCAAGAATACGCCCAAAGCTCTGCATGGTGTCCGCAGTATGCAGCGTTACGAAGACAGTATGGCCGGTTTCGGCGGCCATGAGACCAGCCATCATGGTTTCACGGTCGCGCATCTCGCCAATCATAATCGTATCGGGATCTTGTCTGACTGCTGCGCGCAATGATGTTGGGAAATCGACTACATCGATGCCGATTTCGCGCTGACTTATGAATGATTTTTTTGGAACAAATAAATACTCGACCGGATCTTCGACGGTTATGATGTTAGACATCCGTGTTTCGTTCATATGATCGATCATTGCTGCGAGGGTAGTAGATTTTCCGCAGCCAGTCACTCCACAGATTACTACTAAGCCTTCATGAGTTGTATCCGCTATTTCCCCATAAATTTTCGGCAGGTGCAGAGCCTTAAAGCTAGGAATAACCGGGTTCACCCTACGAATCGCAGCATGAATCGCACCGCCAGCGTGAAAGATAGCGCAGCGGAATCTTTCGGTTGGCCCTTCCATATGTGAAAAGTCCAACCCTCCTTTTTCTTCCAATTGCTGCTTTAAATTCGCAGGGATGATCGGCGCTAATAGCGCTGCGGTATCATCCGCTGTCATTACCCCCGAATCGACCCGATGAAGTTGCGATGCGATTCTCAGAACCGGTGGCGAACCCACCTTGATATGAAGGTCAGAAGCGTTAACTTCCCCCATCTTGATCAATAACTTATGAATTGTCATTTCACCGAGCATAAGACAACCCTCCCACTTAAAAAAAAGTTAAGGTCTCTTCCCAGCCCGAACGTGCTGCTGCTATCTGCTACGGTGGATAAATTTCCCGTTGCACCACGCCGCTAGCGACGATCGGGACCACGTGTACCTAAATAGTACACGCTTGAAGCGCCTAACGATCTCCCTTAGATCAGAAATCGCTTATCCTGTGTAACATAACCACAGTGGATTACTATACGAAATGACCAAAAAACCACCCTCAAGCACTAATACCAAGCCTTACGACCTTAAAGAAGCTACTGAGCTATATCTAAAGGAAGCTCAATTAATTTGTAATGGTGGCGGTGAAAAGGGCATAAATCGCCAGCACAAGCTAGGCAGACTAACAGCTAGGGAGCGGATTGATCAGCTGATTGATGGCGACTCACTGACACTGGAATGTGGTCTTTTTGCAGCTTGGAATATGTACAAGGAATACGGCTCAGCGCCCGCAGCCGGTGTAATAACAACCATCGGCCACGTCGGGGGAAAACTCTGCATGATCATTGCCAATGATGCCACAGTTAAAGCCGGTGCGTTTTTTCCAATGACCTGTAAGAAATTTATTCGGGCGCAAGTGATCGCACAACGTGCAAGACTCCCACTTATTTACTTAGTCGATTCAGCTGGCGTGTTCTTACCATTACAAGAAGATGTCTTTCCCGATACAGACGACTTTGGACGCATCTTTCGCAATAACGCAGTGCTATCAGCACAAGGCATAACCCAAATTGCTGCGATAATGGGTAATTGTGTTGCGGGTGGAGGATATTTGCCCGTACTTTGTGATACGCTTCTCATGACCGAAGGTAGCGGGCTATACCTTGCGGGCCCTGCACTGGTTAAAGCAGCGATCGGCCAGGATGTTGATAGCGAAGACTTAGGCGGTGCGGAAATGCATTCACAAATCTCAGGCACGGTAGATTTTCGTGAGCCGGATGATGAAGCTTGCTTAACAAGATTGCAGGCAATTGTGCATTCGGATATGTCAGTCGCGCCTGTTAGCGAACCACCCTTTGAAATCGTCGCACCAAGACGAAAAGCAAATGCGATTTACGATATATTTACATTCGATGCGGCTAAGCAATATGACATGCTCAAGCTGCTTGAGTGTATTGTGGATGATGAGAGTGTAAACGAATATAAGGCTGAATACGGCCAATCTATCATCTGTGCATACACTCGAATCGGTGGTTGGCCATGTGGGATTGTTGCTAATCAACGGAAGCTTACAGAGAAGAAAATGGCTGGAGGTAAGGCTGGGCCATCAACTGCTGCAAATATGCCTGCGGTTATTTATACAGATTCAGCGGATAAGGCTGCGCGGTTCATCATGGACTGTAATCAAAAACGCATACCGCTTATCTTTGTGCAGGATACGACGGGGTTCATGGTTGGACGTGATAGCGAACAGGCAGGAATCATTCGATCTGGCGCTAAAATGGTGAACGTTATGAGTAACTGCATCGTGCCAAAGATCGCTTTAATAGTTGGCGGCAGTTACGGGGCAGGAAATTATGCAATGTGCGGTAGAGCATTTGATCCACTTCTTACATTCGCCTGGCCGGGCTCGAAACTTTCAGTAATGGGCGCATCACAAGCTGCAAGCACGCTTTTGCAGATTAAAGTTGGATCGCGTAAGCGCAAAGGCGAAGAGATTGATGAAAAAACGCAAGCGGAATTATTAGCTGCGATCACAGCTTCATACGATGAGCAGCAGGATATACGCTACGGCGCAGCCCGTGGTTGGCTCGATCGCATTATCGAACCAACCAAAACACGCCAAGAGCTGATATTTGCTTTGCAAGTCGCTTCAACATGCCCAATTGAAGGCAACTTAAAGACCGGCGTTTTGCAGACGTAATTATTTGGTGTCATCCGTCTTTGGATTGCGTCTTGGTGGGAGAAATGCCAGGATGCGTTCTTTGTTAGCGATAAATCCGCCTTCCACCTCTAAGATGAGTTTGTTTTCTTTAAGTTTCTTAATGTCTCGCAAAAGTGTCTTATCTGTTGTTCTGCTGTATAACTCTTGAACCTTTGCACTAAATGTCGCCAGTTTAGATCTGGGAATAGCTTCGCTTTGCAGAGATAGATCAAGTACGAGCCGTTGTTGGCGACGAGCCACATCACTTTGCGTTCGATCGCGGAAGAACTCATAAACATAGTTGCGCCAGGCAACATCCAGTTGTTCTGTTCTTATGAGATTCAATTGAGTTTGAAGTCCATCGAGAAGTCCGCCAACTGCATAGCGAAGGAAAGATATGACGCCATCGTTTGTCTTACTTGATTGATCGAATCTGCGATAGTACTCGGTGCGAGTTAAGTTATAGTGATTACTTAACAAGTGCCCTGCCGGTAGAGGAGCACCTGCAGCAACAAGAATAAAAAACTCAATCAGCCTTCCTGTACGACCATTTCCATCACCAAATGGATGAATCCATTCGAAATAGATGTGCGCTACTATCGCTTTCAATATGCCGAAGATAATCCCAACTTCTCGCTTAGAACTTCTAGCCTCTTCCGGCCTCCAGTCCTTATTAATCCAATCACATAAACGCTCAAGTAAATATCCTCGATCTTCTTGTGGAGCCGCTTTGTATCTTCCAATCCCCATTCCGAATGGAGGGAACTCCCCTGCGATGACATCTTCCGGCAGCTCAAGATCTTTGAGTACAATCTCATTGAATTTATGAATCAACTCTGGACTTAAATCCTCCTGTCCTTGCTTGAACACTAAGTCGCTGATGTAATTACAACCACTAATAATGTTCTGAACCTCAGTCTCAAGATAACTTTGCGAGGGTGGCAGTTCCAATGTGCCCTCGAGTAGCTCTTGGACTTGGTCCTCTGTTAGCGAGTTGCCTTCGATTGCAGCTGAGGCAAGCGCGCCTTTACCCAAGAAGATTCGGTAGAGCTCGCTTGCAGCCCCTGGCTTTAAAGGTACTCGTGCAATGTGTTCGCACTTTGATTGGCACTCCCCCAGCATGGTCCATAGCGTCCAAGACGCCCGTTCCAAGTCCAACTGGAACGTTATCCAAGGATGTGTCCGTTCGTATGTCCGTGTTTTTGACATTTAGTGTCCACCCATAATACACTATACACGCATAAGATCGAGCATTTTGCCCATTATATCCTCTTTTATGTCTATAAATTTGTCCATTAAAATGTCCATATACTTGTCGAATATCGTATTAACAGCATTTACTTGGCCAGAAACGCTATTCCTATATTGATCATCGCAGCAGGTTGTGACTTAATCGGGCAGTAAAACCGTATAACTCGGTCGCATGATTGGCTTCTTGAACTGGCCTTGAACCATCCGTCCGCGGCATGCGACCTTAGGATTGGTGTGATGATGACTAGATCCCTGCAATCAATCCAAGATGAATTGCTTGTTCTGCGCAGTCAAGGCGGGGATGAGAAAGCTCTGGAATTGCTAATTAAAAGTTGGCAACCAAGATTGTGGCGACACGCTAGGCGCTTGACCGGCCGGGGTGATGCTGCATGGGATGTTTTGCAAGAAACACTGCTTGCCATAGTTCGAGGTTTGCATCGGCTCGATGATCCCGCATTGTTTCGGACATGGGCCTATCGCATAGCTACTAACAAATGTGCAGATTGGACGCGAAAGCAACAACGTGATCGAAAAATATTGCAAACAGCAGCACAGAACTATGAATCCTCCAGCACAAAAGAAAATGAACCAAATGATGACGAGCAGCGACTACATGTTGCTATGGGAAATTTATCAGGCGATCGTCAAGCGATTCTTGCAATGCATTACCAGGAGCAAATGGGGATCGCGGAAATCGCAGTCGCACTAAATATCCCAGCAGGCACAGTTAAGTCGCGTTTATTTCATGCACGAAAACAGCTCAAGGAGCTGTTAGAAAGGAATGAATCATGAATAACATAGATGCAAAAATTAAAAGAGCGTTAGAAGCAACCGATGCTGATCTTGCAGACGAGTTTGATGGCGATCAGTCCATGATGGAAATGGTCCTTGACACGTTTCGTGGCACGCAAAAGTGGTTGACATTCTTAGCCATAGTCTTCGGTATTGTGTTTATGGCTGGAAGCGTCTTTGGCATTATTCAACTTTTTAAAGCACAAGATATGCACGAACACATCCTATGGGGACTGGGTGTAATGTTCTGTTTTAGCGCAGTCTCGATGATGAAGATATGGTTCTGGATGCAGATGAATCGCAACTCGATCCTGCGAGAAATTAAGCGAGTCGAGCTTCAAGTCGCACGATTGGCAGCCAGGCTTAATAAGGATTAAAGCACGCGCAATACACTTGTAACTCGCGGGCTGTGAGATGACATGCTATTGTCCTGCTCATGGCCCGCACTCTTACCGATCAAGTAATCATCATCACAGGAGCAAGTTCAGGTATCGGAGCGGCAACTGCCTTAATGTGTGCTGAAGCAGGAATGGATATCGTTCTTAGCGCTCGAAGAGCTGATCGCTTAGAAAAAGTAGAACAAGAGATCAAACAGCGAGGCCGCCAGGCTATAAGCGTTGTTGGTGATGTAACTGATGATGGAATATCTCAGCGTATGCTGGATACTGCTCAAGCAAAGTTCGGCCGATTTGATGTTGTCTTTTCCAATGCTGGCTATGGATTTGAAAGTTCAGTTGCGGATATGGATATGGGAAAACTGCGACAGATCTTTGAAGTGAACTTCTTTGCATCACTAGATTTAATACAAACTGCAGCGCGCAGCTTAATTAACGAGAAGCGTCCAGGCCATCTGCTGATGTGTTCAAGTTGTCTAGCTAAGTTTACCTTGCCTTATTACTCAGCTTATTCTGCGACCAAGGCAGCTCAGAATCATATGTGTCGAGCCATGAGCTTAGAACTAAGAGCGCATAACATTAAGGTTTCGAGCGTTCATCCTATTACAACAACGACTGAATTTTTCGATGTTTCCAATAAATTAAGTGGTAAGGAAACAAAGTCTAATGTGCCTGACCACGCATCAAGTATGTTTGTGCAATCGCCGGAGACGGTTGCGCGAGCAGTGGTTAAGTGTTTACGCAAGCCATGCCCAGAAGTTTGGACTAGTCATATTGTGCGCAGTGTAGCCGGCGTTATGACCGCATTCCCACGATTCTTTGATTTTGTGGTTCGTAAGCAAGCGAAGATGTGACGGTTTAATTGGATTGTCTGGCTATCAACTGATCTATAGCAATAAGTCGCTTCTTATGTCGTGGCCTATCGGGTTCAATAATTGTTAGCGCAACGATGTGTTTGCGCACCAAATCAAGTTGGCCAGATTCGAAGGCAATTTCCGCAGCAAGCTCGCGGTTGTCTGCGTTATAAGGATTTATCTGCAGCGCCCGTGTAGCTTTTTTCAGTGCGAGTTCTTTTTCGCCATTTTCACGATACATTCTGGCCAGTGTAAGTGCATATACCGGAGTTTTTTCTTCACGAATATCAAGCTGCTCTAAGTAGGGAATAGCTTTTTCTGGTGAGGAGCTATGCAGCCAAATGTCCGCTAGTCGTTTATATGAAAAGGGATCAACCGGTCGCGCTTTAACATACTTTTCCAGCAAGGGAATCAGTGATTTATCCTGTCCGCCAATTGCCTCAACTTGCCGCCTAAGCTGTAATTGCAACAGATCAGGATGATCCGGATATTTTTTTAACCAGCTTAAAAGAGTATCTTCAGAAATATTCACCGGTGGCCTGAGAAGCGTTGGCCACTTGTCAGCGGTGAATGGTTCTGATCTTGCGCTTGATGGTTGACCAATTTGCTCAGCAATTGTTTTTGCGATTACGTCAAGCCTAGCCTGCTTTGATGCGAGCAGTGCTTCTCTAAGCTTGGTGTCCGCCATTCGCAGTTGGTCTTTTAGTTCTTCTAAAGTTGGCTTAGCAGCAAGTCCCCATCTTGTTAGTTCTTTTTCCGCCCAGACAAGGAAATCTGCAAAGAATTGTTCGCGTGAAACTCCAAGTGCTCGAGGAATTGCTTCTTGTTCACGAATACCTTCCTGGTAAAGGTGAAGCAAGCGCACTATTGCGGAATTGCCAAAGCGCTGATCCATATACTCAACCATCCAGTGGCCTTGTGCATAGGCAAGTGCACGATCACTTGGGCGCTTGGGCCGGACAAACGCCCATTTAATTTCATCGAGATTAAATAGCTGCTTTTCATGAAACGATTTACTTAACAATTTGCATGTGCTGTAGGTGCGCGGCGCGTCTTCCATACTTACCGCAGCTGCTTCGGTTAACCAATGTGGGATTCGATTTTGCGTTTGGCCCAGGGTTATCGTGTGTGTGTATTCGTGGCCAATGACGCGCGCCCAATCAAACGGGCCTTGGTGCTTGGATGGTGGACCCTCGCGCGGCACTTCGATTGCAATTACAGGCCCGGTACATGCAGCAATGGTGTGAATGCCCGGCAAGCCGGTTATTCGAACCGCAAAACGCTCATGATCTGGTAATAGTTCGATGATAGTTTTGATTTTAGGTTCAAACCCGAAACGCTTAGACACTCTTGCGTGGATTTCTTCTAAAGGTTCGAGCATTAAGTCGGCCATGACTTGATCTATGCCTTGTTTATAGCGGACAACAAAATGCTCGGACTCGATTCGTTTGTATGTTGCGAGTTCTTCCAATAGGAACAGACTGTTTGCTGCTCGATTATTAAATGGATCAAGTTCGACAACTTTGCGCAGCGCACTTAGCGCATGTGCATCGCGCCCTGATTGCAGTTCCATTAAACCTAATTCGATTTGAGGAGCAGGCCAGGCTGGCTGTCTACGAATCGCTTCTTCAAGCATCTTGGCACTAGCCTGGTATTGACGAGCAAGTGAGAGGTGCTTGCCGACTACGTAGTACGCAGTTGCGCTACCTGGCGAAAGAGTTTCATACTCGTCAAGTGCATCTTGTGTTGCCTCATCATTATATTGAAGCGCTAATGCCGCAGCGTAAAGCGCCTTGGCAGGACGAAGATTAGGCAGGCGATCAGTTAGCTGAGTTATTAACTGAAGGGCTCCATCTGGATCATCTTGAATTAGACGTGATTCAGCTAATAATAAAGAGGCTAAGGGATGATTAGAGTTCAATCTTAATAGTTTGTCCGCAGCTACATTTGCGGATTCAAAATCAAATCGACTGAGCGCTATTTGTCCGAGTGTGTACCATGCGTCTGAGCAACGTGGATTAAGCTCAAGCGTTTCGTGAAGTGCAGTAACAGCTTCAGAAGTGTGATCCTTATCAAGTAGAAGATGCGCTTCTGCAAGTTTGGCCGGCCAATACAAACGATTTAGCTGTTGATGGGCGCGCCCAAATAGCGACATCATTGTTCGATAATCGCGTGCGGGTTGGCCATCCAAACGCGCGCGAATGACTAATGCACGGACACCTTCGGTAAGCTCAGCGGCATCATCAATATGCTGACTTAGCATTCTCTTAACGGGCGCTTCGACGGATTCGCTGGCTTTGCGATGTTCGCCTAGTTCTTCGTATGCTTGAGCGCGAATTCGGGCTGCCCAATTAGTATTAGCGCCATCGAGAATTAATATCGCTTCTTGTAATTCGCCTGCAATGAGCTTGGCCTGGGCACGAAGTTCAGGTAAAACTTGGTCACTACTTAAAACGGGGTTTTTAAAATCCCATGCGTTTAGAGCAACAACAGCTTTGGATTGAGGCGTTAATAGATCACGACTGTCCCATATCCCGTGGAAGATTCGCAGGGCTGTACGCTCCTGCTCATTAAGCCAACCTGCGTTTATAGCTGCCTGTGCTGCTGCTTGTAATTGTACATTTTCAGGTACTAGAGCTGGCCTATTCTGAGCGGTAGAGGCTTGGCTAGCTATTGCGAGTGCAGCTATAGCGATCAATCGAGCTGCGTGAGAAATCGTGTATTTTCGCAAATTACCAAGTCGCATGGAAGGCCCTTGAGTGCCTGACGACCAAAAAAGCTATATTGTTGATACTTCGGCTGGTAAGTGACTTTAGGCTCAGCATTATTAACTAGCCCAAACACTATTTAGTGGATATAAATTAGGGCTGAGATATTGGAGCTACACAAATGAATACCACTACCGCAAAAGAGACGATTGAGGCTGCATATCCCAAATTGCAACCGCTTTTTAAGTATCTGGATTCACTGAAGGCACCTGCTGACCTTACGACTTTGACTATATTGCTGAAAAACCTTGACATTACACGCAAGGATTTAGGTGATGCATGTGTTTTTGGCGAGGATGATTATCATCGCATGGTTCTAAAGGATTCGCGTTGGTATGAAGTGGTCTGTATTTGTTGGAAAAGCGGGCAGCGAACCCCAATTCACGATCACAAAGGCGCTAGTTGTGCATTTCGAGTTATTGAAGGGATCGCAACAGAAACCATATTTGAAAAATCAGCTTCGGGTTTTGTTTATCCAACAAGCAGCAAACATCAACCATGCGGATATATCGCAGCTTCAAGTGAAGTGGACATTCATCAGGTAACCAATACGCAGCCGCCCGGAACGGACCTGATTAACATTCACATTTATTCGCCGCTCTTGCGCGATTTTAATATCTATAGCCTTGATACTCGTAGCGTTAATGATCCAAAGACGCAGAGACCTAACGATTTCGTGTTTAAATCTTAATCATCTACCCACTGACGCACATCAATAGTCCATTGAGTTTTATCAGGCTCAGCAATACTTAGCTTGGATTCGTCTATGCCTTGGTTGCGCTTAACATCTCTGAGCCAAACTGTTTTTCGGTTGCGACTATTGGGATCATCCGGGTCAACCAATTCGGCTGCGACTGCGTTTATAGCGATTGGCAAAAGCATTTTCGAATCGTAGAAAAGCTCTACCTTGGAAAATTTCTCAGCTTCAGGCGTATTTGGTTTGGGAAATAAGACCATGCCTTTTACATCAAGGCCAACAAGTTTGCTTGCTAGAAACTCATCACTTGGTTTCTCCAGCAACTCGACATTAAACCGCGCAAGAACTTCATCCTTGGATTGGCCTAGCGGTAATGGGAAAGGCCCTTCGCCTAGTTTTAGCGGGTCGAATTTTTTACCTGGAGCAACGATCTGTCGTTTTATGAAATGTTTGGATTCATGGTCTATTTCAACCAGCCAACTATCTGCAAAAATGTAATGTTTTTTGTGGTCTTGTTTGCGTGTACCTATTACCGAAGTATCAAAGAGAATGGCAAATCGCTTTGAGCTATCCTCGGGCTTCACCTGGTAGATCAATTCTCCAGTGCGGAGTTGCAGTTGTTCCAGAGCTGCATCCCAGGTTGAGTAGCGGATTTTCGCTTGAAAATCTCGAAGCTCTTTAGTGCTTTTTTCGAGCTTGTCTAATAGTTCAATTACAGGATCAGTTTCAGCTTCAACCTCAGCCTGCCTTTGTGGCTGTGTTTCAACAACTGGCGGCGTTGTGTTACAGCTTGAAAGAGCTATCAACGCTTGTGCAACCAGAAGCTTTATGCTGAGCAGGATCATTAGCAATCCTTTCTTGTAATTGAGATTCTCAATAAGAGACAGTTCGAATGTTATTTGATTCCATTAGCCTGAACCTTACCTATTAGCTCCTCGACAATATCGCAAGCAGACGCCAGCTTGGGGTCACCTTCAGCTAATTTCAGCGCTCGATGAGCTTTGCCTACTAACATCTGCTGCGCTTTTTCGGTATCTGCATCGGTGATGTTATCAAAGACATCTGCCAGCTTAATCAGCCTCGCTTCCCAAGGCCCTGCTGCTAATTGCGCATCATAAGCTGGTTCGCGTTTGGATTCGATCATGCGCATGTCTTTACTAAGTGCAGCAACGATATCCGCAATTTCCTTTCCAAAGTGGTGCAGCACCTCATCGTAGTCAACGGTTGTATCTTCGATCACATCATGTAGTAAAGCCGCAGCAAGGATTTTTTCATCAGTGCAATCAAACTTAAGTGCGACCGTCAGAGCAACCCTTACGCAATGGCTGAAGTAAGGCGTCTTGCCATCGCGACGTAATTGATGCAGATGTGCGCGAGCTGCAAAAGCGCACGCTTCCTGCCATAGGGAAGTATCAAACATGTGAGCATAGTAGCGGGCTGCAGAAGCATGCGGTCCGGTGGCCCGCCGCTAAACGTTGGGAAATCACGATGCCACGATGCCCGATGCCATTTTTCCATGTTGCAGCGGGTCAAGCCCGCTGGCTAAACGGGTTTCATCACGATGCCACGATGCCTTGATGCCTCTCTTATCCCATCTCCAGCAGCACCACTGCGTGTACTTCGATGGCTCTGCCTTCGCCTACTGCATCCACCTTTTCATGCGTTTTGCCTTTTACATTTACCTGCGAAGGCTCACAGCCGAGCAAACTTGCGATATTTTTGATCATCTCACTTTTCACGGATGAAATTTTCGGCTGCTCGCAAACTACTGTGATATCCAGATTGCCTATCTTGTAGCCATGATGGCGCATTTTTTGCGCTGCTATCTTTAAGAATGAGGAGGAATCCGCAGCTTCGTTTTTTGGATCAGTATCAGGAAAAAGTTGGCCAATATCTGGTTCACATAAGGCGCCTAAGACTGCATCGGTAACTGCGTGATAAACTGCATCACCATCTGAATGCCCTACAGGCCCCTTTTGGAAATCGAGCTTCACCCCGGCCATCACGAACGGCCTGCCTTTGCCTTTTGGCGGTAGTGGTTCTAAGCGGTGAAAATCGTATCCGTGGCCGATTCTATTTGTCATCAATATTGCCTAACACTATCTCAATTACCATACTCTTTTTAAATCTGCTCTGGAACGTCCGAGAATATAACATGGGCTAGGGATTTCGTCGGATATAAGCCCTTAACTGGCCGATATCAAATCGGATAATTCATTGGCATTGCCGGCTGCTAAGTGTATTGTGAACATTAAGCCGATTGGCTCTGTATTTTAGAATATAGCCCGACCCCCGACCCCGCAGGAGCGATCAGATGTTTAGACAAATCGTAGCACTAGGCCTTGGCGTTGCCACTACCCTCGCAATAACTGGTTGCTATTCGCCTGGTGGTGGCGCGTTCGACTTCACTGGAGGTTCGCAAACCTACTACTCAACCGAAGCCAGGCCAACCACATTTACTTTAGTAGATTCCAGAACCAACGAAATCCTGTTTGCAATGGAAATACCACCTGGCAAACAACTAACCATTGACTTTGATAAAGGTGGAGGCGATGACCCAGTACTTCGCCCGGATATTCTGAAGTATCAGATTTTCGATATTGGCACCAAGATAGGAAAATTGCGTAGCTCGCTTACCGTTCCACCTTCAACAGTCAGGCGAATAGATGTGACTTTCCGCTCTGGTGTTGAGACTCGCCCTGCTCCTATCAACTGGGAACTGCGAGCAGATCAAACTGCCAATCAACCCAGTTGGTGGACAGCTGCAGGTGGTCCCATACCTAACGACGATATCAAGGCAACCATGTATGACGACTAAGCTCTGCTGAGCCTCTTTTACATCTTTTACCTAAATGACCATGCCGCTCGATAAAAACGGGCGGTTTTCTTTTTTTGCTGGCCAATTCACTATGAATCAAGTGCTGGCCGTAGATTCTGCGACCCGCCACAGGGACTACGCTAAGATATTGATGCCGATGACGTTTGAGCTTTGTTTATTAGGTATTAAAGAGAACGCTGAGAATCGCTATGAGCACTTTGCAAGAGCAGGCCGTTTCCACAGAATCTAAAAAGATAGATCCCCAAACCGTGACGATATCTGGTTACGTAGTTGATGAATGCTATGGGCCGGACGATGCTGTTACTACTGATTCTAAGGATGTAAAACTTCCTCAAGAACGCATCGGCGAACCTGGGCAGTTTCCTTATACACGTGGAATCCACAAGAACATGTACCGCGGTCGGCTTTGGACTATGCGCCAATTCGCTGGCTTTGGTTCTGCGGATGATACCAATCAGCGTTTTAAGTACTTGCTGGAAAACGCCAAAGGCACAAGTGCTAACACAGGCCTTTCTACCGCTTTTGATCTTCCCACTCTGATGGGGCGCGATAGTGATGATGCATTATCTTCTGGAGAAGTAGGGCGATGCGGCGTAGCCATCGACACTATTGAAGATATGCATCGGCTATATGCGGACATACCGCTTGAAGAAGTAACCGTAAGCCAAACCATAAACGGGCCTGCTGCGGTAATTTGGGCTATGTATCTGGCAATGGCTAAGCAGCGCAGCTTTGATTGGGCTAAGCTGGGCGGAACGTTACAGAACGACATACTAAAAGAATTCCATAGTCAAAACGAATTTATCTATCCGCCTGAAGCCTCAGTGAAACTTGTTATTGACACAATCGAATTTCAAACCAAGCAAGTGCCGCGCTGGAATAGTGTTTCAATTAGCGGATACCATATACGCGAAGCTGGCTCTACTGCTACTCAGGAACTCGCGTTTACTTTGCGCGATGGAATGGAATATGTCGAAGCATCGATCGAGCGCGGGTTGGATGTGGATACGTTCGCGCCCAGGTTGAGCTTCTTCTTTAATAGCCATAACGAGTTCTTTGAAGAGATTTGTAAGCTGCGAGCAGCCAGACGCATTTGGTCCAATGCCATGCGCGATCGCTTCGGTGCAAAGAGTGAACGCTCGTGGTTGATGCGCACGCATGTGCAAACAGCTGGTTGTTCGCTTACGGAACAGCAGCCGATTAATAATATTGTCAGGGTTGCATTTCAGGCCATGGCTGGCGTGCTGGGTGGTTGTCAATCATTGCATACAGATTCGATGGATGAAACGCTGGGCTTGCCAACGGAGACTGCTGTCAGAGTGGCTCTTCGCACACAGCAGATTCTTGCACATGAAACCGGAGTTCATCGAACGGTCGATCCGTTGGGTGGTTCGTGGTATGTTGAGGCTTTAACTGATCAAATGGAAAAAGACGCCAATGCCATAATCAAGGAAATTGATGATATGGGTGGCGTTGTTCAAGGGATTCATAAGGGATATTTCCGCAGCTCGATTGCAGAGGCAAGTTACAGGTTTGGCCAGGAGATGGAAGCTGGTGATAGAATTATCGTTGGCGTAAATGCTTATGAAGAAGGCAATGAGGAGCATCATGTTTCGATACTCCAAATTCCCCATACTGTTGAGACTAATCAGTGTGATGAGCTTGCGAAATTTAAAAAGAGTCGTGATGCGGATGAGGCTAAGCGTTCACTCGATGAAATCCGTAAAGCTTCGCGTGATGATGTGAATGTAATGCCCGCATTGATTGAAGCATCACTAAACAAATGTACGCTTGGCGAAATGGTTCAGGCCATGGCAGATGTTTACGGCAGATACACCGGCGGGCCTGAGTGGTAATGAATTCACTAATATCAAATAATCTCGAACAGATCAGATCGCTTTGCGAAAAGCACGGCTTGAAGGAACTTTATATCTTTGGATCAGCTGCGCGGGATGATTTTGATTCCAAGCAAAGCGATTTGGACTTCCTCATCGACTTTGGGACTATGCAACCTGCCGACCGCGCTAGTGCTTACTTTGCAATATTGGAGGGGCTTGAAAAATTATTCGATCGGCGTATTGATCTGGTTGTTTACCAAGCAATTGAGAATCCATATTTTCTTAAAGAAGTAGATTCAGGCAAGGTTCAGCTTTATGCCGCGTGATCTTCGTACATGCCTGCATGATGTTATGATTGCAATTGGTCGAATCCAGGAACTTACATCTCAAGAGACACTTGAAACATACAAAGCAAACTGGGTAATGCGTGCGGCTGTAGAGAGGCAATTTGAGATTGTTGGAGAAGCACTTCGCAGAAGCGTGCAAATTGACGAATCGGTATGCGAGCAAGTCTCGGATGCAAGTAAGATTATCGCTTTTAGGAATCAGGTTATTCATGGTTACGACGTAATCGATAATGACACTGTTTGGGGTATCATTGAACGCTTTGTGCCCACTCTATTGAATGATGTGACTAGCCTGTTGCAGGAACTCAGTGATTAAATTTCTGCACTAGCTTAGGCTTATAGTAGATTTCCAATCATGAAACTCGCGCTTGTTCAACAACCCGCAACGGATAACTTGCAAGCTAATCGTAGTACCGGTCTCGCAGCGGTTCGCCAGGCTGCTGCGCAAGGCGCAAATGTCATCTGCTTTGCGGAACTTGCGTTCGATCCGTTTTATCCGCAGATGCACGCTACCGCTCAAACACTCGCGCTTGCCGAACCTATCCCCGGGCCAACCACTGATGCCTTTGCAAAACTCGCAGCTGAGCTTTCAGTTGTGATCATCCTTAATATCTTTGAGCGCGATGGTGATCACACATACGACACTTCACCAGTTATAGATGCTGATGGAATGATGCTTGGCAAAACCCGCATGGTGCATATCACCGATTACCAGTGGTTTCATGAGCAAGATTATTATGCGCCCGGAGATACCGGTGCGCCTGTGTATGAAACCAGGTTCGGCCGAATTGGTGTCGCGATTTGCTACGACAGGCATTTTCCGGAATATATGAGAGCGCTGGCGCTTAATAAAGCCCAACTTGTCGTTGTTCCTCAAGCGGGTGCAGTTGGTGAATGGCCAGATGGTTTGTTTGAAGCGGAGTTGCGCGTTGCATCATTTCAAAACGGGTATTACTCAGCGTTGTGCAATCGTGTAGGCCCCGAGCCTAAGGTTGAATTTGCTGGCCAATCATTTGTTTGTGATCCGGCAGGAAACGTCATCGCTCAAGCGGGTGGGGGTACGCAGGCGATTCTCTTAGTCGATCTTGACTTTGCAAGCGTAGAATCCTCACACGCAGCAAAGCTATTCCTAAAAGACCGCAGGCCGGAACTATATGGCAAGTGGCTAACCTGATGAAACAGTGGTCATAATTCTTCGCCTTCGTCCTCTTCTTCTCTCGGCAGCCAGGTTTCGTGGACGTGTAGCCACTCTAAGCTGTTGGGGGTGCCTTCTTTTTCACGTAGTAGTGCGCTGCTGAATAGAACGCGCTTATCGCCATCTCTAGATTGAGATTCTTCGTATGTAACTAGCACCGCATCGCCAAGTGTCATTAAGTGCGTGTGGTTTTCTATCCAGATTAGAATCTCGCCGGAGTTGTGAGCACTTCTTACTAAGGCGAGGATTTGATCTGCTGAGGTGATGATTCCGCTGGGCGAGACAATATGAAATGAATCATTGATAACCGATGGGAATCGCTCGAACGCATCATCGGTATCAGGCAGCTTGCCTGTAAACCAATCCTGAAAAAACTCATGAAGCTCCACAACCTCTTTACGACAACATAATTGAATATCCATAAGCCCAATATAACAGCTTGTAGAAGTTAAAGCGGAATTCACCTTTAACAAAAGCAATAACCTATGATGAGCATATGAAGCGCTGGGTAATAATCATCACTATCTGCATATTAATCGGCGCGATGATCAACGTTGCTGTTGCGTGGTGGTTTGCGGTGCGTCTGGATGAATTAGCACCAACAAGCAGTATGGTACAGGGAATTTCAAAGGATGGCTCGGGTTACCATACATGGACTGTTGAAACGATTACCTGGCCTGGTTGCACTTGGTCGTTTTCTAATTCTTCGTATACAAGCTTCTTTGGTGGTGGAGGGAGAAGTTTAACTGCTTACGAAGCTCTTCCCTATTGGGCGGAGTTTATAAAGCCAAATCTAAAAGCAACTAAGCCCTACCCATTTCATTGGCAACAAGCAGTTGCTTACGGTTGGCCTTTTCGATCTGCGCTAAGGGCATGGCAAGGATCGGACAATACTCAGGACGATCATTTTTATAGTTTTTATTGGGACGCACCTAAATGGCTAAGAGGCAAACAAACGAGCCCAATTGCGCATATACAACCGTTATATTTGCCACTGAAAATTATATGGCCGGGCTTTATTGCAAACATGTTGTTATATGCGATGACGCCACTTCTTGTTTTCAATTTGCCAATAAAGCTTCGAAGCTACTTACGGCTCAAGCGCAAGCAGTGTACAAAGTGTGGCTACCCCATTGGGCAATCCGAAGTATGTACCGAATGTGGCGCACAACTAAAAGCATCGTAAATGGACCATAAGTCCCTGATCACCTAAAGCAGTAGCAAGAGTATATGATTAGCTTATGAAGCGCTGGGTAATACTCATCTCTTTCTGCCTCGTAATTGTCTCACTCATCAACGATGCAATCATTTGGTAGTGTGAGATTCGCCAACATTGTTTATCTATAAGGCTTAATCCCTGAGTGGGTTTATAACGCATCAATCGCTACGATGATTGATTATGAAAGCCTGTGTACTTGACCATCCCAAGCCGGTAAGAGATCGGCCGCTGCAGTACCGAGACGTAGATACACCAACTGCTGGCCTAAGGCAGATTCTAATTAAGGTTTCTGCATGTGGTGTGTGCCGCACAGACTTACATGTAGTTGAGGGTGATTTGCCGGTGCGCAAGAGCCCAATTATCCCCGGCCATCAGATTGTCGGAAAAGTAGTCGAGCATGGCCAAGGTGTGAGCGAACCAAAAATAGATGAGCGTGTTGGCGTAGCCTGGCTTAATAGTACTTGTGGTGATTGTGGGTACTGCCAAACATCTCGAGAGAACCTTTGCGATAATGCGGAGTTTACAGGATGGACGAAAGATGGCGGGTTCGCAGAATATGTAGTAGCGCCCGCAGAGTTTGTATACAAACTTCCATCTAAATTGACCGATCAACAAGTTGCGCCGCTACTTTGCGCTGGGATCATCGGCTATCGCTGTTTACGTCAATGTGAAATTCGTGATTGGCAAGGAGCTAGGCTTGGAATATATGGTTTCGGAGCAGCGGGTCACATTGCAATTCAAATCGCCAAAGCCCGCGGAGCGGATGTTTATGTCTGCACGCGCGACAAGGAACATCATCAAGCCCTAGCTGAGCAGTTAGGCGCAGCATGGGTAGGTGACGCTATGGACAAGCCACCGGTTTCGCTTGATGCTGCGATTATCTTTGCGCCTGCTGGTGAGATTGTTCCACAAGCTTTAAAGGCTCTTGATAAAGGTGGGCAGTTAGTATTAGGCGGAATTCATATGAGCCCGATCCCGCAAATTGAGTATCAGGATCTTTATTGGGAGCGAGCAATTCGAACCGTAGCCAACAACACGCGCCAGGATGGGCGAGAGTTTTTAGCTGAAGCTGAGCGAGTGGGTGTAAAAACACAAGTACAGGCTTTTTCGCTTGAAGAAGCTAATGATGCTCTGATTGCGCTGAAACACGATGCAATAAAGGGAGCAGCGGTTCTGGTGGTGGGAGAGAGTCTTGAGTTCTGAGTCTTGAGGGATGAGTCCTGGTAGGGTGCCACCGACAGCGAGTCTCGGCAGCCGAGGCGAGTCGTCGGTGAATTTGGAAGTTGATCTTGCAATCTGCACGCACGACTCATTCGCCTTTGGGCTCACTTGCTGTGCGTGGCACCATGGAGATCGCTACACTGTTGGCCTATGGCCGTTAAAACTCACACATTCCAGGCCCCCAAAGGTACACGCGATTTCTATCCGCAGGATCTAGCAGTCCGCAAATATATAGAAAGCGTGTGGCGGAAAACAGCAATCAGCCACGGCTTTGATGAGATAGATGGCCCAACCTTCGAGCATCTTGAGCTATACACCACAAAGTCAGGCCCGGGTATTGTCTCGGAACTGTTCAGCTTCAAGCGCGACAAAGGCGCTACCGATTACGCACTAAGGCCTGAGTTTACGCCGACGCTGGCGCGGATGTACGCAGCACAAGCAGGTTCGTTGCCCAAGCCGACCAAGTGGTTTTCCATTGGGCCGTACTTTAGAGCCGAGCGCCCCCAGCGCGGCCGATTGCGTGAACATATACAACTTAATGTGGACATTATTGGTGATGATTCGCCAGCAGCAGAAGCGGAATTGATTACCACAGCAATTGAACTGTTAACTCGTCTTAGTTTTACCTCTGATCAAATTCAGTTCAAGATAAGTCACCGAGATATTCCTAAGTTCTTTTTCCTTGGACGGGGTGCTCAAGAAAATCAACTTGAAATCCTATTTGATCTGACGGATAGATACCACAAAATCAGCAAGGATGAACTTCACAATAGGGGGAATGACCTAGGAATTAGTAATACGCTATTAGACTCGATTGATGAAATGATATTGCAATGTCGGACCGAAGATGGAACCAAGACTATTTTGGATGAGGCGCGGAATAGTGGTTTTGATCCAACAAACTTTGGCGCACTCTTAGAGCATTATCTTGATTCACCAGGTACACGAGATTGGTTCTGTGTAGATCCGAGCATCGTGCGTGGTCTGGCGTACTATACCGGAACGGTATTTGAAATACATGAAACCACAGGCAAAGAGCGGGCCATTGCAGGCGGCGGGCGCTACGACAAACTTGTTGAACTATTCGATGGCCCACCCACCGCCGCTTGCGGCTTCGCGATGGGGGATGTAGTTCTCCGCCTGGTCCTCGAAGATCACGGCTTGCTAAAACCATCTGAACAATACCTCCCCTCCCCTGATGTATTTGTAATAAACGTTCGTGATGAGGAATCACAAATAAACTTCATGCCCCTGGTTTCTAGTCTGCGTAGTGCTGGCCTACACGTCCGCCACAGCTATAAATCCACACGAAACGTCGGCAAGCTATTAAGTGAAGCAAACAAAGCTCGCGCCAAATTCGCAGTAATTCTCGGAAAAGAGCTCGATGAGGGCAAAATCGTAATAAAAGATCTGCAAGGTGGTAGCCAAGAGGATGTCGCAGAAGATACACTACTCGAAACATTACAAGCAAGACTCGCCAATCGCGAGGGAGGTTGAAGATGAATTGTTGTAAGTTTAAATATTGGTATGGCGCAGCTGCATTAGTAATACTTACAATTGCCATTACCGCAAAGCCGCAGGGCGATTCGAGGGCAACAAATCAGCCGATTGCGGGCGATCCAGGTCCATCCGCAACAATCGGAGCCAAGCCTTCCATGGCAGATGATAAGACGGCTGTGCTTTTTAATGGTTCATCTTGGAGTGGTTGGAAGAGCAAGGATGGATCACAAAGTCAATGGGTTGTGCAGGATGATGGATCTATTAAGTCAGCTGGAGCCGATGCTGTTAGCAGCAAGAGCTTTGGTGATTTTCAGCTTCATTTAGAGTTTTTATGCCCCAAAATGCCGGATGCCAAGGGCCAGGCGCGATCCAATTCAGGCGTTTATCTGCACGGCCGATATGAGATTCAAATTTTAGACACCTTCGGTCAAGATCCCTCTAAAAACGGCTGCGGCGCGCTATATAATATAGCCCCACCAATGGTCAACGCTTCACGCCCACCGGGCAAATGGCAAACTTACGATATTGTTTTTAGAGCCCCTCGTTTTGATGATGAGGATAAGGTTTCCGAGCTACCTCGCGTTACTGTCCTGCACAATGGAATTGTGATTCATAATAACCTGGAAGTAAAAAATACCACGCCGGGTGGACTAGATCGCGAGATGGTTAAAACCGGGCCGTTACTACTTCAATTCCATGGCGACCCGGTGCGCTATGGCAATATCTGGATTCGGCCTTTGGATTAAAATGTGGCTAAGCGTCTTCTGATCGTAACAGCAGTTAAAGCGGAAGCGGACGCTATTGCAGCAATTAGCAACGCAAAGGTTGTCATAGGCGGAATCGGCCGAACCAACGCAGCCGCTGCGACAACCCAGGCGATTCTTGAGGATGGCCCGTTTGATCTTGTAATTAATGCAGGTGTTGCGGGATCATTACCTGGAAGCGGAGTTGAAATCACACAAGCGGTTCTCGCTAGTAAGTGTATTTATTTTGAAGAAGGCGTGATTACGCCATCCGGGTTCTCGGACATGGATGCGCTGGGATTTTCACTTGGCAATTTTCCCGGCAACTGCGTTCCTGTGGATGATAATACTTATTCGATATTACGGGATCAATTTGTTTGTGGTCCGATAGCTACGGTTGCTACGTGTTCAGGCTCGGATGATGCAGCAATGGAAGTTGTAAAGCGAACAGGGGCAATCGCAGAAGCGATGGAAGGAGCAGCAGTAGTTCATGCTGCGGCTCGACTTGGCATAGGTGCGATCGAGCTAAGGGCTATCAGCAACACCACAGGAGATCGCAAGAAACAGCAGTGGCAGCTTGAAGAGGCACTAAACGCATTGGGCAAAGCGGTAAAGACAGCGACAAACGCTATTAGTCACTCATAGTGAAATCCCATAACGGGGTTTGTTATCGATACATAGGTTTCTTGTGAGTTATAGGACGAGCCTGCTTGTACCTATCGATTCAACCGTTAAGCGTCCTTAAGAGCTTGTCTTTTGTGGGTTTGTAGTTTTAACCTTTATGCCTATGGGGTCGATGGGTGGGGGGAGAATGCCGCGCTTTCGTTGTGTGGCAGATGAGTGCATTGGAGGCGTAGGATGGGATTGTCAATGTTTTCCTCCCAGTCACCGCCGATAGCGATCGACTTTGGTTCGTCATCGGTGAAACTGTTGCAAATGAGCCCTGGCGATCAAACTAAGATTGCTGCCGCCGCTGAACTTCAAATTCCCGATGAAGCCAGACGCAACAGTATTCAAAGGCTGGAATTTTTTGCTAAAAAGCTGCCTAAAGTTCTATCCAAAGGTGGCTTTAGCGGTAAAAGAGCGATGTGCTCAATCCCTAGTCCTCAAACTGTTATCAGCCACATGCAAATCGCTGCCTGCGAAGGTGCTGAACGCGATGAGCTAGTGAATACTCAGCTTGCAATACAGACCGGATGCCTTCCACAAGCGATGGTAGTCAGAACGGTTAATGTGGCTGAAGTCAGTAAGGATGGACAGAACAAGTCTGAAGTGATTTGCTTTGCAATCCCTCGTGAAATCGTAATGAGCTATGTAGAGCTTCTCAAGAAATGCAAGCTCCAGGTTGTGGGAGTTCACACCGAAATCATGGCAATGATTCGAGCATTTGAAAACGTTAAGCGTCGAGAAGAGGATTCTAGCGAAACAACATTGCTGGTGGATCTTGGATGGGGTTGTACTAAGGTAGCAATTTGCCAAGGCTCACAACTTGTTTTCGCAAAATGCATCAGAGTTGGTGGCAGGCATTTTGATCAGTGCCTAGCGGAAAGTCTCAAACTGGATGCGGCTGGAGCACGTGAACATCGTCTTTCACAAGATGTCTTTGCCTCGACCGAAGCACCTGCGCCTGTCGCAGCAGCCATGGCTACAGCGGCTACAAATGAACCTGAGGAATTGCCTGCACTACTTAGAGCAGGTACCAGCCAAGCACACAATGAGGCTCAGCCGACAGATTCGCAGTCGGATAATCCTCAGCCACCAACATCAAGTGTCAATGAGCCAACTCCTGGTCTGTCGTCAACAAATAGTAATGATTCATCCAGCAGCAATGGCAATATTTCTGAACTGCTAGATGAACTTTCAGATGAGTTATCCGGTTGTCTTCGCTATCACCAAAGTGTGTTTAAGAATCAATCAATTGATCGCATGGTTTTTGTCGGTGGTGAAGCAAGGCAAGTCGGTTTATGTCAACAACTGGCTAAAGCATTGAGGCTTCCTGCACATTTAGGGGATCCTCTATCTAGCTTATCAGCCAACAGTTCGCTAAAAACGCTTGGGCTGAAGCTAGGGCAACCACAACCCGGTTGGGCAGTGGCATGCGGACTTTGTAATTCGCCAGCGGATCTGTAAGGAGCTATATGCTATGGATAACTCGAGCTTCCTCCCAGAAGATTACATCGAACAGCGCGCAGAACGCCGTACGAATTTCATTAGCTTGATCTTATTTGGGATAGTGATGATAGCTGTATTTGCAGCCTTTTTAGTTACCAACCGAGAGTGGGCGCAAGTCCGAGCTTCTCAAAATTCGATCAATCAGCAATATCAATTGGCTGCAAGTCAAATCGATGAACTAAATGAGCTTGAAGAGCAGAAAGATCAAATGCTCAACAAGGCTGAACTCGCAGCTGCGCTAATTGAGCGAGTCCCGCGAAGCAACCTCTTAGCAGAGTTAATTAACCGAATGCCAGCTCGATTGAGTTTGATCAAGTTTGAATTAAAGTCGGAAAAAGTACGAGCCAAGGTGGCAACAAAGCGTTCAAGACGTTCCTCAGGTCGACATAGTGGGCCTAAACGAGCTATGACTCGTGAAGAAGCAGCAAGGGAAGGTAAGCAAAAAAAGATCGAAGCGCCTAAGTACACTGTCAAGATATCCATGACAGGTGTTGCGCCTACAGACCTTGAAGTTTCTCGATATATGGCTGAGTTAAGCTCATATTCGCTCTTGCAGGATGTAACTTTGGAGTTTTCCGAGGAGAGAGAAGTCGATAATCGAATTATGAGGCGATTTAAAATCACTATGAAGCTTAACCCAAAGGCTGATATACGAAGTGCTAATTCGATTTCCAGGCCACGGGATTTACGCAATCCAATGAGCGATGAATTGGAGTTTGGAAATTCCAAAAAAAATAATACGGTTTCAGTGCCCACATCGCCATCAGGAGGAGAATGATAATGCGTTTCGGACTCCGAGAGCTAATTTTTATGATTGTATTGCTTGCAGTACCTGTTGCATCATGGTGGTACGTGTTTCAACCACGCAATACTGAAATCGCCCTGGCAAAGATAGAAGTAATTACCAAGCAGAACAAGCTTGACAAGCTTGAAGAAGTTGCAAAGAGAATCGATGACATAGGTCTTGCAATTGTGCAAGGGCAAATTGCGGTCGAGCTTATCGAAGCAAAATTGCCTAACAAACAGGAAGTTGATGTCATTCTTCAAGATGTTTGGCAATTGGCGGATCAGAATCGCTTGTCTGTTAAGTCAATCAAGAGTGAAAAGCCCGTAGCGGCTGCAACTTATATGGAGCAGCCACTGAAGATGAAGATAGAAGGGCGGTTTAATGGTTTCTATCAATTTTTGTTAGAGCTGGAAAACTTGCCTCGTATTACGCGGATTCATCAAATGAAGATGGAACGTATGACAAATGATAACGGATCTGGCAGCGATAGTTATGATCCCGGCCTTATGAAAGCTGAGTTTACCCTCAGCATATATTTTGAACAGCCGCCATCAATAGCTTCAGCTGAGTAAAGGGGATCATTCAAGTGAGTGACCACGAAGAATTCAATGTCGAATCAGATGAAATCACGGAAGTAGATGACATCGAAACCGGATCCACTATGCCTCTTGGTGTAGAAGGTTTTGGCTCAGATGGTGAAGATCTAACTTACGGGGCAGGTGGATCGGCCGCTGCCAGCAAGGGTTGGATGGTGATTGTTACCGTCATTGTCCTTGCTGCCGGTGGTCTGTTTGCTATGCACAGGCTTGCAAAGGTTACAGCAGGGACTGGTGGTAATGCTACAGTCGATATAAGTATCGAGAAATTTCTCAGCCAGCTAGGAGGCAAAGAGGACTCCGCGAAAGATTTAGTAATCGGCATCGAAACAGTAACTGGAGTGCTTGAGGATGATTATTCAAAGCTTCAAGTTCCACTCGAAAAAGTACAATTCAACCCATTTGTCATAAATCGCGATGCTAAGCCAACTGCTCTCATTGATGACTCAGCAGGGGATGCTGAGCGTCGGATTAGAAAACAACGAGATAAGCGCCGCGCAGAAATCGAAGATGCGTGCAATGGGCTTAGACTGAATTCCATCATAATAGGCAGAGTGCCGCTTGCCAATATCAGTGGTCGGATCGTCCGCTTAGGTGAGCCTCTTTCAATTGATGGCATAGCATTTAAAGTTACCAAGATCACCAAAGACCGAGTAAAGCTTACTGCTAAGGACGTTAAGCTTGATATAGTGGTTCCTGTGGTATTGAAGCTTAATTTAAAATAAATTAGTAACTAGATGACTATTCTTTGCCATCTAATGGGGAGCTAAGGGTGAGTAAGTCAGAAAAAAAAGCAAACCCATCTGATGCGCTATCTAGCCTGTATACGCCTGAGGATGTCGCTTCAACTGGTAGTGGCTCTGGTGCTGATGCAGGTTTAGATATTGGTCAGCAACTCCTTAAAAAGGGTGTAATCAAGTCCGATCAACTTAATGCTGCAGCACGAGTGGTGAAACAAACGCCTGGCAAAACTATTAGCCAAGTTCTTGTGGAAACGGGAGTTGATGAAGCAGCGGTCCAGGAAGTCGTCGCTGAGTCTAATCGGCTGCCATTTGAACGCATTGATGCTGATGATCCAAATTCATTTGAACTTAAACTTCTAAACCGTCTCGGGCCTGAGTATTGCAAGGACAATCTTGTGATACCTTTGCGACATGAAGGATCACGTTTGCTGGTTGGGACAGCAAGCCCGGATGATGTTTTCCTTTTAGATGAAATTAAGCGTCGCCTTGGTGTGAAATCAATAAAGCATGTCCTTGTAACTACGGGTGATATTCTTAGCATTGTCGAAACCCTAACCGAAGCGGATGGTGGTGAGGATTACGATATCGATGAAATTCTCTCCGATGTGGATGAAGATGATGTCGAAGTCGTTAAAGAAGAAGAAGCCGATGCAGACGCTGAAGAAGCTGCTTCATCGCCTGTTGTTAGATTCGTAAACCACATCATCCAAACAGCGCTCAAAGAAGGTGCTTCAGATATCCACATTGAGCCCGATGAAAAAGTCCTGCGCGTTAGATTTCGAATTGATGGCATCCTTTTCGATGTAATGAATCCACCTAAACGCATGTTCGCTGCTATTACCTCGCGCATCAAGATCATGGCGAATCTTGATATCGCAGAGCGTCGCCTGCCGCAGGATGGACGTATTCGCGCAACGGTTCTAGGCAGAAAAATCGACTTGCGCGTTTCAACGGTTCCAACACCTAAAGGTGAAAAGACCGTTTTGCGTATTCTCGATACAAGATCGATCAATGTTTCGCTTGATGAACTTGGTTTTGCACCTGATATACTTACTATTTGGAAAAACCAAGTGAGTCAGCCGCACGGAATTGTTCTGGTTACAGGCCCAACCGGTTCTGGTAAAACCACTACGCTATATGCCTCAATCAAGCAGCTTGATATACGTAAACTTAATATCTCAACAGTAGAAGATCCAGTGGAATATAACCTGGGCGGTATCACACAGATTCAAGCGCACGAAAAAATCGGTATGACATTTGCCGTGGCACTTCGCGCACTATTGCGTCAGGATCCCGATGTAATCATGCTTGGAGAAATCCGGGATATGGAAACCGCAACAATCGCAATTCAAGCGGCCCTAACAGGCCACTTGGTGCTTTCAACTCTGCATACCAACGATGCACCATCTTCCATTACGCGACTGATCAACATTGGTGTAGAAGCGTTCCTTGTTGGCGCTGCGGTTAATTCTGTGCTGGCGCAGCGTCTTGTTCGACGAAACTGTGAGCACTGCAAAACCGAATTCAAGTGTACGCCTGAGGTTGAGGAATTCTTGACCATGCATGGTGTAGCAACCTCAAAAGTCATGAAGGGTGAGGGATGTCAACGCTGCCGTGAAACTGGTTATAGTGGGCGAGTTGGCCTCTATGAAATGCTGTTGCTCGATGATCAGTTGCGTGATGCAATCGCGCGAAGCCCCAACGTTACTGAGTTCAGGCGAGTTTGTATCGAGCGAGGCATGGTTACTCTGCGTGAGGATGGCTTCATAAAGGTCGCCCAAGGCAGAACCACCGTAGAAGAGATCCTACGCGTAACCGAAGCAACGATATAAAAAAATTGACGCCCACGGAGAGCAATCCGTAGGTTTATTGTGGCTTTTTCTTGCTCCCTCTCCCTTTGGGAGAGGGTTGGGGTGAGATACAAGGGTCTTTGCCTTTATCTTTAAGGCACAAACGCGGCTGCTACAAGTACAATCCATACCACAAGCGATATCCCTACTTTACTGATTGCTGCTACAGATCGGCCGATTGCTGCACCAATAGCAGGCTTCATCGACTCGCCAATTTTCTTGGGTTGCTCTCCAGTCATTTCTCCTACAACCGCGCCAATGAAAGTGCCAATGACCGCGCCGACTAATGCTCCAAATATTGGGATTGGTATAAAGACTTGTAAGACAAATGCTCCCAATATGCCGCCTATGAGCGATCCCATCATGCCACGCTTACTGGCGCCGCCTTTCTTTGCGCCGACTATACTTGCGATGAACTCGATTAGCTCTCCAAGTGCAAGAAGGCCCGCAGTAATCCCCAACCACATCCAGCCAAAAGTTTCCGGCGTTTCGCCTGGCTCTACCGTTAAATAAAACTTGTCACACAATTCGATCACGACCGCAAACGCCCACATGATCCACGCACCCGGAAGTTGAAAGATCACAAGGACAATGCACCCTAAACCAACTAGGGCAAACACAGTCGCAACAATGTAAAGAATCCAGTCCATGCTCTACTATCATTCGGATTCGGCTCAATAGTTTGCATTACTGCAGTGAACTGTGTGATTTTGAGCGTTTAGTACACTTCTACGGTAACGCGAAGCCGCAAGCGGCGGGCCGCTTGCGGCTTCGCGCTGCCGTTCAAAATACAAATTACTAACAATCCCTCTCACCCACGATCAATAACCATAATCTCCTCTAACTTCTTGCGCGTTAGATCCGGCACCACACAATCCTCTGCAGGATAACCAACTGGAATAAGCAAAAACGGCCTCTCGTAATCCGGACGATTTAGTATTCGCGTCAAGAATTTCATTGGACTAGGAGTATGTGTTAATGTTGCAAGCCCCGCCAAGTGCGCTGCGGTCAGGAACATACCGGTTGCTATGCCGACTGATTCGTTGACGTAGTACACTTGATTGGAAGGATTAAATTCAGCATCATCCCTCATCATCTTGAAAACCACTATTAACCAGGGGGCGATTTCCAGGAAAGGTTTGTGTTCATCTGTGCCGATGGCTTTTAGATCCTCCAGCCACTGCTGGTTGGCTTTGCGAAAATAAAACTCGCGTTCTTCTTCCTCCGCCGCTATGCGTATTTCTTTTTTTATAGCTGGATCTTTGACCGCCACGAAGCGCCATGGCTGCTTATTTGCCCCGCTGGGAGCGGTTCCTGCTGCGAGAATGAGGTTTTCGATAAGTTGCTGGGGCACTTTCTTATCTGAAAAAAAGCGGATTGAGCGACGCTTAGAAAGAATTTCATAGAACCGCTGACTGGCAATGATCGGATCATTATCCGGAACGTACTGCTGATGCGGGATAAATGTGATTTCACTCATGATCTATGTACCATAGCTAATTGCTGATAACTAGAGAATAAAAGGAAAACCCCATGCGCCCAATAGTCAGGTTTTTCATCCTTTTTACTTTGATAATTACTACTTCTGCACAGGCACAAAGTTCTAAAAACGCTGCTACTTGGTATCGTAAAGCCATCAAAGCTTACGAAGCTTTGCCGCGGGATCTGCGTGATTCAATCTTTGAATGGGATTGGTCAGACCCAAATAAACCAATTACCGATGAGATGCGATTGGCGTTAGCAAGGATGCAGCCGGTCTTGCGGCTAACAATGCGTGGATCTAAACAACAGCACAGCGATTTTGAATTGGCGTATGAAGAAGGCTTTGACTTGCTCTTACCTCATTTAGCTTCAATGCGAGGTATAACCAAAATGGCCATGGCGGATGTGGTAATTAAGATGCGCGATGGGGATTCCGCAAACGCAGCTGCGGAATTGGCCTCGATATACCGAATGAGTGGCCACCTTAATAGCGATCAAATACTGATAAGTTCTCTCGTCGGGAACGCTATCTTCAGCCTTAGCGATTCAGTAGCACAAGTTGGTTTTGATAACGCTACGTTTAATGCAGAAGATAGCGCCACAATGATGGAAGCGCTTAACGTATTCAGTGATGAAGATCCATTTGACTATGTTGAAGCAATAATCATGGAACGCGAAGTCATGACTGAATGGCTGACGAATAAATATGCTGATCAAGAGGATGGTGGGGCATTACTTGCAAAAGACTTGACTTGGCTTACACCTATTGGACAGGTAAGAGAAGATCTAGCAAAGGTTACTCAAGATGAGTTTTCTGAATCACTTGAGCAGGTAGACACTCTCGTGAACCGTGTTGTTGAAGCCTTCATGGATCCCGATGAAAAAGCTGGGCGTGCAGCGCTAGACAAAATCGGTGATGAAATAGAAAACGGCGAGCATGGTTTACTTGCTTCTGTACTAGTTCCTGCCTACGGCAAAATCTTCGACAGAATGCACATAGCTGAGCAACAATTAGCCACACGAAAAGCTGCACTGGCTTTACTAATTACTGGAAATGTAACACCCGAGCAAGGTGCGAATGCGGTTGTCTGGTACATGCGCGCAATTGCACTATTACCAGAGATCGAGCAAGAGAAACGTGATCAATGGAAAGTGTTAGCTATTGAATCAGATAAACTCTTTGATGAAGATATAACAAAGTCTTTAACCGAAGCTCAATCCATAATTTCAATTGTGCGCGAAGCATCACAAAAGAAACGCTGCGATTTTGTATATATATACAGTAGCAATCAGCCCGCGATACCAGTTTACTTGCCAGGCTTTCGTGAATTAGCGAATCTATTAATCGCAGATGCCAACCGTCTATTTGAGTTGGGCGAAGCGGATGAAGCGTTTGATCGGCTTGATATTTGTCTGCGTATGTCTGCGCATCTATCAAAGGACAAAGTAATTACAAGCGCACTGCTATCACACAAGATATTTACTTTAGCCTCTGCGGTTCTGCAAAAACCTATAACACTAGCGTTCCTTGATGATGTGCATCGCGTTTTGTTAGAAGATGCGCTTAGCCTTATGGGTAGAAAAGATCCGTTTGGATATATCGCAGCTGTTACCGCAACGCGTAAAAATATGGTGGATTGGTTTTGGTTCAATACGCAAGGCGCAATTGCTAAAGATGAAGCTTTACGTGAAAGCATCCGAAATTGTCAGATCAATCGTTTGCTATCGATAAAAGCATTGATGAGACGGGAGTATTATCCTAAATCAAAAGAGTGGCCAGAAGCTGCTGAGGACACTTTAGAACCAGTGAGCGATATTCTTAAGCTTGAAGTATTAAGTGAGATTGAATTGCATGTACCTGCTTTGCGTGAAGCACTAAAGGCAAAGCAGTATAAAACTGTTTTAGAAAAAGAGCGGCCAGTGATAAGCCCGGTGCGGCAGCAATTGGCGAGAGCTCGCGGTGATTTCAGGCAAGCTGTGTTAGCACTAAAGGATTAGTGTACTTTAGAATCATGAGGAAACCCCTATGCGCCCAATAGCTAAGCTACTCATTCTATTTACCTTGTTTTATTCAACATCTGCGGATGCACAAGATTCAAAGAACGGTGCAACTTGGTATCGCAAAGCCATAAAAGCTTACAATGCTTTGCCAAGAGACTTTGTCGATTCAATTCACAATTGGAATTGGGCGGATACAACTACCCCCATCTCTGATGAGATGCGCTTGGCTATGGCTAAGATTCAGCCGATCCTGCGACTGGTCAGGCGAGGCTCTAATCAACAGTACAGCGACTTTAATCTGCCTTATGATGATGGCATTGATTTACTATTGCCTCACTTACAACCAATGCGAGGCATAACAAGATTCGCAATGGCAGATGTCACCATACGCCTTCGTGATGGTGACTCGGCATCCGCTGCTGCTGAACTAGCCTCGATATACCGAGTGAGCGGCCATTACAGTGATGATCAAACGGTGATAAGTTCACTTGTGGGTTATGCAGTCTTTCACTTCACAGACACAATTGCACAAACTGGCTTTGATAGTGCTGCATTTAGTGCAGAAGATAGCGCAATAATGTTGGAAGCTCTCAATGCGTTCAGCGAAGAAGATCCATTTGATTTCGTTGAAGCGATAGCTATGGAGGGGGAAATGATGACCGAATGGATGACAGGCAAGTATGAGGTTGAAGAAAATGGCGGAGCGATGCTTGCAAATGCAATATCGGCAATTTCACCTAATGATTTTAATGGAGATCTGAGAGAAAAAATAGTGAATCTAACTCAGGATGAGTTCACTGAATCACTTGACAAGATAGATAATGTTATGAACCGTGTTGTGGCAGCCTTTTTGGATCCAAATGAAGAGGCCGGCAAAGCGAATCTCGATAAGATTATGAAAGAAATCGAAGGCGGCGAACACGGTGTACTTGCTTTGGGAATATTTCCAGCCTTTGATAGATTATTTGAAAAAATTCTCTATGCTGAGCAAAAACTAGCAGCACGAAAAGCTGCACTTGCTTTATTAATTACTGGAGAAATGGAACCCACGCAAGGCGCAAATGCGGTGGTCTGGTACTTCCGCGCAATTTCCATGCTAAAGGATATCGAGCAGGAAAAACGCGATCAATGGAAAATGTTAGCTACTGAATCGGACAATATATTTGATGAAGAAATAACCAAAACATTAACTGATGCTGAACCCATGATTTCAATTGTGCGCGAAGCAACGCAAATGAAGCGATGTGATTTTGCGGCAGTAACAAGAAATGAAATATTGGCGATACCTGCTTATTTGCCAGGCTTTCGCGAGTTGGCGAACCTTCTGATTGCTGATGCTAATCGACTCTTTGAAATAGGCGAAGCGGATGCAGCGTTTGATCGTCTTGATATATGTTTGCGTATGTCAGCGCATCTTGCCAAAGATAAATCAATCGCAAGTGCGTTGCTATCGCACAAAATTTTTACTTTAGCCTCAACGATACTTCAAGAACCAATAACGCTAGCGTTCCTTAATGATGTGCATCAGGTCTTGTTAGAAGAAGCATTAAATACTATGGGTAGAAAGGATCCGTTTGGATATATCACAGCTATTATTGCTGCTCGAAAGGATGCAGAGAATTGGTTCTGGCTTAACACACATAGTGCAAGTGCCAATAAAGCCTTGCAGGAAAGCGTTCGCAATTGTGATATCGATCGTTTGTTCACAATGATTGTAATGAAGTGGCGCGGGCATGGGCGCAAATA
Source organism: Planctomycetota bacterium (assembly GCA_022574595.1). Taxonomy (GTDB): domain Bacteria; phylum Planctomycetota; class Phycisphaerae; order Phycisphaerales; family SM1A02; genus JACZRS01. Next base: position 56,048 of record JACZRS010000001.1, on the reverse strand, counting down.
TGAATGGCCTGAAGCAGAATTTGACACTCTTCAACCAATACGCGATGTGCTTGATCTCGATGCACTGGCGGAGGCGGTCTTACAAGTACCTCAACTATTTGAGGCAGCAAAAGCCAAGCAGTACAAAGCTATTCTAGAAAAAGAGCGGCCAGTTATTAGTCCTGTACGCGAAAGATTAGCCAGAGCGCGCGGTGATTTTAGAAAAGCTGTGCTGGCACTAAAGGATTAGTGTACTTTAGAATCATGAGGAAACCTCTATGCGCCCAATAGCTAAGCTACTCATTCTATTTACCTTGTTTTATTCAACATCTGCGGATGCACAAGATTCAAAGAACGGTGCAACTTGGTATCGCAAAGCCATAAAAGCTTACAATGCTTTGCCGCGGGATTTACGTGATTCAATTCACAATTGGAATTGGGCGGATACTACTACACCCATCTCTGATGAGATGCGATTAGCGATTGCAAGAATTCAGCCTATCCTTCGACTTACCTGGCGTGGCGCTAATCAAGAGCACAGCGATTTTAATTTACCTTATGAAGATGGCGTTGAAATGCGTTTGCCTTACTTGCAACCATTGCGCGGCATCACAATGTTAGCTATGGCAGATATTACTATACGGATTCGGGATGGAGATTCAGCGACTGCCGCTGCCCAGCTCGCCTCGATGTACCGATTGAGTAGCCACTACAGTAGTGATCGAATGATAATCAGTTCACTTGTTGGAAACGCAACCTTTAGTTTTACAGACACAATTGCCCAAACCGGTTTTGATAGTGCAGCGTTTGATGAAGTTGATTGCGCAACAATGATGGAAGCTCTCAATGCTTTTAGTGATAAGGATCCATTTGATTATGTTGAAGCGATGACGACAGAACGCGAAGTCATGAACGAATGGCTGGCAGATAAATTTGCCAGCCAAGAGGATGGCCAAGCGATCCAATCGGATGACTTGATGTGGCTATCTTCTGATGCACAAGTCAGAGATGACTTAGCTGCAATAACGCCAGATGAATTCACAGAAATACTTGATTACGCTGATTCAGTTACTAACCGTGTTGTTGAAGCCTTTATGAATCCCAATAAAGAAGCTGCAAGGGTAGCACTAGATGAAATTAATAAAGAAATCGAAAGCAGTGAGCTTGCTGAACTCGCGACTGTACTTTTTCCTGCCTATGGAAAACTCTTTGAAGGAATGCAATTAGCTGAACAAAAACTAGCAGCAAGAAAAGCTGCACTTGCATTACTAATAACAGGGAAAATAAAACCTAAGCAAGGCGCCAATGCGGTAGTTTGGTACTTCCGCGCGATTATTTTGCTAAAAGAGATTGAACAGGAAAAGCGTGATCAATGGGAAATATTAGCAATTGATGCGGACAAGCCAATTGATGAAGAAATGGAAAAAACATTTGTTGAAGCGGAATCATTAATTTCAATTGTGCGCGAAGCATCGCAAATGACTCGTTGTGATTTTGCAGCAGCAATAAGAAATGAAATAGTTACTTTGCCTGCTTATTTGCCAGGCTTTCGTGAGCTTGGGAATCTGTTAATTGCAGATGCTAATCGACTCTTTGAATTGGGCGAAGCGGATGCAGCGTTTGATCGACTGAGTATTTGTCTGCGTATGTCTGCTCATCTCGCTAAAGACAAAACAATAGCAAGCGCATTGGTATCACACAAGATATTTACTTTAGCCTCAGCGATCCTCCAAAAGCCATTGACAAAAGCATTCCTTGATGATGTTCATCGTGTCTTAATTGAAGAAGCGTTAGACATGATGGGTAGGAAAGATCCGTTTGGTTATATTGCAGCAATTATTGTTTCGCGTAAGGATGTGGAGAATTGGTTCTGGGCAAAATCCCTTGGCGCGAGTGCTGAGGATAAAACTTTGCTTAAATGCATAAGCAATTGTCAAATTGATCGATTGTTTACACTGACTGTAATGAAGTGGCGAGGTCCTGAGCGTACGTTTGAATGGCCAGTAGCTGCAATCGATACATTAGGGCCAATAAGTGATGTAATTAATCTTGATGCGATCGCAGAAGCTATTTTACAAACACCTCAGTTGAACGAAGCAGCAAGAGAGAAGCAGTACGCATCTATATTCGAAATAGAGCGGCCAGTGATAAGCCCGGTGCGGCAGCAATTGGCAAGAGCGCGTGGTGATTTTAGACAAGCTGTGCTGGCATTGAAAGATTAGTGAATTAAGCTCTTATCGAATAAACCTAAGCCGACCAAAATCAGGGACAGCGCCGCGACCACCATCTCTTAGTGGATAGGGAGCTGGGAAGTACACAACCCAGGCTTTACCCAGCAAGAGTTTGCGGTTTACCAGAAATGGGCTTGGATCGATATGTTCAGCAACAAGCTTGTGAGGCGCGCCCCAAAGTCTCGAGTCGGACGAAAAGGCGCTGTTGTCACCTAGCATTAAAAATTGATCGGGACCGATTATTGCAGGCTTGTCCGGGTGTGTAGCATAAGCCCAGGTACGAGGTTCTACTAATTTTGCAAACTCTGGGGCTATTGAGTTTTTGATGCTGGATTTAATCTTATCTGGTTGGTAGTACAAATCACGATCAAGCCGAACTCGATGCAATGTCACAGGTGAACCGCTAAAACGCCAGCGCAATTGTGGAATTGTTGGTGGAATACTCGGCAGCCGTCTTAATATGTTTTCATAAGCGTCATCGTATGAGTTTTCCATGCGGTACTTTGGCCTCCAATCATATTCAAGCGGGCCGACTACAAGCTTATTATCGACATAAATTGATAGTGATTGGTCTACATGCCAAAACTCAACGTTAAAAACTTTGCTGGGCGCGGGGAGCTTTATGTTTTGTACTTTTTCCGTGGCCGATGTTGGGTTATCAAGCTGACTCATACGCACAATAGCTTTGTATTGTCGAGCAGCATCTGTGGGCTGAAGGATAAATTCAAATCGATGCCCACGAGTTGTCAATTGGAGCGTTGATTTCAAGCCAACTTGATCGGCAGTGATTGCAGCTGAAACTCTTAGATCACTAACATTTATAATAGCTTGCCCTCTGTAGCGCATCATGTCGTATGCGGTCCAGTCAGTAGTAGTTAGCGGTTTACCATTCCATTCAAGTACTGCATCTTCTGTTGGTGCTTCGCACCGGTAACTTCGCAAGCCCTGTGTTTCCCAACCCACTCCAGACCAAGGCGCTGTGTACTTGCTATCTAATTCTTCAGGTCTAATCGGAACATAGTCGCTGTTATAAATCGGTTGCCAAACCGCTCGCTGCACATGCTCTGGTTTTCGCTGAATAACCAGATCGTTAATATCAGCGTCCGGTTCGCCTGCAAACACATCGCCATCAACTAACAGGAGTTTTTCGTTAGGCAGGCCAACTAAGCGTTTGATGAAATTCTCATCTGCGCCATCGGGGTTTGTAGGGTTCTTAAAAACCACAACGTCAAAGCGCTTAGGCTCAAAGAAGGGATACATACATTTAACAACAAGAATACGATCACCCATGCTTTGCATTGGGTTGTTTCTATCTGCTGGGGCTAGTTGTGTTTGTCGCCCCAGCATTGGATCGTATTTGCCTGTTTTAGTATTATCATGGGCATCTGTTGCGTAGTTTAGGCCTGTCTGATTTGAGTGCATTCGATAGTGTTGGCCCATTAGCGTTGGGGCCATGGAACCCGTTGGGATTACAAAGCCTTCGGTTACGAATCCTCTAAATGTCATGGCTAGAACAAATGCAACAACCAGCGATTGAAGAGTTTCGATCGCAGATCCTTCTTCGGGCTGATGGAGAATAGCAGTAGTGTCAGTCATATCTTAATTATGGCAATGCAAATCATCGGTTAAATGCAGGGTTGTATGTTGATGGATACTCAAATCAACCCCCGGAAGTACCCCCGGAAGTATTTCCGGAGCTATCACCAGAGTTTCCGCCAGCACCTGAGCCACCTGGTTTTCGTTTGCGTCTACGTCTTTTGCGTTTTCTTTTAGGTTTCTCAGATGAATCAGTAGCATCGGCCTGTGTTTGCTGGCTATCTTCCGCTTGGATAGATTTTTCTCTATATGAATCTTGCTGCTGCGATTTTTTCCTACGCCCTCTATCGCGCCTACGTTTGGTGCGCTTCTTGTCATCGGTACGCTCAGCTACCTCAATAGGAGGCAAGCCACGAAGCGGATCTTCTTCAATAGAGGGTTGCGCTTGATCTGCCAGCTGAGCCTTATCCCATTCCTTAGTTCCCGGCTGCGGACAATTTTCCGGATCAACTAACTCCTCAATTGGAACTGCGATTTCTTCATCCGATTGATCCAGCTTTACCAGTGCAAGCTGTACAAGCAACTTTGTATTTACGACAATGCCTGGACCGCGGTATGTACCAACCCGTGAATTACGCGGGGGCAGATTTTTCTTTAGCTCCTGATAAGTTGCATCTTCATAACGTAAGCAGCACATCAAGCGCCCACATCGCCCTGAAATCTTTAGGGGATCCAGCGGCACATTTTGTAATTTTGCGGATCGCATCGACACCGGTTTGAGCACTTTGAGAAAACTCTTGCAGCAACAATGTTGTCCGCAGCGCTCATAGTCTGCGACCAGCCTGGCTTCATCGCGTGCCCCGACTTGGCGCATTTCGATACGTGTCTTGTGTTCGCTGGCTAATTTGCGGACCAGTTCACGAAAGTCCACGCGTGATTCGGACATGAAGTAGAAAGTAATCTGCTCTCCGCCGAGGATCGGCTCTGCTTCTACAAGCTTCATAGATAGATCGAGTTCTTCAACCAAAGCCTTACATTGTTTAACCGCATCACTAGTGTTGGAAAGAGCTGCGGAGTGTTTATTTAGATCTTCAATGGTTGCGATGCGTAATATTTTGCCATCGGTAAAAAATGGATAATCCGACCCGCCTGAGTTCTCGATGTAATCGAGCATTTCTTGACGCGTCACGGACTTTGAGCAGCCAGAGTTTTCGCAAGTGGTTGTGAGCATCTCAGCGAGTTCGATGCCGCGATGTGTTCTAACTACCAGCTTGGTTCCGCAGCCGGGCTTGATTGTGCCATCCGTTGGATACTCGCCAACCATCTTCATCATGCCGAAGCGCACTACAACGGTTTTGGGTGGCTCGAGCTTTGCGTAAATCTCTTCATCAGTCATCGCAGAACGATGTCGAGGATCAGCGTCGGCCTCGAAGACCGGCAAAGGATTGATAGACATAAAGTGGCCTCATCGCGCTTTAGCGGCGTAGCAACAATAGCTGCATACACCAGATAGTCTCAAACTGTCATCAGGTGAGTTTTATCAAGCACCATTAGCCCCTGACAAGCTGCCGGCTCCAAACGCAATAAGTTGGACAAGTGTAGCATCGGATTCACGCTAATTCGAGTCAATATGAGATGTTTGTCGATTTGAATAATCAGCGTTTGCGCTAGCTCAAAGGCTATAAGTGAAATATCGCAAACTTCTCTCGGAGATAGTTGAAGATGAGCCTAATTGCATCGAATACAAACGAGAATCTCCGAAGCTGCCCGCACTGTGGGCTAATACAGGTTGTGCCACAGATTCCGCAGCATATGAGCGCTTGTTGCGCTAGGTGTGAGGGCACGCTTAGGGAGCCAACAATTGCTCGCCACAGCAACAGCTCGACCGCTGCCATCGCGACAGCAGCGCTCATCCTCTATCCATTGGCAGTGACGCTGCCGATGATCAGTATTACCAAATTCGGCCACGAAACCGAGTCAAGCATTCTTGAGGGGATATGGACATTGTTTGGCCGCGGCAATTTTCTTGTTGGAAGTATCGTTCTAGTTTGTTCGCTCATTCTGCCAGTTATAAAACTCGCTTCATTACTATTATTATCAATCGGCGGATCAGCAATGCATCACCGCCACCGCGCGCTAACGTATCGGCTTATTGAATATACAGGCAGATGGGGGATGCTCGATGTCTTATTAGTCGCAATTTTAGTAGCAGTCTTAAAGCTTGGCGATCTCGTTCAGGTTAGTGCTGGCCCAGCAGCGCTTGCCTTTGGCCTTTGTGTGCTACTAAGTTTGCTTGCAGCTGCGATATATGATCCGCATCAACTTTGGGAATCCCAGGCATGACTAAATCATCACCAGCTAAAGAAACAGCATTCCCTAAAGCTGTGCTAATACCAAATCGACGCTTCTCGGTTGTGTGGTTGATTCCAATAGCTGCTGCTGTGTTTGCAGTGTGGCTTGGATATCAAGCCTGGTTGTCGCGTGGCTTGATAATTACCGTGCAGCTTTCTCAGGGATATGGAATCAAAGCCGGTGATGAAGTTCGCTATCGAGGAATAACCGTCGGCGAAGTGCGAAATGTAGAACTAGACGATTCAGACTCAGTAATCGTTACCGCAAGTTTACAAGCTCAAGCTGATCGAATCGCAAAGAGTGGAAGCAGGTTCTGGGTTGTCCGCCCACAGCTGGGCCTGGAAGGAATTGCCGGCTTGGAAACAATCCTGGGGCCACGCTACCTTGCAGTTTCGCCCGGACAGGGAGGACTTCAACGGCACTTTGTGGGTCTAAGCAAACCGCCGGTTATTGAGTCATCGCAAGTTGGCGATCTGGAAATCATATTGCAAGCTAGTGAACGTGGCGGACTAAAACGAGGCGCAGCAATAAAATACCGTGGCCTGCAAATTGGTAATGTCTTATCCGTTGGGCTTGCAAGTGATGGCGGTGCAGTTGAAGCGCGAGTGCATATAGAAAAAGCCTACGCACAGCTTGTAAGAAAGCGCACGCAGTTCTGGTCGATCGGCTCACTTAAAGCGGATATCAAACTCACAGGTGTATCGCTTGAAGTTGATTCATTGGCAACATTATTGTCCGGTGGAATTGCCATGGCGACTCCGCCTGATGCGGGTGATGTAGTTAGCACGGGTTATCGTTTTCCCATTGCTAACGAGCCGCCGGAGGATTGGATAACTTGGCAACCTCTAGTAGTAATTGGTAGCTCGTTGCTTCCACCGGGCGCTGCTCTGCCAACACCGATGCGCGCCAGGCTTGGTTGGCAGCAAGGCAGATGGATTACGCGAACAAAGTCGCGGCAAGGTTGGGTGTTACAAACAACCATTGGCCTGCTTGGCCCCGAAGATTTACTTAAGGCTGGTGAGGATGCGGATGAGCAGTCTGTAGTATTAGAAGTTGCGGGAACAAATATCACACTAAAAGCGCAGCCCAAGTGGTCGAAAAATAATCTTGTGATAATTGATTCAATCGTTTCATCAACAAGTTGGCCCGTAAATCAAATTCGTAAACCACTTTCACCCGAAGATTGCCTGGCCGTTGGTGACCCCACTGCAACTCCCCTGCCGCTTGCGGCTTCGCGTCTTACTCCCCAAAAAGAAACCTGGAGAGTCGACCCCGCAGTATCCGTAGACAAGTCCTGGCACGGCGCAGCAGTAGTCGCTCGCAAAGATGGCTTTCTTGTGGGACTACTAATTGTCGATGATGATGTTGTCAGCGTTGTGCTAATAGATGAATCAATCAACAAATAACACTTGCGGAGGGTGGATTACTTTCTCTTTTCACCTTCAACAGTCAGCCTCACCTTACGTGGCTTAGCAGTCGCAGCAGACCCCGAAGCGCACGATGGACATGCACCCTTTGACTTGCGATTGGGGATGAACATTTTAACAACAACCCATCCGCCCCAAATAACTACAGGTGTTACAACCCAGAATTGCCAATCATCAAGTGGTAAACCAAACAACTTCAGGCTACTCCCAACGCACGCATTGATACGTACATTATAAGCGCAGCTACATAAGCAAGCGCTGACATATATCCAAATTGCAAGGCTGCCCATTTCCATCCGCCCGCTTCACGACGAGTAATTGCAAGCGTAGGTAAACACTGCATGGCTAATACATAGAAAATAAGCAAACTGGCGCTGGTTGCCGGCGTTAAAACTGGCGAGCCATCGCTGCGTTTTGCGTTGCGGATTCGCTCAATTACAGCTGGATCATCCGCATCATCACCTGAGTCACTAGCGGAAACGACAACCGCCATGGTCGAAACGAAAACTTCTCTAGCTGCGAAACTGCTAAGTACGCCAATGGTAAGCTGCCAGTCGTAACCTAATGGTTCAAAGACCGGCTGGGTAAATCGGCCGAGCCTTCCCAGAAAACTGTGCTCCGCAGAATAGCTTGCGTAAAGGCGATTTGCATTGGTTAGCAATTCTTTGGATAATTCTGGATCAGATTCTTCTACTGCTTGAGATTGTGCTTGTAGTTGCACTACTTCCGGGGGAGGGTCTGATATCGGATAAGTTCCCAACCACCACAGAACCACACATATTGCAAGAATGATAGTTCCCGCTTTACGCAGAAAAATCTTGGCGCGATCATAGGTTGTCAGCAAAGCTGTGCGGATCGAAGGCATCTTATAGCTCGGCAATTCAAGAACCATAGGAAGTGATGGCCCCTTTAATATGCTCTTTCGCGCAATCAGAGCGGTAAGGAGGCCTGTAATTGCACCAAGTGCATAACACCCAGCAAAGGCCAGGCCGGCATAAATCGGCTGATGACCAAAGAGAATCCCAATCAACAGAACATAAACCGGCAAACGAGCTGAGCAGCTCATAAAGGGTGCGACAAGAATCGTGGCTATTCTGTCGCGACGATCAGGGATTAATTTAGCAGCCATGATCGCTGGAATCGCGCATGCATGTGCAGATAGCAGCGGTACAAAAGAGTGGCCGGGCAATCCGAAGCGCCTTAGCAAACTATCCATTACAAAAGCAGCGCGTGCCAGGTAGCCGGTATCTTCGAGCAATGTAAGCAAAAAGAAAAGCAAACAAATTTGTGGCAGGAATACTACTGTGCCAGCGATTCCCCCCACAATGCCGTTGGCTACAAGATCTTGTACTGCACCATCGGGAAGTATTGTGGTAGCAATACCGCCTAGTGTTCCAAATAGCCAGTTTATAAAATCCATAGGAAACTGTGCCAGCCAGAATATAACTACAAATAAACCGAACATCACTGCTGCGAATATCAATACGCCTAGAACGGGGTGCGTAAAAGCAGCATCAAGTCGATCTGTGAAAGTATCGCCTTCTTCACCTATAGCAAATTCGCCGCCAACGGAGTGTTCGACAATAGCATCCGCCCATGTGACACAAGCGTGGCTATCGCTTGAATCAGGTATTCCAACACCACTAACTGAAGCGTTGGGAAGTTCAGCTAATAGATCTTTTACGCCATCACCACTACGAGCGCAGATACTCACAACCGGGCAGCCAAGAAGACGCGAAAGTTTTGAACAATCGATAGTTAAGCCGCGCCTTTGCGCAATATCTGTCATATTAAGTGCGACAACAGCTGGGATGCCTTGGGTTAAGACTTGTGCAACGAAGATTAGATTTCGAGCTAAGTTTGTTGCGTCAACAACGATAACTGCTGCATCTGCGCGTCTTGGTTCATCCTCTTCATCGTGCAGGAATTGTTCACATACTTGCGATTCGGGTAGGTCAAGGTACAGGCTATATACGCCTGGCAGATCTACTACTTCGATGGCGCTGCCTTGAGCATTACACTTACCAATTCGTGTTTCGACTGTTGTGCCTGGGAAATTTGCGGTTTGAGCACGTAAACCACAGAGCCGGTTAAAAAGCGTAGTTTTTCCCGTGTTTGGGTTTCCAAGAAGTGCGTATCTTTTTAGGGGTTCGCCCTTAGATTTTGTGACAATTGCCTTTTGGTCAGAAGGCTCTGTCAATGCTGGATGCGCAGTCATCGTGTGTTACTGCTCAATCCTGCCCATCGATTAGGTGGACAAGGATTTTTCTTGCAAGTGAACCAGCAATACCCAAACGGGTACAGTTAATGCGAACGATACATGGTTCACCCGGCCGACATACACAAAGCTCACAATGATCGGTTAGCCCCATAGCGTTGAGTAATCGGGTATCCGCTGGTTGCAGTTGCATAACTGCGATACGGCACCTTGCTCCGCTTGACAGCTGTGCTAACGAAACCATAGGGCCTTGGGGACTTTTTGCTGGTGTATGGGCATTTACTGCATTGGCGCTCACGCGGTGGCTCCTGGTATTGAGATTGCTTCTCAATTACACCTTTACTCTATCATTCAGGACAAGTTTGTCCAGTGAAGATGATCGAGGATTCAAGGCCATATTCGGCACTGGATAGGCTCAACGCTGCCCCTGGGATCTCACATCTTGCTCTCATACAGTCTTTGAGCGGGCTCTAGCATGTAAATAGCCAATATCATTTAATTTAAGGGCCTTGGTTGTACACTGAATCAAGTCCAAGAAAGTTCACATTATGAGCCGCAGGGAGTCCCCGCCAAGGTGAGCGATTTACCAAAACAAATAGGCCAATACCAGATCCAAAGGGTCATAGGCTCAGGGGGTATGGCTACAGTCTACGCAGCCTTACAAAAACAGCCTCGGCGAACAGTTGCCATAAAGGTACTTAATTCTGAAATAGTTTCTGAATCAACTCTTAGAAGATTTCGCCGCGAGATAGAAATCCTTGGAAGGCTAAGGCATCCTTGCATCGCTTCGGTGTATGAGGCAGGAACTTATGAAGATGAAAGCGGCATAGCTCACCAGTACCTTGCGGTCGAGTACGTGCCAGCTGCGAAAACCATTCTTGAGTTCGCACATAATCAAAGGCTAGATATCAAAGATCGGCTGAAGCTTTTTATAAAAATCTGTTCCGCGGTAGAGCATGCTCATAAGCAACGTGTCATTCATCGGGATCTTAAACCGAATAATATACTGATCGATACTGCGGGGCGATTGAAATTAATTGACTTTGGAGTAGCGCATGCAGCAGATCCGGAATTAGGCGAGCTTACTGTTGAAAAGGATACCGGCCAGCTACTGGGCACAATTCAGTACATGTCTCCCGAGCAAGTGGAAGCAAGTCCCAGCAATATTGATCCGCGTAGTGACGTTTATGCACTTGGGATTGTCTTATATGAATTACTAACGGATCAACACCCTTATGATCTTAAAGGGCTTCGCATTCACGAAGCCCTGCGCGTAATTCTAACCCGCCCACCCAGGCCTCCGAGTCAAATTTCTCCGGAAGTTAAGGGTGATCTTGAGGCAATTATTCTTTCAGCTTTGGAAAAAGATCGCAGTCGTCGCTACGCAGATGCGGGCGCGTTTGGTAGAGATATATTGCGATTTCTAAAGCATCAACCGATCCAAGCAAAAAAAGCAGGAGCAGTTCATAAAGCAAGATTATTCGCAAAGCGTCGTAGCAGATTGCTGGTTGCGACAAGCGTTATTGCATCTTTACTTATTGCAGTTGCTACTTTTGCAGTATGGAAGATTCGTCAAGCAAAGCAAGAAGTCCAAGTCGCCCAGCAGCATGTTGCCGATGCGAAATCAATCAAAACGCTGCAAAATGAAGCGAAACAAACAGTCCAAACAAGCGATCAGGATAAGCGATCTTATTTTATTTTGCCTGGCAAGGGCGAACCGCTTGATGCACTAATTTTCGATCCCAAAGGTGAAAGTTTATTGCTGGTTTCTACGGATCAACCAGTCACGGCTTGGGATCTTAATAAGCGTGAGAAAACGCTTACGTTTTCTGATAATGATGCTGCGGTAAGCCAATTATTATTGAGCGGAAGCGGTGAGGTGCTGGCAATAATTGATGATGATGGGCAGGTAGTACAAATAGATGTTAGTACCGGAGATGTCATTTCACGCCGCAATTACTGCAATGGTGAGCTTGTTTGTTTAGCTTTGAATGAAAATGCATCGCAGATAGCGGTGGGATGTGATGATTTAACCATTGGATTGTTCTCTGATCAAAATAGTGAATTGATTCATACTTTGCGCAGTTCCAGTGGAGCGTTTGTGGCTGTTACATTTAACAAGAACGCAAGTCTAATCGCAGCACTGTCAGATACCAATACTATTTACCAGTGGCAGACAAGTACGGGCAATCGACTTTGGAGTTTTGTAGGTTTAGAGGATACGGTTGCAATTAGTTTCGAGTCGACAACAAATTATTTGTGGTGCGTTTCGCTTACTAAAGGGGCGATTGGAATTGATATCAAGACTGGTGACGCTAAACAGAAGCTGTCTTTGGGTAGAGAGGATCTAACAAGCGCAGTATTTGATACAAGCGGCAGATACTTAGCAACGATCGTGGATGATCGAACCGTCAGAGTCTGGGACGTTATCGAAAAGAAACTGATCAGCACCCCAATTACTACAAATAATCCCATCGCAAGAGCAGCACTTAGCCCGCAGGGGCTTTGGATCGCACTAGCCTCTGAAAATGGTGATATCGAGGTCTTTCCAGTATTTCACTTATCAGATGAAAACTAGTGAACATCTCATGGTTACACTTTATTTATTGAGTTGGCTAAACTCTAATTATGCTAGCACCGCAAGCAACGACAATTATCTCCGTGCGCGATGAGAATCGCGTTGCCATAGCTGGCGATGGCCAGGTAACAATTGGAGATACCATCGCTAAAGCAGATGCAGTAAAAGTTAGGCGGATTAATGATGTGGGAGCAGAAGCTGCGGGCGTATTAGTTGGCTTTGCAGGTTCGGTTGCGGATGCTTTTGCGCTACTTGATAGATTTGAAGTAAAACTCAAGGAGTCGCCAACCAACTTAATGCGAGCTGCTATTGAACTGGCAAAGCTTTGGCGCACGGATCGAATGCTCAGGCGCTTGGAATCTTTATTAATAGTCACTGATCGAGCCAAGACTCTGACAATATCTGGCCAGGGCGATGTCATAGAACCATCTGATGGTATTTGTGCGATCGGTTCAGGTGGCTCTTATGCACTTGCAGCTGCCCGCGTTTTACGAGCCCATACCGACAAGGATCCAGCAGAGGTTTGCAAGCTGGCATTGGAAACAGCAGGCGAAATTTGCATATATACCAACACCTCAATAACGGTTCTGAATTTAAATGAATCCTGAGGGCTATGAGCGGCAATTATTCCCCCAAAAGCTAATGAAAAAGACCAACCTTATCGGATCAATGATTTTTAAGTCCCGTAATCTCATAGCCCATTGAATCTGGCCTAAGAAAATGTCGATTCTGGATCTGTGAGTATGTGGTTATCAAAGATTAAGAAGGCTCTTTTGCCTGAACCAGAGTCTGTGCGCCGTGTCCGCGGCTTGCTGGCAGAGGCATATCGTACTTCAACTAAACTAGAGCTAGAGCCCTTAAGCCAACCATCGCTTCATAAACTTGTGCTCATAGCTTCGATTGAAGATGTGCGCGAGAATGAGATTATTATAAGCCAACCTTTAGTAGGCGCCTTAAATCATCCGCTTGCAACAGGCGAGCACTTTCGACTTTTATTCACTTCAAAATCGTTTGGTCACTTAAGTGGCAAGACTGAATCTTTAGGACGGATTGAAATTGAATCAGCCGAGGCGCGAATGATTTATGGCTACCGTATGTCACTACCTGCCTCATTAAGAATTGTAGATCGTCGAAGAAAGTTGCGCGTGAGTTTCGGGTCAGGGCCACCACCTTCTGCTGCTCTTTATACACGACGAAAGTGCATTCCACTGCGAGGCACAGTCCAAGACCTCACCCCTGCGGGAATGCTTATTCGAGTATTACACAAAGGTGAGCAGGAACTCGAACTGGGTCAAAAAGTACATCTAAGCGTTCATCTTCCTGAACCAGTTGGATCGATTAGTGTGGAAGTTACAGTAGTCAGACTTGCTCCAAGCTCCAACCGCGTGAATAACTATATTGGCGTAACCTTTGTGCGCGAAATCGAAGGACTCGAGACTCTTATCAAGAGATTACAGAATCCTCCAAATACGCTCAAGAAAGCGAGCTAATAATTAAATAGCTATCAGCTATCAGCGAGCCTGGTTGACGTTCGATCATCACTAAAGTTTGCCACACTGGTGCCACCGACAGCGAGTCTTCGAGTCGTCGGTGCAGTACGCGGGGCAAACTTACAAATGCACTGACGACTCTGCTGCGCTCCGCTGTCAGTGGCACCCGATTAACTAATTTTAAACTTACCCTTCGCGCTTGCCAGTACTTCTGTAATTACTGCGGCGGGATGCATACTCGGTTGGGCTAATGGGAAGGTCCGGTTCCTGGCCTTGCTTCCATTGGTCATGCAATTGTTTAAGAAATGGAACACACCAATGACAGCCCGTACCTGCGCCAAGACACTCACTTATCTGTGATGGCACAGTCGGCTTTTCTCTCTTCATATAATTAGTAATCTTGCGCAGACTTACATGAAAACACAGACATACATTCTCATCTTGGTCCATCGTCATCCATTGTAGCGCACAAATCCCAAACGCAGCGGGTCAAGCCCGCCGGCTAGACAGGCTCAAGACTCATCCCTCAAGACTCAGGACTCGTTTTACACCCAAACCTGGCATATCAAATTTGGTTCTTTGATCTTACCGGAAATTGTACCCACCGTTGAAGAAACAAATTTCACTTCATACTGCGGATGAGCGTCCAGCCACTCGTTGATACATTGATCTAAATACAACAATGCATCTGCAGTCAATTTGCAGTGAAATGTTTTGGTGTGGATTGCACCTTTTCCAGTGGTGTTAGGTGTTCTCGACCAAATATCTTCGTGCCGCTTGGGTTTTCCTCCAAAGGCACTGATCTTTGATCCGCTGACAGCTGGCCCATCGCTTTGAGAAACTGGTACAGGGCTAGTGTCCTGTGGCGTACTTGCTACCACAGCAGATTCCCCAAGTCGCGTTTGCGAATGTTGGATTTTACTTTTAGGGTCTTGGTTCGGCTCATGTGAAGGTGTGTCCATAATTGAATCCTTTCCTCAAGAGAGAGAAAAATCTTCCGCAAGATCAGCGAATAACCCAGCCACGGTTGGTCCACTGCTCATTAAAGCCTAGACGAACAATTCGACTACGGATAGCTAACACCCACCTTTTTCAAGCAAAACTATCCTTACCTACTCATTTTTCGATCAATTCTAACGATTCACAAAATGCTTCCATAGTCCATTTACCCTGCGGAGTCTGGATTTCTCGCATGAGAACTTTCTGGTGTATCACACTTTTTGATTCATTTAGCCAGCAAATCTCTACCCGCCAGCTCGATTTATCACGCTTCTGGGACACAATCACACCCTCAGCAATACGGCTAACCACACCGCGATTGCCTGAAATCGACCCCTCGTACTCCAAATACGCCCAACGGTGGTTTTTAATACGCTCCGCAATAATGCTTTGGCCTATTTGAACCTTATCCAGCCTGCTTCCGAGCCTAAATGTCAGAAGCTCACCCTTTTTATCACCACCATCTTGGGCGATCATCCAATCAATATGACTAGAACCATCAGGCATCTTGTGCAAAAGTTGCACAGTTGGTCGATCACTTTTTTGTAGTATTTGCATAACAAGTACCGCTAAGTAGGCAAACACCTCGCATATTAACACGAGTCGCCTGTATGATGTTTAGGCCCATTAGACCCAAGGAGAGGGCAACCCTATGCAACGATCAATAACCATCTTCCTGATTTTAGCAGCAACACTCTTACATGGATGTGGCTCTACATCAACTGAAGCCCTGCGCAACAAAGCCGATTTTCGGTTTAAGCGGGGCGAGTATCACCAGGCAGGTTCTGACTACTCCGAGATTGTTGCTCGCTACCCCGGAGATTGGCGTGTTCAACAGCGATTGGGTGAGTGCTATCTGGAAATTGGCGATCCAAATCGCGCGCGTGAAGCGCTTGAGGTTGCACATTCACATCGCCCAAACAATACTCAAATAATCGATTCGCTGGCAGAGGCTATGTTCCGCCAAGGTGATGAGACTCGACTATTCGCATTCTTAAGAGAACGAGCAGAGTCAACTCAAAGCCCAGCTGCATACTTGAGGCTTGCGCGATTCTCCATCGAACTGAACGATCCCGACTCAGCCAAGCTCGCAATTGATACTGCGATTGTCTTAGATGATGCAAGAACCGTTGAACCCTATCTCGCTGCTGCAAACCTTGCCCAACGTGTAGGTGATATCGATGACGCAATCTTCAGATTACGTCAGGCACTTGGTGTCGATCCCAAAGACAAGCGCGTCTTGCAAAGACTTGATGAACTTGGTGAAATCCCTGGCCCAACACTGGCGCTGCCACCTGGTCACTAAATATCATGGCCATGGACTCTTGCGATACTCCCGACCTGCTTAGTTGGCTTACTACGCTTGGCGATATGGTGCGGCTGCGCACCTTAAGACTTCTAAACCTGCAAGAGCTATCCGTTGGCGAACTCGCAAGCATCCTTCAACTGCCGCAATCAACAGTTTCGCGACACTTGAAAATATTAAGTGATAACAATTGGATCGTAAAACGAAGCGCAGGCACCGCTAGCTTATATCGAATGAGCGAACAATCTATTGATGCAGCTGCGCTTGAACTTTGGAACACTGTTAAACAATCATTAGGACAAACTCCATCTCTGCTGCAAGATGATGCGCGCATGAGCGAAGTAATCGCTAATCGCCATACAGATTCCAAAGCTTTCTTTGGGCAAATCGCAGGCGAATGGGATTCGCTGCGCCACCAACTATTTGGCGATGCATTTACCTGCCAGGCCCTGGTAAGCCTGATAAATCCAGATTGGATTGTTGCGGATCTTGGATGTGGGCTGGGCAATGTTTCCAAGTACCTTGCGCCCGTTGTCAAAAAGGTAATAGCCATAGATCGTGAGCCAGCCATGCTTGATGCAGCACGAAAAAGCCTTGCAGGTTTTGATAATATAGATTTTCAACAGGGCGATATTACCAAACTCCCCATTAAGGATCAGCAGGTCGATGCAGCAATCGTCTTTCTTGTAACGGTATATCTTGAGAATCCTGCTGATGCCATAAAAGAAGTGGCGCGCATTTTGCGCCCGGGCGGAATGGTTTTAATAGTTGATCTGGTTTCACATGATAGAGAAACATATCGCCACACCATGGGTCATCAACATCTAGGCTTTAATGAAAAGCACCTTCAAGATTGGCAAGCCCAATCTGGTCTTATAGATTTGCGATACTCACGCCTTCGCCCCGACACCACAAGCAAAGGCCCAAGCCTGTTCGCTGCAACAATGAGAAAATAATCCCCCTTGTCCCAGAGGTCTTCGCTCTTCCGCCCCCGACGCCCATGGATAGCAATCCATGGGGTTCTTAATGTAAGAAGGCATCAAAAATAACCCGTTTAGCCGGCGGGCTTGACCCGCTGCTTTTGAAGAAGGCATAAAGGCATCAACCAAGCCGGACCTGAGGCTTTGCGAAGGTCCGGGTCGAATACGACCTACACCTTCTTCGCAGAGAATTGACAGCTCCAAATGCCGCCAACGACTAATTCCGCTAATTCGTGTGCTTCGATGCTGTCTTGCGAACCGCAGCAATCGCTCGACTGTTCAGTCATCGCTTCGAGTTCTCTTTCGACAGCCTGCTCGATAGACTGCGAATCATAAAGTACGCGCTGCTTAACCACAACATTAGTAAGCCCTGCATCCTGCAAGCCCGCAATGTATGCAGCTTCCCTAATCGCGCCAGCCACGCAGCCGCAATAAAGAAAATCGTTATTGCGTAATGCCTGTGGAAGATTCTCAACCACAATGTCAGAGACAAGCATTTTCCCGCCTGGCTTAAGGACCCGCGCAATCTCCCCAAACACTCGATCCTTCTCCGGCGATAGGTTTATAACGCAATTGGAAATCACCCAATCAATAGAGTCATTCTCAATAGGCATATCTTCTATAAGCCCTTTGCGCACTTGGACATTGTTAAACCCAGATTGCTCGATATTCTCCTGCGCTTTAGCCAGCATTTCATCAGTCATGTCAATCCCTATAACGCGGCCACTCGGGCCAACGCGCTCAGCGGCTAGCAATATGTCTATCCCAGCTCCGGAACCGAGGTCGAGCACAACATCGCCTTCCTTGACATCAACATAAGCCAGTGGATTGCCGCAGCCGAGGGAATGGCGGATGGCATCTTCGGGTAAGCGTGTGAGATCATGGTCATTGTAGTATTTATTTGCGGTTTGGTTTTCTGCTGAATCTGCTTCCATGGTAGTGCAGCAGCCACACTCGCGAACAGCACGTGACACGGCTTTGGCGTAGGCGTTGGAAACGGAACTTCTAATTGCATCGTTAGTTTTTGTTGACATTGTCAATCTCCATTTGTTAACAGTTAGCAGCAGCGGTCATCGGGGCAGCAATTCTCAACTGCATCCGCAACTGACCGCAGGGCTTCTGTAAAAGTGTCATAGCGAACGGAGTAGTAAACCTGCTTTCCGCGTTTTTCAGATTCAAGAATCCCCGCAGCTTTAAGCGCTGCCAGGTGTCGCGAGATAACCGACATATCGATTGGATAGCAGCAGGAAATCTCACTGACGGTAGCTGGCCGTGCGAAACCCGCCAATCGCACAAGGATGGCCAAGCGTGTCGGATCGCTCAAAGCCCCAAAGAAAGCAGCGGACATCGTCATATCCAGGCGTTTACAACACCGCTTGGAAACGGCCACAGAAAGTTGTTTGTTCATTTGCGTCATTATGCAAGTATAGATCGGATATGAGCAGGGTCAAGCTCGAAATGAACAATTATGTGGGGTAATCTCAGCGAGCCGTGGCGTCTCGGCTTTGTGAGTCGCCTAAGGAGACGCCGCCCACGGCCAGCGTGTTAGA
Source organism: Planctomycetota bacterium (assembly GCA_022574595.1). GTDB lineage: Bacteria > Planctomycetota > Phycisphaerae > Phycisphaerales > SM1A02 > JACZRS01. The sequence goes on along the minus strand of JACZRS010000001.1, from coordinate 37,402 downwards.
AGATACGCGCCAGACCCCCGTTTAGCCGCGACCTGTAGGGGAGCGTTTGAAGAAGGCACTAGGCACTAGGCATTAGGCATTAGTGCAGAGGTGACCACGTTTAGCCGCGACCCGATAGGGGAGCGATTGGTGGTCGTGAAGTATTCAGGAGTTGGGAGTTAGGAGTTAGGAGTCAGGTAAGAAAAAAAAGAAAAGATAAGACCCTCACCTCGCTTCGAGTCGCCTTTGGAGACCTAACCCTCTCCCAAGGGGAGAGGGGATAAGAGAAAATAATCGCAATTACTCATCCGGGTTTGCTAGGTCTGATACTACTTGCGTTAAGCCTTCAACAACCACGGCCATGCGGTCGTAATCTAGCTTGTCAGGTGTGTCGGTTAGTTTATGATAATGCGGATATCTAAATGGTGCAGTATCAGTAACCATTACACCTTGATATCCCGCTTTCCAAAATGACCAATGATCTGACCAGCCTACACCCGGCAAGTAACCTGGCAGTGCGCCACCTTCAGATGGAAACTTTGTGTGTTTGCGGAATGAACTTATTGATTCGCGCACCAACTGTCGCGAACCTACATTTCCTACAAATGTAATGAAATTGCCTGTTGATGGATAAACCAACCCAAGTGGGAAGGGATAGGCCTGGCTGTTTGCTTCATCACTGTAATAGCCAATCGTTTCCAACGAGAACATGGCTACGATATTCTCTTCACGCTTTTTGCATCTCTGCGCATAAACCCAGCTTCCCATTTTTTCTTGCTGAAGCTGAAAGTAAGGCGGCTCTTCATTAACAAAGAAAACAAACCGCACTGTTCGCTGTGGTTTACGATTAACGAATTCACGCGCAATTGCAAGCGTTGCCGCTGTGCCGGAAGCGTTATCGTTTGCGCCCGGACAATTCAGCCGATCCAATACAGAATCGTAATGACCCCCTACTACTATAATTTCATTGGGGCGGGTTTGGCCTAGTATTTCTACTTCAAGGTTGCAGCAATTGACGCCGTCTACATCAAAGCATTGTCGCTTTACTTCATAGCCGGCCGCTTCTAGTGATTGTTCAATGTAGTGGGCTGCTGTAGCCAGATTGTTCGATTGCAGCACCCCGCGCGGTCCGATCTCCTCAGCCAGCATCACTACATCAGTTTTAAGCGAATCGCGCAAATCAATTTGCGCTTGGGTTAATGGAAGTAGATCATCGGTATAGCTATCGCCTGGCATACTTATCATCCAAAAGTACGCCCAGATAAGAAAGGCAATAAATAGAGTAAAAAACACTGCCAGCCGCTTCGCAGCTTTGCGTGTGATTAAGGTTAAGCCAAGGATTTTCGTCATTATTATGTGTAAGTGTCGCGAGTTATTACGGTTCGTCAATTCGCTTGTTGAGATGGCCGGTTGCTTTATTGAGAAATTGCGATAAAAGCTTTACGCACACTTACATTGTAACCATCAGGATCACCAATGCTTTTTCGCTTTAGCATATATGGATTTCTAAAGAATCAGCGTTACTTCGAGCCATTCCTTTTGCTGGTATTTATTGATAAAGGCTTGAGCTTCGCAGCAATTGGTTTTCTTATCGCTATCCGAGAACTTACCGTCAATTTGCTGGAAATCCCATCCGGGGCAGTTGCTGACCTTTGGGGTAGAAAAAAGGCCATGATCCTTGCGTTTGTTGCGTATATCGTAAGCTTCCTTTTGTTCGCCAAAGCAGATCAATTTCTATTTCTCGCAGCAGCAATGTTCTTCTACGGAGTAGGCGAGGCGTTTCGGACCGGCACACACAAAGCAATTATCTTCAATTGGCTTGAATTAAATAATCGAACGGATGAGCGCACAAAGGTCTATGGCTACACACGTTCATGGAGCAAGATCGGCTCAGCGCTCTCAGTAATAATCGCAACACTAATAGTTATTTTCAGTGATAGCTACGAATACGTTTTTCTAATTGCGATTGTGCCTTACCTACTTGCGATCATTAACTTCCTGGGATATCCCAGCGAATTAGATCGACTTGCACAAACTATACCATCCCTAAAAAACGTTGCGAAACAAACTTTAGGCACACTTCGAGAAACAGTTAAACACACAAGTCTGAGGAAAATAATTATTGAAGGCATGGCTTTTGATGGGATATTCGGAACTGTAAAAGATTACTTGCAGCCAATACTTGCACTGGCAGCTGTTGCTACTGCAGGAAAATTATTTAATAGTGAATCACTATCCGAAACACAACACACCGCAATTTATGTAGGTATTGCGTACTTCACCTTGTATTTACTCTCAGCACTCGCAAGTAGAAATGCTCATCGAGTTGAAGCTTTGTTCGGAAGTGATTTACGAGCATCACAGTATTTTTGGGCTATGGGAACAGTAATATTCCTAACAATTACCATAGGAGCTTACTACTCCGCAACTGCTTTTGTAATCGGTGCGTTTATATTGTTTCATGTACTTCACAACCTATGGCGTCCAGTCTTTATTAGCCGCCTCGCAGCGCAAAGCACAGAATCGCAGCGCGCAACAACTCTTTCCATAGAGTCTCTAGCTAAGCGTATTACAATTGTAATTGCTGCGCCTCTACTTGGTTGGGCGATTGATGAAACATCGAAGCGTGAAATTGGCGGCGAATTTTGGCCGATTGGTGCGGTTGGCTTGATTGTCTTCCTTTTCTTTACACTAACTTCTCAGCGAAGCAAAACGACCATTTAACAATGACAAAAAAACGTGTCATACTTCTTGGAGCAAGTAATCTGGCACGCGCAATCTCCCCTACCGTTGCTACTTGTCAATGCTTTATGGGCTGCCCGCTTGAGATTTATATTGCAATGGGGCACGGTAGATCGTTCGGCAAAGATAGTCGTGTGCTTGGCAGAGGGCTTCCCAGTATTAATGATTGCGGCTTGTGGGATGAAATTGCAAAAGCCCAACCGCTTCCAACCTACGCACTTATTACCGATGTTGGGAATGATATAGCTTACGGTTACGAAGTTAAGGACATCAAGCAGTGGGTGGAAAGTTGCATTAAGAAACTTAGCGAATTAAGCGCAAACATCGTGTTGACTCGTATGCCTGTTGAGCGAATCGCACGACTTTCTAAACGTCATTACAAAATCGCCAAAGCGATTCTATTTCCAGGCCATGAACTTACTTATGAAGATGCGCAAAGCCGCCTTCTTGAAATGGATGGCATACTTCAAGAGCTAGGGAAAAAACATGGCGCAGCAATGGCCGATCTTCCCGGCAGTTGGTATGGAATTGATCCCGTTCATATCAAACGCTCTCTACACAAAGAAGCCTTTGCAGAAATTCTCAAAGTTTGGTCTGATTCGAAAATGGCGGAAGTGAATATATCTTCATCGTTATCACGGTGGGTTAAACTAAGGATACCAAGACCCCACAAATGGTCATTTCTCGGCCTGGAACGAAGTAATCGCCAACCGGCGGCTCGGCTTGCGGATGGCTCGAGAGTTTGGCTCTACTAACCATATTTCCTGCTTGACCCGATCCAGAATCCGTTCTATTATTCATCGGTATATCCGGATGAACGGATATAAGGATCAAAAACGACCCCCATCGCTTGATATCGCATATATAGCAACCGATACCATGGGTTGAGATTTCGATTTGGAACTGTATCTATCTGACAAACTTGGAGATCTGCTGTGACTACCCTCGCCTCTGCAAAAGAAATGTCCGCCACCTTTAGCGATACCAACCTGCCTCTGTTCAGCGATCTTGCTTTTAAGGTTGCGGATCTTTCGGCTCAGACCGTTGCATTTGGCCGCAAGGAGATCGAACTTGCTGAACACGAAATGCCCGGGCTTATGTCTATTCGTGCCAAGCATCGTGATAGCAAACCGCTCAAAGGTGCGCGAATCACTGGCTCGCTTCATATGACAATTCAAACCGCAGTCCTTATCGAAACGCTCATCGATCTTGGCGCACAGGTTCGTTGGGCTAGCTGCAATATCTTCTCCACACAAGATCACGCGGCCGCAGCAGTTGCAGTCGGCCCTAACGGCACTCCCGAAAACCCCAAAGGCCCACCGGTCTTTGCGTGGAAAGGTGAAACGCTAAGTGAATATTGGTGGTGCACTTTCCAGGCTCTTAACTGGGGTGATGGCAAAGGCCCAAACATCATTTTAGATGATGGTGGCGATGCAACATTGCTCGTACACAAAGGCGTTGAGTATAATAAATCGGCAAGCGTACCCGCACCGGAAGCCACTGATAACCAAGAGTTAAGTCTTATCCTGCAACTGCTTACAGATATTCAGGCAAGCGCGCCTAAGTTCTGGGAGCCATACGCTAAGGAAATCCAAGGCGTAAGTGAAGAAACAACCACAGGCGTGCATCGCCTCTATCAAATGCAGGAGCGCGGCGAACTGCTCTTCCCCGCAATTGATGTTAATAACTCGGTTACCAAAAGCAAGTTTGACAATATCTATGGCGTTCGTCACTCATTAGTTGATGGCATAATGCGCGCAACTGATGTGATGCTTTCAGGCAAGACCGCACTTGTTTGTGGTTATGGCGATGTTGGTAAGGGATGCGCTCAGTCGCTGGTTGGCCAAAAGTGCCGCGTGCTTGTTACTGAAGTTGATCCCATCTGCGCATTACAAGCTGCGATGGATGGCTTTGAAGTCGTCAGGCTTGATGATGTGGTTGGCGATATTGACATCTTCGTTACCGCAACCGGCAACTACAACATCATCACAGCTGCAAATATGCAGAAGATGAAGGACAAAGCCATCGTCGGAAACATAGGCCACTTTGATAATGAAATAGACATGGCCGGCCTCGAGAAGCTTGATGGAATCAAGAAGATCAACATTAAGCCGCAGGTCGATGAATGGAAATTCAGTGATGGCCACTCGATTATCGTTCTCGCAGAAGGCCGTTTGCTAAACCTTGGCTGCGCCACCGGCCATCCCAGCTTTGTAATGAGTAACAGCTTCGCCAATCAGGTACTAGCTCAGATCGAGTTGCACACCAATACTTCCGCATACGAAAATAAGGTCTACACTCTACCCAAGAAGCTAGATGAAGAGGTCGCCCGTCTCCACCTCGACAAGTTGGGAGTAAAACTATCCACACTAACCAAAGAGCAAGCAGACTACATCGGCGTGCCAGTAGAGGGGCCATATAAACCTGAACAGTATCGGTATTGAGGAAATGCCAACCCCGTTTAGGAAGGGATTAGGCACTAGGCACTAGGCATTAGGTTTTCAACATTTAGCCGCGGGGCTCGCCCCGCGGTTTTTTATAATGCTTTTCAAATGCCGCCAAGCAGCTATACTGTAGCAATTACAATGCACAGTCATACTGATACAACTAATCATATTTCCGGCCTGGATCTGCTTGCAGGATTGAAAGCCACACTTGCGGATAAACGTGTGGGCATCGACTACGAAGAAGTTGTTGCAGAATTCGGACAAGTGCCTGCATCCGAAGAACGACTAAGAGGCAAGAAATTTCATATTAGAGATCATGTTCGAGGACTAGTGTTAGCACAGCTTAGCAGCCAACGGCCTTGGGGACCTATAGCTGAAAATATGGCCAAGATTGATCGACTCTTTCATAAATGGGATCCGGACAAGCTGCTTGAAATATCGGCGACAGAATTGGTGGATGGCGTGCGCGGGATCCATTGCGGCAATCGATTAATCGCGAAGCAGATGAACTCGCTTGTGCCCAACATCAAAACACTTCGCCGTATTGAAGTCGAATTTGGCTCATTGGATTCTTTTATTGAAAGCAAGCCTCCCGATGCTATCGCGAATCAGCTAGCAAACCCAGGCCGATTCAAACTGAAACAGATTGGATTCACTCTTGCAATGGAGTATCTTCGAAATGTTGGCATTCGTGCAGGGAAGCCAGATGTTCATGTCCGGCGAGTTTTGGGAGGAGAACGCCTTGCATTCCTCGAAGGCGAACCATCTGAACAACAAGCGGTTGAGATGATTGGTCGCCTTGCCTCAGAGGCAAAGTGTAATCCAACCTACTTGGACAATCTACTCTGGATGTTCTGCGCACAAGACTACGGTAATGTATGTAAGGCGCAACCTAGATGCGAAATTTGCAGTTTCCGGGAGAAGTGCAAATGGCCAGCTTTGCATTAGGAGGCCGATCAATGTTACGTATTACTGTTCTTGGCGGAGGCTTTGGAGGATTGGCGGTTTGTCGAGCGCTTCGGCGCGCTGATGCTGAGATTGTGCTTGTTGATCGGCAGAATCATCATTTGTTTCAACCATTGCTGTATCAAGTGGCGACAGCTGGATTAGGGGCGACCGATATAGCTCAGCCGATCCGCTCGATCCTTTCCAAGCAACGTAATGTCAAGGTGCATATGGCCCAGGTCACTGCGATAGACCTTGCTGCAAAGCGAGTGCGCGTGAGTGAGCACGAGGATGCCCATGATTACGACTATCTGGTTATTGCCCTCGGCGTCGAGACTAACTATTTTGGTCACAATGAGTGGGCCTACCATGCACCGGGGCTCAAGACGCTGCATGATGCAACACGTATACGCGCGCGAGTCCTTCATGCTTTCGAGCAGGCGGAGAACACAGCAGATGAGGTCGAGCGGAAGCGATTGCTAACAACGGTCATTATCGGTGCGGGTCCAACTGGGGTAGAGATGGCGGGAGCACTCGTTGAGCTAGCGCGTTTTGCTTTGCGTAAAGATTTCCACCACATCAACCCCGCAGATGCGCGGGTGGTTCTGCTTGAGGGGGGTGAGCGTGTTCTGCCATCGTTCTGTGAAGAGATCTCGGAAAAAGCTGAGCGCACGTTGCGCCAGATGGGTGTTGAAGTACATACTGCTACACAAGTTGAAAATATCTCCAACGGTCCGGTCGTTGAGTTCGGTGATGATCGCATCGAGGCTGCGAACGCCATCTGGGCTGCGGGTATTCGTGCTCCAGCTATCACAGAAACGCTCGGCGTCGAACTCGATAAATCGGGGCGTATAATTGTTGGGCCCGACGGCTCGATACCCGACCATCCCGAGGTATTCGTTATCGGCGACATTGCGAGCTGGACCGACGGGAACGGACTGCTTGTACCTGGTTTAGCTCAGGGCGCAACACAGGCTGGGAGGCATGTTGGACGCATCCTGGCGAAGGAGATCGCCGATGGGCCGCTCGCTTCTGACGATCGTCCTAAGTTTCGCTACTACGATAAAGGAATCATGGCCACGATTGGACGCTCTAAGGCGGTGGTTCAGACGAAGCGTCTGCGTTTTGGCGGCTTTTTCGCTTGGGTGGCGTGGCTCTTGATCCACATTCTATTTCTAGTAGATCTGCGCAGCAAACTCGCGGTAATCGTGCAGTGGATGTTCGCGTACATTACCTTCCGTCCAGGTGCGCGTTTGATTTACCGACTCGAGACTATCGAGAAAGAAACGGAAGAAGCCGCGGAATCCTCTTGAATCTTTCTTATTTAAACCCCATGGATTGCTATCCATGGGCGTCGGGGAACCTGGCATTTATCGGAGCTTGTGGGTTTGTCGGTTGGTTTGGTTGGGTAAAATCTAAGCGGAAATCGCGCTTAGGCTAGTGTGCATCTTCGCCGATTTAGGAGTATTGCCCTCTGAAAAATCCTTGATGTAGGGTGTATCTCTATAGAGCAAATTACGAGCAGCAGTATAAAGGGAGAAGGATCAAATGTCTCGATCAAAACTGAGCGTATTAAAAATCGTATGCTGTGTTGGTGCGGTTTTAGGTTTTGCAGGTTGCAACCAAACGACTTCTATTGTTGAGTGGGAAATGGATGGAACGCCTCGCCACATGCATCCAAATGAGCATTGGTGGCAGTACAAATTCGTTTATCACCCCAAGGCACAGGTTTATTTCAATCCATATACTCATACTTATTCTTGGTATGACATTGATAATGAAAATTGGATTGAAGGCGAGCGTCTGCCAAATAAGTACACGATTGATGATGGCAAGGTGCAGGTAGTGAAGGTAAACTTTAAGCCACCACATGCCCAGCACCGCACGATTACGGCGCGAAAGGCCGGCCCAACTTATGGAGCATTCCATGCCTCTATGGAAGAGTATCCTGGCCAGCACAGTTTCGCTCATGTTGAGACATCATCATTTGGTGATCACTAAACACGAGTTTAGATAGCAGTAATTAGTGCCAAACCATTAGATATTCACCCCATAGTTTTTTAGCTGTGGGGTTTTTAGTGCGCTTTTAGTATTCTGTTGGACCCGCCAAATTGACTTTCTTGAGGTAATAAAGTCGTTGCAGTCTCTGTTGCAGTTTAGTAAATGGCTGGACAATTAGTGATTAATTAAGAAACGGGAACTCATGGAGTGCCCGGTTTTGTTGTCGCTGATTTCTTTTCATCTTCGATTCGCTTCTTAGCATCGTCATCGGTCATACGAGTGACTTTTTTGATGAATACAGTTTCTACAGGCACATTGGCACGCCCTTGTTTGGTAGTAGTAATTGAGCCTTCGATTGCACGCACAACTTTCATACCAGCTACGACTTTTCCAAATACCGCATAGCCAGCTCCATCATTTGGTTGATCGAGCGAAGTATTGTCTTTTACGTTAATGAAAAATTGCGCGGTAGCCGAATCCGCTTGTCTTGGGAGCCTGGCCATAGCGATTGAGCCGTTTACATTTTTCAAGCCGTTCTTCCATTCGTTTTTAATAGGTTTGTCGACCGGTTTCTTTCTCATGTCTTCGGTGAAACCACCGCCTTGGATCATGAATCTCCGCATCACACGATGAAAGATTGTTCCATCGTAATATTTCTTGTCTGTATATGAGAGGAAATTCTTGACTGTGATAGGCGCTTTCTCTCGGTTCAGTTCGATGACGATATCGCCCATTGAAGTTTGCATAAGCACATAAACCAACGGCGCGTTATCTGCAGCGCTTTCCTTATCTTTAGATGGCTCTTGTGGTTTAGATGTTGGTTCAGTTGCGGGTGGTTTCTTGGCGGGAGCTTTCTTAGTTGGCGGGGGCGATGGTGGTGGAGTCTTTGCAGGTTTGGTATCCTGAGCAATTACTAAACCTTCAGATTGTGAATCAGTTTGGTTTGATGAGAATGCAAGAGCTGAGCTTGCAGATATTGAAAGAGTAAGTGCAAAAAGAGCTATACGAGGGGGATAAGAAATTGCGAAATACATTACATATTCTCCAAGAGGATGCAGCTGAGTGACTATTTATCAAGCTGCGGAATCTTAATAAAGGTAGAGTATCTTAGGTCAAGTTTCTGTTGTTTACCTATTGGAAAGACCAAAATCTCAAGTCAGGGTCAGATGGTTACAATCTACATGGTAAACAGCAAATAAGGAAATATATTCCATGACTCCCAACGAGTTTGTAGAGTTTTTTGGCCAGGAAAAAGCCTCAGCGATCCTACGCACACCAAATGCTGAAGCAGCAGCGCCTGCTATGGAAGCTGCGATTCGAGGCGGGTTTAAGGTAATTGAGTTTACACTGACCACGCCCAACGCGTTTGAGCTTATTAGGGAGTTTTCCAATCTCGATGGTGTGGTTGTAGGTGCTGGGACAGTTTTGAGTGTTGATGATGCCAATCAAGCTGTTGATGCGGGAGCGAGTTTTCTAGTTTCACCTGTAGTCGATGAAGTTGTTATTGATACAGCAAAGTCGCGTAATGTTGCGATGATGCCCGGCACACATACACCTACGGAGATGTTGCGGGCACATAATGCAGGCGCGCAGCTTCAGAAATTATTTCCCGCCCCCGGAATTGGCGCAGCATTTGTCAAAGCCTGCCTTGGGCCTATGCCGTTTTTGAAGATCGTTCCTACCAATGGCGTACATCTAAGTAATGTCGATTCGTTTATCAAAGCTGGTTCGTTTGCAGTTGGTTTTGTTGCCCCACTTTTTGATCCCAACGATTTAGCAGCGGGTAAGTTTGAAAAGGTCGAGGAAAAGGCGACCAAACTGATTGCAGCAATTCGGGCTGCAACTAAATGAGCGCTATGACAACCAGCTCTCCTATTGGTGCGTTTAAGTTAATAGCTGCGGATATCAAAATCGCACATAGTGTGTTTGCGCTTCCCTTTGCGGTTCTTGCAGCATTTATGGCTGCAATGCCGGGCCAAGCGTCTTTCAATTGGAACAGATTTACTGGCCAATTAGTACTAATAATTCTGGCGATGGTGTTGGCGCGAACCGTTGCTATGCTGGCTAATCGATTGCTTGATCGCGAAATTGATAAGGATAATCCAAGGACCAAATGGCGCGCAATTCCCAGTGGGAAGCTGTCAGTCAGTGCGGCAATGAGTGTGATTTTGATTTGTGCAGTAGGTTTTATGTTAGTATGTCTAGGCTTTGGTGTATTTTACGAAAACTGGTGGCCGACGTTTCTTGGTTTACCCGTACTAGCTTGGCTTAGTGCGTACCCCCTGCTTAAGCGATTCACTTCGCTGAGCCACTTGTATCTAGGTTCATCGCTAGCGATTAGCCCACTCGCAGCTGCAATCGCAATAAATCCCGATTCCATAACAAGCCAGCCTGCCCTTTGGCTCTTAGCCGCAATGGTTATGTGCTGGGTGGCTGGCTTTGATATTATTTACGCACTTGCTGATGTTGAAGTTGATCGCAAACAAGGCCTATCAAGCATACCCGCTAAGATAGGATCTGGTAATGCAATGTGGATCAGCAGATTGCTTCATCTTGTCTCATTATCGTGTTTGGTTGGCGTGCTACTAACTGATGATCGCTTGCGATATGCCTTTGGTGTGGGAATCTGTATTGTCATTATATTACTAGTGTTTGAGCATTTAACAGTCGCACGCTGGGGTACGAGTAAAATAGCGCTGGCGTTTTTTACACTAAACGGCATAATAAGCTGTGTGCTGGGTGTGCTGGGATTAGTTGACTTAGTTTATTTTGCGTGAGATATAGATGAAAAAAATTATTAAATCCATAGCAGCGTTGCTAGTACTTCTTGTAGTATTGGTCTTCGCAGTTTTCGTTTACATTGACACAATTGCAAAGACTGCAATACAGAGTGGTGCGCAATACGCGCTTGGGGTTGATGTAACGCTTGGCAGCGCAGATGTTGGATTGCTCAGCGGCGAATTTGCAATGCAAGATCTGAAAATCGCAAACCCCGATGGATTTGAAAGCCCCCACTTTTTACATCTGGAAAACGGTAATGCACAAATAACACTTAGCTCTTTAAGCGAAAATACAGTTGTGCTGCCAACGCTTACGCTTACAGGAATTGATATGCACCTGGAAAAGAAAGGGGATAAATCCAATTACGATGTGATCTTCGAAAACCTTTCACGGTTTAATTCAGAGGATAAACCTCAAGATGAAGCGGAGGGGAAAAAATTCATTATCCGAGAGGTATTACTTAAAGATATTGTTGTGCATGTAGAAGTTGAACTCTTGCTCTCAGGTGAAACTAAACTCGATCTACCCATAGATGAAATAAGACTGGAAAATGTGGGGTCTGATTCCGATGGCGGAGTACTTCTATCTGAACTCACCAGTGTACTAATGAAGCAGCTTATGTTGGAAATCGTAAAGCGCGGCGGTGGTCTGATTCCTGCGGATATGCTCGATGAACTTGGGCAAGGATTATCGCAACTCGATTCAATAGCAGAAGTTGGAATTGATGTAGTCGAAGGTGTTGGTGATGTGTTGAAAGATGTTGGTAAAGGGATAGAGGATTTGTTTGGTGGGGATAAGTAAATAATTAAAACAAGAGGGACGCTGCGCGTCTCCCGCTAAACGGTAAGAAAAATTATCGTGCTAATGAACCCATTGGGTCCCATGGGGCGAGTTCGATTGGTTCTTGGGCGATGGCATCCTGCAATTCCGTGGGCAGGTAGCTTTTTTGTACTGCTACTTCGAACATATATTCGCCGAACCAGGAATCGTTCATCACGAAAAAGCCCTTCTTGCCGTTGTCTTCACCCCAACTATTTTCAACACGCCAACGACGTGGGTTGTTGTCTACAACATCCACGCCTGTAAAGAGCATTGCGTGCGTCATCAGTGTTTGGTGGTAAAGCAATCGGTCGGACTTGCTTAATTTAAGGGAAGTATCATAAAGACTTTCGTATTCAAAGAGGTTTGCATCCCACAAGCCCTTATCGCGGCGCATCATTTTGCCGACATCGCATCCGAACCAGACCGGTTCACCATCTGTGATGGTGCGCATGGCTGCATCTTTCATGACATCCATTTCCACGTTTAGATATTTCACAATGTCGCCATCTAAAACGTTACCCAGATGTTTGACGGTAAAGGTTTTCCCATATGGGCTGGATTCACGTGGATCATGTACCAGGCAGACATATTCATCTAATGGAAGTGAGACATATTTTTCCACAAACTCTAAAGGTGTTATTTCGCCGTCGCGCAAAAACTTCTTGTCTTTATCGTTATATTGCCAATCGAATTTGCTTGGCGGGGTTCCCAGGTGAATACAGAGGATCCTGTAGATAGCTTTAAGAATCTCTTGCTTAGTTGCGCGGGCAGCTTCCATTGGAGCGCCACTTTCGCGCAATTTGCGTAAAGTAAGTGCACCTTCTCTGAGTTTATTGAGCAAAATAGAGTTCATCTTGGCGGTGCTGGATGAACTTTCAGTTTCAGGCATTACCGCTTGCGGCACCAGGCCGTGCTTATTGATAATGTTAACAAACATATTCCACTGCCCGCCATCGTCAACTGGGCGGTCAAGCAAGAACGCAACTGTGCGGTCATCAATTGGCTTTTCTGCGGTTTCGATTATTGCTTCGAGGAAGAAATTTGCGCGCTCCAGCTTATCCCAAAACATGGTGTGGTTTTGGCTGAACTCAAAGCTCTTGAGGTTCATCTTCTTCATAGCACCAACGCGCAGAAGGTTTAGCCCAGCGAACATCCAGCAGCGGCCTGATTTCTTCTGGTTAGTGACTTCCCAATCATCAAGTAGATGGGAGAAGGTGTGATCTATGCTGGTGACAACTGTGCGATTAAGCGCAATATCATCGACCGTCGTTTGAGTAACCGCATTTTGAGCGAGTTTGTACGATTGCTTTGAGTCAAAGTCACTCTGGAAATCTCGCAATAGATCGCTGTTAAGCGAGCCAGGCGTTTGTGCGCCAGGTGTTGCTGACTTCATCGTTGGCTGAGCCATGGTCGGCGTAGTTGACATTGCGGTCATCCTCAATTCGTTCAATATGAAAAAACAAAATCAACGAGTTCTAATGATAATAGCCACTAAAAGTTTATGCGGAGCTAGAGGTTTTCTGAGTTTCTGCAGGAGCTTCCAGCCGCGGGAAAAGTGCGATTTTTTCAACTTTACCGCCCAGCTGCAATCCGCCCCAAGCAGCTAATTCATGCAGATTACCTGTGTTTGGTTCGATGGATATGCCAAGCGCCCGCCAAAGCTCCTCGATCTTTGTGGGCATGACTGGCCAAAGTAATAGCGAAGCAATTCGCAATGCTTCCACACATTGATATAGGATCGCACCAAGCTCATCAGCTTTAGATTCATCTTTGGCTAACTTAAACGGCTCGGTAAGATTGATGAATGCATCTATCTTCCGCACTAAACCAATGGCTAGACTTATTGATCCGCTGAGATCCAATTCCTTCATCGCAGATTCAGAAGTATTTACAACATCATTGCAAATCGCTGGCCAATCGTGATCCGCAATTTGCATAGCATTTTCAGATGGAATCTTCCCATCAAAGTATTTATTAATCATCGCAGTAACGCGGCTGGCGTTATTGCCTAGTGTATTAACCAGATCCGAAGAATAGATTTCATGAAAGTGATGCGAGCTGAAGTCAGCATCGGTAGAGCCTAACGGACCTTGAGTAGCCATGTAGTATCGCCACATATCAAGGCTATAGGTGTCAATGTAGTGTTGCATGGTGGGCAGGTCGATGAAGTTGCCCAGCGTCTTACTCATCTTCTGACCTTCACGAATCCAAAAGCTATGTGCGTAAACACATTTTGGTAGTGGCAATTTAAGCGCAATTAATACCGCAGGCCAAATTACTGCGTGAAACCAAAGGATTTCTTTGCCGATTACGTGATAGGTGGCCGGCCAATATTTGCTGCGAGCCTTAAATTCATCACTGTCGGAATCCGCCAATCCTAGTGCTGTAACGTAGTTCATCAGCGCATCGATCCAAACATAAATAATATGCTCAGGATCGTTAGGCATGGGTACGCCCCAACTAAAATTGGTGCGGCTTATGGGGACATCAAGCAAACCTTCACGCAAGCGCCCAAGCACTTCATTGCGACGCGCTTGGGGCCTGACGAAGTCCGGCTGATCCTTAAATAGTTGTTCAAGCGGCTGCTGAAATGCGCTTAGACGGAAGTAGTAGTTGCTTTCTTTGGCGCGTACTAGTGGAGCTTTATTTACTGGAGAGTTGTAGTTGTTGTCTTTAGCTTTGGTTTCGGTGTAATATTCTTCCTGGCCTTCATCGTACCAGCCTTCAAACTCGCCAAGATAAACCGCATCAGCGTCTATGAGGCGTTTAACTAACTCTTGAACCTGCTTTACATGGCGAGGCTGAGTTGTTCGGATGAAGTCATCGTTGGTGAATCCCAATTGGGACATAAGATCCTCAAAGGTCTTTGCGTTCTCATCCGCTAGTTCCTGAGGCGTTATATCTAGCGCTTTGGCAGATTTTTCGACCTTTATGCCATGCTCATCAGTTCCTGTCAGGAAAAAGACATCACAGCCAGCAAAACGCATGAATCGGGCGTATACATCACATACGGTTGTAGAGTAGGCATGGCCAATGTGTGGCTTGTCATTGACGTAGTAGATCGGAGTCGTGATGTATATGGGTTCACCAGGCATGGTGGCCATTGTAGGATGAGCTGAGAAGTCGCGTCGGTGTGCTTCTGTCCGCAAGGGTAGGAATGTCCTATTGTTCTGTGCAGTGGAGTTAGTAGGTTTGCAAGTAGAAGGAATAACTCGTGCAAAGGGAAGAGTTCGAGAAACTCGCATTGGAGCATATAGATTCCGTGTATCGGATGGCTATGCAATTGGTGAAGCACCCTGATGAAGCCTCGGATTTGGTCCAGGAGACCTATTTGAAGGCTTTACGTGCCTCTGAGCGGTTCGAAGAACATGGAGGGGGAATTAGACCCTGGCTGTTTAAAATCCTTCATAATTCGTTCTATACCAGGGTATCGAAGGCCAAGCGTCAGCCTATATCAGTGGATGAGCTTCACGGTGCGGTTGATGAGTCTGCGCGCCCGGATGAGCCTGCACCAGCCTGGAATCTCAATAGCTTGGACTGGGAACATGTGGATGAACGGATCAAAGCAGCGATTGAGGGCCTAAGGCCTGAATATCGGACTGTCTTGCTTCTATGGGGTGTTGAGGGGCTGAAGTACCGGGAAATAGCAGAAATCGAGGCTGTCCCAATTGGAACGATTATGAGCCGTTTGCATCGTGCAAGAAGCATATTGGCAGAACAATTAGCGGAATTTGCCGAAGAAACTGGGCATACCAGTAGTTAGTGTAGGTAACAAGGCACGAGCATTGGACTAATATGTACCGCCAATTGCATCAATGCCAATTGCATCAGTGATTGTGAAATGAAAAGATCTTCAATAAACAACTTGATCCGCCAATACTGTGATGGCGAGCTTAATGATGAGCAGATTGCTCAGGCTGAGCAACATTTTCAGGACCACCCTGAGGATCGAGCGATCGTTGAATATGAGCGCAAGTTGCGAAAAAGAATTGAAGCTGTTGTGAAGGCTGATTGTCCATCAGCTCCAGCTGGACTTGCAGACAAAATCAATGCTGAGCTTGCTAAGCATGATGTTTCAGGTGATATCGAAACTGAAACTGAAACCCAAACATATGCTTATACACCAAAATCATGGAGCTTTGGCCCGAACAAAGCCAATGTTTTTGCAATAGCGGCTTCGCTTTTATTAGTAGTAGGGGCAGTGCTTTTCGGGATTTTCGGCAGACCAATCGACAGCCGAAGTACAGGTATTAGCCAAGCTGCGGAAGCTGCTGAGTCTGTTGGCCGGGAGCACATCAATGTTGCTTCAAACAAAACTCCGCTTGAAGAAATGAACACAAAGGGCTGCACTAGTTGCAATTCAATTCTGAGTGCCTGTTGTATACAAATAGGTACCAGCAAGATTCCTGAGATCAATTTAACTTCAGTTGGCTATGAGTTTAAGGGTGGGATGGAGTGTGAAGTGCCCTACTGCGAGTCTTCATATCATCTTTTCTTTAGGCAAATAAAGGGCAGGGGGTATGTTAGCGTACATATTGTCAAAGATGAGGGGACGCTGAATCTGGATGATGGAGTGCCTTATGAAAGCAAGACGCCTCGGAAGACATACAGATTTTTCATGAACAAAGAAATTGTGCATGGAAGACCTAGCGTCGTTGCCTTCAGCGATGGAGAGGTCAAGTATATGGTGATGACCTGCATTGTAAGTGATACTGAGCGGGTAATTGCCTCAATTCAGACATCAATAGTCGATCAAGAGCGCTAAAAGCAGTATTTCTATAGTCACAAGCGATCTAGCATGAAATAATCTTCAGATTGGTTGCTCCAAGGCCGAACTTCATTACGTAGTATGTGAGTTCGATCAAACCGCCTGCGGGTCTAGGCCCTGCTGACTTATGCCCCCTTTTCACGCTGCAGGAAGCGGAGAGTATCAAAATGCGACCATCAATTACCACTATCGTTTGCACGACTCTCACTTCAATGAGTTTCTGCTTGGCATTAACCCCAAAGTCATTAGCACAAAATGCGCTCGGAACAGGAAGAGCGCTGGATGCAAATACTGGTGTAGGTACCGGTGGCAGAAACGTACAAGCTCCGGGAATTGACTTTAGAGCCAGGAACCTTTTGGTCACCGGCAATGTTGTTGGCGGACGTGGTTTCCGAGGGACTGTGGGTTATAGAGCAGTAGGAGATTTTGCCGGAGCTCTTGGCTCAAATGATCTTTACGCTTTTAGAGCTAATAGCGCGCTTTCTTCAGTTTCTATTGTTAACTCAGGTGGTACATTTGATAGATTGCGCTTCGGGCAATATATGGGGCTTATAGAATATCGCCGCGAGGGGTTTAGCTCCAACTTAAATTCAGTGCTAAGTACGGATATCTTCCCAAGAAGTATGGGTATCGATAATAGAATTCGTCTGGATCAATACGCAGCTGATACCGCAATGCATAGTTTAATTGAATCTGGAGTGCAGCCAGACGTGGTTGGTGTTCTAAGAGACGATGATGGCCGTGCCTTGGCTGCGAGTGTTTCCAGCGTGCGCGGAATGCATCTTCAGCCAGCTCATAGCGCCTACAAATCAAGCGGCTTAACCAGCTTTGATATGGCTCGACTTCGCGATGATATTGCATTTGGTAGGGAAGTTAAAGTAATAGGAGAACCGTTTGACCCTCGTATTACAGAGTTATTTGCAAGTGATCTTCGTCTAGATCCGGGACTTACAGAAACTCGTATCGATGCACTCAGCAATAACAATCGAGTTGAACCTATAGTTTACGGAGACTATAGAAATATAATGGAGCGTATCGCGGAGCGTTTTTCAGATCGAAAAGACAAGGGCATGGGTATCAATAAGGAAGTCCTGCAAGAATTAGAAAAAAGCCTGAAAAAGCTTCGCCAGCAGCCTGACCAAACCATACCTTCAGGTCAAAGCTCAGATGAAAGCGAAGCCGGTACAGAAGGTAAGGGGATTATAAATAAAAACAGTCTGAGTAAGATTAGTTCTGCATTAAGGCATGGCGAACGAGTGGCCAAACTTACAAATGAACAAGAGAACCGCTTTAACGAATTGGTCGCTCAGGCGGAACAACAACTTCGAGAAGGTGAGTATTTCTGGGCAGAAAGACAATTCCGTAGGGCGCTACGATTTACACCCGGCCATCCCTTAGCTACTGCTGGTCTTGCCAACGCTCAACTAGGTGCAGGGCTTTATGTACCCGCTGCACTTACGCTACGAACCTTGATGACTAATAGCCCGGAAATGATCGATGTTCGTTACGAAGATGGCATACTGCCAAATACTGTACGCCTAAATAGTGCAATTGAATCATTGCGCAATCGCTTTACTGAAAGGCGTGATCGCAATTCGGTCGCTCTGCTCTTCGCCTACATTGGACACCAACTCAATAATAAGGAAATGGTGCAGCAAGGCCTATCCATAATGGCTGAAACCATTCCAGATGATAAGCTGCTGGTTCTTCTAAAAGGTGTTTGGCTGGCCGATGATGACTCAACCAAGCCCGATAAATAATAACCGGACATAATGGCCCGATAATCTGGGGCTTTACAGGCTCGAGGCCAGGGTTATGGGTATTATTCTGCGTCCGAATCAATCTAGCCGAGCTTGCGCATCCGCTATAACGTGGCTGAAAAACCCACTATTGCCTGGCCAAATCGCGGAGTCTTTATGTGTTGGGTTTGTCCGGTCGATAACTATTATTGATGAGTTCAGTCCCTTCAGCCAGCGCTGCATCTATGCTTCAGGCTGCTCAGGCCCAACAGGTGGCCAGCAAGGCCCGTGATCGCAAGCGCGCAGAGGAAACCAAAACCCAGCGCCATGATGATCTTGTGGAGCTTAGGGTTGAGGGTATAGAATCAGCGGAAGCTATACGCGATCTACCTGCTAACGACTCCGAGCAAGGCAAAGCCGAACACGAGTCCAAGAACAACCTGCCCAAAGATGAGAGCAGCGATCAAAAGCCTCAAATCGATATCACCGGGTAGAAGCGCTTAATTGCTACTTTTGTTTCAACAGATCTTCAAGGGTCAATGCTGCGTGCCTAAGGTGTGGAATCACAATTGATCCCCCCACGACCAAAGCAACGTTCATAGCGTCCATAAGTTCTTGTCGCGAATAGCCCGCTTTGACGCATTGCCCTAGGTGATAATCAATGCAGTCGTTACAGCGCAATACCATCGATGCAATAAGTCCCAACAATTCCTTAGACTTGCCCGACAGTGCACCATCTTCGTACGCAGCAGTATCAAGCCTCAGAAATCGCTTAATACCCTGGTGATCGTGGCTATTAAGCGCAGCTTGACCTTCTTCGCGCTGCTTCTCGAATTGCTCAGGTGTTTGACGGGACATATCTGACATTGTATCGCTCAAGAGTCTTCTTGTGATAACGGTTTGAGCATTGCTAATGGTGATAGGCCGCCTCTAACTTTTTGACCAACGCTTACGTGGACTTTTACATCATCAGGTCGAGGCAGGATGAGTTCGGTGCTTGAACCGAATTTTATCATTCCAAATTTCTGCCCTAGCTCCAGTTTATCGCCCGGACTAATTTTGCAGACGATTCGCCTTGCAAGTTTTCCTGCGATTTGTCGTACGCCAACCGTTTCACCAGACGATGTGCGGAGAGTTATGAGATTTGATTCATTTTCAATTGGGCATTTTTCACTGCGTGCATCGTGAAATTTGCCCGGTGAGTAATTGATATCTAAAACCTCAAGCTTGCTCGGCGAGCGATTTACATGAACATTTAGAACACTTAGGAAAATACGAATAACAATCGCAGGCCCATCCGTAACCTGGTGATGTTCTACAGTTTCAACTGAAGAAACACATCCATCAGCCGGGCTAATAAATAAACCATCAGGCGTGTTGTCAGGCACTCTTCGCCAGGGATCTCTAAAGAAGGCAAGTACCGCAAGCCAGACTAATGCTGGAACAATAATCGCCCACCACCACCCTAGTAGAGCTAGCCCCACACTGATCGCAGCAGCGATGATGCTTGCTATGAGCCATTCTTTGATTCCGTAGGGTGTTAACAGCATTATCTTTTCATCAACCTTGGATTGCCTGCGAAAAAGCCCAGACTAATGCCTGGGCTTTGTAGGGTAGCAAATAGTAAGCTAAAAGGTTTCGCAGGTTACTCCGAAGATTTCCCGATGAACAGTCCGATCAGGCCAAATACAATTGTAACGCCCAGCAAGCCGCCACAATAAACATATAGGTTCGATGAGAATGAGACCGCCAATGCTGGAGTAGCGCCGGTGATACCGACAATTACGATGATTGCAACGCAGATTAATGCAGCCATGGCTCCAATGAGCAATCCGATTCCAAGTCCTGAGCCTGTGCCATCATAAGTTTCTACAAGGACCGGCATTGTTGCGCCCAGCCCTCCTGCGTGGACCGCTGCTGATGCATCGCCTGGGCTTTCGGTTCCTGCTGCTTCAAAGAGGCCTGATGCGTGAGCAGGGATTTCAACGTTTTCTTCGCTTGAGTAGACTTCTTCTAAGAGCTCTGCTCCCAGCGAAGTTTCATCAGATTCGCGTGTTAGATCGAGAAGGCCGCTACCTGAACCTACTGCATCGAGGCTTAGCTCATCTTCGACCAGGTCGCCTGCACTTGTGCCATCTGAAGGATCATCTGCGCCTGTGCCGTGATCTGTATCAAAGACAGAAACACCAGTTCCTTCGCGTGAATCAGTTAATCCCAGAGCTGAAGCTTCTGATTCCAGCGCCAATCCGGAGTCGCCTGCAGAATCGCCAAGATCCAGGTGCACTTCACCAGTATCATCATCGCCCGCAAGCAGATCAATCTGCTCAACTTTGAACATCAGCTTGTCTTTATCACGGAATTCTTGAACTTGGCCGCTTGAGACCATCTGCTTGATCTCGTCTTCGCTCTTTGAGAGCTTCGAGCAGACTTCTTCTATGGTGTAAAACATCTTGGCCATTGAGACAATCCTCCAAGCGCTTTAGCGCTGGTAAAGCCTTCTTTCGAGGCTAGTAACCAATTAATGCAGCCGGCTGCGAACCCCACCAAATGATGTCGCATGAATAAGCCAGCGTGTACTTAAAAACCTACGCTAACGACCTTGGACGGTTCCAACAAGCCTAAACCTGCATATATCAGAGCATCGTCATGTTATTGCGCTACCTAAGTCTGTTTTGGGTGTATAGGCAGCTTATAGGGCCTATGCCGGCCGCAATATAGGCATAGATTGACTCTGGGGAAGGGGGCAGGCGCCAGGAGTCAGGTGTCAGGTGTCAGGGATTTAGGTTTGGCCGGCGGGCTTGACCCGCTGCGTTGTGGAAGTTGCCAGCAGGTTACTAGGCATTTGTCGTAAAAGAGTGCCAGGAAAAAGAGTCTTCCCTATTGACTCATGCCCCCATTTGGTACACTGGCAGTCTAATTACTCGGTCGCATAAGGGGGAACCGAAAGGCCATGGCTTGCCCGAGGAAACCGCTGTGCGGCTTCACTTCGCCCAAGTGAGAACGAAGGAGGCTGTGACATGTTGGCAACCATTTCAAATCGAATGACCACAATGTTGGTTTTAGTGTTCATCCTTGCATCAACCGCACACGCAGGTTCGGTGATCTTTGTTGATGATGATGCACCACCCGGCGGAGATGGTCTCAGCTGGGATACCGCGTATCGATTTTTGCAAGATGGCTTATCACAAGCTTTAGGTAGTGCTCTTGCCTATGGAGGCGGCGGCATAAGCGAAATTCATGTAGCACAAGGAACCTACAAACCCGATCGAGATGAAGCAAACCCGCGAGGCACCGGTGATCGTGAAGCATCATTTAATCTTGTCAATGGTGTCTCATTGATGGGCGGTTACGCAGGCATAGGCGCCGATGACCCCGATGCCCGGGATATCGAGCTATATGAAACAATCCTCTCCGGGGATTTGCTAGGTAACGATGGACCGGACTTCCAGAATAATGATGAGAACAGTTACCACATTATCGTTGGAAGCAACACCGACGACACAACTATGCTGGACGGTTTCACGGTTACAGCAGGTAACGCTGACGGCGGTGACCTCGACGAGCCGTTGGGGCAGGGCGGTGGCATCTTTCTAAATAGTGCCAACGCGACGATCCAGCGCATTACCTTCACTGCCAACTTTGCCAAAACTGGCGGATCGACGATAGTGCGTCAACAGAGTAACCCTACCTTCTCGGATTGTATGTTCATCGGCAATAAAGCTGCAGCATTTGGTGGTGCAGCAACGGTCGAAAGTGCATCCAGCCCACAATTCCAGGGGTGCTCCTTTGATGAGAACTCTGCTCTTATTGGCGGAGGAGCCATGTGGATAACATCAGGATCGACAGGCCTGGCGAATTGCACTTTTACGGATAACCAAATACCCCAAGCTCCCGGACAAGCCAGAGGTGGGGCAATCGATGCTGACGGAGCGTCCATAACCCTGACCATTACGGATTGTACATTCAGCCGGAACTCAGCCGCTAACGCAGGTCTCGGCGGCGCATTGCATATATTTCGCGGAAATGCAATTGTAAGCAATAGCGTTTTCTCAGAAAATACAGCTACTCAGGACGGAGGTGCAATCATAATCCGTAGCAGCAACCCGTCGCTCTTCATAGAATCCAGTCTCTTTAATAACAATAGTTCAGAAGGTGGAGGGGCACTAGCATGTTATGAAGGATCAATCGTTGCAAATTCTGTAATTTTTGATCAGAACGTTTCTTTGAATCGAGGCGGCGCTATATCAAATTCTGCCGATCTCGAGTTGGTTCATTGCCAGTTGACAAAAAATGTTGTTGAGGCAAATGGGCAGCAAGGAGGCGGTGCAATCTTCAATTCTGGCCAGCTTCAAATGTTGGATTGCATCTTAAATGGCAACCAGTCGCAAAGTCGCGGTGGAGGAATCTACAACAATGCCGGTGGCATAGGGTTTAGCGCCACGAACTGCGTTTTCTACGCAAACATTGGCAATGATGGTGGAGGCATTCGGGCACTTCAGGTCGTGGATTTGCGTAATTGCATTCTTTGGGGCAATATTGATAACAGTGGGAACCTCCAGCAAGGGCAGCTACATGTACCTTCAGTGGATGCTGACTACAACTGTATCGAAGGATTTACAGGCGAGCTTGGAGGCGAGGGCAACATAGCAGATGACCCACTCTTTGTAGATGTAAACGGTTCGGACGGCATCCCCGGTACGCTTGATGACGACTTTCATCTAAGCCCCGGATCCCCGTGTATTGATCTGGGCGATCCTCTTTTTGAACCTGACGTTGATGCAATGGACATAGATGGGAATGAGCGACTTGTTGCCTGCAGAGTTGACATCGGTGTCGATGAGGTCCCTTTCATCGGGGTTGATTGCAACGTAAACGGAGTGAGTGACGGCTGTGACCTCCTTAGTGGATTCAGCAAAGACTGTAATTTCAATATGATTCCTGATGAATGTGACATAGCAAACTCATCAAGCGCGGACTGCAACGCCAATGGGATTCCGGATCAATGCGATGTGCAATCTACATTCACCTTCGCCTCAGCCAATCTATCACCACTAGGCTACCAATGGCAACAATGGGCTACTCTCTTGTGGCCTCCCGATGCAATCGACGATGTGCATTTGTTTTTTAACGCGGTTGCAGTATTGGGTAGCGGCGGCTCATTTGTTGATGTGGATATCAACGGGGAATATGTCGGAACAATCTTCGCTTCCGGTGCCAATAATTGTCCATTTAATCCCGACACTGACGAGCTAGTTGTTCCAGCAGAGATATTTAATCTCGCAGGAGAGACTGGTATAGTGATAATTAACTTTGCCCCCACCCCCTTTGTTGATCCCACTTCGTGTAATGACCAGACTTACATTAACGTTACTGTCGAGTACCCAATTGAGGCTTCTTCGACAGACATCAACAACAATGGAGTACCGGATGAGTGTGAACCTGATTTTGATATCAAACCTGGCTCATGCCCAAATCCGTTTAACACAAAAAGTCACGGTATGATGCCGGCTGCTATCCTGGGCACAAAGAACTTCGACACTTCACTTATTAATATTGCATCATTAACAATTGCCAGAGCTGATGGTGTTGGCGGTAGTGTTGCGCCTAATGAAGGGCCACCCGGACCACATTCTACATTTGATGATGTCGGAACGCCTTTTAATGGTGAATTGTGTGACTGCCATGAACTAGATGGCGACGGAATAACCGATCTTGTAATGCACTTTTCGACGCCTCAAATGGTCGAATCATTGCAATTAAGCGATCTGCCAGGCGGTTCGCAGGTTGAATTGGTTATTAGTGGAATGTTAACTGATACTACACCTTTCACGGCTATTGATTGCATAGAGCTTGTCCCGGCGGGTGATTTAGATGGCGATGGCTCAGTAACTGCAACGGACATGATAATGCTCTTTAGCGCCTGGGGATCTTGCAGAACCTGCATCGACTGCAGTGCTGATCTCGATGGCGACTGCGCTGTTAACATCAGTGATCTGCTAATCCTCCTAGGAGACTGGGGTTGAGGCCTTGTTAAAACGCTCCCCTTTGAGCCGGAGGCTAAACTTGCCATAAATAAATAGATAACCTTGGAATATATTCTCGTGGTCATGTATTGGTAAAAAGTATAGATTTTTGTTAATTATATTGGTATTGTCTATTGCTGACACGAAACAATAACGCATCACGATTTAACAGGAACAGAGTTTTTAGGAGATTAAACTTGAAGCATCCAATTAACGTATCAATAACCACCATCGTCTTGATCGCAAGTGCCAGCGCCCTGGCTGGTTGGAATTGGACCAACTTGCAAGACGATGCCAAGGCAACCACTAAAACAACAGCCGCAGCAACCACCCGTGAATATGTAGTAGATCAGGTCCACAGTAGTGTGCTCTTTAAGATCCGCCACGGAGTCTCCAACTTCTATGGCCGATTCAACGAAATCAAAGGCTCAATCAATTTCGATAAAGACAAAATCGAAAACTCCTCCATGAGCTTCACCGTTTCGATCGATTCGGTCGATACCCACGACAGCGGTCGCGATGGGCATATCAAAAGTGCTGATTTCTTCAACTCTCGCCAATACCCCGAAGCCACATTTACTTCTACAAGCATCAAACCACTTGGCGACGGCGTGTACGCCCTTATTGGCGAGTTTTCCGTCCACGGCAAAACCAGGACAATTGATGGGAAAATGCTCGATGTCCGTACCGGAAAGTTTCGCAGATCCGATGTCGTTGGTTTCGAAACCCGGTTAACATTCAAACGATCCGACTTTGGCATGACCAAGTTCCTCGATCCAGATAATCCGGAATCCGGCCCGCTGGGTGATACGATCGTTTTGTTAGTCGCGATTGAAGCGCGTGGGCAATAACCTTAACACTAATTACATCCAGTAAGTTCATAAACTTAAAAGAAACCCGCTGCTGACACATTTCAGAGCCGGGTTTTTTTAATTTCTATACTCTAGTTAGTCGCACAGAATCTATAGCCCTTGCCAAGGAGCACACATGAACCTGCAGCTTGAACAACGCCTCATGATCTTCGGCGGTTTTATCCCGGGGATAATCTCCTTGCTTGGGCTTATCGCTGCTTGGTACATCCACAGTCGAAAGCTGTCGCGCAAAGACATTGAGGACAGCGGCGATAAACGCACAGCATCTGTTGGTCCACGTTGGATGCTCCCACTCATGTTGGCTATAGGTTTTGCCTATGCAGATTATTCATTTAATTACAGAATCCACCTTTGGCCTGATGGCAATAATTATCGTTTCGTCCACGCCATCGTATTGATCGCAATCGTTGGCATTCTTGAAGGCTTCATCGCCTTGCCCATGCTCGCCGCCTTTGCTCTGAGATTCTTGGCTTACGCTGGCGCGTTCTGGATGCTAGCTGAGGGTTACACCGAGACCGTCTTTGGCAATCTGCCAACCTTCATCGGGTCAACCCTTTTTGCTGGTTTGGCCAGCGCAGTGATTGCGACCGTGTTGGATCGTTCTAGTGAAGACAATAGGTCGCAAAACAACAGGGCCTGGGTCGATTTAATCCCTTGGATCGTTATTGCTGGTGTGTCGATGCCCGTCCTGCTCAAAAACAGCTTTTCGATAGGGGCCATGATCCCCGTCGGCATTATTGCAGTGCTGATATCGACGTTCATCACGTCCCTGATCTTTCGATCCTTTTGCATTGCCCGCGGCGGTGTGACAGTTCTGATCGGTTTCCTACTCACCATGCTGACAGGCTCGATCATACAAACCGGAGCCGTTTACCTGCCATCACTTCTGCTCCTGGCATTGGCCCCAATGGTTTCACTGATCCCAATAAGAACAAAATCCGGAGTTCGACTATTGCTGGCAAGAATGATTCTCCTCGTCATTATCCTCGGCACATCTATAGGCACCATCTACTGGTCTTTAGGTAATGATCAGCAAGCTTCTGATGAAGTTGATCCTTACGCAGATTATTAATTTCAATTCATGGCGAAATGCCAAACAAAGGCTTCTCTTCTGCCTCAATAGCGAATTCAATAATAGTTGGGGCTAAAAAAATCTAAGTAAGAAAAAACCCCCGGCCTGTATTAGGCCGGGGGTATGTGAATAGTCACTTAGCAGTAGCGAGCCTTAGTTCTGCCCTGCTATGCCAGAGATGGTTTTAGTACCTGGTGGCGGCGGAGCAAGACCTCCGTTACCGCAAAGAAACTCTTCTGGGATACAAACATTGTCTCCACAGCAAGTTAGTATCGCACAGACTTGACCTGGAGGGCAGTCACCATCCGGACAGAGTTCGAGGCCTTGACATGCAAGGTTAGTATCGACGCAAAATCCACTGCCATCAAAGAGTGTAACACATATACAGCCCGCATCGCCACAGTCAGGGAATCCGCCTTCACAGCTGCCTGGATTGGCACACTCAGCGCTCAACGGGCATGGCCCCCAATTGGCGAATAAGATCAGCAGGTCGGAGGTTGATACACCGCCGCCATCGAAATCGGCAGAGGTGCCTACTTGACCCCATTGTGCGAAGAGGGCAAGCAAATCGGCGGTGCCAACAGCACCCGAGCCATCCAAGTCCCATGGGCAGGGGTCGGCTTCTCCCCATGCTTGGATTCTGTCGGCACCCTCGAATCCGTCTTCGACGTCGAAGATATTGATGCGGCCGATTGGAATAGCTGACCACACACCAATGAAGCTGTTGCCGGTGCGGTCGGCTATGCTCGCCATCTCTCCCAGGTGTACGTTAGTCGTACTGAAGACGTTAACTTCGACCGCCTGTGCTCCCCCGAAGCTGATGAGGCTGAAACCAACACCGGTCTTCTCGCCGGTGAAGATCAGGTCGAAGCTGTCTACGGCGAAGTCGCTGACAACTACGTCACTAACCGCCCCGGAGTTCCCGCTAGCCACCGCCACCAAGCCATCGATGCCTCTCGGGTTGGGCGTGAACAGAGTGTGATCTAAGTTGGATTGAACAGTCAGGTTAGGCAAACCCGTCATGCCAACCGGGTAGGGGAAGCCATCGGGCGAGTTGGCCACACCCGATTCCAACGAATCGTCAAAGGCATCGAATAGGCCAATATCCTGGATCGATTCCTCGAAGTCTTCGATCCCTTTGATAACCTTCCCTTCACCTTGGTTGAAGGCCTCGAACTCAGCCTGGTTGGTGAACCATATAAGGTCACTCGGTGGTGCGCAGATAGCGCAGAGGTCAGCAGCTTCACCTGCACATTTGCTATCCCATGTGTCAACGCAGCAGAATGGGTCGATTGCGCAAACGGCATCGCAGCAAGTGACATCATCACAGCCAGGAGTGCCATTACCGCCAGCAACACAGCAATCGCCAGCGCCTGCATCACAAGTGTCGTTAAGGTCGCAGTCTATGCACGATTCATTAGCTGCAATAGCACAGGAGCTATCCCATTCGGTATCACAGCAGAATGGATCGTTTGCGCAAACGATCAAACAGCATAGGGCATCATCACAACCTGGTGTGCCGTTAGCTACGCAGCAATCGCCAGATTCCGGATCACAAGGCGAATCGAAACAACCGTCGGGATTATCGCAAGCTACGGCGTCAGCAAAGACGCTCAGAGTAAACCCACCTGTGGCATTGCCAGAACCATGGACCAGAATCAGGTATTCTCTAGCATCCTCCGAACACCAACTGACCGTGCTGGGTCCAGCGAACAAGTCACAATCGTCATCGTTTCCGCTGACGCATATAGGTTCAATACAACCGTTGCAGTAAACGCTTATCTTAGTGTTATATCCGGTTAAATCGGAGCATGTATGAGCGGTCATGGTGGTGCCGGTTCCAAAGACCGAATACCACACGCCCGGTGCTGTGATGGTAACACCATCACAAATCGGGAATCCGTTATCGACGGTAGCGAAGTCCGTATTTCCGGATACGGAGTTCGGTACTATGATGGCAATGGCATCTTCACACACATCGTTAGCCACCGAGACGAGGCTGCAGAATTCGGCTGCTTCATTGGTGCACTGAAGGTCCCAGTTACTAATGCAGCAGAAGGGGTCAAACATGCAAACGATGGCGCAGCATTCACTGTCACTGCAGCCAGGATTGTCGTTGATTTGCAAGCAGCCGCCTGAATCCGGCTCTCCACAATTACCGCACAGGTCCAGAGCCTCATTGGCGCATTGCTGATCCCATCTGGTGTTGCAGCAGAATGGATCAACGGCGCAGACCGTGTTGCAACATCCAACACTGGCACAAAAAGGCGACGCATTTGAAACGAAGCAGCTTCCAGCATCAGGGTCGCCGCAGAGCGAAGCATCGCCGGTGCAGTCCAGACAAGTTACCAAGTTGCGAAATGTGATTATGGTGGCCGCGATGCCAGGGCCGCAGAATGAGTTGGCGCACTGGATAAAGGAGTGCATCGTGCAGCCTGAGCAACTGCAGTGCTGGGCGTTCCAGAGGTGCCCTAATTCGTGGGCGCTGAGATCGGTAGCGCACCCAAAATTGCCGTTGAAATCGGATTGCACGAAGGAGTAGTGCCCCGCCGCTTCACCGGGAACACCGCAGCCATCGCAGGGGAAGAACCCGCAAGAATTGGCCTCGCAGATACCTCCGAACGTGGCGGCCCGCCCAATCGTCGAGCCGGCAATGTCTCTACCCGTAAACAATTGAACTGTGTCGCGGGTGATGAAGCCCAGATTGGTGTCCCAATAGTTCCCTACTTGACAGATAAGGTCGAAGCTATCGTTAGTTGTGTATGGGTCTGCCGCAGCCGTGGTGCGAATAAGCATGGCTGAAATCACGTGAGTGATGTCAACATCATTCTCGTACTGAGTGTTCATCACGTTGATCACGGACTCGATCTGAGTGGCGACGAGCGGAATGGTGCCGTACCTCTGGAAGTAGGGAAAGTCCGCCTCGACAGCGAGTTGTGTGATGCAATCGGGATTGCCACCGGCTAAAGGATCATCATCGACATGAGCTTCATTGGCTAAGTTGCCTGGACCATCAGGGTTGCCGCAGACGCCGCCATGCTCGAGTATATCATCGCTGTTGTAGAGGACATGACTACCCGGGGCGGCACCGGCCACGCGCCCCGCCAGTGGCTCTATCCAATACTGGTCGCCGTTGGAGAACTGTATCTTGGCTATCAGTCCGTCGTCCAGCAATGACCCCGCGATGATGCTGCCATCATCTTCGAGCAGCGTGCCTCGCACGGTGCGCTCCGGGCCTGGATCGACCTCCACCAACGTGCCATCAGCGAGAACTTCATAACACACAAAGTTCTTGGCGCGAACTGAGTGAGGCTGCAGGGCAAGCGTGTAGCCCTGTTCATTGATTTGAAGCTCAACCACTAGTGCCCGGTCGTTTATGTCGGGCAAGTCGAGCGTGACTACTGTGCTGTTGCGAAGGCCAAAGGCCTGGTTGACCTGAACATCAAACTCAGGCTTGTTCTCTGTGGCACTCGCCAGCGCGTTGGTGAATCCAGCCGTGACGAGCAATGCGACAATCGCAGCGCCCATTCGGCTGTTATTACAGATACAGAAACTTGTCATTTCCTTCTCCTTCTATAGATTAAAACTTGAGGTAATCTTCCTCACTCGTCGTAGATTAACGACAGTCGGCCCCGCAAATCTATAAAGCGATTGACAATCACTTAGCACCATTGCTCCTCCTATAGATCCTGCCGCATTCTGTCTGCTGGAGGATCGCTTTGGCTGAGCGGAACGATATTGTCACCATCCAACTCAAGCCGAGCCTAAACCGAACAGATAGGAGGGTACACCAAGCCAAGGTTTCCAGCAATCATTATTTCTCTAGAAATAGGCTTTATTTAGTCCTCAGAAGCTGAAAATAATGACTATCAGAAGTGAATAGGTCAGAAAACAGGTATTGCGTTGTCAAATTGGGCAATTAAAAACCCCGACCGATATGGCCGGGGGTGCTGAGAATTGACTTATCTATCTGCTCAATCGCGCTAAGGACAGGGGCCCCAATTGGCGAAGAGGATTAGCAGATCACTTGTGCTGACTGTGCCGTCGCCATCGAGGTCGGCGGGGCTGCCGGGGTTTTTGCCCCACGCAGCGAATAGCTCAAGAAGGTCGCTGGTATTGACTGCACCACTTCCATCCAGGTCAGCAGGGCATGGTTCGCCAACCAAGGTGCCTTCGATTCTCATGGCGAGGTCGGCATATTCATTACCACCAAGCAAACCGGCGAGGATCCAGTCATTTTCGCCGGTGAATCCTGGTAATCCATTGCCGTGGTCTTCGCCGCCATCGCGACGGTGTGTGCTGTTCCCGTATGTTCCAGCTGTGCTGGCGAGCTGGTTGTAGATTTCTCCACCGAGCGGGGCTGTATCCACCGGAGTGATCGCTACCCACCATGTGCCAGGGGCCAACGTAATGCCCTCGTTTGACAAATCGACCGTGAGGCGTAAACCGTCTATCACAGGGTGAATGTCAATCTGCGTCGCGACAAACTCCGCGGAGAGCACCTGTGCGATTGGGACTTCACTTGGGAATCCGCCCAGATCTTCAAAGATCTCAACCAACACTCCATCAACTGGTGGTAAAGCAGAAGTCGTTCCATAATCCGCAGTCACAATGGTAATACCATACGTACCGTCCAACTCGAAGTTGTCGGCCGCTTGCGAATCAATGTCGTCCCCAAAGAAAATCGCGCCACCGATGAAGTTGCCATACGATTCATCCCAAGTTCCTTTCTTGCTCATACCCGTTGTGTCGTAGAGAACATCTGCCTTTACAATGCCTGCTGTCATGGCTAACGCTATTGCGGTGGTAACGAGGTGTGATTTATTCATTTTATGATTCCTTTCTGTACGCGACCAACGGTCGCGGCTTTATAGTTTTTCATCCCCAATTTGCGAAGAGTTCTAGTAGATCACTTGTGTTGACGGAGCCATCGCCATCGAGGTCGGCTGGACAATCACCCTTGGGGGGGCACGGACCCCAATTTGCAAACAAGATAAGTAAGTCGCTAGTACCAACCACACCGTCCCCATCCAGATCAGCCAGGTTTGCTTCCTCAACCTCGACAATCAGCAGACCTGTCGCTGGGCCTATGTTGCCATTATTCAATGCGTTGGCCACATAGATCACAGCATCATCAATCCATAGCCCTGCGTTACTACCCCCAATAAACGATTTTATACTCAGGAAAACTGGTTCTGAGGGGTCACTGATATCGAAAAGGTAAAGTGCCTCTCGCCCGCACCCTCCACCGGGAGAACAACCACGACCGGCGACAAAAAGTCGCTGTCCTTGCACCGCGAGCGCGAATGCGGCAGCTAGCTCCACGCCCCCAGCCAATGGCGTTGTATCGTTGATGTAGGCGAGTTGAACTGGATTCGATGGATCCGTCACATCCTGAACGTACAGTCCTCTTTCGGGATCAAATATACCGCGCCCGCCGTATTCACTTCCTAGATACAGTATGTTGCCATCAAGAGCGACATCCGTAATGGAGTTAATCTGCCCCACATACAATACCTGCGGATTGCTCGGATCACTCGTTTCAATCGTAACGTCGAAGCCAAAGTCAGCACCTCCGAAACCCAGGAACGCTGCTCCCGATTCGGAAAGTTCGATAGTAGCAGCAGCCGGCCAGCCATGGGAGACTCGGCCGAGCTCGAACATATGACCCGGGTCGCTGATATTGACGTTGAGAAAAACTCCACCGATGCCACCACAAGTCCTTTGCTCGAATCCGATGCTGGCTACATCTCCAAGAACCCGAACACCAACGAATCTTGACTTTGCAGTTGTAGGCGGATCTGTAGGTGGAAGCTGATCGATCCGCATCGCGCCCAAAAACGTTGGCGTGGTTGGATCGCTTACATCCACAGCCTCCAACCCTAGATGCCCAGCTCCTAAGTAGATTGTGTTATCTTTAAGAAATATACCTGTAGAATCAATACCAAGTGGACTTGACAAGCCAGTACAGATATATAGCGCCTCGACATGCTCAGCCAGATACACACTCACCACTTCGGGATGAGCAGCATCCGATACATCCAGCACTGTAAAACCATTCCACGCATCTGCGATATATAGAAGATCACCAGATTTTACCATTTGCCGCATTACAGCCGGTGAGTGGTAATTGCCAAGCCGCACTGGATTGACGGGATTAGAAATATCCAGAATAATCAATCCTTCGCCACTGTCACGGAGGTAAGCACGATTGCCTAGGATTTCGAGGCCCACGACGTTGCCGTGGGTCTTGAATGTGGTGATGATTGTTGGATTGGTCGGATCAGTTGCGATATCAAAGACGGTTAGGCCTTTAGCTCCAGCCCATTCTAATGGCTCAAATGCTTCATCTGCAACATAAGCTAGGCCCCCGGAGAGAACAACCTGTGTGAATTGTGAGCCGATGTTGTCATTGTTGATAGCACTGAGGATGATGGGCGAAGTAGGATCGGTAATGTCCAGGGTAAGGAGCATCTCAATGCCACCACCAATATCATCCTTACGGAGTGTCCAAATAGCGTAGCCACCCTCCACGGCGACAGCTCGAGTTAATCCACCGCCGTTATCGTTGCTGGCGTTGAACTGCACTTCGCCGATCATAGGCGGATTGAGTGAGTCAGCAGCCAGGTCATAAACTCGAAAGGCCACGAAGTGGATGGATGGTTCACCCACCGCCAGCTCATCGGTTCCCACGTACAACAGATCGCCGACAATTGTCATGGCATTGCCTCCGGCCGCAACACTACCCAGGGGAATGACATTGGCAGGACTTGTGATATCGAAGGCTTGAACACTACCTCCTTCGGATCGCACATACGCCAGGTTCCCGTAAAAATGCACATCTCGGGAGAAGCTGTCTCCTTGCCCTGCAGATATTAGCGTCGGATTGGTAGGATCAGAAATATCGACAACCGTAAAGTAATAAGGTTGGTTTGCTCCGAGAAAGGCGTAACTTCCAGAGACAGCCACCCCCCCAACTCCCGATGGGATATATAACGACCCAATCTCAACGGGATTGGTTTCATCGGCAAGATCTATCACCACCAATCGCCGGCCTATTGCTGCGTAGGCTAAATCCCCAACTATCGCGACATCATTGACCGGCCCACCCCAGGCGCTACGTACATTCAGTTGCGGCCCGTCAGAATCAAGACCATCGTTGATTTCAAATGCCGCTTCAAGCGTATCGGTTTGTTTGTCAGGCCGGGTAACGATCACATCGTACGTACCCATCGGCGCGGCGATGAGGCTCATTTGCTCATACGTAACAGTCGCCATGGTGCCACCGAAGTTCACCCATGCAAGGGCGCTGAATTCAGCAATCCCATCAACATGGCGCAACGCCACAGTCGGCCGATTGGTTGCCGAGGGAAGCCCAATGATTAAGTCGGTCCCGAACACCAGAATGTCCGGCTGGGGCACTGTGCCGGAGACTAACTGCGTCGGCTCAACCGACTCTATCACAGGCGGCGGGTCGCCGCCGCCCCCGGAAGCGGCGGTAAAGGAGTTGGCCGTTAGAATCATCAAGATGAAAGCTGCTACTACTGAGTTCGCAACTGTTTTAGCTTGATCGAATCGCATTGAATTGACTCCTGTAAAAAGGTCGTGGCTGTCTTTCTGGCAGCTATGGCCATGGGGAACCAGTAATATCCAAAATGCAATGTAGAGGCTCTATAATCGGCTGTCAAGAATTATTATAATAATTCTTTTATTAATTACTTCCAATCTAAAGATCTCTACTCTATGATGGGCTTTCAAAAGATGTTGAAAGAGGCGTACAATGGCTCAGATGCAGGCTTCAAAGCAGCGGTTAAAGCACGAATTTGAGTCATTTGAGGAACAAACGGCCGAGGTTTTGACAAGACTTCGCACTGCACTTGCTCAAATGATCGCAGCTATACCTGGGGGTATACGCAAGGCTGCGGATGCTGAACGTGTTATGAATATGGGGGGAACCGTGATTTGGCCTATCTACCGATTCGCCAATTCCTACGATCCCCTGGCTTTGGCAAGCTGCATTCCAGGTGCAGCGCTGATGCGAAAATTCCTGAAGAAGGCAGCGGCTCGCGGTGTCCCAGATTCGCTGATTGATTCAGTGGACCAGGCCTATGAAGCGTTTGAAGACCTTGTGCGAACTCATGCGGACAACCGCAGAACGTTCGACACAATGGTTAGTGCCTACGCGGAGGGTGAGACGAAGCAGTTGGATCTTCAGCACAAGCGTGCCTGCTTTAGAGGCAACAGCCACCTCTGGGGCGTACAGGCCCGGACGAGGCTGGCGTGTTATATATACCAGCCTAACGAGGATGACCCAGAGCAACTTGACGTTGCGGTGATTCGGGGCTTGGTGGGGTTACGTAGACTTCGTCGTGGGGCTTCATGGACCATCGCCCGGCTGGGAGTTTCCGATGATGATGGCGAAGTGCGACATTCTGTGGTTTGTGAGCCGCTGGATTCAGAGGGCGAGGTCACGAGTGGCGTTCCACTTCTTCGAGAGTTTTGTAGTCAACCCTTGCCCATGTTCCGAAGAGTTCCCGCAGCGATGGGGATGATCAACGTACAGCTTGAGGGCGAGAGTGTAGGTAATCAATCGGCAGTCACCTGCTTTGTGGGAGATGTGTCACGGGCGGCGCTGGAACGCTACCAGGACGAGCATAACCGCGTGCAGATAAGTCAGGCGTTGGTGCGCACGCCGTGTGAGGTATTGATTCTGGATGTATTGGTCAAAGCGGGGACGTTTGGAGAAATCGCTCCTGATGTGACTGTTTATGGTGACCATAACTGCGGAGATGCACCAACGGAAGGACGGGATTGTGACATTCTTGCACTGCGCGAGTCGGTTGTGTATATAGGCAAAGGGCCGTCGGTTTTGCAGACACTGGATGTGCCTCGCTATCCGGAGATGGCGCAGTACGCGTTTGATCGGCTGGGCTGGGCTGGTGAGCAGTTTGATGTTTACCGGTGTAGGGTGGAGTATCCTGTAATGCCATCCTCGGTGGTGGTGCAGTTCGAGTTGCCGGAGAAACCCTGAGGCGCGGCAGGATAATGGCGATGGCAACATTATGCCTTGATGTCGGAGCATAGCGGAGATCCCGATTCCATCGGGGCCTTTTTTATGGGCATTGGCCCCAATTAGCAAACAGGATTAGTAAGTCTATTGTATTTACCGTACCACTTTCATCAAAGTCGGCTGATCCTGCTGTCCCCCATTGTGCAAAGAGTTCAAGCAGATCTCCAGTATCGACGGATCCATTTCCATCGAGATCCCCAATGCAGCAATCTGTTGTTCCATCTTGAAACTCGTATGCGCCCATGTCCGCAATTATACAACTGCCAAGGCCGGTGTTTTTAGTCAAGGGATCATCAACAAAGCGAGGATTGCCATCCATGTCGGTCTCGATACCTTCAGGCACAGCGGCGTTGGCGCCTGCATCGATACACGGCGAGCCGGGCTGAAGTCGCAGGTTGCCATTGCCAGGATCGACGAAGACTGGATCGATGTCGATGTTGCCAGTGCCAGCGAAACCGCCATGGACATTGCTGTAGCTGATGGTAATAGTGGCCAAGTCGATGTTGTAGATCTCACCGCCGCCGTCCCACAGGATGCAGTTTGTCAGGGTCAGGTTGCTTGGTGGCCATGGCCAATTGTCCTCGAATGCGATAGCGCGACCGTTTGTTGCTGAGTTTTCACTGAATGTGCAGTTAGTCACCGTCGGGTTGCCGTTGACGATTGCCATTCCGCCGCCGTTACCCGCTGTGTTCGAGCTGAACGTGCAATTTATCACGGTCCCTGCAGCAATCATCCCTCCACCACTGCCAGCCGAGTTGCCTGTAAATGTGCAATTGATCACCGTCGCGCCGGTGTACATCCCTCCGCCCTGATATGTCGCTGCGTTCCCGCTGAATGTGCAGTTGGTCACCAGGTTGCCACCTACTATCGCGCCACCATAGCCATCCGCATAATTGTCGGTGAACGTGCAGTTGGTCACCGTCGCGTTGCCGCTGTAGTCATATATGCCGGCGCCACCCTCACATGATGAATTCTCGCTGAACGTGCAATTTGTTATCGTCGGGCTGCAGTTGCTCCAGTTGGCGATCCCCCCGCCGCCAAACCCATAGTTGTTGGTAAATGTGCAATTGGTAATCGTCGGGCTGCTGAAGTCGTTGTACATCCCGCCGCCGAATTCAGCAAAGTTATCGGTGAATGTGCAGTTATTCACGGTCGGGCTGCTACCGATGTTGTACATCCCACCGCCCAGATCGCAGAAGCCGTCATTACTTCCCGTCCCTCCAGTTATCGTGAAGCCGTCTATGACCGTGTCCGGCCCTTCTCCGCTAATGCAGGTGACTACGCTGCCGCTTCCATCTGCATCAATGATGGTATTGGCCACCACTACCGGGTCGGTCGGATCAGTGCTGCGAACGGTAATCGCCTTGCCGAGGAAATTGATGATCTCGAAGTAGGTGCCAGGGGCAACCACGACCTCATCACCGTTTACCGCTACGTCGATGCCAGACTGAATGCTCGGTTGATCTCCTGGGACGTTTATAGTGTCGGCTGAAGTTATCGTGGCTAGGACCATGATCGCTGCAAGACAGAGAGCTATTTTGAATCGGATATTTAGCTTTTTCATCTGGATATCTCCTTGGGGCAATCCGTTGGCCGGTTCGCCATCGGTGTGGTGGTGCAAATGGATTACGGACATGGCCCCCAATTGGCGAAGAGGATCAGCAGGTCATTTGTATTAACGGTACCACTTCCATCAAAGTCTGCTGGACCATCAGTACCCCACTGAGCGAAGAGTGCTAATAGATCGCTAGTGCCGACCGATCCACTTTCATCAAGATCCCAGGGGCAACAGTTTGCTTTTCCTTCTTGAAATTCGTAGGCACCCATGTCCACGATCGGGCAATCGCCTAATCCGGTATCCGGCGTGCTGGGAACCTCAATGAAGCGAGAGTTACCGTCGAGATCCGTTTCGATTCCATTCAATACAGCGTTGTTGTTGGCGGCATCGATGCACGGCGAGCCGGGCTGAAGCCGCAAGTTGCCATTGTCAGGATCGACGAACAGCGGATCGGCGTCGATGTTGCCCACTCCGGGGAAGCCACCGGCAATGTCGCTGTAGGACGCGGTGGTCGATGAGCCGACGTCATCAGCAATCTCGTTCGGGACATTGCCCCACAGAATGCAGTTCGTCACCGTGGGGT